>NZ_JAMZAS010000001.1:74670-1408236 GCF_024181935.1 Vibrio sp. Y51_MX_L26
TTGCTGTTGCTGTTGCTGTTGCTGTTGCTGTTGCTGTTGCTGTTGCTGTTGCTGTTGCTGTTGCTGTTGCTGTTGCTGTTGCTGTTGCTGTTGCTGTTGCTGTTGCTGTTGCTGTTGCTGTTGCTGTTTCAGCTTTTGTTCCACAACCGACAAGTTTTTCTTTGCAGCTTCAAAGTTGGGCTTTTCTTCAAGCAGTTTTTTATAAAGCTCTGCTGCTTCTTCTAATTGACCATTTTGCGCCAGAGAGTTGGCAAGGTTATAGCGGCCGTTAGGAGAGGAGTCATGAGAAAATGCTTCAATAGCGGCTTCGTAGTCACCTTTTTGGTAACTGGCGGCTCCTTTCCAGCTTGGGTTTGTAAATAGGTTTTGCGCCTGTTCATACTCACCTTGCTTGTAGAGTTCCGCTCCTCGTTGGTCGGCATTTAAGAACGGATTTGCTTCAGCGTGTTGTGTCCAAGTCATCGGTATTATTGTTGCCACAAACATCCAAATCAGGCCGCGTCGGAACAGTAAAGCTGCAGGCAGAAGTAACAGCGGCAGCAACCAAAAGCCACCGTTTAAGCGAGAGTCAGTGCTCACTTCTTCACTCTGCTTGGCCGAAAGTTGACTGCCAACGTTGTTCGTAAAGGCTGAAATGTTCTCAACATCGCGATTGGTGTGCTGAATAGGAACAAAAATTCCACCTGTTTTCTTTGCTAGTATTTGTAAATTCTTCAGATTTGTTTTCGCTACGACTGTTGTGCCTTGTGCAGTTTTTAAAAGAGAACCATCGGGTAGGGCGATGGGAGCGCCATTAGCGGTTCCTACTGCGAGAACTGAGATGCGAATGTTTTTACCTTCGACCAAATTCAACGTCCGAGACAGTTCTGACTCATCAAGGTCATCAGCTAACACGATGATGTCGCCTTGTTGCACACCTGCTTGAGAGAACTGGTTGAGCGCTAATTCAATTGCGGAAGGCAGGTTTGCCCCTTGAAAAGGCATTAGCTCTGGTGACAAATTCTCGATAATGACGGCAAGCGTACTGGAATCAGTCGTCAGTGGACTTAAGTTATAGGCATCGCCAGCGTAAGCAATAAGACCCGTAGCCCCTTCTTTCCATTTAGGAAGTAAGTCCAGCGCCTTATAACGTGTTTGCGCGAGTCGATTAGGCTTGATGTCCGTAGCGAACATCGAGCGAGACATATCAAGCACTAAAATGCGGTTTTGGTTTAACTCAAAGCTTGGGCGAGCGTTGGATTGCCAGCTTGGTCCCGCTAGCGCAATACAGGCAATCGCCCAAGCTACGCCCCAGAGAATAAAATAGTGTTTGGACTGCGTGTTTTGTCCGAGCACTTTAGCTAGGTGAGGGGCAATCAGTGTCGATTTTTTTGCTCTAAATTTGTGATTGAGCAAGAGCGCAATAGGGATTGCGATAAGCCCCAAAAGCCAATAAGGGTTAAGGAAAATAAACTCAGCCATGTTTTCTCCTCAGTAGGAATAACAATACCGACAGTACGAATGCAGCGCTTAATGGGTATGGGAACCATTCTGACTGCGGACGCCAAGTTTGCGTGTCGCTTGACACGGGCTCGAGCTGGTTGATCGTGTCGTAGATCTTTTCGAGCTGTTCAGTATCTCGCGCCCGAAAATATTGTCCACCAGTCATCTCTGCCACTTTAGTTAGTGTTTGCTCATCCAAGTCGGCTGCGGTGTTAACCTTGCGAGTCATGAAAAACTCTTTCACCATCATTTCACCAGCACCTACGCCTACGGTGTAAATGGTCGCATTGTATTTTTTTGCGATTTCCGCTGCTTCGAGCGGTTCGAGCACACCGGCAGTATTGCTGCCGTCACTAAGCAAAATCATGACTCGTTGCGGAGCATCACTGTCTACAAAAGTTTTCGTGCCTAGACCAATACCATCACCAATGGCGGTTCGTTGACCAACCAAGCCGATGACTGTTTGATTAATCTGCTGCATGACGGTTTTACGGTCTGCAGTGAGTGGCGTTTGCAAATACGCGTGATCGCCAAACAAAACAACCCCGAGACGGTCACCTTTTCTTTTTGCCACGAAATCCGATAGAACTTTTTTGACAGCGGTGAGGCGGTCAATGTATTCGCCGTTGAGCTCCATGTCTTCTTGTTGCATCGAGCCAGATAGGTCGACGACTAACATCAAGTCCCGGTATTTGGGTTGGAACTCAACTGGATCACCAAACCAAACTGGACGCGCACAAGCAATGATAAGAAGAACCCAGATCGCCACTGATAGTGATTTTTGCAGGGCTTGCTTAGGCTTGCTGCCATTCTCATTAGCTGGTAAGTACGCCAATTTGATCTCGGCTTGTTGAGATTCTTGTGGCAGGAGCTTGTATACCAGCCAGGGGACAGGCAGCAAAAATAGTGCCCACCACCAGACAAATTCAATGTTTAGCCATTGGGCAAGATCGGTTATGAGTGTTTGCTCAGTCACGGTTATTTGCCTTTTTCTTTGGTGGCAAAGCGTGAGTTATCCAAAAGACACAATCATCGACCAAGCTTTGATGATTTTCTTGAGAGGATTTCTGATACAGCGCTTCTTGCCACTGATGTTGTTTGTCTACGAATCGAGTTTCTTTGGTATGGCTATCGAGAAATTCATACCAAGCGATTCCAGTTAATGGCGCGATTTCTTCACGCGGAAAGTAACTCAATGCCGCCTGACGCAATATTTCTAGAGCAGAGGAAGGGGTATGAGGTGTGACAGATTGAGTTAAAAGTTTTAAGGCTGCCTTTTGCGCGCGTAGGCGTTTTTTACGCCACTTCGTATAAAGATAAATGCTGAAAACGAAAAGTACGGTGGCCGCAAGCACTGCCCACCATCCCCAAGCGAGCGGAAACCAATCCGGAGCGTTTGGTAAAATCAGAGGTTCAAGGTCTAGGCTTTGGTTGTTTGTTGTCATTATTATTACTGCTTAATAAATGCTGCTTGTACAGTTTGTTAGCTTAATTGTGAAATCAAGGGCCAACCACTTGATAGCGTGTTAAATGGAATCGCCATCGAATGGCATTGCTGTTTAATGGTTTCTTGGTGTTGAGTAAAGTGTGTTTCGAGTTCCTTTCTTTGGCCCTTGGAGCCAAAGTTGAACCATTGACTACGTTGTCCATCTGAGGCTTTTACTTGACCTCTAAAGTTTGTTTCACCTCTTTCTAAAGGGTCATAAAACTGTATAGCCCTCACACTGTTGTGCTGTTTTAGTCGACGTAACTGCGTCAACTCTGCTGCGCTTATGTGGGCAAAGTCGCTGAGCATAATCAGTTCGCTGCCCTTAGGTGTCAGTGTATGAAGTGTTTCTAACACCTGAGTATACGGCAGTGTACGAGCCTCGTTGTTGGCAGTACGAGCCACCTGCGCGTTATGTGTATCGACGATAGCATTAAGAATCCGCAGCCCCTGTTTTTGTAGAGAGGAAGGGCGAAACTCAAAACATTGATGTCCATCGTCAATCACCGCACCGATGCGATCCTTTTTAGCCAAAGTGAGCCAAATCAACACGCTGGCAAAGTGAGCCAATTGAACCGACTTAAGCATATACTTAGACCCAAAATGCAGGCTAGAACTCAGGTCAAGGTAAAGAATCACAGCTTGCTCTTTGTCTTCTGCAAATAACTTTGTGTGCGCTTTCCCTGTACGAGCAGTTACCCGCCAATCAATACTGCGGATATCATCGCCAGGTTGGTATTGGCGTACTTCCATAAAATCCATGCCTCGCCCTTTTTGGCGGCTGGTATGGTTACCGCTCATTTGCGACCAGATACTTTGTGCTGGTGGCAACCAACGTACAGATTGAGTGCGGTATTGCAGCAGCTCTTCAAGGGTTAATGTCACCCCATTCGCATGAGGTGGCAGTGGATGCGTTGTGGACATATCACTCCCTCGTCTTATGCACTGCCAACGAGGTTTAGCAGCTTATCAATGACTTGGTTTGCTGTAATGCCTTCCGCTTGAGCGTGGTAACTCAGTAATAAACGGTGGCGCAAAACCGGATAAGCCATGGTTTGAACATCTTCTGGGGACACAAAATCACGACCTGCAAGCCAAGCGTGCGCACGGGCACAACGATCCAGAGCGATGGTGGCACGTGGACTAACGCCCATTGACAACCACTTATCCAGCTCAGTGTCATATTCGCTGGCTCGACGTGTTGCCATAACTAAACGGACGATGTACTGCTCTATCGTTTCCGCCATATGAATATCCAACACTTCTTTACGCGCAGTGAAGATATCTTGTTGGCTTAACATTGGGCGCTCGACGGTAGTTTCGCCTTTTGCTTCACCGCGGTTAATACGCAAGATAGATAGCTCATGTTCCGCATCTGGGTATTCCACTTCTAAATGTAATAAAAAGCGATCTAGCTGTGCTTCAGGTAGTGGATAAGTCCCTTCTTGTTCAATCGGGTTTTGAGTCGCCATGACCAAAAACAACTCTGGCAACGGGTAAGTATGGCGACCTGCTGTGACTTGTTTTTCTGCCATTGCTTCAAGCATCGCCGCTTGTACTTTGGCCGGTGCACGGTTTATCTCATCCGCAAGAATAAGAGAATTGAAGATAGGACCAGATTGGAAAGTGAACTCTCCGGTTTCGGGGCGGAAGATATCGGTGCCGGTTAAATCGGCTGGCAGCAAGTCAGGGGTAAACTGAATTCGGTGGAAGTCGCCTTCAACACAATCTGAGAGTGATTTTACTGCACGGGTTTTTGCCAGCCCAGGAGGGCCCTCAACCAAAATATGTCCATCGGCCAAAAGGGCAACAAGCAGTTGTTTGACTAGATCTTGCTGACCAATGATCTGCGACTCTAGGTATTGCTGAAGAGTTTCGAAGTTAGATTTATGCATGCTTTGGACTCTCGATATCCATTTGATTTTTGTGTTGAGTATTGGTCATTTTCCAGATGGAAAAAGTTCCAATGCGCTTTCGCAATTTATCTTTTCAATATTGGGACTCTGCAGAGAATTGCAAGTACTTGCTATCACTGAAAGTTCTTATCTGACATGGCGTTACATTTATTTTTCATAATATAGTGAGAAATGCCTCTAGTTTTGTATATGTGAGCCGATAAAGTTTCTGTGATGTGCGTGTCATGAGATATGCACCAGATTCCCCTTATGGGGCCAATAACAAGTGATTCTTTTAAAAGGTCCGAATATGTTGAAACTTCATTCCTTGAGCATCAAACAGAAGGTTGTACTTGGTATTACGTTTGCTGTTTTAGCATCAACAATTATCGTTGGTGTTATGGCTCAGCGTCATGCAAGAGATGTGTTGAGCCACCGTCTTGTTGATATCGAACTACCTGCGATGCTGCAGCAAATCAATACAGAAATTGACCGCGAAGTTGTAGAGATGCAACAAGCCGCAAAACAGCTCGCAACAAACGAGTTTATTGTCGAAGCTCTATCTAATACAGACCGCGATCCGTCGGTAGAAGTTCAGTTAGTTCAGCAGCTCAATAACGTTAAATCCCAGTACGGACTAAATGATGCGTCGGTAGCCAATCGTCAAACGGCATATTACTGGAATCAAAACGGGTTCTTGCGTCAGCTTAATCGAACTCAAGATGCTTGGTTCTTTGGCTTTACGTCTTCTGGTCAAGAAACGTCAGTGAGCGTTTTCCAAGAGGCAAACGGCGAAGTAAAAATGTTTGCCAACTACCAAGACTTAAATGGTACATCAATGTCAGGTCTTTCAAAGTCGATGGACGACATGGTTGCGCTGCTCAATGGGTTTAAAATTGAAGATACGGGTTATGTGTTCCTCACTAACGAACAGGGTGAGATTCAAATACATCGTCAACAAGGTAAAAACCAAACTTCTATCACCAAGCTATTTGGTAGTGATGCGAGTGCACTGCTGAATAAAAACAGCTTCAATTTGATTAATGTGGACTTTGAAGGGCAGGACACGTTTGTTTCCAGTTTGTATGTTCCTTCAATGAATTGGTTTGTCATTGGTGTAGTTCCTGTCGATGAAGTCTTCGCGGACCTAAATGCTACTGCGCAAAAAATGCTGTTTACGACCATCATTGTCGCCGTTGTATTCATCCTGATGGGCGTATGGTTGGCAAATAGTATTACTAAACCAATTCGACTGATTGTTGATCGTTTTACCGATCTTGGGCAAGGTGAGGGCGACTTGGCGCAGCGCATTGAAATTCAGGGTAATGATGAAATTGCTCAGCTTTCAAAAGGCTTCAACGGATTTATTGAGAAGATCCACGCCACAATGAAAGAAGTTGCTTTAACCAGTGGCTCATTAAGTCAAGCGGCAGAAAGTGTGTCGACGAAAGCAACATCCACACATGACAACAGCCAAGAGCAACGTGATCAAACCATTCAAGTTGTTGCGGCGATTAATCAGATGGGTGCGACCATCAGCGAAATTGCATCGAACGCGGCTACTGCTGCCGATACGGCAAATCAGGCTTCTGATAATACTCAAACGGGTCGTGAAGTGGTTATGAAAGCCAAAGAGGTGATTAGCCGCCTAGCTGATGACGTAGAAACGACCAATATTGTCGTCACGCAGCTGGCATCGACAACTAAAGATATTGGCTCGATTCTGGGCGTAATTCGTGACATATCAGAACAAACCAACTTGCTCGCGTTGAATGCCGCGATTGAGGCTGCACGCGCTGGAGAGCAAGGTCGTGGTTTTGCGGTGGTTGCTGACGAGGTAAGAAACCTAGCGTCACGCACGGCTGATTCAACAGAAGAGATCCAACGGATGATCAACCAACTTCAAAGTGACGCACAAGACGCAGTAAGTGCGATGGAAGCGGGTAAAGCGGTCACTATTGAAGGGGTCGCTTCAACCGATGAAGCAGTGGAAGTGTTAGTCAATATTTCTGAGCGAATTACAGACATCTCTGATCGTAATACGCAAGTTGCGACGGCGACGGAAGAGCAATCCACTGTGGTGCATACCATTAACCAAAACATTGAAGAAATCAACGCGATCAATGAAATGACAACGGCAACGGCAGAAGAGCTGGCGGATGCAAGTCGTGATCTTCAAGCGCTCTCTTCACGTCTGGACAAGATGGTTGGTAGCTTCAAGCTATAGAGTTGGATAGAATAGCCGAAGTTTAAAAGTTCACTAACTAAATTTAGGTAAGTACTATGAATGACTTCGAAAAAGAACTAGAGCAGATTTCTCAGGAAGCCGCTCAGGAGCCAGAAGTAAAACTGCCGTCGCTAGAAGAGCAAAAAGCGATCGTCGCTGAGCTAAAAAAGCTAGAAGCAGAAGGTAAGTTGACGCCAGAAGTGTTAGAGCAACACTTTGGTAAATTTAACCAAAAAAACTCTGTTCCAGTTCACTAAGCTAGGGTGAGGTTTCGGCTCTAACGGGCGCGACAAAATCACCAACTCAAATACAAAAAGGGAGTGTATGCTCCCTTTTTAATGCCTGAAAAATGCTAATACCCCTTACATACTTGCTACTTAAAAATTATTGACACTTCAATGAGTTATTAATTAGTACTAGTTATTTTCATACTTGACAAGACTACCGCTCTATCTAAATCTATTGCGTATTTCAATAAAAGCGACCAAGGGAATGCGATCAGGATGGAGCAACAAAAAACAAGAAATGTCATTTTAATCACGGAGGGCAGTCTGCAGTCATCTCTGCTGAAAGATGTATTGGAGACCAAACTCGGTATTAGTGTTGCTCTAATCACACCAGACTCTCTTATTCACGGAGCGTTAGATTCGCCTTTAGCGTCAGCCATTATTGTTGATTGCAGCGTGATCACTGATGAAATCTTTCGGCGTTATTCGGAGTTTAAAGAGTCGCAACAGAAAGATACGCTCGAAATCTTAATTAATTGTGATCAATCCATTTCAACTGAAGATCTTTTTGCTTGGCGTACTCTAGCAGGTATTTTCTATACCTCTGATGATATAAAAACGCTGCAAGTTGGGATTGGTAAGGTACTTCAGGGGGATATGTGGTTCAGCCGTAAGTTTTCTCAGCAATACATTACTCACCTTCGTCGCCACTGCAAACCTATAAATAAGAATGTTCCCGCTATTTTGACCAAACGAGAGCAACAAATAATTACCTTTCTCTCTATGGGGGCTTCCAATCAACAAATTGCCGAACAACTATTTGTGAGCGAGAATACGGTAAAGACTCATTTACACAATATTTTCAAGAAGATTGAAGTAAAAAATAGAGTCCAAGCACTTATTTGGGCGAAAGAAAATATTTCGGATAACTCGTTAACAGTGTAATGTCCTTGAAATATTGCGTTATTTAATTTAGTGAATTCTTAATCATTACTGTGACCTAAATGTGTTAAAAGTGTTTCTTTTATGAGAAACACTTTTTTTGATTCTCTTTTTAATAACTTTGGAATTTAAAAAAGTAGCAAATAACTTTACTCTGTGGACTAGCACTTACATATCACACTAAGTGCGGACGATTAACGACTAATTTAAGAATGTTAAGTCACTGAAAGTATGAGAAACATTATGGAACAGTATATGGAAAAGCCTGAAGTCCTAATGCTCACTCAACAAAGTTTACAGAGTGAAAACTTTAAGGAAATGCTTTCTAAAAATATAGAAACTAAAATAACGATCATAGATACTAAAAACCCTAGCTATCACGAACTCATTCCGGAACGCTACTTTTTGCTTGTTGATTTTTCAGTTGAGATTCCATCCGAAACTTTAGTTTATTTAAAAGATAGTAATAAAGTGCTAGGAACCATAATGCTTAATTTAGGTTATGACTTAGACACAGAAGAACTCGCCTCATGGCCGCATGTAAAGGGTATATTCGGTCCGGGAGACTCCATGGACAAGGTGTGTCAGGGGTTAAAAGCAATAATAAAAGGGGATAATTGGCTGTCTCGAAGATTACTGGATCAGCTGGTTAATTATTATCGAGGAAAAGAAGCGAATAGCATTATTGAGCCTGCTATCGAGGTAGAGCTTACTCGGCGTGAAATTCAAGTTTTAAAAATGTTGAAAGAAGGAGGCTCAAATATGGAAATTGCTGATTCTTTATTTATCAGTGAGCATACTATTAAATCACATCTATACAATATTTTTAGAAAGTTAGAAGTAAAGAACCGTACGCAAGCAACAAGTTGGGCTAGGCGAAATTTGTAGTACTAGTATTAACTTACTGTAATAAAAAGAAAATACTCTATAAAGTACTAAGTTTTATATTTATTATTAAAATGTCAGTCTGAAATATCATCCCATATTCAAACTTATTCCTATTCGGTTGACTATTAGACTTCTCATGTCTGTTACAAATCTACTCAGACATAGAATAAAAGGTCTATTCAATTATTAAGACAAGAGGGAATAAAAATGAGCACAAGTGACAATGACACGTATCTAGGCGATGCAGGTGTAAATAACCAATTTGCTGATTTCGATGGCGGCGATGACTTGTTTATTGGTTTTGGTGGTAATGATTCGTTTGTTGGCGGTGGCGGTAACGATTATGTGATCGGCGGCGACGGTGATGATCGCCTAACTGGTGGTGCTGGTGATGACATCCTAAGGGCTGGTACAGGAAACGATTACCTCGGCGGTGGTACAGGTAATGATTTGCTTTTGGGTTTGTTGGGTGACAACAAACTAAATGGCGGCGTCGGTGAAGATATTCTTGTAGCTGGTTCTGGTGATAATGTTCTAGTTGGCGGCAGCAATGGCGATAAGTTTGTGTTCACGGATAAGTTTGGTGGCCATGGCGAAGCAAAAGTTGTGGATTTCACCATTGGTGAAGATTCTTTGCACATTATTAGCGACTCGGTCACAGACTTCGGTGATTTAAGCTTTAGCTATGATGCTGTAGGTAATGCCGTGTTTACCGATGGTGCTGATCTAACCGTGAAACTCATTGGCGTTACCGAAACTGACATCAATACTTACGGTGCGGATTTATTTGCAATCTAAATGACCTAAATCACTCAGAATGGGATTAGTTTGTGTGGCTCTGTCACGCGGAGGTGAACTAACTCGGTCATTCTAGAGTGTATTTGAGGCTGTCTTAAGTTAGGTGCTAGCTTTTGCTGGCGCCTACATTTTCAATTTAAACGGAAATAGTCGTGCAAAAAACGGTTTTCAAAGAAGTGAGACAAAAACTATGCACGCTTGCGGGCTTGCTAATCGCTTTTAGCCTTTTTATCAACTTACTAGTCCTCTCGATACCCTTGTACATGCTTCAAGTGTACAACCGAGTGATATCCTCCTATTCAACCGATACTCTACTTTTGCTCACTATTATCGTGATTGTCGCGTTATTAACCATGTCGATTATTGATATCGCTCGCGCCCAAATGAGTAAATCATTTGGTTATTGGATGGACACCAAACTGTCCACTTTTATGCTTAAGCGCAGCATTCAATACCAATCGCACACAGGGAAGAGTTACACCTCGCAAACGCTGCGAGACATTCAGAACATCAAAAGCTTTTTGAGCAGCCAAGCACCCTATCCACTATTGGATGCGCCTTGGACACCGCTGTTTATTTTGTTCGTATATTTATTGCACCCAGTATTGGGTCACATCGCGTTACTCGGGTCTATCGTATTGTTTAGTCTCGGGCTACTCAATGAGCTAATGACGCGTAAAACCATGCAAGAAAGTGAAGTTAGGGCGATCTCTCATATCAACAACGCCGAGCTAGCCACGCAAAATGCCAATTCAATTCTTGCGATGGGGATGATGAACGCGTTTTTAGAGAAATGGCAGTCGCGCGTGAATGAAGTCAATGTGCTCGAAGAGCGAGTGGCAGGTAAGTCCATTTACATGGCTAACTTTTCTAAGTTTGTACGTGGTTCACTACAGATCTTTTTGCTGGGGGGCGGAGCATGGTTAGTGATCCAACATGAGATTACTGCGGGAGCGATGATCGCGAGTTCCATTTTAATGAGTCGGGCACTCTCGCCGATGGAGCAGGCGATTGGAACATGGCGAAGTGCTATGTCTGCTAAAGGCGCGTATAAACGACTAAAAGAAATCGACGCAATCGTGCGCCAAGATGAATCGAATATGCCACTGCCAAAGCCAAAAGGACACTATGAACTTACTGGACTTGCTTATCGCCATCCTGGCACAGCAGAGCCTGTACTCTCATCGATCAACTTATCTATTCCTCCCGGAGTCGCTGTCGGAGTTATTGGCCCTTCTGGTACTGGTAAATCGACGTTTGCTCGGTTGTTATTAGGTACGATCAAGCCATTAGCAGGTAAGGTTACGCTTGATGGTATGGAAGTGTCTACTTGGGCATCGGAAGATCGCGGCGCCCATTTTGGTTATCTCGCTCAAGAAGTAGAGTTGTTTCCTGGCACAATTCGGGAGAACATCGCGCGCTTCAAAGAGGAAGACCCCGCTAAAGTCATCAAGGCGGCGCAACTAGCAGGATGTCATGAATTAATACTCAAGAAAAACAAAGGCTATGATTTCGTTATTGGCGAAAATGGCCGTGGTTTATCTGGAGGAGAAAGGCAGAGAATCGCACTTGCAAGAGCCGTTTATGGCGATCCATCTATTGTGATTTTCGATGAAGCTAATGCCAACCTTGATGGTGAAGGAGAGGCTGCATATCAACGTTTGATTGCCCATTTAAAGGCGCAAGGATCAACGATTATCGTCATTGCCCATAATCCGAGTACATTACGACAAATGGATAGATTGCTGTATTTAGCTGAAGGTCGAGTCAAATTATACGGTGATAAAGATGAAGTATTAAAACGCTTGATGGGCGAAGAAAGAACAGATATTCCAAGGGTAAGAAATGAGCAATCAACTGCCAGCCGTTAATCAGCATCCGTCTGAAACCGTTTATCGTTTTAGTCCGCAAGCGAAACTAAGCTTTCGAAAGCCAATTTTACTTGGTGTGGTGACGCTAAGTGTTTTTCTTGGCGGTCTAGGCTACTGGGCTGCGACAGCGAAATTAGAGAGTGCTGCGATTGCTTATGGCGATTTGTCTGTTCTCACTAAGCGACAAGAAATTCAACATCTAGAAGGCGGCATTATTGAAAAGCTGTACGTGCAGGAGGGGGACTTAGTTGAAAAAGGTCAATTATTAATTCAACTCTCTAAGCGACAAGCTATGGCGAAGTTGGATTCATTAAGTGGTCAGTTTATTCATACTCTAGCGAAGGAAAACCGTCTAAGTGCTGAGCTAGATGAATTGCCAACGATCGTATGGTCTGATGATCTTGAAAGTATTCCTCGCGTCGATATCGTCCAAGAAGCTCAACTGGTTCAAAACAAGATCTTTGAAGCGAGAAAGCGATTCTTTGATAGTAAGCTGAGCATCATTGAGCAGAGTATTTCTGGGGCAAATTTGGAGCTGGAAAACCTCCAGCAAACCAAAGTAATTGAGAGAGAAAGACTCAATTTTATCGCCGAAGAAATAGACAGTAACCAAGCTCTAGTTCAAAAAGGCTTTTCGGGTAAATCCACCTTACTTCAACTCAAACGTCTTGCGGCGGAAGTGCGGAGTACCTTAAGTCAGTTAGACAGACAATCACTCACAGTAAGCAAAAGGTTGGATGAAAACCAAGCGCAAATTGAAGAGTTGAAGCTTGAAAGACTAAATGAGATTGTCGAGGAGCTACGAAACACCAAAAAGGAAATCGTCGCCATTCGTGAAGAGTATCGCTCAGCACAAGATATTGTAGCGAGAACAACCATCAATGCACCTATTGCAGGCCGTGTGGTCAACATGCAGGTGTTTACTGAAAAAGGTGTGATTGGTTCGGGTGAAACGCTATTGGAGTTGGTTCCTCAAGACGATAAGTTGTTAGTCGAGGCTCGCGTGAATCCCCAGGATATCGATTTAGTTAACCCAGGTCAGCAGGCGCATGTTCGTCTGACCGCTCTGAATGCTAGAACGTTGGCACCATTAGACGGCACGGTGTTAACGATTTCTGCGGATAAGCTTTCACAAGAAAACCAAGAGGATTTTTACCTCGCTAGAATTGCAATTTCGCAAGAAGATGTAGCCAAACACCGCTTAACTTCAGGAATGAACGCGGAAGTGCTTATTTTATCTGAACCGCGAACGCCTTTAAGTTATTTAATAAAGCCAATCACTGAAAGCATGAATCGCGCTTTTAGAGAGGAGTAATCTCAAAAGTACTTGAGTGAACACGGACAACTGACAAAATAATTTGTTATGGTTACCCGTTACTAGGCCGTATTTTAATTCTAAGGGAGCCGTGGAATGGAGAAAGTGCAGTTAGTCGTCGATTTTCTTCTCACTCATAAACTGATTTTTACCGCACTGATCTTTGTGATTATGTGGTTAATTCGTCGTACCATTTTATCGATGATTCGTGGTGACCATGCCTTTCTTTCTGAAGATCAGCGCAGCTGGATGTCCAGAACTAAGAACGGCACCTTTGCCGTTACATTACTGATTTTATTTATTTTATGGCAATCAGAAATAAACGAGTTTGCTCTAAGTGTCACGGCGATAGCGGTTGCCATTGTTGTGGCATCCAAAGAGATAATTTTGTGTTTTACAGGCTCGATTCAAAGAGCAAGCTCACGTTCTTTTCGTGTCGGTGACTGGATTGAGGTCGGTAAACTGTGCGGCGAAGTGATCGAGCACAATATGATGGCGACGGTGATTCAAGAGATCGACCTGCACCATGGTCAATATCACTACACCGGAAAAACCGCGACCTTACCCAATAGTATGTTTTTTACTTACCCAGTAAAGAACCTCAATTTTATGAAGCGCTACGTCTACCACAATTTCTCTATCGTGGTGAAAGACTTCGTTAATTTGTATCCTCTGTTACCAATCTTGACCGACAAGATTGAAGAGCATTGTAGCTACTTCAGTGATGTTGCACATCGCTACAATGCGATGATTGAAAAACACGCTGGGGTCGATCTTCCCGGTGCAGAGCCACATATGCATATTTCTAGCAATATCAATGGTGAGCAGATTTTGCATGTTATGATTTTCTGCCCGACCGATAAAGCTAACCACTTGGAGCATTTGATTCGTAAAGACTTTATGGAACTTTATGAGCAGCGCTTTCCTGTGGTGAGTGAAAAATAGAGAAGTGTCGTACGCCAGTTAGAAAAACAAACCCCGCTATCAAACATAGCGGGGTTTGTTTTTCTAACGGTATTTCCAGCTCTAACTATATTCCCTGAATACTTAGCTGAATTTACTTTTCAGCATTAAAAACAGAAAGTAAGTACTGCCTAAAATAGCGACCAATGTGCCAGCTGCGACCTGACTTGGATAAATAGCGATTTGTCCCAGCCAATCTGCCCACAACATTAGGGTTGCACCAATTAAGGCTCCGACACTTAGTTGCTCTTTCACTTTTCTTGCTCCTAACATCATCGCCATATGGGGAGCGACCAAGCCAACAAAAGATATCGGACCAACTGTAGCGGTAGAAAAGGCGCATAATAAAGCAACGATGGTGAGCATTAGCGTATTGGCTACGGTGGGGTTAAGTCCTCGTGCATTTGAGAATTGTCGTCCGATGGAAATTAATGTTAGCCAGCGAGAAACCGCGAATACAGCGGTAAGCAGAACCATTATTGCCAAACATAGCATCAGTGCGGTGTCGGCTGTGACTCGATAAATTGAACCAGTTAGCCATAATAAAATTTTGTAACTGTCACCAGAACCTTGAGCTAGCGAAAATTGAACAAGGGCTTCTAATAGTGCCGTTAGTGCGATGCCGGACAACACGAAGTTAGATGGATTAAAATTGCTTCGTTTACCGATAATCAGCAATAACATCAATACGGACATACTTCCGAAAAAAGCGATACCCCAGTTAAATGCGGAGATAAGTGACCCAGCGATGACTCCTGTCGTAATAATGGCAAACGTGGCTCCGGAAGACACACCGAGAATATCGGGACTTGCCAGAGGGTTGTAAACAATGCGTTGCAAAATGATTCCGGCAACGGATAGAGCAATAGCGACAGAAAGTGCAGTTAACATTCTCGGCCAGCGCAATTGCCATTGGAACTCACCTGGCACAGACCATTGAATTCCGTTCATACCATGGGTAACGAATGAGTAAGCTAGAATCCCAACCAGACTGAATAGCGCAATGCTGCATACCGCGCGTTTAGAAAGCGCCGTTTTTCCTTGGCTCATTGAAAGGTTAAGTTGATCGGTTGCCGTCAGCTTTTTACGAGTAAACCAAATTAAAGCGGGAGCGCCAATAGCTGCAGCCGCTACGCCGCTAGGAATGGTTTCCTCTAACCATAAGCTTAGCGAGATAGCGGCAGAGTCTGTGATGATTAATAGCATTGCGCCCAAAAGCATGCTGCTGATCAATTCGTCGCGCGGTGTTCTTGCCCCCATCGCTCTGGCGATATTGGGGGTCAGTAATCCGATGAAGCTGATAATGCCAACTGCGGTGATTGAGGCAGATACCAGCCAAATACCCATCACCATTAACGTACCAAAAGCAGGTAATACTGCTAACCCACGCGCTGCTGCGCCTTCTTGCCCTAGTTTCATTAAGGTCAGAATACGTGGTGCGACGATCAAAATGACGATTGCAATAGCAGCGCGTGGCAGCAACCATTCAAACCAATCCCAGCTGTATTGTGAGAGGTCGCCTGCTCCCCACATAAAAATATTTTGCGCAAACTGAGCATTTAAAATAATGATGGCTGTGGCGATAGAACCGAGCAGGATATTAATCACCATCCCCGAAACGACCAGCGGCAAACCTGTCATATTACGCACACCAGCAATTGATACGATCAGGCCAAACGCCACTAAAGCCCCCGCCATTGCGGCTAATGCAGAGTAATCGGCTACCCAATCGACGAACCAAATGTTTACCACGACTAATGCAAGCCAAGCACCAGAAGAGGTGCCAAGAGTTAACGGCGAGGTGAGGTTATTCTGCGTTAATTGCTGCATTAAGCTGCCGGTGAGACCAAGCATGGCACCAACAAGCAGGGTCATACTTAACCTAGGAAGCTGAGCTTGCGTAAAAAATACGTCACGAAATTCGCTCGCTACCTCTGGTTTTGTTAATAATTGCCATTGTTCGAAGAGTGATAAATTAGTGTCAATTTGTAGACTAAAGACGCTAAGTAACGTAATCAGCGCCAGATAACCAATATAATGTTTCGTTCTCATTGCTTTGGTGCCAACTCTATTAGACTGTCGGTAATCGCTTCAGCGGTGTATTGCAAAGACATAGCACCGCCATACGCCCACACTGCTCTGACTGAATTTACCCGCAGCTTCTTTACAAACGGCATCGCTTGCCAAAGTGGCGAATCTTTCAGTTTGCGTTCTTCTGGGAAAGGTTGTACGTAGAGAACGTAGCTGTTTTGAAGGTTTTGAAGTCGATTAATCCGATCTTGCTTTACGCCCCACGCGCGTGGAGCCTCTTTAATTGGAGCGTGTAATCCCAGCTTTCTGACCACGTAGTCTGTGGTGGAATTTTCGGTTGCAAGAAACACCGTATTCGGGGTTGAAAAACGCATCACCAGAACACTGAGCGGCTCAGAGTAATAGTGGCGAATTCGCTGGCGCATCTGCGCAAATGAAGCATCTAATTCTGCCAGTTTCTGTTCAGCAAGTGCCTCTTTATTGAATAGCTTGCCGAGCGTACGAAAGTGACGAATGGCCGTTTCAGCTGCGGCCTCACTTTCGGAAAAATTAGGTAAATAGATTACCGGAGCAATTTGTTTGAGTAACGGAATCAAGTCTTGCTGTGGAGACGCAGCAAGGATGACATCTGGTTTCAAACTGGCTATTTTTTCTAAGTTGGGCTCTGCTCGGGTTCCAATATCTTCGATTGACTCTGGCGCATACGGATTAACCACCCATTGGCGGTAGCCTGGTAAATTAGGGGCAGCAATTGGTTCCACGCCTAGCGCCAAAACTTGTTCTAGGATGTCCCAATTTAAGGCGATAACGCGCTGCGGCGCTTGCTCAAAACTATGCTCACCATATTCATCGGTAACGGTGATGACTGCATTTGCATTAGTCATAAAAAATGCTAACAGAAAAGCAGATTGTGTAACCACAGTAAGTAAACGAGCTATTATGCGCATACAACAGCCACCTTTTGGCTCGCCAATGTGTTGGCTGGAGTTGGATGATCAATGAGCTTAATCGGTGACTCATACAACTCAGAAAGGCGCTCCTCATCTAGCAACATGTCGGCGGTGCCTTCAAAGGCAATTTTACCTTTCTTGAGCGCAACAATGTGGGTTGCATAGCGCAGTGCTAAGTTCAAATCGTGCAGGATCACGATAATGCCTACGTTCTCGGTTCTATTTAGCTCTGCCAGTAACGCCATCAGTTGAAATTGATGGTGAACATCGAGCGCGGAGGTCGGTTCGTCTAGGATCAAAATTGGCGATTGTTGAGCCAACAGCATAGACACCCAAGCGCGTTGACGCTCGCCGCCCGATAAGTCATCCGCCAAAGCTTGAGCAAAAGGTGTAACTCCTGTTCGTTCCATAGCCTGCGTGATGATCTGTTTGTCTTCAGGTTTCCAACGACCAAGTGCGCCACGCCACGGAAAGCGGCCTAAGCGCACTAGCTCTTCTACCGTTAAACCAGCTGAGGAGGGCAGCTTTTGTGGCAAATAGGCGATCTGCTTTGCCAGCTCTTTGGTTTTGAGTGATGAAAGGGAAGTGTCGTTTAATGCTACCGTGCCTTTATCTGGTGACATTTGACCAGAAAGCAGGTTCACCAGTGTCGATTTGCCTGAACCGTTATGGCCCAAAACGACAGTTAGTTCATTCGTTGGGATGTTAAGTTGGTCGATGACGAGGATCTGACGTCCACCTCGAACGATCTCAATATTAGACAGTTGAAACATGGATGACTCTTAGGAGAAAACTCCCCCTCAAGAGAGGGGAGTAGAAAGTTCAATTACCAGCGGTAGTTTGCGTTTAGCATGACAGAGCGAGACTGGCCGTAGTAACACCAGTAATCGCAACCTGAAACAAACTCTTTATCCAGAATGTTGTTAACGTTTAGCTGTGCTTGCCACTGTGAAGTGATGTCGTAAGTGACTGACGCATCCCAAAGAGTGACTGAAGGAACAGTTAGGTTCGAGTTCTTAGGGTTATCTTTTGACTCACCTACGTAGCGCACACCAGTACCGATATTGAGGCCTGGAATCAGGCTGTAGGCGCTGTAGTCTACCCATGCTGAAGCTTGGTGTTCAGGAATAAGTGCGGCTTGTTTTTTACCTTGGCCAAAACTCTCATCTGTTTTCGCTTTAGTGTAGGTGTAGCTTGCCATCAGTTTTAGATCGTCGGTTAGCTGCGCCGTGCTTTCAAGCTCAATACCTTGAGAAGTCACTTCACCCGTTTGTGTCGCGATCCATGTTGATGGGTTGGTCACCAACGCGTTCTTTTGCGTAATGTCGAACCATGCAAGGTTGATAAAGCCATCCATAAAGCTTGGCTCATACTTCACACCCACTTCTACTTGCTCGCCTTCCAGCGGTTTGTAAAGCTCATTGGTTGCTGTATCAATTGTACTGATCACTTCAAACGACTGAGAGTAGTTTGCGTAAGGTGACAGACCATTGTTTGCAAGGAACATCACACCCGCGCTGAGAGACAACTGACCATCATCACGAGATTCGTTTTGATCAACGCCTGCGCCTTTGCCAGAGTTTTCTGTTTTCACCCAGTCGTAACGAGCACCGATGTTACCAATCCACTGTTCATGCAGTTTCAATTGGTATTGCGAATAGACACTTGCTTGAGATTTCTCAATCTCACGTTTCACGTTGTTGGCAGGATCAAGAGGGGTGAAGTTGCCGTAAACTGGGTTCCACGGGTTGATGGTGCCAAACGCGTAGTTGTCCTGCTCGTCGCCATCGGTTTTGTGGAATTGCAGATCCATACCGACAAGCACCGTGTGCTCTGCGTTGTCAGTCATCCAGTTGCCGACAGCGTTATTGTCGAATGTGATGCTCTGGTTTTTGCCGTCACGGAATACGATGCCTTGCGCTAATTCTTCTTTTGCAGGATCGTTGTTTGAGAATGCGTAAGAGCTGCGCAAGTACAACTCATTGGAGCCGTAGTTGAGATTTTGAGAGAATGACCACGTGTCATTGATGTCGTGCTCTAGTAAGTAACCTAGAGAAAACTGCGTGCGTTCGTATTTATCGTAGTTTGGCTGACCAAGGTTAGTCGAAGGATCGATTTTGCCAAAGTTAGAACCAATCAGAGTACCTGCTGCCGGGAAGAATGGGTTAGTTGGTACACCGTCATCATGAAGGTAAGTAGCCAAAACGGTCAGCATTGTACGGTCAGAAATGTCGAACTCGACACTTGGCGCTAGGTAGAAACGCTCGTTATTTGTGCCGTCCAGTTCACCGTCTTGGCTTGTCATCAGGCCAACCAAACGGTAGCGGATTGTGCCAGCGTCGTTTGCTTCATCAGCAATGTCAAAACCTACAGACTGGTGTTGGTTGTTGCCTACTTCGACTTTTACTTCACCTTGAGGCGTAAACGTTGGTTTTTTCTGCACCGCATTCACGATACCGCCTGGTGCCGATTCACCAAACAGAATAGCTGATGGGCCTTTAACCACTTCCACACTTTCTAGGCCGTAAGGTTCGACCAACCATGTGTAGTAACCATCGCGGAAGAGGCGGTTGCCGTTTAGGTAAGTCGCTGCGTCAAAACCGCGAACTTTGAACCAATCGGTGTCGTTGTCTGCGCCATAAGGCTGAGCGGTTACGCCAGATGTGTAGCGTAATGCTTCGTCCAATTTTTGCGGTGCACGAACGCGAAGCTCGTCTTCAGAGATAATAGAAACGCTGCGTGGTGTTTCTGCCGCAGGGGTTTCTACTTTAAGTGCTTGCGCGGTGACCGTAATGGTCTCCATGGCAATCACGTCATCTTGTACAACGTCTTCTTGAGCTTGTGCTGTGAATGCAACCACTGCTGCTGTTGGTGCCAAAGCACAGACCAACGCGTTACGGATCGCGATGGTCAGTAAGTTATTCTTTGTCATAAATATATTCCCGACAATTATGATTAACGCTAAGCTTAATTGTAATTATTATCATTTGAACTTTTGTTTCGGTATTTTACTGACTTTTGTATCAAAAGATAGTAAAACGTTCGCAAATTCATTCGCGGTACTTAAAGTCGTTGTTATGTTCAATTGGTTTGAAAAACTGACCCAACCCTTTCCCCAGATGGAAACCGAAAAGCCACCGAAGACACTTTTTGGCTTCTGTCGCTTTTACACTCGTGGCTTTGAAGCCCCTTTACTTGTCATGGCTGTGTTCAGTGCGCTTATTGCCATTACTGAGGTGACGCTGTTGCGTTATATGGGTGAGCTCGTCGATATTCTCTCTAATCAGGATCGCGCAACATTCTGGCAAGATCAGGGTGATCGCATGCTAATGATGCTGTTCTTAGTGGCGGTTGTGATGCCAGCTCTCGGTTTTGTCCACTCAATGGTGATGCACCAAACGTTATTGGGTAACTACCCGATGTCTATCCGTTGGTTGATTCACCGTTACTTGCTAAAACAAGCGGTTGGATTTTTCCAACGTGACTTTGCAGGCCGAGTTGCGACCAAAGTGATGCAAAGTGCGTTAGCGGTACGAGAAACGGTCATGAAGTTGGTGGATGTACTGGTTTATATCAGCGTTTATTTTCTTTCGATGCTTTGGATGATGGGCGAGGCCGATGGTTTGCTGATGTTGCCTATTGTGATTTGGATAGGAATGTACGCGGTTATCCAGTTCTACTTTATCCCTAAAATGAAACAAGTAGCGACAGAGCAAGCGGATGCTCGCTCTGTAATGACTGGACGCATTGTCGATTCTTACACCAACATTTCTACCGTAAAACTATTCGCTCATTCACAGCGAGAGTTGGAATACGCAGAAAGCAGCATGAAGCAATTTTTGGTGACGGTTTACCGCCAAATGCGCATGGTGACTTGTTTGCTGTTTAGTGTTGATGCCATCAACTATTTGCTGCTGATGTCTATTAGTGCCATTTCGGTTTATCTATGGCTAGATCACGCTGTAACAATTGGTGCTATTGCGATTGCCATCAGTATTGCGTTGCGCGTACAAGGTATGTCGAAGTGGATCATGTGGGAAGTTAGCGCACTGTTTGAAAACATCGGTACAGTAGTAGACGGTATAAATACGATTTCAAACGATGTTGAAGTGAAAGACGTACCAAATGCTAAGCCTTTGCAAATCTCTCAAGGTGAGATCTGCTTTGATCACGTAGGTTTTAACTACAGTGATGAGAAGGCAGTATTTGAGAACTTGAATCTGACTATCAAACCGGGCGAAAAAGTCGGCATTGTCGGTCGCTCTGGGGCAGGTAAATCCACGTTGGTCAACTTGTTGCTGCGCTTTTACGACGTAAATAGCGGTAAGATTTGTATTGATGGACAGGACATTTCGCAAGTCGAACAAGAGTCGCTTCGCCAACACATCGGTATGATCACGCAAGACACCTCTTTGCTGCATCGTTCAATTAAAGAGAACATTCTTTACGGTGATCCAGATGCTTCAATGGATGCCGTTATCGCAGCTGCTGAGAAAGCACATGCCCATGATTTCATTCAATCTCTACGAGACGAGCAAGGTAACGTTGGCTATGACGTTGAAGTGGGTGAACGCGGTGTGAAGCTGTCTGGTGGTCAGCGTCAACGTGTGGCGATTGCTCGCGTGCTGCTGAAAAACGCGCCAATTTTGATCATGGATGAAGCAACGTCTGCACTTGATTCAGAAGTAGAATCGGCAATTCAAGAAAACCTTGAAGTTCTGATGGAAGGAAAAACTGTGATTGCGATTGCTCACCGTTTATCAACGATTGCCGCGATGGATCGTTTGATTGTGATGGATGACGGCAAAATCATTGAGCAAGGCTCGCATTACGAGCTGCTGCAATTGGGTGGTGTTTACGCTCAGTTGTGGAAGCATCAAACCGGCGACTTTTTGTCTGAGCAAGGTGATGCTCAACTGCAAGTCATCTAATATGACGCTACACGAAAGAGGGCAAATGCTCTAATGCCGATCAGTTAACGGATTAATCGGCAGATCAATTGCACGCTCTTCCTGTATGTAAAAATCCGATAGACTACGTTTATCGGATTTTTATGCACGTTTCCCAAGCCCTAAACATCATCAAACCAAATCAAGTTGAGATTCTCGCAGATCTCCTGCCAATTGAACTCATCAATAGTGCTTATGAGCTGACTGACACCGTTACTCTAAGAAAACGAAAGCTAATTTTAGAGTCGATGTTGTGGTTACTGGTTGGCATGGCTATCTATAACGATAAATCCATGGCAGATATTGTAAACATGCTCGATATTGCTTACCGCACATGTAAGCCATTTGTTGTTCCAAGTGCATTACCACAGCGAAGAAAAAATTCTCGGAGAATCAGCCGCTAAAGCGCTCTTTGAGTGTACGCAGCGTCATTGGTTCGCTCAGGCTAACTTGCCGAATTGGAATGGTGAGGTTACTCTGCGTCGATGGGGTTTTATGGCGAGCAGAAGACTCGAAAGACAATGCTGAAGCGTTTGCTAAGCCCACGAATAAGGATGGCCAAGAGACGCAGTATCCACAGTTACATATGGTATGTCAGATGGAATTGAGCAGTCATTTGATCACAGGCAGTGCATTCGACTGCTATACCGTGAACGAAATGAAGTTAGCCTAGCAACTTATAGAGACGACCCCCCAATAAAAGCCTAACGCTCTTCGACAAAGGTTTTTACTCCCTTGGTTTGCTTCAAGCATGGAGCTCGAAAGGCATCAATCGACATTGGCTTATCCCGATGAAAAAGGACTAACTTATGAAATTGTTCAGTCTCTAGGCAGAAAAGATAAACTGATAAAACTGAAGAGTAATCCGCAAGCGCGTAAGAAGTGGCCAGAGCTAGAACAAGAAGTAGTTGTACGCTTAATCACAAGAGTCAAAGATGGCAAGTAATACGATGTTCTCACCTCAATGCTTGATCCTATGCTCTACCCAAAGTCAGGTATCGTAGGCTTATATGGGTATCGTTGGGAAATTGAACTCTGCTACCGTGAGCAAAAACAGTACATGCTTGGTAACCGACTCACGCTTCGAAGTCGGACTCCCTGAATTAGTGAAGCAAGAACTCTGGGGAATACTACTGACCTATAACTTGGTCTGGTATCAAATGGTGCAGATGTGTAATAAGTTGAATGGAGATTACTTGCCAGATCAACTTAGCTTCAATGGAGCATTAGCTCACATCATACGCCTGATAGTGGGACTTCCATACTCGTCACCAGGAGCCATACCGAGACAACTTCAAAACTTTTACGCAATGAGTGGGAGTTTAATATTGGAGCCTAGGTGAGAAAGATTCTGTCCTAGAGTAGTGAAGAATAAGCCAAGTCGATATCTTAGAAAAACAATGCCGATCGCCTTAAGTGAACGGCATTAGGGCCTTTGCTCCCTTTTTAGTTATCAAGTATCCGTTATTAAGCTCAGGTTGAGACAGAAGTTTATTTAAGTTTCTGATGAATACGGTAGCCAACAACAAAACCTATGTAGAATAGCGCTGCGAGAGTAAGCATTGCCGTAGCGTACGCCAGTAGGCTGTTTAACCCTAAACCAAAAGCCAGAGTGAAGGCGATACCATGAATGGCCTCCGCAGGGATTCGGTACCAAGCAGCGTGGACGGAAGATCCGAAGAGGATAAAGGTACTAAGTAAGACAATCGTGCCGCCTATAAAGCCGACCCATCTGCTGTTGTTCATGTTGTAATCTCAGGTGTTACCTAGGTAACGTAACAAAATATTTCAGAGCCTGTATTATACAACCGAGAGAGGGTATAGGTGGTAGAAATATTTGCCTCACAAACTAAGAGGCCATCTAAGTGGCCTCTTTTTAACCGATTTAACGGCATCCGTTATGACGCAAAGGTGTGAGGCTTGTAAGAAACCTAACCTTTGGCATTCGTGTCGGGTTGTGCTTCTGGTTGTAGCGTCCAATCACCACCAAGCGATTTGTAGAGCGCAATCGTAGCGCGTGCGGTTTGTAACTTTGCCGCGACTCGCTGATCTTGCATCATGCGTTGCTGACGTTGCGCGTCCAAAACCGACAAATGATCAATCAAGCCAGCGCGGTAAAGTGACTTAGCTTTGTTGACGGCGTTATTGGTGGCTTTCAATGCCTCATCGATTCGGCGCTGATTTTCTTGGCTGCGGCCATAAGTAAACAGCGTGGATTCGGTTTCTGCCAAAGCCGCCTCTACCGTATGTTGATAAGACAATGTCGCCGAATCAAAACGCGCTTGGTTGATGGCTTCAATCGCTTCGCCACGACCCCCATCGAACAAGTTCCAGCTTACGCCTGCCGCACCCATCCAACCGAAAGAATCGCTACTGAAGAGATCGTCAAAGCTTGACGCCGACAACCCCGGAGCGCCCGTCAAAAAGAACTTCGGATATTGATCAGCAACGCTTGCTGCTAACTCTTCATTGAGCGCGGCCATTTCGCGCTCGGCTAAGCGAATATCGGTACGACGCTTCAACAGATCGGAAGGTAAACCGACCGGCACCATGTCTTGCATGACAGGTACACTATGTTGCTTAGACAGACGGATTTCGACTTGCGTTAGCGGCTCGCCAAGCAGCACCGCTAAACGATGTTTGTGCGCTTGTTGTGCAATCTCTAACTGCGGAACGAGCGATTCCATCGCCGCAAGCGTGGCCTTCGCTTGGGCTAAATCGAGATCAGAACCGTAGCCGCTGCGCACGACTTTCTCGACGAGATCAAGTGTGCGTCGTTGATCTTCTAAGTTCGACTTTGCTAACTCAAGGCGCTCGCTTGCGCCTTGGTATTGCAAGTAATTGTGAATCAAATCCGCTGTGATCACCGTGTTCAAGCCGCTTTGATAGATCTGAGCTTGTTCGAGACGAATTTGCGCCGCGTTCGCTTGGCGGTCAATGCGCCCAAACAGATCAACTTCCCAAGCGATACTCGCGCCTGCAAATACGCCATCGTGTTGATTATCCATTAGGGTGACGTTACCAATTTGAGGTGGTAGACCCGGCACGGCATCACTGAGTGGATTCAATATCGGACCGAGTGAAGAGTCATTTTTACTGAACTGATAGTTCATGTAACCCGCACCGAGATTAATTGTCGGTACTTTGAATGACTCCACCATGGTTTTATAGTTGTTGGCCATTTTCACCCGCTCGGCCGCCACTTTCAGCGGAATGTTTTGGCTCTGCATGTCTTGAACCATTTGATTCAACACTGGATCGTGAAACTTAGTCCACCAAAACTCAACGTGTTGTGAATCGGTACTCAACCCTGCATTTTCGGCGTTCAAGTAGGTTTCTGCCATGCTGGTGGTCGGTGCTTGGTAGTCTGGCCCCACTGCACAGCCCGCTAAACTTAGGGCTAGAACGACAGGCGTTAGAATGAATTTTTTCACGATGACGCCTCCTCTAGCTCAGCGTTGGTTTGTATGGATGGTGCTTTTTCTTTATAAGCAAGGCGATACAGTGCCGGCATGACAAACAGTGACAATATGGTTGCGGCCGCCAAGCCTCCGATGATGGTTGCCGCCATTTGGTCAAACAGCAGATCTGACAGCAGCGGTATCATGCCGAGAGCGGTCGTTAACGCACCCATAGAAATAGCCATAGTACGGTTGACCGTGGCTTCTTTGATGGCGTCAGACAAGCTCATGCCATTTGCGCGTTCGAGCTCAATTTGATCCATTAGTACGATGCCATTTTTGATGATCATCCCGGTCAGAGTGATGGCTCCGATCAGTGCCATAAAGCCAAATGGTTTATCGAATCCAAGCAGAGCAAACACGGCCCCTGATGCTGCCAGTGGTAGCGTTGCGAGGATGATGATTGGCTGCTTAAAGCCGTTGAACATCGCGACTAGGATGATCACCATGATCAGCATTGCTTTTGGTTGCTGCTTCATGATGTCGGTGACCGCTTTGTCTTCATCGTAATATTCGCCGCCCCATTCCATGCTGTAACCCGCCGGAAGTTGGATAGCTTCAACCTGATCTTTAATGGCATTTCTTACGTTCGCTGGTGTGGAGTCTCGGCTCACACCCGCTTGAACCGTGATGGTTTTCACGCGGTCTCGTCGCCAAATCATGCTCTCTTCGGTGACCAGTTCGAATCCATCCACCACTTGACCAAGCGGAACGCTGT
This sequence comes from Vibrio sp. Y51_MX_L26, assembly GCF_024181935.1. Taxonomy (NCBI): domain Bacteria; kingdom Pseudomonadati; phylum Pseudomonadota; class Gammaproteobacteria; order Vibrionales; family Vibrionaceae; genus Vibrio; species Vibrio sp. Y51_MX_L26. Next base: position 100,874 of record NZ_JAMZAS010000001.1, read on the forward strand.
TAAAGCCAAGTAGCGAGCGCACAGGTAGCGTTTCTAGTGACGCCATGTTTTGCGATGTGCCACGTAACTGAATTGGAATCAGCTCATCATTCAGGTTCATTTGTCCGAGCGGCATGCCGTCTGATGCACGTTTTAGCGCGAAAGCGACATCGGCGCGGTTAATGCCTGCTTGACGCATTTTGTCTTGGTTTAGAATCGGCTTGAGCACTTTGCTTTCTTGGCGCCAATCATCGCGAATGTATTTTGCATCAGGGTTTGAAGCAAAAATCGTTTTCGCTACCGCCGCTAGTTGATGTAATACGGTTTCATCCGGACCAGAAAAACGCACCTCAACCGCGAACTTATCTTTGGTTGCCAGCTTCAGCGCTCGGAAGCGAGGTTCGGCATCCGGAAACGCCTCTTCCAGCCAATCATCACCACGCGTTACTAAGTGACTGATACTCTCGTAGTCTTTGGTGTTGATCAGAATCTGCCCGTAGGCAGGGTCGAGCGGCTCAGGTTCTACCGTTACCGAAAAGCGCGGTGCACTGGTGCCGACATAGCTAGAGATACTTTCCACTTCTGGCTGTGCGACCAACCATTCTTCAACTTTGCGCATGTCTGCCGAGGTTTGTTCTATCTTGGCACCATTGGGTAGCCAGTAATCGAGAAATACAATTGAGCGATCCGACTGAGGAATAAAGTTCACGGCCACATACGGGATTGCCACGGCGGTGATTAAAATCAGCGGAACCAAAGCGGCTAATGCTTTACGCGGGTTGTCCACCGTCCAGAATACCAACTGTTTATAACGGCTCGGTTTGGTCTCTTCTCTGTTAGCTTTTGGCTTGATGAACATCCACGCCATTAATACCGTAAACGTCATCGCGACGATCCATGAAAGCAACAGTGACGATGCCACAATGTAGAACACAGAGCTCGCAAACTCGGCGGAGTCGGTTTTGGAGAACAACACTGGGCTTGCGCCCATAATCGCGATGATTGTTGCGCCTAAAAGTGGCACAGCGGTTTCTTTGACCGAATCAATCGCGGCGCGAGTTCGCTCGATACCTTTGTTGAGCTTGGCGATCATCATATCGGTGATCACAATGGCGTTATCCACCAACATGCCCAGTGCGAGAATAAACGTACCTAGCGAGACACGGTGTAAATCGATGCTGGCGATGTTCATGTATACAAGCGTGAGCAAAATCGTCAGGAGCAAGCTTGCGCCAACGATGGTTGCACTCTTAAAGCCCATGAAAACCAACAACACCACAAAAACAATCGCGACACTTTCAAGCAGGTTGCCAACAAAGTCGTCGATAGACTTTTGTACTTCTTCAGGTTGATAAGCAACGGTCGAGATGTCGACACCCAGCGGCAGTGTTGCTTGGTAGTTAGCGATGATGTCTTGAATCGTATCGCCAAGTGACACCACGTTAATGCCTTGAACTGGGCTCACCGCCAAGGTGACAGCGGGCTCTCCGTTGTAGCGGTTTTCTGCCAATGCTGGTGTTTGATAACCCATGGTGATGTCGGCGATGTCACCAAGACGAATCAACCCCGAGCCAAACTCTGCGGTGCCACCATTGATGATTAAATTGCGAATGTCTTCTAGAGACTGAAACTCACTGGTTTGCGCAATACGAATACGCTCTGTACCTGCATCGAATTTTCCCGCTTCGAACGTGCTGTTTTGTGTGCTCAGTTGGTTCCAAACTTGTGCGATCGACAAACCATATTGAGCCAAGCGCTCGTCTGGCATATCGATATGTACAACGCGAGGTTGAACGCCGTGTAGCTCGATCTTTTTGATGCCGTCGACGGCTTTGATTTGGCGTTGCAGCTCTTCGGCGTAGCGACGCAACTCTTCTGGCGCAGCATCTGTGCTGTGGATAGAGAAAAGCATGCCGTAGACTTCAGAGAACTCGTCTTGTACTACGCTGATCTGCGCGCTGGAAGGCAGCTGCAGTTTTACATCGTCCACTTTGCGTCTCAATAAGTCCCATTCCTGCGGAAGTGCTTTGGAATTAAGGCTCTCTTTGAGGTCAACAAAGACCATAGATAAACCGGGGCGAGACAATGAGCGCAAGCGATCTAACTCCGCCATTTCCTGCAATTTGGTTTCCACGGTATCGGTGACTTGGTGTTCGACTTCTTCGGCAGATGCACCCGGATAAAGGGTCACGACTACCGCAGTTTTTACCGTAAAGCTCGGGTCTTCCAACTTGCCTAAGTCGAAGTAAGAATAGATGCCAGCGATCACGCTCAATACGATAAAGAACAGAACGAACTTACGTTGGCGAATCGCGAATTCAGCTAAATTGATCATGGATTCGCACCTACAACGTCTTGATGGTCAGGTTTGGGGCGGCATCGCCCTCGCTCAGATAATGGCTACCGCTGATCACCACGTAATCGCCTTGCTCAAAACTTCCGGTCACACACGCTTGGTATGCGTCGATAGAGTCAAGATTGACCGGCTCTGAATGAATAACCGCATCACGAACCACATTCACGTGCAGAGTTTGTTTCTCACCCAAAATTGCAGAGTAAGGAAAGCAATGGCTTGAGTGACTGGTGTTGAGCGCGGTGTTTACCGTGACTGCTTTACCGTTGAATAGCGCACTGGAAATCGAATCGATGTCTAGCGTGACGGTATAGGTTTGTTTGAGCAGGTGCTTTTTCGGCGCGATTTCTGCCACGGTTGCTCGGTAGGATTGCTCCGAATCATACCAAGTCAACGATGCTGGCTGACCTAGTGCGAATTGCGCAATCATATTTTCCGGCACGTCGATGTCGACTTCCCAGCTGCCTTCTTGCTGAATTGACACAACACTGCCGCCCGGCAAGGTTTGCTCATGTGGATCAACAGAAACGTCGGCAACAATGCCAGTGAATGGCGCACGTAGAGTGGTGTAACGTAGGGCATCTTTTGCACGTTGGATGTTTTTCTCAACCACTTTGACAGCAGAGAGGCTACGCTCGTAGCTGCTGATGGCTCGGTCTAAGTTTACGCTGGCAATGGCATCATCAGAAGTCGCTTGTTTTACGCGCTTTAACTCGGCTTTCGCGAGTTTGTGTGCTGATTGTGCTTCTAACATACGTGCTTGTAATTCTTCTAATGAGACTTGGTAGTCGTGCTTGTCCAGCGTGGCAATGACTTGGCCTTTTTCTACCAAGCTGCCTTTATTTACGAACACGCTTTCCACGGTGCCAGGTACACGAAAAGAGAGTGAGGCGGTTTCTTTTGCTTTTACGATCCCGCTGAATGATTTGTTGAGTTCTTCATTCCTTTCGTTGACTTCAATTACTTGAACGGGTCTGGATGAGCTTGGCTCCTCAACCTGGGGTTGAGCTTGATTACAGCCGAGTAGAGAGAGCGCGATAGTGCTCAGCGCAGCGGTTTTGATTTGATGATTCATAAGATGGCTCCATAATTTCGGCGCCATCTTATAATTCACAGATGTTCAGATAATCATGCGTACGCATGATTCAATGTCACAAAATTTATGACAATAAATGTAAACTACAAAAGTTTTGGTATTTTATTGCACAAGTGTTCAATAAGTAATCGACTAGCTTGGTTCAGCGTTTTCGGCTTAGGGTAGAGCAACCACCCCGTTTCTTCTGTGACGGCATATTGAGACAATACTTGCACCAATGCACCGGATTCGAGCTCATTTTTTACCAACAGTTTTGGGATATAACTAATGCCGCGGTCAAGCACTGTGGAGCTTTTGATAAAGCCGATGTTGTTGGAAATGAGTTTCGGTTTGAGCGCTACGTTTTGTTCCTGAAAATGCCAAAGGTTGTCGACATTGCCATTTGGCCAACGAAAACAAATGCACTGATGATCGCTCAACGCTTCTAATGTGGCGGGTGTGCCGTGAGTTTGAAGATAGTTCGGTGAGGCAACGACACATCGGTCTAGCGTTAAGATCTTTCTCGCGACAATGTCTGAATCAAACAGTATGCCGCCGTGCAGCGCGATGTCCAACCCCTGCTGAAACATATCAATAAAGCCATTGTTGATATTGCGAATGTCGAGCTCAACCTGCGGGTATTGATCCTGAAATTCAAACAAAATGGGTTGAAGAGGTTCATAGGTTTCTGGCAGAAGGCCAAGTTTGATTTTGCCTCTGACCTCGATGCTTTCGTTACTGGCTTGCTGGTTTGCCGAATCAAGTAAGGTGAGCACTTTTTGCAGATCTTGGTAGTAGGCATCGCCTTTGTTTGTCAGCGAAAGGCTGCGAGTGGTGCGGTGAAAAAGTTGCGTTCCGAGGTAACGTTCCAGTTCTCCAATGCGTCGGCTAACATTTGCTCGTGGCAAATCCAAAGCATTGGCTGCCGCTGTAAAGCTGCCAAGTTGGACGACTTTGGTGAACAGTTTTAGATCGTCAATTTTCACTCTTGAACTCCATACTCTTTGAGCGCCGTACTAAACCCTGACACTCTAGAGTATTGATGTGTGGTATACAAAACTTATTATTAATTATCGAAATATAAATAAGGGCTTCAACATGTTGAGATTTATACAACGTCGCCGCATTAAGAAAGTGATTAAGCTAATGAGTACCAGATTGGTGGTGGGATACGGCAGTCGTGAGTACTTTTCCGTCGGTCAGGTAAAGACGAGCACCAGTGAGTTAAGCACGTGCCAACAAAAAATTGCGTTGGCGTTGTACGCGAATCCGCAAGATCTTGATTTGGAAAATCAACCAGAGTTGCAAGCCATCCGCTCTGATGTGGCGAATGACTTCTTTTCTGGTGCCGATTATACCGCTCAAGATGTGCTTAATTTATTCGGTGCTGGTGGCTGGAAAGGCGGCCGAATGGAAGATGGAATGTCTCATCATTTTGGTATGCACAGCCGATACTAGAGCGAGCTAACCTTATAAAGTCTTGTCAGTTAACTCGCTATATCACTTTGCCTTGTGAGGTGTCACTCCGATGCTTTGTTAAGCGGTACGCTTTACGAGGCAGAAGTGCTTTTTACCGCGTTGTAGTAACCAGTATTGGTCAAACAGTGGGAAGCTTAAACTCGGGTTATCAGCCGACACTTTTTCACCGTTTACACTGATGGCGTTGTTGCTGATGTGTTCGCGTGCAACACGTTTCGAGCTTGCTAAGCCCGACTCAATCAACAGCTCAACCAAATCTTGTTGTGCGCTCTCAATGCTTGGTAAACCATCCAACTCCAATTGTTTTAATTCACTCAAACTCAGTTGTTGCACATTACCGCTGAATAAAGCTTGCGTGATGCGTTCGGCACTGGCTAGACCTTCTTCGCCATGAACAAATCGCGTCATTTCCTCAGCGAGAATACGTTGTGCTTGCGGCTTGCCTTGGCTTGCTTGGTCTTGCGCTTCAATGCTGGCAATTTCTTCGCAGCTCAAGAACGTGTAGTAACGCAAGAAGTGGTAAACGTCGGCGTCTTCTGCGCCAAGCCAGAACTGGTAGAAGGCGTAAGGCGAGGTTTTGCTAGGATCTAGCCATACTGCGCCGCCTTCGGTTTTGCCAAATTTGGTGCCATCGGATTTGGTGATCAGCGGCAGAGTTAAGCCAAATACTTGCTCACCATTTTGGCGACGAGTTAAATCGATCCCGCTGACGATGTTTCCCCATTGGTCATTGCCACCGATTTGCAGACGGCAACCGTATTGACGGTTTAGCTCGGCAAAATCGTACGATTGCAGCAGAGCGTAGCTAAATTCGGTGAAGGAGATACCTTGGTCAGGTCGTTGCAGGCGTTGTTTTACCGATTCTCGGTTGATCATGGTATTGATCGAGAAGTGCTTACCCACATCACGGAAGAAGTCGATGACGTTGATCGCTTTCATCCAGTCAGCATTGTTCACCATGATCATTGGCTTGGTCAGTTGGTGATTCATCAACTGCTGAATTTGATTAGAAAGATCGTTAACCCAACCTGAGACGATTTCTGAAGAATTCAGGCTGCGCTCGGTCGCTTTAAAGCTCGGGTCGCCAATCATGCCCGTTGCACCGCCAATCAAGGCAACAGCTTGGTGTCCGGCATCTTGAAAGCGCTTAAGCATGATCAAAGGCACAAGGTGGCCGATGTGCAAGCTGCCAGCTGTAGGATCGAAGCCGCAGTAAACGGTTTGTGGCCGTGAGAGAAGTGTCTGAATTTCTTCCAAATCGCTGGCCTGCGCAATCAAGCCACGATCTTGTAAATCTTGCAGTAATGGTGTCGTCATTCTTTTTGTCTGTCTTATTGGTTGTTGTATTCAGACTAAAACGCGACACATTTTGTCGATATATCCCTTAAGGGACAGTTTTTTATCTTGAATGGAGAATAAGGTGATTGAGGAAAAGCTGGAATAACTCACTCAATGAAGACACATTTAACTGCGAGTAAATGCGTTTTCGATGATTTTTGACCGTGCCTTGCACTAAGTGTAACCGCGCGGCAATTTCTTTGGTGTCAAACCCTTGAGCGAGAAGTGAAGCCACCTCTTGCTCGCGACGAGTGAGTGATTCTACGCCAAATGTTGCTAAAGCTTGCTCAATGGCTAATCGCATACTGCCAGAATAAGCACTCTGGGCAAAAACAGGCTCAGAAAAGGTAAACTCCGTTTGTTTCCAGTGCTGTTGACAAAGCGATTGAATTATCGGGAAGTAGGGCTTTAATTTATTGATTTGCTGTTGAGAAAAGTATTTTCCATCATTCATATACCCGAAGTACAACATGACCCAACGGCCAGGTTCGACTTCGACTAGCATGCTCAGTTCGTCTTTCCACCCTGTCTGATGGTAGAACTGTTCGCAGTAGGAAGTAAAATCAACGCCTTTGCGTGCTACGTCTTTGAGCGTAAATACGCCTTGTTGCTTTGTCTCGTTTAGTTTGAGAAAAAAAGGGTCATTTTGAAATGAGTCAGTAAGGTAGCGTTGAAAAAGTAACTCTCGCTCGTTCTCAATCGAGTCGTAGAGATAGATAGGATGTTTACCTTCTCGATAACCTAAAATAACCGCGCAATCAAAATGAAAAAGAGTGCGAATGACACGCATAAGCTTAGGAGTAAAGTTAGGCGTATTAAGAGCAGAAATTGCTTCTGCCAGCAGATTATTAAAGTTATTGTCAGGCATGGGATACCGAATCGCAGATGGTTTTGGGCAAGCATAACGAAAAGCCATCCAACGAGAAAGGGAAGTCACCATCTTCTGGTGACTTCCCATGAGAAAGTTGCACAAGTACTCAGTTTTGAGGAGTCATAGCTACGTTAACTTATTGATAAGGGTGCACAAGTACTCAGTTTTGAGGAGTCATAGCTACGTTAACTTATTGATAAGGGTGCATAACAACCGTTCTATTTAAGCGATTAGTTGCTATGCGTTACTGCGAGTTGGTGAGCTCTTCGTTAACCCAATATTTAGAACCAGACACGTTGGCATCGATGAGCAAGCCTTTTGCATTCAACTGATAAACGGCGACGCCACTGTTAAATTGCTTTGAAAGTTGCTCAGAATCTTCGCCAGCTACAGCAGAGGCTTCACTGGTCGCTTCCCATCCTTCGTTGACGAAAGTGTCAAAGTCTTCTTTGCTCTCAAACAGAATCACTTGTTGGTAAAACTTGCCGCCAGCCCCAAGTGCGACGCCCAAACCAAACATATTCATATAAGTGCGTTTTTCTGTTTCCTTATTGACAGCGACACCTGACCCTGAGTTGGTGTGAAACAATAAAGACAATTTACGAGAATCAAAGACCGCGTAGCCGTAAGCGTTGTCGTAAATGGCTTTGGCCTCTGGCTTTTCATTAAACAACTTGAGCAAAGCACTATCCGCCATTAAGTCTACGGCTTGGCGAGCTTCTTCTGGCGTGTCGCCTTCCATCAGTTCATCAATTTTCTTGTCGGCTGCATCTATCCATTCTTTGCTTTTCTCGATACTAGCTTCTGTCCACTCGCCCGCGGTATTGATTGCTTCCTCGGACCAGTTCGTGAAATCTTGCCACGCTTGTTTTGAAAACGCTTTGGTATCGTCCCAAGCATCTTGGGCAGTATCAGAAACTGCGTCGCCAAGCTCAGACATTTTATTGGAAATTTCATCCCAATCGGCATAAGCAGGGGATGACAGGAGCATCAATGTAGTAAGGAGTGCGATAGACTTTTTCATCAAATTCTCTCTGGAGTTGTCGATACATCATTCATTCTAGGTCATCAGACTTTGATAATGAAATTGACTAAATGGCGATCTTGAGAGAGGAATCACGAACTGATTGCGAAATGACGTATGAATAACAAAGCCCTCACAAGGGGAGTGTGAGGGCTTAAGTTTTTAGCGCGTTACTTGCTGCTAACTTTACCGAGCTGTAACCAAGTATCGATAACGGTGTCTGGGTTTAGTGAAACAGAGCTGATGCCTTGCTCCATCAACCATTCCGCCAAATCTTCATGATCTGATGGGCCCTGACCACAAATACCCACGTACTTGCCAGCTTTGGTTGCTGCGTCAATTGCCATTTTCAGCATGATTTTCACCGCCGCGTTACGCTCATCAAATAGGTGAGCAACGTCGCCAGAGTCACGGTCCAGACCAAGCGTTAGCTGAGTCATGTCGTTTGAACCAATCGAGAAGCCATCAAAGTACTTCAAGAACTCATCGGCAAGTACCGCGTTGGATGGCAGTTCACACATCATGATGACTTTAAGACCTTGGTCGCCACGGCGCAGATCAAACTTAGCTAGCAAATCAATCACTGAGGCAGCTTCGCTTGGTGTACGCACGAATGGAATCATGATTTCAACGTTTTTCAGACCCATTTCGTTACGAACGCGCTTGATAGCTTGAGTTTCTAACTCGAAGCAATCTTCAAACACTGGAGAAATGTAACGAGACGCACCACGGAAGCCAAGCATTGGGTTTTCTTCATGCGGTTCGTAGGCTTTACCACCAACCAAGTTGCTGTATTCGTTCGACTTAAAGTCAGACATACGAACGATGACGCGTTTTGGCCAGAAAGCAGAAGCGATAGTCGCGATGCCTTCAGTCAGTTTGCTTACGTAGAAATCGATAGGATCTTTGTAACCACGAATGCGCTGTTTGATTTCTGCTTTTAGCTCATCGCTTTGCGCATCAAAGTTAAGTAATGCTTTCGGGTGAATACCGATCATCTTGTTGATGATGAACTCTAGACGAGCAAGGCCAACACCTTCGTTTGGAATCTGAGCAAAGTCGAATGCGCGATCTGGGTTGCCCACATTCATCATCACTTTGGTCGGCAGCAGTGGCAGTTCATCAACAGAAGAGCGTTTTACATCAAACTCAAGTTCACCTTGGTAAACGTAACCCGTTTCGCCTTCTGCACAAGATACTGTTACTGTTGCGCCATCAGTCAGTTTGCTTGTCGCATCGCCACAGCCAACGATTGCAGGAATACCAAGTTCACGAGCAATGATTGCTGCGTGACAAGTACGTCCGCCACGGTTGGTAACAATAGCAGAAGCTTTCTTCATCACTGGTTCCCAGTCTGGGTCAGTCATGTCTGTAACTAACACATCACCTTCTTGAACCAATGACATTTGGTCCAGAGAATCAACCAAACGCACTGCACCTTTACCGATACGTTGACCGATTGCACGACCTTCAATCAAAACATCTGCTTTGTTTTGTAGCTCGTAGCGCTCAATCACGTTTTGTTCCGTTTGTGAACATACGGTTTCAGGACGCGCTTGAACAATGTACAGCTTGCCGTCGATGCCATCTTTTGCCCACTCAATGTCCATTGGACGCTGGTAGTGCTTCTCGATGATCATCGCTTGTTTGGCGAGCTCTTTGATCTCTTCGTCGTTCAGTGAGAACGTGTTGCGCTCTTCATCAGAAGTGTCAACGATATCAACTTGTTTGCCGATCTCTTGGTTGTCAGAGTAGATCATTTTGATCAACTTAGAACCAAATGTTTTCTTAACGATCGGGTGCTCACCTGCTTCAAGCATTGGCTTATGAACGTAGAATTCATCAGGGTTTACTGCGCCTTGAACGACCATTTCACCTAGGCCCCATGAAGAGGTGATGAAGACAACTTGGTCGAAACCAGACTCAGTATCAAGCGTAAACATTACACCCGAAGAAGCTTTGTCTGAACGCACCATACGTTGGATACCCGCAGATAGCGAGATACCACGGTGGTCGAAACCTTGGTGTACACGGTAAGAGATCGCACGGTCGTTAAATAGAGAAGCGTAAACGTGCTTAGTTGCTTCTAGTACTGCATCGATGCCTTTCACGTTCAAAAACGTTTCTTGCTGACCAGCAAAAGAAGCATCAGGCAGGTCTTCTGCCGTAGCAGACGAACGAACTGCGACTGAAAGCTCAGGGTTGCCTTCAATCAGTTCTTGGTAGTTTTCACGGATTTCTTGTTCAAGGTCCGCAGGGAAAGGGGCCTCTAATACCCATTGACGGATGGTTGCACCTGTCTTACGCAGAGCTTCCACATCCTCAACGTCTAGTTCATCAAGTAATTGGTGAATACGCTCATCCAAACCTTCGTGGTCAAGGAATTGGTTAAACGCGTATGAGGTTGTCGCAAAACCATTTGGTACAGAAACGCCTGCGTTCGCTAGGTTAGAAACCATTTCGCCAAGTGAAGCATTCTTACCGCCGACTTTGTCGACATCATCCATGGATAGGCCATTGAACCAGAGGGTGTTCTTTTGCATGTCTTTCTCCAGAAACATTGCAGCTTAGTAGGGGGACTTAAATCGCTCTAAACAATCGCATGTTGGCTGTTATTACACTTTGACCATACATTGCTTCATTTAGATTGATATCAAAGGCAAACGATTACGTTCTGGCTGAAAAAAATTCAAAAGAATTTTTAAAGCTGTGGTGAACCTAACTGAAAGCCAAACTGATTTATTAATATTATGTTTACCATCCTACTCAAAAGATTTTGAAAAATTAAACAGAAATGCAAATAAATAACCAAAGTCGTGATGTGTTCTATGTTTCTGACGGTACGGCGATAACATGTGAGACATTAGGGCATGTTGTTCTCGGTCAATTTCCGTTCATTCCTAACGAAAAAACCTTTCCGTTCGTAGAAAGCCAGGACAAAGTTGCTGACGTTGTAAAAGAAATTGAAACTTCCTACCAACGCAATGGCGTCAAACCTCTGGTGTTTTTCTCTATCGTGGTGCCAGACGTACGTGAAATGCTGCTGGAAGCGCCTGCATACAGCTACGATGTGTTGGAAAGCATTGTACAGAAAGTGCAAGATGACATTCAGATGGCGCCAAAACCCAAGTTGCAACGTTCTCGCAGTGTGGGGAAAGATTCCGATACCTATTTCGACCGTATCGCGGCCATTGAATATACATTGGCGCATGATGATGGCATCACGCTAAAAGGGTTGGAGCAAGCCGATATCATCCTGCTGGGAGTATCGCGCAGCGGAAAAACCCCCACCAGCTTGTATATGGCGATGCAATTTGGTTTGCGTGTCGTGAACTATCCGTTCATTGCGGAAGATGTGAAGATGATGCGTTTGTTGCCTGAGTTTGAGATCCATCGTCATAAATTATTCGGGCTTACTATCGACCCTGAACGTTTGACTGAAATCCGTGAGAATCGTTTGTCTGGAAGTGATTACGCCAGTACTGAGCAGTGTAAGTTGGAGCTAGACACCGTAGAGGCGTTGTTTAGAAGAGAGGCGATCCCATACATCAATACGTCCTCTCTCTCTGTGGAAGAGATCACCACGCGTATTCTTGAAAAAGCAGGGATGAAGCGCCGTTTGTTTGGTTAACAGGGGGCACCAACATCGTCGTGTGCAAGAGGAGGCGAGTAACTCCTCCTCTTGTGCATCTAAAGATGCCTTACACAGAATGATTTAATAGTATTGGAACATCTTTTGGATGTCTTGATAGTTTTTGGTTTGAGTCAGTGACAGCATCAGTAAGATACGTGCTTTTTGTGGGTTTAGTGTGCCTGAGGCAACAAAGCCATATTTGTCGTCATCAATTTCAGCATCCAAAGTGGTTGAGCCGGTTGGTGTGCGAGAGCTTCTTACAACAACAACGCCATCTTTGCTCGCTTTTTCTAGCTCATCAAAGATCGTGTGGTACAAGTTACCATTACCCACACCAGCACTTACAATACCGTCAAACTTGGCATCAACAAAGGCTTTGACTGGTAAGCTCGACGCATTTGCATAGTTATAAACAATTCCTACTTTAGGTAGTGTGTTGAGTTTTGATACATCGAATGGTGTTTCTGTGGTGTGTTTACGCTCTGGGCTTCGTTGATATTTGGCATCGCTATTATGAATGTAACCGATAGGACCAAAGTTAGGTGACTGGAAAGTACTGACGGAGGTGGTGTTTGTTTTAGTTACGTCTCGCGCATCGAAAATAGTGTCATTCATCGCGACTAACACGCCGCGCCCTTCAGAATCTTCATCGGTGGCAGTCACGACGGCGTTGTATAAATTAACTGGGCCATCAGCACTCATTGCGGTGGAAGGACGCATTGCACCGACGATCACAACTGGCTTTTTGCTCTTGACGGTCAGATCAAGGAAGTAAGCGGTTTCTTCTAATGTATCGGTACCATGAGTAATGACGATACCGTCAACATCATCTTGAGCGAGCAGTTCGTTGACGCGTTTGGCTAATTTAAGCCATACCTCATCATTCATATCTTGTGAACCAATACTGACCACTTGCTCTCCGGAAATATCGGCAATGTTGGTCATGCTAGGTACCGCAGAAATCAATGATTCGACACCGACTTTACCTGCGGTGTAGTTTGACTCTGTCGCAGATTGACCTGCGCCTGCTATGGTGCCGCCAGTGGCAAGGATTTTAATGTTCGGAAGATCGGATTGCGCAAAAGAGAACGAACTGATGCATAAACCGAGAGTTATCGTACTGAGGCGGAAAAGATTTTTCGTCATAGGAATCACCTGCTGTTAGGTTGGATGTTGGGGAACTCATCTATCCTAAAAACAGCGGGTTAGATTTTTTGAGCACTAGTTCAACAAATTGCAGATGAAGATCGTGATCAAGCAATCAGTTAAAGAACATTAATTCAAACAATTAACTTAAATAACGTGCTTCTTTAACAAGTGAGATGTACTAATAACGTGCACAATGCGTTATATGCTCTAATCTATTGATTGATAAATAAAGAGGGAAGGGAGGCGCGATTAGGTTACTAAACACGAATTGAGAAGTGCAATTTCTTCAAAGTTTACAGTGTAAAAAAAGCGGCTTTACCCCGGAACAGATAAAAGCCGCTTGCCAATGATGTGTTAATTCACATCTTATCGCATAATCATTTGTTCACGGCCTGGACCCACAGACACCATTTTTACTGGTACGCCCATCAGTTCCTCAATGCGTAGAACGTATTTCTGTGCTGCTACTGGAAGCTCTTCAAACTTACGACAACCTGTGATGTCCTCGCTCCAGCTTTCCATCTTCTCGTAGATTGGCGCAAGAGATGCCGTTTGAGGCCAGATTGGGTTTTCGCTGTGGTCGCCTTCGTAGCCAACACAGATTTTCAGATCGTTAAGGCCAGTCAAACAGTCTACTTTCGTTAGTGCAATTTCAGTTGCGGCTTGAAGTTCAACACCGTTCTTTGTTGCTACTGCGTCGAAGTAACCCATATCGCGTGGGCGACCTGTAGTTGCACCAAACTCGCCTGCAAGTTCGCGGAAAGCGTCTTGCTCTTCCATTGCCGTGATCAACGTACCGGTACCTACTGATGAGCTGAATGCTTTTGCAACCGCAATAACGCGCTCAGGACGAAGTGCTGGAAGACCACTGCCGATACCCGCATACATTGATACAACGTTAGAAGATGTTGTCCAAGGGTACTCACCGTAAACAAGGTCACGACCCGCACCAAGCTGCGCTTCGAACAACAGTGTTTTGTCTTTTGTTTGTAGCTCTTTTAGAGGCAGCGTTACGTTGCAAATTGAATCGCGCCAAGGTGCAGATACTTCTAGCAGCCAGTTCGCCAGTTCTTCAGCGGTTTGTTCAAAATCGAACGTCGGGTAAAGCGCACGCAGTTGTGGCAGTTTCCAATCCATCATGAATTGAAGGCGTTCAACCAATACTTCTGGTTGCTTCAACCAACCAACTAGGATGCCTTTCTTCATTACGCGGTCACCGTACGCAGGTGCAATACCTTGACGAGTTGAGCCGTATGCTTTGTCGCCTAAACGTTGTTCTTCTAGCGTATCTTCTAGTGCGTGTAGAGGTAGACAGAGTGTTGCGCGATCAGAGATGCACATATTCACTTTTACACCCGCTTCTTCAACTTCCGCAATCTCCTGAGACAGCAATGCAGGGCTGATAACCATACCCGGACCTAATACTGCCAAACAGTCTGGGTTGAAAACGCCACTTGGTAGCTGGTGCAGCTTGAACGTACCTAGGTCGTTAACCACGGTGTGACCCGCGTTGTTACCACCTTGGAAACGAATGCTTGCAGAAGCTTGCTCTGCCAAAAAGTCAACGATGCGGCCTTTGCCTTCATCACCCCAGTTTGCACCCACAACAACGATAGACGACATAATTTAATCTCCAAAAACAGATGCAAAAATCTTAAGATGTTCGCCATAATAAGAGAAATTAATTATACTCATTAACTTGATAAGAATCTCATATCGGAATTGGCAATGTTAGATTTGAACTGGCTGCGAACCTTCGTAACTCTTGCAGAGGTAAAGCATTTCGGCAAAACAGCGACGGAACTGCACATGACGCAACCGAACGTCAGCTTGCATATCAAGCAGTTGGAGCAGGCCACACGCACGAAATTGATTGAGCGAAATCCTGTGCAGTTGACGCAAGCGGGGAAGCGTTTGTTAGATACGGCGCAGCGGATGCTTAATGAGCTGCAAATTTGCCAATCGGATCTCAATGCCATCAACGATCTTACGCAAGGAACGCTTTCTATTGCGGCGAGCGATATCGTTTCACGTTTACTGCTTATCAAACCATTTCAGCAATTCAAAAGTGAATACCCGGGTATCGACTTGGCATTGTTCAATACCACGTCTTCTCAAGCGGTGGATTTGGTGAAAAGTGCGCGTGCCGATATCGGCTTTGTTATCGCACAAAAAGAGAGTCAACCGCTGCATTTTACGCCTCTCACGCAGATTCATTGGTGTGCGTTTGGCGATAACATTTTTGAGTGGCAGGACAATCGAAAAGAGAGCCAGACGTTGATTCTGCTAGGGCACGACACGCGAACCCGTGAGCTGATAGATGCGTCTTTACCTGAGTTAAATCTGCCGAAGCATCGCGTGATGGAAGTGGGCAGTGTGGAAGCACAAATCGACTGGGCAGAAGCAGGATTTGGGACCGCCATTGTGCCGGATTTCTCTCTTGATCCGAGGTTAACGCTTTCCCGAGAAGTCACGCCTTTGCCTAGTTTTCCAAACACCGATTTCGGCTACATTGTGCGCCAAAATCAGGTACTCTCCAAAGCCGCCAAACAGCTACTCACTTGGGTTGGAGAGAATGTGTCAGTGGTGGGAGAGTAACGGATGAAAGATGACGACATTATTGTTTCGCTTCCCTCTCTGATTCATCGCATTGGCGGTGAGAATGCTAAACGCATTAAAGTCATTGCGGCGGATTGCGGGTGTGACGTTAAGCGAGTTAGGCGTTCTCGTCATTGGCAAGTTTCTGGAGAAGCTTTGAACTTAAAAGCGTTACTTGATCAGCTAAAAGCAGGGCAGTGTGAAGAGCTAAGGTTTGTGATGAATAAGTTGGAGAAAGGGTTATCCGTTCATCAGGACAAACTGGAACCGTTAGAAGAAAAACTGATTCGGTTGGTGGTGCAAAACCCAAATATCACCTTGGCAGAGTTGATGACAGAAACGCACTGTACGATTGCGCAAGCCAGAGCAGCTCGGTTTGAAGCGGAAATGCTCTAGCGTAGAATTTTTATTTACTCATTCTAGCAGCCAATGTTACGGTGCGGGCTATTACTAAAAATTAAGGCCATTTTTTATCATGGATATTTGGAAGCTCCTCCTTTTTATTCCCGCTTGCTTTGCTCTGAATATGACTCCAGGCCCAAACAACTTATTGGCAATGAATAATGCGCGTTGTTACGGTTTTCGTGCCGCGTTTGTCGCTAGTTTAGGGCGTATTACGGCATTTTCTGGTATGATCGCGTTGTCTGCCTCTGGGCTCGCAGTGATTTTGTACACATCAGAAATGCTGTTTTTAGCGTTAAAGCTGGTGGGTGCGTTGTACCTATTGTGGATTGCATTCAACCTTTGGCGTTCGGAATCGAGCCCGCTCTCTGAGTTAACTAACTCACGCAACTATGCAGGGCTTGCGAAACAAGAGTTTACGCTTGCCGCCGGCAACCCGAAGGCGATTCTTATTTTTACTGCATTTTTGCCGCAGTTTGTAGATGTGAACGCTAACGTTCAAGAGCAGTTTTTTGCCCTTGGCTCCACGTTTTTGATATTAGAAATGGTCGCCATTTCAATTTACGCGATTTTTGGTTTGTACCTTAGACATTGGTTCTCAAATCCAAAAATGGCGAAACGTTTTAATCGCGGATGTTCGCTGTTTTTAGCCGCATCTGGTGTGAATTTGCTACTAAGTAAGCAATAACGCACATCATTTCTGTAGCGTATTTTTTCTATTAAAAAGAGCCGCTGATGTTATATCAGCGGCTCTTTTCGTTTATGCATCTATTGTTTGTTGTTACCACATCAAGTCATCTGGCACGACGAAATCTGCGTATGGGTCGTCTTCTGCTGGAATGTCCGATTCTGGTTCTTTCTGTTCGATGATGACGGATTCATCACGTTGAGCAATTTTATTCGCTACTCCGCGTGGAATGACAACGTAGCTTTCACCGACAATCGCAATGGCTAGAATGCCTTTAATCAACTGTTCACGGATGAGAGCATCAACATACAGTGACTTAACCAAGGTGCCATCGGTGAAGTTGTACTTAATATCGCCATCTTTTAAGTCGATCTTGTTCATCTCAATCAATTGATTGATTTGCGCTTTGAGCTCTTTATTCAAACGCTCGGCATTTTGCTGTTCGCTCAATTGTTTATCACGCTCTAACTGTTGGCGTTTATTCTCTTCAACCGCCGCTTTTACTTCGCGTGCTTGAACGCGTGATTTTTTAGAGCCTTTCTTCGCTTTCTTTAGTTTCTTTTCATTAACTAAGCCAGCTTTCAGCATTTGTTCTTGAAGGGTAAGTTTTGCCATGTTTCATCCAGTTAGTGCGCAATTTTGTGCATTTTAGCGAGTCCTTATCAGCAAGGAAAGGGCGATGATGACACGTCGGAGAAATTATCGGACTCAAGCAAACGCAATGCGTCCCAAAGCATCACTTGGTTGGAGCTTAGTACAGGAATACCAAAGCGGCTTGAGAAATAAGGCAGTAGATGCATGACTCGCATGTTCGTGCATGAAATAAATACCGCGTCCACAGTGCAATCAATCGACTCAAGCAGCTGCGCTAAGGCATTTTCTATGTCTTGTCCTCCAATGGTTGGGATATGGGGATCGTAGTCGAGATTGAAATACCCAAAGGCCAGAACGTCAATGCCATGTTCGGTCATGGACTCATAAAGTGGGTGATTGACGTCATTAGTATACGGCGTCAGAATAACGATTCTTTGAGCTTGATGGTGTTCAAGCGCTCTCAGTGCGGCTTGCCAAGGGTTAGTTGTTATGGCTTCGGGTCTCTCTTGACGAATTAAATCAGTGATTTTATCGGAGCCAATGAGCACACTAGCTGACGTACAGCCAAACGCCATGACGTTGATTGGCCACATTGGCACGATGGTGCGTACACACTCGTGGATACTGTTTTGCATGTCTGTTAAGTGCAGAGGATCGACAGTACCTGTAGTGAGAAAGCGTGAAGTGTATAAGCGAACATCTGCGGGTAAATGCTCGCGCCATTCGTTTTCTAGCACATAGTCGGTCGCGAGTTGAATGAGTCCGATTGAACGTTGATAAGCGGATACATCCGCCGAAAACTCAAACTGAGTGGTTAAAGATTGAAACGTACAGAGCTCTGGCATGTTACGGCCCTCAAAAAGTGCGGTGGTTGCCCACCGCCAAAGTCACAGGGAATAAGTTACATCGTGGATTGAATGCTGGTGAGTTGTTGAGCGGTGTAGTCAGCGATTGCGGTGTCTTGAACGCCAGTTCCCGTTAAATCACATACCGAAACATCGTCAACACGCCTTGAGTAGAGGTGCTTGCCGCAAATGATGTCGCCAAGTTCGACTAGGCTACGGGTGAGCGGTTTGTCTACACCACGTAATTCGCCAAGTGATTCTGACTGACTGATTCGATCAACCACCAGATGCTCAGCGTTTAGGATGACTGAGGTGGCAAGCTCACGTTTATGAGGGCTGTCTGAACCCATAGCGATCACGTGTGCTCCGGATGGGATATCTTCCCAATTCAGCAAAGGTTCTTTTGATGGTGTTGTCGTGACAATAATGTCGGCTTCTTGGCATGCTTGCTGGATAGAGGAGTGTACGGATACGGATAGATCGTATCGTTGCTCCATACGTTGTTTGTAAGCCTGCGATTTTGTGTTGTCTCTTGCCCAGATGTTCACTTGGGAGATTGGCCTAACTAATTTTATTGCAGCGACTTGTAGTTCTGCTTGAAGCCCACTGCCAATAACCGTAATTTTAGATGCTTCTGAGTTCGACAGGTATTTCGCGGAGGTAGCGCCGGCGAGAGCAGTACGAATGTCGGTTAGATACCCTTCGTCAAACAATACGCTATCAACCAGCCCTGTTTTCGCGCTAAAGAGCACCATCAAACCATTTAGGCTGGGTAGTCCCAGTTTTGGGTTATCAAAAAAACCTGGGCTGATTTTTATCGCGAAGCGCTCATTGCCTTTGATATGCGCCGTTTTTACATCCACTTCGCCGTTATGCTCTTCGATTGCCATACTAAGAATCGGAGGCATGGTGACGTTGCCTTGCCCAAGTGCTTTGAAGCCATTTTCCACGGCCGCTAACGCATTAAGATCTAACTGAGTCACTTGCTCTATCTGAGATTTACTATAGATTTTCATTCGCACGACCTCGGTTATTCTTTGACTTGGCGGCCAATTTTTAATGCCGTCTCAAAAGTGTCTGAAGAGACGTTTTTTCCACTGAGCACCAAAACGACTTTCTTACCGCGTAAGTCCAGTTGATGCTGGTGAATGGCGGCAAGCCCCACTGCGGCTGCGCCTTCTACGGCAAATTTTTCTGCATCGAAAATATCTGCCATGCCTTTGGCGATGTTGTGTTCACTGACTAAAAACGCTTTATCCATGACTTCTTGCACGAGTTTGAAGGTATAGCGATTGTCTAAACCTATGCCGCCACCTAAGCTGTCAGCAAACGATTCGTGCTCTTCAACTTGTACTGGTTTTCCTGCTTTAATGCTTTCTACCATCGCAGCGCCTTTGTCCATGGAAACGCCATACACGTTCACTTTGCTGCTATTTGATTTTGCGGCTAAGCCAATACCACCAATCAATCCGCCACCAGATAACCCGGCGAAAATGACGTCGACATCAGGAAGATCTTCAATGATTTCTAGCCCAATGGTCCCTTGTCCGGCGATGATGTCTGGGTGTTCGAATGGTGAGAGATAGGTCATCGACTCTTCTTCTGTTAGCCTCAATGCTTCTCGCTCCGCGTCGTCTTGAGCTTGACCAACAATTCGAACTTCTGCGCCTAATGCTTTAATTGCGTCGACTTTGTTTTGTGGCACTAAATTGGACATACAAATCACGGTGCGGACTCCTAGTCGTTGCCCAGCATAAGCCACGGCACGGCCGTGATTACCAGTAGAGCAAGTGACGACGCCATGTTGTTTTTGTTCCTCACTCAGTTTGTTCATGGCATGAGTCGCTCCACGCAATTTAAAAGCACCAATAGGTTGTAGTGTTTCCAGTTTTAACCAAATTTCACATTGATATTGTTGCGATAACAGTGGTGAGTGAAGTAATGGTGTGCGACTGACTAATCCGTTAATCGCTTTCTTTGCGGCAAAGATTGCTTGTGTTTCCATGTAGTACGTCTCTTAGGACCGCCCCCTCTAATTTGGTCAGAGGGGGCGGTAATCATTGGTAGGTTTGTGAGTTGGTTAATTCGCGGTTATTTTGGCTGCCACTGTTTAGACGTGACGAGGTTATCCATCACTTTATTGACCGCTTGGTGCGCTTTGTCGACAATAGTGTCGATGTCATTACGATTTGCGATAAGCGGTGGAGCAAATCCGAGGATGTCACCATGTGGCATGGCGCGAGCGATTAAGCCTTGCTCTAAACAGGCCGCCGCGATTTGCGGACCTACTTTCAAGTTTGGATCAAAGTGTGCTCGGCGGAGTTTATCTGAAGAAAACTCCAACGCATGCAACAAGCCAACGCCACGAGTATCACCGACCAATGGATGATCGTTAAACGTCTCCGCCATACGTTGCTGCAGGTAAGCACCGACCTCGGCTGCGTTTTGCACCAAGCCTTCACGTTCAATGATATCGAGGTTGCAGTTCGCGGCTGCCGCTCCCATTGGGTGACCGGAGTAGGTATAACCGTGTCCGATAGCGCCCCATTGGTCGGTGCCGTTTTCTAGCACACTCCAAACTCGTTCACCCACGATCACGCCAGACAGCGGTTGATACGCTGAGGTTAACCCTTTCGCTACCGTGATGAGATCCGGTTTCATGTCGTAGTGCAGTGAGCCAAAATCGGAGCCGAGGCGGCCAAAGCCACAGACCACTTCATCCGCAATCAAGAGTACATCGTATTTGTCGAGTACTTTGCGAATCGCCTGCCAGTACCCTTCTGGTGGTGGCACAATACCGCCAGTACCGAGCACTGGTTCCGCAATCATCGCTGCTACCGTTTCAGGGCCTTCTTCCAAGATCATCGCTTCGAGTTGATCCGCACAATATTGAGAGAATTCAAGCTCAGACATGCTCTCGTCTTCACGGCGATAGTAATACGGCGCCATAGTGTGCTTGATGCGCTCAAGCGGTAAATCAAAATGTGCGTGGAACAGAGGTAGCCCTGTCATTGAACCCGAAGCGATACTTGAGCCATGGTAGCCGCGATCACGGGAGATGATTTTTTTCTTCTCTGGTAGACCACGAGCATTGTTGTAATACCACACCAACTTAAGTTGAGTTTCGTTCGCATCACTGCCTGACATGCCGTAGTAGACTTTACTCATGCCTTCAGGCGCCATTTTGATGATGCGATCTGACAGTGTCACTAGTGCTTCGTTGGTATGACCGACGTAAGTATGGTAGTACGCCAGCTCTTTGGCTTGTTCATAAATAGCATCGGCCATTTCAGTCCTGCCATAGCCAATGTTCACACAATACAACCCGGCAAAGCCGTCTATCAGCTCGATGCCTTCTGAATCGGTGATGCGTATTCCGCTTCCGCTCGAGATAATTCTTCCCGAAAGCTCCCCAGCCGCATACTGCTTCAGGTGGGTTGAGGCATGAAATACTCTCTGACGGTCGATCTCTAAAAGTTGTTGGGTTTTGTTGCTCATGATCCTTCTCCTCGAATAATTGGATATCCATATTTCGTGCCTTAACTGCCACTGACGGTTGGTAAAGCGCCTAAGCAGCAGTATTTGATTTCACTGTATTCTTCAAAGCCGTGGCGACTGCCTTCTCGTCCAAGCCCTGACTGTTTCACGCCGCCGAATGGGATAGGGTGGCCAGTCATCTTGACGGAGTTCACGCTCACCATGCCAAACTCCAAACCACGCATGCAGCGCCAAATTTGGTGAATATCGTGACCATAAACATAGGCAGCTAAGCCGTACTCAGTGTCGTTGCTCATTTCAATCACGGTATCTAAGCCTTGGTAAGGCAATACGCCTGCCACAGGACAAAAATTCTCTTCGCGATACACCGCCATATCAGGGGTGACATCGGCCAGCAATGTCGGCGCAAAGAAGTTTTCGCCTGGTACGGGCTGGTGGTATCCCGCTACCAATCGCGCGCCTTTGTCGAGTGCGTCACGCACCAAATCATGCGCTTTATCCGCCGCAGCGCGATTGATCAGCGGCCCCATGGTGGTTTTTTCATCTAAACCATTGCCTAAAATGATGTGGCTCATTTCTTTGGCAAACGCTTCCAAAAACGCTTCGTACTTATCTTCGGGGACGAAAATACGGTTTGCGGCCAAGCAGTCTTGTCCTGCAGTTTGAAACTTGGCATCCACGGCGGCTTTGGCTGCTTGCTCGACATCCATATCTGGCAGCACGATGAAAGGGGCATTACCGCCGAGCTCCATACTGCACTTCTTCACGGTTTGTGCCGCGTCACGCAGCAGCAACTTACCCACTCGAGTTGAACCTGTGAACGAGAGCGCTTTGACTTTATCGGAGTGACACAAGGTTTGTGACACCATCACCGCATCGCCAGTGATCACGTTAAATACACCAGGTGGAAAGCCAGCTCGGTCTGCTAATTCTGCCAAGGCCAATGCGGAGAAAGGCGTTTCACTGGCAGGTTTGATAAGCACCGGACAGCCTATCGCTAATGCTGCGGCGGCTTTACGGGTGACCATTGCATTAGGAAAATTCCATGGTGTAATCAGAGCTGCGACACCAATCGGTTCGCGCACCGTTGACAGCTGCGCATTCGGAATATGACTTGGGATGGTTTCGCCATAACTGCGGCGTGCTTCCTCTGCAAACCAACGAACAAAGGATGCGCCGTAGTCAATTTCACCCAAAGCATCACTTAATGTTTTGCCTTGCTCCATAACCATCAAACGAGCAAGATCTTGTTTTGATTCTAAAATCAGATCGTGCCAACGCATGAGAATTTCAGCGCGCTCTTCTGCTTGCATTTTTCGCCATTGACGAAAGGCTTGGTCGGCTTCATCAATCGCTTGATAGAGTTGTTGCTGAGATAGCTTGGTAATGTAGCCGATGACCTTACCATCCGCTGGATTATCCACCGGATGAAATTGGTCACCACTTACCCATTTGCCATTTACGTACGCTAAACCTCTCACCAAACGTACGTCTTTCATTATCGCCATCATGTCGTGCGAGGCTTTTAATTCCTCAGCATGTAAGCTGTGCAGTGCTGTCATGAGTCCTTCTCCCAGCGTCGTTGTCCATAGTTAAACTGTAATGGAGAAGTGACCGAAATAATTTCTGATGCCGAGGTTTAAACCATCAAAACTTTCTTTTCCACACCATCAGATATGGTGATTTTTCTGGTCGTCTTTTAAGCGTGTTTTCCCTTTTAGAACAAGGCGTTTTGGTTCACTTCTAATGTGCCTGCATCACGTTTGATTGTTTTCGTCACGATGTAAGTAAAGTAGCGCTCAATGCCCACTTCTGACTCTAACCAGTTGTCGATAAGCCGCTGATATTGGTCAATATCTTCCGACTGAATTTTGAGGATGTAATCGACACCGCCGCCTGTGGCATAACAATCAGTGACTTCTGGTGAGTGTTGAACCAGTTGCTCGAAACGTTTGAACGCTTGGGCACTGTGCTCTTTGAGCGTAACTTCAACCATGACCGACGTTCGTTTGAACAAAACATCGGTATTTACTTTTGCCCCGTAGCCTTCAATGATGCCTGCTTCTTCCAGTTTTTTGACACGCTCCCAGCAAGGGCTCACGGATAGGTTAATGGCCTCGGCAAGGTGAGATTTGGTAATACGGCCATTGTCATGAAGTATTTGTAGAATTTTTACGTCGTAGCGATCGAGGCGCATAATTGGTCTCCCTGTAAAATACCAATCAGTTCAGAATAGTTGATGACTGGTCAACCGCTATAAGGTGGCCCGAAGGCCACTCCTTTTTCTGTTATTGATTGAACTCTTGTTCCAGTGAGCTCAGCACCGCTTTACCGCTGTCGCCTGTAAGCTCGATGTATTTGTCCCGCATTGGCATAGAGGCTTGTTTAAATGCTGCACGTTCGTCACTGTCGAGTTTGATCATCTGCATATCTGGTTTTGCTTGCTTAATTTGCTCAAGACGTTTTTGGTTAAACTCATCCTGTTTTTCAAATATAAAGTCAGTCATACCAGCGATGACTTTATTGACCTGATCTTGGCGGTCTTGTGGAAGGGTTTCGAACCAACTGTTGTTGGTAATGACAGTAGTAGTAAATTGTTGTTGTCCTGCCCAGATCATGTAGTCGTTCACTTCGTAGAACTTCATTTCTTCGATAGCAAAAACGGGGTTTACTTGACCATCGATCATTTTAAGTTGCAGAGCACCATAGACTTCTGAGTAGGGTAAAGGCGTAGGGTCGGCTCCAAACGATTTATAAGCCTCAACCAGCATTGGCGATGCCATCACGCGTATTTTGAAGTTATCAAAATCTTTTGGAGAACGAATCTCACGGTTGGTCGTCCACACCATTTCACCTTCTGGATACATAGTGAGAAGTTTGAGGTTTTTCTGTTCTAGCTTTTTGCCGAGTGTGTCATAGATAGTAGGGCTTGAACTCAGCACTTTTTTATTCACATCATTGTCTTGCGACAAAAGGTAAGGGATGGAGAAAACCTGCATTTCGGGCACGAATGAACCAAAAATACCTGGCGATGCGTTGGTAAATTGGATAATACCGTTCGCAGTAAGCTCGGTAAGATCTTCTGACTGACCTAATGTGCCGTATGGATAGACTTCCACTGTGACGTCGCCATCGGTTGCATTTTCGATGCGCTTTTTAAACTCTTGCGCATAAGCATCTTGCACCGAGCCTTTGACTTCTTCTAGAGCGAATTTCCACGTTTCTGCATAAACATTGCTGGTGGCAAAGCTGGCAGCGATCAGTACGGCACTCGTTAGGTAGCTGTGTTTCATCGGATTCATCCATTTCTTCCTTAATCAGTTTGTGAGTCAATTCACCAACGGCAGGTGATACACCAGACCCGATGTTGTGTCGTGTTTAGGGCGTGTTGACCTTTCGAGCTGATTTTTGCAGCGCTTTGTGGGTGGCCTACATAAAAAGCCGATAACGCAGTAGAAATGAACCACAAAGGCTGCCCGAAGGGTTCGGTTTAAATCGTTTTATGCTTTGTTGAAGACCATTTGCTTAGAATGACTAGGCTGCATAGTCTTCGCCGCGCCTAAAACGATTTTACCTCGAACAAAATTTAACCGCGAAAGGTCAATACGCCCTAGTAAGAGTTAGTTTAATTCGCCACAGTCTTCGGCAATTACGGCGACCGTGTCACCAATGTTGACCATGGCAGGGAAACGACGTGCAGCAAAAATCCCACTGCGCTGCGCTTTGTATTCGATTGGGTCGCTCCCTGTACGCTCGGTTGAATAGATTCTTGCCAGTACATCGTCTTGTTTGATGGTATCGCCAAGCTCAAATAAGTATTCGGTGATACCGTTGTGCTGGCTTTGCACGTAGCAACTTGCATCGGGCATATCAAGCAACCTAGTTGGCAGGGTTGGTTTTTCGTAATCACCTGATAAGTTGCCTGAAAAACGCAAGAAGTTACGAATACCACGGTCGGCATAAGCGATGGTTTCTGGAGTGCTGGTTCCGCCACCTCTGAGCTCTGTGGTGACGAAGATTTTGCCTTGAGATTCCACTGCGGTGTCGTACAGGCTAGTGGCGTCCATTTCGAGCAAGATCATGGTGTAAGGTGCGCCAAACAGTTTCGCACCTAAGATGCATGCTTCTTCTTGATCGAGGTTGTCGAGGCGATGGGCTGCGGCGAAAGGCACGATGTCTAACGTTTTACCACCTGAATGAATGTCTAACGCAAAATCGCACATGGGTACTAAGTAACGAGTAAAGTAATCCGCGATTTTTTCGGTCACTGAGCCTACAGGGTTTCCGGGAAAGCTGCGATTTAAATTCCCTTTATCGATAGACGATGTGCGCGAGGCATTTTGTACCGCAGGTAAGTTCATCATTGGCACAATAATGACGCGCCCTTGGATTTGCTCTGCTTGCAGCGAGTTTGCCAATTTAAGCAGGCTGGTAATGCCTTCGTATTCATCACCGTGATTACCGCCAGTAAGCAGCGCCGTTGGCCCGTGACCATTTTTGATCACGGTGATAGGTATCATGATGCTTCCCCAAGCGGAGTCATCATGGGAATAGGGCAGCGCTAAAAAGCCGTGCTGCACGCCTTCTCGGTCAAAGTCTACGGTGGCTGTGATCGAGCTCTTTTGCATATCGAGTCCTTTTTGTTCTTAAGCCTAGTTCAACAGAACTTACGGTTTGAAAAATTAGTGTTTAACAAATAAGTGGCGTGGAAAATCACACAGTGTTTTTGCACCATCACGGGTGATGACAATGCTTTCGGTGGTTTCTAACCCCCAGTCTTCAAACCATAGCCCCGGCATAAAGTGGAATGTCATGCCTTCTTTTAATACGGTTTTATCGGTGTCTCGCAAGCTCATGGTTCGTTCGCCCCAGTCAGGAGGGTAGCTCAGACCAATTGGGTAACCACAGCGGGCGCCTTCACGTGAGAATCCTGCTTTATCCAGAACTTGGTTCAATGCGTTGGCGATGTCGGCGCAAGTATTGCCTGGTCTTGCGACTTCTAAGCCTGCTTCGAGACCTAAAGTTAATGCTTCATCTGCACGTTTGAATTTGTCGTCTGGTTCCCCAAGAAAAATAGTGCGAGAGAGTGGGCAATGGTAACGGCGATGCGCCCCAGCGATTTCGAAAAAAGTACCTTCGCCTTTTTTGAAAGGCCTATCGTCCCACGTTAGGTGAGGTGCAGAAGCATCAGAACCAGATGGTAAAAGCGGTACGATCGCGGTGTAATCGCCAAAGTGATCTTCATGCCCAAGTACTGCTTGGCGGTTAATCTCGGCGACAAGGTGATGTTTCGGCAATCCTGGCTCGATCATATCGAACGCGACACGATGCATGTTTTCAACAATGCGAGCTGCGCGGTACATATAAGCCAGTTCTTGATCAGATTTAACGGCGCGACACCAATTGACTAGCCCGGTTGCATCGAGAAGTTGAGCATTCGGTAAGTGCGTGGTGAGTGACTCGTAAGCGGTGGCACTAAAGTAATAGTTATCTTTTTCCACACCGATACGGCCGCGATCCCAAAGACGCGGGGCGAGTACCGCTTCTACCAAAAAATCCATTGGGTGTAATGGTGGATTCATTACATAATGGTCTGGGTAGTAAGTGATATTTTCTGCCGACATATACGCAGTTCTGTATGCCCCATTGGCATCTTGGCAGCGCCCAAACCAAACAGGCTCGCCAGATGATCCTACAACGACACATTGTGGGACATAAAAAGACCAACCGTCATAACCTGTCAGCCATGCCATGTTAGAAGGGTCGTGAATGATAAGGACATCCAACTCTCGTTCTTCCATCGACTGCCGAACTTTTGTTAATCGGTCCTGGAATTCATCCAGTGTAAAATGCAAAGCAACGCCTCTCATATTTTCTCCTTGTTAAAAATCCGACGCCTTATGGGCCTTCGGAGACGTTGAGGTATTTCTACCTTCCACCAGGTCAGCCAGACCTGCGTTTAAAAACTATTGCAACTCACCACTGCGGCTGGGTTTGGATTAAACGATGCCATTTAACATGTTTGTTGAATCTATATTTCTCATGTCAATCATTACAATTGTGGCTCATTTTTGTGCATTACACCGCATTTGATGGCTAAAAACTCGCCATTTGTTAAATTGAAGTTACAATGAGCATTAAAAATGAATCAATTAAAATATTGTGTCATGACAATTTCTTTGAACCCGATCATTCGCCCAGGCACCGCTAAGTACATCTCCATTGGCAATTATCTTGTCGAATGTGTCCGCAGTGGTTACCTAAAACCCGGTACTCGACTACCCACACATCGTGAGTTTGCGGAGCAAATTGGCGTGAGCGTACAAACCGTCAGTCATGCATATGGTTATGCAGAGAAAAAAGGTGCGCTCGAGTCTTGGGTGGGAAACGGTACGTTTGTAAAATCAGGCTTTGTGGATGAAAGCACGGACACGGAGTTCATGCTGACGCAAGAGATGAAAGAAACGCCGGATGAAATTGATATGTCGATCGCTCATCCGGTAGTAACCGATCGCCACATTACGCTTTTTAATCAGGCGTTAATGGAAATTGCTGGGCAAACAAACAATCGCAGTTTGATCAGTAAAGCAAAGCCAGTAACAGGTCAGCCTCATCATATTGAGTCCGGAGCGCGATTTCTCAGTAGCCAAGGGTTAGACGTTGGTACCGATCAAATATTACTCACAAACGGTGCATGCCATGGCTTGACCTTGGCTTTAAGCACCGTTGTTGAACACGGTGATTTAGTCGCTTGTGGCCACTTAGTCGATCATGGCTTGATCTCTCGCTCGAGAATGCTTGGATTTAAGTTACAGCCGCTTGAGATGGATGAGTTTGGTATCACGCCGGATGCATTTGAATGGGCATGTAAACACAAACCAATCAAGGCGCTGTGTTGCACACCGAGCATGGCCAATCCGAATAGTGCGCATATGGATATTTCGCGCCGAGAGGCGATAGCAAATATTGCGAAGCAGTATGAGATCTACGTGATTGAAGATGACGTGTATGGGGCACTAGAGCCCAATCGTGTCCCACCTCTCGCCGCACTGTTACCCGAGCAGGCTTTTTATGTCACCAGTTTAACCAAAGTCGTAGCGCCAGGTATGCGTACGGGCTATTTAACGGTCCCACGTCATTTTTTGCAGCATGCGATTGGCCGTTTAGCAGCGACGAGTTGGTCTGCGACCCCGCTACCGTTTGAAGTCGCTCATTTGTGGATCGAGAACGGTACATTAAATCGACTTATTCGATTTCAAGTCAATGAATTTGCCAAGCGCCAGCGAATAGCAAAAGCTACTTTAGAAGGGCATGTTTATAGCTCACACCCGAATGGTCAGCACATTTGGTTGAGGTTACCTGAGCAGTGGAGCAGTGATGATCTGGTCGCTTCGGCTAAGCGTTCTGGGGTGCAGATCACGGGGTATAAACCTTTTGTTCTCGATACTAATCAGCCAATGCCTTACGTGCGAATCAGTTTGGGAGCAGAGACTAATCGAGGCTACATCAAGCATGGGTTATCTGTGATTGCAGAAATTCTCGATACAAACCCTCCAACCTCTCACTTTTTGGTCTGAGCAGTATGCTCTGACCAATTTTTTCTGCGAAAGCGCCAAGTTCAGAAAATCTTTCTTATTCACCTGATTGACTTGATTGTCATGAAAAAGATAACGTTTCATTAACATTTTTGTTGATCAGGAGCAGCGCGGATGAAAGGGATTTTTCAGTGGCTAGATAAATATATACAGAAAGCGGAGGCGGCACTGCTCATTGGCTCGGTGCTTCTTATTGCGTTGAACTCAATTGCTAACGTGTTAGGGCGCTACCTCTTTAGCCAAAGCATCTACTTTTCGGAAGAACTCAATTATTTCCTCATTATCGCCGTCACGTTTATTGGTTGCAGTTATGCTGCCCGCCAATCTCGCCATATCCGTATGACGGCATTTACCGATATGCTTCCAAAGCGTATACAAACTTTAGCAAACGGCATTATTTATTTACTCACCGCCGCATTGGTGGCGGTGCTAACTTGGTATTCGTGGCAATACATTGGCAAGGTGAGCCAAATGGGGCGTCTTTCTCCTGCAATGCAAGTACCTTTGAGTTGGGTGTACTTAATCGCACCGGTTGGCCTTTTCTTTAGCACGGTTCAGTTCGCGCGTGTGGGTGGTCGCCATATCAAACGTTTTATAACGCTGACAAAGCGTTCACGCTCATCTCGACCAGATGGCATCGGCTCTACCACTAAGCAGGAGAAAGCGCTATGACGACCGCTCTTGTTGCAACGATGATCACGTTGTTGGCTTTTGGCTTTCCGATGTTGGTACCGCTATTAGCGGCGACCATGTTGGGATTTATTGTTTTTCTTGGCTTGGGGCCAGATTTTATGATCCAGCAAATGCTTGCTGGCATCAAACCCGCTGCGTTGATCGCTGTGCCTATGTTTATTCTCGCGGCAGAAATTATTACCCGAGGCGTGGCAGCAACGCGCTTGCTAGATGTCGCAATGGCGTTTGTTGGGCACGTTCGTGGCGGTCTGGCGATCACCTCATCGCTTAGCTGTGCGATGTTTGGTGCGGTATCTGGGTCTACACAAGCCACCGTTGTTTCTGTTGGCTCTATTATGCGACCGAAAATGTTGGAGTATGGTTACAAAGACAGTTTTGCTCTGGCTTTGATTATTAACGCCTCTGACTTAGCGCTCCTTATTCCACCGAGTATCGGTATGATCATCTATGGTGTGGTGTCTGGAACATCGGTTGCTGAGCTGTTTATTGCTGGTATTGGACCGGCGATCGTGATTTTATTGATGTTTTCTGCCTACTGTTATTTTTATGCAGGTAAAATCTCTGTAGAAAATGCCCCGCGAGCCAGCTGGAAAGAACGTTGGACCACAATACGTAAAGCGGTTTTACCATTTGGTTTTCCGATCATTACTGTTGGCGGTATTTATGCTGGAGTATTTAGCCCTACCGAAGCGGCGTCGGTTTCGGTGTTGTACGCTGTGTTATTAGAAATGGTTATCTTCCGTAAAGTGAAATGGAAGGAGCTTGGCGAAATCGCGCTTTCTACGGGCATGGTTACCGCGGTGGTATTTATCTTAGTCGCAGCAGGGGCTGCTTTTTCTTGGGTAATTTCATTTGCCCAGATCCCGCAAGAATTGTTGGGTATGATCGGGATTAATGATCTTTCGCAGACCGAGTTACTGGTCGTTATTTCAATTGCGTTCTTTATTGGTTGTATGTTCGTTGATCCAATCGTAGTGATGCTGATTTTGATCCCTATCTTTGCACCTGTGATTAAGTCCTCTGGCATTGACCCAGTACTTGTCGGCACCATCGTGACCTTGCAAGCAGCGATAGGTTCTGCAACGCCGCCATTCGGTTGTGATATTTTTACCGCGATTGCCGTGTTTAAACGCCCTTATGTAGAAGTGATTCGCGGGACACCACCGTTTGTGTTCATCTTGCTTTTGGTCTCTGTGATGCT
Organism: Vibrio sp. Y51_MX_L26; assembly: GCF_024181935.1. NCBI lineage: Bacteria > Pseudomonadati > Pseudomonadota > Gammaproteobacteria > Vibrionales > Vibrionaceae > Vibrio > Vibrio sp. Y51_MX_L26. Next base: position 131,890 of record NZ_JAMZAS010000001.1, read on the forward strand.
GATTTTCTTCCCATCAATCTCACTCGCGCTGCGCGATCTTGCTTTCCGTTAGCAATTCACTTAATCCATTCAGCCGCTGTACATCAGCGGCTTTTTCTTTTCTTCAAACCGGAATATTTATCCATCCTTCTTAGACCAAAGTCGCCCATGCACATAAACAGATTGGCTGAAGGCATGCACAAAATTGCTATCTCCATTTATCTATGAGAGTGATAACAGCCTACACACTAATTCCTAAGTAATATCTGCGTCATCGTGAGAACAAAGGATTAGTCCCTATGTACAAATATAAATTACCTGTCCTTGAGAAGATCGGCTTTGGCGCCGGTGACATGGCAGTCAACGTGGTGATTTCATCGATGATGTTAATAATCACCTTCTTCTATACGGATATTTTTGGCATCAAACCCGAAGATTTAGCCATGCTATTCATCGTGGTTCGATTGATCGACGCGGTGACCGACCCACTAATGGGCATGATTACCGATAAATTTACCTCTCGTTGGGGTCGCTACCGCCAATACCTACTCTTTCTAGCGATTCCTTTCGGTATCTCGGTTTACCTCGCGTTCAGCACACCTGATGGCGATTACAACACCAAGCTGGTTTACGCCTACGCGACCTACATTCTTGTCACCTTGATGTTTACCGCCGTGACGATTCCGTACATCTCGCTAATTAGTGTGATGACCGATGACCCGAAAGAGCGCCTGTCTGCAAACGGCTATCGCTTATTCTTCGCCAAAATCGCGGCGTTTCTTGTCACCATCATCGTTCCGCAGTTATCAGCGGCATGGGGTCAAGACAACATCCAGTTGGGTTACCAATATTCGATGGGTCTAATGGGACTGATGGGCACATTGCTGTTCTTGTTCTGCTTCGCGACCACCAAAGAGCGTATCGAACACGTTGTCGATAAAAAATCGTTTAAAGACCAAGTCAAACTGCTGGTGAAAAACGACCAGTGGTTGGTACTGTGCGCGGTATGTGTAACGGGCACTATCGGCTACGTAATCCGTGGTTCTGTCGCAGCGTACTACGCCAAGTATTACCTTGGTGGCGATGCGGGCACGATTTCCGCGTTTCTCGCAACGGGGGTAAGTGCGGCGATTCTGGCGATGGTCGCCTCGACTTGGATCACGAAGAAGTACTGCAAAATTAAACTGTTCCGCTACAGCCAAGTCGCGGTGCTACTGCTTAGCGCGATGCTGTACTTGTTTGTCGGTCGCGAAGACTTGGCGCTGGCTTTCGTGTTGTATTTCTTGGTGTCGTTCGTAGTGGATCTGCATGCTCCAGTATTCTGGTCAGCGATTGCAGAAGCCGTCGACTACGGCGCGTACAAAACGGGTAAACGCGTATCTGGGCTGGCGTTCGGCGGTATCTCATTTAGCCAAAAATTGGGCATGGGTATCGGCGGCGCGGTAGTCGGTTGGCTACTCACCTTCTTCAACTACGTACCAAACGAAGCGCAGTCAGATTACGCCCTAACAGGTATCGCGCTGATGCTAACGGTTATCCCTGGCTTGTTCCACTTCTTGATGGGCTCATTAATGTTCAAATACAAAGTGACCGACAAGTACTACCAAGCAATGACAGCGACCAACATCCTAGAAGAAGAGAAAAATCTAAGCGATGTTCAATCTTCAAAACCTCAATCACGTTACGCAAATTAAGGTAAGCAGTATGACTGATTTCGTAAATCCCATTATTGAGCAACGTGCCGACCCGCACATCTACAAACACACGGACGGCTACTACTATTTCACCGCTTCGGTACCGGAATATGATCGCATTGAGATTCGTCGAGCAAAAACCATTGCTGAGCTCGACACCACCAGCGAACTAATTAACGCATGGTACAAACCCGATACAGGCCCTTACAGTGATTTAATCTGGGCGCCAGAGCTGCACTTTATCGACAACGCTTGGTATGTCTACTTTGCCGCCGCGCCATCAAGAGAAATCATCGATGGCTTGTTCCAGCACCGCATGTACGCGATTTCTAACTCGAACCCGAATCCAATCACGCCGGAATGGACATTCGAAGGACAAATCGACACTGGCATGGATACGTTCTGTTTGGATGCGACTTCATTCAGCCACAAAGGCGTTAACTACTATGTTTGGGCGCAAAAGGACAACAACATTGGCGGTAACTCTAACTTGTACATTGCAGAGTTAGAAACACCGACCAAACTGCGTACGGCGCCACAGTGCCTGACCATTCCAGAGTTTGAGTGGGAGCAAATCGGCTTTTGGGTTAATGAAGGGCCGTCGGTGATCCACCGTCACGGTAAATTCTGGATGACTTATTCCGCCAGCGCGACCGACGAAAACTACTGCATGGGCCTGCTCTACGCGGATGAAAACAGTGACTTGCTTGACCCGAAAAGCTGGGTAAAAGCCGAGCACCCCGTGTTTAAAACTAACTGGGAGAAAAAGGTCTACGGACCGGGCCACAATAGCTTTACCGTCGATGAACAAGGCCACGACTTGCTGGTGTACCACGCGCGCGATTACACCGAAATTGAGGGCGACCCGCTTTGGGATCCGAACCGCCATACGCGCATCAAACGCCTCATCTGGAAAGACGGTTTTCCTATCTTCGGCGAAGCGATTTAACCCTGTTATCTCAGTACCTGCATTTCGCGGGTACTGTGTTTTTGAAAGGAGCCTTTATGCCCAACAGCATCATTCCACCCGACTCGATCAAAGCCGCTATCGAGCGCGAGCTCTTCACTGATGGAGAACCAGCTAAGGTTCATATTTTACGCAATCATCACGGCATGACGGCCACGTTTATGGACATCGGCGCCACATGGCTAAGCTGCCAACTTCCTACGCCTTCAGGGCAGCGAGAAGTACTGCTCGGCATGACATCACTGCGCGATTATCAGTCCCATTCGGCGTTTTTAGGCGCGACCATCGGCCGCTTTGCCAATCGTATTGCCAAAGGACAGTTCAGCTTAAACGGACAAACGTATTCGATTACCCGTAACGATAACGGCAACAGCCTACATGGTGGTATTGAAGGTTTTGATAAGCGCCGCTGGTTGGTGAAAGCCAAAAGCGACTCTCACATTACGTACTGTTTAATGTCTCCAGACGGTGACCAAGGATTCCCAGGAAACCTCACCGCCGAAGTCGCGTATACACTGACGGAAAACAACCAATTGTGCATCGAATACTCGGCGATTTGTGACCAAGACTGCCCGATCAACCTGACCAACCATGCCTACTTTAATTTGGATGGTGCCGAGTCAGGCAAAACCATTCTCGACCATGAATTGCAACTGCGAGCGAACGAATATCTGCCTACTGATGAAGAGCTTATCCCGACAGGCAAACTCAAAGCAGTGCAAGAAAGCAGTTTTGACTTCAATACCGCGAAGCGAATCGGGGCACGTTTGCTGGAAGATGAAGACCAGAAGCTCGCTAAAGGCTATGACCACGCTTTTACTTTGCCAGAGGAGCTGACTGACGGCGCAAGCACGATCGCTCGGCTGATTAGCTCAGATAAACAGGTGGTGATGTCTGTGTTTACCGACAAACCGGCGATTCAGTTCTACAGCGGTAACTTCTTGGCAGGAACGCCGTCACGCACTGGTGAATATCAAGATTATCAAGGATTAGCGCTTGAAACTCAGTTCTTACCGGACTGCCCTAACCATCCAGAATGGCCAGAAACGAACAAACGCTTTATTACCCAAAAGTCATTCTACCAGCACCAAACCAGCTACCAGTTTACGACCCATCACAGCAAGTAATCACAAACGATTCGGGCAGGTGAAATTCCTGCCCGATCACGCTTACATCACTTTCTCACGATAGAGTTTCGGGCTTAACCCTGCTTTGTTCTTGAACACGCGTGAAAAGTAGAGCGGGTCAGAATAACCAATCAAGCGAGAGATTTGGTTGATGGAGTAGTTCGACGTCACCAGCAACTGCTTGGCACGGCTGATGCGTTGGTCATCTCGCCATTGGGTAATCGTCATGCCGACTTCATCGCGGAACAAATGTCCTAAGCGAGACGGCGACAAACAGACTAACTCCGCCAATTTTTCATTACTGAAATCTTCGTTGAGGTGCTTGGCCATGTAGTTCAAGACCTCGGTGATACGTGGATCTACGCGCTTCTTAATCAGATTAGGCTGGTTCATCTTGCATCGAATCAGTAACTGCTCTAGCAAGTTGAGCGTCAGTTCATCGCTGTATGGCTCGTCCTGTTTGCTCAATTCTTCTATCTGCTTAAACAGCAGCTCAAGCTTTTCTTGATCGTCAATGTGCACGCCTTTTGTGATAAACACACCGTTGATGCAGTTTTCCCACTTAAGACGGTTAATCCAATATGCGCGAGGGCGAAAATAAATCCAGCGGTGGTACCAATCCTCCGCCTGTTCTGAGCGGTGGTAATAGTGCGGTACACCTGTGGGAAAGAGCAATAAATCGCCTTCGTTGACCGTAAAAGACTCATCACCGTGGAACACAGTGCCTTGTCCTTTAACCGTCAGGTTGATGATAAAGCCCTTCATCCCATTCGGACGGTCTATCACAAAGTCTAGATCGTTGCCTTTTGAGATCGGCGTTAAGCCCGCAACCAAATGAGCATTGAAGTCATATCCAGGTTTCAGTGGATCGTTTTGCATTCTCTCTTCCGTATGACAGCAGTATACCAATCGTAGTAAATAACTGTTCATTCTAGCTTGCTAAAATACTCGATAACTGCATTAAAATTTTTGATTGTAGAATAACTACTTATCGAAAAATTTTGCCTTGTTCTCAAGCATTTTTTCTACGCGATTTCTGACCATTTACTTACTGTGATTGGTATTAACAAGTGCCGCAAAAGTCGCGCGGCGAAAAAGTAAATCAAAGTGGGAAGAGTTGTTTGAGTAATTGTGCTAACCCTTCGCCATGGTTGTCGGTCGTGGTCACTCTATCGGCGTGACGCTTAACGCCTTCATCGGCGTGCAACATCGCAACACCACAACCCGCCATGCTCAACATGGATACATCATTATAGTTGTCACCAACCGCAACCGCTTGCTCAATATCAAGTTGCAGTGTAGCAAGATAGTCTTTCAACGCTTGACCTTTGCTGTGGCCTTTCATCGCCAAATCCACGCGATTCTCGCCGGAGAATGAACCAGAAAAGTGCTCAACAATCGCAGGTTCCTGCATAAAGGTGTGAAAGTTTTCATCGTCGCCCTGAACCACAAACTTCCAAACCTCGGTCGCTAACTCCAATTCGTGGCGAAAGTCTTCGATTTGGTAAATATTAGGTCTTTTCTCAATTGGATAGCTCATCGCCCAACGTTGCAGCGGGATCATGTAAGGCATCGGATTTTGCTGTAAGTACGCCATGCCAGACTCGGTATACATCACCATTCTTAGCGCGTGCTGATTGGCTAAGCTTAAGAAGTCTTTCGCCAAAGATTTAGGAATCGGCATGCTGGTTTCAACCGTATCCGACGCATAGTCATAACGATACACGCCATTGCAGCAGATGATTGGCGTATCGATGCCAAGCTCTTCGTAGTAAGGCTTGGCCGCCGTATGATGACGCCCAGTCACCACCATCACGTGATATTTTTTCGCTAGCTGCTGCACACACTCGATAACCCAAGGGTTCAACGTGTGGTCGTCTCTGAGCGTGGTTCCATCAAGGTCTAGTGCAAGCACTTGGTATGACATAATTGTTCCTTTTGGCATCCGCATAAAGATCCAATTTTACTCGATTATTCCGCGCAAGAATGAAATAAGTAACGAAAACGAGGGGTTGAGGGAATAGTTCAAGTCATTGGGGGAAAGAAGATACGAAGTGCGGAAGTCGATTAGAGAAAACGCCTATTCAACTGAACTCGTCAGCCAAATAGGCGTTGGCGTTGTTAGATACCGCTGCTAAAACGGTAGAACAGGCTGTTGTGTTTTAGCCCTGTTTTGAAGTCACGAATGGTGGTGTTCTTATCAATCACAACCAGCTCGATACCCGCAAATTCAGCGAAGTCTTCCAACATATCTAAGGTAACGTTTTGCGTGTATACGCTATGGTGCGCGCCACCAGCATGAATCCACGCCGCTGCCGACACTTCTAGATTTGGTTGTGGTTCCCAAAGCGCGTGTGCCACTGGCAAGTTTGGTAGCTCTGATGGTGGCGTCACGGTATCAATTTCGTTCACCAACAAGCGGTAGCGGTTACCTAAATCAATCAAGGTCGCCACTAATGCTGGGCCTGCTTTGGCACTGAAAATTGCGCGAGCCACATCGTCGGTTTTACCAATAGTATGACGATGGATTTCAATCGATGGTTTATCAGCCGCAATCGTCGGGCACACTTCCAACATATGCGCGCCCAGCACTTGTCCTTCACCGGTTAGGTTGTAGGTGTAATCTTCCATAAAAGACGTACCGCCCGGTAAACCTTGACCCATGGTCTTGATGATGCGTGTCAGCGCCGCTGTTTTCCAGTCGCCTTCACCGCCGTAGCCGTAGCCTTTTTCCATTAAACGTTGCGTTGCAAGGCCAGGCAGGTTAGTTAAACCCGTCAGGTTTTCAAACGTGTTGACGAATGCCATGCAGCCACGCTCTTGCAGGAAGGTTTCCATACCGAGTTCAAGACGCGCTTCGTTCTTAAGAATTTCTAGCTGTTCTGGCGTTTCGAAGATCTCAGGCGCGATACGATACGTAGCGCGGTACTCTTCTAGCAGAGCGTTAATTGCACTGTCTTCCACTTGGTTGACGACTTCGGTCAGTTCACCCAAACCGTAGGCGTGTACTTCGAAGCCAAACTCGATTTGCGCACTGACTTTGTTGCCTTCTGTTACTGCTACTTGACGCATGTTGTCGCCAAAACGAGCAACACGTAGCGTGTGGCTTTCGTGCCAGCCAATCGCTGCACGGCACCAGTGGTCAAGCTGCTTGCGTACAGATTCTTTCTGCCAATGACCAACGATCACTCGGCGATCCAAACCAAGACGCGTGCCGATAAAGCCAAATTCACGGTCACCGTGCGCACTTTGGTTTAGGTTCATGTAGTTCATATCGATGCTTTCCCAAGGCAGCGCTTCGCTGAACTGGGTGTGCAAATGAACAAACGGTTTGTTCAGTTGCTTAAGACCAGAAATCCACATTTTGGCTGGCGAGAAAGTGTGCATCCACAGCACCACGCCCAGACAGTTTTCGTCGTTGTTCGCTTGTTGGCAAACGTTCAGGATCTCTTCAGGAGACTTCACCGTCTCTTTACACACAATCGGCACACACACATCGTTGCTCTGGTTAAAGCCTGCAACGATCTCTTCGCTGTTCTTCGCCACTTGCTCCAATACTTTAGGGCCGTAAAGGTGCTGTGAACCTGTGATAAACCATACAGATTTGTTCGTTAAATCTTTCATAAGTGCCTCTGTTATTCTGTGTCGCATGGTCACCTCGCCAATTCGCCAGGCGACGATTGTTAGTTACTTTTGTCCGTAGTACGCGTCTTTGCCGTGCTTGCGCAGGTAGTGCTTATCCAGCAAGGTCTGTGGAATCGGCAACGTGCTCGGATTGATGGTCAGGGTGCGGAATGCCATTTTGGCGACTTCTTCCACCACCACCGCGTTGTGTACCGCGTTGTGCGGGTCAGTTCCCCAAGTAAATGGCGCGTGCTCGCGAACCAAGATGCCAGGAATCGCCATCGGGTCACCCTCACCAATCGTCTCGACGATCACTTTGCCGGTATTCAGCTCGTAATCGCTTTCAATCTCTTGTTGAGTCAAAGCGCGCGCACATGGAATATGGCCGTAGAAATAGTCCGCATGAGTGGTACCAAACGCAGGAATCACCGCGCCCGCTTGCGCCCATGAAGTCGCATAAGACGAATGGGTATGCACCACACCGCCCAATTGAGGAAATGCACGGTACAACTCTAGATGTGTCGCGGTATCTGAAGATGGTTTCAGAGAGCCTTGAATCACCGAACCATCTAGGTCGACGATCACCATGTTCTCTGGACAAAGATCTTCGTAGGCAACGCCGCTTGGCTTAATCACCACCAAGCCCGACTTGCGGTCGATACCGGAAACGTTGCCCCAGGTAAATGTCACCAACTTATGAACTTGTAAGTCCATATTGGCACGCCAAACTTGCTCTCTGAGTTCAGGGAGTAGCAGCGGATTAGAGATCACGTCCTGCATGCTTAAGCCTCCTTCTGTTGGTCAGTAAAGGTTTCAATGTGCTGACCTAGTTGCGAGTACGCTTGATGACGGCCTTGATAGAAGTCCGCACGGCGCTGAACTGGGGTGTATACGTGTCGGATTGGGCTCGCCATTGCCGCCTGCGCTTCGCTCACACTAGCATGTGCATCCGCAGCAACAGCCGCGAAGATAGCCGCGCCCAAGGCACAACATTGGTCAGATTCGACCACTGCGATATCACGTCCCATTACGTCGGCACAGGTCTGCATCACCAGTGGTGATTTCTGCGCAATCCCGCCAATCGCCAACACACGATTCACATCAACGCCTTGGGTTGTCATGCAATCCATGATCGCCTTGGCACTGTGCGCCGTTGATTCCACCAAGCTGTAGAAAATGTCAGGAGCTGAGCTACCAAGGTTTAATCCACTCACCACGCCTTTCAAACGCTGGTTGGCATTTGGTGTTCTGCGACCGTTGTGCCAGTCGAGGCTGAGTGGTGAATGTTCCGTTTGTGGATGTTCAATCGCCGCATCGGCCAACATTGGGATCAGGACATTGTCGAGGTTGTCGAGCAGGTGCTGGTCTTCAGGGTGCTTAGCCACCCATTGTTGGATTGGCCACATCAATAAACGTTTGTACCACGCATAAACATCACCAAATGCCGATTGACCCGCTTCGAGTGCCACCAGTTGAGGAAGCGCGCTGCCTTTCACTTGGCCGCAAATCCCTTCAATGGTTTTGTCACCCAGCTGCTGTGGGTCAACCATCAAAATGTCACAGGTAGAAGTACCGATCACTTTCACTAAATCGTGCTCACCCGCACCCGCGCCGACTGCACCCATGTGACAGTCAAACTCACCGATAGCGACAGCGATACCTTCCGGTAGGCCAAAGCGCTCAGCCCATTCGGCCGACAGCAGACCTGCTTGTTGGTCTGAGGTATATACGCGGTCAAACATACGCTCGCGAATACCGTCTAGAGTCGGTGAAATTGCAGATAAGAATTCTTGAGACGGCAGACCGTTCCACTCGTCATGCCATAGTGCTTTGTGCCCCGCCGCACAGATGCCACGACGTAGTTTATTCGGTGCTTGATTACCGGAGATTAACGCTGGAATCCAGTCACATAACTCGACCCAAGTGTATGCTTGCTCAGCGACTTTTGCGTCTTGCTCACCGATCCATGCAGCTTTCGCCCAGAACCATTCAGATGAGTAAATGCCGCCAACATAACGGGTGTAATCAGGGAAATCACCGCTGTGCGCAAGCTGGTTGATGCGCTCTGCTTTTTGAATCGAGGTGTGGTCTTTCCACAAAATGAACATTGCGTTTGGATTGTGTTCAAACTCTGGCAACAGCGCCAGTACATTACCGTCTTTGTCCACTGGCGCTGGTGTTGAACCTGTGGTGTCGACGCCGATACCCACGACGCTTTGTCGTACTTGTTCTGATACTTGTGCCAGCGTCTCTTTGACAGCGGCTGTCATCGCTTCGATGTAGTCGCGAGGGTGTTGGCGGAACTGCGACATCGCCGCGTGACAATATTGTCCTTCCATCCAGCGCGGATAGTATTGAACGCCACATGCCACTTCCTGACCTGTGGTCGTATTTACCAATAATGCACGAACAGAATCAGAGCCGAAGTCCAGACCAATCGTATATTTTTCAACACTCATAACTGCCTACCAATGATTGAAAGTGAAGGTTTGTTTTCACTTATTTAATCGGAGCAGCGTGGGGAGCTCCATTCAGGCATCGGCTAAATATATAGACAATATCGCTAGCCACTGCAGAGTGCTATTTCGATCGGTTTCGCAAGGGCTAGCTGGATAGCGTTAGAAAGCATAAGAAATAGCGAGCATATAAACGTTTGCTAAACCTAGAAAACAGGCTCTACTTCATACTATTTTCTTTATAAAACAATAAGTAACAGAAATGCCTCTTCAAAATAATCGTTCTGAAAAAGTTGCTATATGAATGGATAAAATCGCTATAAATTTTTCACGTGATCGAGTTCGCTTTATTTCAGATTCACATTCCTAAACTAACGCCATTCCAACGTGAAAAATTCAAAGGGTAACTAATTATGGAAAATGTGCAGGCGATATCGCCACCAGTACAAAAAGATGGGTTAAAGATCCGCGAAAGGATGGGATACGGATTCGGTGATGCTGGCGGTACAGTCATTACTGGCTTGATTTCTAACTTCTTAACCTTTTTCTACACCGACATTTTTGGTTTAACACCGGCGATCGTTGGTACCATTTTCGTCGTGCTGCGCATCTTTGACGCCGTTACCGACCCTTTAGTCGGCGTGATTGCCGATAAAACAGAAACCAAACACGGCAAGTTCCGTCCATTTATCTTATGGACCGCGGTGCCGCTAGCACTAATCTGTATTATGACCTTTACCGTCCCAGACCTTTCTTACGGCTGGAAAGTGTTCTACGCGATTGTCACTTACTTTGGTTTATCGCTACTTTACACCCTTAACAACGTCCCTTATTGCGCGCTGATCACTCGCATCACGGATAATCCAGCGGAAGTGATCTCTTGTCAGTCTTACCGCTTTGCCATTTCAGGCGTAGCTGGTTTTGCTGTTTCGGCGGGTCTTCCGTTCTTGGTGACTTACTTTGGTGGAGACGACCAAGCATTAGGTTACCAAGTTGGCGTAGGTATTCTCGCATTTGCGGCGATGCTGATGATCCTTTTCTGCTTCTTCAATACTAAAGAACATATCAAAGCAAAAACAACCAAGTTTGACCTGAAGAAGAACCTGAAAAACATCCGTCAAAACGACCAATTGATCCTCACTTTCATCATGTCGCTACTGCTGATCACCATCTTCAACACCAAAGGCGGCGCGGCGATGTACTTTATCACTTACGTGCTGAATGAAGGCGGGACTTACGTATCATGGTTCTTTGGTCTGGCGACGCTTGGCGGCATCATCGGCGCGTTGATTCTTCCTTACTTCACCCAGCGTTTTAAAGTGCGTGACATCTACTTTGCGATTAATGCAATCCTAGCTGTCGCTCACTTTGTAGTGTACTTCGTACCGGGAGACAGCCCGACTCTATGGCTTGGCCTCGTCTTTATCTGCTGTGTGGTATTTGGCTTTGCCCTACCGCTGCACTTCACCATGGTGGCGTTTGCCGACGAATACGGCGTATTCAAAACTGGGGTCAGAACATCAGGCATGAACTTCGCGTTCAACCTCTTCTTTATCAAACTCGCTTGGGCGCTATCTGGTCTTATCATCAGCGGCGTATTGGTTGCGGTGTCTTACTCTGCTGGTGCAGAGAACCAAACGCCGCTTTCGCTACAAGGCATCTCGCTACTTTCAACCATCATCCCTGGCGTACTGCATTTACTCCTTGCTCTGACAGTGAAGCGTTTCTTTGTCGATAAAGAACTGCTTTCCAGCTTAGCAATGAAAAAATTAGAAACTGGTCAAGCATCTATTTAATGGGTTTTATCATGAAAATGACTTCCATCAAGCCACTTGAAATCGCATTACAAAATATTGATATTCAAGACTCTTTTTGGCTTAACTATCAAAAATTAGTGAAAGACGTTGTGATTCCGTATCAATGGGATGCGCTGAATGACAACATCGAAGGTGCAGAGCCAAGCCACGCGATCGACAACTACGCAATCGCGGCAGGCCTACAAGATGGTGAATTCCACGGCATGGTCTTCCAAGACAGTGATGTAACCAAATGGCTGGAATCCGCGGCGTACATCTTAGCGAAAAATCCAGATCCGGCGTTGGAAAAAACCATTGATGACATCGTCGATTTACTCGCTAAAGTGCAAGATGACAACGGCTACCTAAACACGTATTTCACGATCAAAGAACCAGAGAATCGCTGGAAAGACCTATGTGAATGCCACGAGTTATATTGTGCAGGACATTTGTTTGAGGCGGCAGTGGCTTACTATCAAGCGACGGGGAAAGATAAGCTGCTCAACATCTCTTGCAAATTTGCCGACCACATTGCCGACACCTTTGGCCCTGAAGAAGGTCAAATTCAAGGCTATCCGGGACACCCAGAGATCGAACTGGCGTTAATGCGCCTATACGAAGTGACGGGCAACCAACGTTACTCGGATCTAACAGATTTCTTTATTGAGCAACGTGGTAAAAAACAAGACCCGCATTTCTACGATCAAGAACAAGCCAAGCGTGACGGTGGTTTCCATTACAACGACCACGGCCCGTCTTGGATGATCAAAGACAAAACCTACAGCCAAGCGCACAAACACTTGAGCGAACAGAAAGAAGCGATTGGTCACGCGGTTCGATTTGTCTACTTGTTGGCGGGTGTAGCCCATCTGGCGCGTCTATCGAAAGACCAAGAGAAGTTCAATTGGTGTAAGGACTTGTGGCGTAATGTCATCGACAAACAGATGTACATTACTGGCGCGATTGGTTCTCAAAGCCGTGGCGAAGCATTCACCACCGATTACGACTTGCCAAACGACACCGCGTATACCGAGACCTGTGCATCAGTAGGTTTATTGATGTTTGCCAACCGTATGCTGCAAATCGAGAGCGACGGCGAGTACGGCGACATTATGGAGCGCGCGCTGTACAACACCATCCTTGCAGGCATGGCGCTAGACGGCAAACACTTCTTCTACGTCAATCCGCTGGAAGTTACGCCGAAAGTTATTCATGCCAACCACAAATACGATCACGTCAAACCGGTACGTCAGGCATGGTTTGGCTGTTCATGCTGTCCGACCAACGTCGCTCGTACGCTGGCGTCTTTAGGGCAGTACATTTTCACCGTCAAAGAAGATGTGGCGCTGGTGAACCTGTTTATCTCCAATCAAGCCAAACTGGAGCTAAACCAGCAACCGATCACGCTAAGCATTGACGCCAACATCCCACAAAGCGATAAAGTGTCGATTAGCGTAACAGACGCCAACCAAGTCAACGGTTCGATTGCGGTACGCGTGCCAAGCTGGTGTGCCAATATGAGCGCAACGCTCAACGGCAAAGCCATCGACGTCAAAGCCAATAGCAAACAGGGATACCTGTACATCACCAACACATGGAATAGCGGCGATAAGATTGAAGTCACGCTGCCGATGGAAGCGTTTTTTATCCAAGCGAATCCATTGCTGAGCGTCAACTTTGGTAAAGTCGCGGTGCAGCGTGGACCTTTCGTTTACTGTATTGAGCAAGCGGACAACGGCGAAGCGTTACACACCATTAAAGTTGAAGCCAAATCTGGTCTGAAAGAGGTGGAAGGCGAAGGATTATTTGCTGGTAGCGTATTGCTCAAAGCGAGCGGGTCTAAAGTCGTCATCCAAGACGCACCTCAGCAATCGTTGTACCACCATTATCCGTACACGCCGCAAGAGCAAACTTGCGACATCACCTTGATTCCTTACTACGCGTGGGCAAACCGTGGGGAAGGTGAAATGCGAGTTTGGATAAACGAAAAGTAACCCGCGCCAATTTAAACCTTAGCCAAAAAAAGACGCCTCAACGGCGTCTTTTTATTTGCGTGAGTAAGTGGCTACTCACTGCTGTTGTCTTGTCTCCATTGGCTGGGCGACTTTCCTGTCCAACTGCGAAAGTGGCGGCTGAATACCGCAGTTTCTGCATAGCCCAGTTGTAACGCGATATCGGTAATACTCTGAATATTTTCACTTAAACGCTGCTCGGCAAAATCCTGTCGTACTTGTTGTAACAACTGTCGATAACTTGTTTCCTGTTGTTTTAACTTGCTTTGCAGCATTCTTGGGTGCAGGTCTAATGCTCTTGCAACGCGCTCCACGCTGCATTCTCCCGTCGACAACAAACGACCAATCATATTCGCTGCTTGATCACTCAGATTGTTAGGATAGCGGGTTTGCAAATACTTGAGGTGCTGTTGAAAGTGGCGCTCTAGTGCGTCTTCATCTTGGTGGTTCTTAGCGTTAAGCAGGCTCGCTTTAAGTAGGATACCGTCAAACTTATCACCAAAACGCAGTTTGTTCTGTTGGGCAAACTTGCTTTGCTCTACTTCCAATGTTGCGTGTTGAGTCAAATGTAGCGCGAAGTGGCTTGCTTCAATATCGAGCAAACTGGCGATAAACATGGCTAAGTGTGACACACTGAGCTGCATCAACTGCGCAATACCGCGGTCACTATTCACATCAATATTGAGCGACAATCGTACCCAATCATCTTGTGGCGTCATGTTGAGAGTAACGCCTGACGAATGCAGATAGAGATAATCATTCACCCGCGCCAATGCATCACCGACCGTTTCAGCACGAGAAACCAGCATCGGCAAATCGCCTAAACTTTGCAGGTTTTGGCGCTCGGCGAGTAACGCACCAAACAACGGTTGCTTACAACGAGCAGCCGCTTCCTCCAGCAATTCAGCCAATCTTGGATAAGCGAGATACGTATCGGGATCGCGAAACTGCGCGGCAGACAGGCCAGCAGCGGCCATTATCTCTTGCGGATTCTGACCTAATTCTGAAACCAAGCTATCAAATTTATCGGCAGCGCCACTTCGTACGATATACATGTCTCGATTTTTAAATGTTAACAGGTTGTAAATCGCAATATATCAAATTTACTTCGTAAAAGGTCAAGTGAGTGCCAGTGAGTTGATCTAAGTTACATTTCGATAACAACAACGCATGGATGAGAAGCTGTATGGAACTTATCAATAAAACTGCCATCGTGACTGGCGCTGCGGGTGGAATTGGGCAAGCTATTATTGCAAAGCTAAGAGAGCAAGGAGCCAAAGTGCTTGCTGTCGATATTTCAGAGCAATCACTGCAAATGTACGCAAGTTTTGGCTCTAAGCAGTTGGAAACCTTTGTTGCGGACGTCACCGATTACCAACAAGTCGAAGCCATGGTGAGGTACGCGGTCGAACAATTTGGCTCACTTGACATCATGGTCAACAATGCAGGTATCGGCGCACCGAAACCTCTGCTTGAACATGATCCTATCGCCGACTTTGAGCCTATCTCTAAAGTCAACCAAAACGGCGTTTACTATGGCATTCTCGCCGCTGGACGACAATTCCAAGCGCAAGGGACACCGGGCGTGATCCTCAATACCTCTTCCGTTTACGCCCAAATGGCCTCCGAGATGACGTTTACCTACAACGTCAGTAAAGCCGCAGTCGATATGATGACCAAATGCGCCGCTCTAGAGTTAGCGCCTCTGGATATTCGTGTGTGTGCCGTCGCTCCGGGACGTGTCGATACTCCGATGTTAAGGCAATACGAAGAGATCGGCTTGTGGAACCACATCCGCAAAGAACAGATGCGCCAAAACTTCACGCAACCAGAAGAGATTGCCAACGTGGTAGCGTTTCTTGTCAGCGAGAAAGCCAACTGTATCAACGGCTGCACCATTAGCGCATCTGACGGTTTCGAGAATTTTAAGTACCCGCTCATGGGATAGATGGAATAGGCGAGCACGCCAAATTACAGCAATAGTGAGGATGTAAGTTATGTCATTACCAGAAGTTATTCAGCATCAAGATTTCCTATTAACTCTTAATACTAATGAAGAGTCGATCATTAAAGACGCGCTACCGGGTGTTGATGTTTACCCGCTGTTTCTTGACCCAGAAAATGGTACGTGGGTGATTCGCGCCAAGTTCAAACCGGGTATCACTCTGCCTAAGCACTTCCATACTGGTGTGGTGCATTTCTATACACTGAGTGGCGCGTGGCACTACATCGAGTATCCAGACCAAGTCCAAACCGCTGGTAGCTACTTATATGAGCCGGGCGGTTCGATTCATACCTTTCACTGTCCAGAAGAGTCGGGTGGCGCAGATGGCTTTATGGTGATCCAAGGTGCGAACATTAACTTTGACGAAGAGGGTAACTTTATCAACATCATGGATGCAGGTTGGATTGAGCAAGTGGTGGTTGCCGCTGCCAAAGCGCAAGGCTTCACTGCGCGCTATATCAAACCGGGTGCGATTGCTGCCCTGAGTGATGAGCTAGCGGAGTAACCCCATGCAACAGATGAACAGTATCGTAATGCAGGATGGTAGTGTCCGCCTGAAGCAAGTCGAAATCCCCAAACCCGCAGCGGGACAAGTCTTGGTTCGTAGTCTCGCCTGTGGGATTTGTGGCTCCGACCTACACATTACTCGACACGCGGATGAGGTGTTTGATGTATTCTACCAGCTCGGGTTGATGCCTGATGAAGTAGGTGAGCACGCTCAAGTGATGTTGGGACATGAATTCTGTGCGGAAATTGTCGAATACGGTGCCGATACGCAGCAAACGTTGCCTGTCGGTAGCCGAGTCACCTCTGTTCCGATGTTGCTCAGCCAAAATGGCGCAGGCGTTGGTGTCACTCCGGGTACTTACGGCGCTTACTCTGAGTATTTCCTACTTGATGAAGCGCTCCTACTGCCAGTGCCTGACGAAATACCGTCTGAAGCGGCAGCGTTAACCGAGCCGCTGGCGGTCGGTTTGCATGCGGTCAATCGCAGTGAAATCGAAACGGATGATACAGCGCTGGTTGTCGGTTGCGGCCCTATAGGGCTGGCGGTGATTGCAGCGCTCAAACAACGCGGTGTGAGCAACATTCTTGCGGTCGATCTTCAGGAAGAGAAGCTGCAACTTGCCAGCGAGTTTGGCGCAAATCGATTGATCAACCCGACCAAGGAGGACGAGATCGCCGTCGGGGCACAGTATGGAATGAATTCACGTTTGGTCATCTATGAGTGTGTTGGCAAACATACTTTGATTGATGATTTCATGCGCCGTGCTCCTGCCCGATCTCGAATCGTTGTATCAGGCATTCATACGGCTCCAGCAACCATTAACTACGCGTACGCGACGGTAAAAGAGCTCGATTTGAGATTCTCTTACTACTACCAACCGCAAGAGTTTGAGCAATGCCTTCAAGCGATTGCCGAACACAAGTTGCCTTGGCAGAAAATGCTTACCGCCAAAGTGGGAATCGATGGTGTGGAAGATGCGTTTAGACAGTTAATGACGCCAAATGATCACATCAAAGTCGTTATCGAACCTTGGCGCAGCGGCGCGTTAGAAGTGATTTAACTCTTAGCCAGATTAAGCTAGCTAAAACCAATTCTAGTTTGGTGACAGCCCCAACCGTAGCAGCTAGGTTGGGGCTTTTTTTGTTAGGCCTGTTCTGCGTATTCCTGTTGCAGAGCAGGGTAATCGGTGTAGCCTCGTTCGTTTCCGCCAAACAACGTTGAGCCATCGAGTTCTGCCAACGGATGTTGATGTTGCAAGCGAGAGACTAAGTCTGGGTTTGCTACGAATGGCCGTCCGAATGCGACAAGATCCGCGTAGCCTTTCTCTAATACTTCGTTTGCTCGTTGAGGATCGTAGCGACCTGCAACAATGATAGCGTTGTGAAAGCGCTTTCTAAGTTCGATTCGAAACGTCTCAGGAATCGTTGGAGCATCTGCCCAATCGGCCTCGGACAAGTGCAAGTAGGCAATGTCGCGCTCCTGTAGCTGTTTTGATGCTTCCAAGATTGTTGGCACGATATCTGGGCAGTCCATATCTTTAAACGTAATGAATGGTGCCAATCTCACTCCAACTCGATGCGCACCAACAGCGGCGATAACTGCATCCACCACTTCGATAAGAAAACGGATACGATTTTCTCGTGAACCGCCGTAGTTGTCTGTTCGATGGTTTGAGTTGGTTCTTAAGTACTGATCGATCAGATACCCATTCCCGCCGTGGATTTCTACACCATCAAAACCCGATTCAATGGCGCGTTTGGCTGCGTTCGCGAAATCACCGGCAACTCGGTTGATGTCCGCTTGTGTCATGGCGCGTGGCTCAACACAATCGACCATATTGCCGTTGCCTTGTTCATCTGCAATCCAAACTTGCGTCTCTACCGGAGCGAGCGCAGATGGCGCGATAGGCTGTTCACCATTTTGGAATGTTGGGTGAGACACTCTGCCCACATGCCATAGCTGACAAAACATCGCTGCGCCTTGTAATTTGACCGCTTGGGTCACACCTTGCCAGCCGGCCACTTGCGCATCGGTGTAAACGCCAGGTGTGAACGAATAGCCTTGAGAATCGTCCGAAATTTGTGTGGCTTCGGAAATGATCAGCCCGGCAGAAGCGCGCTGTTGATAATACGTTGCCATCATCTCATTCGGGATGTTGCCCGGCTGAGTGGTGCGTGCGCGAGTCATTGGTGCCATGACAATGCGGTTTTGTAGTGACAACGCTTTCAGTTGAGCTGGTTCAAACAGCTTATTTGTTCTTTGTTTCATGATGCGCTCCTTAGATAAGTACTGGCACGTTGGTCGCTTTACGAGCGGTTGCCATCCAGTGAAGTACGGCTGGATCCCATTGCACTTCGGGCGCACTGAAAAAGCCGCGTAGAATGGAAAACATAATGGCTTGATCAACCAGTGACGTTTGCTTTTCTGAACTCAGGTTGAGCAAGGGTTTGGTTTGTTCTATCAAAGCGGCGACTTCTTTCGCAATCGCAGGTGTATCGTTAATCAAAGCTTCAAAATTTAACGCTTCGGTTTCTTTTTTTTCACGCCATGCTTGTTTAGCGGTTTCTGTTGCAAATTCCGGTAACGTCATGTTTGACCAACGCGGATACCCGACTTTTTGTAGCGGTAAAAACGCTTGTTTTTGCCAGTCTAAAACCGGTGTTGAGGGTTGGCTGCTTTCATTGGAAGATGCCAATTCAAGGAAGTAGTTGATGATGTCTAAGCTTTCCGCCATGGCTTCACCATCGTCTTTGATCAAAAGAGGAACTTGTTTTGCGCCGATGATGTTTGTGGTGGTGCTCTCGTCGTCATAAGCAATGTTGATGACGTCGAGCTGAATATTCAGCATGCCTGCAACAAAACGGACGCGGGCGCTAAAGGGGCAATGTTCATAAATGTACAGTTTCATTTTTTGTTTCCTATCTCTTGGCTGGGCAGGGCGTGTTGTTGTGCGTTGAACACAGTGACGCCGAATACAGCTTTATGGCGTTTAACTTTGCCCTGTCACATAACGTTCTGGGTCTAAACAATGTCGATAGGGCCAGTATATGGATTCGACTTAATTTGATAATTGGGTAATATCTGAATTGATTATTCAGTTTTTCCAAATAATAAGGGCGCGAAGATGGATAAGTTTTCGGATATGACGTTGTTTGTCAGCATCGTTAAACATCAAGGTCTGGCAGCGGCGGGAAGGGAGCTAGGTTTGTCTCCGGCGACGGTAACGGCAAGGCTGCAAGCGATAGAAGAACGCTATGGCGTAAAGCTGCTCAACCGAAGCACACGCCACGTATCACTCACGGACGCCGGGGCAATGTACCATCAAGCTTGTCTGAACATCATTGATAGCGTGAAAGAGACCGAAAACTTACTGCAAACGGGTATTTCGGAAGTGCGCGGAACGTTGAAAATTTCAGCTCCACGAGATATTGGCAAACAAATTATTTCGCCGATGGTGTCGGATTTTTCTGAGCAATATCCGGATGTGACGCCTTATCTTTACCTTAATGACAATTTGTCGAACTTGGCTGAATCGGGGCTCGATTTGGTGATTCGTTACGGTGAGTTAGCGGACAGTAATCTCATCTCGCGCAAGCTGGCGTCGAGTCAACGTGTGCTGTGCGCGTCACCTGATTACTTGGCGAAGCAAGGTGTCCCAAACTGTCCACAAGATCTCGCGGATCATCGCTGCTTAGCGATGGTGCGCAGCAATGAAGAATTAAAAACGTGGCACTTTAAAGATGAAGAGTCTCACCAAACGATCACTGTCACGCCAAAGCGCTTTTCTGATGATGGTGAAGTAATTCGACAATGGGCGTTGGACGGTGCGGGGATTGCGTTGAAGTCGATTTTAGATATTCAGCAAGACCTCAAACAACAACGTTTAGTAACGGTTTTGGATGGGTATATGAAAAACTTCAGCGCCTTTTCGCAAGGCGCTGAAGCGGATCTGCATGTCATTTATCAAAGCCGTCAATATCAACCGAAAAGAGCTCGCCTGTTTTTGGACTTTCTAGTTGAGCAATTTAGCGCGCTGAGTGATGCCAGCAATCAGATCTAGATGCGATTCAGAAGTTTCTCGGCGGTGGCGATAAATCCCGACGGTGCCAGGGTTTGGTTCGTTTTCCATGGTTAAGCATCGTAAGCCAAAGGATTCCAAATACGGTTTCAGGTGGCCGGTATAAGACATCACCGCGACGCTTTCTTTCAGTACATCAATACTGGCGAGCAGAGAATCCACTTCGTAAGTCGGTCTATCATCCAGTTGCTGCCTTTCGCGTTCATTTTGTTTCGGGATTGGGTTATCGATGACGTGAGCGAATTTCTTAGCGTCATAAGTGACCGAAAGAGCGGGGTATTCGTGCAGCATCTCTTCGGTGACGGTTTTCCCTAGAAGTGGGTGGCTTGGGGAAACAAAATAGGCATCAACCGTTTGAAATAGTGGAATAAACGTAACATCGCATTTAGACGACAAGCCGACAATCTCGTGGCCGATGAAAAATTCAATCTGTTCGTTGATTAATGAATCCATCAAGCCTAAGTGATTGCCAAATTCGACGTGCGTAGATGCCGATGGCTGCTTGGTCAGATGTTCATTGAGTGCTTGTTTGACGAACAGCGGCCACCACGCATCGCCAGTACCCATTTTAATTTTTCCGACTTGGTACTGTTTCCGTTCATCAATGCTTTGCATCATTTGGTTGTATTCATGCTGCATCGCGTTGCTATGGCGATAGAGGATGCGTCCGTATTCGGTCAACACCATGCCATTAGGATGACGTTCAAACAGCGTCACGCCGAGATTCTCTTCCAGCTTCTTTAAATTGCTTGTTACCGTTGGCTGGCTTAACCCTGCCATTCTTGCCGCAGCACTGATGCTTTGGCAGCGTGCAACCAGTAAAAATTGCTGCAGAGATTTGTCCATTTTCTTTCCCCTCTAAGAACGAGGGGTATTTTGCACAATTTCATTTATAAATCACAAATCTGTAATCTCATTTGATTGAAATTATGCGCATTTCATAGATCTACATCACTGTTGGGGTTTGACGTATAGATGTTATCTATAGCTCGCTCCTGACTTCCTATTTTCCCCTCAAAAAGGTGTTCTTTAGACTGTCGCCAAAACAACAATCTAAGGGATGAACATGAAACCGAGTTTTATTGCGCTTGCTGTCGCGTCTTGTATTGGTCTTGCTGGATGTGGATCAGATTCCTCTGATGCGCCTGTGCAGGTCGACAAACCAATTATTTCAGCCGACTTATATTTACGTGGTTTAAATGGGGATTGGGGCACGGCAGAGCATGCCAAGCTAAACTATTTGGGTAATAACGAGTACGAAACCGTACTGCGCGTCGCTCGAGGTAGTAATCAGTTCAAGATTGCTGATCCGGGTTGGCAGATCCAATACACCTATTTTGAGGAGCCCGCGGCGTTCGATAAAGCTCAGGAGTACCTGCCAAAACCAGACACAAATGAAGCGTGTATGAACGATGATTGTAACTCTGAGATCACGTTTGAAGACAAAGGGTATTACAAGTTTTCTGTGAGCTTTGCCGATGAAAGTCGCGCGACAATGACTGTGACAAAAGCAACGCAAGAAGAAGCGGAAAAATACTACTCTGATGCGATTCTCGACCCTGCAATGGTGCATGAAGGGCATCAGAGTAAAGAAGTGAAACTGTTCGCCAATTACGATGACTCGAGTGATACCGTGATTTTCTCGGTGAAAGATCCTAAAGCTGAACTGCGTGAATTTGGTATTTCAACGACGACAGAATTGCGTGATGCGCTCGACCAAGGCTTAGTGATTAATGAACAAACAGGGCCGCGAGTGGTGTCGGGCGATGTCGCGTTTGACGCATTGTTTGCGTTGACGATGAAAGAGCTAGACCAGCTTGCCGTTTCTGAAATCAAAGACGGCAATTACAACTACAACAACCCAATCAAGGCGGAAGTTTTTGAGACGGGCGCGAAGTGGCATTACGTATGGACGCGTGATTTAGCGTACGCAGCAGACCTTTCACTTGCATTGATGAATCCAACTCGCGTGCAAAATGGTTTGAATTTCAAATTGTCCGCTTTCCGCGACACGACCGATCAGCAATATGATGGCGAGCAGATTGTGCAAGACACGGGCACTGGCGGCAGCTGGCCAATCAGTACCGACCGCACGACTTGGGCGCTTGGTGCAGAACGCTTACTTTCGGCATTGGATGGAGAAGAGTACAACCAGTTTGCTGAGCGCGCATATAAAGCCATCAGTAATACACTTGAAGCCGATCGCCTGGCGGCTTTTGATGCGAAATCTGGTTTATACACTGGTGAGCAATCATTCCTCGATTGGCGTGAGCAAACGTATTCAACGTGGACGCCAAACGATGTCAATGCGATTGGTAGCAGCAAAGCGTTATCGACAAACGTGGTTCACTACCGCGCGATTCAGCTCGCGGCTAAGTTGGCAGAGAAGTACGATTCAACCAACGCGGTCAAATACACCGATTGGGCTGAGCAGTTAAAAACCGCTATCAACGAGCAGTTTTGGAATGCCGAACGCGGTATGTACGTAAGCTATTTGTTTGATAATGGCAAAGACATCGCGGTCGACAAATACGACATGTTGGGCGAAGCACTTGCGATCATCAGTGGCGTGGCAAGTGATGCGCAGGCGAAACAAATCATGGCCAATTACCCACACAGTGAGTTTGGCGTGCCGGTTTATTTCCCTCAACAACCGGATGTGCCTGTGTACCATAACCGCGCAATTTGGCCATTTGTTACCGCGTACAGCTTGCGCGCCGCGCATCAAACACAAAACGTGGCTGCGGCGAACAATGCCATTCAATCGTTGGTTCGTGGTACGGCAACCAATTTATCCAACATGGAAAACTTAGAGTGGCTTTCTGGTAAGTCATTCATCATCCATAGTGATCATGGCGAAGATCCGAGCTTGGATGGCCCAGTGATTAACTCTCAGCGTCAGCTTTGGTCTGTGGGTGGCTACTTGAACATGGTGGTAGAGACCCTATTCGGCATCCATACCGAAACAGGTAAGTTGGAAGTGAAGCCATTTATCACAAGTTGGGTGCGCAATAATTTGTTGGCTCAGTCTGAACAAATCACGTTGGAAAACTTTGCCTTCAAAGGAAAGAACTACTCGGTAACGATTGACTTGCCTGAAGTAAGCAAAGATGAAACAGGTTACTACCCAGTTGAAAATGTCACGATGGACGAAGAGGGGCATTTCCACGTGACACTGGGCGCGCTTGTGAATGTAGATAGCAGCATTACTTTAGTTTCTGGGGTGAAACCGTATGTGAGTGAAGACAGTCGCGTTTATTCTCCGCAAGAGCCAACATTGGTGGTAAAAAGCGTTGAGAATTCGGTTTCGATTGACGTGACGAGCAAGTACAACGTGAACTTGTATCGCAATGGCGAGCTGATTCAAAAGAACGTGATTGCTCAATCTTATTCCGATACGCCAACTGGTTTTGCTTGTTATTTGGCTGAAAGCATTAACGATAAAGGCTTCCGTTCTAACCCAAGCCAACCGGTTTGTGTCGGTGAAGAGATCCGCATCAAACTTGATGGCGAATATCAGCCACTCAAAGACAATGTCTCAGTAGTTACGGTGAGCAAAGACAGCGGCGTCGTAAAAGGTGCAGAGTCGTTTACAGCTCCTGTAACGGGTACTTACCAGTTCGATGCTTGGTACAACAATAACCTAGGGCAACTTAATACTGGCATCACGAACACCGTGAAATTGTTAGAGGTATTGGATGATGCAGGTAAAGTGGTTGGTCAAGGTTACTTGCAGATGGGCCATATTGGTGAAAACCAAGGTATGCGTTACTCAACGCCAATTGAAGTGGCGTTGGAGCAGGGGAAAACCTATCAGATCGCGCTGAAGGACCACTTCAATATGAGTTACCTCACATCGAATGAAACCTACATCTACGCTGGTGGTATTGAGGGTGAAAAGAACGAAGCGCAAATCGCAGATATTCGAATCACACCTTTAATGTAGGCTGTTTTAACAAAGCTGTGTTCTAAAAATTGTGTTCTAAGAAAGACAAAGCCGCTGAGATTATCAGCGGCTTTGTTGTATTTGCTATCAGTGGCCGTTTACAGATTAGTTTGCAGCCTGCGGACGAGGTTTACGGCGCTGACCTGATGGTTTGTTTCCTGCAGGCTTAGCATTGTTTGGCTTGCGGTTACCAGACGGTTTACCAGCGTTGCCACTCTTATTACCGTTTGGTTTATTTCCATTCGGTTTATTGCCATTTGGCTTGTTGCCGTTAGGTTTACGGTCATCTGGTTTACTGTTTGCACGACCTTGGCCTTCACGGTTGCCTTTAGGCTTGCCCGCACCGCCTTGGTTGGTGCTGTTTTTGTTGCCGTTGTTACCACTGTTGAAGCGACGTTTAGGTTTGTTTGCACCATTGCCTGCTTTCTTTTCGGTTGCTGGAGCGTTTTCACCCGCAGCATTTGGCGCTTTTGGTTTCTTCGGCTTCTTAGGTTTTTTCGGTTTGATTGGACGAGTATCCAGTTTAGATTCTGGTACCACATTGGTTGGCGCAAAACCTTCCAACTCTTTACGTGGTAGCACTTCTTGAATCAAACGTTCAATCGCAAACAGCTCAGATGCTTCCAGCGCACACACCAGTGAAATCGCTTTACCTACTTCGCCAGCACGGCCAGTTCGACCAATACGGTGAACGTAGTCTTCTGCCACTTTAGGTAGCTCAAAGTTCACCACTTGCGGCAATTGAGGAATATCGATACCGCGTGCAGCAATGTCCGTCGCGACCAACACACGAATTTCACCCGATTTAAAATCCGCCAGTGCTTTGGTACGCGCGCCTTGGCTCTTGTTACCGTGGATGGCAGCAGCAGGTAGATTTTGTTCGATCAGGAACTTCGCCAGACGGTTTGCTCCGTGTTTCGTTTTCGTAAACACCAGCACTTGCTTCCAATCGCCGTCTTTGATCAATTTAACCAACATCGGTGCTTTCTTCTTAACGTCTGCTGGGTAGATGCTTTGCTCAACCGTTCTCGCCGTCGAGTTTGCCGGGTTCACTGAAATCTCAACCGGGTTGTTCACCAAGCCTTTCGCAAGATCGCGGATCTCATCCGAGAAAGTCGCCGAGAACAATAGGTTCTGACGTTGTTTGGGTAGTAGTGCTAGGATCTTACGAATGTCACGGATAAAGCCCATATCCAACATACGGTCTGCTTCATCCAGTACCAGAACTTCTAGTTGGTCGAATTTCACTGCATTTTGGTTGTACAAATCCATCAGGCGCCCTGGTGTTGCTACCAACACATCCGCACCTTTGCGAAGACGCAGCATTTGCGGGTTGATCTTCACGCCACCAAAAACAACCGCACTGCTTAGTGGAAGATGACGGCCGTACATAAACACGTTTTCTTGCACCTGAGCCGCAAGTTCACGCGTTGGCGTCAGGATAAGTGCACGAACTTGGTTAGCACGAACGCGAGGGCCATTCGATAAACGCTCAAGAATCGGTAGCGTAAAGCCTGCAGTTTTACCTGTACCAGTCTGCGCTGCTGCCATTACGTCTTTCCCTTCCAAAATAGCAGGAATTGCTTTTGCCTGAATTGGCGAGGGAGTGTCGTAGCCTTTCTCTTGAATAGCTTTAAGGATTGGAGCAGATAGACCTAACGAGGTAAAACCCATATGTATGATTCTCAATTGTAGAGTTAGATAACAACGCGCCGAAAACAAATCGGTGCGAAAAGTGCGACATTCTGAGGCTTTTACGCGCAGGCTTCAACTAATTCCGTCATGGATAAATATTTGAACTGGATCTCATTTATTTTTGGCAGGCAAAAATAGGTTCTTTACCTAAACTTAGCTTGAGGTTCTAGAGTTGCATTAACAACAAAAAACAAGAACCCAAAGGAAAACACATGAGCAGTTATGTAGAACATGCCAATATCTCAGTCGTTGACGCACAAAAGATGATCCAATTTTTGACCGCCGCTATCCCTGAATGGAAAGTGCGCGGCGGCGGAAAAATAGATAATTGGTTTGGCCGACCAATTGAATGGTTTCACGTAGGTGATGATCATTCTTATATTGCCATCTCGTCGGGAGGAAAAGGCGACGCTACTCATTGGACATCACACTTCACAGGTTTTAAACACATAGGGATTGTGGTTCCGGATGTAGAAGCCCTCATCGAAAGGCTAAGCAAAGCAGGTTATGAGCTCGACCACCGAGGCGACGAGCACCCATTTAGAAAGAACGTCTACTATCTAGAAGACCACGGTATGCTGTTTGAGTTTATCGAGTACTTCTCGGAGAAAGGCAGCGAACGAAATGACTATATCCAATAGCTAGAAGCTGTTCGGAGCAAGGGTGAGGCTTGCTCCTTTCATTACTCAGTTTTTGCATGCATTAAAAACGCGCTAGTCAGTTGCTGAAAGAGTGAATCTATCGAGGGGCGGTCGGATATATGATTGAAGAGCGGTGTGTGGACATCACCACGAATATCATCGTTGTAACCGCAAAGTTGATTACACAATTTTACCGGTGCGACAATCTTTTCAACGTCGGCATCAATCAGAATGCATGCTTGTGATAACACCACTTGTCCACCGCCTTTTTTCAGTAAAACGCGCTGCGCGGTTCCCACAACTTTTTGACCACCAATATTGAGGTTGTACTCGCCATCACAGTAGGAATAAGGCGTAGCATGGACATCTACTTTCACGCCCAGTTGCTCAAAGAAAACTGTCAAAATCGCACACAAATCGAGATACGCTTTCTTGATGTCGTAAGGCTCACCGTCTGGCCAGTGATAGATGTGGGATAGATTAATAATACCCGGTACTTGAGGGACGGGGGCACCACCAGTTTTACGTGAAAAGAGTTTCCAGCCAGACGCATTTAACGCATGTTCTAACTCATTAGACACTGGCCATTTCTTACCCGCGGGAAGCACGAGCGTCGGGCTTTTTACTTGCCAAAGTAATAGCACTTGCGAGAGTTGGTTAGACTGAACTTGTTTAATGAGCTCATCTTCTTTTTCAAATGCATCAGCGACTTCCGTAGCCGTATAGCGAATTAGCTTATTTTTAGAAACCAAACTCTATCCCTCATCCGTATATTATCGCTACTGTTTTATCTTAGATGCCATGTGATTACTAGCGGTATACGCTGCCTTTAGAGTTTTCTTCGCTTCCATTATTTCTATTTAAAGGGGCGATAGAAATATTTTGTTGGTCATCACATAAGCAATTCATAAAATCCGCCATCTAAATAATTTTTAGGTGATATGACTATGAAAAAGCGAGTGATGTGTCTTGCGTTAGCGGCATCATTGACGGGATGTGTGACGTTCCCGACCCAAGAATCTGAGCAAGTCCAAGTGCTTTGGGACAACGTGAATGCGATTGAAAACTGCGAGCTAATGGGAACGGTAATTGGCTCGGAAGGGCACTTTTATGATTATTGGCTGCACGCAGATAAAGACATGGTTTGGGGTACGTTAAACCAAATGCGCATCAAAGCGGCAGATTTGGGCGCAGATACATTGTATTTATATGAGCCGTTGGACTTCTCCACATCGGTTACTATGTTTGCTAATGCTTATAAGTGCAAACAGTGATAATTTTACTTTTCCGAAAGCAAAGACAGGCGAAATGTGCCTGTCTTTGATCTTGCTGCCAAACAACAAGTTTACGTCTGTGCGCGTTGTGATGAGCACTTTTCAGCTAATTTACATTCGCTGTAGCCACAGTCGTCGTGTCAGAAAACGACAGCGTGAAGTCTTGTTCGGTATTTAATACTTTGGCTGGGAACTCCAAGCTTAACTGTGCGTGTGGTGCGACTTCTGAAGCGATACTGGTGACGAATTTTCGGGTTTCACCCGGAGAGATTGACAAGTTATTTCCCCCTCGTGATGAGAGCTCTGCGATCCCCATGGTTTCAAGTGTGTTACCCGCAGTATCTGCTAAGTTCAACAAAGATTCCGATTTATACACTAGCTCTCCGCTTTCGGTGCGATAGGCATTAAACGTGTTGAAGTTTGGCTGTAATGAACCTTGTGAACCGACGTTAGTCACGGAAAACGTCACATTAGAGCCATCAAAATTCTCGACTTTCACCAACACGTTACCGTCTTGGTAACGCGCTGCTGCGGCAGCACTGGCTTGCTGTTTCTGTCTCTGTTGTTCTTTCTCAATGTTGCTTAACTGTTCCTGCTCGCTAGTAATTCTATTTTCTGCCATGGCGTAAGATTGATCCACCATTGCTAGCAAAGCGGGGATTGAATACAACGTGAGACCTTCCAAATGGTCAAAGTCGATTTTGGCATGCTGAGTAAGTTCGTGGTTCGAGAACTGGCAGTAACCATCAATCAAGCTAACAAATGCGACTTCAAAAGTGCCTTGTAATCGGCTCACTTCCAGTGCGGCTTTTTCCAAATCTGAGCGTACTTTTCTGATCTCTTCCAATGTCTTTTGTGGTAAACGTCCATTGGGTGACACTTCGTTGGAAACCGAGACCAGTGCTTCGGTCACAAATGGATTGTTTTTGGCTGGAATCACTGTGGTGATGCGGTTGGATTTAGTGATGTCTTCGCCCAGTAAAACCATCATTTTTTGCGATACGGCAGTTGTGTTACCCGCTAAAACATCACTACAGTTTGGAGACGTATTCGCATACGCGGCGAATGCGGTAAAAAGTGAAAAGATAACGGACCAGCCAGTGGCGACGAGTCCTGTCGTGGTTCGAGTGTTCATCCTGATAACCCCTCTGTCATTTGGTGCGATTCACTGACGTAATTGCCAATCAAAAGATTGGCTCGCGACATTCAGAATGGTTCTGGTCAATCCTTCGTAGTGGGTATGCCCGCAGATGCTTTCTAGTCGTTTTTTCAATCGCTAAGCCACGACTGAGTAAAGTGTCTGAAATTGAGAACATTAATGCTGCGAAGTTGATGTCTTTTGTTTGAAAGATAGACGTAACTTTTCTAACCATCAAATACGTGATTAGGTTCTCATTTTTATATGAGTGAGAGGATCAAGAGAAAACAGGCACTTACTGTAGAGAGTTGATTTGAGAGAAAAATATAAATTTTTTTGGGGAACTTTTTTGATGCTGCCTTTGAGACTTTTTCGAATCTCAAAGGCAGATTCTAACGCATGCGCTTAATTACAAAGCGTTGAGTACATCCGCAAGCCGAGTGACAGCAGTCGTCAGTTCTTCTGGTGTGGCATTGGTAAAGTTAAGACGCAGAGCGGCTTTTACCTTTGAACCTTCCGGATAAAATACCGGGCTTGGCACTACAGCAACCCAGTTTGCGAGAAGGGTCTTCGCAAGTTCGAACGTGTCACATTCTGGAATTTCTACCCAGACAAACATACCACCATCGACAGGTTTGAGTACGCAACTTTCTGGCAGCTGTTTTTGCAGCTCAGTAAACATGACATCGTAACGCGATTTGTAAAGCGCACAGATGGTTGAAATGTGCGTTTCGAAGTTGTCATGTTGCAGTAGACCATGCAGCAAAGCTTGCATAGGAATACTAGAGTGCAGATCGGCACCTTGTTTGATTTTGATGAGTGGCTCAAGGTAACTGCGTTTGCCCGTTACCACACCAATACGCAAGCCTGGTGAGGCGATTTTGGAGAATGAACGCAATACGATGGAGTGCTGCGGGCAGAAATCCGAAACCAGTGGCAGTGCTTCACCAGAAAAACGCAGCTCGCGGTATGGTGCGTCTTCAATGAATGCAACGTCGTATTGGATACAAAGCTCGGCAACTTTTTGGCGAGTCTCTAGCGCCCAGCATACGCCCGTTGGGTTGTGAAAATCGGGCACGGCGTAGAACATTTTTGGTTGCTGCGTGGCAAAGCATTGCTCGAGTTCTTCAAGGTTTGGGCCACACTCGGTTTGCGAAACGGTCACGATGTTAGCTTGCACTAAACCAAATACCTGCATGGCTCCAAGGTAGCTTGGTGCTTCCATCACCACTTTATCGCCCGGATTCACGTACGCACGCGCAATCAAATCTAGCCCTTGCTGAGAACCCGTTGTGATCATCGCCAAATGAGATTCTGGTAGCTGGTAATAATCGGTCAAAAAGTTAAGTAGCGGTGCGTAGCCTGCTGTTGCGCCGTATTGAAACACCTCTGGCATGTTCGCGAGGTTTTCGAGCGTCGGTTTCATTAAGTCGATCGGGAAGGTTTTTTCGTCCGGTAAGCCACCCGCAAGAGAAATAACGTTCTTATCGCTCGCTGCTGCGAGGATCTCTCGAATATAGGATGACTTAGTTTGTTGTAATGACTGTGCGATTTCCATGTGCTGTGCTTCTCGTAATTGTCTTTTTTTATGTCAGAAATAGTATAGGTAAATTGCCAAGCTTGGTGTGTCCATTTATGCTGTTAAACATGTCCATTTATGCTGTTTGAGCGAAAGTTTACTCCGTGAGCCATCAACAAGTTTCCAGAATCAATGACGTGCTGTTTTACATTCACCAGGACATTAGCAGAGATTTATCGGCTAAAGAGCTAGCAGATGTAGCAGCCTATTCTGAGCAACACTTCCATCGTATTTTTAAAGATGTGGTAGGGGAGTCTGTCCATCAATATATCCGCCGCACAAGAATGGAATACGCCGCCAATCAACTGATGTTTGATACCAGCTCGTCGGTGTTAGACATTGCTAACAAGTGCGGTTTTAGCTCGGTATCTTCTTTTAGCCGAGCGTTTAAAGCGACGTTCGCTATGTCACCTGGTGCGTGGCGAAAGCATGATTTACAAGTCGCAGAAAAACCGTATTTGAAGGATCCGGAAGTGGCTGTGGGTTATCATCGTGTTGCTAAACGCGAGTTGCCAGAACCTAAAATTATGGAGGTTCCACAACGCTTTGCGGCGTATGTTCGACATGAGGGCTATAACCGTTCCATTCGCAATGCGTGGCTGATTTTGAAAGCGTGGGCAAGTTCTGAGAATCGGGACTTTTCGGTTCAATACGGCTTGCATCACTCCAACCCTGCTTGGGTAGAACTCGACAAGTGTCGCTATGTGGCTTGTATGGAGATTGATACGCCGCTCAAAGTGCGTGGCGTCGTGAATCAAATGACCATCCCAGGCGGTTTACATGCCGTCTTTCGCTTAACGGGCGTATATGGTGAGCTTCTTCCTCAACTGAGTATGGTATTAGAGAAGTGGTTGCCTAACTCTGGCTTTAAACAGCGTTCTACGCCCGCTTATGTCCATTATCATAAAAATCACTTTCTCAGCCATGATGAGGCGTTTGAGCTGGATTTCTATCTACCCATTAGCTTCTTCTAAGGATGAAAACGAACGTATTATCTTGTGAGTCGATTTGTGGTGAGCAAAGAGCTGACCAAGAACGCCATGAAGAAAAGGCAGAGCTTGTGCTGACTCTGCCATTTCTAGGGGATCTTAAAAGTTTGCGTCTGTATTAGTACCAACGGATACGTTAAGTCCGCTAGTTGATTGATAAATGCTGAAAGTTTCGCCAGCGACAATACCTTCTTCAGAGTCGTCATTTGCCGTACAGGTATAACCGACCGAGTAAGTACCAGGTTCTACAAAACCGAATTCGTACTCGTAATTTGCATCATCAACGTCTTGAACCACGTTCGCTGCTGCGATTGGCATTGCTTGGCCTTCTGCGCCGGCAAATGGCCCCATGTTTTCTTCGGCGATATTTCCTTGATATAAGTAGACCGCGTGCGAATATCCATTTGCACTTGGGGTATCCGTTTCGCAGCTTTGATAGGTCAATGTTGCGACATCACCCTGAATCTCCCCCGTTGTAACCGTGTTAATTAAAGTGACGGAGGTGCGTTGAATGCTGTAGCCTTCGTTTTGGCCTGTTCCGTCTTTTAAGCCACGGCGCAGATCAAATTCAACTACGAACTCATTATTGTCAGGGTTGACTGAAAAGGTGTTGTTAAAGAACAGTACTCCAGAGTCAGGATCCTTTCCGACACCTTGTGGGCAAGCACCATCACCTTTGACGGTCAGTGGGATTTGATTTCCTGTCGCTTCGTCAATCACATACGATGGGTAGTTTGGATGATCGCCATCATTAGCAAACACGCAGAGTTTATAATTACCAGTTGGTATCAGTTCATCATCCACCAATTCTTGTGCGTCACTGCCTTGGAAGTTGAGTAAGTTAACACTTAGGGGGAGTGGATCTTCACCATCGGGAAGGGGGTTACCATCTTCGTCGACCAAATTGCCTTCTTCGTCTGTTTTATACACATCGAATACTTGTGGTGTGCCACCATCAAGAGGAAGAAATGCAACTTGGTTATATGTGATCACCACTTCTGATACGTCATCAATAGGGGCATCTGATACGGACAAAGTAACAGGAGTCATTGTACTGACAGAGTCACTGTCTGAATTACAGCCAATAAGTGCAACGGCTATTGATGCACTGATTAGGCCAATTTTCATGCTGTTCATTAGATGTACCTTTTTATGAGAAGTGTATTAAATGTAGCTTATTATTGACAAAATACAGAATAACAACGAGCGGAGTTACCGGGTCGAAAACAGTGACGAACCATCATTAAGACGTTCAGTAAAAGTGTGCTCAAATCGACGATATTGTGCTCAATGAAGTGCTATGGTTAAGAATGTGTCGCTCAAAAAATGAGCGGAGATATACATCAATAACTCTAGCCAAGAGGTCTCTATGTTAGGTGAAAATCACTCATTAACTCATGAATTCCCAGAACATTTGGATACCATTACTCAGCTTGCCGAAAACGATGCATCATTTGCTGAAACCGTTAAAAACTACAATGCTTTAGATAAGGAAATCCGCGTACTAGAACTGCAAGGAAGCCCGATTGATGATCACGAAATGAACGTGTTAAAACATAATCGAGCTGAGCTCAAAGATTGGCTCCACTCGAGAATTATGGGCTCTTAACGACGCAATGATCATCGGCTCGTAATCTACGAGCCGATTTTAGTTTCAAGGGACGATGCCAAGTATGCCAACATTAGGATTGCTGAGCGGGAGCTTGGAGTGGCAGGTGGCCTGTTTTTACCCAAATGATCGTTTCTTGCTCTACAAAAGGAAAGTGCTCACTCATATGTGGACTGCGTATCCAAGAGTAGGGAGGATAGGTTCCTAGCTCGTCTTTAAACTCTCCCGATAACACAAAAATTTCTTCACCACCAAAGTGACGGTGTGGTTGAAACTTCTCGCCTTTCGGCCATTTAACCAATGCGACATGTTCATGCTCAAAATCATGCAATGGCATGACTTTCAGCCCACCGATGCCAGGTAACCAATTCGCTTCGTTCGTGTTGATGCGAACTGTTTCAAGATCATCAGAATTGAATTGATTTAGTTTAACTAAAATCACACAGCCTTCTTTGCTATAGGGCGCATGTTGACTTCCAGGAGGGTTACGCAAGTAGGTTCCAGCAGGGTAGTCACCATGTTCGTCAGAGAACACTCCTTCGAGCACTAATATTTCTTCTCCGTGAGGATGAGGATGAGTCGAAAAGTGCGAGTTTGGCTCATACTTCACTACGCTGGTGGTGTGCCCTGATTCTTTGGCTTCTCTTTCCAAAGGTTTACGCCACACGCCTTTGGAAGGGCTGGCGATCCACTCCTGTTCACCTGTTTCTATCACGATTCTTTTCGAGAAATCCATATTCAACATACTGAAATTCCATTACTTATCTAATGATTGACTCTCAATAGTATACGTATAAAAAACATCAATTGATTCACTTGTTGATAGTCAAAATCAGGGATTGAATACGAGCTAGCTGTCGGAACCAAGTTAAATTTCTGCTTGTGTAATGATAATTGTTATGTTATAACATTGCAAAATTAAATGTTATAACATAACAAAAGGAAAGAAGTAGTGAATAAGAAATTGGTTTCTCTCGCGATCGGTAGCATTTTTGCGTCCCCTGTTTTTGCCGATACATTATCGAACCCACAGATTGGTGTTGTTGTTGATGGCTACTACCAAGATGGTCAACGTCATAATTCTGAGCGCGAAGAAGGCTTTGGCCTAGGCCATACGGAATTGAACTTATCATCAAATATTGACGATAAGTTTCACGGTGCGTTGACCGCTGTTCTTGAAAGTCATGGCGATGAGACAGAATTAGAGCTTGAAGAAGCATTCATCGAAACTTTGGCATTGCCATACGGTGTAAACGTGCGCGCAGGCCGATTCCTATCTGACTTCGGTTACCTCAACAATCAACACATGCACACTGACAGTTTCGTTGAACGCCCAATTGCTTACCGTACTTTCCTTGGTTCGCATTACTATGATGACGGTGTACGCGCAAACATCGTTCTGCCAACCGATCTTTACGTGAAGTTTGGTGTAGAAGCATTAAGCGGCAACAAGATGTCTTCTGTTGAAGATGGCTCTAAAGTTGGTGTTTACACGACAACGATGAAGCTTGGTAATGATTTCTCTGAATCTTCAAGTTGGCAGTTTGGTTTAAGTTACCTGCGTAACGAAAATGGCAAAGTTAAAGAATTCGAAGATCACGACCATGGTCACGAAGAAGAACATGACCACAGCCACGCTGCGGCTGTAACGGGTGCGAACCTATACGGCGCAGATTTTGTGTGGAAGTGGGCACCAGATGGTAACTACAAGTACAGCAACTTCACGCTATCTGCGGAATACATGTTGTTAGACGGTGTAGTAGACAGCAAATACAAGAACGATGCAGAGTCACCAGACAACTTAAGCGCATACTATGTTTCGGGCGTTTATCGCTTCAACCCAAGCTGGTCTGCAGGCCTACGTTACGGCGAAGCAGAAAGCTATGATGGCCACGCACACGGCGATCATATGCATTTCACAGCACTGAATGATAAAGAGATGGATGCGATGATCGCATGGGATTCTTCTCATTTCGGTACGATCCGTGCGCAATACACTCGCATTGATAACCAAGACAGCGAAACAGACAACGTGTTTACTCTGCAATACGTGATGACATTTGGAGCGCACGGTGCACATGCGTTCTAAACTTGCGATAAGTAAATGCAGTTTAGTGATGATGGCGGCGGGATCTGCCATCATCTCTTCGCCTGCTTTGGCTCTCAACATTTTCGTTTGTGAGCCTGAATGGAAAGCTTTTCTTGAAAGTCATGCCCCAAACGCCACCATTTACTCAGCAACCACGGCTAAGCAAGATCCGCATTATGTTCAAGCTCGTCCGTCTTTAATTGCCAAGATGCGCCAAGCTGACATGGCGATGTGCTCTGGCGCTGAGTTGGAGGTAGGTTGGTTGCCGATGCTTCAAAATAGAAGTGGCAATAGTGCTGTTCAAAATGGTGCTCAAAGCATGATTTATGCGACCGATTTCGTGCGTATGTTGGACTCTCATGATCATGTTGACCGCAGCATGGGGGACATTCATGCGCACGGAAATCCACATGTTCAGTTTGCGGCAAATGACATGATTCCGTTGTCTCGCAAAGTAACGGAGCGCTTAAAAGCGATTGATCCCGACAACGCACAAAGTTACCAAGTTAATGGTATGAAGTTTCGCGCGAAGTGGCAAAAAAAGCTCAATGAATGGGAACAAAAAGCTCAACCATTACAGGGGAAACGGGTCGTTGGATATCACTCCACTTACCGATACCTATTTGATTGGCTAGGTATGGTTCAAGTCGCGGATCTTGAACCGAAACCGGGGATATCGCCAACGACGTCGCATCTGCAATCTTTAACTCAATTGGATGCCAAACAGTTTGACGCTATTGTGTTTTCATCTCATCAAGATCAACGTCCGGCTATGTGGTTAAAGCAACAAACGGATAAGCCTGTAGCGCAGTTACCTTTGACGGTCTCAAAACAGCAAAGCTTAGATGAGCTCTATGATGAAGTGATTACTGATCTGCTCGCCACGTTGGTATCACCCAGTTCAGTGAAATTTTAATTATGGGTGAATACCTTTGGTTAGCGCCAGCGGTTTTGTGTGGCTTAATTGCGTTAGTTGGCAACATCGTTCTGGGGCAACAAGTTCTTAATCGTCAGATCATCTTTATAGATTTGGCGGTTGCTCAGGTCGCAGCATTGGGAGCAGCGCTAAGTCACTATTGGCTGAACTCTTCTTCTTGGTATGCTGGTTCTCCTTGGATATCCGAATCATGGCTTGGCAGCATGCTTGGTCCTTGGATGATGTCTTTGGTGCTTTGTGGTGTTATTGCTGCGCTTGAAAAGCGTAAACATCCTCACCTAGAACCGATGATCGGCAGCTTGTTTGTTGTGTCCGCTTCATTGGCAGTATTACTGGTTAGCAAAGACCCACACGGTGCAGATTTTATTCAAGGGATCTTGAATGGTCAGCTACTGTGGTCAACATGGCAAGATGTTTGGCCTTTGGCTGCAATTACGGGGGCAATGTTATTGCTGCTAACGCTGAAACCGGAGTTTATGCATGGTAGCGGTTTTTACCTCATCTTCGCTATTTTGATGCCTATCACCGTCAAACTGACAGGGATTTACTTGGAGTTTGCCTTGCTTGTGATTCCGGCTTTATGTGCCGCAAGCCTTAAAGGTAGACGTTTTTTAATCACCAGTTTAGGTATTGGAACAATTGGTATTCTGCTGGGGATAGCAGCTTCTGCAAAGTATGATTTACCGAGCGGCGCGACGATTGTTATTACGTTGTTTATCATCGGAGTGATATTTAACCTGCTCCCACCGTTCAAAAGGCTCGTCTTGTTAGAGGCAAAGCATTAACACGGCATTTACTCAAAAGCACCACTGGCATTGTTGGTGCTTTTTTCTTCAAAGGCTTAGGGCTCTCCGTCGTATTTCTATCTTGATTCTAGGATAATACGGGCTGAAACATCATCAAGTTGTCTTGATTCATTCACACCCTACTTCCAGAATATTCCTATAGTTTCATTATCTAAATAAACTCCTTTGCGTATGAGAAGCACAAAGCCACATAACGATAAGCGCTTAGGAGCAAGCAAGATTTGTACTCTCAACATTTAAGGAAGACCAAGATGAAAGACGAAAAAGTCGCCGTCGTTACAGGGGCTGCTCGCGGTATAGGGCAGGCCATTTGCGAACAATTACTCGAAGATGGATTTCACGTCGTGGGGCTAGATATCTCGCCTGTGGAGTGGAGTCAGTCGCCAAACCTTTCAAGTTATCAAGAGAATCTCTGTGAGGCCGCAGCGGTAAGTGAAGTGGTCGACCGCATCGTCGCGAAACATCAACGCATTGATGTTTTGGTCAACAACGCCGGGATAACGAGAGATGCACTGCTGCCAGACATGTTAGAGCAAGACTGGGACAGCGTTATCGACGTGAACCTAAAAGCGGTGTTTTTACTCACCCAGCGCGTTGCACCTGTCATGCTAGAGCAAGGCGCAGGCAGTATTGTCAGTATTTCGTCTATCGTGGGAACGGATGGCAATATTGGTCAAAGTAATTATGGCGCGAGTAAAGGTGGCGTGATAGCGATGAGCAAAGGCTGGGCGAAAGAGTTAGCAAGAAAAGGCGCTCAAATCCGAGTCAACTGTGTTGCTCCAGGTTTTATCGCTACCGACATGACAAAGAGCTTGCCTGAAAAAGTCATTCAAATGATGGAAAGTAAAACGCCTCTGGGACGCATGGGCTCGGCGCAAGACATTGCGAATGGCGTTGCGTTTCTAGCGTCTGATAAAAGTGCGTTTATAACCGGACAAGTGCTCAAGATTGATGGTGGGTTGGTGTTATAACTCGCTAATCAAAACCTCAAATAACAAACGCCCTTTACTGATGTGAAGGGCGTTTCTGTTTGGGGAACGTTAATTGAGCTGCTGGTATTTTTTGCTCCTAAATGATTCAGTGGAACCAGTCAATAGTACGTAATGAAAGGTATAATTGCTTACTTTTATTAGCGAAGAAACTGATTGTATTGAGTGTTTTGTAGCCACTTGTTTTCTGGTAGCTTACAGCTCTTATTAAAGCTGTTGTGCCAGTCACACCTAATTAACCAAACATACAAGGAAGGAATTGTGAAGTATACGCCAAAGCCAAGGCCTATTCGACCTAGCAACCCATCTGCATTAGAGTTGGCTATTTATCGCTACGAATGTCAGGCCGCTGAATATCACGACAAAAAGAATAGTGTTGCGCCTAACAATGAATCTAAAGAAGCTTGCAAGCAGCGTATTGATGCTTTGGAAAAGGATTGGGCACACCTTCAGCATGAGCGAAAAAAGATCACTGCTCAGGTGATGCTACAGCAGGATCTTGAAACATACCGTGCTGAAAACAAGTTGAAAGATGAAGATGAGTTGTTCGAGGAGGCTCATCATCCGACTCGTGTGCTGGCTCGTAATCTCACTGCAGTTGGTGAACCTAAGCCGAGTAGCATCCATGACCCACATCATATCATTCCGGGTAAAGGGCGGTTTCAGCAGGTTAGACTTGTTGTGACACGATTAGCTCTTCATGCTCACGGTATTGGAATCAATGACCCGTTGAATGGCGCTTGGCTACCTCGCTATAAAAAAGCACAAAGGGCACTGGGCAGGCAGTGAAGCACCTGCTCATCGAGAGATACATCGGTATAACTATGAATCATGGATTGTGAATACGTTTAGTTCTCCAATGCTGCCTGAGCAGGCAATGATTAGTCGCTTACAAAGAGTAAAGCACAAACTTCTGCATGGTGGATATCCGCAGAAAATTATTGAAAAGAAAGACACTAGCTGGAGCGGTCAATCATGAAAATCTACCAGTTAAAGCAACGCCCTGAGGAGTTTAAAACTCTAACTCTGGATATTATGAATCTTGCTAATCAGCTTGGTAATAAAAAGCTAGTAAGGCAACTCCGACTACAGCCCTCTACTAATGAGCCTTTACTACCAATTTGGAAAGATGGTGTGGTTGGCGATTTTGAGGATGTTTTAGGAAAAAACTCTACGATGCCGGACATATCAACATGGTATAGCACATATCTAGCGCTAACTGCAGGTGCATGCGATAAGCTAGGATCGGTACTAGCGTCTGAGGGAGAGTTCTTGCCCATAAACGTTGGTGACGAAACCATATATGCTTTTAATTGCCTTAGTTTTGGCGCTGAAGATGAGTCTATGTGCCTTAAGAAGTATACCGATGGTTTTGAAGATGGTCTGGAAACCATTGAGTTTGATGAAGAGGATATCGAACCACGCTATGTATTCAAATCTCGCTTACAAGGCTGTACAGTGCTCTATGCTACAGAATCTTTCAAGCTTTTGTGCGAAGAGCATGGACTAGAAGGACTTAAGTTTGATGAAGATTTGCTGGATCCGTTTTAGTAGTTGACCAATGGGGTGAATGAATTCAGCCACTACTATTAGAGATTTGCAATACTTAAGCTAATGTTAGTGAGTTAATCGGCTCGTGGTTTTTCACAGTAGAGCCACATTAGAAGTTGCATTTCTTGCTAGTTCTATCTTTTCTTTAGTAACAGTAGAATATGAAATCATGCAATCGAGGCGTCAGGATTGCAAAGCAGTCTTTATCTCTAGTATCAAAGAGGACGGGGATCCGCTTTTCACAGGCGACTATATCGAATACACTAATTAGCGCGGTTTTAATAAGCGTAATGAAAATGAGAAGCTGAGAAAGCCCGAGAGGAACTGTTAAGTCGAGATTCATTTCTAAGATGTAGTGGGTGCGTCGTCACCAAGTAGATTGGGGAAGTGAGTGATTATCATTCCCTCAAGCGAACATCAAATTCCCATTCACAACCTGATATCTTCAAACTAATTCCGCTAGAACGAATAATTTAACTGTGCGCTGGTTAATGATTTTTATGTAAGTAACACAATTGAACGTGATAGAAGTAACAAATTCGCTTCCTTGCGGTAACGTTCCCGAAAATTTTATATATTATCGCCCCATTGACAAAAGTGGTAGAGACGCTCTGTATCTGAGCGCTCTGAAATTCAGGCTTTAGATGGACATTTAAAGTCACCATAAGTTTGCAATTTTTATTGGGAACGTTTGCAAGCAACCTAAGTATAAATTTACGTGAGACTATGGAAATGAAACTACACACTTTGACGATGGCAGTAGCGCTTGGGCTGGTTACTGCACCTGCATTCGCAGCAACAGATGTTGACGCTCTTGAAAAGCGAATTAATGAATTAGAACAGAGACTTGAACAGACAGAAAAAGTATCCATAGAAGCAAATGAGAAAGCCTCAAGCTTTGAGTTTCATGGCTACGCTCGTTCCGGGCTGCTCATTAATGATGATCTGAATGGTGCAGTGGGTACTGGTCCTTACATGACGGCTGCTGGTGCTATCGGCGCGCCAATTGGACGATTAGGGGTTGAGGATGATCATTATGTGGAAGCAAACCTTATTCACAAACGTTTTGCAGATGATGGCTCCAGCGCTTTGTTCCGAATCATGTTGGCAGATAGTACGGAAACCAATAACGAATGGACGGCGAGTGAGAGTCAATTAAACGTTCGTCAGGTATATGCTGAGCTAAACAAGTTGAGCATGTTCTCTGAATCAAGTGCGTTTGCTGACGCAACGTTTTGGGCAGGTAAACGATTTGACCGTGATAACTTTGACATTCACTTCTTTGACTCGGATATCGTTTTCCTATCTGGTACTGGTGCTGGCGTGTATGACGTCCAAATGAGCGATTCGTGGAAAGCAAACTTCTCGATCTATGGTCGTGATTTTGGTGAGATTGATAGCTCGTCAACTGATGTTGAAAACTATATCGCGACAATGAACAACCGCTTTGGTAATTGGCAATTGATGCTGAGCGGCATGACGTCAGCTGATAACAATGATCGCGTAGAAGGAGCAGCGGACAAAGGTTTACATGCGATGTTTGCTTACCATGGCGATAACTTCTTTGGCATGAGTGAAGGCTTCTCTAAAACTGGTATTTTGATGGGTGATGGACTGGGTGCAGAACTTAAAGGCATTGGTTCAAACGGTGATTTGCTAGAAGACGCAAAAGCCGTACGTTTGTTCAGTTATGGTGTAACACGCATCGGCGACAACTGGCGTGTAGCACCTGCGTTGCTAGCAGAACATAGCCAAGATCGCTTTGCTAAAAATGATGAATTTACTTGGGCATCGTTCAACATCCGCTTAGCGCAAGAGTTTACACAAAACTTTGAGATGGTTTATGAAGGCTCATACCAATACATGGACCTAGACAATGCGATTGATAAAGCAAGTGGCAGTTTTTACAAAGCGACAATTGCACCAACGCTTAAGATGTCTACCGCAGCAGGTTTCTTTGACCGTCCGGAGCTACGTTTTGCTGTTAGCTACGTTGATTGGAGCGAAGACTTGAATGGCTACTCGATTAGCCAGGATGCGGGCGCTGCAACGATGGGTGATGGTGGTGAAGTTCTGTTTGCACTGCAAATGGAAACTTGGTTCTAAAGGGATCTAACCGACAAAGAGTAATAAGAAAAGCGCCAACTGATTTCAGTTGGCGCTTTTTCATTAACAGGACTGACGCTCAATTGTTTTGAAGGTTAGTACCATCTTACTCATTTCAAAACTTCTGTTGGCAATTCTATCTAGTAATAGTTTCGCACCATTTTCCCCTGCTTTATCAAATGCATAGTTAAATGTTGATAAGGTTGGGGTGCACACTGATGCGAGCTCATCATCACCAACTCCTAGCACTAAAACGTCTTTACCCGGTGTTAACCCGAGCTCTTGAATCGCTCTCATCGCACCGATAGCAATACGGTCTGTCGCACAGAACAAGCCATCTATCTTACGGTTCTCTGTTAAGTGTTGTTTTGCCAATGCATAGCCAGAGTCGATGGTAAAGTCACCACGAGCATGGAAGGCGAGCTCAAAACCATGGTGTTGCAGCGCTTGAACAAATCCTTCAGAGCGTTGCTTATCTACCGCGATATCGTCACCTTGTACGCCAATAAAGCCCATGGTTTGGCAACCTTTTGCAACCAGTCTATTTCCCGCTTCAAACCCTACTCGTGCGTCATCATGAATGATGCTTGGAATATTAAACATGGAACCATCTTGACCGACGAGCACAACTGGGACCGCTGAGTTTTGAATTGCTTTTACCAGCTTGGAATCGAGGTGGGTGGCGTAAAGAATGATCCCTTCAACCCGTTTTTGGTTAAAGATCTGAATGTATTCCAGTTCTTTTTCGTGGGCTTGGTGAGTGCTAGCAAGTAAGACATGTTTCCCGGCTTTTTCAAGGACATCGGTTAATCCATCGACACCTTGGGATGTGGCATGAGAGGAAACCCGAGGAACAATGACACCAACCAGATTGGTCTTTTGAGATTTTAGATCTTTAGCGACTTGGTTCGGCACATAGCCACACTCCGCTACTGCTTGGCGGACCTTCTGTTTTGTCGCTTCTTTTACGCCATACTCATTGTTTATAACCCGTGACACTGTTGATTTTGATACGCCAGCCAGACGGGCGACATCATGCAGACTCGCCATTGTTCCTATCCATTCTGTTTTTCGTTTTTGGGATTGTTTGCAAAGAGAAGATGAAAAGCTCTTTGATAAGTAGCGATTCTAACCTCCTATACTGCTCTTAGGGAGAGAATTTGACGATCATTCTCACATTCTCTCTGCTTTATCTTTGATCATTTGGTTTTATTGAGCAAAAATCTGTTTTGCAAACGTTCCCGAAAATTTCGCAAGCTCAGATAATAATCCAATGGGGTATGAAATGAATTATCCGGCAGTAGCAAAAGAGTTGTTAACTCTATTAGGTGGTAAAAGCAACATCACCGCACTTGCGCATTGTGCGACACGCTTACGCCTTGCCGTTGCAGATGAGCAAAAAATAGATGAACAAGCGATTGATAACCTTGAAGGGGTAAAAGGGCAGTTCAAAGTTGCGGGTCAGTACCAAATCATTTTTGGATCAGGCATCGTAAACCAAGTTTATGCAGAAATGGCGAAGTTGACGGGTATGAGTGAAATGTCCACCAACGACGTTGCGTCTGCTGGCGCAGAGAAACAAAACATCGTTCAGCGCGCAGTGAAGGGGCTGTCTGATATTTTCGTCCCAATCATTCCAGCAATCGTCGCTGGCGGTTTGTTGATGGGTATTTACAACCTACTGACTGCCCAAGGCTTGTTTATTGATGGTAAATCCTTGATTGAGGCCAACCCAGGACTGACTGACTTGGCGAACATGATCAACACGTTTGCAAACGCGCCGTTTGTTTACCTGCCTATCCTGTTGGCATTTTCAGCCAGCAAGAAGTTTGGCGGCAACCCATATTTAGGGGCAGCGCTAGGTATGTTGATGGTTCACCCTGACTTGCTGAATGGTTGGGGATTCGGCGGCGCATCTGTGTCTGGCAACATTCCGGTTTGGAATATTCTTGGTTTTGAAATCCAAAAAGTGGGTTACCAAGGTTCAGTGTTACCGGTTTTGGTATCGGCATTCATTCTTGCGAAGGTTGAGCTAGGCTTACGTAAAGTCATACCTTCTGTTTTAGACAACCTTTTAACGCCATTACTGGCGATTTTCATAGCGGGTTTGCTGACGTTTACTGTCGTCGGTCCGTTCACGCGTGATATCGGTTTCCTATTGGGTGATGGTCTGAACTGGCTATACAACACAGCTGGCTTTGTTGGTGGTGCGGTATTTGGTCTTATTTATGCTCCGTTTGTTATTACTGGTATGCATCACAGCTTCATTGCGATTGAAACGCAACTTCTTGCGGATATTGCGACGACGGGCGGCACCTTTATCTTTCCTATTGCGGCGATGTCTAACGTTTCTCAAGGAGCGGCAGCGTTGGCGGTGGGCGTGATGAGCAAAGATAAGAAGATGAAAGGTATTGCGATTCC
Source organism: Vibrio sp. Y51_MX_L26 (assembly GCF_024181935.1). Classification (NCBI taxonomy): domain Bacteria; kingdom Pseudomonadati; phylum Pseudomonadota; class Gammaproteobacteria; order Vibrionales; family Vibrionaceae; genus Vibrio; species Vibrio sp. Y51_MX_L26. The sequence continues at coordinate 175,906 of NZ_JAMZAS010000001.1, forward strand.
ATCTGGTGTTACGGGTTTGCTGGGTATTACAGAACCAGCCATGTTTGGTGTTAACTTAAAACTACGTTACCCATTTATTGCGGCAGTTTGCGCTGCGGCGTTATCGAGCGCGTTCATTACAATGTTTAATGTGAAAGCTCAGGCATTGGGTGCAGCAGGTCTTCCAGGCATCATTTCCATCACGCCAGATAAGATTGGGTACTACATCGCGGGTATGGTGATCGCGTTCTTGACCGCATTTGTTCTCACCATTGTTCTTGGTATGCGTGACCGCGCTAAAGTCGGTAAAAAAGCAGCGGCTTAATCTGAACTCCTTAAGGGTGGAGTCCCCCAAAATCCACTTCTTTTCCTAAATGTTTGGGGTGCTAGCCAAGCACTCATGGTTTGGCTAGCCTTTTTCAATTTTTACTTGGTAGTGAATGTGTTCAACACGTTGGACTATTAGGGCTTTAATTTTAAGGTAAGCAAGATGAATCAAGTGTGGGTAACTGGTGATGCTGTTGTCGATCTAATACCGGAATCTGAGACTTCTTTACTCAAATGTCCCGGAGGTGCACCAGCGAATGTCGCCGTAGCAATTGCTCGTCTATCTGGTAAGAGTGCGTTTTTTGGACGTGTGGGTGATGACCCATTTGGTCGCTTCATGCAATCAACGCTCGATCAAGAGGGCGTGAGCACGGAGTTTCTCGTTAAAGACCCTGAGCAAAGAACATCAACAGTGGTGGTGGGTTTAGACGAACAAGGTGAACGCAGCTTTACATTTATGGTGAAACCGAGCGCAGATCAGTTTATGTCTGTTGAAGACATCCCAAACTTTAAGCAAGGTGACTGGCTGCATGTCTGCTCGATTTCACTGGCAAATGAGCCAAGTAGAAGCAGCACGTTTGAGGCGATCAAAAGAGCAAAAGCCGCTGGTGGTTTCATTAGCTTTGACCCTAACTTGCGTGATGAAGTGTGGCAAGATCAATCAGAAATCCAAGCTGTCGTGATGAAGGCTGTAGCGATGGCTGATGTGGTTAAGTTCTCTGAAGAAGAGCTTTTGTTCTTAACTGACTCAACATCGATGACGCAAGGTTTACAACAAATAGCCGCTATGAATATTGCTTTGGTCTTGGTGACACAAGGTGCGAAAGGCGTTTGGCGCGTCTTTGAAAGTCAGAGTGAGCTGATCACAGGTCAAGTCGTTAGTCCGATTGATACCACAGGTGCGGGTGATGCTTTTGTCGGAGGGTTACTGGCATGTCTGTCTCAACATGACGATTGGAAAAATCATCCTGTTGTTAGCTCTGCGATTCAATGGGCAAATGGCTGTGGTGCATTGGCGACGACGCAAAAAGGCGCAATGACCGCGCTTCCGACCCAGACAGAATTGCTGCAATTTATTGGGCAATGATCTTCAGATCCAATTTCAGTTGAGAAAAATTATGAGCTTAAACAACCGTTGGACTGTAGAGCAAAGATATCGCCGACTTGAGCAAATCCCTCAGTGTGATATCGAAGAAATGACACTTTTACGTCAGCAAGATAAAGGCTTTCCTAGTTTTCATATCGCCCCTAAATTTGGGCTGTTAAATGATCCAAATGGGTTGTGCTATTTCAATGGTGAGCACCACATCTTTTACCAGTGGACGCCTGTGGGACCGGTTCATGGAATGAAGTATTGGTATCACCTTTCTACTAAAGACTTCATCCATTTTACTGATCATGGTGTTGGTCTTCATCCTGACCAAGACTACGACTCACATGGTGTCTATTCGGGCGGCGCTTTGGTGGAAAACAACAAGGCTTTGCTGTTTTTTACTGGCAACAAGCGTGACCAAAACTGGAATCGAACCCCAACACAGTGTTTTGCCACCATGGATTCAGACGGCAACATTGAAAAGCACGGTGTGGTCATTGAGAACGAACATTACACGGAGCACTTTCGTGATCCAAAAGTTTGGAAGAAAGGCGACGACTATTTGATGGTGGTGGGTGCTCAAACCAAAACTGAGCATGGCTCAATGGCGCTTTATCAAAGCAAAGATTTGAAAACGTGGCAGCATAAAGGTCCTATCAAGACCAATTTTTCTGACCTTGGGTACATGTGGGAGTGTCCTGATTTCTTTGAGATTAATGGTCAATCGGTGATGCTGTTTTCTCCACAGGGTGTGAGCAGTAGTAATCCTTATGATTTCAAAAACATCTATTCTGTCGCGTATATCGTGGGTGATCAGTTGAACCTGGAGTCGATGACTTTAGAAAACCACCAAGATATTTTACAGCCAGATTATGGGTTTGATTTCTACGCCCCCCAAACCTATTTAGATGAGAGTGGGCGTCGCATTCTTATTGCATGGATAGGGTTGCCAGAAATCGACACACCATCGGTCACACACCAGTGGGCAGGAATGTTGTCTCTTCCTAGAGAACTAACGTTGAAAGATGGTTTTCTTGTTCAAACTCCACTCCCTGAGCTGGAGAGTTTAAGAAAAGAAGAGGTGGTCTTTGCACAATCCCATACACTGGAAAGCACAAGTTGTTTGATCCAATTAGACCTTGTGGGTGATGGTTTTGAACTTGAGCTGAGTAACCTCAAAGGTGACAACATCGTCTTTAGTGCGACAGAGCACGAGTTTATGCTGGATCGTCGTCACATGTCGCACTTGTACGCAGAAGAATTTGGTAGCATTCGAAAAGCACCAAGATTGGACGCTAAGCAGACGATTGAGATATATATCGACAATTCTGTCATCGAGATTTTTATTAATGGTGGCAAACACACGATGACCAGTCGTTTCTTTATTGATGACCTTAGTAAGGTAACGTTGAGAAGGTTGGAGCAAGCAAGGCTTTTCCCTTTGAAAGGCATCACTGGTTTGTTTGAATCAGCTAAGTAACGGTTTCGATTACAAAGATATTAAAACGCCCTTCATTGACTCAGTGAAAGGCGTTTTTCTTTTTAACGATCTAACCTAACTATCTTTCACGTACGTAAGTCTTCTGAATCAAAGTATCTAACACTACTTCGCTCTTAGTGACTGTAAAGTTAAGCGGTTGTTCTAAATCACCAAACAGAGATGCGCCGCCGAGTTGGGCTTACTCATTATTGTTAGCATCTCGAACCTAACTCACATTAACACAACGTTTTTCCTTATAGCGTGAAAGAAAATCCCATAACCAAAGGTTCTAATTAAGTGAAAGGTCAGGACTTTTATTTGAAGATTCCGGCCTAATATCTTGGGTATGCCCATTTATCGAATGCGGTGGGTTACTTCATCATGCTTGCTGGCGCACTGAGTTTGCCAGTTTGATAATGCATTCAAACACAATAAGGGATAACAATGGCTAACGAATACATTCCACCAAAAGTTTGGACAAACGATAACGAAAACGGTGGCCAGTGGGCGAGCATTAACCGTCCGGACTCAGGCGCTCGTCATGAGCAAGAATTGCCTGTTGGGGAACACCCATTCCAACTTTATTCCATGGGGACTCCAAACGGCCAGAAAGTAACGATCATGTTTGAAGAGCTTCTGGCGGCAGGCGTAAAAGAAGCAGAATATGATGCATACCTGATCAAGATTGGTGACGGCGACCAGTTTGGTTCTGGCTTTGTAGCTGTTAACCCAAACTCTAAAATTCCGGCATTGGTTGACCGTTCGGGTTCTGAGCCAGTGAACGTGTTTGAATCTGGCAACATCTTGTTTTATCTAGCAGAGAAGTTTGATCATTTCTTACCAAAAGAAGGCGCTAAGCGTGCTGAGGTAATGAACTGGTTATTCTGGCTGCAAGGTTCTGCGCCATACCTAGGCGGTGGTTTTGGTCACTTCTACGCGTACGCACCAGAGAAGTTCGAGTACCCAATCAACCGTTTTACAATGGAAGCAAAACGTCAGTTAGATGTATTAGACAAGCGTCTTGCGAACAATGAATTCCTAGGTGGCGATGATTACAGTATCGCTGATATCGCAACATGGCCATGGTACGGCAACCTTGTACTGGGTCGTGCTTACGATGCGGCTGAATTCTTAGACGTAGAAAGCTATAAAAACGTTGTGCGTTGGGCGAAAGCGATTGATGAGCGAGAAGCTGTCCAGCGTGGTCGTATTGTGAATCGCTCATGGGGAGAAGAGTGGGAGCAGTTACCTGAACGTCACAGCGCAGAAGATATTGATAAGGTATTGAAGCTTAAACCATAAGCAAACTTGGCTCAGTCACTTCAAGTAAGTTTGTTTTCATCCGAACTCATACTCCAAAACTGATCAAATCCATAGCGCATCTTACTAGATGCGCTACTTTTATTTGAATTGTAACCCCGTTGAAGATTATTCAATCTATAGATGGTTCTTTGCTTCTATTTGTCGTTTTCATACTCAACAAGCCCTCTGCATTTCTATTAACTATTAGCTGATGACATTTTGAAAATTTATACTTTAGATAACCTTAAATTTATAACTTAATTTTATATCTAATATAAATAAACTTAATGATAATTAATCTTTGACATAACCTTTTATTTTGTGTGGAATGTGCGGGTTAATCTATTTAAATCAAAATTTATAGATAAATAAAATTTAAATAATTTACTGAATTCTACATCTAGCTTTGAGCAATGTTTAATTACAACTGCTTATACCATGAAAGAGGATATGTATAATGTCGTCGTTTGAGTCGTACTGGGTTGGGGTACGTGAAAGAATTGCTATACAAACTGAAGGTAACCGAAATTTAAAGTCTTTAGTGATAAAAAAGCAGAGAGTGAACTTAAATAACAGTGGCTTATCTTTTCGCGCTAAAGCCGGATGCCTTATCCCTCATTGTTACACTCAGTTTACTGATGACGATACAAACTCAAAGGCATCGAAAAAAGCCTCCCTTAGTTTTAAGAAAGGGAAATTATACTTTTCTCCTGTCTAGTAATAGATAATATTTAGGTTATATATAAATTAAATTTTTATTTTTATCTGAAATTCTGACAATAAATTATTATGTTGTTATGACCGAGATGAAGCATTGGTTAGTAAATGATTAGTTCAGATTATTAATTGAATTGTAGATTTTCTTAGTTGCCCCTAGTTAGATAGTGATAAAATTTTTAGCTATCTTTTCCCGTACAAGCTTAGTTTTAGATCTGGCTTGTACGGTTTTTTCTCTGAACACTAATTACATAGCATAACGGCATGATTTCTCGCCTCTTGTCTCATCTTTCTAGACGAAAGCTCTACCTGCCTCTCATTATTCTCGACAAACATTGAGTAAAAGTAACTAATCGTAACAAGGTGGCTGTAACTGAGCGCCGTTTCAATATACTCGCTCTTTACCTAGGTAACCCTGCGCTTTGAATTCATTCGGGTACCGTTTGTAAGCCTTAAATGCTACTAAGATAAGATGTCATGATGAGAAAAAGTACTATATTAAACACAGTGTTAATTACAGGGTTCGCTGCTGTATCTTCGTTGGCTTATGCAGCACCAACGGTTGTGCCAAATGCACCGGAACTCAGTTCTCGTGGCTATGTTTTGATGGACTTTCACACTGGGAAAGTGCTGGTTGAACGTGATGCACATAAACGGCTAAATCCTGCGAGCTTAACGAAGTTAATGACGGCTTATGTGGCTGGTCAAGAAATTAACGCAGGTAATATTACTTTGGATGATGAGGTCGTCATTAGCCGAAATGCTTGGGCAAAAAACTTCCCAGATTCCTCAAAGATGTTTATTGAAGTCAATACTTCCGTTTCTTTATCTGACTTATACCGTGGCCTGGTTGTTCAATCAGGTAATGATGCTAGTGTGGCCATTGCTGAACATGTCGCAGGTAGTGAGTCAGGGTTTGTAAGCTTGATGAATAGTTGGGCTGCTAAGCTTGAATTAAATAACACGGCTTTCACCAACCCTCATGGTCTAGACAGTGACGGTTTATATTCAACACCTTATGACATTGCCAAGTTGGGTCAAGCTATTATTCGTGACTTACCTGACATCTACCCACTGTATAGCGAAACCTCGTTTACCTACAACGGCATTACGCAATATAACCGCAATGGCTTGCTTCGTGATCGCAGTATGAATGTTGATGGCATGAAAACTGGTTATACGAGCGGTGCTGGTTATAGTCTAGCGACTTCAGCGACTCAAGGTGATATGCGTTTGATTGCTGTTGTAATGGGAGCGAAAAGTGAGAATATCCGTGAATCCGAAAGCAAACAACTGCTAAGTTATGGCTTCCGCTTTTACGATACGGTAATGCCAACCGAGGCAGGAACGGAAGTTGCGAACGCTCGAGTTTGGATGGGCGAACAAGACGAGCTTAAAGTAGGCGTTGCCAATGACGTTTATCTCACTTTACCAAAAGGGGATGTGAAAAAGCTACAAGCTGAAGTTGAATATAATGGCGATTTGGTAGCGCCAATTTCTGAGCAACAAGTGGTTGGTAAAGTGCTTTACAAAGTCGAAGGTAAAGTTGTGAATGAAGCCGAACTTGTAGCGTTGGAATCGGTGGAAGAAGGCAGCTTATTCAAGCGAATTTTAGACTGGTTTAAGCAATTGGTCGCGAGTTGGCTCTAAAAAACAGCTAACTTCTGCCATTATCACTCTATCTTGTTATTGTTCTATTAAATCAATTTACTAAGGCGGCCAACGTGGTCGCCTTACTTTTTTGGAATACTCGTTGCGCTAAAACATCGAACCTTCTCGTATGGGTCTATTTTCGCCTAATTAGAAGCGTTTTTGTGTTTTTGAGTGCGAGAGAAAAGAAACTAGAACAAAAATGGAGTGACACGTGCACAAGATTTTATCTTTGACATTGATTTTATCGCTCATGGGCTGCGCTATGCCTTACCAGCAGCAGGTCGATAGTGGCCAATGTGTTGGAGTAATGACCTCTCAGGATGCGTATGGTTATTTAAACCCAAACCATTACACGATGCAGGTACTCGCGCTAAAGCAAGAAAAAGATGTGAAAGATTACATTCGTTATATCGATCCTAAGCATCCGGTTTGGGTTAACTGGAAAAACAGCCGAGGCACGCGTTGGTATACGGTAACTGTTGGTGATTTTAAAACGAAACAGGATGCCTACAATGCGCTTTCTTCACTGCCGAGCCGCGTAAAGCAGTCATCCCCATTTGTGCTGACTTTTGCGGAAATGCAGCGTAAGCAACAAACGAGTGTTGTGAGAATGCGTTAGCCAACAAAAAACGGAAGCAATGGCTTCCGTTTTTTGTATCTAAGGGTAAGCTTAAAGCGCCGCTAAAATCGTTTCTGCTTTGCTCGCTTCAAACTCTTTTGGTTCTTCAACGTTAAGTTTGGTCACAATGCCGTTTTCAATGATCATGGCGTAGCGTTGTGAGCGAATACCACCAAAGCCGCCGGTATCCATTTCAAGACCCAATGCTTTAGTAAAGCTTGCGTCGCCATCACCCAACATCAGGATTTCTGAAGCGTTTTGAGCTTCGCCCCAAGCTTGCATCACAAATGCATCGTTTACAGAAACACAAGCTATTAAATCAACACCTTTTGCCTTCAACTCGTCGGCTAATACCACATAGCCTGGTAGGTGAGCTTCCGAGCACGTTGGGGTGAATGCGCCAGGTACAGCGAAGAGTACGACTTTCTTGTTTGCAAACAGCTCAGTAACGTCGTGGTTAACCATACCATCGGCAGTCAATTCGCTTAGAGTCGCAACTGGTAGAGCTTGGCCTTGTTGAATCATGATTTTATTCCTTTTTGTGTGCTAGTTTAGCTTTCTCAGTCTAGCGCTTATAAATGCGGTTAACCACAGAGCTTTTGTAAGGTTTTAGCACCTAAGTGTTTGACCCAAGATGTAGCACTGATGGATTTATTACAACGCTTCATGCTGACTTACGTATTGACTAACGAGATGGCGATACTTCGCTTTCAACTCATTATCGATGAAGCTAGCATCAATCGCATTCATTGTGAATTGAGCTAGTTCATTCTTACTCATTGGGTGTGCGTTGTTGACGGCTAAAAAGTTATCTGTCATGTAACCACCAAAGTATACCGGATCGTCCGAATTAATCGTCACAGCGACACCTTTGCGCAGTAGCTCGACAATATTGTGATCGTTCATATCGTCAAATACACACAATTTAAGGTTCGATAATGGACATACCGTCAGTGGCATTTTGCTTTCAATTAACGACTCGACTAATGCTTCATCGTCAACACAGCGAACACCATGATCCACGCGGCTGACGTGAAGCATTTCAATTGCATCGGTAATGTTTTGTGCGGGGCCTTCTTCACCTGCGTGAGCAACAGTCAGTAAGCCTGCTTCTACCGCTTTTTTAAATACTCGTTTGAACTTAGCTGGTGGATGGCCTTGTTCTGAAGAATCTAGACCGACACCGATGATCTTATCACGGTGTTTCAGAACGGCTTGCAGAGTCTCCATAGCGCTTTCTTCTGAAAGGTGACGGAGGAAACACGCAATGATTTGTGAAGTAATGCCGAGCTTCTCGTGCCCATCTTGTAGTGCGCGGGCGATCCCGTGGATAACGGTGTCAAAGTCAATACCGCGCTCTGTATGCGTTTGTGGGTCAAAAAAGATTTCGGTATGAATAACGTTATCCGCTTTACAGTGCAGTAAGTATTCCCAAGTGAGATCGTAAAAGTCTTGCTCTGTACGCAAAACATCCGCCCCTTGGTAATAAAGGTCAAGGAATGACTGTAAGTCTTCGAACTGATACGCGCTGCGTAGTTCACTCGGAGAAGAGTAAGGAATGTCGATGTCGTTTCGTTGTGCTAACTTGAAGAGAAGTTCTGGCTCAAGTGAACCTTCGATATGTAAGTGCAGCTCTACTTTTGGAAGACCTTGAATAAATGCGTTCATATTCCACCTTATGTGTATTGTGGATGCAGTTACTCTAAGAATAGGTATAGATAAGAATAAATCGAACGCTATCACAAAGAGTAAGACCCACGATGATCTCAACTCTTCGTAATCAGCACTTTGCGGGAACTGGTAGAGACCCCCAAACCATATCATTGGGGTTATACGAAGCAAACGAGGCGATTATACGCAAAATTCTCAATTTGGCTATACGCAAATAACCTAGTTGTCAGTAGTCGAAGGGTTTTTCTAAGAAAAGTAACTGGCAACCGTATAAGTCACTTGGGTATAGAGGAGCAAATTGGCTTTTAAGCGTGAACGAGGCTTATCGTGTTGTTATAAGTGAGGAAAAAGAGTGAGGCTTCGTTTGAGCAAAGGTAGGTGGCGGTACCTTGCACAACGATGGAGCAGAGAAAGCATTGAGAGAGTCAAGGGTAGCTTATAGATCAAATAACTTGTCAAATTCTCTTTGTTCCATAATGTCTTCTATACGGCGTCGCGTTTTTTGTTTTACCGCCGCCGCGTTTTGCTCAGACTCTTTCTTGTCTTTTTCTGCTTGCTTCTTACTTTTTCTAGCCATTGGATACCTTCCAAATTAGTTGCATCATTCATTAATGCATGAAAACTGAATTAGTTAACAGTAAAACTTCCTAACTTTGAACCTGAATCACAGAGAATAGTTCCAGATTGCGTTTTCTCACAATATTCAAAATCGATCATGTAGCTATGAGAATGAAGCTTAGGTAATACGTGCCTTCGTAAAATATCACCATTTAATTGATGTATTTTAGCGTTCCAAGAGGTGTGAGGTTGTTCTAGATTAAATTCAATTTCTAACATTTATTCTCCTGTTTCTTAGTGATTTTGTCTTTGTTAAGTAATTGATACCAATGCCTTTGACGGCCGGTTCTTTTTGAGGACATGATTTTTCCTATAAATAATAAATTAAGCAGTACTATCCTATTTATTTTAGGTAGCACAAAGCAATGCCTGATATTAAGCTGAGTGATTAAAGTGAGAATATTTTTGAAGGAGAGAGATTTGGTGCAGCATGGGCATGCTACACCAAGAAAAGCAGTCTTATAGAGGAGTTACTTCAGTCGCTTGAGGACCTTTTTTACCTTGCTCTACGTTGAAGCTTACTTTCTGACCTTCAGTCAGTGTTTTGAAACCGTCAGAAACGATAGCGTTGAAGTGTACGAATACATCTTGACCACCGTTGTCTTGAGATAGGAAGCCAAAGCCTTTAGTTTCGTTAAACCATTTTACTGAGCCGTTTACTTTAGACATAAAAATACCTTTGAATTAAACATTAAAATTTGAATTTGTTTTGTGGATCTTTTCTAAGCTATTGAATGTTCAATCAAGAGGAAGTTGTACGCAGGTGTCTGAATTGGGGGATTCAAGATTTTACTGAGAGGAAACTTAAACTAAATGTTGCATTAACAGCTCTCTTCTAAGAGCCAAGGCCTACTATACACCTTGTTTAGGAAATAGCTACACTTATTTTTAAATATATGTCGACAGCTTGGATAAGTGTGCTGTTCGAAAAATTTGAATAAGTAGCTCAAATAGCAAGGCTCATGATTATTTTTCTTCAATCTAAAATAGAACCATATCGATAGCCATGGCTGAACATGCGGTTTGCAAGCGGCCACAAAGGTAAACGAGGAGAAATAGTATGAGCACATTCAGAGAAATTCGTCAGCTTATTCAATCACAACCCACTGCTGATGGTGACGGAGTGAAAATTCGTCGAGTAGCAGGGTTTAATAATGCGAGTTTTTCTCCATTTTTGATGATGGATGAACTTAAGTCTGACGACCGTGCTGATTATGTTGGTGGCTTTCCTCCTCATCCGCATCGCGGCATCGAGACGCTTACTTATATGTTGAAAGGTCATTTCCAGCATCGTGACCACATGGATAATGTTGGTGAGCTTCGTTCTGGTGGCGCTCAATGGATGGCGGCAGGAAGAGGTGTCATCCATAGTGAGATGCCTATTATGCAGGAAGGTGAATTGCATGGTTTCCAAATTTGGATAAACCAGCCTGCGAAAAATAAGATGGCACCGGCTCAATATCATGACTTTCAACCTGAAACGATAACGGAATTCGAAACTCAAAGCTCGGGTGTTGTTCGCTTGATTGCTGGTCATCTGACTATAGACAACGAACGTATTCAGGGGCCTCTAACAGAAACAGGTGTTGCTGCCACGGTGGCCGATTGGAGAGCGATGGTTGGTCACGCTTTGAATTTGACCACGGAGCAAGACCACAACATGATGCTCTACGTTTATAAAGGTCGTATTCAGTTAAAAGATCGTGAGATCAATCAAGGCGAAATGGCGATTCTATCGAAAGGTGAATGGGTTGAATTACAAGCCGAAAAGGAGAGTGGTGCTCTGATTTTTATTGGCGAACCAATCAATGAACCAGTGGTTCACTATGGCCCTTTTGTAATGAATAGCATGGAAGAAATAGAACAAGCAATCCAAGATTACAATTCAGGATTGTTTGAAACCTACTAGCATCAACATCCTAACTCCCTTTTCTGTGAGTAGCGCAGTTATCAACAGTTTTGAGCCTGACCATTGGGCTCGACCAGAAGCAAATACGATAATCCACTGCCATCGAATTTGCGTTAGCCACGTCTAATCCACGTGGCTTTTTTCTACTTCTGATTCCATCGCATGATGGCTTCTTTTCCTGCTTCAATACCTAACTCATAAGCTTGACGCAATGGTGCTGGCGAGCGACTCAATCGTTTTAATTTAAATGATTCAGGAGGACAAACTTGGATGATTTCGACTCCCGATGGTGGATTGTCGATCAGTGCTAAAGTTTGATTGTAGCGAACTTCACGCGTCAACATCGGCTCAATTAATCCTGGCGTTTCTTTCAACATCCGTTTGGTTAGTGCGCTGAACTTTCCTTTCGGCTTTTGATAGCTGGAGGGTTGACTGCGTAAAACCATAATCTTTTTGGCTCCTCGCTTTATTGCTTCTGCGACAGGAAGTGCATCAGAAACCCCACCATCAACGTATCGGGTACCGTTCAGTAAGACACCATTTCGGTAAAGTACGGGAAGTGCGCTGCTGGCTTTCATTGTTTCTGCGAGCTCGTCGACATTAGGAGTATGGTACTCGGCTTGGCCATTGTCTTGACGTGTTACGCCTAACAAGAAAGGTCTCGAATCCGCTTTTAGTGCGGACTTGTCGATGCCAAGCTCTTCGAGAGTGACGTTCCACATCCAATCTAAGTTCATCATATCGCCGCCACGTAGAATCTGAGATGGTGAGATGAATTCTTTCCTTAAACTGTAATCAAGATAGATTTTTAAGTTGCGCCCGGGCATTTTAGCTAAATACGCCGCCAAGTTACTTGCGCCCGCCGATACGCCCCAAAAGCTATCAAATGGAGAGAAATCGTTAGCGAGAAAATGATCGAGTATGCCGCAAGAAAATACACCTCGCATCGCACCACCTTCGACAATCAACGCACGCTCTCCTACTTGTTCCATCACTGTGTTCCGTTCTTTACCTATTGGATGAATAGAATGCAGCTTAACGCATAACGGTTTTATACCCAAGTGGTCCTAAGTGCTAGGGCATCTCCTTAAGTAAAAGAAAAGGGCATCGATGGATGCCCTTTTTATATTAAGCCTAGGGAGTTACAGGTTATTGAGCAGCTCATTTAGTGAAAGCGCACTGAATAAATATGTCACTCCCACACAGAAAGCGGCGCCTGTAATTCCGATACTGATCGTTGTTGTAATTAAAAGAAGTGTCATCTTAGACATACAAGATCAAACTCCTTTTTTATATTTAAGTGGGGCGTTGTGCGTCTGGTTATCGTTTTGAATCATGATGCAAGCGCCCTAAGTTTATTGTTCTAATAAAAGTGATGATCACTTGTCAAAAAAGCAGATAAATAGCACCCAAACTGTCGTTAATGCGAGCAGCGGAGTGAATACTTTCTGTATAGAGGCGCCATCGGTTAGGTTGTAGATTTTGATGGATTCGTTATAGAACGCCCGCTTGAACGCCTTAAAAGAAATATCATTTTTCACATGAGATTGTTCATAGTGTAGGTGTGCTGCGTCTGATAGTTGGTATTCTAAGTCTTGGAGTTCGTACTCTTTGTTAAGAAATGCCTCCCAAGCCGAAAGACGGGCTATCGTTTTTGGAGATTGATTACCCTTTAACTTCTCTAGACGTTTGGCATAAGCAGCTTGATATTTATCCACGGTGTATTCCTGTCTGAATAGACGTTGAGTTAGAACATTTGTAAAAAGAAAAACGAGCAAAAAAGGGGCTTTACGTTCTATGTCTGTGATAAATGCTAAGGAGCTCAATGGTCTATTTCTCTGATGTCGCGAATAATATTGATTGAACTTAAATGCGACAAACAAAATAATTTACTCAAGATAACAACGAATATTTGTTGCCTTTAAAGAAAAGCTATAGTGATGCGAAGTGGTGGCTTTGATCGGGAAGAAACCCGCTTTCGTAACGGCTTGCGTTTACTGAGAAAAAGTAAACGCTGGAACTATCGCTGGATTGGTGTGAGTTATTTATCGTCAAAAATCATTAATATCAACTATGCTTATAGTTCGACTTTTCGTAAATGAACTCAATTTAGATGAGCGGAAATAATACTGATTTTTGAGCGTGGGTGAGCTTGGAGGGTTAAGCTAATTCATTGATTAATAAAAAGTAAAGTAGTGCAGAGCTAGGGTGAACTTCAACTTAAAGGTGACGGTATGGATATACAATCAACCATTATTGAATATGCGATAGCGATAATAGGCTTACTTTTGACGGGAGTTGCCCTCTGAGCACGATTGCCCAGAGGATAGAAAGTATATTGGCTGTTTGTTAGCGGTTGATATTGTACCGAGCCATTGCAGCTTCTTCTGACGACACAACCGTTTTACCAATTGGTGCGAGTGAAATAACCGCAAGCTTCAGGTGTTGGAGTGCAAACGGAATACCAATGATGGTTACAAAACACGCTGCGGCGGAAAGTACGTGACCGATTGCTAACCAAAGACCTGCAAAGACAAACCAAAGGACGTTGCCGATAACGCCTAGAGGGCTCGTACCAATGTCCATTTCATTGGTCAATTCATCGCGTGAAATGGCTTCTTTTCCGAATGGGAAAAAGGAAAAATTACCCATAACGATACACGCACGCCCCCAAGGTATTCCGATGATGCTAATAAAGGCTAAGATACCGAAAAACCACCATAGCAACCCCATAAATACGCCACCAAATACAAACCAAATGATGTTACCGAGTGTTCTCATTCTATTTCCTTTACTCTTGAATATGACGATGCAGGTTCCTGAGGGTATAGTAATGTAAAACTAGAACCACTCCGTTAATAAACGTGATCCGTTCCCTCATTCACTTGCTTGATAGAATAGCCGCATAAGTATTAACAGAGAATGAATGACTCCCTGAAGCTACGTTTGTTTTAGTATAGAGCGTAATACTCGATTAAGCATATAGCCAAGAATTAAGCTACCTAGAGTTAACTTTCTCGATATATTGACAAATTTGCTCTGCTAACTGATGGCTAGCAATGTTGCGTTTCACTACTTCACTAGCGATTTTTCCAGATTCAACGACGTTAAACCAGTCTAGCAACATCGCATGGAAACCTTTGCTCGTCAGCATTGGCGTCCAATCTTTCAAATTGATTTTTTGCTCTTGGTTCGCTTGCCATCGTTTCCCTTCAACGAAAGAGTCGAATTCCACTGCTTTGTTAGCATAACAAGCTTGAACGCGCTCCATAGTCACACCGAAGTGACGATTCATCGAAGCGTGGAGTAAAGTATCTCCGTGTTGCCACTGAATGTCTAAACGCGCCAATTGGGCACCCTCAAGTTGATGCGTTATATAAGCCTCTTTTAAATCGGTCTTGGCTGTCACGTTAATACTGTCTAATGGGTGAATAAAATCATCAAATATAAAGGTACGAATATCGCCTGGTAGTTGGTGACGGTTCTTTTCCCAGCGTAGCGATTTTAGGTCAGAAATGTTGCCTTGCTGTACCTCTGGCATGTGTTGGTTGTAAAGCGGAATATGACGTCGGTTGAAGCCCACATAAAGTGGTTGTTTTTCTTTTTCGGCAATATCGTACAGTTTTTCCACGTCATCAGCATTGTCCGCTAATGGTTTGTCGACAAAGGTTGGGATTCCATGTTGCAAAAAGAATGCTGCGATTTGAGGATGTACGCTTGTTGCCGCATGAATCATGACAGCATCTACGCCAAAGTGCAGAAGCTGCTGGTAGTCTTGACAGGTCTCTGAGATTCGATATTGCTTAGCCAGACTCTCAAGTGCATTTGCGTTGCGGGTACAAAATACAAGTTCGATATTTGGAAGCTGAGTGATAACGGGAAGGTATGCTTTCTGAGCAATATCTCCTAAACCAATAATACCAATTTTCATCCTAGTCCTTATTTCGATGTATGGATGGCAGGTTGTAGTATAACGCTTGGCAAGCTGATGAGTTTAAATGCCTTGTTAGAAAAGAGCCTGACTCACATTTTGAGTCAGGCTTTGTTGGTCCACTTAGGAAGTCGTGCGGCAATCTTTGAATATATCCAACTTGCCGTCGTAGGCTTGGGTTTGTACATCCATAACGCCTAATAAAGAGTGGAACACGTTATCATGTGAGTACTGGCCTGCCTTTTGCGCTTCATTCGACAAACAGTCGGTGTTTATTTGTTTCACTTGCTTAAAGCCGGAAGATAGCCACATGAGCAAAGGAACACGTTTTTGGAAGTCTGGTGCAAGGCCGTAAGGCATGCCATGTAAGAACAATCCGTTTTCGCCTAATGATTCACCATGATCTGATACGTAGATGAGAGCGGTATTATATTGAGACTCTAATGCTTTGAGTTTGTTGATAGTTTCTGCCAACACAAGATCAGTGTAGCGTATCGTATTGTCGTACGTATTCACGATTTGTTCGACGCTACAGTTTTCTATATCTGCACGTGGGCAGTCTGGTTTGAAAAACGCTTTGTCTCTAGGATAACGCTGGAAGTAGGTAGGACCATGGCTTCCTATAAGGTGCATGGCGACAACGCGATTGCCGTGCATATCCGCAACTTCTTGATCAAAGTGATCTAACAGCGCCATATCGTAACAGGTTTGACCGTTACACAGAGGACTTGCTTGCTTTCGGTTAACTTCAATTTTCTTGATCTTGTGGGCGACTTCTTTGTCTCCGCCATCATTTTCTTTCCAGATGAGGTCAACTCCAGCGCGCTGCATGATGTCGAGAGCATTATCTTGGTTATCTGCCTTGGTCCGTTCAAACTCGCTTCGCGTGAGCTGAGAAAACATGCAAGGCACAGATACTGCAGTTGCAGTGCCACAAGACGCAACCTCTTGAAATGAAATCACATCCAGCTTACTGGTGTAAGGGTTTGTCTCTCGCTTATAGCCATTGAGTTGGTAGTTCTGCGTTCGAGCGGTTTCTCCGACAACAAACACCAGTAGTGTCGGCTTGTTCTGTGCTTGCTTTACTGCGCTATCTGACTGCTTTGCATCGATTCCAATCTCGCGATACGGCTCTGGCGTGGTGAAGTATTTCTCCTTTACATACCCAGTCGCGCTGTAAACGAATTGAGTGGGAATAATGATTTTTTTCAGATAGCTGTTATTGCGACCGACAGATGCATAGTCTTGGTAGTAAACACTGGCAATAACAGCAATTACTGCAAGAGATGACAACATCGACACCAACTTCGTGAGAGAAAAATACAGCAATTGGTTGCGCTGAGATTGCAACTTGACCTTATAGACAATCATCGCAGGGACGCCCCCCATAAGTAGCGTCCAGACTACAGAATAAGTACTCAGGTAAGAGCTTGCCTCGCTCGAATCGGTTTCAGCAATATTAGCAATCATTCCAGAATCGAAAAGCGTGCCATAGTTGTAACTTGCGTAGCTCACCATACTCGAAATTATGAGCAAAATAATAAAGAATGGCTTTCCAACCCAAGGCCAACTAAATAAGTTAAAAAGGAAATTGAGCGCGGCAAGAAAGAAAATGGGTATCGTAATAATAAAGCCAATTTTGACATTATCTAGGCTTGAAAAAATACCATTCAGCTCTTTGTAAATAGGAATGTTTACAACCAGCGCGAAATAGAGTGCCAACAAGAAAGTAAAGGTAACGTACGAGATACCTTTTTGTTGCAAATTATGTGTCTTCATAAGTAAATGTCTTGAATCAAAATCAGAGCAAGAACGAAGCCCAAACAAAAAGGGCAAGAGTGAGCGCAACAAATACTGCAGCCGAGCCGATATCTTTGGCTCTACCACTGAGCTCGTGCCAGTCATCGCTAACACGGTCGACAACCGCTTCTACGGCGGAATTAATAAGTTCGACGATCAGGACCAATAACAGGCTACTGATCATCAGTACTCTTTCAAATGTGGTGACTGGAAGGAAAAAAGCACAGACGGAAAGCACTAAGGCTAGAATCAATTCTTGTCTGAAGGCGGCTTCGTATTTCCATGCGGCTTTCAATCCCTGAAATGAATAGCCGGTCGCATCCATGACACGGCGTAGACCTGTTTTTCCTGGCTTCAAAATATGACCTTACTACAGCTTAATAATTTAGATTGTGCATCTATCCAAACGATGAAATGAGACTAATCGTTCTTGCGTGAAACATTTGTGAATGGCATTCATCACACAACGATATAGGGTTTGAATAAGAAAAAAGAGTTGAATTAATCAAGGTCGTAGACGGTATAGCCTTTATTCTGAAGGCATTTTCGCAGTACGAGAGATTGTGTCTTGGTGGAGTCATTGCTTCCACTCAACGCTCCGGCCCCTGCTCCTACAGCACCGCCTGCAGCGGCACCTATAGCAGCCCCTCCTATCCCGCTTTCTAGTGCTCCAGCTGCTGCCCCAATTAGTGCACCTGTAACTGCACCATTAGCGGTTTCAGATTTTGCAGCTTCCGTTTTGTCTACGTTGTCCGCATACCCTTGGCAATAAAGAAAATCTTGTTCATATTTAGCAGGATCAACATTGGTCATGTCGACAACAGGCTTTTGATTATAAGTACAAGCGCTAAGAGTAGAGGCAAGCGTCATAACCAGAATAAAAGGTTTGTACATGAGTATTATCCATTTGTTCTGTGAATTTATGGATTAAATGTACACTGTTTTATTGTTGGGCTCTGTCGCTGGAGTGTATTGAAGTGTCGTCTTCTGTAAAGGAGGAAAGACGTTAACTTAACTGTCTGATTTTGGAAGACGAAGTGTGAAGCAAGCACCACCAAGTGGGCTATGAGAAATCGAAACCTCACCATGTTGAAGTTCCATTATCTGCCTGACGATCGCCAAACCGAGCCCAAATCCACTCGTGTTTTTGTTTCGGGACTCATCCGCGCTATAAAATGCTTCAAAAAGGTGAGGCCAATGCTGCTCTTCTATACCTATACCATCATCATGTACATGGATTAAGCAGCTTTGCTGATCATTTTTTATCTCAACCATAATTTGAGTATTTGCGTATCGCATTGCATTGCGTAGCAGATTATCCAAGGCACGCTTTAGCAGTTTTGGATCGGCGAATGCGCGCGCGTTTTCAGAGTTTGTTTCATTGAGTGAGATTGATAATTTGGTCTCTTTTTGCCATCTCTGTTTTAACTCATTAACTAACTTGGCGAGCGCTACGTTTTCTGTTTGCAACGCCGTATCTGGGCGTTCCATTTTGGCGTAATAAAGCAACTCTTCAACCATGTCTTCCATCTCGTCAATGTCCTCGACGATACTACGTACATGCTTTTTCTGTTGTTCGGTTAATGTAGAGTCCGATAACAAGTCAGCTTGCCACTGTAAACGAAAAATAGGAGTGCGTAATTCATGCGCAACTGCATTGGTCAGCATTTTATTGCTAGTGATCAGGCGAGAAACTTTGTCAGCCATCGTATTAAAGCTTTTGTTCAGTGTCCCAACGGATTTGGCGCTTGAGGTGCTTGCTCGTGCTTTGAAGTTGCCTGAAGCAAACTCGACCGTGACTCTTTCTAACTCACGAATTCGACGACTCAAAAACCAGATCAGCAGTATGCAATACAGAGCAAATCCGGCTAAAAAGAATAACCATACAATGTTGTCATCAAAGTTAATCGCCTGAATAACTGAGCTATCCGGATCATCGATCATTTTGAAAATAGGGGTGTCCGCATCTAGGCGGAACCATATATCCCTTTCTTCGTCGTAAGCAACGTTAACAGAGGTTTCACTTTCAAATGCTTTTCTGATGTCCTCTGGAAGTTCTTCGAGCGCGTGAGGAATCAACAAGCGATGGCTGGACGTGGCAAATTGCTCAAGCTGTTGTTGAGTGTATTCTAGTCCGTGCTCTTCGTAGATAGGATAGATAAGATCGTGGAAAGCTTGACCTTCTTGCTCTTGTAGCAGGTAATCGTAATCTGTGTTGATCTCATAGACTAAGAATTCGTAACCCCACAAACTCACCATAAATAGAATGATAAGACCGACAAAGCTTTCCAGATAAATCCGTCTCATTATTCATTCCATGCATCAGGCATAAATAGGTAGCCTTTGCCGCGAACCGTAATGATTTTTTGTGGAGAGCAAGAAGCATCGCCTAATTTTTTTCTCAATGTCACAATACGGTTGTCAATGGTGCGATCTGTACCGTCGTACTCAATACCACGTAGTGTTTTCGTTAACCACTCACGTGAGAGTGTTTTTTCTGCGTGTGTTGCGAGAACCCATAATAAATCGAACTCACCGTCAGTCAGCGCAATTTCTTCCTGGTTCATGACGCATGATTTACGTAATCGGTTTAAACACAGCACTCCAATTTGTAGACCGTTTTCGGACTCGGTAGAGGCTGCCTCTTTTCTTCTCAATAGCATGCGAATGCGTGCCAGCAGCACGCGAGGTTTGATAGGCTTGGTAACAAAGTCATCGGCGCCAATTTCTAATGCGGCGACGTGATCGAAGTCGTCATCACTCGCTGTCAGCATCAACACTTTGCCTTTGTAGCATTCACGGATTTGACGACATACGCTCAGGCCGTCTTGTCCAGGTAGCATCAAATCTAACAAAACCACGTCTGGCTGTGTGTCAATAATCGCTTCCGGTGCGTCTGTCCCGTTGTCGATACATTTGACCTGGAAACCTTGTTCAACAAAATACTCTCCCAGCATAGCTTGTAATTTGGGATCGTCTTCCACAATGATTAAAGATGGTTTGACTTGTTGTGCGTTCATTTGAGTGATGTATACAATATTTAATATCACTGGAACTTAAACAAATTTACGAATTATTTCAAATAAAGCTTTCTCAGAATAAGGTTATCGGATGAGTTTATTCGATAAATACCCCAAGTAATGATTCAAACTTAATCATTAATCACATTTTGAAAAGTCTAAAAAAGGCGCAACTGTTGCGCCTTAATATGGAATATTAGGGTGAACTTACGTTTTATTCGGTGGTGCACACGACGCTGTTGTCGCTGCCAAAAGCATTGGGAACATAAGCGTCGGCTTGAGGATCGTTTTCCCACTTTGCATCATTGAGCAAGTAGCGGAACTGAACATTCTGCTCTTTAGGTAAGCGCGTTTTAAATTTAAATTGACGGCTTTTCTTCACTAATTTCATCGGTTCTGGCTGCCAGTTGTTAAAATCCCCAGCAATATGGATGGAGTCCCACTGGTCTTTATCTAGCTCGAACGTGACTTCAACTTCATCTTTTGTCTTAAAGAATCTCTTTTTAAGCATTGATCTTTCCTTGTTCGTACAAAAACTGCTCTAACTATTACTCGTGTTTCATAACGATTTCAAGTTTTATCGAATTGTCGCTGGTATCAGGTGAAGAACTATCTGAATGATGAATAGCTTAATCGCTATGAGTTCATGTGAGAGGGGAGCGGTATTGAGAAGCCTCAAGGATATGGAACCGTTAACGTACCAAGTTTTTAGGCGAGGCGGAACTCAGAGTCCGTATCTTGAAGTCAAATCGTTATCATGTATTATCTTAAATCACCATTTTTGTTGATGTAGCTATGTTGAAGTTTAACCGTACATTGTTGATCGCGATAGTTTGTTTAGCCGCTATGCTTTTGAGCAGTGTCGCTCCTATGGCAAAGGCTTCAGCCCCGGTGAAAACAATTGAAGTACGCGATACTATTGTTCAACAGGCTGCTCTGCACAAACAACTTGGCGTCAATGACGACTGCGTAGAATCACATCACGATGAGTCAACTATCAATAAGGTGCAACAGTCTCACACGAGTTGTAGCTCTTCCTGTATGGTCAAAATTCCCGCCAACTTATCTCAAAACGACTTACTGCTTCTTCCTTACAGCCTTGCATTGATTGATAGGCCTTTAGTCGAAAAAGTAGTGACAGTGATCACCAAGCTTTATCGTCCTCCGATTGTTTAATTCCTCATCTCAAATTACTTGGGATTTCCCCCCCTTTTTACCAAATGAAATGATTTGGCATTTGAATGCCACAAGGAAATAAACAATGAAAAAACTACTTGCCTTATGTAGCGCACTTTTACTGACTTTTACCGCTCATGCAGCGCAATTTGAAGAAGGGAAGCACTACAAAGTTCTGGATGTTAAGAAAGCATCGAAACCTGTTGTGACGGAATTCTTTTCTTTTTATTGCCCACATTGCTACAAGTTCGAGTCGCTTATTGAGCGTTTAAAACCTGCTCTGCCAAAAGAGGCAAAGTTTGAAAAGGTACATGTGGGGTTCATGGGCGGAGATATGGCGATTCCGATGGCCAAGTCCTACGCGACGATGGTGTCGCTCGGGGTTGAAGATACAATGATTCCTGCCATGTTTGCCCAAATTCATCAAAAGCGACAAGCGCCAAAAGATGAAGCTGAGCTGAAACAGCTCTTCGTTGATAATGGCGTAGAAGGTAAGAAGTTTGATGCCGCTTACAATAGCTTTGCCGTAAACTCAATGCAGAAAGGCTTTGACAAACAATTTGCAGCCAGCACGTTAAGAGGGGTTCCAGGTGTGGTTGTGAACAATAAGTACATTGTTTTGGCCAACGAAATTCGTACTTACGACGAGTACAATCAATTAGTTAATTACTTATTGACGCTGTAACTATAAATAGCATTGATGCTTAAAAATGGCGACGGTAGAGTCGCCATTTTTTATGCTTATCACTTTCGCATTATCTAAGAACGCTTGTGCATGCTTGAGTCGGAACACTAGTCATAAATATGGCATGCGGATAAAACAAGCTAGCTGCAGTGATTGCGACATTACATGGCTGAGCAATCGTGGTTTTAATCACATTGGTAAGCACGGCGCCTGTATTATTTACTGTTTGAGCGGCGGCTTGTTGTGCTTGGTAAGACACGCAACCTGTCGTTGCATTGATCATCGCAGTGCTAAACAAAAGTTTGCGAAAAAACATATTCATATCCTTTGTGAATGCTTTGAAATACTTATATGTGGATTGATTCATAAATAAAACAAAACAGTGTTCAAAATATGTGTGCATTCACGAAATGAACATTGTTTTATAAAAAGACGTTTTTTTGTGATCTTAGCACTGGACAGACCAGGTTATGAAACTAAAGCCAATCCGTGCATTACGATTACGCCGAAGGTCAGTTTGCTCCTCATTCCTTGATATCCCTTGGGCTCGGCGTCTTGTTCGACTTTCCTCACGAGTTTTTCTGCATACCAAACAGCAAGATACCCAATTGCTAAGAGTAGGGTAGCGACCGCGTAATGTTTGTGACCCTGCAGTAATGCGCCCCAAGCAAGTAAGACAAAAAGGTTGCTGAGAATTAATATATTTCTGCTAAGGCGGTGGTAGTAATGCTCAATGCCGTTACCCCAAAGGATGCCGGATAAAAAACTTAATATAACGGCGCTGTATGCGATGAAAAATTGCTGGCCACTTAAATTGAACAGTGAGATGTCAGTGAAAATCAGCCCTAAACTAAACACAAATGGAACCAGACCTAAGTAACCGAGTTGTAGCATGGTTGAGCGTGTTGTCATGGTCGTCACCTTACAATTGTTGCTCTATCATATTGGTAAGCGTAGTACTTGTCGGTGATGTGGAGCTTGGAAAAGTGGCAATAACTTTGCCTTCAGAGCTAATTAGAAACTTATAGAAGTTCCATTTTGGTTTGATGCCAGCTTGGTTAGTAATCTCGCTGAATACGGGGTTTGCATCTACGCCTAATACTGAGGAGCGAGCCATCATTGGAAAGGTGACCCCGTAATCGAGATAACAGACTTTCGCAGTGTTTGTTTCGCTTCCTCTATCCTGTCGGAAGTCATTGCTCGGGAAGCCTATAACGGTGAAGTTTTGGTCTTTGTAAGTTTGATAGAGGGTTTCTAACTGTTCGAACTGAGGAGTGAAGCCACACTGGCTTGCTGTATTGACGACTAGTAGTGTCTTTCCCTTAAAGCTTTCGCATAGATCGACTTCTTCTGTTGAGTTTAACAACCTTTGCTTACCTTGAAGAATATCAGGGCACTCAGATGCGAGAGCAAGCGAACTCATGGAGATAAAGCTAACGATAGCGGCGAGTTTCAGTAATCCTTTCATGGTGTTGTTCCCCTTGTTTCAATAAGTATAACTACTCAAGTGCAAAGAGGATCGATCAAAAAAGCCGCACAAATGCGCGGCTTCTGTCACGAGCTGAGATCTGATTATGCCAGTTTCAACTCGAACTGGTTGCGGTACATCACCATGTCTTCAATCGTCAGCACTGGCATGTTGTGCAGGCGACCAAACGCAACGATCTCTGGTGCTTTTGCCATCGTGCCATCTGGGTTGGTCACTTCACATAGTACGCCAGCGGGTTGAAGCCCTGCCATTTGCATCAGGTCAATCGTACCTTCTGTGTGACCACGGCGAGTCATTACACCACCTGGACGTGCGCGCAGAGGGAATACGTGACCCGGACGAGCAAGATCTTCCGGTTTTGCGTGCGGGTTTGCCGCCGTTTTAATGGTCGTCACGCGATCTGCTGCTGAAACTCCCGTTGTTACACCAACTTTCGCTTCAATAGAAACCGTAAATGCGGTTTGGTTTGCACTGTTGTTGTTTACCACCATTGGAGGCAGTTCCAGTTTGTCTGCTTGAGCATCTGTTAAGCACAAACAAACGATGCCGCTACATTCGCGGATCATCAATGCCATTTGCTCGTTAGTGAGGTGCTCGACTGAATAAATGATATCGCCTTCGTTTTCGCGATCTTCATCATCAAGAAGTAGTACGCCACGACCTTCTTTTAAAGCGATAAGTGCGTTTTCAACGCGAGTAATTGGGTCGCCGAATTCGGCAAGTAGTGATGACTGATTCATGGTTAACTCCTAAATTTCACCAGAATCAGGGCGGTATGAGAGATCGTCGTAAAATACGATCAAAAAGAAGTGCACCAGCACTCTTAGCAATCTGACTCGCTATGCTGGTGTATTCTTATTCTCTTTCATCCGGACTATAACCGTCGGCTCTGGCATCTCACCAGATCTGCTGACCTCGACGAATCGAGCGCTCGCGGGCTCACTTGAAAAAGTATACCGCCGGTGGGGAATTTCGCCCCGCCCTGAGAACAATTAAAAATGTGCCACTTCATCCAAGTTGTGAGGAAGTGGAGCTAGGATAGTACTGCGAACTGAATAGCTTGGAAAGTCGATTCCATCTGTATGATGGAAAAGTGTGCTATCGACGGAAATAATCTGTGCGAATAAAGTGATCAATCTGCTGCGGCACGAAGGTGTTGTAAATCAGGCTCGTATGCGTTTGCTTCACTTCGATATGATCTTGCATACCGTCCAGTCTTGTCTCTTCTACGGTAACGGTACCGTCCGACATGGTGTTGTCATTACGGATCAACAATGGGCGAGCGCCAATCGGCATCGTTCCTGCGATACTGCCGAGTTTTTGCGGAAAAGCCCACGCGTCATCATGTTTGTTTAATCCGTGGTGTGGCGAATTGCCTAAAATGGCACCCAACCCGAGATCTTGAATCCGACCTACTATGGACGCGCCTTTAAGAGGCGAACCGATAGCGACAACATGAGAGATTAAGCTAGTGCTCGGTTTTCTGTTGGCGAGATAGCGCTTAATCATCAAGCCTCCCAGGCTGTGCCCCACGAGCACGTTTGTGGTCAGTGGATTAAGCGAATGATCAATAGAATCAAACAGTGAAGACTCATCGATAGCAACAGTGTTATAGCTGAGTACTTGCGTTTCGTATCCGAGTTTTCGCAGCTTTTGGCTAAGAGGTTGCATGACCAGTCCATGCATATAAAGACCATGTAAGATGATGATTCTCATAATACCTCCTAGATTTATGACGTCGTAGATATCCTACTCTAATTAACAAGGAACTACTTGTGCTTTGTGGTGCATATTTACGTTTTGCTGCAAAGTTTGATCGGTATAGCAAGCGTATCAGCCCAGTAAATCCTGTACTTGTTGTTGCAATTGATGACGATTTAAAGAAGCTGGGCTTAACACTTCACCGATTACAACATCCACTTTTGACCAAAAACGAGTCGGTCGTTTTGTGAGAGCATGTCCGCCTTTGTGGCTGAAAAAAGAACCCCAAAGCCCTTTTAACGCCATAGGAATGACAGGAACAGGGTTACGTTCAAGGATTTTTTCCACACCAGGGCGAAACTCACCCAATTCACCGTTAGACGTTAAACGACCCTCAGGGAAGATACAGACAACTTCACCGTCGTTTAGCGCTTGTTCAATCTGCTCAAATGCTCGTCGGTAAGTATCGGCACACTTACGTGGGGAACAGATAGGGATAACACCGGCATGACGGAAAACATATTTAAGAACAGGCAGCTCGCTGATGGACTTGTCCATCACAAAACGAACCGGGCGAGTAGAGGTTCCCATCAAAATCAACGCATCGACATAGCTAACATGGTTAGCCACGATTAACGCAGCACCTTGTTCAGGAATATGTTGGCGCCCCTTTACTGACACACGATACATACAATGGCTGAGTAAATAACTGATAAAGCGTTGTGTAAATTCCGGTACTTGACGATAGACATAGATTGCCACGAAGAAGTTGCCTATTGCCATCATGGCAAACAGTTCCACAATAGAAAGCTCTAGTACGCTGAGTACAACGATCGAAACCAAAGCAGACACCACCATAAACAACGCATTCATGATGTTATTAGCAGCAATGGCACGTGCACATTCACCTTTGTTTGAACGCGATTGGATGAACGCATAAAGAGGAACAATAAAGACACCGCCGCTTACACCAACAAGGAATAGGTCAATCATGACGCGCAGATGTTTGGATTCGGCAACGAAGCTTTGCACATCATAGAAGTGCACCGGAAGTGATGGATAACTTGGGACTGCCCATAGCAAGTCGACGCCAAAGACTGTCAGACCAAGGATACCGAATGGCAAAATACCAAGCTCAACGTGGTTGAAAGAGAGCTTTTCACACAACCAAGAGCCTGTCGCGATACCAATGGAAAATAATGCCAACAGTAAAGAAACGACAGTGCTGTCTGCAAACAAATGTTCACGCGCAAAGTTAGGGAATTGAGTCAGGTAAGTCGCACCCATGAACCAAAACCAACTGATGGCTAGAATAGACATCCAAATGCCTCTCTGTTTTTTTGCCACTTTTAACGTGTTCTTTAAACCAGAAATCGGTTCAAATTTCGCTTTGTCATTCGATTGGCTAGGCATCGCTGGAATGTTCACACTGCTCATAAACCCAAGCAAAGACAAGGCAATCACGATACAAGAAGCAATCAAGGTACCATTAGGAATGGCTAGCAGGAGGCCTGCGCTAAGCGTACCTATAAGAATCGAAAGAAACGTGCCCATTTCAACCCAAGCATTTCCTTTAACAAGCTCATTTGGTTTGAGCGCTTGTGGTAGTAAGGCGTATTTTACGGGACCAAAATAGGCCGATTGAGTGCCTGTCATAAACAAAAGAGCCAGCATCAGCATGGCACTTTGAGTGGCAATAGCGGTTGCAGCGCAAGACATGATAGCCAGCTCGATGAGCTTTAGACGCCGGATTAATTTGGCTTTGTCCATGCTGTCAGCGACGGCACCAGCATGCGTAGAGAATAGAAAGAAAGGTAGGATGAATAAGCCTGCCGCCAAATTAACGAATAGATTGACGGATATTGGTAGGTTATCAATTTGGCTGTATGTCACCATCAACAACAGGACGTTTTTGTAGATGTTGTCATTGAGTGCGCCAAGGCATTGCGTCACAAAGTAAGGAAAAAAGCGTTTTGAGAAAAACATACGGGCCCCGATTAAACAAAGTCGAATGAGATGGGAGCACTTTATGCTCAATGAGCTATTAAACCAGCTTTCTCTTTCAAGTGACGTTTTATGCCACCAAAAGTAACGAAATTCGTTACTTTCATTTCCATTCGTTTATTGAGTTACTAATTACGAGACTTCTGAGTAGGTTTTCTTTCCCATGGTTCAAACAGAGGGAACGTCCAACGACGCATCGCAATAATCAGAGAGGTGCCGTGCTTTTCGTCCATATCGAGAGAGCTATCACTTTGGCAAGCCTGATAAAACTCATCGATGACCTTTTGCAGTTTCTGTTGCAGCTTCTTGTTGGTTGGTACGCTCATCAATCCTGTTGCCATGGATAACTGTTCATCTTCACCAGAAAAGTAGCTTTGGAAAAAGGCGTCTTGAACTTGCTGTTGGAAGAACCGTTGAATAGGGCCGCCCATCTGCCACTTAAATGTCGGAGATATACGCAAACGAATTTTGTTATTTGGCTGCAAGTCGATGATGTTCAGACGATCCAAATGAGCAAGCTTTTGTACCAGTTCCAACTCATTGAAGGTGTATTGCTGAACGATTTGTTCAAACTGATAGCCATTTACAACACAGATCGCCACGAGTAGCAGGGCTTTATCGTCAACCAACTGCTTTTCTTGCTCTAATGTTAGCGACTCTAGACCTTTATTGTGCGCAGCCGCGAGCTTAAACAGTTCCGCCATTTCTAAGCCAATCAATTGGCAAATTCGCTCTAAGCGCTCAAGGCTAATGTGTTGACCTTCAGCGAGTAAACGTTTGACGCTTCCTTCACTTAAATCAAGGTGTTGTGCAACATCGGCATAATGCAGCCCAGCTAACTTTAGTTGGCGTTTAAGCTCTTTAATTAACGTATAGCTTTCTGACATTTATGCTGTCACCTCGTCGTGTAATTGCTCTATATACGCTTGCATAAAGGCTTTGCGTTTTTGAGCTTCGCGTCTCGCTGACTCCGTGTTCATAGTTTCAGCGATTTTGAATAACTTGGTTTGAAAGTGATCCAGAGTGAATTGTTTATCGTCGAGCTCTCGCTGTTGAGCAAAGATGTCTTTGTCATCGTAAAGTTGCGCATCAAACTCAGTGCTCACTTGTATACAGCGAGTAATGCCAATTGCGCCTAAAGCGTCCAGACGGTCGGCATCTTGAACGACTTTTGCCTCCAATGTGTTGGGTCTGATATTAGCGCTAAAGCTGTGTGCTTCTATCGCATGGGCAATGGCATCATGGTATTGCTGCGGATAATCGATACTTTCTAAAAACGCGACCGCTTTTTTGGCTGCAATGATTGAGCTCTGCTTGCGGTTGGGATGATCTTTCGGATAGGTAAAACAATCATGTAAATAAGCGGCGGGAAGCACAATAGATAAGTCGGCGCCTTCTTCCATAGCCAGTTTTTTTGCGGTGTTTACGACCCGTTGAACATGGCTTATGTCATGCGCCGCATCGACTTGCATCTCTTGCTGCATAAATTCCAAAAATTGCGATTCTATCTGGCTTAATAAGGTCATGAGTTATATCTACAACTAAAGTGAAGGCAGAAGTATGCCGAACGCAGAGAGGAATTTCCAAGTTCGATAGTGTAATTGAGATTTAGCCATCAGAACCTTATGCAACTTAGTAAGTATCGGGTCATCTTAAATAGCATTTTTGTGCGCTCGGTTGGCTACTAAGGTCGTAAGACACAAAACAGCAGTGACGTTTGCCAATAGCAAAAGGGCCTGATGATTTCGTCAGACCCTTTTTCGTTTTAGTCGGTATTTTTACGAACCTTAGCGCTTGAACGTCACTTGCTCTGCTTGTTCAAGATGAATATGAGTCGTCGCAGGTTGCGTTTCTGCAATGACTTTACCGTGACGAACCGAGTAGCGCACAGTCACTTGGCGACGTACTGCATCAAAGCCATTTTCAGCTGGAAGAATCAGAAGACTACCTGGTTTGCCTTCTTCAATTCCGTAATTGTCTTGAATGTTCAATGTGCGCGCTGAGTTGGTGCTGATGAGATCTAGTGAGTTATTGATTTGCTCGTAACCCATGACCTGACATACATGTAGGCCCATGTGTAGCACTTGCAGCATGTTTGCTGTACCAAGTGGATACCATGGGTCGAATACGTCATCGTGTCCAAAGCAGACGTTGATGTTGGCATTCAGCATCTCTTTTACTCGTGTTACGCCACGACGTTTCGGATAATCATCAAAACGGCCTTGTAAGTGAATGTTCACCAGAGGGTTTGCCACGAAATTGATACCGGACATGCGTAATAAACGGAACAGGCGAGATGCGTATGCGCCGTTGTAGGAACCCATCGCTGTTGTGTGACTGGCCGTGACTTTACTTCCCATATCGAACTTGTGCGCTAATGCTGCTAGCGTTTCAACGAAGCGAGATTGTTCGTCATCGATTTCATCACAATGCACGTCGATCAGACGGTCGTATTTTTGCGCTAACTCGAATACGTAGTGCAGCGATTCAATGCCGTATTCGCGTGTGAATTCAAAGTGTGGAATCGCGCCAATAACGTCCGCACCTAATTTGACGGCTTCTTCTAGTAGCTCTTTGCCATTTGGGTAAGAGAGAATACCTTCCTGCGGGAAGGCGACGATTTGGATATCTACCCACTCTTTCATCTCTTCACGCACTTCTACCATCGCTTTTAGGGCAATTAGGGTAGGGTCTGAAACATCGACGTGGGTACGAACGTGTTGTACACCATTTGCGATCTGCCATTTTAAGGTTTGTTTTGCGCGTGCTTTCACGTCTTCAATCGACAGCATTTCTTTGCGCTCAGCCCAACGTTCAATACCCTCAAACAATGTGCCAGAGATGTTCCAGCTTGGCTCGCCTGCGGTTTGCGTTGTATCTAGGTGGATGTGCGGCTCGCAGAAAGGCGCCACCGCCATGCCGCCTTCAGCATCGATGGTGTCACCGTTATGATTAAGCTCCACATCGTTGCTTTCAATGCGCTTGAATTGACCATCTTCAATCAAAATTTGCTGTAGACCTTCTTGTCCTTTTAGCGTTGCGTTTTTGATCAGTAGTGTTGTCATGATGGTTCCTTACGCTGGCTGTGTTGCCAGTGCTTTTTTGTTGAGAATAGGATTAAGAATCAGGAAGCTAATTGCACCGCCAAGTACAGCGTTAATCGGTACTACGCCAGGAAGGAAGTGTCCTGCACCAACGCCAATCGCTACAGCGATAATGCCAGCCCAGTTTACGCTTTGGAACTGGGTGGCTTCAAAGTTTGCGTAGCGTTTACGGTTCGTGAAGAAGTCAGCGATGATCACGCCGCCAATCGGTGGAATTGCCAACGATAAGAAGGTCAGCCAGCCAACAAAGTTATTGTAGAGCCAGAGAGCGCAAAGTGTGCCAACAAGCCCGTTCGCCATCGAGATGTATTTACTTGGTAAGCCTGTGATGTTGGAAAATCCAAGACCCGATGCGTAGAGCGCGTTGTCGTTAGTCGTCCAAATGTTTAATCCAAGTACGATGATGGCGGGAATTAATAAGCCTTGCGCAATCATCACTTCAGAGATGTCTGATTGACCCGTCACCGACGCACCTGCCGCGCCAAAGATAAACATTAACGAGTTACCGATGAAAAATGCCACCATGGTGATCATCACGGCGCTGCGCGGCTTTTTGCCAAAGCGCACGAAATCTGCCGTTAATGTACCAGCACTGACAAAAGAGCCGACAACCATCGCGAGAGCTATTGAAAAATCGAGTGGCTCGGTTGGTTGAACCTGTTGTAGTTCGCTAATACCGCCAACGCTATTTACTGCCTCGATGACAGAGTAGCCGCCAAGTAGCGCAATGGCAGGAACGGCAATTGCTGACAACACCATCAGTGCTGAGATGCCAAAGTAAACGGTCGCGGTCATGAGCAAACCGGAAACGAGGATCAATGTATTGGTATCGATGCCCGTTGCTTTATGCACCGGAATCGCAAACATCGCGACACCAACTCCAAACCACCCAACTTGAGTACCACCAAGAAGAGCAGAAGGAAGCCAAGATCCTTTAGAACCAAAAGAGAAACGAGCAAGAAGGTGAGTAGAGAGACCAGTAGAAGCGCCGATGTAACCGAGGAAAGAAGTGTAAATACCGAGGATTAGGTTACCGATGAGAACAGCGAGGAAAAAATCATTAAAGGAGAGCCCAGTACCGAGAGAACCCCCTGTCCACATACTTGCGGAGAAAAAAGTGAGTCCTAACATCACCATGGTTAGTGACGCCACGCCTTTTCTGGCCGTGTTGGGAACTGGTCCAAGACTGTAGTTATTGTCTCCAGCCATTATTACCTCCGCACATTGAAATATTAAATTATAGCACCTGGTTTTCAGGCAAACGGCGCGTATTATCGTGATGTAAATTTAATAGTCAATGATAAAATTGCAATTTAAACGTTTGCTTGATTTTTGGTTTCTGTTTTTTCTGTTAATAACAATGATTTGGTTTTTAAGTTCTAAAAGTGAAAAGTTTATTTTTACGTATTTTCTATGATTTATAGACAGGTTTTCTATGTGAAATGAATGTTTTGAATTGCTATTTGTTTTTATGGATTAAATTTATCTATAACTCTGGATTGTTCAGTCGATTTCTATGAAAAGAAAACGATTTCATGATGAGATTTTTGGTTTGGACGTTATTTGTTCTTTTTTGGGGTGTGTTTTCTTGGTTTTATTTTGTGTAGGTGATTTGTTTTTGTTGAAGCTGGTATTTCTAATGGTTTAGTGGGCGAATATTTGAATTTTATAAACAGTAAACAATCTGTTGTGGGCAAGAAAAGTACAACCGAGCTCGGTCAGAGGATAAGAGAGCAATAGCCACATAAAAAAAAGGCCAACCGCAAAGAGTGCGATTGGCTTATATACATGTGAACAAAATCAAGTTCACTAACAACGTCAGTTGGCTAGGTGACCCTCGGCTTAAGAAGGGTCGATTTATATAATGCAGTTACTGTGCCAACTTTAATATGCCCTAAAATACGTAGTTTCTGTGACATGCGTTGCTTAAAGTTTGAGTTTGTTTGCAATTTGCAACTGCGTTATGCAATTTGACTCTATTATGCTAATGATTGATTAATAAACAGTGGACTTTTTAGAGCATGACTAAACTCGCCGTCCCTAAAAAGGCGAAAAAACCAACCACATCTGTCACTGTTGTTAGAATCACCGAGCCAGCCAAAGCAGGGTCCAATTTAAACTTATCCAAAATAATGGGTATCAACACACCAAATAAAGCAGCGGTAATAATGTTGACGATAATGGCCAGCGCGATGGTTCCGCCTAAAACTGGCGATTGGAACCACAATCCGGCTAACCCGCCGATGATTAGCGCCCAAGCAATGCCGTTCAGTGAGCCTATGCCCAACTCATTTTTTAAGAATTTGAATCGGTTACCTGGGGTAATCTGATTAAGCGCCATCGCACGAACCATTAGAGTCAGCGTTTGGCTGCCTGCAATGCCACCCATCGATGCAACAATTGGCATTAGTACGGCTAAAGCCACCACTTGAGCAATCACGTCTTCAAATAGCCCGATAGTGACAGACGCTAAAATTGCAGTCAGCAAATTGATGCCCAGCCACACGCCGCGTTTTTGTGAGCTTTTTAATACTGGCGCAAACAAGTCATCGCCTTCATCCATACCAGTACCGGCCATTAAGCGCGCTTCGTAGATTTCACGTTGCGTACTCAATGCAAATTGCCAATCGACTTCACCAATCAGAGTTTGGTCTGCATCAGTCACAGGCAGAGCGGGCAGTGTGCTGTGCTCTAATGCTTCTACCGCTTCGGGAAGCATCATCTTACTGTCTAGCACCGTCACCGCTTCAATAACGAGTGTTTTCAAGCGAGTATCAGGATCACTACGTAAAATTTCGTAGTAATTGACTGTCCCTCGATACTGTTTATTACGGTTGATCAGGTAGACTTGTTGAGGCGTGTCGTAGCTATAGCGCTCCATTAACTGCTTAGCCGTTCCAATCGTAATATTAAAGGGCAGGGTGATGATTTTACGCTCAGCCCAGTGGCCGAGTTCTTCATCTTCATATTCGTTTGCCTGATCGTAAAGCTCTAACTCATCTTTTTCGATTAACGCGAGCGCTTCGTTGATGATCGACTCAGGCAACGAATCCGCCCATTCGATCAGCGATAAGTTATCAAGTTTAGCGAGGGTGAGTTTTAGCTCGACTTCAGATAATGCATTGATGATAGAAAAACGTACGTCGGCACGCATTTCCGTTAACACGTCGATATGCAGTTCTAGTGGTAAAGCTCGCCATAAGCGAACACGATCATCGATTGGAAAGGCTTCCAGAATTAGGGCGACTGCGCCAGGTTCGAGACCCGCTTCAATAGATTCATTGAGCGTTGCGACTTGATCCGCTTCTTCGGCTTGGCCAATTTGCTGGATTAGAGTGGAGAGATCTTGAAACTTGCTCACCGAGTACCCCGATAGTTAATTCGTTTTATGGAAGTATGGCATGTTATTGAGATGCACAACTATGCATCTTAACCTTGCTCAAGGTACTTGAAAGTAACAGAAAAACAATAGGCTATTCGCTGTTGATAGTGAGATATGGCTGTACCAATTGGCGAATGTTCACTTTTGCGCCAATTCTCGCTGCGAGCAAATACATTCCACCAATTTTACGATGTAAAAATAGGGCATCGGCAGGTGGGGTATGCCAGTACTCTTGTTCCATGCTCAAAATAGTGCCAGCTTCGCGAAGTTTTTGCGCTAAGCCACTGGCTTTAAAATCATATGGCTCATCAACTAACATGGGTTCACATGCCATTTTTACTAAATCGAGAATCGCTTGGCGCTGATCAGGTAAGATGGTTTGGCTGAAGAAGCCAATTTGTTCAAGCGCGTCATTCAAGCCTTGTTCGTCATTATTCATGACGGACGCAAAGGCTTGGCGATAGCCGGCACTGAATCGTTCGCTGTATTCGCGAGTTGCACCGAAATCTAACAAGCCGATTTGGCGAGTACTTTCAATGTACAAGTAATTGGCGAAGTTAGGGTCGGTTTGCACCATCTTGAATTCGAACAGCTCTCTGAACAGCAATTCGAGCAAACTGTGCATGACAAAATCTCGCGTACTTTGATCATAATGTTCGATGTGTTCAATGGGTACGCCGTCAATAAATTCCATGGCGAGAACGGAGTCTGAGCAACTTTCAGTGTGAATCTTTGGTACGACAAAATGAGGATGCCCCTTCAAAGCATCATGGTAACGAATCGCAAATTGCGCCTCTCGTGCGTAATCGGCTTCATCATGCAGTTGCTTTTTGGCTTCTTCTAGTAGCCCTTTGTAGTCGACGGATTCTGGAATCAACCCAACCACTTTAAGCAGCGTACCTACGTTGTTTACGTCGCTATCGATACTTTTTCGTATGCCCGGATATTGCACTTTGACGGCTAGGTTATCGCCCGCATCGCTGTAGGCTTGGTGCACTTGTCCTATTGATGCACTGGCGATTGGTTTGAAGTTAAATGATAGAAACTCAGCTTTCCAATTCGTTCCAAGCGAACTTTCCATTACTGCGTTGAGTTGTTTTGCAGGCATTGGGTCTGCGTCGGAACGAAGACGGGAAAGAATATCGGCAAGTTCAGGTTCTAAAACATCACCAGCATCCATTGAGAGCATTTGACCAAGCTTCATTGCAGCGCCACGTAGGTGAGCAAGTTGGTCGGTTAAACGCGCGATGTTTTGCGGCGTCAGCAATAGGTCTTTCGCTTTTGGTTTGTTGCCTTTGGCTATCTGCTTCGTGCCTTCTGCAATCACATTGCCTGCGACACGGGTAGCAAGTGAGGCGAATTTGCTGAATCTTGAGATGCGATGGGTAGGTAGGCTTCTTTCCTTTGCCGACATGAATCTTCTCCGCTATTTACTAACTAATTGTTATACGGGAAAAGGATATGTTTGGATACAAATGAAAAGAAAACCGCCAGCGTAACTGGCGGTTTGCGAGTTTAGATAGAGTAGAAGAAGTACAGTTGAGACTTCATTCGGATGATGATCCCGCGAATCACATCTAAGAAGGCCATGAAGCCTATCGGTTTTTCACCGCTGACCCATGCGAGGCCAACAGAGCCAACAGGGATGTCGTAGCCTTCTGGCTCATCAATCTTAAGACGAACAAAGTGGTGTTTGTTCAGTAAGTTCTTTCCAGTGGTGACACGTACGGAATCATCGAAACCCAGTAGATTACCTTGTGACTCACCTGTTGCTTCAACAATGCCTTCAACGGTCGCTGAGAAGATCTTACCTGGGTAAACGGACGAAGAGAATTCCGCTGGCTGACCCGGTTTGATGTTACGAATCGCCTGGTGGTTGACTCGCATCAGCACGTACTTCTCGTTAGTGTACATGTTGATACGCGGCATCATCGATACACGCTGACCTTCACGCAGGATAAAGTTGGTGACAAAGCCATCTGTTGGGGCATGAACTTTTGTGCTATTCAAATCCCATTGCGCTTTTGCAATTTGCTCTTCAGCTTGGCGCAGTTCGGCTTGTTTGGTTTCAACTGCAAGTTCCGCTTTATGAATCGCCAGTTTTGCACGGGAAATATCGACTTGTTTCTTCTTAATTTGAGACTCAAGGGTTAACACGTTGTGACGTGCCATATCAACCGCACTCGATTGTTTGTCGATGTCGCTTTCCGTGATGGTGTTTTGCACCACTCGGTTTTGCTCAACATAACGATCTAGCATCTTTTTCTGCAATTTGTAGTCAACGTTCGCCGCTTCCAATTGGCTCTTTGATGTTTCTAGATCTTGCACCAATGCTTGATGATTCGCTTCTTCAATCTCGATGTCGCCTTTTGCCGTAGCTAATGCGACTCGTGCAGAATCGGCGGATACGTTCGCCTGATTTAATGCGATTTCGTATTGAGTTGGGTCAAGTTCATAAATAAGCTGACCTTCTTTAACTTGTTGATTTGGCTTAATGTAAATGTGGTCAACTTTACCCTTCACATTGGTTGAATCTGGACGCAATTGGATGTGTGGTGACTGCACGACAGAACCACCGGATAAATCCATCGGGGTGAAGTTAATCAAACCTACCCATACGAACATCAGCCAACTCAAACCGCCAAGATAAGCGAACGATTTGGTTGCTTTGTTCCAAGGCATGCCAACCAAACGCAGCAGATAGATGAAGAGAGCCCATACCGCTAAACCTTCTAACATTACGCTTCCTCTTTTGGCTGTGTTTCTGTTTGCGGTTTACTTCTCCATGTATCACGCAGATTGATGATGGCTTTTTCCATATCAACGAATGCAAAGATAACAGCTAGCACCCAAACCCAGTGCCAGACAAACCCTATCCAGGTGAGCGCAGTGATGAGCCCTATCTGATGATGGTCTTTGCTGTGCGCCTTATTAATTGGCAATTCATGGATTTTCCAAAAGCCGTAACACGCGCCCGCGACACTCGCGATTAAAACGACAGCAGCGACAACATGTAACGCTGTATCTGCACCAGTTCCGACAAATGGGACACTCAGTAAACTCATTAAACACTCCTCTATCAAACGGTTGGCGTATTGTGATCTGGATTTGATTTAGGTCTTTCTTTGTGACAGATTCAATCAATAGAGGATTAAATTTGATGTGATTGGTAATGAAGACGGTTCGATTTATTCGCGCGATGGGCATTCTAAACATGCATAACCTCGCGTTATCTAAATATAATTTGGGCTCGGATGAACTGGGGATTCCGTCGTCGGTATTTCACAACCCAATGACACTGATCCCGCTAAAAGCCGTCGCAGAATGGTATCGTTGTGTTGAACAAGCCAGTAGTGATCCAGATGTGGTTTTGAGTCTCAGCCGAGGTATTGAACTGCAAAAGCTTGGGCCTGTGGGACGCTGGCTATTTTCTGGGAATGATTTAGCCAGCGCGATTCGACGCGTTAATTATGGTGCGAGTAACTTACAATCTGGGGCATTTTTTGCTGGCGAACAGTCGGGCAAAATCATCAAATGGACTTACCACAATCCGTTTATAGAAACGTCAGTAAAGGTGCACGATAGTATCCGCTGTGCGGTATTTATGATTAAAGTGCTACGCGAATTTCTTGGTAAAGACTATCAGCCTTTGCGCGTCAAGATTTCAGGGTCGAGAAAAAATACTGAGCGATACCGGGAATATTTCGGCTGCGAGGTGGAATGGAGTCAGCCAAAAACAGAAATATGGATCCCGGGAGATGACCGATTAGCTTCCCGCCAAGTGAGCCATCGCGAGGACAGCCGTCTAGCGATGAGTTTTTCCGATTTGGATGATTTGCTTAATATGCCCGACCCAGAAGATGAGTTGAAAGTGATTTATGAAGTGGTGAACTACAGCAGTCATTATGGATTGCCAACGTTAGAGCGCGTTTCTTCTCTGCTTGATTTATCTGAACAGCAGTTTCAACGTCGTTTGCACAAATTAGGCCTCAACTTCTCGATGGTATCCGGCTATGTATTGAGTAATGTTGCGGCTGGGTTATTGAGTAAGCGCGTGAGTATTGATGACATAGCCATGCGCCTTGGTTACACCAATGTGGCGAGCTTCAATCGTATGTTTAAGAAACATCGTGGATTAACGCCCAAGCAGTATGCGGGAAGATTAGAAAAGTAATGCTTCACTTGTCTTTATGAAAACAAGCAATAAAAGCCCTCAAGGTAGAGGGCTTTGCTATTTTTGGTGTTGTTTAATGTAATGGCTATTTCTTAGGGCGCCAGCTTAGTGCACTTGCAACAGCGCCGATGGCAATCACATCCTTTTTTTGTTCACTAAGTTCTGGGAGCATTTGTACCGCAATGGTACCGTTCGTCTGTACAGCGGCAATTTCTTGTGTGCCTTCCTTAAAGCTATAACCCAATGGAATGTCTACCGCCATCATGGCGTCGGGACTAGTATGTACGGTTTCTACATTAAAGTGGGTGCTGCCGATACGCACTACGCCAGTCTCTTTTTTCTCGAAGCTGATGTCGATGAGAGCGGATTTTGGCTCCATAGCAAATTCTCCCACTTTGACGCCATCTTGGGTGATATCACAGGTGTAAGGATCATTCCCACCAAAATCGACGCCCATGTAGTTAACCGACATACCGCCTCCAGAGCAGCTCAGAAGCCAAGTTTCCCCGTTGTCGATACGAGTAACTTCTGCGCCCATCGTACCTTCTTTGAAAGAGATATGGTTAAACCAACTTGAGTTAGAAGCACTGCGTGAATAGTTGCCTTTGTACTTACCAGCAAAATCAAAATGACCATCTGCACCGAATCCCCAAAAATCTCCGTCGGTTTTGATCAGCATTTCTGGTTGTGCTTTTACGGCATCAGTACGATCCATGACGGCTAGGCCACCACAACCTACAAGGAGTAGGGGAGCGAATAGAGTAAGTTTTTTCATGTTTTTCATCGTTTATAGCTCGGTTACATCTAAGAATTGGTCGGTGAATTGGATCTTTTGAATGTCGTACAACTCATCCGAGCCTGTACTCGGACACTTAACAGAAACGCTCTTTGCTTTGATAACAGTACATTCTGCCAGTTTGTGTGGCACGATATAGGTGTTGATACCACCTTCACCATAAATGCTGTTGTCTTTGCTGTTGCCTTCAAAGGTATTGTCTTGGTCATTACCGATGACATTCATTGCGTCGTCGCCAATGATCTTCACTCTTGTCAGCCACTGAGATTTGTAGGTGTATGCTTCTATCAAGCCGTCTTTGTTGGGAGCCATACGGAAGGTAGGCACTGTGCCTGGATTTGTCTTTTCTGTGTAAAGTTTGACGCCCGCAGAGTCGATGTTCGCGGTGTATTGCAGGTATCCGTGGAATAAGCCGCTGATCCAATCAACGGCTTGTGGATCTTGAGTTTGCATTTCTTCACGTGTTAACGCTTGGTAGCCATCTAAACCTTGTCCGTTTGCTTTTGCTACACCCATGTAAGCTTCAAAAGCGGCAGCAAAGTATTCGTGAGAATATGAAGGGCCCGTTTGTTTAACACTTTCAGGATCGAAGTCGTCCGATTTCCAATCGTCCCAGTCATACTGAGTTGGGCGCCACACCGTCGGTTTGCCCGCTTGAATATCGTTATAGATTTTTAACGCATGAGCTTGAATGTCATTTTGCAGTGCCGCAGTCCCCGTGTTAGGTGCAATACCTTGCGCTTGGACCAAGTGTAAAATTTCTTCAAAAGCGGCGTCTCGTTCGGCTTTTTTACCAAGATTGGCACAGTAATCGGCAAAATTACTCATGTAATGGCAATCGCCTTCAACTGTCAGTTCTCGATACATCAAAGATTGGCTGTTCCTTAGCCAGTTTGGTGTTTCTTTACTATTTACTAATGTTGCCACGATAGATGTGACAAGTGTATCCATATCTTCTTCGTTAAGTACCATCATGCTTACAACAAACTTTTCTAGAGAACTCGTATCAAAAGAGTGTGCTAAGCCCGAGTTTGTCACTGCATCGTTCAGTTTGTCTTGGCGAATCAGTTCGTTGATAAAGATTTTGGTTAGCATCTCATCATTCTGTTCGTCGTTTTCGGTCAGCATTAGTGTGGCATCACGCTCGGCTAATGTCTTAGCGATACGAGACTTGTCAGCACCGTACTTAGAGTCTGGTTGGTTTGTGAGAAGGTGTTGTATGATTTTGGCTGCACGAAAGATTTTTTCATTATTCGCACCGTCATCAACAGCCACAATGTGAAATGTATCATTGTTATTTGCTTCAGAAAGGGAGATTTTCACATAGTGGGTGAAGCCCGCATCAGCAGCCACTTTTAACTTGGCTGGAAGCTCTGTAGAAACGACAGTTGGGATTGTGACAGTGCTCAATGTTGGCGCTGGTGGTGTTGGAGGTGTCGTTGTCGATGGTTTCGAATTAGATTCACTGCCGCCGCAAGCAGTTAGACTTATAGCGCAAAATATGGCTAAAGGTGTTAATTGGGAATATCTCATTTCATGTTACTCGTAGACTTTATTAGAGCAATAAACTTAAAAGCAACATAAAGTCCTGTCTATATAAGCAAATCAAGTCATATATATCGATATTGTTTTTTGGTAAGGACTATCATTCGATATATTTAAAAGTGTAGTGGATTTTTATTCCGAATTTTATTTTTATGTGAAGCTATATTCTGCTAATGAATAAAACATCAGGTTATTGCATGGTTTTAGGGGCGTAGAATGATTAGGATTATCGTATATGTATGGTTTGTAAGCGTATGTAAGCCTGCTTTTTATTAAAATTATCATTTAAGTGGGTTGCGCAGTATAGGACGAGCGATATACTCCCTCCATCATATTGGTGGAGTAAATGATTCATGGTGGGCAATACAATCTTACTGGTAGAAGACGACTCTGAGATTGCTCGATTAACCAAAATGTACCTCGAAGCCGAAGGCTATACAGTAATTGTTATCGATAACGGTCAAAATGCATTAGAAACGATTAAGGAACTCAAGCCGGACCTAGTGCTGTTAGATTTGATGTTACCAGGAAAAAATGGCGCAGAAATATGCCAAGAGGCACGTAAATTTTATCATGGGATTATCATTGTTTTGACTGCAACCGATGATGAAATGAGCGAGGTGAGCTTATTTAAGTTCGGTGCTGATGATTACCTTACCAAACCGATAAAAGGCAATATCCTTCTCGCCCGTATTGAAGCGGCGCTGCGTCGCTATCGCCGTCAAGTTGATACCGTTGAAGAAGAAAAGCTGAGCCGATATGGCATTAGCCTTTGTCTTCGTCGTTCCCAAGCATTTTATTTGCAAAAAGATATTGGTTTGACGAGTTCTGAGTTTGAAATTTTAGAGCTCCTGATGCTGAATGTCGATAAGCCAGTATCTCGTGAA
Source organism: Vibrio sp. Y51_MX_L26 (assembly GCF_024181935.1). Taxonomy (NCBI): domain Bacteria; kingdom Pseudomonadati; phylum Pseudomonadota; class Gammaproteobacteria; order Vibrionales; family Vibrionaceae; genus Vibrio; species Vibrio sp. Y51_MX_L26. The sequence goes on from NZ_JAMZAS010000001.1 coordinate 216,968, forward strand.
TCATGTTGCCGTCTTGCCAGAGGTATTGAATACTGTATTACTGATCGTTCGATTGATATGCGTATATCCTCACTAAGGAAGAAATTCTCTAAGGCTCATATCCATACCGCTACCATTAAGACCATACGTCACCACGGCTACATGCTGACAGGTAAATGACGCATGTTTTCCCTGTTTACTCGTCTATATGTGGGGTTAGTTACTGGCCTTGCGCTGACTGTTGCTTTGTTTCTCTTTATGGGGGAAGAGTACATGCGCAAAACAGAAGTCGGCGTTTTTTTGAGTGATGGTGCTTATTTTGTCGATCAATACATTGAGCAACGAGGCACTCCGGATTCTCTCTACAAGAAGTTAACCGAAAACGGCAAGCAAGATTTCTTTATCTTTGATTTAACATTGGTTGAAAACTGGGACGGATCATCGCCTTGTCGAGATTGTAAGCTACTGTACCGAATACAAGGGATACCTGTTTATCTTATTGATGGCAGTACCTATGCTGCGGTATTCCCTTTACCTAACACCTCGCAGAGTTTAGTTTTCAAAGAAAAAACGGATTTCTTTAGCCCAGATGTTGATTGGAATGAAGATTCAGAGATTGTATTTATACTGACTCTACTTTTGGTTGTTGTGTGCAGTTTAGGCATTATGGTTTACATACCTGTACGACGTCTTGACCGCCAAATTCGGCAACTAACGGCTGCACAACAACAATTTGGTTATGGTGAGTTGAATACGAGAGTCGATCTAAAGCAATTTTCGCAACCCGTGAAAGAGCTCGCCCAAGGCTTCAACTGCATGTCTGAAGAGATTGAGAGACGAGTACGTCAAACACACATCTTTACTCAAGCTATTCCTCATGAAGTGCGCACTCCGCTGAGTCGTATTCAGCTAGCGACGGATTTAGCTAGGCGCACGAGTGGTGAAATGCAGGCAGAGTTACATGACGATATTGAACGATACGTTGATGTAGTGACGGATTTAACATCCGACATCGTCATGCTGTCTCGCTTGAGTGTGAAAAACCACTCATGGATCGATTCTGTTGAAACCATGGAACTGCCACTTTGGTGTAAAAGCCGCATGAATTACCTAGGCTTAGAGTCCGCCATGTTGAGAGCAGAAAATGAACTCGCGAACCAATTGATTCACTTTCAGCCTACTTTGGGTAACCTCGTCCTCGATAATTTACTGCAAAACGCCAAGCGTTACGGTGAATCCTGCGTTGAGGTGACGATTCGAATGGTAGCGGATTGCTGGAGCATCGATATTGAGGACGATGGTCCGGGCATCCCTGAATCGATGCGAGAAGAAGTGTTTATGCCATTTTCACGTTTAGACAAAAGCCGTAACGCCGACGTGAAAGGTTTTGGTTTAGGGCTTGCCATTGCTACCAGTGCAGCGAGGCAATTAGGTTGGGAACTTTCTGTCGGCGAGAGTCACTTAGGCGGCGCACGTTTTACAGTGCTTATTCCTGCCAACGATTAGAATAGGCACTGCGATAGTCTGGCTCAGCGATACCTTCATACAAATCTTCACAAGCTTGCAGTGGACCTACGACAGTTCGGTAGGGTAGGACACCTGCCCAAACAGGAATGTCCATGTCTTCTGCGTCGTCGTTGACGCCAAAATTGCTGATTTTCACAGATGCCTCTGTGAGCGGGATACGCAGCAGCATGGTGGCTTTGAGCTCTTTTTCATTGCTCAAACGGACTTGTTTTGTTCTCCCTGGAGCGATCTGTTCGATAAAGTGATTCAGCAACCTGTCTTTTTCTTGGTTATCCTCCACCATCTCAAATTGGCCAAAGACCACTGTACTGCGATAATGCGCACTGTGGTGAAACGCACTTCGAGCCAATACCCAACCATCAAACAAAGTAAAGGTTAAGCACGTTTGCACTCCTTGTTTGAGTGAGCGTAACAGTCGACTGTTGTTGGCACCATGGATATACACGTAATCATCCACACGCCATGCCAGCATAGGGATGACCACAGGGCCTGACTCGTTGGTTATCGCAATATGAGCGATTAGGCTTTCATCTATGATGGCGTGCAGTTTGCTAACATCATAGACTGCTTTATGTGCGCCTTTCTTAATTTCCGTTCTATTGGTGTTGGATAGCATTTTCTCTCCTTGTTTACTCACGATTATGAGCCATTGATCCTCACTCTTTGATTGCAATGTAGCGTTTAACTGGTAGCTTAAAGAGAGCCAGTTTTAACTAATGGATGGATCCAGTTTGTCTTTGATTGATATCGGTGACCTGCATTTAAAAGACAGTGATGGAACGCGTCAGCAAGCGTTGTTTTTTGCTATCCGCGAGAAGATTGTTCAAGGGTTGTGGGCGAAGAATGGGAAATTGCCGTCTACGCGAAAGCTTTCACAAGAGCTTAATCTAAGTAGGAATACCGTGATTTCTGCCTACGAACAATTAGTGGCGGAAGGGTACTTGAACAGCCAAAAAGGTTCTGGCTTTTATGTTGCCGTAGAACTGCCAGAGCAGTACTTGCCTGAACCTAGTTCAGTTCAGAGAGACTCATCACCGAAAGCTCACTTTGATATCAACCGCGCATTTGCACCGGGTGTGCCGGATTTGGACGCATTTCCGATGGCGCAATGGCAAAAGTTACTCACTCGCCACATGTCCCGCACCTGCTTGCTAGGGAATCAAGATATTCAGGGCAGTTGGGCATTGCGCTGTGCTTTAGCTGACTACCTTGCATCAAGCCGTTCAGTAAATTGCTCCCCAGAGCGCATCATTATTACCTCTGGGGCACAGCAAGCGTTGTCAATCGCGACGATGGTAGCTCTAAAACAAGGTGATAAGATTTTGATGGAGCAACCGGGTTACGCGCAAATGCGGAAGTTGATTCAGTTCCAAAACTATCAATTTGAGCCTTTGTTCGTAAGAGAGAAATTAGGCTTTGATGTGGAAGCTGTGACCTCAAGCGATGCCGATGCGCTGTATATCACACCAAGTAATCAATATCCGATGGGGACCACACTCAATACCGAGCAAAGAGGAAAGATCATCAACTGGGCGGTCGAGCAATCAAGTTGGATCATCGAGGACGATTATGACAGCGAATTTCAGTTTGCTCATCGTCCCTACACCAGCTTACAGGGGCTAGCCGCTCAAATGGGTCGAGATGAGCATGTGTTGTATGTGGGTTCCTTCAGTAAAGTGATGTTTAACGGATTGCGGCTTGGCTACCTGGTGGTTCCTGAACGTTTAGTAGAGCAATGCTTAGTGGTTAAAGATGCGTTAAGTGGTGATTCACCGACGCACACTCAAGAAGCGTTGGCAGATTTTATTACCGAGGGTGGGTTGTTGCGCCATATCCGAAAAATGCGCCGACTATATAAAACCAAGCATGAACAGATGCATTTATCCATTCAACAGCATTTTGGCGACAGTGTTTGCGTCGTTAGCCAAGCGGCTGGGCTTCATATTACGTTGAAATGGCAAAACGGTATAGATGAGCTGCGTTTTACAAAACTGGCAGAGCATGAAGGGATCATATTGCGACCTTTGAGCTATTATGAACATCCAGGTTTCCAAGCACGTCACTGGCATGGTGCCGTGCTTGGTTATGGTAATATCGCGTTAGAGAACATAGACGCTGGTATCCAACGTTTAGCCCAAATTTTTCGACATGGGAAGCGGTGACTATTCAACTGCGCGTGTTTGTCGTTTATGTCGCCACTGTTTCCAAGGCAGTAAAAGTAGAGTGAAAATGCCAAGTGCATAAAACATTGACCAGCCTAAACATATAAAAACACCGGTACAAAGCAGTAGAGAAAGTCCCGCAAGCGCTTTACCAAACCCACGGAGCAATTTATAAGCGGCTAACATCGCCAACATGTAAACCAAAACGAATACACTATTTGCTAGTTTTAGGAAAAACTCCAGATCGAGCTGCGATAGCGTTCCTATCACGCAAGATATTAGCAGTACGCCGCCAACTAATAAGGTGGCTGAGAAAGGGACACCACGACGCGAAATCTTGGCTAGTGGGCTGTAAGGACGATGTTCCCGAGCTTGAGCCCAGACCATTCGCGCTAGGCTCTGTGTGTATAAGTTAACGCTCGCGAAACAAGCGGAGAATCCGATCAAACTGATTATCCATTTGGCCCCATCGCCAAGTAGTTGAGCACTCAACCATGGAATCGATGCATTATCGAATTGAGCATTACCATATGCACCAAACTTTAAAATAACAACAGAGCAAGCCCAGTACGTAGCTCCCGCTACAAAACAACCGACAATAATGGCGATAGGGAAGTCTCTTTGAGGGTTTTTGAATTCTTCCCCCATATGAGCAAAAGCCTCTATGCCAACAAAACACCAGAACATCACGCCAAGCGCTGCGGTAATAGGCCAAATTGACTCTTGTGTGATAGCTGGCATCACGAGATCGGCGCTGTTAACGTCACCTTTCCATAAAAATGTGCCAACGAGCGCAAAGACACTCAAAGCAATAAGAGTTTGTAAATGACCTGATGACTTAGTGCCCATCAAGTTGACGAACACAAGAAGTAATACCGTTAGAATTTGTGCAAACAGATTATTGCTAATAGGCTCTGGCAATATTTGCTGTAGAAAGCCTGCGGCGAGTGCAATCGCGGCCGGAACCCCTACCGGAATGACACTAACAAATAGCCAAGCTACACTACTTTCCAGCTTGGCGTTAAATGCTTTACGCACAAAAAATGCGGTTCCGCCCGCGTTGGGATATCGCTTGCCTAGCTGGGCAAAAGTCAGCGCAATAGGACAAATGGCGATGAATAATAAAATCCAGGCCCATAGTGAAAAATGACCCGCTATGCCTGCTGCAATGGCTGGTATCATAAAAAGCCCCGTTCCCATTAATGTTGTGGATAGTTGGGCGATACCGGATGTGAGTGAAATGTCTTTTTTGAGCTGTTCCATGCTAATTGATTCATCCAATGTTGTAGGTCTTATGACGAAAACGCTTGTGGCTTCTAATTATCTCATTTATTGGAGTTTAATGAGCCCGCTAGTGCGCTGAGTGCATAAGAAGCGTATTTGATTTCAATGCGTTATCGCTCTTTTATTTGAATGGATAACGGTGCTCATCTCATGCTTACCAAATAGCATATCCAAAATCTTAATAACAAAATGATTTACTGAACCGTCAATATGACGGTTGTTTTAAATATTTCCAACAAAATGTTGGTTTCTTATGCAGTTAGAATCGGTATAGAATGAGAAAAATAAGGAAAGCTTGGTAAGTATATGGACAAGTTTGATCACAAGATTGTGGATCTTCTCCGACACAACGCTCGGCTGTCGGTGACTGAAATTGCGGATAAAGTGAACCTTTCTCGTTCTGCGGTGACGGCTCGTATTCGTAAGCTAGAACATGACAAAGTGATTCTCGGGTATCACGCTGAAATTGCCTCTTCAGGCGGGGACTCGATTTGTGCTTATTTTGCTCTAAAGTTCGATAAATCTACATCCACGTATTATTGCGAATCATATGCCGACGAACTATACAAAATCGATGGCGTAAAATGGTGCCATGCAATCAGTGGTGAAACGGATATGATGGTTTTTGTCGAAGTACCTACGATGACTCGTTTGAACGAAATCAGAGATCAAATTCAACGTTACCCAGAGCTAAGGCACCTCATGACTCATACCGTTTTAGCTGAGTTCTTTAATACGACTGGCAACCAGTTTGTGAAATAAGCATCATGGGTGCCATTATTTATTAAACCTTCTTGAGCCGGTATGTTAAACAACATCAATTTGAATCTACTTAGGTCCTTGCATGTACTTTTAGAAGAGTGCCATGTCAGCCGAACTGCAGAACGTTTGCACATTACTCAGTCTGCGGTTAGCCGACAGCTTGCACAATTGCGCGATCTGTGTGGTGACCCACTGCTTATTCGTCAAGGTAATCAGCTGATACCAACCCCGCGAGCAATAGCATTAAAATCAAAGCTTGATGCGTTACTGGCTGAGTTTGACCATTTACTCGATGACAAACCTTTTGAGCCGCAACTGTGGCAAGGCGAGCTGGTTATTGCCTCAAGTGATTACGTGGCACAATACGTTTTGCCCGATATTGCATCTCACTTAGGTGAACAAGCACCACAATTGGATTTGGCGTATCGACTGTGGCAGCTAGATTTTATCGATAAGCTTCACGAGTTAGGAATCCACCTTGCTTCTTCTATGTATCCCACTCAGCCTGAAGGTGTATCTAGCATCAATATTGGTTCTGATAAGTCAGTTTGTTTGATGAAGGCATCTCACCCTTTAGCTGGTAAGGCTTCGATTTCTGTAGAGGACCTCATTAGTCATTCGCATATTCAAGTGACGGGTGGGGGAGACAAAGACTCAAGTACCGATATGGCACTAAAAGACAGGGGGCTGATGCGTCATGTTACCTTTAAAGTGCCTTTTTTCTCTGCGGCGGTAAATCGTTTGGTCTCAAGTGAGCACTTGATGGTAGTTCCGGAGCACATTGCAAATAATTTGGCCAAGCACTGGCCTTTGGTTCATAAAGCGCTTCCTTTTGAGACACCTACCCATGAATACTGGCTGATGTGGCATCCTAAATACGACAATGATCCAGCTCATCAATGGGTGCGAGAGCAAATCCACGCGGTGATGAAAATATCGGAATACTCCATCCATTAGGCTATGATTTTAAATCATGACTTTTATGCGAAACTTTGATTTCAAATTATAGCTCTTCAATTGATAGATTGAATTCAAATGGAGAGAGGTTATTTATGACACTAACAGTTTGGTTATCACTTTTTACCGTGTGTTTACTCGGTGCTATGTCACCTGGGCCTAGCCTAGCGATTGTGGCAAAACATGCCTTGGCTGGTGGACGCATCAATGGTTTGGCAACGGCTTGGGCACACGCTTTTGGAATTGGCATTTATGCGTTTATTACGCTGATTGGCCTCGCTGTTGTTTTGCAGCAAAGCCCGATGTTGTTCAAGACGATCAGCCTTGCAGGCGCGGCATATCTTGCATATTTAGGGTTCAATGCGCTGCGTTCGAAAGGCGGTGTGGCGGCGAAGTTGGAGTCAGGCGAAGAAACAACGGTAAGCCAGTCTGCTCGAGAAGGTTTTTTTATCTCGATTTTAAGCCCCAAAATTGCCTTGTTTTTTATCGCACTATTTAGTCAGTTTGTAGCGCTAGGTAATGATTTGAGCAATCAAATGATCATTGTGGCTACACCATTTGTTGTGGACGGGCTTTGGTATACCTTTATCACCCTAGTGTTATCGAGCTCTAAAGTAGTGGACAGAATTCGTTCTAAAGCGATGTTAATTGATCGTTTGTCAGGGATTGTTCTCATGCTATTGGCACTTCGAGTGGTCGTAACCGTATAAATTTGCAAAGACAACAAAATATTAAAGGCAGCCCTGATGGCTGCCTTTTTTGTAAAAAGCACCCTGCCATTGTAAAGACAGGGTGAAAGCAAGAAGTTTCTCAGGAGCAGTCGGGGGAGAGAAACTTATATAAATTCGATTTACTTATCGGCGAACCTCTTCGAACTCACCTTCAATCGCATCGGCTTTACCAGTATTGAATTCATACTCTTCATGCATTTCTTTCTGCATTTTCTTCACGCGCTTCTCAATACGCTTGCCTGTAATCAATGCTGCGATGGTCAACGGAATCGCAATGATCAAGCTAAATACTAATGTAAAAAAGCCCGTAATCAGTGCCAGTGCGGTAACAATAATCCGATTCATAATCATGACCTCTCTGTAATTCATGTGTTCAGATTAATGCTGTGAACATGAACAAAACATGAATGATAGCCTTCACTTTGTCCGGAGAGTGTCAAATGAGCGAAATGAAAAAACGCCTGAGGGTGATCAGGCGTATAAACGGGGAAAAATATTAGTAATGCGCTTCGCGCTTATTATTTAGAACAAATATGAGATATTGTCCGTTACGCTATGTGGTTAACGTTGTGGAGCAAAGTTCACCTATCGAGGGAATGTTTGGTAACGAACACCCATCATTTGTTCCATACAGTGCACAACTTGGCAGCTGTAACCGAATTCGTTGTCGTACCAGATGTAAAGTACGCAACGTTTGTCTTGTGCGATAGTCGCTTGACCATCCACGACGCCTGCATGGCGAGAACCAACTAAGTCAGTTGATACAATTTCTGTTGAATCGGTGTAGTCAATCTGTGCCGAAAGCTCAGAGTTCAACGCCATTTCACGCAAGTAATCGTTCAGTGAATCACGGTCTACGTCTTCACCTAAGTTTAGGTTAGCGACTGCCATCGAAACGTTTGGTGTCGGTACGCGAATTGCGTTACCTGTTAGCTTACCAGCTAGCTCTGGCAGTGCTTTTGCTACTGCTTTAGCTGCGCCAGTTGAAGTTAGAACCATGTTCAGAGAAGCACTACGTCCACGGCGGTCACCAGAGTGGAAGTTGTCGATCAAGTTTTGGTCGTTTGTGTATGAGTGCACGGTTTCGATGTGACCAGAAAGGACACCATATTTATCATTCAGCGCTTTAAGAACCGGCGTGATTGCGTTTGTGGTACAGCTCGCTGCAGAGATGATGGTGTCATTTTCTTGAATAACTGATTCATTTACACCGAATACAACGTTTTTAATATCGCCTTTACCTGGTGCCGTTAGCAGCACTTTCTCTGCACCTTGACACGCTAAGTGTTGGCTTAGGCCTTCAGAATCACGCCAAACACCTGTGTTATCAACAACAAGCGCGTTGTTAATACCGTAAGCAGAGTAGTCTACTTCGCTTGGATTGTTTGCGTAGATGATTTGGATGTAGTTACCGTTAACGATCAGAGCTTTACGTTCCTCATCGATCACGATGCTACCGTTGAACTGACCATGGACTGAGTCACGACGCAGTAAGCTAGCACGCTTCTCTAAATCGCCTTTTTTACCGCCACGAACCACAATCGCTCGTAGTCGTAGTGGGTAACCTGGGCCACTTTTCTCGATCAGAAGGCGAGTTAGTAGTCGACCAATGCGACCAAAACCGTAAAGAACTACATCACGCGCTTTCAATGAAGAGTCTGCATCGCGTGCGCCATCAAGTGCAGTGATAAGGAAATCATTTAGAGACGCAGTATCGTCATGCTCATTCCAGTACTTAGTTGCCAATTGGCCAACATCGACACGACACGAAGAAATGCTCATTTCACATAGCGCTTGAATGATAGGCATTGTGTGCTCAAGTGAGAGTGGGCTGCCTGTATAACGTCTTGCAACGCGATGAGTTTTGAGAATGTCTATAGTAGTAGCATTGATAAGCGTTTTACCAAACAGAACCACTTCGATTCCTTTTTGACGATATAGCTTACCAATTAGAGGGGAAATAGATTCAGCAATCGTTTGGCTAGTTTGCCAGTCTTGGAGATATTTCTCTGGACTCATTGTTGTATTAGACCTTTCACGTTTTGGGGGCTAACCATACTCTCTGCTGTTGCCTCTTCGGCAGCGTGCAAGAGTGTGGTGGGTTATGTAATCGGGTTGTAATAGTTATGTGTGCGGATTCTAAGGTCGGAGCCCTTATTCTGCTAGGAAAATTAAATCCAGTGTAAAACACTAGTTAAGGTCGTGTTAGTGGTGAATTAATGTGACTAAAGCGGTGGTTTTCACGTATTGACATTTAAAAAGTCATCCACTTTTTTCGCGATGATAATGTGTGTTTTCAAATTAGTTTTGTTGTCACTGTTAATTCGTTTGCATTTTTGTGTGATTTGTCTCGATAAGGCAACGAAATAGGTGAACATATGGTTTGGAATTTTATGAAAAGTGATGTGCATCTTAGGTATGAGTGAAACTTCACTGTTTGTACTCAGCTTGAAGATCAAAAAGTATGATTCGAGTCACAATTACCATTTCATTGACCGATGGCGAAATAAGCGGAATGACCATGGTTTTGGTAGGTGAATGTTGTTTTAAAGTAACCATGTCGTATATGCCTTTCAATGCTAGAAACTAGTCTAGTATTAAATAATCGGATGAGATCAACCATTGGGCTGATAGATGTTGAGATTATCAATAAAAACACGCTTAGCACTCCTCGCACTATTACCCACGGTGGTGATAGTGGTTTTTGCAGTTCAGCAGTTTTCTGACAATGCGTTGCGCGTAAGCCGTCTCAATCAAACGGTAATCAATATCCAAGGTTTCCAGTTGATATCCCAAGCCTCTCACTTTATATACTCCATAGAGAAAGCACGCCGCCAGCCTACGCTTCAAGCATCAGCCGCACTTAATATAGAAGAACAAGACGGTGTTATTTCTTCCATGCATCAAAAATTCGTCAGTAACCCCAATACCGCGGAATATGCTGATGAGCTGAAAGAGGCCATGCTAGGGGTATTATCCGGTAGGTTGGACGAGATGGATGACCTTGGCGATTGGGCATTTCAACTGCTTCAAAATATGTCGCGCTCTTTGCTACAAAATCATCAGTGGTATGGCAGTGAGGACGGTATTCGAATGCAGAATTTTATTGCTTACCTTGCTCAGCTGTCTTTTTGGACACAGAAAGAAGCCTGGTTGACGCATCGCCTAGTTCAAGATCCTAAGAGTCGGTTGAGTCAGAGTCTGTTTTTTCAGGCTATTGATCGACAGCAGCAAAATTTGGATGCGTTTTTAAATTTAGGAGGGTCATACGATCAAGTTGATAAGCTGCTAGGCTTGTTTACGTCGCCCAGATATCAGAGAAATTTGGCATCTCGTGGGCGATTAATGTCAGGGGACATGTCACGTAGTGACTATGAAGCGTATTTGAGAGAACTCGATTTCCGTGTGCAACGCTTGCAAGTACTCATTGATGGGTTCACGAAACAAACAGAGCAATCGCTCCTAACACAAGTTCATGAACAAAAGACCAATATTGCGATGATTACCTCTGGCGTTATTTTGGTTATCGTCATGCTTTGCTGGCTTGGTTTTGGCACTTGGTTTCGGGTTAATAGCAAACTAGATGCGATTATTCATACCTTAACGGCGCTGATCAACGATGAAGAGAAACAGACGAAAGTCAAAGTCGATGGCAGTGATGAACTGACGATTTTCGCTCAGCAAGTGAATCGAGTGGTTGAAGAAAAGCAGAGACAAACAGACGAAATACTCCATGCTAAAGAGTCAGCAGTGTCTGCTAATCGCGCTAAATCAGTATTTCTTGCCAACATGTCGCATGAAATACGTACCCCCCTAAACGGTATTATGGGCATGACGGAGATACTCTCTCAAAGCGAATTATCTTCCCATCAACAAGAAGTCGTTGATGACATTGACTCTTCATCCCAAACATTACTTACCTTGCTTAACGATATTTTGGATCTTTCTAAAATCGAATCTGGTCGACTGGAGTTGTCGTTAGTCGAGGCCGATATCCGAGAGGTGGTGTACCAGTCGATGGTTTTATTTCAATCCAAAGCCACATCTAAACAGCTAGAGCTGGGGATTAACTTAGCTGAAAACATTCCAACTCGAGTGATGGTTGATGACCATCGCATCAAGCAGGTCATCACGAATCTGGTATCGAATGCGGTCAAGTTTACCGAAAGCGGGCATATACGTGTTGATGTCAGTTATGACGAGTCACCTGAGAAAGAGTGCGGAGTGCTGATGTTTAAAGTCGAAGATACCGGGATAGGCATTGAACAAGATAAGTTAACGACGATTTTTGAACCCTTTACTCAGGAAGATGAAGGGGTGTCGAGGCAGTTCGGCGGAACGGGACTGGGATTGGCAATTTGTCGTCAACTGGTATCCATGATGGGAGGGCAGCTTATAGCGACATCCACAAAAGGAGTGGGCACATGCTTTGAATTCTCTATTGAGGTTGATGTTATTCCGGTGTTTGGCTGGCGCTCGGACGTGATAAATAAAGGGCTCTTGATCTGCACAAATTACGATTACGCTGATCAACTTTTGAAAGAGTGTCGATTAGCAAAAATCAATCTCTTTGGTGCGAATAATGTTAATGAAGTAAAAGCAATAAACGATGACTTTGATGTCATATTTCTGTGCCATAGTGACGACTCCAATACGGATGAAGCCTTAGATGAATTGTCACTCAAATATGATCTTCGTCGTGTGATTATTTGTCAGCATCATCTATCCACTCCCTACGACAATGCAGAAAGAGTACATGCTGTACTCACATTGCCTTTTCTTGGCAATCGATTTAAGCATGTCATTGACGACTTAGCGAAGGTAGAAAAAACCATTTCAAGTGACGCTGTCACTAATGGTGTTCCAAAGTCTGAATATCGAACGTCGCGCTCTCACAGGAGGATCTTAATCGCGGAGGATAACTTGATGAATCAGAAAATCGCGAGTTTCTTTCTGGATAAAGCAGGATATGACTATTTGATAACAAGCAATGGACAAGAAGCGTTGGAAGCCATCACAAAGGGAGAAGAATTCGATGCAATTTTAATGGATTGTATGATGCCGGTGATGGATGGACTGACCGCGACGAAAGAAATTCGTCGTTGGGAAAAGAAAGCCGGGCGTGAGAAAACGACCATTATTGCGCTCACCGCGAGTGTTTTGGAAGAAGACATTCACAACTGTTTTGCTGCAGGTATGGATGCTTATTTACCTAAGCCTTATAAATCGAATCAGCTATTTGAGCTCTTCAATGAATTAAAACTCGCCTAAATCGATAACATTTCAAGACGATAAAGCCCCAATCAAAGGGGCTTTATTTTAACCATGCATTGTTATGCGTTTGCTTGAGCGCTAGCGAGTTTACGTATGGTTTGTCGATAGGTTAGGTAAGCGGAAATGCCCGCCAGAATGTTGCCGATACAAGCGCCTAAAAGTAGACCTCGGATTCCCCCCGTTTGAGCGCCAACCCATAAGCAAGGAAGGAAAAAGACAAACAAGCGTAGCGCTGAAATGGTGAGCGCGGTGTAAGACTTACCTAATGCATTGCAAAGAGAAACCATCAACATACATACACCTAGTGAACCTAAGCTGATAGGAACAATCAGCAAATGCATTTCTAATACTTGCTCTACTTGAACATCACTGGTCATCAGTAGTGCAAGTGGGTTTGCGACGGCAAACGTAATGGCTGCGATCAAAAGTTGAAAGCCCAGAATGAATTTTACGGCAATACTGACTAGCGATTGGATATCTTGGTAGTTTTTTGCGCCAAGTAAGCGCCCGACCATTGGGGGCATAGACATTGTCAGCGCTAACACCGAAACGATAGCAAAGAATTCGTAGCGTGAACCGAGCGCCCAAGCGGCGACTGCGGCGGTCCCGAAGCTTGCCAACAACTTTGTTGCTAACATGGACGACAACGGAGGCAGCAGTTGGCTGATCATCGCAGGTCCCATGATGTTACCGATAGACGCAACACTTTTAGTTACGTTGAGGTCTTGCCACTGCGTTGTTGCCCAGTGATTCTTTTTTACGCGAGGCGCGACGACTAAAATACCAAACCCAAAGGCAACGATGGTTGCTATTGCGGCTCCGTTAATACCCAAGTCAAACGTGAAAATAAATAGTGGATCGAGCACAAGGTTCACACCGCTGGTCACCATCATCATTGTGCCAGGCAACATGGTGTTGCCGTTAGCTCGGCAAATACTGTAGTAAAAATATAAAACCGCGCCAGTCCATGAACTTAGCAGCCACCAAGGCCAGTAGCTGTCGATAATCGGCATCACAGATTCTGGAGCACTTAATAGAGATAAAATGGGGTAGCGCAAAAGCCAAATTAGCCCTCCAAAAACGGCTACACCGATTGAGCCAATCATCAAAACTAAGCCACCGAGCTGTTTGGCATAACGACTTTCATTCGCCCCAAGCGCTTTAGAAATGACAGCGGTCGTGGCGATACCTAAACCGACTTGAATGCCGATAATGACCATTTGCAACGGAAGAGTAAAACCTTGAGCGGCCAAAGGTAAAACGCCGAGCTGACCGATAAACGCACTATCTACAAGCTGAAAGCTCATTAAAGATAGAACGCCAAATAGCATTGGCCAAGTCATCGTAAATAATTGTTTTGCAAGTGTTGGTTGTGTACTTGTCGTAGTTGAGGACATAGAAAGCTGAATGCGTTAGGAATAAGAGTTGGATTGATTGTACACGGCGCTTAGTTTAGAGACAAAAATAAACCCCGAGGAAGGTAGCCTTACTCGGGGTTGAAAAATCTAGCTTACGTGTTTACTTTTTGCCGCTAGTTTGCTTGTCTTCTTCGGTCAGTTCGCGAATACGACGGCTGATGTCACGACGTGCTTTAGAGATTTCTGCACTTTTGATGATGTGGTCATCAACACGATCTTCGTAGTCTGCTTTCATATTTTTGATGATTGCGACGATTTCATCGTGAGTCATTTCTGGTTTGATGTAATCTAGAAGGTTTTCTAGAAGGTCAACACGTTTGCGGTTATCACGAACTTTCTTTTCGTTATCAAGCAGCTCACGTTTTAGTTTGTTTTTACGACGAGCTTGGTTAACGATTTCAAATACGCTACTCATAGTTCTCTTTCCTAATTTTATGAATATCTCCCTCGATTAAAGCACAACATCCAGTGGCATAACAGTCTTTAGATCAATCACAATGCAGAGTTGAACATTTCTCAACCAATTGCGATGTGTCCACATAATCACGCTTCTTTAATCGAGTTTTGGGCAACATCGTAGAATCCATCGATTCATTGTCATAACGTGGCCTTCACTATATTATCAACACCATTGAATGCAAAATGATGAACTTGATATGGACTCTGGGAACACTGCGGAGCAAGTAAGTAGTCAAGATAATGAGCAAGCCACTCGCTCTGTGGCTGAAAAGTTAAAAACAGCGTATATCAACGCTCGCGAGCAACTCGAAATCATCGAAGTTGAGCTGAATCGTTCAAAAATAATGATGGTTGATCAAGATGGCAATTTGACGAAAGTGCCAATTCTCTCGGAGCATTGATACCTGACCCGATTCGCAAAGGGTGCCAGGTCTTGCGCTATGCTTTAGCCTGACACCGACACCTGAATCGTTAACGCTTCTTGCATCTCTTTGCCAATGTATGATGCATGATTTCGAAACGATTTAGGTACCAAGTCAAATGCAAAAATAATAAGGAAATGCATTATGAAAGTTGAGCTAACGGCAATTGAAGCACGAGTCATTGGTTGCTTGATCGAAAAAGAAGTCACCACTCCAGATCTTTACCCCCTCAGCCTAAACGCATTAACCAACGCGTGTAATCAAAAAAGCAACCGTGATCCCGTAATGTCGCTCTCTGAGTCAGACGTTCTCGATGCCGTTGATGCTCTAATTGAGCGTAGGCTCGTCAGTGACGAAAGTGCGTTTAACAGCCGTGTTAGCAAGTATCAGCACCGTTTCTGTAATACGGAGTTTGGTGATTTAAAACTGACAGAACAAGAGAAGGGAATCGTGTGCTGTATGCTTTTGCGTGGTGCTCAAACGCCTGGGGAAATTCGCACTCGTACCAATCGTCTCGCGACATTTCATGATGTAAAAGAAGTTGAAACGGTTCTGGAGCACTTAGCAAGCGAAGACAAAGGGCCATTAGTGGTCAAGTTACCGCGTGAAGCCGGAAAGCGAGAGTCACGCTATATGCATTTGTTCTGTGGCGACGTTGACGTCTCTGAGCTAGCAGTGCCAGTGTCAGCGGCTGGCTCTAATTCTGATCGAGTCAGCCAGCTAGAGCTCGAAGTTGCTCAGCTTAAAGAAGAGCTCGATGAACTTAAAGCTAAGGTCGAGTCACTACTTTCATGATTGAAAATACAGCGCAGCGTTGGAGTGTCTATTTGATACGAAATAACCGCAATGCGCTGTATTGCGGTGTCACAAACAATGTTGAGCGAAGATTCAATCAGCACCAAACGGGCAAAGGAGCGAAAGCTTTAAAGGGAAAAGGTCCCTTGGTATTGGAGTGGTCTTCGGATTTTGATTCAAAGACACTTGCCATGCGGGCTGAGTATTATATTAAGCAACTAACAAAAGCTAAGAAAGAGCTGCTTGTGACGTCAAAAGCAAGTATTGTCGTTGATGAAAATCAGCAGATGATGTTAGAAATGGCTTTATCGAAATAAGCGTTCGCGACATGCCGAATAACAAAGAAACCGTCCACTGAGGCGGTTTCTTTTTAGTTTTGGAGTACCATGTAAGAACAAACTGACGCATAATGGGTTGGTGTTCTGTTTAAACACTCAGAGTATGAAAAGGAGAAATGATATTTGTGACCTTGCAATTAGGTACACAATAAACGTTTATTCGTTCCAACTCAGACTAAGAACCAATTTATTATTGAAACAGGCACTCAGAGGAAGGTAGATTACAAGAGTAAAGGATGACTCGGCTAGGTAACGAATAGAGCTGAATTAGGCTCATAAAAAGCTAAAAGAGCAGTAGATGAAAAAAGCGTTAGTATTCTCCCTGATGTCAATGGCCACTGTCGCGCCGATAGCGCAAGCCACTCAAGTTCTCAATGGGTATTGGGCATATCAAGAATTTTTAGACCAGTTTCCAGAACAGAAGCAGTTAACGAATGCGTTGGCTGACGCCGTGCGAGAGACTCCTGTTCCGGTTGAAAGAGACAAAAAACGTCCGTTAAAAATTTCTGTGGTTTATCCAGGCCAACAGATTTCGGATTATTGGATTCGAAATATCGACGCATTTGAACAGCGTTTAGATAAACTCGATATCGACTATCAACTTAATCAAGTATTTACCCGTCCCAACGCAGATATTAAGCAACAAAGTTTGTCTTTAATGGAAGCGCTGAAGAGCAACTCCGATTATCTGATTTTCACTCTCGATACCACTAGGCATCGTAAGTTTGTTGAACACGTCTTAGACTCAAAGAAAACCAAGTTGATCTTACAAAATATCACTACACCGGTAAGAGATTGGGAGGATCACCAACCGTTCCTTTATGTTGGTTTTGATCATGCTGAAGGCAGCCGTGAGCTTGCCGTGGAGTTTGGTAAGCGTTTTCCAAAACAGAGCCATTATAGTGTGCTCTACTTTTCAGAAGGGTATATCAGCGATATCAGAGGCAATACCTTTATCAATCAAGTCAACCGTGATAACAACTTTGAACTACAATCTGCTTACTATACCAAAGCGACAAAGCAGTCTGGGTATGAAGCAGCAAAAGCGAGTTTGGAAAAATACCCTGACGTCGATTTTATTTATGCGTGTTCTACAGATGTGGCGCTAGGGGCTGTTGATGCGCTGAAAGAATTAGGGCGTGAAGATGTCATGATCAACGGCTGGGGTGGCGGCTCTGCAGAATTAGAAGCGCTTTCGAAAGGGGAGTTAGACGTTACTGTTATGCGTATGAACGATGATACTGGCATTGCAATGGCAGAAGCGATTAAGTGGGATCTTGAAGGGAAACCCGTTCCAACCGTTTATTCTGGTGATTTTGAAGTCGTCACGAAATCTGATTCTCCAGAAAGAATTGAAGCATTAAGAAAACGCGCATTTAGATACTCAGACAATTGATGACAACTACATCAAAAACAAGAAAGCGTCGCTCATTGTCGACGCTTATTACGAAAATAATCATTCTCGTACTTGCTCCGATCATTTTAGGCATCTTCGTTCAGAGTTATTACTTCTCGAAGCAAATTATTTGGCAAGAAGTGGATAGAACTAAGCAACAGACGTCAGCGCTGATTCTTAATATTTTTGATAGCCATTTTGCTGCGATTCAGATTCATCACAACAGTAACTCGAAGAGTGATGTTGTTTTAGATTTTTATACAAAACGGGATGAAGAAGCTCTCAATTACTTTTTCATGAGTATTGACCAGAGTGATCCTTCTCATACGCCAGAATTTCGCTTCCTCACCGATCATCAAGGCATTATTTGGGACGATGGGAATGCGCATTTCTATGGCATCAATAACTTGATTCTCAATGACCTCGCGAGCCAAGTGACTTTTAGCAACAATTGGTATTACCTTCCTTCACATACCCCAATGGGAACTCGCCATCTGTTACTGCGTCGTGTACCGGTTTTACAACCTAAAACCGGTGAAGTGATGGGGTATTCTTACAATGTTGTTGTTCTAGATAACAACTTCGGGTTGATGGAAAGACTAAAAAACGAAGGGAACGTTGATAATGTTGTTTTGGTGGCCAACGATACGCCACTAGCTAGCTCACTAGTCGGAGATGAAGCGTACAAGATATTTGATGTTCTGAAGCGGCGAGAGTCTCAGCAAAAGCTTGACCAGTTGTTGATCATTAAAACCCCTATCGAAGTCAATGCTGCCACGACGGATTTGTGTTTACTAACCGTGCAGGACAATCAGAGTGTTGTGACGCTGCAAATCCAGCACCTTTTAGCGATGCTGGCTTCGGTTATCGGGATGGTGATGATTGCGTTGATGACCAAAGAGTGGATTGAGAATCGAGTTGTCGAAGAGCTTGGCTCGTTGATGGCATACACTCGTTCGGCTCGTGAAGAAAAAGGGTTCGAACGATTTGGCGGATCGGATATCGAGGAGTTCGATCATATTGGTTCGACACTAGAAAACACCTTTGAAGAGCTGGAAGCGCAAAAGCGTTCATTCCGCGATCTGTTTAACTTTGCGTTATCGCCGATTATGGTTTGGTCAGAGTCTGGCGTACTCATCCAAATCAATCCGGCAGCCCGCAAAGAATTGGTCATGGAAAACGACATTGAAACCATGCACCCAGTGTTTAAAGGCTTCAAAGAAAAGTTGATGCCGCACCTGCGAATGGCAGCTCAAGGAGCCACGTTAACTGGCGTCAATGTACCAATTGGAGACAAGGTATATCGCTGGAACTTATCGCCGATTCGAGTGGATGGTGATATCAGCGGTATCATTGTTCAAGGTCAGGATATTACGACGCTTATTGAAGCGGAAAAACAAAGTAACTTGGCACGTAAAGAGGCAGAAAAATCCGCCCAAGCACGTGCCGATTTTCTGGCTAAAATGAGCCATGAAATCCGAACGCCAATCAATGGCATTCTAGGAGTTGCTCAATTATTAAAAGACTCGGTCGAAACGGAAGAGCAGAATAACCAAATTGATGTACTCCGACATAGTGGTGAGCACTTACTTGCTGTTTTGAATGATATTTTGGATTTTTCGAAGATTGAGCAGGGTAAGTTTAATATTCAAAAGCACCCGTTTTCGTTCACTGACACGATTCGAACGTTAGAAAACATTTATCGTCCAATTTGCGAAAATAAAGGCGTTAACCTTGTCATTGAAAACAAGATTGATCCCAATGTTGAAATCTTTACTGACCAAGTTCGTCTGAACCAAATTTTATTTAACTTAGTCAGTAACTCAGTCAAGTTTACCCCCTCGGGCAGCGTACGCTTGCATGCTGAACTGGAGCAGTTCTACGGCGCCGAAAATAGTGTGTTGGTAGTGGAAATTACGGATACGGGCATCGGCATAGAGCCCGATAAGCTTGACCAAATGTTCGAACCTTTCGTTCAAGAGGAAGCAACGACCACTCGAGAATACGGTGGCAGTGGCTTGGGACTGACCATTGTGAAAAGCCTCGTCGATATGCTGGAAGGTGACGTTCAAGTACGTAGTCAAAAAGGTTTGGGTACGACCTTTGTTATTACAATGCCAGTGAAAGATCGTGAGCGAGTGCTCACCCCTCTTGATTCAAGCTTGAGAGTTAAACCTGGTGAGTTATTCGCAGAGAGTCTAAAAGTACTGTTGGTAGAAGATAACCATACTAATGCTTTCATTCTCAAAGCATTTTGTAACAAGTACAAAATGCAGGTTGATTGGGCAAAAGATGGGTTGGAAGCGATGGAGTTCTTAAAAGATCATACTTACGATTTGATTTTGATGGACAACCAACTGCCGCATCTTGGAGGAATTGAAACAACCAAAGAGATCCGACAGAAGCTGAAGTTAGGCACGCCAATTTATGCTTGTACTGCCGATACGGCGAAAGAAACCAGTGATGCGTTTATGGAGGCGGGCGCGAATTACGTATTGCTCAAACCGATTAAAGAAAATGCGCTGCATGAAGCCTTTGTTGACTTCAAGCAGCGATTCTTAATTGAACGAACGTGATGAACTCATTCGCTATGAGCCTCAATTGATAATTCAATCGCTCACTAAACCGAAAAGCACAACGCCATAACTTAGGGTTGTGCTTTTTTTGTATCTCAATGCTTCACTTGTTGATAAGCCAGGAGTGCTGATATCACCTTTAGTGTCGTATATCACTACTATTCAACCCAAGTACTACGTTACGCAAACTTGTTCCCCAATGGCATATTCTATGTGATTTAAATCACAAAAACTTATTTACTTAGCGTGCTAACTATTTTATATTACTTAGCAAGCTAAGTAATTGAGTAGATCTTATGATTCAAGACATCAACAGTTTGCGCGACCTTTCTCTGGCTGAAAAGTTATCTCGTGTTGCCCGTTTGTGGAAAATGGTTGCAGATCGCGAGTTGGAGCCTTTAAACCTGACGTACCCGCGTTGGACTGCGTTATGGAAACTTTATCGAATGGGCGACAACGTTAGTCAGAAGCATTTGGCTGAAGCGCTTGAGATTGAGTTGGCATCGCTGATGCGCACATTAAAGCTATTAGAAGAGCAATCTCTGATCACTCGCCATTGCAGTGAGCATGACAAGCGAGCACGCATTGTTAGCCTTACAGAAGAAGGTAAAACCCTACTCAAGCAAATGGAGACTCGAATTCTTCAAGTACGGAGCAAGCTACTGACAGAAATCAATGACCAAGAGCTTCAAAAGCTTTCATTGATCCTAGATCAGATTGCTCACAATGCACTTGATTCACTTAGCGAATAAGTCAGAAACCCGAATTAAAAGAGAAGTAAACGCCTATGACTCCAGATCAAAAATTCGCACGTTGGATCAAGTATTCTTGCGTCGCGTTTGTCCTTGTCTTTGCCTATTTTCTAGTCGCAGATCTCGCCATGCCACTGACGCCCCAGGCAATGGCAACGCGAGTGGTAACTAAAGTAGCTCCCCGTGTGAGTGGACAGATTACGCATCTTTATGTTGCCAACAACCAAGAAATAAGCCAAGGCGATCTACTATTCCAGATTGATCCACAGCCTTATCAGCTCGCCGTAGAAAAGGCTCAACTTAACCTTGAGCGTGTGATTCAAAATAATGAACAGCTTGATGCCTCTATTGCAGCGGCAAAAGCGGACGTTGAAGCAAGCAAAATTGTCGCCGAGCAAAAAGTTCGCGAAGCCAAACGTCTTGATACATTGTTTCATCGCAATGGCACCTCGCAACAACAGCGTGATGACGCACAAAGTAGTGCAACGGCAGCCAGAGCAAACTTACTGGCCGCGCGCGCTCGTTTAAAAGAGTTGGAAGTAAACCGAGGCGATTTAGGTGCAACGAATGTAAATATCCGCGTGGCACAAAACCAGCTAAAACAAGCGGAACTTAATCTGTCTTACACTAAAGTAATTGCTGAACATGATGGCGTTGTCGCTAACTTGCAGCTGGAAACGGGTGCCTATGCGGCAGCTGGTACGCCTCTTGTGGCTTTAGTCTCGGATGACGTGGATATTATTGCCGACTTTCGTGAAAAGAGTCTGCGACACTTCAATCAGAACAGTCGGGCGTTAGTGGCCTTTGATAGCTTGCCAGGTGACGTATTTGAAGCTCGTATTACGAGTGTGGATGCGGGGGTAAGCTCGGGCCAGTTTGATGCGGATGGCCGTTTAGCGACACCGACAGACTCAAACCGTTGGGTGAGAGACGCGCAGCGTTTACGTTTACATTTAGCTATCGATGAACCTCAACAGCGCGCATTTCCGGCCGGGGCACGTGCGACTGTGCAACTGTTGCCAGAAAACTCGTTATCTGGCTGGTTAGCGAGATGTCAGATCCGATTTTTGAGTCTTCTTCATTACATTTATTAACGGGGGAGGCGATATGAAGTTATGGGATCATCCCATGTCGGAAAACGACTTCCGCCAGTGTTTGCGCATTGCAACTGGCGCGACCATTGGCTTCACCTTATGTAAGGTCTTTGGCTGGAATTATGGCGTATTTTTTACCGTAACACCGATGTTGTTACTTGGAATGGTACCAGTCATGAGCCTGCATGCTGCACGACAGCTGATTTTTTCAGCGGTCGTATGCGGATTAGAGGTCGGTATTCTTGGTGGGCTATTTGGTGGACATCCTGGCATGATGACGATCATCGCCTTCGGGTTGTTTTTGTATAAGTTCGCCTGTATGTCAAAAGGGAGCTTATTCTTGTTTGGGGCAAATAGCGTGCTGAGCTTGAGCATCATGCTGCATTTTGCGAGTTATCCAACAACCGACTTAAATGATCTGATATTCAGCAACCTACAAGCGAATGTTATTTCAGTGATCGTGGCCTACGTCGTGACATTTTTGATCCCTGATGCAGAGCCTCGTCAGCCATCGGCCAAACCATCTCAGCCTAAACAGAATCACCGCATGCGTCATGAAGCCCTTATGGGGGCGAGCATCGCTACAATGTCTTTCCTTGTATTCCAGCTATTTGACCTCAGTGATTCTATGTCCGCTCAGGCGACAACCTTGCTTTTATTGTTTCCTATGCATTGGAACGGTGCTTTAGGGTATGCGCGCAAAAGAGCAATGGGGACCTTGATGGGGGTAACCTTTGGTATTGCTGGGCAGCTCGTACTATACGATTGGTCGGATACCTTGCTGTTTATTGTCCCATTGCTGTGGATTGGCGCGATGATGTTCAGCTATATGCATGTAAAAGAGTCTAGTGGGTCAGGAGCTGGGTTTGGCGGATTAACTACATTAGGTATTTTATTTGGCCAATACCTTACTCCGGATGGCGATTTAATGTTCAGCGCGCTGTATCGCGTGAGTAGTATTTTGTTTGCTATTGTTGTCACTCTGCTCGTGACCTATGCGGTGCACAGAGTGCTCAACAGCTTTGAGGCGACGCGCTTTAGCCAGCAGTAAGTTCAGACGTTACTGGTTAGAAAGGACTGCTCCAGTAACTCTGTTTTTAGCTCGTGACTCATCGCTATTGGGCTTTCAAACTTAATTCCTATTACCCAGCCTTTCACCAACTTCTTAATGTTGGCAATGACACACCGATTTTCTTCTCCGATATAGTGACTTAGAGAAGAGTCGATAGTGACACTTTCACCAACGTTGAATTCAGGCTCTATAAAAGTTGAGATACCAATACCTGCCAGTGAGAAGTCGATAAGGCTACCGTCGTAAACATTCCCCGCGTGAACAATCTTACAATCCATTTGCAGCTTATATCGTTCGTGTTCCCGGACTGGTTTGGTTGCAAATGTTCCTGGAATTCGAATAAATAAAAGGGGCGAAGGACGAACCGCAGTTGTTAGAACACTGGATTTAAATGCAATGACATGGCCTAACTCCGTATCTGATACACCACGCACGATGACATCGGCGTTTGGGAGTTTTCTCATCACTTGCTCTTCAAGCAAACGCATCGGTATATCAAGAATCAAATACGCGTTCTCTTTCATCCCAAGATAGGTGGTGGAATACGTATACTGGTCCTTAGGCCCAAACTCGAAATTAGTCGAAAGTTTCATTCCCGGTTTGAGGAATCTATGCAGTTCATCTTTAGTATGAGTGGCAGGCATTACATTGGCGTTTTAATTATTGGTTAAATCGAGGCTATCAAAACGCCATTTTGTTATTCAAGATAGTAGGACAAAAGTTTTTGTAAAATTATCGCTATCTGTGAAGTGGTGGGCGATAAGTTTGGCTCATTCCATCTTTCATAAAGATTTGGCTTGCCACAATACTGCCGCAGGTTACCAGCATCAGCGCTAACCAAGTAAGTGAATCTGGTTGTTCACCAAAGATTGGAACGGCAAGAAGTGTCGCGACGACTGGAGTTAATGACCCAAAAGCAGCACTGGCTTCGGCGCCAATAATTCGGATTGCATAGATAAAGGTAAAAGAGGCGATTAAGCCTGCGCCGACACCTTGCAACATCGCGTGGCCAAATAACTCTTCCCACGGCCACTGACTGATCGGCGTTATCGCTAGGTAACTATCTACCCATCCGAAGCCAACCGCAATGATGAGCAGTGCCAAAGACGCGATTGCAACGAACCCAGCACAGACATGCGCATTAAGGTTAGCAACACGAGCACTGATGGTGAAAACGGCCCACATAATGCTACCGGTTAGAAACAAGATGTGGCCTTGTAATTGAGACCAGTTGTACTCTGCACCGCTATTAGAAAGAAGGAATACGAAAATCCCTAACAACACCGTAGAAAGCCCGATTAAGCGGTGAGCACTCAGCGACTGTTGATAGCACAACACCGCGATAGCAGAAACAAATAATGGCAAAGTGCCAGGTACTAATGCACTGCCGTGCGCCACGGGAGCGAAATGCATAGCTGTGCCGACGACCAGCAGGTAGGGCAGGCCACTCCCTACCACAACACCAGTTAGGTAGCGTTTAGGCACGACGCGAAGCGCCTGCTTATGCTTAATCACAAATGGTAATAAAATTAAACTTGGGATTAGAAAGCGAACTAACGCGATATCGGCTGGCTGCAAGTTAGAAATTGCGCCCCCTTTTAAAGAAATAAAGAAACCAGACCAAAGCAGTAAGGTCGTTAATATAGCTGCGTATCCCAAGATCATTGTCGGCATGTCCATTTGTAAATGATGTGTTAATTGTTGAATAAAACTCGTGCCAAAGGGAGGCAAAGTTTGACGTAATTAAGCTTGATGTTGGTGATAAAGCGCGTATAAATGTTAATTGTTAGTGATTATTGGCACGGAAGGATAAATGGACAAAATTGACAGGCAACTGATCAACTTGATGCAGAAGGATGCAACCCTGACTACGGCAGAGCTCGCTGACAAAGTAGGATTATCGGCATCACCTTGTGCAAGACGCATTAAGCGTTTAGAGCAGGAGGGCGTAATTAGCGGTTATCGAGCCATTGTGTCCAGAGACACGGTGGGTATTGCGATGACTGTATTTGTTGAAGTCAGTTTGAACAACCACCAAGCTTCTTCGATTGATGAATTTGAACATGCTGTTGTTGAAATGGACGAGGTGATCTCGTGCCATGTTGTATCAGGGGCTTATGATTATTTGTTAGAAGTGGTCAGCAAAGATCTCGCTGGCTATGAAACATTCACTAGAAAGCTACAACGATTAGAAAACGTAAAAGATATCCATACGCACTTGGCGATTAGACAAGTGAAAGGAAATGGAAGCTTGCCGATTTATGCATAAGAAAGATGAAATTTCTCGATAGACTTAAGATTGCTCACTATCACCGAAAGCGATACCGACAGTTCGGTACAGACAGAGCGCGAACGCTGGGATGGAGAGATAAGTACAGCCAAATCAGTCGATTTGAAGCCTTGTGCCGTGGGTTAACGTTAGACGGTTCAAGTCTTTTAGATATTGGGTGCGGCTACGGAGACTTATTAGCGTTTATTGAGTTCAACAATCTGCGCCCCCAAAGTTATATTGGCATTGATCAGCAAAAACAGTTTATCTCTGAGGCCAGAAAGCGGGACTTTCGTACTCAAAGTGAGTTCGTATGCGGTGACTTTTCAACGTTGGTATTGCCCCGCAGTGATTATGTCTTTGCTTCTGGATCATTGAATTATCAATCCGCGAATCCAAATCATACCATTGAGATGATCGAGAAAATGTACCGGGCCGCAGAGAAAGGGTGCGTGTTTAACTTATTGGATGAAGAAAAGCTGCCGAGCATGAGAATGCTCGCATCGCATAATAAAGTTGGGGTGTTACGCTATTGCCGATGGCTATGTCCAGACGCACAATTGATCGAGGGTTATTCCGATCACGACTTTACGATCGCGATGATCAAAAAAGCGGAATCAGTTTCCTGACTCCGCCTTATAAATTCTTAAGCCTTATTGGTGCTTGTATTGTGAGATTTCACAGTTACCTGTGTATCTATCAACCTTGAATGAGAACGCAGCTGAATGGTATTCCCTCCCATCACTCCAAATTGTTTCTCCGAAGATTTTACAAAGGTCCAAATCGCTGATTGAACCAAACTCTTTTACGTGCCTAACTACTGACAAAAACTTGGCTTTGGTAGCATTAGGACAGTCCCTGTTACTTAATCGATTGATAACCATGGTTGTAGCATCATCTCCAGCCAAATGTGACTTTTTATTAAATTTTATTAATGGGTAAATTAACCAAAAATTGGCCATAAGTAAAGCATTATTGTGACGTATGTCTCTATAAGTTGCCTCTCTTGGTCATGGTTTAGTCAAGTTTGTAAAAGGGAACAGTCCCATTTTTTACATATAATGTTGGGATCACTAAAAGAGGGAATTAAAGCACGAATAACGTCCAATATTGGAGTGAAAACCCGACATCGTCTTTTCAAAACGGGCTCGATTTTTACCTCGAAACATCTTGAGCGTATTGAAGCGATCTCGCTTCTTTATCATAGAGTTGCGCTAGTGCTTGGTACTGTGAAGAAAGGCGTTTGTAATCCTCGGTAAGTTGCAAAGCGTTGGTGTTATACCACTCCGCAGTGATTTGATTGGCAGTTTCGTTTGACTCACGGCACTTTTGGGCAAGTTTCTTCCATCCATTTGCTGACCATTGAGATTGTGTGCTCAATTTAATCAACTCATTAGCTTTAGTCGTGAGTTCTTCTTTATATTGAATGGAGGCTTTTAATTGAGTTTTGAACGCATTTTGGTTCGAGCGGGCGCGCCAAAGTAACACGAGTTCATGTAGGGAAAAGGTTTGGGACAATAACTGGCGCTGCTTATGTTCGGCTAAAAGTGCATTGAATACCTCAACATGCTTATTGTAATTGGACTCTAAACGATTGAATTGGGTAAGATTGTCATTCCACGACGATGGGTTACATTGAATATTGGCGTGCCCCATAATGGGGAACAGAAGAAACAACAGTATCCAATTGAGTTTGTTGATCATTATTGCTCGCGTTAGTTGACCGACCCTTTTGAGTATATACCCAAATTTCCGCGACATGCGTGTTGCCGGTGAGATAAGAACAAAGAATGAAAAGGAAAAGTACATGAAGAAAATTCTCATCGCATTGATTGTCATACTGTTGCTCGGTGGGGCGGGTGCTGGATACTATTTCTTCTTTATGCAGAAAGATGAACCTGAAGTGCCAAAAGCTGCGCAAGTGGAGCAAGCGCCCGTGGAAGAAGAAACATCCAAACCGATTCTGGATTTAGAAACCTCCCCTCCTGAAGTGACCGAATACTATGTCATTGAGCGTCGAATCAATGTTTACAATAAGCCAAATGCTAATGCTTTGGTTGTCGATACGCTCTATAAGGGAGAAAAAGTATCGGTGTTAGAAAAAGTGGATGGTTGGTATCGAATCTCTGGTTACCTTGTTTATGAAGAGGGCGGTGAAGAAAAAGCTGAGTGGTTGAATTCCGAAGGATTATCTGATGCAGAGCCAGTTATTAAAGAACAAGAGCGTTTAGAAATACTGGATGGATATTTGCAGAAGTCGGATGATTTAAAAGTCCACTTAGACATCTTCCGCAAGAAAACACAGCAATTGTTAGATGATGAAACCTGTGATCCGAGTGATTTTGAAGAGCTCGGTGGCTGGGTTCGTTCGGTTACTTATGACAAGCGCAATGTGTACTTCATTTATTGTGGTGGTTTGGAGCAAGAAAATAAAATCTATTTAGATGTCGATAAAGGCGATATCTTTTACCGCTAACAGGGTGCCTTTAGTTTAAAGCCTCTAGAGATTTATAACTTTTTAGTTGTGAACCATAATTAATAGGAATACTATCATCGAGTCGAGTGAAAAAACTCGACTCGTTTTGTTTTTAGTGAGTTCGTATGTCTCAGATTTGCTTGAAAAAATTGCTTTTTATGCTGCTTGCGATGGTGTTGCTACCAGCGCATGTTTTTGCTGCGCAAATCGATCAGAAAGCTCATTTACCTTACTTTTCTAAGCTGCAACCATTTGTTGCGAGTATTGCTTTTGCAAATACCTCAATCGATTTTTCTGAGGTCTCAGAAGAAACGACGCAGTCTCCGATTTCTGAAAGTCACGCAAGACTCGATACGCTAGCCCTATTTAACACTCAACGTTGGGTTTCTCACTTACGTGAAGGCCTCGATGATGAGCATGTTGACGTTGTTGGTGACCTAAACACGCCTTTCTATGCTGACGCAGGTTATGCCTACAGCCTGATGGATATCAATTGGCGTCAAAACCAGTACACTTTTTATCATTTCACAAGCGATCATCGCATTTCTGGTTGGAAAGAGACCAACGCAATGTACGTCGCACTCAATAGTCAGTTTTCTGCCTAAACACCATCTATTTGCACCATTGTGCACTCTTAACACGACGATTGTATTCAACAGGGCGTAACCGTCCTGAGCATTTCATACCCTGAATTTTTTCTGGGGGCATCTGTCGTGTGTTAAGCCTTGTTATTAAAAGCTTCACTTCGTAGTGAAGGGATGATGTTTACATGAAAAAAACAGCAAAGCAGCAAAAGAACAGAAAGTTGATGAATCACTATTCAGCTTGGAAATATGTCGTATTAATCACGACGGTCATTATCTTAACGTTAAGCGCGATTCCGACTTGGTTCGGTGAGCAACCATCGATCCAGCTAACGTTTTCAAACCAAAACAGCAGTGAAATGTCGGTTGTTCAGTTGAATCAACTACTGAAAACCAATCACATCTCAGCAGACAAAATCATCGAAAAAGATGGCAAAACGACCATTGTATTCGATGATGAAAATGCGCAAAGCAAAGCTCGTGCGTTACTAAACAATGAGCTAAATAAAGAAGACAGCATTACCTTCTCATATGTGTCTGTTGCTCCAGAGTGGCTGAATGAGATGGGGTTTAGCCCAATCAAACTCGGTCTTGACCTTCGCGGTGGGGTACAGTTCCTCTTGAATGTCGACGTAAATAAAGCATTTGAGGAGCAACGTAATGCTTTGATCGATGAGATCAAAGCAAGCCTGCGAGATCAGCGCGTGCGTGGTGTACAAATTCGCGCAGAAAGTGGTAACCGCATTGCGGTAAACAGTGAGAGTGATACCGCCCTGGCTGAAGTAAATAAATTCTTGCGTCAAAACTATCCAGGTTGGGTGGTGAAAAGCTCGTCTCGCGGTTTTGTTCTTGAGCCAAGTGAGCAGAATATTCAAGAGTTCCAATCAACGACATTGCAACAAAACTTGAAGATTATGCGTGGTCGTATTGAAGAGCTTGGCATTACGGAAGCATTAGTTCAGCGTCAGGGTAAAGACAGCATTCGTATTGAGCTCCCAGGTGTACAAGACCCAGCACAAGCGAAAAACGTTATTGGTGCCACTGCGAGTTTGGCATTCTACGAAGTGAAAGATGCAGGCCAAGCGCGAAGCGGCCAAGATCTTGTGCTGAAAGATAACGATGGCCGAACTGTTATTCTGGAGAAACGACCAGTCCTAACGGGTGAGCACATTGTTAACGCTCGTGCAGGCGTCGACAATATGGGTATGTCAGAAGTTAACATCTCGCTTGACCACGCGGGCGGTAAAAAGATGAGTGATTTCTCTGCAACGCATATTGGCAAACCAATGGCGACGGTTTATCGCGAATACAAGACAAACGATCGTGGCGTAACAGAGCGCAGCGAGCGCGTTATCAGCGTTGCGACTATTCAATCTCAACTTGGTAGCCAGTTCCGTATTACCGGCGCTGGCAGCATGGACGAAGCGCAGCAGTTAGCGCTATTACTTCGTGCGGGGTCGCTAACAGCCCCGGTTACTATCGTAGAGGAGCGTACTATTGGTGCTTCTTTGGGGGCTGAAAACATTGAAAATGGCTTTGCGGCACTTGCTTTGGGTATGGGTTTAACACTGACCTTTATGGCCCTTTGGTACCGCCGCTTAGGTTGGGTGGCGAACGTGGCGCTTTGTGCCAACATGCTTTGTTTGCTTGGCTTAATTGCCTTGTTACCAGGTGCGGTGCTAACGCTTCCAGGTATTGCAGGGTTGGTGTTAACTGTTGGTATGGCAGTGGACACCAACGTTATTATCTTCGAACGTATTAAGGACAAAATGCGTGAAGGCCGCAGTTTCGCTCAAGCGATTGATCTGGGCTTTGATAGCGCGTTCTCGACCATCCTTGATGCCAACATTACTACCATGATCACCGCCGTGATTTTATACGCCATCGGTAACGGTCCAATCCAAGGCTTTGCTTTAACACTCGGATTAGGTTTGTTAACCAGTATGTTTACAGGCGTATTTGCCTCTCGAGCAATGATCAATTTAATTTGGGGCCGAGATGCCCGTCGTGATGTGAGGGTTTAATCATGGTCGAAATGCTAAAACAAAATATTCGTAAAATTCGCCACTTCACTACGCTAGTTTCTATCGTTTTGACGGTGATCGCACTTGGTGCTCTGGGCTTTAAAGGGTTGAATCTCGGCTTGGATTTCACTGGTGGTATGGTGACAGAAGTGAAAGTCGATAAGTCGTTAACCAACCACGATCTGCTTGATGCACTACAACCAAAACTTGGTGAATCAACCTCTGTCACCCGCACAGGTGAAGATGGTCGTTGGCTCATTCGCTACTCCGCCCCTGAAGAAGGGCAAACTCTGCCAAGTGTGGAAGAGGTATTAAAGCCAGTTTCACATCAAGTTGATGTCGTCAGCAACAGTATTGTTGGTGCTCAAGTTGGTCAGGATTTGTTTGACCAAGGCGGTTTAGCACTATTGATTTGTGTGCTGAGCATCCTTGGTTACTTGTGTTTCCGTTTTGAATGGCGCTTAGCGAGTGGCTCTGTATTTGCTCTGGCTCATGACGTAATTGTCGTCCTCGGCTTCTTTGCCGTTACCCAAATGGAATTCAACTTAACGGTTTTTGCTGCCGTATTGGCAATTTTAGGCTACTCATTGAATGATTCGATCATCATTTCAGATCGAATTCGTGAGCTACTGATCGCGAAACAAAGTTGGAAAATGGAAGACATCAATGACCAGGCTGTCATCGCGACGTTCTCTAGAACGATGGTGACATCAGGCACAACACTGATTACTGTTGGTGCACTATGGATTATGGGGGGAGCACCGCTAGCGGGTTTCTCAACAGCGATGTTTATTGGTGTGCTATCAGGTACATGGTCTTCCATTTCCATTGGTACCGTATTACCTGAACTGTTCAAGCTCGAACCGAAGCATTACTTGCCTGTTGAGATTGATACCGCGCCGTAATACGAGGTGCTGAAGGTAAAAAGTGCTTGCGCCACTCAGTTTGAGTGGCGTTTTACTTTGTGCTATTTCACACGCATCAGGCGGTGTTTGACGTGACCTAAGTCGAACTCAATGATTTGAGAGCGCTTCATCGATTCAACCAGGCGCAGCATGGATGTGTGATAACCTTTCTTTTTCATCCATTGCAATGGCTCGGAAAAGCTGTCTTCGTTTACAACGTAAGATTCGCCTTTGTGTTCTCCAGCATAAACGTTTACGACCCAAACCCGGGCCTGAAAATCTAATACTGCACTTATGTTTCGCGTAATTTTTCTTAGGATATTTTTCATCATTTCCAGCGTTGCTTTAGCTCAGTAATAGCCAAACACCAACCCCCATCATTAAAGTGCCCGCGATACGGTTCATCAGGCGCACATTCTTTGATTGACCCAACACGCGTTTCAGTCCTTTACCACCCGTGGCATACAGAGACATACAAATGAACTCAAAAAGAAGGATGATGGAGACAAGCACGATCAGCTGTGGAGCAAGAGCCGCATTTTGATCGATAAAAGGCGGCAGCAGAGAAATCATAAATGCCCAGCCTTTTGGGTTTGCGATAGCGGTAACGAAGCCTTGCATGATGAGCGCGACGTTGCCACTTCTGGGTTTTTCTAAATTATCGACATTTATTGCTAACTTACCTCGAGATCGCCACATTTCTACACCAAGATAGAGTAAGTAGCCGCCACCAATAAACTTGAGTGCGATAAACATCCAAGGATAGTTGAGCATGATCGCTGCGATCCCTAGTACTGCCGAGACTGAAACCAGCGCGACACCGACGAGTTCACCAATCATCATCCATAATGTGCGGCGATAACCGATACTCATTCCTAGCGTTAAGGCGAGCGTCATGCACATTCCTGGTGTAATTGAGACAAAAAAGAAGGTAGGGATGAACATACTGAGCAATGCAAGATTCATGTTTGTTGATAACTAAGTGATTTGATAGAAGCCACAAAGATAGTGCAAATTGATAAAGGATACTATCCCCAAATAACCTCAAGGTGCTTAGGTTCAGCGAGAATGACTTGGCTCACAGGCACGGCAACGATTTGAAGATCTAGTGGTTCTAAATCAAAAATCGTTAACAAAGGCTGTGGGATAAGGAAACTCGCCCTGCGGAGCATGTCACTGACACGATTTCTGCATCTTGACGTCATTTGGGTATAACATCAATTTACTGGGTTAAAGAATCTAGATGATTGCTTTAGGAGATGGCACCATCGAATATTGCACCGTACCGGTACTTCAATAGATAAAAAGTGATTCGATACGTTAAATGCTAGTTAATTGATGTTATTTGGATATTTAAAATAAAACTGAAATTATTTTTTAATTGCTGCGTCATAATAGTGCGAACTGCACCAAAATGAGACGTTTTCTTCTATTGTTTACATTCTAAATATACCAATTTTCATAAGCGAAACTATAAATATAAAATTAAGTTTATACTGTCTTAAATATCATTTAAGTTAGTAATTAAATGATATTACTGACAATTGCTTATATTGATATTTGAATTATTATTCTAATCGTATTTATAGAGAACAACTCTGAGCATGAGAGTGGTATCTGAAATCATGAGATGATGTAACGTCCACTGTTCGGTATGTAACCTATTGATAAATAATGCTTAAACTTATGTTCTGATAAGCTTGTGTTTAACTTTATTTTATTTAAAACAATGACTTATAAAGAGTTAACCATTTTATAACATTTCATGTTTAATGAGATCTAAATCAATCTTATGCAAATGGATTAGTTTTTTATTTGAAATGTAATATTTCTGGTTTAACTTAAAATAAAAGGCATCACAGGATTGATAGCCAAAAGAATAAATAAACACGTCAGTTGGTGATTTATTTCATCAGTGTATTTAGTTTGCTTTTTTAAATGCCGTTAAGAATGGAGTCTTCGATGAAGAAAGTCGCTTTGATCACCGGATCAAAAGGCGGAATTGGTTCTGCTATTTCCTCTCAATTAGTGAATGATGGTTACCGTGTAATCGCTACTTATTTCACAGGAAACTATGAATGTGCGTTGGAGTGGTTCAACAGTAAAGGGTTTACCAAAGATCAGGTTCGCCTTTTTGAGTTGGACGTAACAAACACTGCAGAGTGTGCAGAAAAGTTAGCGCAATTGCTTGAGGAAGAAGGGACCATTGATGTCGTTATCAACAACGCAGGTATCACACGTGATGGCGTGTTTAAAAAGATGACTGCGCAAGCTTGGAATGACGTCATTAATACCAACCTCAATAGTCTATTCAACGTTACGCAACCTCTGTTCGCTGCGATGTGCGAAAAAGGCGGTGGTCGTGTCATTAACATCTCCTCAGTCAATGGCTTAAAAGGGCAGTTTGGTCAAGCAAACTACTCGGCGGCGAAAGCTGGGATGATAGGTTTCTCTAAAGCCTTGGCGTATGAAGGTGCTCGTTCGGGTGTGACAGTAAATGTTATTGCGCCAGGTTACACTGGTACACCAATGGTTGAGCAAATGAAGCCAGAAGTATTGGAATCCATCACGAATCAAATCCCAATGAAACGCCTTGCTACACCAGAAGAAATTGCAGCATCAGTCAGCTTCTTGGTCAGCGATGCAGGAGCCTATATCACCGGTGAGACTTTGTCGGTGAATGGCGGCCTATATATGCACTAAGGAGAGAAGATGATGGAAAAAGTATTTATCGTAGCGGCGAAGCGCACTCCAATTGGTGCCTTTGGTGGCAGTCTTAAAAATACCTCTGCTGGCAACTTGGCAGCAGTAGCGATTAAAGGCGCGTTAGAAGCGGCAAAGTTGACTGGTGATAAGATTGATGAGGTGATTGTTGGCAACGTTGTCGGCGCAGGTCAAGGCATGGGAGTCGGTCGTCAGGCGGCATTGTTCGCTGGGATTCCGGACGCGGTTCCTGCGTATGGCGTAAACATGGTTTGCGGCAGTGGCATGAAAACGGTCATGGATGCAGTTTCACATATCCGTAGTGGCGATACAGAGATTGTTGTTGCAGCAGGTGTTGAGGTCATGTCTCAGATACCGTTTGCCGCGCCAAGTAGTATTCGTGATGGCAACAAAATGGGCAACCTAGAGCTGAAAGACCTGCTCGTAGCGGACGGTTTAACCGACGTTTACAACCAATATCACATGGGTGTGACGGCAGAAAACGTTGCAAAAGAAATCGGCCTAACCCGTCAACAGCAAGACGAGTATGCGCTGTCTAGCCAACAGAAAGCGGTGGCGGCAATCGAAGCGGGCAAATTCAAAGACGAAATTGTGCCTGTAGAAGTAAAGCAACGCCGTGAAACGGTGCTATTCGATACCGACGAATACCCAAAGGCTAATGCGACTATGGAAGCGTTAAGCAAGCTGCGCCCTGCTTTTGACCGTGAAGGCACTGTGACTGCGGGGAATGCATCAGGTATTAACGATGGTGCGAGTGCAATTATCGTCGCGTCTGAGAGCGCAGTTAAAGCACATGGACTCACGCCTATTGCTGAGATCGTAAGCTATGCGCAATCGGGACTTGATCCGAAAATCATGGGTCTAGGTCCAGTGGAGTCAGTCAATAAAGCATTAGCAAAAGTGGAATTAACGGTAAACGACATTGACGTTTACGAGTTGAACGAAGCATTTGCTGCGCAAGCACTTGGCGTGATTCATCAGTTGGCGGAAACCAACCAAGTTCCCGTTAACGCGATTCAAGATAAAGCGAACTTTAATGGTGGTGCTATCGCGCTAGGTCACCCACTTGGTGCATCGGGCAACCGAATCTTAGTGACGCTTGTTCACGAGCTTCATAAGCAAAATGGTCAATATGGTGTCGCATCACTTTGTGTGGGCGGCGGCATGGGGACGGCTGTGGTTATAAAAGCAGTTAAGTAATTATTTAAACGGACATTTTTAATTCTTTCTCTAGGAGATAAACCATGTACACAGATTTCTTCAAAACCTTTAGCGATCAAACTGAAAAAAATCTAGAACCTTACTTGAAGTTCAACAAGCTAGTGACAAAAAACGTAGAAGTGTTGACTGAGCTTCAACTGAACGCAATTCGTACTTACAGCGAAGTGGGTCTGAACCAAATGAAAGCGGCATCAGAAATCAAAGACGTAACGTCATTGACTGCTTTCAACAGCCAGCAACTAAGCGTTCTTACTAAGCTTTCTCAACAAATGATGGACGACAGCAACAAGCTTCAAGCTATTGCAAAAGAGTTCAAAGAAGACGTTGAGAAAATGACTTCGGAAAATCTAAAGACTGTTACTCCAGCGTAATTTGTCCGATTCTCGCCGCCTTAGGGTCTCTAGACCCTAATTTGGGCGGCGTTGTTTTTTCCGAATATAGGAGTAAGACTATGTTTCAGCACTTCTTTTCGGACTATCTTGTACAGCTTCAACAAACCAATCAACAGTGGTGGCATGATTTCGAAGTGAACAAGGCAGTCGTGAACTCTCCTTTAAATAAGGCCATGCAAGAAGTGAACTTGGAAGACACTGCCAAACTCTTCGAACAAGCTGTAAATCAACCTGCTGCGATCTTAAAACTGCAAGCAGAATGGTGGGAACAGCAGCTACAAATTTGGCAGAATGTCGCGTTGGCAGGTAACCAAAAACAGATCATTGAAGCAGAAAAAGGGGACAAGCGTTTTTCTAATGAAGCGTGGCAAAATGAGGTGATGTATAGCTTCATTAAGCAATCCTACCTGTTATTCAGCAAGACTTATTTAGATACAATTGAGTCACTCGAAGGTTTGGATGAAAAATCTAAAGAGCGAATACTTTTCTTTTCTCGTCAAGCCATCAATGCACTTTCCCCTTCGAATTTCATCGCGACGAATCCAGAACTCTTGAAACTGACACTTGAGCAAAACGGTCAAAACCTTCTGGCTGGCTTAGAGCAGTTAAAAGAAGACGTTGAGTCCAGTGCGGACATTTTGAAAATTCGTATGACGAACAACAATGCGTTCCGCGTGGGTGATGACGTGGCGACCACTCCGGGCGATGTGGTTTTTCAAAACGAATTGTTTGAGTTGATTCAATATCGACCTCTAACAGAGAAAGTGAATGCGACGCCACTGCTCATCGTTCCGCCTTTCATTAATAAATACTACATCCTTGACTTAACAGCGAAGAACTCAATGGTTCGATGGTTGCTAGAGCAGGGACATAGCGTATTTATGATGTCTTGGCGCAACCCAGGCAAGGCACAAGCGCATGTAGAGTTTGGTGACTATGTGACAGAAGGCGTCGTCAAAGCCGTCGCCGCAATTGAAGATATAACGGGCCAAGAGCAAATCAACGCGGCTGGTTACTGTATCGGTGGTACGGTTCTGGCGAGCACGGTTGCGTACTATGCGGCAAAACGTATGAAGAAGCGTATTAAATCAGCGACTTTCTTCACCACATTGCTCGACTTTTCTCAGCCAGGCGAAGTTGGCGCGTACATCAATGACACCATTGTGAGTGCAATTGAGGCGCAAAACAACGCAAAAGGGTATATGGACGGTCGTTCATTAAGCGTCACATTCAGCTTACTGCGCGAAAACAGCTTGTACTGGAACTACTATGTCGACAACTACTTGAAGGGCAACAGCCCAGTCGATTTTGACTTGTTGTACTGGAACAGTGATAGCACCAACGTGAGTGCCGCCTCTCATAACTTCTTGCTTCGTGAACTCTATTTAGAGAACAAGTTGGTGCAAGACAAAGGCGTCAAAATTGGTGGGGTATGGATTGACCTAAATAAGATCAAAATTCCTAGCTATTTTGTATCAACGAAAGAAGACCATATTGCGTTATGGCAGGGAACTTATCGTGGTGCCCTGAACACTGGTGGCAACAAAACGTTTGTTCTTGGTGAGTCGGGTCATATTGCGGGTATCGTGAACCCTCCAGCGAAAAATAAGTATGGTTATTGGTTGAACGATACTTTGGATGATTCGGCTGACGAGTGGTTGAATAATGCCGAGCACAAAGAGGGGTCGTGGTGGACACATTGGAATGAATGGCTACTTCAATTCAATCCTAAAGAGCAAGTCGAACCATTCCCTATTGGCTCGGAAGACCACCCAGCAATCGATGAAGCTCCAGGGCAATACGTCAAGCAGGTTCTGCCAGTAAAAGAATCTTAAACAACTCCCTATAGCAGTAAATTTTAGCGACCTTTATGGTCGCTTTTTTGGGTCGTTACTGACTACCTTATTATACCGATTGAGTATATGTATCGGTTGAGGACATTTTGGGCCGAAAGTGACGGTGAATAAAAAAGCGCCGAGTAGATACTCAGCGCTTAGTGTCAACAAATAGGCAAGTTGACGGGTAGAAGTGCGTTACGTTACACCTCTTTATCCTTACCAAATGACAGCAGCCAGAGAGAGATTGCTGCTACTGCCACAAAGCCGGAAAGAATAATCACAGGCATGGCGCTATAGCCAAGGATATGCCAAATTACAGATTCTAAAGTACTCATGGGAAGTCTCCTTAGTGCCAGCCTTCAACGCCGCTCATGTCCGGTAGTTTGTGCGCGATGCCTTTGTGACAATCTACGCAGGTTTTCTCTCCAGAAGCTAGCGCAGTAGAGTGCTGCTCCGCTGCTCGTGAGCCTTGTTGAGAGTAATCCATATAATCAAACTCGTGACAGTTACGACACTCAAGAGAGTCATTCTTTTTCATTCGCGCCCACTCTCGCTCAGCAAGGTGTCCTCGACGCTCTTGGAACTTCTCTGGTGTATCGATAGTACGCAGAACATAGTGAGCGAATAGCTCTTTGGATGCTTGTACTTTACGAACGATCTTATCTGTCCATTCATGAGGAACGTGACAGTCTGAGCAGATGGCACGAACACCAGAACGGTTAGAATAGTGAATTGTTTCTTGAATTTCAGCAACGATTGGTGCGTGACAGCCAGAACAGAACTCTTCTGTGTTGGTTGCCTCCATACCTGTGTTGAATGCGCCCCAAAATAAAAGACCGCCAGCAAAACCTAAGAACAAAACCACACCAGCGGCAGCTTTACTTGGGTTCTTCAGTCTTTTCCAAAACGCTTTAAGTATTTTCATAAATAACCTCTTCGTACTCGCGTTTCAATTACTGAAGCGAATCAACTGCCTCGAACTTGTTTTCAACTAGTGGCTTAGCATTAGTTTGTGGCACGTGGCATTGCAAACAGAAGTAACGACGAGGAGACATATCCGCCAATACAGCATCTTCTCGGTTTACATAGTGCGTTACGCTAATTTTAGTCGCGCCTGACTCTTTTGCATTTTTCCAGCTGTGGCACGCAAGACACTTGTTAGCATTTAACGATACTTCGTAGTGACGGATGCTGTGTGGGATCAACGGTGGTTGATAAACAAAGCTATCTTCAACAATCTGGTCTTTAGGGAAGTCTTTGAACTCATCTGCAGGGCGTGTGTCTTCCAATTGAGACATTCCACGTAGAGACTCTAGACCGCCAATACCACCTGGATTATCTAACTCAGCTTGCGCAATGCCTGTCACTAAAGCACCTACAGATAAAAGTGCGACAAGTAATTTTTTCATCATTTCATCTCCGCCTTTATGGCTTAAATTCTTTATTAGGCCGCCATAGTGACGGCCGTAGCATTCGGTATCTGAAGGTTAAGCAATCTTAGTGATTTTGACTGGACACTTCTTAAAGTCTGTCTGTTTAGACAGTGGGTCAGTCGCATCTAGGATGAGCTTGTTAATCAAAATACGTGCATCAAAGAACGGTACGAATACCAAACCTTTTGGCGGACGGTTACGACCGCGAGTTTCAACACGAACGCGTACTTCGCCGCGTTTGTTTGCCATGAGTACTTCTTCACCACGACGAACGTTACGCGCTTTTGCGTCTTCAGGGTGCATGTAACACACTGCGTCTGGTACTGCTTTGTATAGCTCAGGTACACGACGAGTCATGGTGCCTGTGTGCCAATGTTCAAGAACACGGCCAGTACATAGCCACATATCAAACTCATCGTTTGGCACTTCTGGTGGCGCTTCATATGGTGCAGAGATAATCTTCGCTTTGCCGTCAGCATTGCCGTAGAAATCCCAACCAGAACCTTCTTTTGCGTATGGATCAGAACCTTCTTTAAAGCGCCATTGTGTTT
Organism: Vibrio sp. Y51_MX_L26; assembly: GCF_024181935.1. Taxonomy (NCBI): domain Bacteria; kingdom Pseudomonadati; phylum Pseudomonadota; class Gammaproteobacteria; order Vibrionales; family Vibrionaceae; genus Vibrio; species Vibrio sp. Y51_MX_L26. The sequence goes on from NZ_JAMZAS010000001.1 coordinate 256,383, forward strand.
CCTTACCATCAACAACTGGCCAACGTAGACCACGCACTTCATGGTAACGGTCGTATGGTGCTAAATCATGCCCGTGACCGCGGCCAAACGTTGCGTATTCCTCAAACAGACCTTTTTGAACATAGAAACCGAAGTGGTGGGCATCGTCATTCAATTCGCGAGCTTCTTCGATAGGGAACTTGTCGACATTACCATTGCGGTATAGTACGTCGTACATGGTTTTACCACGGTACTGAGGCGCTTTCGCTAGTAGCTCTTCAGGCCACACTTCTTCCATTTTGAAGCGTTTCGAGAACTCCATTAGCTGCCATAGGTCAGATTTTGCCTGACCGACCGTGCCCACTTGTTGGTACCAAGCCTGAGTACGACGCTCTGCGTTACCGTAAGCACCTTCTTTCTCAATCCACATTGCTGTTGGAAGAATAAGGTCTGCTGCTTGCGCTGTTGCCGTCGGGTATGGGTCAGACACAACGATGAAGTTTTCTGGGTTGCGGTAACCTGGAAGACGTTCTGTGTTGATGTTTGGACCTGCTTGCATGTTGTTGTTACATTGAACCCAGTAACAGTTCAGAACGCCGTCATTCAGCATACGGTCTTGCAATACGGCGTGGAAGCCAGGTTTTGGTGGAATCGTACCTTCTGGCAGTTTCCAGATGTCTTCTGCAATCTTACGGTGTTTAGGGTTAGCAACCACCATGTCTGCAGGTAGACGGTGAGCGAAAGTACCAACCTCACGAGCCGTACCACACGCAGATGGTTGACCCGTTAGTGAGAATGGGCTGTTACCTGGAGTTGAGATCTTACCGGTTAGTAGGTGGATGTTGTAAACCAAGTTATTCATCCACACGCCACGAGTATGTTGGTTCATACCCATTGTCCAAAGTGACATTACTTTCGTATTTGGATTGGCGTATTGCTTCGCAAGCTCGATAAGCTTTTCTTTTTCAACACCAGAGATTTCAGAGGCTTTCTCAGCTGTGTAAGGTGCAACAGACTTTTTGTACTCTTCGAAAGAGATAGACGTTAGTTTGCCTGAGTTAGGATTCTTCGCTGCTTTTTGTAGCGGATCATCGTCACGTAGGCCGTAACCGATGTCGGTATCTGCTTGAGTGAAGTTAGTGTGCTTGTTCACGAAGTCCCAGTTTACCGCATCGTTTTCGATGATGTAGTTCGCGATGAAGTTAGCAATCGCTAGGTCAGACTGTGGATTAAAAATGTAGCCGTGATCTGCCAACTCAAATGAACGGTGGTAGTAAGTAGAAAGCACGTTCACTTTAACGTGAGGGTGACTTAGGCGACGGTCAGTAATACGAGTCCATAGAACAGGGTGCATCTCTGCCATGTTCGAGCCCCATAGAACGAATGCGTCTGCGTTCTCAAAGTCATCGTAACAACCCATCGGCTCATCGATACCGAATGCGCGCATAAAGCCAACTACAGCAGAAGCCATACAGTGACGAGCGTTTGGATCAATGTTATTTGAACGGAAGCCCGCTTTCATTAGCTTTGACGCAGCGTAGCCTTCCATTACTGTCCATTGGCCTGAGCCAAACATACCTACGCTTGTTGGACCTTTTTTCTCGAGGGAAGCTTTCCATTTCTCAGCCATGATGTCGAAAGCGTCATCCCAAGAGATAGGTGTAAATTCACCGTCTTTGTGGAATTTGCCATCTTTCATTCTCAGCATCGGCTGAGTCAGGCGGTCTTGACCGTACATGATCTTAGAAAGGAAGTAGCCTTTAATACAGTTTAGGCCTTTGTTTACTGGTGCTTCTGGGTCACCCTGTGTTGCTACCACTTTGCCATTTTGAGTACCAACAAGAACAGAACAGCCTGTACCACAGAAACGACAAGGTGCTTTGTCCCATGTGATTTTGGTTTGATCAGAGCTTGCAATCAGGTTGGCTGCAGATGCTGGTAGTGTCACACCTGCGACAGCAGCAGCTGATGCAGCCGCGTTTGCTTTCACAAACGCACGTCTTGTCATTTTCATACTTCACCCTCGATTTGGGAATGTTGTGTTCCAGTGTCTTCTTCATCCGTTTCTTCGAGCCCAGTTTCGATTTGGTGATAAACCAATACCGTGCTCAAGACATTCGGTAAATTGTTAATGGCATCGATAGTGTCTGTGATAAAACCTTGGTTTTCGGTTTCAAGCACGACGATAATCTTGCCTTCTGGACTGTCACCATAGATTTCCGCATTTTCATGTGCTTCGATCTGTTGTTTGATTTCGTCCAGATGTTCTGGCAGTACATGTACTACCAAACTTGAAATATGCACTTCATTTAGTGACATATAGCTCTCTCATTTATTGCCTTTGGCCGACGACATACGGCTTAGGCTGTTATATTGCTCACATTGATGGATGAAGTCGGGCACACTGAAACACAGGCGCCGCAGCCGTTACACTCATCAAGGTCTAAATTGGGTTGTGCTACTTTCCCCAGCTCTAATTTGAACTGAATTGCCATCGGGTCGCACATATCCCCACAGCTTCGGCATTCGACATTTTGTTTTGCTAAGCAGCTATCATTGATGCTTGCTTTCGCTTGCCAAGGTTGCTCTGTTTTTGGCAAGAAAAGGGGCTCAGGACAGGCGTCTGCACACTGATAACAAAATGTGCATTCATCAATAGAAAAATCGACCGAAGGGAATCCGCCATCACTTTTAGTTATAATCTTTGTTTCGCAGGCCTCAATGCATTTACCGCAGCGAGTGCAATCGTCCGTAAACTGTTCTGGCTTGGTTAACCAAGGCAAACGTACGGCGTTGTCGGGGTGCGCTTTTCTTGCAAAGAGTCTTCTTCTGGAAAGGTCTACCACTTAGTCACCTCGAAACTTGGAACCCAAACTAAGCATAGTCCACAATTTTCATTAATAAACTGTCATTTAAACTAACGAAATTGTAGTTTTTGACATATTTGTATAAATACCTCTTAGGAGGTAAATGGGATGCAATATTGTTTTGGATCAATAAATTCCGTCGCAGGTGATCACATATTGATAAAGTTGAAAGGTAATGGGTTCATTGCACGTACAAATAGGGTTGTTAATGGGCGAGGAACTCAGATTGTTTAAAAATGTGAAAAAGTCAGTGACGCGCACGATTGCGTCCGCGATGCTTCTTATTTTGCTGCTTTCAGTTGCTACGACTGGTTTTGCAATTTTTACGTTAGCGTCAAGCTTGAATGATGCAGAAGCCGTCAATGTTGCTGGCTCAATGCGAATGCAAAGTTATCGTTTGGCACATGATATTCAGATTAAATCTGTTGATTACTCTTCACATATTGACGCCTTTGAACATTCGATATATTCACCTTCCATGAAAGCACTCCAGCACTGGTCAGTGCCAGAAGACATTACTCATGATTACTACCGTCTTATTATGAGATGGCATGAGCTCAAGTCGGTGTTGAGAGGAGATAATCCGGCGGAGTACCAACTCCTAGTGGCTGGTTTTGTAAATCAGATCGATGAGTTTGTATTTAAGCTGCAAAGCTTTTCGGAACAAAAGCTGATTAACTTAGCTTGGATTGGTGGGTTAGGGCTAGGCGGCATTCTTTGTGTCAGTATGTTTGTTGTTCATTTTGTGCGCCTCGAAGTTGTACGGCCTTTGCGTGCTTTAGTTTTTGCTAGCGAGCAAATTAAGAATCGCTCATTTAATATATCGCTTGATGTATCCAGCGATAATGAAATGGGGATCCTGACTCGAACCTTTAATCGGATGGCGACGGACCTTGGTAAGTTATACCGAGGGCTAGAACAAGCGGTTGATGAAAAAACGCGTAAATTACAGCATGCGAATCAGTCTTTAGAAGTGTTGTATGACTCGTCGAAAGAGTTAACGGCTTCGCGTATTAATCAGGATAACTTCCAAGCCATATTGCAACATATTGCAAGTCTTGAAGGCATTAAAGCGGTCAAACTTGAAATAGAGCAATTGGGAGAACCGAGTTGGATATTGATGGAAGGGGAAGAGTGCTGCCACGACTGTGATGAAGATTGCCACAGTAAGGCTCTAACGTTGGACGGTGAGCACTTAGGCTATTTGTATTGGAAGGCCGGGTTACCTTGTCCGAATGAGGCACTGATTGACAACTTTGTGCAGATTTTATCGCGTGCCGTGTATTACAATCGAGCCCAACGCCAAGCAGAACAAATCCTACTGATGGAAGAGCGAGCCACCATTGCTCGGGAACTGCATGATTCATTAGCTCAAGCACTCTCTTATTTAAAAATTCAGGTCGCTTTATTAAAGAGAAGCGTAAAGAATTTGCCTGATGAAAAAGCGATAGCTCACGCGAATCAAGTCATTGCCGAGTTGGATACGGGCTTATCTGCTGCTTATACCCAACTACGCGAATTACTGACGACGTTTCGTCTTACGATTAAAGAGGGCAGTTTTGGCCAAGCATTGCAAGATATGGTCGAAACGCTCAACGAGCAAACCGCCGCTGACATTACGTTAAAAAATAGACTTTCTTCAACTGAACTGGATGCACACCAGCAGGTTCATTTACTACAGTTGATAAGAGAAGCGGCAATTAATGCCATCAAGCATGCGCAAGCAGATAATATTCACATTCAATGTCTTGATAATGATGGAAAAGTCACAGTAACCGTTACCGATGATGGAATAGGCTTTGAACATCAAGACGAAAAATTAAATCATTACGGTATGAGTATCATGCAAGAGCGAGCCGCTAGGCTGCATGCCGATCTTCACATTGAAGCATCGATCAACAAAGGCTGTACCGTAAAACTAGAATTCCAACATAGTAAGGAAGTAAACAGTGACAGTGTGTAAAGTAATGCTGGTGGATGATCATCCACTCATGCGACGAGGTATTCACCAACTTTTAAGCTTTGAGCCTGAGTTTGAAGTCGTTGCAGAAGCAAGTAATGGCGCAGATGCGGTAGCGAAAGCGCATGAGCTGGAACTGGATCTTGTACTTCTTGATCTCAATATGAAAGGCATGTCAGGCCTCGATACCTTACAAGCGCTACGTGCTGATGGTTGTGAAGCTCGAATTGTTATCTTAACCGTATCGGATAGTCCTGCTGACATAGAAGCAATAGTTAGAAGTGGTGCAGATGGCTATTTATTGAAAGATACTGAGCCCGATGAGTTGGTTGAGTTGCTAAAACAAGCGCATCAAGGTGACAAAGCTTACAGCCAAGAAGTTTCTAAGTATTTGAGTGAGCGTTCAGGACAAGAGGACGTTTTTGATACGCTGACGGATCGCGAAACGCAGATCTTAAGAGAGGTGGCAAGAGGTTTCCGCAACAAGCAGATTGCCGATCGTCTTTTTATTTCTGAATCAACGGTTAAAGTGCATATGAAGAGTTTACTTAAAAAGCTTCAAGTTCCTTCTCGTACTGCGGCAACCGTTCTTTATCTTGAGCGCTTTGGCGACATCAAATAATACAGTTGAAGATTAATCAAAAATAATCAATTATTTAGCGTGGTTTTAATAATAAAAAAACCGCCTTAAAGGCGGTTTTTTTATTTGTCTGGGCGAATAGAGTACAAGTCACTGTTGTGCTTACCGCACTCTAAATAGTACTGATAAGCCACTTTTTTGCTTTCAGCAATGACTCTCATGCAGTGCATTTTCCCCTGTTCAAAATATCGAATCTCATATTCTACACTGGTATCAAGTTGCTCAGCGGCTGCCATACTTCGCCTCCATAAACCATCCAAAAAACATCCATGCAAATTATATGCCGTTATAGGGAGCGTCGTTCGGTGCATTTTTTAGCCGATAATTGCGCTCTAACTCACTTTTTTGCGGATAGCTGTGATCAAAAAGTTAATTTCAAACTCTATATATTATTAAGGTGGCAATCAATATTTGTCACACTGGTGTAAGTTTGCCGCAATATTAAGTGATACAAGTTGAGTATAGAACTTAATCAATAGAAAAGGGAATACGAATAAGTGACTAAATTACAGGGTGTATCTAATAAGGTGCTTCGCTATGGCCTTCTATTTTGTTTCGTATTTCTTCTTGCCGGATGTACGAAGAAGTTTCTATACAGCAATATCGATTGGTTCGTTATCGATTACATAGAGGATTATGTTTCTCTGCAAGGTGAACAAGAAGTCCTAGTGGAAGAACGCTTATTATTGTTAGCAGAATGGCATAAGAAAGAAGAATTACCGTTATATATCGATCATTTAAAAGAGCTTGAGGGATTAAAAGCGAGCGATATCACCCTAAATTATTTGCAGGAAAATCGAGATAGAATGCGAGCGCATTACGATAGAGTGGTAAGCAAAGCGGCACCAGACCTTTTTGCTTTGAGTTTACAGTTAACGAAAGATCAAGAACGGGAATTTCTGAGTAATATACAAGAGCATTATCAAGAGCGAAACGCAAAATATGCGGATAAAACGGAAGATGAAATACGTGAAATTATTCTAGATAACACAGAAGAATGGATGGAAGAGTGGTTGGGAAGCCTATCAGAAAGTCAGCGCCAATTAGCTCAAACGTTTTCTCAGCAAGTCACTCTTAACAGTCCTTTATGGAGAGGTTATCGAGCAACGATATATCAAGAGCTCGAATATCTGTTCGACAACAAGCCCAATGCTGTCACTTATCAGGATATATTTATGCGCCTGTTGTTCGAGCCAGAGAGCTATTACAGTGAGCAGCTTTCTAAAAATATTGATTCTAACTTTGTGCTGGTCGATCAACTGACATTAGATATTTCTCAATCTATGACCGATAAACAATGGCGTCATTTTCGCAGTAAGGTAAAAGAGTGGCGAGTACTAGCTGAGGAATTATTAGATTAGATTCATGCTTCAATTGACGAGGGGATGTGCATTAGCCTTTCTTATGAAAAAATGATTCAAAGCAAATTCTTATTGAGCTAAGAGCGTAACATAGCTTGAGGTTTGATGAGGTAAGGTCAGCTTACTGATGGTTGATAAAGCCTCGTCGTATAAAAACAATGAGAATAAATATGAAACATTTAGTTGAAAGATTTCTTCGCTACGTCACGTTCGATACCCAATCAAATCCACATGTTACGCTTTGCCCAAGCTCGCCTGGTCAGCTTGTGTTTGCTGAGTTGCTTAAGAAAGAGATGATCGAACTTGGCTTAAGTGATGTGACATTAGATAAAAATGGCTACTTGATGGCTAGACTGCCAGCTAACGTTGATTATGAGGTGCCGCCTATCGGCTTTATTGCCCATATGGATACCGCGCCTGACGCCTCAGGAAAAAACGTAAAACCGCAATTTATTGAAGATTACCAAGGCGGCGATATCGCGCTAGGGTTGGGGGATGAAGTGTTATCTCCGGTGCAATACCCAGATTTACATCATCTACATGGCCACAATCTTATCACCACCGATGGCACTACATTACTTGGCGCGGATAACAAAGCTGGTATTGCTGAGATTCTCTCTGCGGTCGCGCTGTTACTAGAAAATCCAGACATTCCACACGGCGACATTTGTATCGGCTTCACACCAGATGAAGAGATTGGCCGAGGCGCAGATTTATTTGATGTTGAAAAGTTTGGCGCGAAATGGGCATACACTATTGATGGTGGCCCGCAAGGTGAACTGGAATACGAAAACTTTAATGCGGCAAACGCCGATGTGATTTTTCATGGTGTTAGCGTTCATCCAGGTACCGCAAAAGGCAAAATGGTCAATGCGATGAACTTGGCTGCGAAATTTCAAGTTCAAATGCCCCAAGATCAAACTCCGGAAACAACCGAAGGCTACGAAGGGTTCTTCCATTTAAAATCGGCAGAAATGGGCGTGGCGCGAAGCGAGCTTGGTTACATTATCCGAGACTTTGATCGTCAGGGGCTTGAAGAGCGTAAAGCCTTTATGCAGAAACTCGTTGATGACATGAACGCGGGCTTACGCCATGGTTCTGTAGAACTGAAAATAACAGACAGCTATTACAATATGAGAGAAATGGTTGAGCCTTACCCGCATATCATTGAGCTAGCGAAGCAAGCGATGGAAGCGTGTGATGTGGAGCCGATTATAAAACCTATTCGTGGTGGTACAGATGGCGCTCGTTTATCTTTTATGGGGTTGCCGTGCCCGAATATCTTCACTGGTGGTTTTAACTTCCATGGGATTCATGAGTTTATTTCGGTTGAAATGATGGAGAAGTCAGTGCTTGTCATCGTCAAAATTGCTGAACTCACCGCGAAAAAAACACGGTTAACAGACTAGGTCGAGCGGTTCTTGTCGATTGAATGGGGGAAAATAGCCCAGAGTCATCTGGGCTATTTTTAAATTCAAAAACGAAACATTAACGTACGTCTTTGTCTTCAATTTCAATGTCTTCTAGTGGTAGCCAGTCGACTTTCACACCCGCTTGATCGAACATGTCTTGGCTGACTTGGATTTTATCTCCCCAGCGAGATAGAAAGTCTTCAGATTGCTCAGGGCAGTGCACGTGTGAGATCCCTGTTTGAATGATCTTTGCCGCGCAGTTGGGACATGGAAAATGCGTCACCCAAATATCACATCCGTCTAAATCACGTTTTGAGAACAAAATTGCGTTCTCTTCTGCATGCAGTGTTTTTAGATATTTCAACTCGCGCTCATCAGTGTCGACACTATCAGAAACACCGTGCGGGTAGCCATTAAATCCAACAGATACAATGCGATTCTGTTTAGTGATAACTGCACCGACTTGTGTTGATGGGTCCTTACTCCATGACGCCACTAGTTCTGCCATCTGGTAAAAGCGTTTTGCCCATTTAGAAATCATAGTCATCCTCTCTGTCGAAGGCGTTGAATTAATTGAATGATAACCCATTTATATTAAAAAAATAGTCAAAATCGGGGTCTTGAGTATGAAGGCGTCATTTTTTGTCTTTTTAACCATAAAACGTTCTTATCTTGAGCACCGAATCTCACTTTCCGTCTTTATACGATATCTCACTTAGTGTTTCCTAGCGCCTCTAAATGCACGATGCCTGAGAGTGTATATCAAATAGTTATGATTGAGCTGCTTGTATATTGTTCATTAAATATCACTGTTAACTAAATTACTTTATTTTCTTTTTGTTTCTCATGTTTACATTTAGAAACATTTTGGGGGCTTTTGAGTGAAGTTTTCAGTGGCAGCAAGGAGTAAGGTTGATGGGAATTCAACAATATCCTGTTCTATAAAGACGGTAAATACATGCAAAAGAAACCACTTGTCGCACTAATGGCGGCTACAGCAATCCTCGCTGGATGCGGGGAAGCTAATAATGCCCAAAGGGAAGGCCAGGCGCCTCTCGTAGTGACTCAGGATGTCACGGTTATCGACTACCAACCGAGCAAGTCTTATATCGGTCGCATTGAAGCAGTAGAAGATACCAATATTACCGCGCAGATTTCTGGCTATTTAAAAGCTCGTCACTTTGAAGAGGGGCAAATGGTAGAAAAAGGGCAGCTTCTTTATTCTATCGAGCCATCTTCTTTTGAAGCACAAGTCGCGAGCGCTAAAGCGGCACTTGCACAAGCAAAAGCCGCGCTAAAAAAAGCGGAACTAGACCACACCCGAGGTAAAAACTTGTTGCCTCGCGGTAGTATCTCCCAATCTGAGTTTGACGCCTTAACTGCGGCACTTCTTGGTGCGAAAGCCGAGCTAGAAGCAGCAAACGCTCAGCTTAAGCTTGCTGAAGTTAACCTTTCTTATACTCAAATCCGAGCTCCGTTCAGCGGTCGTATTAGCGATACCAAAGTGAGTACCGGTGATCTTGTTTCCCCTTCATCTGGCGTGCTGACGACATTGGTGAGCTTAGACCCAGTGCATACTTCATTTAGTGTGAGTGAGCGCGAGCGGTTAGCCATGGGTATGGATCAAGTCAAAGGCGACGGCTCAGCAGAATCAAACAGAGTTGAAGTTCAGCTTGAGCTGGAAAATGGCCAGTTTTTTGAGCATCTCGGTAAGCTCGATTTCTTAGGTAATCGTATTGATACCAAAACTGGTACGATTGCAATGCGTGCGCTAGTGCCAAACCCAGAGCAGAAGTTACTTCCGGGTCAGCACATCAAAGTGAACTTGAGAGATAAGAACACGAAAGACGTTATTGTTATCCCACGACGTGCCGTACAGACTGACTTAGAAGGTGACTTTGTGATGGTGATGGCTGAGGGAAGTGTGGCAGAGCGTCGTAACGTCGAGCTTGGACCTCAGGTTGAACAAGGCATTATCATTCGAGAAGGCCTCGAACAGGAAGATACGGTTATTACACAGGGCCTACAGCGTGTGCGTAATGGTGTAGAAGTGCGTATTCAAACACCTGCTGAAGATAAGCAGTAGGGGGGCACTATGTTAAGTCGTTTCTTTATTCAGAGACCTAAATTCGCGCTGGTTATTTCGATCATATTAACGCTAGCAGGCGCGATCTCACTGGCGATTTTGCCAGTGGCGGAGTACCCACAGATAAGTCCGCCATCAGTCAGCGTTTCGGCTTACTACACTGGCGCGAGTGCGGAAGTTGTCGAGCAGGCCATTGCGGACCCCATAGAGACGTCGGTCAATGGTGTTGAGGACATGATCTACATGTCTTCAAAGAGCGCGAACGATGGCTCATACAGCCTAAATGTCACGTTCGATGTCGGGACCGATCCAGACATGGCGCAAGTAAACGTGCAAAACCGTGTGTCACAGATCGAGTCAAAACTGCCTCAAGAAGTGCGCATGGTTGGTGTGACGGTGAAAAAACGCTCACCTGACTTGCTGATGGTCCTTAACTTCTATTCGCCTGATGGCAAATACGACGATCAGTTCTTGATTAACTACATTAACTTGAATGTAAAAGATCAGCTCGCTCGTGCGAAAGGCATCAGTGAAGTTAACGTGATTGGTGGTGGCGAATACGCAATGCGTGTTTGGTTAGATCCGGAAAAAATGGCCAACCTTAAGCTAACCACGTCAGACGTATACGCCGCTTTGGCTGAACAAAACGTTCAAGTTGCGGCAGGGCGTGTTGGTGCAGCACCATACAACAATCCGCAAGAAGTTCAGTTTAACCTTGTGACCAAAGGTCGCTTGGAAAGCGTGAGCGAGTTTGAGAACGTTGTCCTTCGAGCTAATCCCAATGGTTCCACGGTTTATCTGAAAGATGTTGCTCGCGTTGAACTAGGCAAAAAGTTCTACGATGGTAACGGTAAATTCCGTGGTCAGGACGCGTCAATTGTTGCATTGTCTCTTCAATCAGATGCGAACGCGTTAGAAAGTGGTCAGGCCGTCATGGAGCTGCTTGAGGACTTGAGTAAAAACTTCCCTGAGGGCATGGCGTATGAGACCAGCTACGATACAACCGTGTTTGTATCTGAATCGATCAAAGGGGTAGTCAAAACACTGATTGAAGCGATTCTATTGGTGATTGCTGTAACTTACTTGTTTTTGGGTAGCGCGCGCGCAACGTTGATTCCTGTTGTTGCGATCCCCGTTTCTCTGATTGGTACGTTTGCCATCATGCAGGCGACGGGCTTCACCATCAATACGGTCACTTTGTTTGGCTTGATCCTCGCGATTGGTATCGTGGTGGACGATGCGATTCTGGTTATCGAAAACGTCGATACCACCATGGCGAAAGACCCAACCATTTCACCGCGTAAAGCGACATTGCTAGCGATGAAAGAAGTAACGGGCCCAATCATCACGTCGACCTTGGTTCTACTTGCGGTATTCATACCAGTCGCGATGCTGCCGGGTATCACTGGAATCATGTATCGCCAGTTCGCTTTGACCATCTGTATTTCGGTTGTGATCTCATCCATTAACGCATTGACGCTGTCTCCAGCACTTTGTTCTTTGGTATTGAAGCAGGGTGGGGGCAACACGGCTAACTGGTTCCAGGCTTTCAACCGAGGCTTAGAGCGTATCACAACGCGTTATGGTCAGGTCGCTGGTTTCTTGGTGAAGAAATCTTTGCTGCTCGTGACGTTCTTTATAGTCGCTATCGCGGCGGTCACTTTCTTTGCGAAAACTACCTCAACAGCGTTTGTTCCTCAAGAAGATAAAGGCATTTTGCTGGTTAACGTTCAGCTACCAGATTCAGCATCTTTATCTCGTACTGAAGAAGTCACCAATGATTTAATGAACATGATTGGTGAAGAGCCTGGTGTGGATGGCGTGACGGTTGCGAACGGTTACTCGTTTATGACAGGCGCAGCAGCATCAAACGGTGCATCTGTGTTTATCAAACTGCATGACTGGGATACTCGTAACTCGTTGCAAGGGGAGCACTCTGCCAATGCCATCGCGGCGCGTATTAACGGTCGTGCTGCAACAGAGTTGCCTCAAGCGGTTGTGTTTGCGATGGGACCTCCGGCGGTTCCTGGTATGGGCGCTGCGTCTGGTTTTGAGTTTGTGCTTGAAGATACGCTAGGGCGAAGCCGTACCGATTTGTCGATGGTCATGGGAGAAATGATCCAAGCGGCCAACCAAGCCCCTGAAATTGCCTACACGTTTAGTACGTTCCGCGCGAATGTCCCGCACTACTACGTTGATATCGACCGTGAGAAAGCACAGCAGTTGGGTATTTCACTGTCGTCTATTTTCCAAACCTTGCAAGGCAACTTAGGTTCGCTTTATGTGAATGACTTCACCATGTTTGGTAAGAACTTCCGCGTGACCATGCAAGCTGATAGCCAGCACCGTAGCAGCATGGAAGATCTAGAGCGTTTCCATGTTCGTTCTTCGAACGGTGATATGGTTCCGCTAAGTACGCTAGTGAGCTACGAGCAAGTGTTTGAGCCTGATGTGGCATGGCGTTACAACATGTACCGCAGTGCTATCATTCAAGGCCAACCAGCTCCGGGCTACTCTAGTGGTGATGCGATTGCCGCAATGGAACGCGTTGCAGCAGAGGTTCTTCCGCAGGGCTACACGTACGAATGGACAGGTATGGCTTATCAGGAAGTACTTGCGGGTAACCAAGCCATTTATGCGTTTGCACTGGCTTTGATCTTCATTTACTTGTTCATGGTGGCACAATATGAGAGCTGGAGTATTCCATTAGCCATCATTTTGGTGGTGCCAGTAGCAACGTTAGGCTCCTTCTTGGCGTTGAATCTGACTGGGACACCGCTTAACTTGTATGCGCAAATTGGCCTTGTCTTGCTCATAGCCTTGGCGGCGAAAAACGCAATTTTGATTGTGGAGTTCGCCAAGCAAGAACGTGAAGAAAAAGATGCTGATATCGATAGTGCAGCGGTTAAAGGAGGCACGTTACGTTTCCGCGCTGTGAATATGACATCTTGGTCGTTTATCCTGGGTATCTTCCCGCTGATCTTCGCCGCAGGTGCAGGGCACGTGAGCCAAAACTCGCTCGGCGTGTCGCTGATTGGTGGTCTATTGTGTGTGCTTCTAGCAGGTACATTCTTGATCCCAGGCTTCTACGCTCTGGTGCAAAGACAGCGTGAGAAAGTTCATGGCGGCAACACCAAGCTGGTTCCTCTTGATGATGAGTAATCACACCCGCTGTGCACAGTAGAGCACGAAGTTAAAGTCGAAAAAAAGCCCGAAGCAATGATTGCCTCGGGCTTTTTATTTGTAGGGAAGGTTATTTTAGCGCGGTTTTAAATTGTGCAACGGCTTCGTCCATATCATGAGCTTGAGCAGAAACAGAGTTCACCTCGTGCAAGCATTCCTGAGCGGATTGCATGTTGTTTTCAGATATCGCGTTAAGCTCGGTGATTGAGCCACTAACTTGGTTCATCACGATACCTTGCTCTTCAATCGCAGAAGCAATGCGCTCCGAATTGCCTTGAATTGCATGCATGTCAGTGATGATCTGCTGCAGGCTAGAATCAAGTTTTTCAGAGGCATTAAGCGTTTGTTGTCCTTGATCGTTACATTGATCAATATCCGCCACGACCGTCGACATTTGAGCTTGAATATCAACAACAACTCGCGTGATTTCCTCGGTAGATTGATGAGTTCGGCTAGCTAGGGCACGTACTTCATCGGCAACAACGGCGAAGCCACGACCTTGCTCGCCTGCTCGCGCGGCTTCAATTGCTGCATTGAGAGCCAGTAAGTTAGTTTGTTCCGCAATTTCTTGGATGATGTTCACGGCACCACCAATTTTATCTACATGCTGGTTCAACGAGCCAATCGACTGCTGACTGTTCGATAAAATACTGGTCAATTGACCAATGTTGGTTACGGTGGTTTCAACAACACTTCGGCCTTGTTCGGCATTATTCGCGGCTTGATGTACACCCTCTACCGCAACCGACGTGCTTTCCGATATTTCGCCTATCGTTGCCACCATTTGCTGAACCGCAGTAGCCATCGATGCAGTGTGGTCCGTTTGAGTATGGAACTGCTCCATAACCCCTTCTAGCTCACGATGCATATTATCGGTACTGGCTGTTAACTGCGCCGATTTTTCTTGGGTGCCACTAATTAACTGCTCAAGCTTATCCAACAGATCATTGAGGTGGTGGCTGATATCAAATAGCTCATCTTTGCCTTTCAAGTCAGAGCGCAGTCCCATGTTGTTTGTTTCGCTAATGCTTCGAATGGTGCCAAGCAAGCTGTTTACTCGTGTATTGATTGAGCGAGAGATCTGCCAAATCAATGCGAAAATAACACCTAAGATCAGAGCGGTAATGACTTGCTTGATAGTCGACATTTGTTCATCACGCTTTGCAGCAGCAGAGCTAAGGGCTGTCGAAAAGGTTTCAAATTGCTCTTCTACAGCATGAGATAATGCGCGAGTTTCACCAAGTAGGCCTTGGTCGTAAGCGACCCCTACAACTTGTTTTTGTGCCGCTACTAGCTTACCTGTTTTGATGATCTCCGGAGCATATAGCCCAACAAGCAAATCACTATTGAATTGACCTGATTTGACCGCAGAGTCAAAACGAACCAACGCCAGCAATTGCTGGTGGTCGGAGCGTTGCTTGGCTTCTAACAGTGCTTGCTCGTAACCAGAAAGAAGGCCACTCTTTGCATCAAGTCCGTAGCGTTGGTAAGCACTGACCAGATTCTGAAAGCCCTTTTGGTATGCAAGAAGGTCTTGTTTGAATCGTTGACTGGAAGGTAATTCATTGCTCGTGAGTATGCTCGCAAGCTCTTTTTCGGTATTTAGAAACTTATCAACATTCGCATCAAATTTGTTTAAGTATTTGTCATTACTACGCAGTAAGAAATCTTTCTCGTTTCTGCGTAAGTTGAGTAAACGTATTTCTAGATCGCCAACGAGTTTGATGGCGTGGTTAAGTTCATTGCTCTTATTGGCGAAATGGGATGACGTACCCAAAAGGGCCACGATGCCTAAAATGGCGATAACTCCGAGGAAGTAGAGTTTTTGCCTAATAGTCATATTGTTGTTTCCTGAATAAGTAACTAAAAAGAGAAATCCAATGAGATTTCCCAAGGGCTAGCAAACGTTGTTCAACTAACATGTCGAGAAAACGACATGCATTAATACAGCACTTTCTTACGTTGCTGCTTTTTCGCTCCATGCTTGTTCTTGGTATCAAGTCTTCGGCGTTGAGAAGCGCGGGTTGGTTTCGTTTTAATACGCTTCTTCTCCTGTAAGGCGGCAGCTTTAATTAAAGCTTGAAGCCGATTCAGGGCGTCTTCCTTATTTTGTTCTTGCGTGCGAAATTGTTGCGCTTTGATGATGATCACGCCATCTTTAGTTATACGACTGTCAGAAAGAGCAAGTAATCGTTCTTTGTAGAAGTCAGGTAAGCTGGAATGTCGGATATCAAAGCGTAAATGTATAGCGGACGCTACCTTGTTAACGTTCTGGCCACCATTTCCTTGAGCTCTAATTGGGGATAATTGAATTTCCCACTCTTGAATTGTGACGGAGTTCGAAATTTTGAGCATGATAAGTAAATGCCGGTAAGGACGATTGAAAGAGCTGATAAATTAACATCACAGATGTACAAATAGAAGAAAAGACATGAGCACGATTGATTTTAGGCCCTATGAGGGATTCATATTTGATATGGATGGTACTTTAATAGATACCATGCCAGCCCATTTGGCTGCTTGGCAAGCAACCGCAGATCGCTTTGATTTTCCGTTTTGTCAGGAGTGGTTTCACAGTTTAGGGGGCATGCCGAGCTTTAAAATTGTTGAGGAGCTAAACCGTGTGCATGAGCTTTCATTAGATCCTAAAACCGTCGCTACATTTAAAATGGAAACGTTCGCTGCTATGGAGCTGCACGGGGACGTTATTCCGTGCACTAATATCGTGTTAGAAGAATATTTAGGCCACAAGAAAATAGCGGTCGGAACTGGCAGTCAACGAGAAAGTGCCATGCGCCTATTGAGCCACTCCGGTTTATTGGACAAGTTGGATGTTGTGGTAACAGCAAGTGATGTAGAGAGCCATAAGCCTTTTCCGGATACCTTTTTGGTGGCGGCCGAGCATCTTGGGTTGGAAGCGTCACAATGTCTTGTATTCGAGGATACCGAGCTAGGTAAACGAGCGGCGCATGCAGCGGGTATGGATTGCGTTATGGTGCAAGATAACGAGTTAATCTTTTTTCCAAAACCATAGTAAAAAGAGCGATAAAGCGAGATCAAAATGGGGTGCAAACGCACCCCATTAACTGTTACAACATCATAGATAAAGTATCATAGATGTTTATTCAGGTTGAACTAGCTCTTGGTATTCAAACGAAGGAACCACAACCTCTACGCGACGGTTTTTCTCACGACCTTCACGAGTGCTGTTGTCAGCAACTGGGTTTTCTTCACCCATGCCTTTCACAGTTAAACGATCTGAGTCAATGCCTGCAGCAGTTAGGTAATCCGCAACAGATTGAGCACGACGCTCAGACAGTTTTTGGTTGTAAGTCGCAGGACCAGAGCTATCCGTGTAGCCAGTGATCTCTACTTGAGCTTGAGGGTATTCGTTCAAGAATGATACGAAGTTGTCTAGACGCTCCGAAACAGAGTCTGTTAGCTTAGCACTGTCGAATTCAAACGTACCTGTACCGTACTCTTCTTTGTGCACTTTGCTCATCATCACTGGTTCTGGATCTGGCTCAACCACTTCCTCTGTTACAACTGCCGCAACCACTGGCGCAGCCGCAAATTTGTAGTTAAAGCCGATACCGAAGAAGTTAGCGTCCATGTCGTCCCATACGTCATCAGACAGGTCTTGATAGCGTTGATATTCTGCGCGTACGCTCCAGTTTCTGTCGATAGTGTATTCAGCACCTAGCGAGCCAGTTGGAACGAAATCTTTTTCGTCATCAGACATCATGTAAGCACCACCGATCTTAGCGAATAAGTTCCAAGATTCGTTCAAGTGCCAGTTAAATTTAGGTGCGAGAGTTAAAGCCGTTAAATTGCCGTCGATCGTATTAACTGTATTAGCCCCTGACTTAAAGTTAGCTTTGTAATCGCCTAAGAAGTCGACACCATACTCTAGCCCGATGATATCGGTGAAGTCATAACCGATATGTAGTCCAGCACCAAAAGCTTCATCATCACAAGGGCTATTTAGATAGCAAGCATCGTCAAGTGTAGTCATGCCTACTTTGCCCCCGATATACATTTCAGCCTGAGCAGAGTTTAAAAGCGCGCTACTACCAGCTACCACTGCTGCTACTGCAATTGCTACTTTGTTCATAATGTTTCCTTGTATTGATTGCATATTAACTTCTACTTCGTTTTATCAAAAAATTAGAAAAAACCAGCGTTTATAAGAAATTAGTTTAATATTCTAATCATTTCATATCAAGCAACAATATCTTTGAACTTGATCAACATTTAATAACCAATAACACCTCACAAACTTCTGATATTTCTTACATTGTAGTAAAGATTTTTGGGGTCATAAGAAAATTGATGATTATTTTGAACTTTTTTTCGTAAAGTTTATTTTACATTGTGCGCGGTAGTTAACAGGTGGTTTTTATTTGCATTTATTTGCAAAAACTGATTGCAAGTCTACGCCTAAGCCGATAAGTTACTTAAACGCTAGACAGAAAATGACCAGAGCCCTTGATGCTGCTCGCTTTGTGAACAATGTTGCAATGAGTTCAGTTGGCAAAAAATTGGGTCGGAAATAAAAACCAGGAAGTAGAAGTAATGTTTCAAACTGATGATGTAAGAATAAATAGAGTAAAAGAGTTATTGCCACCTGTAGCAGTATTAGAGAAGTTCCCAGCGACTGAAACCGCTTCTTCGACCACTTTTGATTGCCGTAATGCCATTCACAATATTCTTGAAGGAAAAGATGACCGATTACTTGTAATTGTTGGCCCGTGTTCCATTCACGATCCTGCTGCTGCGGTTGAATATGGTAAAAAGCTAAAAGTATTACGTGATGAACTTGGTGAACAACTAGAAGTTGTGATGCGAGTTTATTTTGAGAAACCGCGTACAACGGTAGGATGGAAAGGTCTGATCAACGATCCTTACCTGAATGATACCTACAAGCTGAATGATGGTCTGCGTATTGGACGTAAGCTTCTTCTTGATCTTACCGATATGGGCTTGCCAACCGCGAGTGAATTCCTAGATATGATTACGCCTCAGTACGTGGCGGATCTGATCAGTTGGGGTGCTATCGGTGCTCGTACGACAGAATCTCAGGTTCACCGTGAGCTTGCTTCTGGTCTTTCTTGTCCTGTTGGGTTTAAAAATGGTACAGACGGGAACATTAAGATCGCGAGCGATGCGATTCGTTCTGCAAGTGCTTCTCACCACTTCTTATCAGTAACAAAATACGGTCATTCTGCGATCGTAGAAACCGCTGGCAATCCTGATTGCCATATCATTCTCCGTGGTGGTAAAGAGCCAAACTACAGTGCAGCGCATGTTGCTCAAATTAAAAACGAGTTAGACGGCGCAGGGCTACCGAAAAAAGTGATGATTGATTTTAGCCACGCTAACAGCTCGAAGCAGTTCAAACGTCAAATGTTGGTATCTGATGACGTATCAGAGCAAATCGCTGGTGGCGAAGAAGCAATTTTTGGTGTGATGATTGAGTCTCATTTAGTTGAAGGTCGCCAAGACCTAGTAGATGGCAAAGCGGCCACTTATGGTCAGTCGATTACCGATGCATGTATCGGTTGGGAAGATACGGAAACCGTACTTCGTCAGCTTTCAGATGCAGTAAAAGCGCGCCGTAACAAATAAGCTCAACAGAAAGAACTTTTTTAAAGAGCCAGAGGCATTGTGCTTCTGGCTCTTTTTTATTGAGAATTACTCGCATCTCTTTCTATTGTTTCTGCTTTCCTATATGTTATCTGTATGCGCTGTAACCAAAAGGAATTTGGAATTGAATCGTAATGTATGGCTATTATCCCTTTGCCAAGCCCTATTAATGACAGGGAATATTTTACTCATATCTGTTATTGCCCTTATTGGCAAAACACTTGCGCCGTCATCAAGTTTTATTACGTTGCCCGTTGCGCTGCAATTTTTAGGACTGATGGCTGCGACGATCCCAGCATCACTAATTATGGGCAAGTTGGGACGTCGACTTGGGTTTAGTCTCGGTAATGTTATTGGCATTTTGGGTGCCAGCCTAGCGACGTATGCGTTAAGTCAACAGAACTTCTATCTATTCTGTGTTTCTACCTTTTTGCTCGGTGTTGGTATTGGCTTCGGTACGCTATACAGATTTGCTGCTATTGAAGTGTGTGAAGAGTCGGCAAGACACAGGGCGATTTCGATATCTATGGCGGGAGGGGTACTAGCGGCGATACTTGGCCCTAATTTGGCGGTGTATTCGCAGCAATGGTCAAATGATGGTTTGTACATTAGTGCTTTTGCCGTGCTTATTGGACTTTATATAACTGCGTTGATCGTGCTGCAAACGATTCGTTTTCCACCAGCACACACGCAAGTTCTACATACTAAAGCGGATAAAGTGGGGGACATTATCCGTCGACCTAATTTCATGCTAGCGGTTATCGCCGCAATGGTTGCGTATGCGGTAATGAACATTTTAATGACAGCAACGCCTCTGGCGATGATTGGTTGTGGCTTTGATTTTGACAAAGCGGCAGGAGTGATCGAATGGCATGTGCTGGGCATGTTTGCACCGGCGTTTGTCACGGGACGCTTGATAGAGCGGTTTGGCGCGAAGAATATGATTTTAGCCGGTGGATTGCTATTTGTTGCTTGTATTGGAATTAACATACACGGAGTGTCCATTTGGCACTTTAGTCTTGCTTTAGTTCTGTTAGGCGTTGGTTGGAACTTTATGTTTATCGCGGCAACTGGGTTATTTAGTCAAAGCTATGAAGCGAAAAACAGGAGCAAGGCTCAAGCGTTTAATGAATTCTTCGTGTTCAGTTGTGTCACTATCACTGCATTACTATCTGGCTGGCTTGAATCCACCGTAGGTTGGCAAAACCTTAATTTGTACGTTCTTCCTTTTGTGTTACTCGTCATCGTGATGTTTGCTTTGAAAACGAACAAAGAAACGGAATCCCAAACTGCTTGATTAGATCTTCTATACATAGCCCGGCATAACGTGTCGGGTTTTGTTTATTAGCTCAACTCCACAACTTCTTCTTTATATTTTTATTGATAATGTGAATTCCCACACTAAAAATGTCGAATTGATAAGACTTTTTGTCTAACTTTTTGTAATAAAAATAAAAATCCTGTATATATCTTGCCGAAAATCAATAAAAACTACAGAAGTTTCGTCTATGTCAGTCAATATTTCTCATAAAGCTCAAGAAACTCTCGTGAGGGAGTCTGAGGAACTCGTCTCAACAACGAACCTACAAGGTGTTATTACGTATTGTAACGAAGCCTTTTGCCGTGTTGCTGAGTACACTCACGAAGAACTCGTCGGTCAGAACCACAATATCGTTCGCCACAATGACATGCCTAAAGCCGCTTTCGGCGATATGTGGGCACGTCTTAAGCAAGGCAAAGCCTGGCGCGGCATGGTTAAGAATGCCACTAAGTCGGGCGGTTACTATTGGGTTGATGCCTATGTCACCCCTATTTATGAAAATAACCACGTTGTTGGTTATCAATCTGTGCGCGTGAAGCCAAAGCGAGAGTGGGTTGATATAGCCACGAAAGCCTACAAGAGTATGCGCGCCGCCGAGAAATCAGGTCGTACTTGGTCGTTGAAAATCAATGAAACCATTCGCTATGCGATTCTACTTGGCGCATTGACCGCACCTGCAGCCGCATATGCATTGTCTATTGAAGGTCCATTAGCTTGGCTTGCAAGTGCACTACCTGCGAGTGTTCTAGCGTTGTTATTCCGCCAAGAATTAATTGATACGCCTCAACAACTGAAAAAGTTACAAAAGCAATACGACAGCGTGAGTCGCTTGATCTATTCCGGTAATACGGCATTTTCGATTGCCGATTTCCATATCAAAATGCTGTCCGCAAGAATTCGAACCGTGTTGGGAAGAATGACAGACTCCGCACTGCCGTTGCAGCATTGCGCCGAAGAACTCAGTCAAACCACAGCAGAAGTTTCGGCTGCATTAAATCAGCAAAACACCGATATTCATCGCGTACGTGATGCGACTCAAGAGGTGGAGTCTTCGGCGAATTCAGTCTCTTCTAGCACCAATGATGCCCATATGCTAATTGATGACACATTGAAGTCATGCTTGATGGCGAAGGAAACCATCGATCAAACGCACACCAATCTAACGCAGTTGAGCCTTCAAGCTGAAAAAGCGACGGAAACGACGTATCAGCTGAGTGATCAGGCGCAGAAAGTGAATCATTTGATGGAAGAGATTGGTGGGATCGCAGAACAAACCAATTTACTGGCACTTAACGCGGCAATTGAAGCGGCGAGGGCGGGTGAGCAAGGTCGTGGTTTTGCTGTTGTTGCCGATGAGGTGCGCGCGCTCTCTGGTCGCACATCCAATGCAACTGAACAAATCCAAGCGTCTATCTCTGCTATGTTGGCGACGATACAAAGTTGGCAAAAAGACATTCTGGCAAACAAAGAGCAAACGGATACCTGTTCTCAGGTTGCAGAACAAAGCGCGCTTCGCTTGTCTGAGGTTGAACAGATGATGCAAAGCATGAGTGGGTTGATGGTCGATGTGGCGGAAGCGGCGAATAACCAGCTGAAGCTATCCAGCGATGTAAATCAGCATATTCACTCTATTGCTTCTACGGCAGAGCAAAACTTGGCAGCAACGCACTCCGTAGAGCAAAACAGCCGTCAGTTGAAAGAGCAAGTACAAGATTTCTATCAGCTCGCGCTTCGATTTGAAGACAAATAGCCGTAACGATAGTCGTTGTGTTCACTTTCTGGCTGTGTTTACACAAATAGGGGCCAGATAAAAGAAAGCCCCGCCATTGCTGGCGGGGCTTTTCAGTTTTCACATTCGCAATAGAGAAAACTGATTATCTTTTTACTGCAATTACGCTAGTAGTTCTTTTGCTGTATTTACTACGTTTTCAGTAGTGAAACCGAACATTTTGAATAGTTCACCAGCAGGTGCAGATTCACCGAATGAAGTCATACCGATGATGCGACCGTCGAAGCCTACGTACTTGTACCAGAAGTCAGCAATACCTGCTTCGATAGCGATACGAGCTGTTACGTCTGATGGTAGAACGGCTTCACGGTAAGCGGCGTCTTGTTTGTCGAATGCATCTGTTGATGGCATTGAAACAACGCGTACTTTCTTACCTTCAGCAGTTAGCTGTGCTGCTGCTTCTACTGCTAGCTCAACTTCTGAACCTGTTGCGATAAGGATTAGCTCTGGTTTGCCTTCGCAATCTTTCAGGATGTAACCACCTTTTGCGATGTTTGCTAGCTGCTCTGCATCACGCTCTTGTTGCGCTAGGTTTTGACGAGAGAAGATAAGCGCAGTTGGTGCATCTTTACGTTCAATCGCTAGTTTCCAAGCCACTGCTGATTCAACTTGGTCACATGGACGCCATGTGCTCATGTTTGGCGTTAGACGTAGCGATGCCATTTGCTCAACTGGTTGGTGAGTTGGGCCATCTTCGCCAAGACCGATAGAATCGTGCGTGTATACTTGGATGTTCTGAATCTTCATCAGAGCCGCCATACGCATAGCGTTACGAGCGTACTCCATGAACATTAGGAATGTCGCGCCGTAAGGAACGAAACCACCGTGTAGCGCAATACCGTTCATGATAGCCGTCATACCGAATTCACGTACACCGTAGTGGATGTAGTTACCAGAGAAGTCACTTGCTTCTAGAGACTTAGAACCAGACCACATGGTTAGGTTAGAAGGCGCTAGGTCAGCAGAGCCGCCCATGAACTCAGGTAGTAGAGCACCAAATGCCTCTAGAGCGTTTTGAGATGCTTTACGTGATGCAATGTTTGCTGGGTTTGCTTGAAGATCGGCAATGATTTGGCTTGCTTTCTCTTCCCATTGTGCAGGAAGCTCACCGTTTACGCGGCGTTTAAATTCAGCTGCCAGCTCAGGGTACGCTGCTTCATAAGCTGCAAATTTCTCGTTCCACGCTGCTTCCTTAGCTGCGCCTGTTTCTTTCGCTGACCATTCTGCGTAGACTTCTTGCGGAATTTCAAAAGGACCGTGCTCCCAACCTAGTTCTTTGCGTGTTGCTGCGATTTCTTCTGCACCTAGTGGCGCACCGTGACAATCGTGTGAACCAGATTTGTTTGGTGAACCAAAACCGATGATTGTCTTAGTACAGATAAGTGTAGGACGTGGATCCGCTTTCGCCGCTTCGATTGCAGCGTTGATCGCTTCAGAATCGTGACCGTCTACTGCTGGGATTACGTGCCAGCCGTACGCTTCAAAACGCTTAGGCGTGTCGTCAGAGAACCAACCTTCAACGTGACCATCGATAGAGATGCCGTTGTCATCCCAGAATGCGATCAGTTTGCCTAGGCCTAGCGTACCTGCTAGAGAACATGCCTCGTGCGAGATACCTTCCATTAGACAGCCGTCGCCCATGAACACGTAAGTGAAGTGGTCAACGATGTCGTGGCCTTCTTTGTTGAACTGTGCTGCTAGCGCTTTCTCAGCTAGAGCCATACCAACCGCATTCGTGATGCCTTGACCTAGAGGACCCGTTGTTGTCTCGATACCAGGCGCGTAGCCGTACTCTGGGTGACCTGGAGTCTTAGAGTGAAGCTGACGGAAGTTTTTCAGATCATCGATAGATAGCTCGTAACCGCTCAAGTGCAGTAGAGAGTAAATTAGCATTGAGCCGTGGCCGTTAGACAGTACGAAGCGGTCGCGGTCGGCCCACTCTGGGTTTGATGGGTTGTGGTTTAGGTGAGAGCGCCAAAGAACTTCAGCGATATCAGCCATGCCCATAGGTGCACCTGGGTGACCAGAGTTAGCTTGTTGAACACCATCCATGCTTAGCGCACGAATTGCATTTGCTAGATATTTACGATCCATAGTGATTACTTCTCGATAAGGGTTTAAATAGAGGGAACTCGTCGAAACAAGTTCAAATAGAAAATCTTGAATAAGCGCTGATGGTAAAAGCGAGTAGACGGGCTACTCGCTTTTGGTAAGCAATTAAAGCTTAGCTTTGATCATCGCTTCTAGTTTACCTTGGTCAACGGCGAAGTTGCGGATGCCTTCAGCCAGTTTCTCAACCGCCATTGGGTCTTGGTTGTGTTCCCATAGGAACTCAGAATGAGTCATTGGTGCAGGACGCTCAGCTGCGCCTTTAGAATCAACTAGCTTCTCAACCACTTCACCTTCTGCAGCTTCTAGCTCAGCAAGTAGAGCAGGAGCGATAGTTAGACGGTCACAGCCAGCCAGTTCTAGGATCTCACCGATGTTACGGAAGCTTGCGCCCATTACAACAGTTTTGTAGCCGTACTCTTTGTAGTAGTTGTAGATCTTAGTTACAGACAGTACGCCTGGATCTTCTGAAGCTTCGAAGTCACGGCCTTCTTTCGCTTTGTACCAGTCCATAATACGGCCAACGAATGGAGAGATTAGGAATACGCCAGCTTCTGCACAAGCACGCGCTTGAGCGAATGAGAATAGAAGCGTTAGGTTACAGTTGATGCCTTCTTTCTCTAGGATTTCTGCTGCGCGGATACCTTCCCAAGTAGACGCTAGTTTGATAAGGATGCGGTCGTTAGTGATGCCTGCATCGTTGTACATTTTTACTAGTTGACGTGCTTTCGCTACGCTGCCTTCCATATCGTAAGATAGGCGTGCGTCAACTTCTGTAGAGATACGACCTGGAATAGTTTTTAGGATTTCTTTACCGATGTTTACTGCAAGCATGTCACAAGTGTCTTGAACTTGTTGAGCTTTGTCGTTGCTCTGTGCTTTAGCATATTCGATTGAAGCATCGATTAGAGGTGCGTACTCTGCGATTTGAGCGGCTTTCAGGATAAGAGAAGGGTTAGTTGTTGCGTCTTCTGGTTGATACTTTTTGATTGCATCAATTTCGCCAGTGTCTGCTACTACAGTCGTTAGTTTACGAAGTTGCTCTAACTTGTTGCTCATAATCGATCATCCTATTTAAATGGGCTTAAGCGTGATTTTTGTTATCACAGCTTGTGCATTTGCAAGCGAGTTAGCTAATCGTCTCATCGCATTTAATGAGACATCTGCTCAGCCAACTACGGAAAATTTCGTTACCGAACAAATGCAATGAACATTTGATCGATAGCTGAGTAAATGATGTGTCCATATTTATCCTATCTATGCTGAAAGTCAATCGCTGAAATCGACTTATAGTGAACTTCATCAACGTTTTTTTACTGTGTGTTTAGTGGTTAACCCAAATAAACGTTTGCCCTTATTGTTCAAAGGTTGAGCGTTGTACGTGAGGGTAAAAAACTGTAGTGAGAAAATGTTATTGCGATGAGCAAATGTAGCGTTTAAATTGATAAAGAACATATGCTAAGTCAATGAGCATATGCTCACTTATTGCATACAATATCGATCCTCTTAAAGGGCGAGAGAAACCATGAGCAGTTCTAATCAAGATATTTCCATTGAAAACACGGATTTGTTGACAGAGATTTCCGTCGCGTATTATCAAGACGGTGCGACTCAGGAAGAGATATCGAGAAAATTTGCCATATCACGCGCAAAGGTCGGGCGAATGCTCAAGCAGGCGCGTGATGAAGGCATCGTTGAAATCACCGTTAAATACCACCCGGTGTTTAGCGCCAAGATTGAGCAACGTTTGATCGAGCGATTCGGCGTTAAGCGTGCGCTTGTCGCTCTTGATCAGCCAAATGAAGAGGCACAGCGACTACAGGTGTCGGGATTGGTGTCCAATTATCTCACCAGCACGCTTAAAAACGGCATGGTGGTGACCGTTGGACAAGGGCGTAACGTATCTTCTGTTGCTCATCATATTGGGGTGATCACCCCGCGCGACTGTAAATTTGTGTGTGGTATCGGCGGTATTCACCCACGTGGTGGTATGTATAACGCCGACCACATTTGTCGTCAGTTAGCGAAAAAGTACGGTGGAACGTCCGAAACTCTCTATGCGCCGGCTTATGCAGAGAACAGAGAACAGAAGTTGGCTTTCATGCAAAATGCAACCGTGAAACAAACGCTCGACCTAGCACGTAAAGCCGATGTCGCTTTGGTTGGTATTGGTGACATGAGTGAAAACAGTTACATGGTCGACTTAGGTTGGTTTACGCCTGATGAAGTGGTTCAGTCGAGACTTCAACAAGGTGTGGTAGGGGATTTTGCTGGTTATGACTTCTTTGATATTCACGGTAATGTAGCGAACACGGTAATGAGTGACCGAGTAATTGGACTTGGTATTGAAGAGTTTCGGCCGATCTCGGAAGTCATTGCGATCGCAGCAGAGAACAGCAAGCCACTCGCTCTACTCGGAGCATTAAGAACTGGAGCGATAGACGTGATCGCCACGAGCGTTAGCAACGCATTAACGGTACTCAACTTAGATGAGCAAATGCACGGCAACGCGGCATCTGAGAGTTAGCACAAATAATATGCAACTTATGTAATCAGGCTGCGAGGAGTTATAAATGACTCGCAGCCTGATTTCGTTTTCAAGTTAAAAATATTCTCTAGGAGTAGCTTTAAATTTGTACATTTACTCTGGAGAACATAATGAAAAAGACACTTCTTGCTGCACTGATTATGGGACTGACTGGTGCGGCGCACGCCGAGCAAAAAGTCGTAGCGGGTTACTTTGCGGATTGGCAGTACTCTAACGCAGAAAACCCATACACGGTGAACGATATTCCCGCAGATAAGCTGACGCATGTGATTTACGCGTTTCTTAGTATGTGTGGTCCTCATGCTGGTGCTTCTGAAACGGTACAAAAACTGGTTGCCGAACAATGTGAAGGAAAAGATCCGTATACGGCGATCATTGTCGATACCGAAGCAGCATTAGAAAAGGACTTTGGTGATGTCTCCGTTAACGTGCCATACAAAGGCCACTTCGCTCAACTTGCTGAAATGAAGAAACAACATCCTGATCTTAAAATTCTCCCTTCTTTTGGTGGTTGGACAATGTCCGAACCGTTCCATGCTATGGCGAAAAGCAAACAAGCGATGGAGCAATTTTCAAAAACTGCCGTTAAGTTGATTGCTCAATATGATTTCTTTGATGGTATTGATCTGGATTGGGAATACCCAGGTGGTGGCGGTTTAACAACGTCGCCTTGGAACCCTGACACCAAGCTTTCTGATGAACAAAAAGCATCTGAGCGTGAGGCCTTTACCTATTTGGTAAAAACCATGCGTGCAGAGTTAGATGAACTCACAAATCAAACCAAACGTGAATACGAGCTCTCTACTGCTGTTGGCGTTGGTCCAAAAGCTGCAGGTATCGATTGGAAAGCCGCGGAGCCGTACCTAACTAACATGTTTGCAATGACGTATGACTTCCTTGGTGGTTGGGGGCAGCAAACCGGGCATACTACCAACTTGCATGCGACTGAGCGAAGCTGGTGGGGCATGGGCGCAGACGTGTTCATCAACCAGATGATCGAGCTCGGTATTCCAAGTGAGAAACTGGTGATTGGCGCTGCGTTTTACGGGCGTGGCTGGCAAGGCACCAAAGACTTCTCGGGTGGCTTACCAACGCAAGATCTTGTATCCGAGCAAGGAGCGCAGTTTGGTACGGGTGAGAACGGCTATTTCATGTTTTGGGATTTGGTGAAGAACTATGGAGCGGAGCAGGGCTACGAGTACAAGTATGATGAGCAATCTCAAGCGCCTTACTTGTGGCATCCTGTAAAGAAAGTCTTTATCTCTTACGAAGATCAACGCTCGATCAAAGCCAAAGCAAATTGGGCTAAACAGGCGAACTTAGGTGGCATTTTTACCTGGGAATTATCAGGCGACCCGAAAGGCGAGTTGGTGGAGGTGATGTACCAAGAAATGAATAAATAAAACCTTCTAAGCAAAGCGATCGTAGTTATTCAACTACGGTTTCTTTGCTTTGGTTCTGCTTCGTAAAAGCGATCAAGTCTTCAAGCGATAAAGGTTTAGAGTAGAAGTAGCCCTGAATCAAATCACAACCGCAAGCTTTTAACTCATTCAGTTGTTGCAGCGTTTCTACTCCTTCAGCCAGTACTTTCATTTCAAAGTTTTTGCCGATAGAAATGATATTCTTAACCATGTTCAGTGCTTTTTTGTCATGCTCAATGTGATCGACAAAGCTCTTGTCAATCTTCACCTCGTCAATAGGTAGCGTACGCAACATGCTTAATGAAGAGTAGCCAGTCCCGAAATCATCGAGCGAGATTTTAAAGCCAAGAGCATGCAAGCGCTCGCAAATTGGTGCGAACTTTTCAAGATCTTCAATAAACAGGTTTTCGGTGATCTCTAGGGTAATCTTTGAACATTCGATGCCGCGTTTCTCAATAGCATTCATAAGATTAGTAATGAATTTGGCGTGAACAAACTGTTTGACCGAGATGTTAATAGACATCTGGATAGATGTATCAATATTACCAGTCAGTTTAGCCATATCTGTCAGGCTATTTTCAATGATTTGTTCACCAATACGAACCATCAACCCAGTGCTTTCTGCGACGGGAATAAATTCACTTGGTGGGACTAAGCCGAGCTCATCATCACTCCAACGAATAAGCGCTTCGACACCATAAATATCGCCTTCTAGGTTTAACTGAGGTTGATAAACCATATGAAGCGCTTGCTTATCTATCGCGAGCCTCAGGCGTTGCTCAATTTTCATTTTACGCAGGTGTGTAGCTTGCATCTGCTGATTGAACAGGCTGTATACGTTGCGTTGTTTTTTCGCTTGATACATCGCAATATCGGCTGACAGGAGCAGTTCATCTAATGTTTCACCATGGTGTGGATAGCAGGCAATACCAATACTGCAACTGAGCAGAAACTGACTGTCATTGACTTCGTAGGGTTCTGATAGCACCTTTATTAAGTCGCTCGCTAGTCTTTTAACGCTTACTTCATCAATTCGATTTGTTAGAAAAATAAACTCGTCACTGGCTTCACGGATGATTAATCGGCCATCGTTAACAAAGGTGTTTAAGCGGATAGATATTTGTTTTAGAACTTCGTCGCCAAAGTCATGACCATGTGTGTCGTTGACTGATTTGAAATTATCAATATCGATAAACATCAAAGAAAAAGGATTCCCTTTCCCAGAAAGCCAGTGTCGAATGTTTGCGCGTAGGTACTCTCGGTTTGGTAATCCAGTGAGATGATCGTGGTTCGCTTGATAGAGCAAACGCAGTTTTGTTTTATGTTCATTGTTCGCAATGGAGCGAAATAAAGCGTAAAAAGCACCTTGGACGATAAGAAAAACAATCGAGTACAGTGCAAACTGTTCGTAAAATCCGCGCTTAATAAAATTCAAATCTGTCGAGGAAGAGGCCCAAAGATGATAATCAGGAAGGTATCTCAATGTGATTAACTCACTCAGGCGAGAATTGTCGACAACAATATTGAGCGCTCGTGTGAGCTCTTTTAGTTGCGCCATATCCCAGCCTGAATCTTTTGTGATTTGAGCCATAACGGCTTTTATATCTAAATCATTGGCAGGTTTTAGGTAATCTTCTAGGGTTGTATCTTCTGACGAGCTAAAAGTAAGGTAGCCATCACTGCGGATCAATGTGACCCGGTTGTGCTCATTGGCATGGATATTGTTACGAAAAACCGAAGATGAATTCATATTAAAGCCAGCCGTCATCACTGCTTGTACAACACCATCTTTATTTGGAATTGCTTTTCGGATCGGAATCACAAGTGAATCTTGAGCTGGCATAAAATACGTTCGACCTATAATCATTCGGTCGGAGTTGAGCGCTGCCAAAAAGGTATCACGAGTCAATGGATCTTGTTTTAGATTATGCAGCTTTGCCAAGATCAAGTTGGAGCTTACGGCGATGTAGTCTCCATCGGGGTTGGTTAGGCCGAATCCAATAATCGCCGGATGGATACTGAGCAGTTTGTCCAGCATCGGGCGAGTTTGAACTGCTGCTGTACGAGTAAAGTCATTTCTCTCGACCAACTGATGACCAATGACTTCAAGTAACGATTCTTGTCCTTTCAGAAGTGATTCGACAGAAGAGGCAAACAGCTCCAATTGTAGGAGCTGCTTATCTTTGTACTTATTCAGGGTTGACTCATAATGGTAGCGGCCAAACAACACGAACAGCACGGCACTTATCGTAAGTAGCGCCATGTATAGTGTCCAAATGTTCTTCTTTAACCTGACCATGCCGCTTCGATAGCTCCTAGATTAGCGAGTAATGGGTAATGAGTGGTCTGCGCCCCATTCTGTCCATGACCCGTCATAGACCGATAAATCACGCCAACCTAACTGGTATGCTGCTAGCAGCAAAATACAGGCCGTTACACCTGAGCCACAACTGAAAATGATTGATTTATCATTATATAACGTTAGTGCACTAAATGCTTGTTTCAATTCCGAGTCTGCCTTTATAAAGCCATTACTCAATAATGTTTGGAAAGGGAGGCAAACAGAATTAGGAATATGACCAGAACGCAGTCCTTCTCTTGGCTCTGGTACCTCGCCTAAAAAACGTGCACGTGAGCGAGCGTCAACAATGTTTGCACTGCAATTGTTTGAGTACTCTAATATTGCATTTGCGTCCAAAAAAGCATGTTTATTTAATTTCCCGGTAAAGTTTCCAAGCTGCTTAGCTTCTGACAAGACATCCGTGACAGGCAGTCCAGCCTCAATCCAAGCCGGGAGGCCACCATTAAGCACTTTGACATTATCGTGTCCCATTGCCTTAAACATCCACCATGCGCGCGGAGAGGCGAGTGTTCCTGAGTTGTCATAAACAACAATAAGGTCTTCGTTGTTCAGGCCAAGTTTCTGAGCGCTGTTATTAAATCCTTCTTCTGTTGGCATCATATGAGGGAGATTGGTATCTGGGAGACAAAAGTCATTGTCGTAGTCGAAACGCAATGAGCCTGGAATCCACTTATTGGTGATCTTTTTCCCTTCGGAAGGAATTTGAAAACGAATACTCGCGTCTAGAAGTTTTACATTTGGTTGGTCTAATAAAGCATGAAGTTCTTTGGCATCGATCAATGCTTGCATGGTTAAATCCTTCTGATTTGGGAAGTCCGCACAGTAGCTTTACTCACAGCGAATGAATGAAAGGGATGAGTCAAGACTTGAGCGGGATGCTTGGTGGAACAACGCAATAGAGCCCACTGGACAAGATGCGGACACTGGAACCGTCACTCGTTGTTGCTCTATCTCAGGTGAATTAATAGTGAGGTACCGACGTTGACCATCAAGGGACTGAGTTAAAGTGTTGCTAATGACGGTGGCTGAAACCGTGTTCTCATCCGTCTGCTTAATGAGCAACAAGAGCACAAGTAGGGCAATGAAACCGCTGAAGACCAACATATAGGTTTTGGGATTATCCAATTTGCGCTCCATTGCTATTGTTTCAAGTAATCATTTTGTCTTAAAACCTGTGGCTTGCGCCAGTCCCGAGTATCAATGCTCACCAATAGAGCATCTTACATGCGCCATGTCGTATTTCCGGTTGAGACGACTTTTTGCAGAGGTTCTGAGCCATCGTAGAACCAAATTTCGATTAACAGGTTACCTTGGCTATCCGAGGTGGAGAAGTCTAAGTTAGCTTTCCCACTCGTCAGCGCAGCAGAAGCAACATTGCTCGAATATTTCGCTTGGTAGGTTCCAGACGCATCTTCACGGTACTCCTTATAAATGCTCAGATGTGCGCGCTGTAAAGAGTAACCACTAATATCTACCGCAAGTGAGCTTTCTAACCTTGGGTCATAATCGAACCCATCTGGTACGTCTAAATTTTGCATGCTTGGCTCTTCAACAATAACGGTAGTTTGAGCTGGAGGTGGAGTAGCGTTATCGTTGCTTTTGTCGCCACCGCCACCACCGCAGGCTGTTAACGCTAATCCCATGATGATTGTGATTAAGTTTTTCATGATGCTTCTCCTATGGAATGTAACGTTTGTTTGCTTTAGGTTGGGTATGCCAGTTTGCTCCTTCTCGCCCACCAGACTCGGCGTAGGTGGCAAACTCTGGGTAAGCGTCAACTAAGTCAACTTTCTCTAGCGGCCAATTCCACTCTTCGACGATAAGCAATGCCCAAGGGAGATTGTTCGCTGTTTTGAAGTACACGCCTCGAGCCGGGTCACTTGCGTCTACGCCCACGCCATATAGGTTTGCGTCATCAAACTGCTCAGTTGGTGCTTGGTCTGGCAAATGTACTTCCCATTTTCTACCTGGTTGAAAGGTGATGCCATCGCCGTGATATGTATTGGGTGTGGCAAAGATAAATGGGTCATAAGGCATGGCCTGTAGCGCTGAGCGGTCGGCTCCTTCCTTAAAGTAGATGGTCAGTGTGAAAGACAACGCGACGTTATCATTACAACCCGTTTGGGTTCTAAAATACGCACATTGACTTTGCGCATACTGACTGAGGTCGTCACTGATAATGAAGATGGCTTCTTCTGATATCGCTTCTAGACCGTTGGTCGGTTGTTCTTTGCCATTAAACGTTAGCTTTGTTAAGCCGTTTTCAATACTCGCTTTCGAAACGCCAGGTAGACGAATAGCAAAGCCATTTTTATAGCCAGCCCCATAGGCGGCCAGATCTCCGCTAATTTGGATATTTTCCACCGTGCCGTCCATACGTGTTTCAGTCATACGGAACTTAATTACAACGTCATTCATGTCGTAGTCAGCGGTGTAAGGCCAGTTGTCTTCATACGCGACCGTTGCGTAGGAATCGGCACTTGGGAAGTGCTGAACGGATACGCCGTTTTCAGTGATTGTGATTGGGTAATCTTCTACTTCACCTGATGTTGATCCGCCATCGAAGTTCAGACCAGTTTGTTGGCTAAAGCGGAATCGGCTCCAGCTAGGACCTGCGGTTGCCAGTTCAGAGACGACAAATGGAAGCGTATTGCTGCCTTCAGAGAGTAACTCATCAGTGAATACTTGCTCACCTTCGTCAGCAAAGTCACCATCTCGATTCCAGTCAAACCAAGCTGACAAGTAGCCGGATGTCGATGCAGTTACGTTCACCAGTGAACTTAACCCTGGGTCGAGTGCGGCAACAAAGCCGACGCCATCTTCATCTGCTGTACCAACTTTGTTATCTCCAGACGGAGCCACTTGTCCATCAGCATCACCATCTGGCGCAATTGTGCCAAGCCAAGTTACACCATCAACAGCGTGGCGTGGTCCGTTAGAAGAGAGCAAGGTAGCGTAAGTGTCAGGTGCATCACCAAAGTCAATTGGCTCGTCTTCGTCAATAACAGGAGCGTTCGCGCATCGGGCACCGTCATTTTGGCTGGAACTTGGACCGTTAGACACAAACTCTACAGCAGGAACAATGCCCGCAGCGATATTGGCTGCATTGTTTTCTGATAAGTCGACGCGATAAATTTTGCCGTCCTGATTACGCGATACGTAGTAGTTTCCGTTTACATCAAAGTAGCCTGCACCAAAGGTACCCGTTTCCCCTGTATTGCCGATCGCGGTTGCTTGGCCTGTTTTTGTATCGAATTTATACAATACGCCAGACCCATTATCGATACCATAGAGCGCACCGTCACCAGGGTGGAACGCAAAATCGGTTAAACTCACACTTGCATTTGATGTGATTTTATTCAGGGTTAAGGTAGCATTTGGGTCCGTATCTAACGGCGACAGATCAATGGAAAACAGCCCTTTACCTTTGCGATACAAGTAGTAGACGTGGTTGTGTACGTCGCCGACAAAAAACGTATGGCTAGGAAGCCCTTGTACGTTGAGAGTTTCTGCTTGAAAGTCCTGGCCTAAACGTACGATTTTCAAGTTGGTTGTATCGTAACCATAGATGTATCGATCAGTGAAGTTGAAACCGACGCCGTTAATACCAGATGCTAAGCCCACATCGTCGGTCAGTAACTTGGTTGATCCGGTAACCAGATTAACGCCGTAAACTTGCACTGGGGTCGATTGGAATAAATATGCTTTGCTCGGACAAGTGTCGAATGGCGCTGCGCTTACGTATGCGCTTGCGAACAGAGATCCAAGTAATAGTGATGTCCTTTTCATGATTCGCCCTCTCATTGGTTTGTATGATATGCAATGAAAGGAGTGTGCCAGTTTTTAACTTACTGTTTATAATGATTTTTATATCGGTAAGTTATTTGGTTCGAAATATGAATCTCAGAATAAGAAAAAGCTCAACGTTACGTTGAGCTTTTTGAGAATCGATTGACACGGGAGCGAATGCGTTACTTACCCACAAACAGGGCAGGTAGGCATTTTCATCAAGTTCATTTCTCGCCACGACATGCTGAGCGCATCGAGAATAAGGATTTTCCCTTTCTTTGGCTGGCCGTAATTTGCGATCACCTTGATGGTTTCCATCGCTTGTACGGCGCCCACAATCCCGACCACTGGTGCCATTACACCCGCTTCAACGC
This sequence comes from Vibrio sp. Y51_MX_L26, assembly GCF_024181935.1. Lineage (NCBI taxonomy): Bacteria > Pseudomonadati > Pseudomonadota > Gammaproteobacteria > Vibrionales > Vibrionaceae > Vibrio > Vibrio sp. Y51_MX_L26. The sequence continues at coordinate 291,230 of NZ_JAMZAS010000001.1, forward strand.
AGCTTAGTGCACCGCTACCAAATAGTGCACTCAAGCACTGGTAACAAGGTTGAGTTGGATCGTCGTACGTAAACACACTCACTTGACCTTCCATACGAATGGCTGCACCAGAAATAAGCGGTGTTTTTGTTGCAAAGCAGAGTCGGTTGAGTTGATTGCGAGTGTCGACGTTATCTGAAGCATCGACCACCACAGTGTGTTGTTCAATCAAAGCTTGAAGTTGAGCATCATCGAGGCGTTTAGCAACGGTGTTTACTTCGATATGAGGATTAAGTTCCCGCAACGCATCCGCCGCAGAGTCAACCTTTTTACGGCCAATATCGGCGTCGTGGTGCAATACTTGGCGTTGTAAATTGGAGAGCTCAACAATATCGTCATCGATAAAAGTAATATTGCCAACACCAGCCGTGGCAAGGTATTGGCTAGAAGCGCAACCTAAACCGCCAGCACCCAAAATAAGCACTGAGCTTTGTTTGAGAGCTTCTTGCCCTTCGAAATCGAACTGGCGAAGAATGATCTGGCGGTTATAGCGCAGCATCTCCTGATCGGAAAGAATATCCACGGTATGTTCCTAGTATAACGTTGAGTTAAACAGTTGGATTTGAACCGTTTCGCCAACTTCCACACGGCCACGCTCACGTTCCAACACAACAAAGCAGTTTGCCAAACTCATTGAGCGAAAGGCTCCTGAACTTTGGTTGCCAGTGGTTTCAACGACAAATTTACCGTTTTCCAGAGTATAGATACCGCGTTGGTAGTCTGTACGTCCCGGCGCTTTCTTAAATGCGGTTTTAGTCGTCGCAGGGATAGACTCAGGCGCTTTCCATTCAGTGTGGCCTGCCAATTTAGCCAACATTGGTTGAACAAGTACGTACATGGTTAGCACCGCAGATACAGGGTTACCTGGTAGCCCACAGAACCAAGCAGTACTTAACTTGCCAAATGCGAAAGGTTTACCCGGCTTGATTGCCAGTTTCCAGAAACCGATTTCGCCAAGTTCTTCAAGAATGTCTTTGGTGTAATCTGCTTCACCAACGCTGACGCCGCCAGACGTTACAACTACATCCGCGAGCGTTTGTGCTTTTTCGAATGTTGCTTTTAGTGTTTCTGGGCAGTCAGGGATAATGCCAAGATCAATCGCTTCACAGCCAAAGTTTTCGATTAGCGGCTTAATACCGTAACGATTACTGTCGTAGATTTGACCCGCCTTGAGTGGCTCACCCAATGATTTAAGTTCATCACCTGTGGAGAAAAATGCCACCTTTGGCTTACGCACGACGGTGACATGGCTTACACCAAGAGAGGCAATCATTGGAATATCGCGCGGTGTCAGGCGCGCGCCTTTTGCCAATACAATATCGCCTTGCTTGATGTCGTCACCCGTAGGGCGGATGTTATTTTGCGGCTTCACATCCGTTTGGTTGAACTGGATACCAGCGTCGGTCACTTCCGTATTTTCTTGCATGATAACGGCATCACAGCCTTCCGGAATTTTCGCACCAGTCATGATTCGAACACAAGTGCCTGCCGGCCATTCACCCTCAAAAGGCTGACCTGCGAAGGATTTACCTGCCAGAGGCAACACTGTAGACACTTCTAGGTCTTGAATACGAATGGCATAACCGTCCATCGCTGAATTGTCGAAAGGGGGCACGTGAATTGGCGATAAAATGTCTTCAGCCAGCACAAAACCCAGAGCGTTAGCAAGAGGAAGAGAAAGTGTCGTTTGGATAGGTTTGATTCGCGATAGCATCTTATCCATCGCTTCTTCAATTGGCATCAAGCCAGGTGCGTCGCAGCAGCCCATTGAGATAATCCTATGTTCTTTTGTTTTGTGGCAACTCTACCATAAAAGGGGACCGAGTAAGAATGTCCACCTATAAAATATGGGTGTAATTATTCAAAAATCCGAGTATCCTTGTCACCCATCCGAAAGGGGTAAAGTTCCTACGGAGCATGAGAAAATAGCTCAGTGTATTCTTGTTATGTGCCTTGGCGTTATAAACATCGGACTGAGCGACTTTAACGCTACGGGATGAAAACACGGCAATTGTATTTCACACCGAGAGTGGTAGTTACAAAAGAGGAAGTGGAATGTCAGGTCTTAGCGAGTCAGCAAAGTTAGTGAAAGAAGCGCTAGAGCAACGCGGGTTAGAAACACCAATGCGCCCTAATGCCGTTAGCCGTGAAGAGAAGAAGGAAAAGATTGAATACCACATGCGTGAGATTCTTGGTCTGCTTCAGCTCGACCTTACGGATGATAGCTTAGAGGAAACGCCACACCGCATTGCAAAAATGTACGTGGACGAGATTTTCTCTGGTTTGGATTACTCCAACTTCCCCAAGATCACAGTTATCGAAAACAAGATGAACGTGAGCGAAATGGTTCGCGTGAAAGACATTACTGTGACTAGTACGTGCGAACACCACCTTGTGACAATCGACGGTAAAGCCGCTGTTGCTTATATTCCTCGCGGTAAGATCATTGGCCTGTCTAAGATCAACCGTATTGTTCGTTTCTTTGCGCAACGCCCTCAAGTTCAAGAGCGTATGACCCAGCAAATCCTTGTTGCTTTGCAAACATTGCTTGAGTCTGACGATGTAGCGGTGACTATCGACGCGACGCATTACTGTGTGAAATCACGCGGTGTGATGGATGCCACCAGTGAAACCACGACTACAGCGTTAGGTGGTATTTTTAAGAGCAACCCAGCGACCCGTGCTGAATTTCTGCATGGCCTGCGTTAATCAAATCGACAAATAAAATTGAGAGAGGATGGCGAGTTGCCATCCTTTTTTATATCCAAATCATAGTCAAGTGAGTCGCAATAAATAGTAATTATGCAATTGTGTATTGACAGTCACATTCGTTGCTCTTAATATATGCGCCCAATGAACGGCTACAACTTGTAATTGTTTGTTTTAAAAAGAGATATTTCTCTAAGTTCAGCTGATCTCGGTCAGTTGTCTTTCTATTTTCTAATAATAGAAAGACAACAAATTTGGGACTCGGCATGACTACACAAAGCACTATCAGCACCTCCTCTATTTCAGCTCCAGTTACAGAAAGCAGTTGGCAAAAGAAAGCCATGCTTAGTGTCGCTTTTTTGATGGCGACAACCTCTGTTGGTCCCGGCTTTTTGACTCAAACCGCAGTCTTCACAAATATCTACAAAGTCGACATGGCATTTCCTGTTTTGGCTTCCATTTTTATCACATTTGGTATCGTGATGAACTTGTGGCGCATTGTGGGCGTTTCTGGCATGCGAATCCAAGACATTGCGAACAAAGTGGCACCCGGCATGGGTTATGGTGTTGGTATTCTCCTTGCGCTTGGTGCAGTGGCGTTTAACTTTGGCAACGTGAGTGGCGCAGCGTTAGGCATCAATGTGCTAACGGGCGTGGACACAACATGGGGCGCACTGTTTACCGGTGTCGTTGGCTGTTTGTTGTTTGTGGTTCATAACGCTTCCAAACGAATGGACCAAATGGCCCGCTATCTTGGCTTGTTTATGATTGTTCTGATCGCATACGTGGCTATGACGAGCTTACCTCCGATGGGAGAGACACTAAGTGCAGCGGTGATGCCTATGGATGTTGGTAGTTTGCTTCTGCCTACGTTGACTATCGTTGGCGGCGCAGTTGGCGGTTACTACACGGGTGCACAACGCCTAGTAGACATCGGCTTGAAAGGCAAAGAGAACGTGCCCTCCATCACCTCAACAGCGTGGGCTGGTATTTCTATTGCGGTGGTTATTCGAATCCTACTGTTTTTGGCAGTGTTTGGCGTTATCGCGACAGGCGCAACGCTGGATACGGCTAACCCTGCGGCGGATGCTTTCCGTCAAGGTGCTGGCCAGCTTGGTTACTTCATCTTTGGTTTAGTACTGTTTGTAGCTTCCATCACGTCTGTGGTTGGCAACTCTTACATGGCTATATCATTAATTAAGACGCTTTTCCCAGTTGTGGCGCGAAACGAGAAAGCGTGGTGTGTTGGTTTCATTATCTTAACCTCGCTAGGCACGGTAACCATGGACATGCCAATTCTTCTTTTGATGCTAGCGGGCCTAGTGAACAGCATTATTCTTCCTATCGTTTTGGGCACTGTATTGGTTGCGACAAAACGCAAAGATATTGTCGGTGACTACCAACACCCAATGTACTTAACGCTAACTGGAGCAGCGATTGTTATCGTAATGGCGGCATCGAGTTTGACTAACATTGGGAACTTCATGGCGAAGTTTGCGGGTTGATGTCTTATTGATAGAGATAAACAGCGGCCTCAGATGAGGCCGTTTTTTAAGCTTGTTTAGAGGGCGACTTAACGATTTCTGGCCAATACATTTTGATGTAACCTGCCGATACCCAAACCACCAACACAGTCGCAATGCTGAGCTCCAAAAAGCCAAAATCGTGTAGCCAGTGCCAATGTGGGTGCGATTCGGCAAAAAAGGAGGTTAAGCGGTGCATCGCAATGGCACTGATCACGGAAGGAAAGGTTACCGCCGCGATAGAAGGTTGAAACTTCAATCGAAGTAAGCGGAAGTAACACAGGTAGATCAATAACGTCATTGTGATAGCAATCCCTGCTAATGCGCCCGTCAGTATCGGATCGGGAAGGGGAAAGTTCACCAAGTATGCCGCCAATGACAAGTTTACCGGTGCGGCCATAATTGCGAGGGTCGGCCTGGCTCGTCTCGGTAGAGATCCGAAAAACACCAAACGATAGAGCACCAGCGGTAACATAAAGAAATAAATGCCAATGCACATCATCGCTAAGGTTTCAGAGAATAGGTTGTGACCCAATTGGGAGCCTGCTAATGAGCTGCTGATCAGTCCCACTGGATATAGAAACCAGCTAGGTACGATATTCGACATTTTGAAGTTCATTAGCTGAAAGCTAAAAAACAGTACCATCATAGTAAAATGCAGCAAAAGTGCCATAAACCAGAGTGGATAAGCAATGATTGCTGCTACAGAAGCAAGATAATCTGCAAGGATCAGTAACGCCATACTCATGGGGGCCATTAAGCTACCGCTCAATGGGTGACGAATGTCGACCATAAATAATCGTGGATTCGTGGCATATTTTATCAGCACAGGGGCGAGTAAAAGCGCGCCGAGTGACGCTAAAAATGGGCGTATTGGTTCACCAATTTCAGGGACATAGAGTGCCCAAGCTTGTCCTAAACCTATCATACCTAGCGCTAACGCGGCTTGAGACGGCGGAACGCTATAAAACTGCACAAGTCTTCTCCAGTTCAAATCTACTCCATTTGATTTTTGCCTGAATGAAACGAAACGTGATGATTTGGATGAAATGCTCTATTTGAGTAGCGAATACTAGCAAGTTTAGAGGGTGCTTACTCATGAAAGGTGGTGAGGAAATATCAGAGAATGGTGTTTTTGTGAGTTTGGTATCGAATATTTTGGAAAAGATGTAAAAATGTAGAGTTTATCGCTCCAAACCCTTCGGTAGTTTGGAGCGAAATAATAACAAAGCGAGAACTATGTCGATTGGTTTTCAGGAAGATCCTGCTGACGTAACTTATCGTTTTTGATTGTACGATGTAGCAACTGGCTGTAAATCGGTTGTCCGCCAAACAACTGAGCAATAATCACGGCACCTAAACAAGTAATGATAAGTGGTAGAATTAAGTAGTAGTTATTGGTCATTTCAATCACCAACAAAATGCCCGTGATCGGTGCGCGTACCGTTGCAGCAAAAAGGGCCCCCATGCCCGCAATAGCAAATACGCCAGGTTCGATATCAAGCGTGGGAAGCAACACATCAGCACTCGCTCCGAATGCATAGCCAAACAAGGTCCCCAGAGCAAGCATCGGTGCAAAGATACCGCCCGGCGCACCAGAGCCAAAGCATAGCAACGTCGTGATGACGCGACCAAAGAAAAGCAGAACTAAAACGGATACCGAGTAGTTGCCATTGGTAATATCAGGAATAAGGCCGATGCCACCGCCAGTTAGCTGTGGCACGTATAAGAGAAGCAGACCAAAAATGCCACCAAGTAGTGAACCCACGATTAAATAGCGTTTACGATCGTTTTTGTGAATTGCGACAAAACTGTCTTGTGCCACGGTAATCAATTTATTGAAGATCACTCCGAATACGCCAAACAATGCGCCAAGCAATAAAAATAACCAAAGGGACTGAAGCTCTGGAGAGTGATATTGCGGCATTGTGATGACAGCGTCTTGCCCGTTGATGGCACGAAACACAATATTGGCCATAATAGCAGAGATGATCACCGCGCGAATTGAGATCAGAGAATAGCGAAACTGAGGTCGCATTTCCTCCACAACGAACATAATGCCAGCGAGTGGGGCATTAAAGGCGGCAGCCAAACCACCAGCGGCACCTGAAGCGAGTAGGGAATGACGAGTATCGTCATCTTTCACACGGAAAATATCGGTCACCATTCGACCGACAGCACCGCCCATTTGCACCGTTGGGCCTTCACGACCGAGCACCATTCCGGAGCCAAGTGCGCCCATGCCGCCGAAGAATTTTACTGGCAGGACTCGCCACCAACGCACAGGGCGAATGTTGTCCATCGCGCCTTCAATTTCAGGGATACCTGAGCCCGCCGCCTCTGGGGCAAAGCGGTGAACAAGAAAGTAGCCAATAAAAGCAAGCAACGCGCTGATCAGCACCGCAGCAAGCCAAAGAGGAAGTACGCTACCGATTTCGCTTCTCAGCCATTCGGTACGGGTTTCAGAAACAAAATGAACCGCAAGTTCGAAGTAAGTGCCGACAAAACCAGCTAGTGTGCCAACGATTGCGGCCATAATCAGGACAGAAAATGGTGTGGACCCTCGAGAGACAAACTGGTTAATCGCATCTTTCGGTACGTGCGCTAACACAGATTTTACAATTCTCTCTCGTTTGGTCATTAACAAGTTCTCCTGTTGCTGGTGGAAGGGACGCGAGAAAGTATACGCTTCGCAGAGTCTAGACCTAATCAATAAAGATGCAATTTAGCTTTTCACTATTGAGTGTTCGAAGTGTCGCGATGTCATTCATTCACCAAGATTGTGCTATTGCTCTCATAATTTGGGATAAAAAACTTGTTTTTTGAGCAAAATGAACCATGCTTTAGGTGTAAAGCAACATGACTGCTTCAGAAGGAGGGATGTGAGGTTTTACACACAATTTGGATGGATTCAAACCCTACGGTAAGTCCTCGTTTTATGTTCGGGATGCATCAATAGACATCTCCGATTCGCACACTCACGATTGAGTAACGAGGTAGAGGCGCACGCAAATGTGCGCCTTCTTAATTTCTGCTCTACAACTTTCCGCACTACTTGCTACTATTTTTATCTTGAACAATTTCTACTAGTCGGTAATGTCTGGGGTCGATGTTAATCAACCAGAGTAATTCATGCGCTTTTATCCTCGAGTCCTGTTTTCTTTATGTTGTTTTTCGGTAACGTTTCCAGCATTTTCAACCCAGAGTTGGTGGCAGGACACGTTGTCTGCAATGCCGTACTCCAATTTAAGAGAGCGTATAGAAACAAAGGGAAGCTGGTATCGCTGTGACGTGCAGCAGCAAGATGCTTCAACGTATTTCAGCACATTTTGTTTGGACGATTTTTCGTACTATCAGCAGCATCTGTATGGTGAAGTTGTTTTGGGAAAGGACAGTGCTCAGTTCTCTTTTTTGACCGAATATCAATGGCAAAGTCTCAATGACTTAATCCTCAATTTAAGAACAGACGGATTGGTTTTACGCAATATAACTATCGGACAAGAACACTATGACGTCGTTGAAGCGCTGGAAAAGAAATCTTCTGAGCTCGTCGATAAAGAAGTTATCTTGTTGATAAACCGCTATCCGCAAGAAACGATTCGAAGCTTATTTTGGGTAAAACCGGACGAGTTTTCGTCGCCATCACCGTCTTTAAATGTGGAATTGCACAGCGATGGCGAAATTATCGATGTTAAAGTGACTCGTTTTTAGGTTCTTTATGGAGAGATAGGAAGGTCGCCATCGCAGACTCGTCCAAAAATCCATCCGATTTTTTGTGCGCGCGCAGGTATTGATAGCCAGCGATGAGCTTACGGTGCTGTTCTTCTGCCTCATCTGTCAACGGCTGATTCATAACGTGTTGAAATGCAAGTTTGTACGCATCCATATCTACGACTTCAGCGCGGCGATATAAATAACCACATCCGGTCGCTAACCATTCAAGAGAGCAGTTGGCTCGCATCGCAATTTGATTTGCTTTCGTTAGGCTCGGTTCACTGCCTTTTAAATATTTGCGTATTAAAGCTTCAGACACATCAACGCGTCGTGCAAATCCGCTGATGCTTTCTTCTCCGATCAAGGTGGCTAGGCGTTGGGCAAAAGACATATTTCGTACTCCAGTTCGAATTGCCAAAGTTTACCCGTTGAGCCGATGTGAAAACAAGACTACGATGAATGCAGATCAATTGAAGGAGAAAAACCATGGTTGCAAAAGTTGTGACTGCACCAAAAGGCCCTGAGTTCTCAGAGCTGGTCCAAGGATATTGGCGTGCAGTTGATTGGGGCATGACTGCTCAAGAGCGTTTGTCATTCCTCAAGCAACATATTGAGTTAGGCATTACCACGGTCGATCACGCAGACATATACGGTAATTACGAGTGTGAGAAATTGTTTGGTGAAGCACTTGCTCTCGATAAGAGCGTGCGAGAGCAGATTCAGATCGTCACAAAGTGTGATATCAACCTGTGCGGAGATAAAACACCAGAGCGTAAGATCAATCACTATGATACAAGTTCCGCTCACATCTACCAATCGGTGAATAACTCGCTTGAGCGTTTGAATGTGGACGAAATCGATGTGCTTTTAATCCATCGCCCTGACGTGTTAATGGATGCCGATGAAGTGGCTGAAGCATTCTCAGAGTTACACAAAGTGGGTAAAGTGAAGCACTTTGGTGTATCTAACTTTACTCCACGTCAGTTTGAGCTGTTGCAATCTCGTTTAGGTAAGCCTCTTGTGACTAACCAAGTGGAAATCAACCCGCTTAATTTTGAAGTTGCACATGATGGAACGCTTGATCAAATGCAAATGCTGCGTACGCGCCCAATGGCTTGGTCTTGTCTCGGTGGTGGCTCAATCTTCAGTGGTGACAGTGAGCAAGCCGTTCGTGTTCGCAACGAATTAGAAGCGATTCGCGAAGAAGTGGGCGCGACTAGCATTGACCAAGTGATTTACGCTTGGGTACGTCGTTTACCATCTAACCCAATTCCAATCATTGGCTCTGGTAAGATTGAGCGTGTGCAAACGGCAGTAAATGCGCTGAATATCGAATTGACTCGAGAGCAATGGTATCGCGTATGGGTGGCTTCGAAAGGTCACGGAGTGCCATAGAAGTGACACTTTATTGATGAATACATTATTCAAGGCACCCTATGAAAGGGTGCTTTTTTATTGCTACGTGATACCGATTTCCCCAGCACTCATACTGAGCGGATAGAGTGTAAGTAAAAACGGATTTTTAATTTAAAATGCAACTTTGTGCTTATTTTTAATGGAGGCGTTTTATCCATGTTTGTTTCATGTCACTAAACAGCGAATGGGATGTTTGCTTTTTCGCCATTTTGTTCACTCATCCATTCATATTGCGTATGCTTATTGAATAAAAAAGAAATAAAAACTCGTCAGTTTTCTCGTATTACATGCTGTAACAATCTGTTAGACTCCGGCGCAGATTGTGGAATATAAAAAGGTGATTGAATGTCTTTTCCCGTACTCATCTGTGATGATTCAGCGTTAGCACGCAAACAGATGGCGAGATCACTACCAGCCACATTGAATGCCGATATTACGTTTGCTATCCACGGAAAAAATGCGCTAGAAGAACTCGAAAGGAACGAGTTTAAATTGATGTTTCTTGATTTGACCATGCCAGAAATGGATGGCTTTGAAACATTAGAAAACATGCAGCGGTTAGGGAATACAACTCCGGTGGTTGTGGTGTCGGGGGATATCCAACCTAAAGCGAAAGAGCGCGTGTTCGCACTGGGTGCAAAAGCGTTTATTCAAAAACCGATCGCCAAAGATGAACTCAAGAAGGCGCTTAAAGAGTTGGTTGAGCCAGAGCCTCGTCCTCAAATTATCACGCCTGTTTCTATTGAGTTACCGATTTTACGTCGTCGCGATATTTACATGGAAGTGGCGAACGTCTCTATTGGTCGAGCCGCAGATGCATTGGCGCGTCACTTTGATGTGTTTGTGCAGTTACCGCTTCCGAACGTTAATATCTTCGAAGTGAGTGAACTACACATGGCTCTCCGTGACTTAGCGTCGCATGACAACGTATCGGGCGTTTGTCAGGGCTTTTGTGGCGAAGGTATTGCGGGTGAAGCGCTGGTGATTTTGAGCGATTCGAGCGTATCGGATCTCAAGAAGTTGATGAAAGTGCCAGCTGACAGCGACGAACTGGAAGAGCTTGAGCTGCTCATGGATATTTCCAATATCTTGGTGGGGTCATTCTTAAATGGCTTAGGCGAACAATCTGAAGTGCGATTCTTCCAAAGCCCTCCAGTGCTTCTTGGTCAGCATATATCAATTGATTCGATCATTGAGTCTACGACGGGCGCATTCAGCCGCACCATGACATTCGAGGTGAGCTACAACATTGAGGGAACGTCAATCCGTTGTGATTTATTGTTTATGTTCGTCGATGAATCTTTGCCGTTGCTCGATAACAAACTGTCATATCTAATGGAGGAGTTCTAATGTTGAATATGCCAGCAGAGTTTGAACAATTCCATTGGATGGTCGACATGGTACAAAACGTCGACATGGGGCTCGTCGTCATTGACCGAGATTATAATGTGCAAGTGTGGAACGGGTTTATGACTCATCATAGTGGTTTGCAATCTCATGATGCAATTGGTCGTTCTATCTTTGATATTTTCCCTGAAATCCCGCAGGAATGGTTTAAGTTAAAAACAAAGCCCGTATATGATTTAGGTTGCCGCAGCTTTATTACGTGGCGCCAGCGTCCTTACTTGTTTCGCTGCCGTAACGTACGCCCTGTCACTCAGCAAGCGGAGTTTATGTACCAGAACGTTACGTTGAACCCCATGCGTACACCGACTGGGAGAATCAATTCGTTGTTTTTATCTATACAAGACGCGACGGCCGAAGCATTGATGTCTCAGAGTCAGTAGCGATAAAAAACTTTCTCAAAAGCCAAGGTTCGCCTTGGCTTTTTTGTATACTTATAATTGTGTTTCCTAATGCGCAGAACGTTAAGATGGACTTTAATCTCGCCCTAAAACTCTACACCGCAGAACAAGTAAAAAACGGTGAAACGCTGGCAGCGCAAATGGCTGGTGTTTCTATGTATAGCCTAATGCAACGCGCAGGTATGGCTGTGTATGAGCGTTTTTTACACTTGTATCCCAAATCAAAAAATATCTTAGTCATTTGTGGCAAAGGGAATAATGGTGGTGACGGATACGTATTTGCCTCGCTTGCTAAACAAGCGCAACTCAATGTACAGGTTTTCCAACTTGGTGATGTGACTGCGCTCAAAGGTGATGCTTTACGCGCATATCAAGATTGGCAGTCCATCGATGGTGTTAACAATGATTGGGATGAGTGGAATACCGCATTGCTAGAAGCCGATGTGATCATTGATGCCATGTTAGGCACTGGTTTAAGTGGTGAGGTTCGTTCGGAGTACCGTCGCTACATTGAGCAAATCAATCAAATTCACACCCCAGTGATAGCAGTCGATATTCCTTCCGGGCTGTGTGCAAATACAGGTGCTATTTTAGGCGATGCCATTCATGCTGAGCATACTGTAACCTTCATTGGTGTTAAGCAAGGCTTGTGCACCGGACAAGCGAGAGATCGAGTTGGTGAACTCCACTTTTGTGGATTGGGTGTAAATGTTGAGTTTGACTCTATCGAAGTAGAAAGTGCACTAGGTATTGATCGTCAGGTTGTTTCAAGGTTAATGCCCAAGCCAAATCCGACAGCACACAAAGGTGACAATGGCAAACTACTTTGCGTCGGTGGTAACCAAGGTATGTCAGGAGCGATTCGTTTATGTTCCTCCGCAGCGGTTAGATCCGGAGCGGGTTTAACTGCCGCAATTACTCACCCGAGTAGCCTTATTCCGCTACAGATTGGCTGCCCAGAAGTAATGAGCCAAAGCATCACCGCCGACTTACTCAGGGATACTGAGAATGACTTAACCAAACGCATTCGTTGGGCTGAAGTATTGGTGTTTGGTCCAGGTTTTGGTGATGATGAGTGGGCTTATCAAGCCTATCAATATCTGGCTCAAGAACAGAAACCTAAAGTTGTTGATGCTGATGGGCTCAATATTCTAGCGATGCTAAGCCAACGATGTGATGGCACTTTGGTGTGCGACAACCAGCGAGTGATCACGCCGCATCCTGGAGAGGCAGCTCGACTATTAAATGTGACCACTCAACAAATAGAAAGTGACCGATATTCTGCTGCAAGACAACTGCAAGAGCGTTATGGCGGTGTGGTGGTTTTAAAAGGCGCGGGAACACTTATTTACGATGGAACGAGAATGTACGTCTGCCTAGCGGGTAACGCCGGAATGGCGACGGGCGGAATGGGAGATGTGCTATCTGGTGTTATTGGTGCGTTGCTAGCTAAAGGGGGACCCATTTCCATTGCGGCACGTTTAGGTGTGGTACTCCACAGTCATGCTGCGGATATAAACGTGAGTCAGCATGGTCAAGTTGGTCTTTTGGCAAGTGATGTTATAGGCACACTTCGTACCGCTATTACTCAACAAATCGATAGGACGTAGCTAGATCTCGCCCATTACTATGAAAAAGTGGGCGATTTTTTTGAGTACTTTTTCCGAATTAGCAGCGCATCTTAGTATTAGGTGATTGAGTTTTAGGCAGATTTGAGAGGTTGTGCGTTTTCATTTTAAAGGTATGACGCAAAGGTTTGCGCAAGAGGTTAACTTAAACGTTTTCTTAAGTTGTTGATAATTATAAATAATGAGAAAAAATAACGACTTGAGGAGTGTTTTTGATATGCGATTATCAAGATGGTATCACAAAAAAAATTCAAATATCAGACTTGTAGGAAATAAATCACAGCCTATAATGCTGAAAACCGGAGCGTCTGCCAACGCTCCGGTTTTTTTGTGTCCGAAGAACAGTGAACTTGTCTGCCAACGAGATCACTACGCACTCTGAGATGACACATATACATATGAATCAAGGAATTACACAATGCGTATCGAACAAGAACTTAAGTTAGGTTTTAAAGATGTACTGTTTCGCCCGAAACGTTCTACCCTTAAGAGCCGTTCTCAAGTAAATTTAACCCGCGATTTTACATTCAAGCATAGTGGTCGTCAATGGTCTGGTGTGCCTGTAATCGCAGCAAACATGGATTCGGTTGGTAGCTTTGCAATGGCTAAAGCGCTAGCTGAGCATGGTGTAATGACTGCTGTTCACAAACATTACACGGTAGAAGATTGGGCTGAGTTTGCTAAATCAGCTGATAAAGCAACCCTGAATAACGTAATGGTGTCTACGGGAACATCTGACGCGGATTTCCAAAAAACCAAAGATATTATGGCGCTTTCAGATGAATTTATTTTCATCTGTATCGACATTGCAAATGGTTACTCAGAGCATTTAGTTGAGTACGTAGAGCGTGTACGTGCAGAGTTTCCAGACAAAGTGATCTCTGCGGGTAACGTGGTTACTGGTGATATGTGTGAAGAGTTGATTCTCGCTGGTGCAGACATCGTGAAAGTAGGCATTGGCCCTGGCTCAGTTTGTACAACTCGTGTAAAAACGGGTGTTGGTTACCCGCAGCTTTCTGCAATCATCGAGTGTGGCGATGCAGCGCACGGCCTTGGTGGCATGATCATCGGTGACGGTGGTTGCTCATGCGCAGGTGATGTATCCAAAGCATTCGGCGGCGGTGCGGACTTTGTTATGCTAGGCGGCATGTTAGCGGGCCACGAAGAGTCAGGCGGCGAAGTGATCGAGAAAGACGGCGAGAAGTTCATGAAATTCTACGGCATGTCTTCTAAGAGCGCGATGGAGAAGCACTCAGGTGGTGTCGCTGGCTACCGTGCGGCCGAAGGTAAAACCGTATTATTGCCATACCGTGGTAGCGTTCACGGCACTATTCAAGACATCCTTGGCGGCGTTCGCTCAACTTGTACATACGTGGGTGCAGCAAAGCTTAAAGAGCTAACCAAGCGTACTACATTCATCCGCGTTCAAGAACAAGAGAACAACGTGTTCGGTAAAGAGTAAATCGACTGAATGTAACAAGTGTAAAAGCAACCATACGTTATATCTATAGCAGATAAAACTATACTATATGCAGCTATGAGCCAGAGTGAGATTGATTTCTTACTCTGGCTTTTTTGCTTCTCATTTGTTTGTGCTTCAAAATTAACTCTAAGCGATTTTAATAGTTGGTCGAGATTCGACTTGTTCAAACGGTAATGATGTTGTAACTGGCATGAGCTGTAAAATACTTGAAATCTGACAGTCTCTATTTAATCCAATATAGTCTTTGACATTAGCGACTCGCCAAGTCATGTCTCCGTAAGTACGCAGATAGAGCGCGGGTGATTGATGACTGTTATGTCTAATAACGCTCCATTGGGTGATATCACTAAAAAAGACTTCAGGGTTATCGGATGTCTCAAACTCATTCGCCATGATGCCCAAAGGTATATCAACGCGATTAAGTAGCTTTTGTCCGAGTGAGAAGGCTTCGTCGAAGTTAGTTGGTTGTTCGCTTAACTGCTTAATTGCATAGGTTTGTACAAATCGAGACGGCGGTGTTGGGTCGGCGGGTAGGCCCATCAAGCCAGCGCCATTGATTGATTGAAGTGGGCCAGGCACTTGGACATGACGTTGCATGGTTGCTTCATTGTTCGGTTCTGGGTTGTAGTTGCGCAAATTGGAAAAATAAGAGAGGTGATTGACATGCCAATGGTAATTTGGGCAGTTAGTCATTACTCCAACGTAGGAGTGGTCCACAACCACTTTATAATCATCAAAGTCGTATTCGGTACATTGATAGCGTGCTTGCTGATTTTCCTCTTTGCTGAACATATCGCTTTCTTTAAATGCTCGATAGATATGCATATTACCGTTAAGAAACTCAATGACTGCACTGTCATTATTTGCATCGTGAATCACGAAATGCTGATCCAACGTCATATTGTCACTCTCTGTTTCACCAGTTGAAATAGTCGAGTTAAACACGTAAACGGGGTGAGTAGTGAAGTACGTCACCATCTCGTCCACAGTATTAAACGTAGACAAGATAAAAGTACCAAACAGGCCGCTGCCTAATGCAAAGGCATCATCAGGGATGTGAGAGGTCGATACATTTTGATTGAGAATGGGCAAGTACAGTGACCCAACAGAAAGGCCAGATTCATTAATGCCATCAGCTGTTAAAAGAGGGTGGGTAATGGCGTTGCAGTGGATGAAGCTCAACTCTCCCTGCCAATTTGCTCGAAACTCACATTCTTTACTGTGACGTTTTGGCGGCTGACCATTGAAAACACGGTCGGCTCTTCCGTCGGAAGTAAAGGTCGTAATTTGGTAAGTTTGTTGGGCTCTAAACCAAATCTCGGTCTGAAGGTTAACTGCAAACTCCATGGTTCTAGCGGATAAGGTTTGGTTGTTGCAACCATAATTGATATTCACATCTGTACACATAGCCACGCTTTCCGTTGTTTATTTTGAATGATGCATATCCAAGAAACTCTCTGAATCAAATGCTTAGAGATTACGTGGATATAGAAGAATTGCGCTTTAATAATGGTTTTAGCCATTGAGATAAGCGCATGCTATTAAGTTAAGCATTCAATCAAAAAACGTCAGTAGCAGTTTAGTATCAGTTGATAGCGTTAAAATAAAAAGTGATGTATTAAGTCAAACTCTTTGATCTTAGAGCTCAATAATATATTTATTTTTTCAATCTTGGTTACTCTAGATTTAAAGTTGGTTTTAAAAGTGATTTTTATTGATTCGATTATCTTGCAGTGGTGATATAAAGTGAGAACATAAAGTTAACAATTTCAGATTATGATTGAAAATAGGGAGAGTCTTCAATCCAAATACCGAGAAATGAAACTGCCCGAGAAGTTGTTTAACAGTCTCGGGCGAAGTGATGAATCGGGTAAGCGGCTATAAAGTTTTCTCACAAGAACCGCTAAGTGGTGGAGATATTTTTAAATTATCATTAAAGATTTCCACAGCGACGGGGCCTTTATTTTCGTCTTTTGCATAGTATGCACAGGACTTGTCCCCAGTATAGGTTTCACCTGCCTTTTTGAAACTGTAGTACCAGGAGTCATGGGTCGCGGCACCGGATTCAAAACTAGCAGATTCAGATTGTTCGCCAGTATTCAAGTCGAAACGGACTTCCATTTCCGGAGAGTCTTTAAATCTCACATATCCGGTGATTTTATCGCTGGAATTATTTTTAACGTAAAATGAACCCTTAGTTGTCATAATTTTTCCTCTTTTTAATTTCTATACGTGATAGAACGGCCAAATGACGGTCTGTTAATATATGCTTCTTAAGATGCATATTGATGTTAAATGATGGTCTTATTAGTTCTAAGATGATTAAACTTATCCTTAGCGTATTTCTCTTTTATACCGATTAAGTCGCGGTAGCTTCGATCAAAATAAACGCTTGTCGGAATTGCCGGATCTTTAAAGCTGATGAAGGCACCATAGGTTCCCGGTATATCAGCTTCTCTGGCTTTATCAATCCAGTCCATGGCTCTGTTTACATCAACAAGTACTGGGTTATTTTGTAGTTCTAGTTTTTGCTTTATCTCTTCATTCCACCAGGTTTGGTATTGGACTGTATATTGACACTGGCGGTAGGGGAAAGATATGTCTTCAAGGTCGTCTGAGTGATGATAAAAGCCACCAGTGATCGCACCTAAGGTTACGTAACTAAATAGCCCTTGATCGCGGTTTTCTGGCTTTATCAAAGGTGAAGTTAAGCTTTGCAAAAGTGCAGTATAGCCTTCTGCTTTAAGACCTCGCTCTGACACCAATCGCGAAGTGATTTTGTGAGGTGCTGGGGCGTCATAATCTGGAGGGAAAGGAGAACCGCTTTGACACAAAGAATCGCGCCCCCATGTGCTCATCAGGGAGTGATCGTATTTCTTCCCGTCAAAATCAGTGCCATGTGCTTCATAGACTTGAACTAAATCAGGGGAGCAAGCGCCAAATTGAACGGCTATAAATTGGTCAAGATCTTGCACTGTTCCTTCCCAGTAACCGTACATAGTGCAGTGATGGCTTATTGTGTCGATATCGCAATGGTTAGGTAAATCAGGCAGAGCATCAATTTGCAAGTTGGTGCCGAGAAGTTTAGCCGTATCGAGACTTTTTATAGCCTGTTCCCAATTTTTTAGCACATCTATGGTAGGGTGCGATGGTATTGGCTGAAGCATACCGTTGATTTTTTTGTAAAGGTTCCACTGAAGTTCGAAGCGGTGGATCTCTTTGGGTAAAGGGAATGTTTTTACGCGTAGCTCGGTAACAATGCCATAACTCATGCCTCCGCCGCCTCTTAGTGCCCAAAATAGGTGAGGGTTGGACTCTGCTGAGACTTCTGTGATCGTACCAT
Organism: Vibrio sp. Y51_MX_L26; assembly: GCF_024181935.1. Lineage (NCBI taxonomy): Bacteria > Pseudomonadati > Pseudomonadota > Gammaproteobacteria > Vibrionales > Vibrionaceae > Vibrio > Vibrio sp. Y51_MX_L26. The sequence continues at coordinate 308,890 of NZ_JAMZAS010000001.1, forward strand.
CACCCAATACCATGGTTGCACTCACTAGGTGCTCACAACACATGCCGTATTTTCGCGTCCAAGGGCCCCATCCTCCGCCTTGAATATAGCCAGTCAACCCAACTGTGGCACAGGTTCCATGTGCAATCATTCGATCATGCTCTGCAAGTTTTGGTGTCAGTTGATAGAAGCGATAGCCAGCACCAATGGTGGCAATATTTTCACACAATTGGAAGGTCTTAATTCTGCTCACGTCAATCAAAATGACGTTGTCACCACTGCATTCACCTGCGTGATCATGCCCTCCTGAGCGAACACGAATCGGGAGACTGAATCGAGTTGCTGTTAGATAGGCTTGCTGAACTTCTTGCGTACGTTCACACATGACAATGACAAAGGGTTGGTGTTGATAGCGAGCATTGAAGATGAGTGACTCGACTTGATATTGGTTCAAACCGGGAACCGGTGAAACCGTGTTTTCAAGTGGTGTCAGTAGTCGCTCTTTAGGAAAACCGCATTTATCCATTTTCTGAATAAACAGTTTGGCATTATTGATTGAGATTGAGTACGCATTAAGTACAGCGAGGCGTTGTATTTGAGGGTTAGGGTGCTGTTCTACCACTTGGTTTTCTTTAGTTCCCTGCATCCATTCTTGTTCCATTATTTTTTCCATTTGGCTTATGTATTGAATAGTTGTTCAAATATTAACTCACATGCATATGTTCGCCATATCAGTTTGGTATCAGTTGTTCTGTACAAATCGCCAAAAGCATCAGCGAGAGAGCAATAATATCTGGTTGATGAAAAGAACGAGCGGCATCTGCGTGACCGTAGATAATTTATGTAGTCAAGTAGATCTGAGCCTAAAGTGATACTGAACTTGAATGACGTGTTATCTACATTGAATGGGTCACTAACGACAATAAATTCAGTTGGAGAACACAATGAAAATGGAATCAAAAGAATCACAAGCAATTTTTACTGCTCATTATCAAATTGGTAACGGCTTACCTGGAGGAGTGAACTTCGATGTTAATCTACTCGTGGCCAGCGAAGACAAATCAATAGTGGGTAAAGGACATATCTTTCAGGCCATTAACCCACCGTTAAATGTGGTGTCTGATCTCAATGGCAGTTTCAACTATCAATGCACGATGCGTGATTGTCATATCATGGTGACGTTGCAGGGCTACCAGCCTTATCTAGGCATTGCTCCTCTAGGAGCAGATCTTCACAACGTAACGCTCAACATCCTACTTAATGATGATTGGAAGTCAGGCGTGGCATTTTATCGATATAAAAATAGTTCAGGTAAATGGATTGAAGTAGCAAATCAACGCGTTACTCTACTTTTACCTGAGCATGTTCCTAGCATCGAAAACTTTAAGGTGGAGCAAAGTGAGCATGCGCCAGCATAAATCTAATCAGCGATGACACTGTGCCAAAACACAGATATTCGATGGTTTCGAATATCTGTGTTTGACGAGGTAAATCGAGCAAACAAGATGATTTGACAGTGCAATTAGTCGACTTTCTTCGTTTATTGAATATTTCATGGTTGAGTAGATGTGAAGAGCCAATGGTCGAGCTCATCAACACTTATTTGAGCCTGGTTCAGTTGATGCTTACGCGCGGCCTGATTGAAGTTTAACAACTCAGAGACGGAGCTGGACTGGTCGAGTAAGGCAAGCATCAGATTCGCTTGTTCAATATAAAAATCACCCCATGGATGCGGATCTTCTCGGGTGAAGTTAGCAAGCTTATCGCGATATTTTCGAAGTAGCGTAGGCTGCTTATACTGCCACGCTACTTGGATTCCTTGTTGGTAAAAGCGTAAATAGTTATGACCAACACAGGTAGATTCTAGCCAAGCCTCACCAGTGCGCAAAGCGGAGAGGGCCGTTGATTCATCGCCACAAACAAGTGCCTTGGTAGATACGAGCCAAGGACCAATAAAATTGTGTAGCTTATTGATATGAACAAGATCTAGAGCCGTGTCGATGTCCGAAAGGGCTTTCTCCTCTTTTCCCTGATACCAGTGCAATCTTGCACTGGACTCCAAAAGAAAAGCGACAAATCGATGAGCATTAAGCTGTTTTGAAAGTTGCAGAGCGGTCGAGATTTCGTTTTCAGCTTGCACCAATACATTACGGTCGAGAAAGATCCATGCTGCCGTAAGCCTGGAAACAATTTCTGCTCGGCGGTTTGCAGTGAGGTAGGCAAGATTCGAGGCATGCTGAGCCTGTTTTAGTGCTTCGTCAGATTGCAGTTGATAGATCATCACTGTTGCCAGCATGTAGCGATTGGCAGTTTCAATCGAAAGCAACTGATGCTCTTCACACAGTTGCAAACACTCGGTTAAGTGCTCGTATGAGCGAGCCATTTTTCCTTGTGCGTAGGCACAATCACCGAGGCCGCCAAGCGATTTTGCTTTCGCGCGAAAACAGTTTGCTCGCTGACTGTAATCTAATGCAAGTAAATGTTCTTTCTCACATTCGTCTAGCTGCCCAGTAGGGAACAGCATATTACCTCTCATCGAGTGGATTTCACACAAAGATTTATTTAACGTCAGCTTTTCGCACAGGGCTTGGGCTTGGTCTAAAATCGACATCGCTTGTACAAAGTTGTCGGTTAAGCGGTAGGGGTTAATGAGGTCTAAATAGTATTGAACACGTTCAGGATCATTTTCTGTGTGATGAACCGCTTGCTCAAGAACCTCAATACTCTCTTTGATGCGTCCCATCGAATACAGGCAGTTTCCTTTCATATTTAGTGCATACGCCATCTGTTCTTTAGGTGACTCTTTAATAGCGTACTCAATAAGAGTTAGTGCTTTTTCAAACTGATAATTACTCAGGTAATGTTTGGCGGTCTGTTCAAGAACAGTAAATACACCTTCGACCTTGGCATGATTAATATGGACGGCATATAAGAATCGATCTCGGTTCTCATACCATTTTGCGCAGGCCATGTGTATTTTGGAACACTGTGACTTGTCTATTTGACGGAAAACAGCATTACAAATCAAATCATGATGGAAAAGGTATTGATCGCCATTGAGTTTTACTAAGCCTGCGTCGACTAACTTATCTGGTACGTAGCCGGGAATTCGAGTGATTTCACGCAGTTGCTCAAGTCGAAAGCACTGCCCCAACACAGAGGCAGTACAGAGTGCTTGGCGATCTTGGTCTGGAAGTTGAGCTAATTGTATCGAAACTAAATGTTCCAATGACTCCGGAACATCTTTATCAAACTGAGAGCAAAGCAGTGTTTGGCGCAAGTATAGAGGATGGCCTTTCGCAAGCTTTATACAGTCATTGATATGTTTATTCTGTTGGCATGTGATTGAGCAAGCTAACTCGTAAGACTCTCCAGATGATAACTCCCTAAGTTCGATTAGATTCACGTTGGCAAACCAAGATTGTTTGGAACTAAGTCGTTTTTGCTGCCTAAACGTCAGAAAGAGCAAAATATTGGTGTTTGTAATATGAGGTAGCAGTGTCTCAAGAAATGCCAACATTACCTCGTCGGCCCAATGGACATCTTCAACAATAATCAAGTGCGGTTTGCTGGTCTGCCGTTGTTGAATTAAGAAAGGGATAGATTGCTCTATCGTTTGTTTCAGCGTTTGGAACTCCATTAAGTTCAGCAACTGCTTTTCTGATTCGTTGAGTGTTACCCCCATTAACCAATAAAGGCAGAGGTGGAAAGAAGAGGGAATTGATGACTCGACAGTTTGCTGACGAATAGAATCATCGGTATCTTCACGAGTAAATGAACAAATTGCCCGAGTGAATATATTTTGAGGGGACAAGAGATCAGCACTGCCATGATTCAGGATTTGAATCTCTGTGGTTAAACACGAAGAACGATTCAAAGACGCAATGACCTGGTTGAGTAGGCTGGTCTTTCCTATCCCTGCGGTACCAGTAATACAATACGTTTGGCCTGCTTCTTGTTTTTGCCATCGCTTGATTCCGCTATTCAATGTTTCTAGTTCAAGTTTACGCCCTACAAAACAGTCAGTATGGCTTTTGTGTAAGGATACAAGATGCCAGTTGTTGAAGTCTGGCTCTCCTGTTAGAAACGGTTTTATTGGTCTGGCACAATTGGACGAGATAAAGCAAGGACAAGCAGCTATTTCTCCCCAAGGGATTTTAACTAGGATTTCATTGATTGGGGTTATCGCATTCGGATGTTCCAATAGCTCAGTGACTCGATGTTTGTATTTCACATTGATAAAAGACCGAATCGAAGCCGAAAGAGTAACCTGTAATTGAAGGGCTAGTTGTCGAATTCGTTCAAAAACATATTCGTCCGATTCCTGTATAGACCAAGTAAGAACAAACGTCCGGTTTTGTATTATGGGTGTAGTGTTTTGGCTGAAAAGTAATGTTTGCAGAGTCTTTGCGGTCAAATCACACTTTGCTTCGATTGCAAAAATAAAAAAATATGGTGGTGATGAAGGCACATTTGTAAGTAATGGTTCTGAGGCGCGATCTATTAAGAGGTCCTCTACGGGGACAGAAAAGTATTCCGCGAGATTGGATGCGGTACGATACAGCACATTCGCCCCAGACTCTGCTCGCTTTATGGAAGCAATAGATACGACAAAACCCTGTTGAAAGCATTCTTCCGCCAGTCTTTCTTGGCTCAGTCCTAATTTCTTTCTCAGTTCTTTGAGTCGTAATACGTTGAGTGGAATTCTTCCATCCCTATTTGCCATATTTCACTCCGTTGTAACGTATAGCTTTTCCCAGTAAACCTGAATCGATTGGATATGTTGAGTGAATAAGTTTTTCTTATTTCACTACATATAATACTAGTAGTTAAAATGTTATATACGAAAATGAAATGGGCATTTTAATCTTCAAACTACCTTAATTCATTGTTGTATTAGTGGTGTTTTTGTTATTAATAATTTTGATAATTATTGTTGTGAATTCATGTTTTTCTTAATAAGTTTTTTGAAATATCTTTAAATGTATGTCTTTTAAAAGATTGCACACCTTCAACTTATATTAGATTATATTAAACCTTAACAATTAAATTCTTTAATTTTAAAGATATAAATTGACAATTTTATTTTTAGTGTTTTTTTATTTCTATTCTGGCGAGTTAAGTTTTTCTAGTCTATAAATTAAACATCGGCACTTTCTAAATACATCGGCACTTTCTAAATAACTGCCGATAAAAATAATTTTAATTTTAATATTGTAAATAGTTGGCTTTATACAATGGATATTGGCTTTTTCTGCCTGTTAAAAGGATTTCATATTACACCACACTTGAATGCCGCGCTTACCTCTATCAAGGTGACTGCGTGGCTGCCACATGTCAAACGATCTTGTTATCGAGGGGATTGGCAAGCGCTTGCTTTAGAAGAATCCTATCGAAAGGCCTATTACCCTAACTATTTACTACTCTCTGAATTTCCAGAATTGGAACTGTTTTTATCTCAATTTTTCTGCCCAATTTTGTCAGTACGGTTTATGAAATTAGATCCGTGAGCTCAGATATTATAACGCCGAGCTTATGGCGTATGTTTTTCTCAAGTACAGGCGTGTTTACATCATTAACTACTGCTACAGCGGCAATTGAGGTTCATGAATTATGCAAAAGGGCTCACCTATAGAATTCTACCAGCAACGTCCTCAATCTCGTGAGACGGTCGGTGTTGAAGAAGTGCAGCAACAAACTCAACAGTTTGGTTTTGCTGAACCCGAAATGGATGAGCTGCTTAAGTACTCATTACGGACTCAACTTGAGGCTATGCTCCAAAACCAACTCAGCACGGCTGAACGCCAACGGCAACTGAAAGAGAGTTTCGCTGCGGCAGTTGAGCTCGTATTGAAGGAGACGAAAGTTGAGCACCTAACACTGGTGCAAGCCTTTCAGAGCATGTATGGCAACGCTTGCCAATCTCTTTCTCTGGCTAAACTCACCCAAGAGGAACTGACCCGACAGTACATTTCCACATCTGGGCTGGTGATGTCTCCACTTAACTGTAAACACACCATCAAAGATGTGTACCGAATTAAAGGCTTTGCGTGTGGTACAAACAAAGCTATCCAACAAATGCTTGCCAACAAGCCACAGGTTAAAGTGCTTTATCCAGCTTGCGGCCCCTTTGCACCATTGCTGCTGCCTTTACTTGCTCACTACAAACAAAGTGATCGGATTAGCGCAGAGCAGCTTCAGGTGACATTAGTAGATATTCACCCCGGAGCGATTAAAGCACTCAATCAATTGATCGCGGATCTTGATATCGCAGACTACATTGAAGCCTTAGTGGAAGAAGATGCTACCCAATTTTCGCCAACTCAAACGTTTGATCTCCTGATACTTGAAGCGATGCAGCATGGATTTAGTCGGGAAGGGTTCTTCAGCATCGCGAAACATTTGGTTCAATATTTACATATTCAAGGCGAAATGATCCCCAAGCAGGTATCTGTGCGCGCCATGATGGTCATCGGGGAGACGGAATTTAATCAACAATGGAAAAAAGCAGAGTATGCACATTCCAACCATTGCCAACCGGAAGCGATAGATGATCGAATTGATCTGGGAGAAATTCTTAACGTCAATAAAGCCATGTTGCTCAAAAGCGAGATTTTTGAGCTAGATGGTGGAATAAAAATGCTGCAAGGCAACACCGTTGAGCTGCCGAAAGATGTGCCAGATATGGCAAAACGTATCCTGGCCATTTACAGCCATATCGATACTTACGGAGATGCCATGGTCGGACAATACGACTCCGGCATTACCCATCCTAAACCCGACATGACTTTTTATGTGGATGCCAAGCCCAAAGCTGTTGAACACCATTACTTCGAAGCGAGGGGAGGGGATAAGGTCAGTTTCTATTATCAGTTAACCGGATTGCCAGGTTTTGTCGCCACCCATGGATGATTTCTATATGCAGCAAAAATACGTCGTTTTTACAGGAAGTTGTTACGCCTTGCCCATCATTCAGTTGTTGGCACAACAGCATAAATTGGCGGGCGTGGTAGTACCGGAAGGAGAACTAAATCCTGACTTACAGCAGCTACAGAGCTATCTGAGCGCTCAATCGATTCATATTGCTCAGTATACCGCCAATGACAGCGGTGCTTTGATGGCGCAACTCGATGCTTGGCGAGTCACGGATGGCGTCATCTATTTGTTCAGGCACATAGCTCATTCCTCGCTGTGTCAGTTTTTCAACGGAAACTTGTACAACATTCATCCGGGAAAGCTGCCCGAGTATCGAGGCCCGATGCCTCTCTATTGGCAATTAAGAGACGGTTTAGACACCTTTAGCCTCACCCTGCATCGTCTTGAGGCATCGGCTGATTCCGGCGCTATAGGAATGGAGTTAGAGGTACCATTTCACCCGTTTGAGACCTTAACCAGTGCTCAGCAAAAAGCGTCACAAATGACGGCTAAGCTGATGTATGACTTCCTCATCGCGCAACAAAAGCAAGGGCTGGTTTGGCGTGAGCAAGTATCAAACCCCAACGAAGTGGCACGAGCAGTAAACCAACATGATCTGCACATTCGTTGGAACGTGCAAACGAGTCGCGAAATCGTCAATTTAGTGCGAGCAGGCAATCATAACTTCGGTGGTGCGATGTTGAGCTTGCCAAATGGTGTCGCCAATGTTTTGCAAGCAAGCGCAATGGAGACTTCTTTAGTCGGTGTTGAGGCGGGGAGCATTCTCGAGATCAGCCCACAGCATGGGTTACAAGTGAAAACGTTAGATAGCGCCATATCAATAGATGTTATTGCTACACAGCAAGGCGTGTTTTCGGGTTATCGCTACGCGCAAATGGCTGGGCTGGACGCTGGGATGTCATTGCTTCAGCACGCTTCAGCCTGCGAGTAAAGATTACGTTATGGGTTGGTTTTAACTTAAGTGTATACGTTAAAAGGAAGAACAGTATGGCTACAGAACCGTATCTTGGGACACTAACCGCATTTGGCGGCAATTTTGCAATTAGAAATTGGGCAATGTGCTCGGGGCAAATGCAGGCAATTGAAGATAATCCAGCACTCTTCTCTCTAGTTAGCACTCTATACGGAGGTGACGCCCGAACTACCTTTGGTTTACCTGATTTGCGTGGCCGCAGTCCAGTTGGTGTAGGCACACGACCTGGGGGGATGGATTATCATCAGGGAGAAAGATTGGGTACTGAACTGGTAACTATTGATATAACCCAAATGCCAACACACTTACATACGGCAATTTTTACCCCTCTTGGCACTGCTGCACCTGTAACAGGCAGGATGCAGGTTGCTACCAATGCTGCAAATACACAGGTACCCGATAGTAATTCGTATATAGCGCAAAACTCTACCCCTGGGTTCTATAAACCGACGTTTCAGCAACCAGATTTGACTGACATCGAAGGCTTAAGTGTGTCTGGTGGTGGCTCGGAAGGAGGTACTGTAACTGTGACTGAAACAGGCGGTTCAGCGCCACTTAATATTTTGAGCCCGGTATTGCCGATTAATTGGTTAATTGCCACTGCGGGAGTATACCCACCACGCAGCTAATCAACCAAGAAAGAATTGGCTGAAACTTTCGCTAATCCTTTCCTATAAAAAAATTAAACATTTAAGTTGATTATGATAACCCGGCTATGTTGATAAGGCCGTCATCTTCAGGAGAGGAAAATGAGATTACGTCGTCAGGTAGCGATCGCAATTACAACAGCATGGGTGTCCTCAGCGTTTTTTTCCGGTGAAGCCTGGGCCGCACAGCAAACGATTAACTACTCTAATGGTTCAGGTTCCAATTTTAGTGAGGTGGAGACAGGCGTCACTGGGGGTATGCCCTCGGTCACTCTTACCAATGCAGGTGCTGTGTCTATGGTATTAGATGCCGGCAATAGCACTGATAGCACTCCGTTTACTGGCCTAAATGACCTCGGGTTTGTAGCTGGTGTTTTTTTCTCAAATACCATGATTAATGAGTTCAACAATCGTGGCTTCCGCTTTTTTGAGAGATCAAGTACTAACTTCAGTTTCGACGAAATTACCTTTATGCAGGGGTCGGCCCGAGACTCAGATAAAACGTATCAACTTGTGTTAACTGGCTTCTCTAATAATACTCAAACAGTGACCGAAACTGTCACCTTGCCAAAAGGTGGTGAAGCAAACTCAGGGTTACAGGATTTGTTTACCCTGACCCGTGGTACAGACTTTACTGATTCTGCATGGCAGGACGTTGATACAGTGACTATGGCGTTTACCCGAAGTCCGGGTGCTGACTCTCGTTATCTTATTAAAAGTATCAAGATTGATGACGCTGCGGTTTCAGACTCAACCGCGCCTACTTTTGTCAGTGCGAGCTCAACCCCCACTGATGATGCAACCAATGTTTCTGTTAGCAACAACATCGAGATTGCCTTTGATGAGAATATTGAGCTGAAGAACGGCAATATTACCATTCGTAATGTTACAGACAGCCGCGATTTTGAAGTATTTAATGTTGCCACCGAAAGTGATGGCACAACAACTTCACCAGGCGCTGGCCGCATCAGTGTTACCAACGATAAAGTTTATTTAAACCCAACCAGTGATCTGATAGGAAACCGGACTTACGCCATTCATATTGAATCCAGTGCCGTGGCTGACACCGCAAATAATAACTTTGCTGGGATCAGCGATGATGCCACATTTAACTTTACTACAGTCGATACCACGCCAAATGCGCCATCTACACCTGATTTAGATGCTAGCTCGGATACCGGATCATTAAATACTGATAATATTACCAGTGACACTACTCCAACGTTTAGTGGGATTTCTGAGAGTGGATCGATCGTTACTTTATACAGTGATCAAGTCGGTGGAGGTGCAACGGTTATTGGCACAGGCACTGCTAATGGAGGAAACTGGCAGATAACAACCAATGAGTTGGCGTCTGGTATTACACATGCAATAAGTGCTAAAGCGTCTGATAGCGATGATAATGTTAGCTCGGCATCCAACGCGTTAAGTGTCACCATTGATACAGTAGCACCATCCGTAGTGAGCATTACCACGCCGATTGAGGCTGACAGTATCGTCAACGCTGCAGAAGACAACGATGTGCTTATCGCTGGCTCCGGCGCGGAAGCAGGCAACAGCGTGACCGTGACTATCACAGACAATAACAGCTCTGTCAGTCGTACGGTGACGGCCGACAACTCAGGCAACTGGACGCTGAGCGGCAGCGAGCTGGATATCAGTGGCCTGAACAATGGTACCCTGACTGTGTCTGCAACCCAAGCTGATATAGCAGGTAATATCTCCACCGCAGCCACACAGAGCATTACCCTGGACAATGCTGGCCCATCAGCAGTGACCATCACCACGCCGATTGAAACCGATGGTATTGTCAATGCAGTTGAAGATAACGATGTGTTGATTGCTGGATCCGGCGCGGAAGCAGGTAACAGCGTGACCGTGACCATCACGGACAATAATAGCTTTGTCAGTCGTACGGTGACGGCCGACAACTCAGGCAACTGGACGTTGAGCGGCAGCGAGCTTGATGTAAGTGCGTTTAACAATGGCACCCTGACGGTGTCTGCAACCCAAGCAGATATAGCAGGTAATACTTCCACCGCCGCCACCCAGAGCATTACCCTGGATAACGCCGCACCATCAGCTGTGACCATCACCACGCCGATTGAAACTGATGGCATCGTCAATGCGGCAGAAGACAACGACGTGCTGATTGCTGGCTCCGGCGCGGAAGCAGGCAATAGCGTGACCGTGACCATCACGGACTACAGCAATTATGCCAGTCGTACGGTGACGGCCGACAATACCGGGGCTTGGACGACTATTGGCAGTGAGTTTGATGTAAGTGCGTTTAACAACGGCACCCTGACGGTCGCGGCTAGCCAGAGCGATGCTGCGGGCAACACCTCCAGTGCAGCTAGCAAAACATTTACGTTAGATAACGTGCAGCCAACTGTTTCTTTGAGCAGTTCAGACCTCGATTTGATCTCTGGCGAAACGGCGAGTATCACGTTCACCTTAAGTGAGTCATCAAGTGACTTTGCTGAGTCAGATGTCACCGTCACTGGCGGCAGTTTGTCCAACTTTGCGGGCAGCGGTAGCAGTTACACGGCGACCTTTACACCAACGGAAGAGAGTGTGGCGAGCGGCACCATTGATGTTTCCACCGACACATTTACCGATGCCTCTGGTAACAGCAATAGTGCAGCAACACCACTTTCCATCAGCGTCGATACTATGCTTCCAACCGTCAGTATCACTAGCTCCAGTGCTGCGCTGAAAGCGGGTGAAACGGTAACACTCACGTTTTCCTTGAGTGAAGCCGCAACTGATTTTGCCGAAGACGATGTGACCGTTGCTGGCGGAACTCTTTCTAACTTTGCGGGCAGTGGCGCCAGTTACACGGCTACCTTTACACCTGCAGAAGAAAGCACTGAGGATGCAACTATTAATGTTGCAGCAGAGCAATTTAGCGACGCTGCAGGTAACCTCAATACCGCAGCGACTCAGTTGTTGATCTCAGTGGATACGGGGATCCCGACTGGACATAGCATCAGCATTGATCAGGAGAGCATTAACAAAACCAACGAACAGGCGATGAGCTTTACCTTCGCAGCAGCTGAAGTGAACGCGATGTTCACTTATCGTGTTACCGACGGTACCACGACCATTGACGGCGCTAGTCAAACAATCTCCTCGGAGACCATGCAAGTAACGGGCATTGACGTCACTGGTTTGCAAGAGGGGACGTTGACAGTAAGCGTGGTGGTAACCGATGCCGCAGGCAACGCATCTGATGTAGTGACGGATACCGTGACTAAACGCTACGATGTCGCGCCAACGGCAGTTGATGATAGCTTCTCGACTGAGGAAGATACGGCGAAACAGTTTGATCTGTTAGCCAACGATTCCGATATAAATGATGACATAGTCGCTTCTTCTGCAACAGTTAAAACACAACCAATTAAAGGTCAGGTGTCGATCAGCAACGGCGTTGTTACCTATACGCCAAATAGTAATGAGACAGGCACGGATAGCTTTACCTATACCGTGAAAGATGCCTTGTTACAGGAGTCACAAGACGCGACAGTAACCGTCACTATCAGGGCTATAAATGATGCGCCAGTCGCGAAAGAGCTGACCATTAACACTGACGAAGATACCGCAAGCGCAGCAGTCACCGCGCGTAGTCAAGCGAAGGATGTTGAAGATGGCATCCCAATGGGTGATTTAGCGTTAGTTAGTTTGCCTCAAAAAGGACAAGTCGCCATTGATCAAACTGTAGGCACTTTTGTATATACGCCGAATGCGAATGAAAATGGTAGCGACAGTTTTACTTACACGATCGCAGACAGTGAAGGCGGCGTTTCTCTTGCGGCCACGGTCAGCGTCAATATCGGTTCCGTCAATGACTCACCAGTGGCGGAGGCAGACAGTTTTACCTTTGATGAAGATGTCACATCGATACTCGATGTTTTAAGTAACGACAGTGATATTGAAGATGGGTCATTCACCGCGAGTAGTATTACCCTGCAAGATCTTGGTCAAGGAGAGGGGGGATACAGTTTTGCCTCGGTCAGTGTTAATGCCGATGGGACCCTAAAGATTGTGCCAACAGCGAACGTCAATGGTCAACATAGCTTTACCTACACGTTAACCGATAGTGGTCAGGCAGTCTCCGTGCCAGCAACCGTCACGCTCAATATTACGCCAGTGAATGATGCCCCCGTTGCTGTTGATAACAGTGCACAACTACTGGAGGGAGGCTCCTTTGAAGTCAACGTATTAGGCAATGATAGTGATGCCGATGCTGGAGACAGTTTTGAACTCACTAGTGTCACAGTCGTCGATACGCCAGCATATGGCAGTGTGAACGTGACGGCGTCAGGAGCGATTGTTTACAACCCCAATGAGAACTACTTCGGTGAAGACAGCTTCACCTATACGGTGGCAGACTTAGCAGGTGCTGTATCTAACGTCGCAACAGTGACCATGACGGTAACACCAGTCAACGACGCACCAATGGCGCAAGCACAGTCACAAACGCTTGATGAAGACAATAGTTTGGTGATCACGCTGGTTGGTTCAGATATTGATAACGATGATGACACTCTGCAGTATCTTATCACTGAGCAAGTCAGTCATGGCGTGCTAGAGCAGTTGACCAATAATGGTTGGCGCTATACACCAGAAGCGAACTTCAATGGCTCCGACTTCTTCTTGTTCAAGGTCAACGACGGTGATCTAGACTCGACAGAGGTTCGTGTCGATTTGACGGTTAATCCAGTCAACGATACACCAACCGCGACCGATATCAGTGCTACGGGAGAGGAAGAGATACCGCTGACCATTACTTTAAATGGTAACGATGCAGAAGGCTCATCTTTGAGCTATCAAATTGTAACATCGCCAGTCAACGGTAATGTTACCGTCACAGGCAATCACGCGGTTTATACGGGTAACAGTAACTTCTTTGGTCAGGACAGTTTCACTTACAACGTAAGTGACGGAGAACTTACCTCTGGAGTGGCGTTAGTGACCATCACGGTGAATAACGTTAATGACTCGCCAGTGATTACGGGTACCCCATCGGCGCAAGTTGATGAAGATAGTGTGTATCAGTTTGTGCCCGCGGCATTGGACGATGACCCAGCGGATACTCTGACCTACTTGATAGCTAACAAGCCACCTTGGGCTACATTTGACAAGACAACAGGAGCACTTTCTGGCACGCCAAGTAACAGTGATGTGGGGACTTATTCAGATATCGTGATTAGCGTATCCGACGGCAAAATTTCTTCCTCATTGTCAGCGTTTTCGATTACTGTGAATAACGTGAATGATGCACCCGTTATATCTGGCTCACCAGCAACACAAGTGAATGAAGACAGCACCTATCTGTTCACGCCACAAGTGTCAGATGTTGACAGCCAAGCCTTCACCTTCAGTATCGTGAACAAGCCATCTTGGGCTAGCTTTGATGCATCAACAGGCACGCTTAGTGGTACACCAGATAATGGTGATGTTGGCAAATATCAGGGCATTGTTATCTCGGTTTCTGATGGTCTCACGACCACAATGCTCAATAGATTCAGTATTGTTGTTAACAATATCAATGACGCTCCAGTGATCAGTGGCACTCCTGCTCTTACTGTCAACGAAGGCAGTACGTATCGCTTTGCGCTGCAGGCATCGGATGTTGATAGTAGTAGCTTGAGCTTTTCAATCCGCAATAAACCATCATGGGCAACCTTTGATAGAGCTACTGGGTTGCTAAGTGGTACGCCGGAAAATGAGCATGTTGGCAGCACCAATAATATTGTTATTAGTGTCTCTGACGGTGAGCTAAGCGCTTCTCTAGCAGCGTTTAGCATCACGGTAATCAACGTCAATGATGAACCAATGGCAGTTAATGATACCTATGTCTTTACCGAGAGTAACGATGGTAGCTACTTATTGGATGTACTCAGCAACGACAGCGATATTGATCTAGACACATTACAACTGGAATGGGTTAAACCTACATCTGGAACGGCAACGATTGTGGGCAGTCAAATCCAATTGGTAACGACCTCAATTGGTACAGTGACAGTGCAATACAGTGTGAAAGATGGTAATGGTGGAAAGGCCACCGCGAAAGCAATCGTGACAATTAAAAGTGCGAAATTGGACGCACCAACAATAACCGCACCTTCAGATATCGAAGTGAACGCAAGTTCGCTCTTTACTAAAGTTGCATTAGGCTCTGCCGTGGCCCGAGATAGTACAGGCAAGCTATTACCTGTTTCATTGGTCGACAGCACGACCTTCTTCCGACCTGGAACTAATACGGTCTATTGGCGTACTCAAGACTCTGATGGAAACGTCGCTGAGGCTAGTCAAACGGTAACAGTGTATCCACTGATAAGTATCTCCAAAGATGCGCAAACCACGGAAGGCACCAACCATAGCGTAACGATACACCTTAACGGCCCTTCGCCGAGTTACCCAGTAGTCGTACCTTACACGGTTTCAGGAAGCACAGACAGTGATGACCACACACTCACCTCTGGCGAAGTGGTGATAACTAGTGGTACCGAAGGCAAACTTTCGTTCGAACTACTTAATGATGGACAAAGTGAAGGCGTTGAAACCTTAGTGATTGATTTGGACAGCACCCTTAATCTAGGTAGTAAGAGTCGTTACACCTTGACAATCTTTGAAGAGAATGTGGCTCCGAAGGTCTCGGTAAGTGTATCTCAGGCGGGGGAGCAGCGGAGCCAAATTGAAAATGGTGTTGAACCGGTCACAATCACAAGCAGTGTTAATGATGCAAATATGTCAGATATACACAGTTTCAGATGGAGTAGTGATAGCGATGTACTTAACCAAGCGATTGCGGGGCAGATGTACAGCGAAACATTGACTTTCTCTCCGCAATTACTGAGTTCAGCGATTTACAATTTGCAATTGACAGTTACTGACAATGGCACTCCGCCATTATCAGTGACACGGAATGTCTATTTAGAAGTGGTACAAACATTGGCGGAGCTCGGAAGTGAAGATAGTGATGGCGACTTAATCCCGGATGATCAAGAAGGTCATAATGATAGTGATGGTGATGGCATTCCTGACTATCTTGACGCAATTTCTGACTGTAACGTAATTCAACAGGTTGTGTCAGAAAAAGATCGCTTCCTCATTGAGGGGCAGCCAGGTGTCTGTTTACGCAAAGGAATAACCATTCTGACTAACACAACAGGAGGAGCTTTATTGCTAGATGAGGAGCTTCCTAAAGATATCAACATGAAGAGCATAGGTGGAATCTTTGATTTTGTAGTAACTAATTTGCCGCTGCCCGGTCAAAGCTATCAATTAGTTTTGCCTCAGCGTTTACCTGTTCCAGCAAATGCAGTGTACCGAAAGTATAACGCTGAACAGGGGTGGATAGACTTTATTGAGGATGCTCAAAACACAGTTTCTTCTAGTGCTGGCGAGGCTGGTTATTGTCCGCCACCAGGGCACAGTTCATGGTCACAGGGTCTGACTGAAGGTGACTGGTGTGTACAACTTACCATTGAAGACGGTGGTCCGAACGATGATGACGGATTGGCTAATGGCAGTGTCGTTGACCCTGGCGTCGTTGCCGCTCGTGTAAACAATAATGCACTCCCTCAAGCGATTGACGACAATGCGTTTGTTAGTCTCAATGGTACGGTGACGCTCGATGTATTGAGCAATGATACCGATGCTGATGGTGATGGGCTGAAGGTAAGTCGCGCTTCTGTAGATATTGGTAGTGTTAGTGTGGTTGATAACAAACTAAGTTATGTCACTCAACCACAGTACTACGGGGAGGCTTTGATCACTTATAGCGTAACGGATGGTAATGGTGGAACGGGATCGGCGAAGGTGACGGTAAATGTGGTAAACAGTCAGAATCCGAATGCGGTGGACGATAATATTACCACCGATGATCGTACCCCTGTCACGGTTTATGTCCTTGCTAACGATACCGATCCGGATAACGACACATTGAAGTTGGTTTCAGTCCAAGCGCAGTATGGGCAGGCGGTCATGAATGCAGATCAGAGCGTGACCTATACCCCTACCTCAGGGTTTGAAGGCAATGATGTGTTGACATATATCATTCAAGATAGACAAGGCCTGCAAGACACAGGGAAAGTTATAGTGACAGTTAAGTTGGTAAGAGATGTAAAGGTTGAAAATACTTCAGCAGGATCATTGGGTGGCATGGTGTTGATGCTTTTGATTTTGTTAGGAGCCATGAAACGTTATGGAAGAAACAGTGCTCTAGCACTAATTGCTGTGTTTAGTTTTAGTAGTCAAGCGGGTTGGTATGTTGATGTTCAAATGGGGTCAAGCCATGCAGATGAGCGTGATGCTGTTAAAGGTGATAACGTAATCTCTACTGACAACACCGGGCTCTACCGTTCTATCGGGTTTGGATATGCTTTTTCTGAGCAATGGTCAGGAACTATCCGTTATATTGATATGGGTGAAGGTAGTGCAACATTGCGTAGTGCTACTACTTCACCAGAAGACTATCACGTTAGTGTCGCATCTATAGCACCACTCCTTGTTAAGGGCATAGGCTTCGACATCGGTTATAAGTTCTGGCAATACAATTCATGGTCCGCAAAACTGAGTTTGGGGGGCTTGTTCTGGGATACCGATATTGAAAGTACGTATCAAGGCAGCAAGATAACGACGGAAGTGGATGGTTTTGATGGATATATTGGTGCAGAAGTTGGCTACAACCTCTCAGATAATTGGGAGATCGGTGTCCAAGGCGCTCGTTATTTTTTACATGAAAATGATGTTGATATAATTGCGCTACAACTTCGTTATTTTTTTGAGCCGTTATCAGTGTATTAATTTATGGTTTGGTATTTTTCGATAATTTGTATCCCAAGTGATCATGAAGCGGTATGGTAAATTACTGGAGATTAATGCGTGATTGTGCTCTTTATTATGTAGATCAATAGTCCATGAAAAATCCTTAATTATCTTGAGGTCTTTTCTTCTTTAACATCTAGGGAAAGATAGTGATTGATAGAGTGTTAAGCAGAACTTACTATCCGTTCGATATTAGAAAAATAAGGTTCATTGAATACTAGATGTGAACTTAAAAGAAGATGATTTACGTAATAGTGTTGTTGGGGGCGCTGAAAATGTCAGCGTGATACGTCGCTTTACTTTGAACCTAGTACGTTTACAGTCGAAGAAATATAGTTTTGGGGCTGAAGCAAACCAAGCGGGTTATAGCGACACAATTCGTAGTAAACCCTTATTGAGTTGAAAAGCGTTCCAAGCTCGCAGTTGCTCTGACTCTGCTGGTGATAACACGACGATAAATTGATACCTATCAAAACGATAATTTTATATCTGCTTTAATCCAATACTGATTGAATAATATCAAATGCTTTTTCTATTTTTTGGGTAGGGATAATGCCAAACCCAAATAAGAGGGCATTAGAATGATTGTTGATAGAAAAATGCGATGATGGGTAAACCGCTACATTGGATGAAGCAAGCTTATTCATCATTTGTGTCGCGCATCCCGATACTTCAGCTGCTATATGCAATCCACCTTGGCTTGGAATACGTTGTAAGCAATCTATGTTGTCAATTAATTGAGTGAGTTTATGATACCTTTCGCTATAGATTTTATTCATATTGAGTAAATGGTGAGAGAAATGACCGTCACGCATGAATTCGTCAAGTAGGATTTGAGACACCACAGATGTACTTCTTCCCAAGTGCCATAACATATTTGAAATTGGCTCTATTAAAGACTTTGGTGGAATCATATATCCAATGCGTATGCCGGGAAATAGTATTTTAGAGAAACTGCCTATCATTATGACGCAGTCATTTTTGTCTTGTGACTTGAGAGCTTGCTTACTGGTATTGAGATAGTGATATTCCGCATCATAATCATCTTCGATAATGATTGCGTTATTAACTTCTGCCCATCTCAGCAGTTCTAACTTCCTTTCAACTGAGTAGCTAAAGCCTAAAGGGAACTGATGACTAGGCGTTGTATAAATAATTTTGGTATTAGAAGGGATTGATTCAACGACAACGCCTTGGTCGTCCATCGGCACGGTGCCTATTTGCGCGCCAAGTAATCGAGCTTGATTTCGAAAAACAGGATATCCTGGATCTTCCGTCGACACGAGATCCCCGGGAGAGAGTAATGTAAGGAGAGTCGTCATTATTGCCTGCTGGCACCCTTGCGTAATGATGATGTCTTCAGGATCACAGATTACGCCTCTCGAATGTCTTACATACTCGCAGATAGACTCTCGTAAACAAGCTAGTCCTTGCAAATCACCACCATGTGCAAACTCTGGAGTTAATGCATTGAGCCTACTCAGTCTTGAGTGTCGCCAAATATGCTTTGCTATTCTCTGATGATCAGGAACGCCCAAAGTGAAGTCATAGTCTAGATTCTTCGGTGTGATGATCTCTGGCTTTTTCGCTGCGTTAGTGCCAAACACCCCTAGTTGGTAGTGTTTTATTGGTCTCTTATCTTGATTCACCGTTTGTTCTAGAGCATTACTTACGTACGTGCCAGACCCTGCTTTTTTTACTATCCACCCCTCGAACTGAAGTCGCTCATACACCGAAATGACAGTGTTTCTTGCTATGCCTAACTTTTTTGACAACATGCGAGTCGACGGTAATCTCTCATTTGAGCGTAATCTGCCTTCTAATATCCCTTGGTATATCTCGGAATAAAGCTGTTGGCTGGTGACTTTTCCAGTTTCGAAGTGTAGTGAAAATGGCATCGTTTTCTCTGTAGACGTTGAAAAATGGTTCTAAAGCGTTGTGAGGATGTGGATCTGTATATACCAAGTATATCTACCTAGTATACCGTTATCTTGGTATGGAGAAAGCGCATTTGCGTACACTATTTCCTCATTTTGCAAACGGATGTTACTTACATTCGTATCTAATCGGCCTACCTATCAACGGTGATCAGGTTTAAACCTGTTTATATCGCACTAAAAATTTGAAGACACAGTGTTATTCATCGGGGGTTAACGATTGGAGTTATTCAAGTCAGGATTACTTTTATATAAAAAGCTAAAAGCCTTGGAATAAACTAGAAATTAATTATAAGTGAAAATTAAAAATTGAGGGTTCAATGAAATTAAACAATGCCTTGGTGGCTATTTTATCGCTCACGTCTTTCGTCACGTTTGCGAAAACGGAGTTAACGGTTAGCAGTCAATTAAAGAGCGTAGTTGATGAATGTGCTAAAGGATTAATGAACGAATACGATATTCCGGGGTTGGCTATTGCAGTAACGATTGATGGTAAGCGTTATTTTTACAATTACGGTTTCGCTGACGAAAGTAAGGGGAGTTTAGTCACTAACGACACTATTTTTGAACTCGGCTCTATCAGTAAAACTTTTGCCGCTACTTTGACTGGGTACGCCCAAGAAAAAGGTAAGTTGAACATGGATGACAAGGTCAAAGATTATATTCCAGAATTAGAAAATAGTGTCCTGGGTAATACCAAACTAGTGCATGTCGCAACCTACACTGCAGGTGGTCTACCATTGCAATTCCCTAGCGAAGTAACGAACGACGCTGAAATGATGCAGTACTACAAAACGTGGAAACCGGAGTACGAAGCCGGTACGAAGAGGAAGTACTCAAACCCTAGTATTGGTCTATTTGGCTACATCGGTGCCTTGAGTATGAAGTCAGACTATACGGAAATGATGGAAACCGTCATCCTACCTGAGCTCGGTATGACCAATACGTTTGTCGATGTACCAAAGGATAAGCTTAACAACTATGCTTTTGGTTATAGTTCTGAGGGAAAACCCGTTAGAGTTAATCCAGGTATTCTTGATGCACAAGCCTATGGTATTAAATCAACAAGCTTAGATATGCTTCAATATATCGAAGCAAATATGGGTCAAGCGCAACTTAATACGGATATAGAAAATGCGCTAGAGCGAACTCATACTAAGTATTTTGATACCGACACGTTTACACAAGCCGTAGGGTGGGAAGGTTATGATTACCCCGTTTCACTTTCGCAATTATTGAAGGGTAACTCCAGCGACGTAATTCTCAACGCTAAACCAGTTCAAGCAAGTGAATCCGGTACTCTCGGTCGTGACGTTTGGTATAACAAAACGGGCTCAACAGGTGGCTTTGGGGCATATGTTGCGTATGTACCCTCTGAAAAAATAGGCATAGTGATTCTGGCGAATAAAAACTACCCTAATGTAGAAAGAGTAGAGGCTGCTTATAATATTATTAGCTCGGTGGTGAAGTAAATTTTAGTGGTAATAGGCACTACGTAATTATTAGCGCTTATTTAGATACATACTATCTGCATTGTTTTATTCGATAGTATTTATAGGAGTATTCATGAAAACTAAGCATTGGTCTAAGGTGACTTTGCTACATGAAGTTGTTACGAATCCAAATATAACGATTAAAGGTAAACATAGTTATTACAGTGATTGTTGGGACGCCGGTTTTGAGGAGTCCGTTGTAAGATATCTACAAGGCGATGAGTTCAGCCGAGATTGGGAACCAAAATGGAAGATTGATAAGTTACATATAGGTGACTTTGTCTGTATTGCAGCGGAAGTTGTGATTGTTATGGGGGGAAATAGTACACATAGAGCTGATTGGTTCTCCTTGTACCCATTTATGGACTTTATTGAAGAAGCGTACGTCGGGAAAGGAGATACTCATATTGGCGATGGCGCCTGGCTCGGTATGCGATCCATGATAATGCCGGGTGTGACTATCGGAGAAGGAGCAATCGTTGCGGCAAACAGTGTGGTGACGAAAGATGTTGAGCCTTACAGCATGGTTGCAGGCTCACCAGCTAAGCATGTCAAATATCGCTTTTCTCGAGAGACGATAGACGAACTGCTCGCTCTTAGGATATATGATTGGCCTGATAAGAAAATCGACAGTCTGAAGAGGTTGTTATGTTCAGACGATTTAGAAGGGCTGAAAAAGGCAAGCGCTGAATACGATAGAAACCATTCAGAAGAGTGACGATGTCACTATTTTAAAAAAACAGAAGAGGCTCATTATAGAGCCTCTTTTTAGTGTGATGGATCTCTGCAACCACCACACTTCCTTATCAACTCATCATTCAGCAAGTCGCCAACTAGAATCGGAAACCTTTTAGTTTCATCTTTGCAGGGAAGGTTACCTCAATAGCTGGCTCTTTCAATTGTTAGCAGAGACGCTCATAACTGTTTTGTTTGAGCAATTCGGTTAAGTCGCCTTGACCATATTTTAGAGTTGCTTGGTGTTTTTGATGTCGAATGACCTGATCAAAAGTAGGTCGAGTCACTGAACGAAAAACGCCCACGGGTACGGGAAAGTCTGGATAGCTCAAGTTAGCAAGCGCATAAGCATAGTATGACTCCTCGCATTGACTGGAGTGGAGCAAAAGGTTCGGGGCCTCTGATTCGACAATCTCGAAACCAAACCCTCTATTGATCAACGCTTTTGAGTGTGTTTTACCAAACAATAACGGTTCATTATCTGAGAGATAAAGTAGATGTTCGCTTCTATTGGCTGGGCCGTTGTAAGGTTCGTGCACTTTATCGTTAAAAATGACGCAGTTTTGTAGGATTTCAACCACAGCAGTGCCCGAATGCGCGGCGGCAGCCTCTAACACCATCGTCATGTGTGTAGGATCATTGTCTGATGTTCGTGCTATGAACGTAGCACCTGCGGATGCTGCTAATGCCAGAGGTTTAAGCGCTTGATCGGGAGAGCCTTCAGGGCTCGACTTAGAAATGAAGCCCTGTTCGCTTGTCGGGGAAAATTGGCCTTTGGTCAGTCCATAGACAGCATTATTAAAAAGCAAAATTTTAATGTCTTGGTTGCGTCGAATCGCGTGAATAAAGTGATTACCGCCAATACTCAGTGCGTCACCATCGCCAGTTACAACCCAAACATCTAACTCTGGATTGCTAGCTTTTACACCAGTAGCGATGGCAGGGGCACGGCCGTGAATCGTATGAAATCCATAAGTATCGAGATAATAAGGAAAACGAGATGAGCAGCCAATCCCTGAGATGAATACGGTGTTCTCTTTAGTTCGACCTAATCGTGCTAGAACGGATTGCATCGTTTTTAATACGTTAAAATCACCACAGCCTCGACACCATTTGACTTCAACATCAGATGCGAAATCTTTGCGGTTGAGTACCTTAGTCGTCATTTTTAATATCCTTCAGGTGGTGGTTAATAGACTCAATGACCTCGTGAACTTTGAATGGTAACCCCTTAACTTGGGTTACGGAGCGTGCAGAAATGGCATATTGTGAGCGAATCACTTTGACGAGTTGTTGGTTATTCAACTCAAAAACAAGCACATGTTTGAATTGGCTAATGATCTCTTCCAAATTGCTTGGAAACGGGTTTAGATACTTAATATGGGCGTGGGCAACCGATGCGCCTTGCTTTCTCAGATGCTCAATTGCGGTCGACACAGAACCTTGCGTGCCTCCCCAACTTAGCACTAGCAGTGAGTCTTGAGTACTGCCTGTTAGTGTTTGTTTAGGGATGAAATGGCAGATGTTATTTATTTTTTTTGCTCTTTCATCAGTCATGCGCTGGTGGTTTTCAGGATCATGAGAAGGGTTGCCTGTAATCGCTTGCTTTTCCAATCCTCCAATGCGATGCATTTTCTCTTTTGTACCAGGCGTGACCCACTCTCTGCTGTAATACACGTCATGACGGGCATAGGGATAAAACGGGCTTATGTTTGCTTTTGTTGCCTCGGCAGTGAGCTTAATCTCATCAGGGTTGGGCACGAGCCAAGATTCGGAGCCGTTTGCTAAGTAACCGTCACTCAATAAGATCACTGGCGTCATAAATGTAGTGGCAATTCGACAGGCCTCGATTGCCATATCAAAGCAGTCTGCAGGAGAGGCAGGAGCCAACACTGGGAGTGGTGAATCCCCATTTCTACCATACAAAGACAAAAGCAAGTCTGATTGCTCTGTTTTAGTCGGTAGACCCGTGGAGGGGCCTCCACGTTGTACGTTGATAACAACCATTGGCAACTCCGCCATTACGGCAAGGTTAATGGTCTCTGCTTTCAAACATAATCCAGGGCCGGACGTTGATGTGACTCCTAAACCGCCAGCATAAGATGCGCCTAAAGCTGAACAAGCAGCTGCAATCTCATCTTCTGCTTGGAATGTCGTGACCCCAAAGTGTTGATAGGTTGATAGCGTGTGTAGAATATCTGAGGCGGGTGTTATGGGGTACGAGCCCAAAAATAGCTGGCGTTGGAGTTTTTCTGCTGCGCATATTAACCCAAGCGATAATGCTTCGTTCCCTGAAACAGTACGATACAAGCCAGTTTTATCTGCTACGGGAGCAACCTGAAAACAGTCGCTGAATATTTCGGTTGTTTCAGCATAATTAAATCCCGACTTTATGGCTAAAGTGTTTGCCTCTCTCACTTGCGAGTTGTCAGCGAATTTATTATTTAGCCATTCAATGGTCGGTTCTAGCGGACGGCTGTAAATCCATAAAACAATACCAAGCATAAAAAAGTTTTTGCTTCGCTTCACTACTTTAGGCGCTATGTTTAACTCAGAAAGAGATTGAACGGTTAAACGCGTAAAACTGTCACTAATCACTCGGTAATTTGCGAGGCTACCATCGCTCAATGGGTTAGATTCATAGCCAGCAAGCTCAAGGTTTTTTTTATTAAAACCATCGAGATCAATAAGCACCAAACCGCCTTCAACGAGTTGTGAGATTTTGGTTTTTAATGCAGCGGCATTCAGAGCGATTAAGACTGAAAAATCGTCGCCAGGAGTATAAATCTCTGTTGAGGCAAATTGCATCTGAAAAGCCGATACTCCAGATGTGGTTCCTGCCGGAGCCCGTATCTCAGCAGGATAATCAGGTAACGTCATGACATCGTTTCCTTGTTTCGACGAGTTGTCTGAAAAGCGTTCTCCAAGTAATTGGATACCATCTCCAGAATCGCCAGCAAAACAGATCACTTCGCGTTTAAGTTGAATTCTTGTCATTAAAACCTCTTACCGTGTTAGAGCAGGTTCAGTATGTTTCATTGCATTTAATGAGATGCAATGGAATTAAAGGTAGGAGAAAATGCCGTAAGCCTGAGCATTTTGAGTGTAGAGTTAATGGTGTTGGCTTTATTTGTCGTCTCTGAGGTCAGTAGAAATATCCATAGCTAGGTATGCTTTTCCGAAATACTAGAAAAGTTTGCATGACACAAAAATACTTTTTCTGTCATATTAGATGTGATTATTTTTCATTAATTGTGAGCGTTATGGATAAGCTGTCATTAATAAAGTTGTTTGTATCTGTTGTGGACTTAGGGAACTTTACAGCAGTCGCGAATCAATTAGGGCAGTCGCCTTCTACTGTTAGTAAAGCGATTGCTCGCCTAGAACAGGATTTGGGTGTTCGTTTAGTGCACCGTACAACACGTCAACTCCAGCTCACTGAAGCGGGGTTTAACTACCTTGAGACGGCAAGAGAAGTGATCAACTTGCTCAAAAGTAGTGAAGAGCAGCTTCATCAAAGTATTGCATCTCCGTTTGGTACACTTCGTGTCAGCCTTCCTTTATCGTTCGGGCAAAACTATATAACTCCGCTGATTCCAGAGTTTTGCGAACGTTACCCTGAAGTGAAGTTGGATCTTAGCTTTTCCGATGAATACACCAGTATATTGGAGAGTGGGATGGACGTTGCTATTCGAAGCGGGAGACTAAATGACAGCAACTTAATTGCGAGGCGATTATGTCCTATTGATATGGGTATGTTTGCCAGTCCGGAGTACATAAAGAAGTTTGGTCGGCCTCAGAGTGTTGAAGCGCTTAACCAGCACAAATGGATAATGTACCGCTATAAACAATCGGGGCGCTTGCTTACCTTGACGATGCCTTTAGATGGGCAATTAGTAGAATTTAGTCCTACACATCAAGTGACAGTAGACAATGGTTATGCGATGGCCTCTTTAGCGAGTTTAGGAGCAGGGATTGCACTGATGCCCCAATATCTTGCTCGAGACTTAGTACAGCAAGGTAAACTGATGTTGGTTTCTGAACCTCAAAGAACCGATGGTCAAGGTGTCTATATATACTATCCAAGTCGTAAGTTTGTGCCCGCGAAAGTAAAAGTGTTTATCGACTATATTATTCATAAACTTGATGAGCAGGGAGAGGCGATCAACAGCAGTTGGATGCTGAACCATTAAAGCTCTTCTTTGTTCTGAAACTGGAAAGTGGTGACAGGTCGAAATGTAATATGACCATGGCTAATTGACAAGCTTAAACACGGAATTGAAGTCGTAACGGAGTTGAGAAGTTACGCTTCACCATCAGCACCGTTGGAATCCCAGCCTCATTAAGGTAGAGAGACTCTTTTATTTTGTTAGCTTGTCCTTTATAGCTTCTTTCCTTCCAGTAAAAAATCATTTGAAAAAATGAATATATCCTAAGACCATACCTGAAAGGATAAATGAGTACTGAAGAGGCCTATAATGATTTATAAAATTTCCGACTGTCACAATGAATATAAAATTGTGAGCACTACGCCTAGTTCTGTCGCTAGGCAGTTAGGTGACATAGATTTAATAGAAAAAATCGTTGTGCAGCCATTAGAAAACTTTTCTTTAAAAAGTATATGGGGTGAAGTGGATATTGAGTTTGAAGATGTTCTCAAGAAAGACTCATTACTTCCAGATATCAGTTTATGGCTACGAGTTTTCTTAGTGCTTTCCCCTAAATCTTATGCATATTTAAAAGAACCACTGAGCAAAGTAGGTGAGTTCTTATCGATTCGTTATCAAGGAGAGGAGTGGTACTTATATACACCATTGGAGTTTGGGCCAGAAGATAAAGACAAGTGTGTCCAAAAACTTGAATATGGTAGCTTAGCAGGTTTAGAGGTGTTAGTGTTTAATGGAAACGGTGTTACGGAAAAGGCCGTTTTTAAGTCAAAGATGCTAGGACCGACCTTTCTGTATTGTACGGAATCGTTTAAGAGTTTGTGCGAGAGAAATGATTTAGGTGGAGTTGTGTTCTCATCTAGTTTGACAGACCCATTTAGTTAACTAATCGGTCGGCAAGAAATTGACTTATCAAAAATGACCTCTTGTATTAACGCCAATTTTATAATGCAATTCTTCGTAATCAGCACTTTGAAGTGAACTTATTTCGAGTCAAAATAGACTTAAAGGATAACATTTACTTATTGGAAGGTAAGAGTGAAGCTTGGAAAAGATGATGACGGTTTATAAGATTAACGATAATTTACATGTGTTTCAGACGATGTGCACTTGTCCCGATGAAGTCGCTACCCAGCTGGGGGATTTCAATTATTTTAAGAAGATCTTATTACAGGGTGTTGAAAATAAATCTCTGAAAGGTATTTGGAAGCCTGCGGTAGTCGAGTTTGAAGACGTGTTAACAAAAAATTCTGAATTACCTGATATTAGCTTATGGTTGCATACATATCTTGTTTTATCTCCGAGGGCATATGAAATCTTGAATACTTATCTATCAGAGGGCGGGGAGTTTTTACCTGTTAACTATCAAGGCGAGAAATGGTATTTATATACATCGCTGACTTTTGGAAAAGAAGATAGACAAAAATGTATAGAAAAGATCTCATATGGAAGCTCGGACGGGTTAGAGGTCCTTGTGTTCATTGATGACGATGTAAAAGATAAAGTGATCTTTAAATCGAGATTAGAAGGGGCCGGCAACTTATACTGTACTGAGAAGTTCAAGGTTATATGTGAACAAAATCAGCTTAATGGGCTTGTATTCTCTTCTAATTTGACAGAATCATTTAATTAACGTAGCTATCACCAATCATTTTAACTATTAGTGCACGCTGGTGCATAATTTATGTGCTCTCTCTGGAATGCGATAGCTATAGGTGGTATTCGGAGCCATTCGCCGTTGGTTAGAGTACTTCGCACGTAGAACAGGATTATTAACCCCCATACACTTTGCAGATTTCAATAGCTGGTTTTGAAAATAAAGTGATATTTGAATTTTTGGCATAACGAGCGAGCCACTTTATTATTTAGTAAGTACTTTGCTAGTTTTATCAGTACCCCTTAGCATTTAGTTAACATATGGTTTGAAAATGTCATAGCTTTGTCGGAGGAACGATTTTGGGGCGAAAGTTTTTGATAGATGGTTTCACAACGATTATCAAGCTTTAGGTAAATTTCATAGTTTTGCGATGAGAGTGGCTCATGTGAGCCCCTGAGACTAATTGACTTAGGCACTTACCGTTATGGCAGGTTTAGACCAATCTTCGGAAGATTAGGCAAGCAATGCGTAGTATCTGGTTAACGAAAAAATACGAAAGTTGCAACAATGTACGTGTCAGTAAAGTAGGAGCGATAAAGCCTCCGCGTACTGTACTCATCGTGTGTTACGTTAATTAGGAGTGTCTACCATGAAAAGCCAGAACGACAATCAAGCAAGTTACCAAGATGAACCTGATGAAGGTCGTCGCAATATGATGAAAATGACAGGTGCCAGCGTGGTTGCTATGGGAGTCGGATCGCTCTCAACGAGTTCCGTTCAAGCTGAGACGCAAATAAATCTTGGTGACACCTGGGATAAAACATTTACGAAAAGTAACCAAGTTCAACATCGCAAAGTGAGTTTTAAAAACCGTTATGGCATCACGTTGGCAGCGGATCTTTATCAACCTAAAAATAAAAGTGGCAAGCTTGCGGCTATCGTCATTAGTGGTCCATTTGGCGCTGTGAAAGAGCAGTCTTCAGGGTTATATGCTCAAACATTAGCCGAGCGAGGCTTCATTACTTTAGCGTTTGATCCGTCGTATACCGGAGAGAGTGGTGGTGAACCAAGAAACGTTGCATCACCTGATATCAATACAGAGGACTTTAGCGCAGCTGTGGACTTTATTGGCCTACAGAAAGACGTTGATCGTCAGAAAATTGGTGTGATAGGCATATGTGGTTGGGGCGGCATGGCGTTAAACGCAGTTGCTGCAGATAAACGCGTCAAAGCAGTTGCAACCAGTACGATGTATGATATGACCCGTGTAATGTCTAAAGGCTATAACGACAGTACGACGTTTGAACAGCGCACGCAAACGTTAGAGCAGCTAAGCCTGCAACGATGGGAAGACGCCGAAAATGGAACACCTACTTACGGGCCAGTATCGCTTGAGTTAGTTGGAGGTGAGCCCCAATTTGTTATTGAGTATGCAGCCTATTACAAGTCTCCTGAACGTGGCTTTCATCCACGAGCGATTAACTCAAATGCTGCATGGACACTCACAACGCCGCTGTCGTTTATGAATATGCCAATTCTGACCTACATTGAAGAGATATCTCCACGCCCAGTGTTGTTCATTCATGGCGAAAAGGCGCACTCTCGCTATTTCAGTGAAACGGCGTATGAAGCGGCGGCAGACCCTAAAGAATTGATGATCATTCCAAATGCGAATCATACGGATCTCTATGATCAATTGGATGTGATCCCATTTGATAAATTAGAGAGCTTCTTTAAGGTTAATTTAGTTTAGATCGCCCTCTAGAAGACAACTGAGGAGCGGTTACTATTGTGCTCCTCAGTTCCTATTGATTGAAAAATTCTCTAGATTCTCGGTGAACCATTACGGAGAGTATTTCATTATTATACTCACAAGTCGGTATGAACTTGTTTTGTAGAAAACGCTAATAAAATCGCTAAACAGCTACATGTTAATAGGATGACACTTAAGTTTTGTGCTGTTCCAGCCATCGCTAATCCCGTCCCGATCATGATGTAGTACATGAGCCCAAATAAAGCGCCTGCGCTACCTACCTGTTGTTTATAATCAACGAGTGCGTCACTGAGTATATTGGGTATCGCAATTCCATACGACATGACGACTAACATCATTGGAGCAACAAACCAGATTGATTGGCTCAGAATCAACACACCGACTGATCCCAAACTAAGCAATACTGCTGAGAGCCAAAGTAGTTGGCTTTTTCGAACATTTTTAGACACTAGGGATTTGTTTAAATAACTCCCAAGCAGAGTGCCTAACCCCAGTACCATGCCACTGTATCCAAATTGTTCGGAGTTATACCCAAGTGCTGAGAAAGTAAATGCGCCAAGCTGGTAATAAGAAAATAGAGCAATGTTATACAAAGCAACCAGTAATCCTGAGCGCCAAATTCGCGCGTCTCTTACCATTTTCCAGCTAAGTTGACGCAACCGTACTGGTGTCCGTTCCTTCTGTGTTTCAGGAAGCTTAATAACGTTATAAGCGAGCAATAATAACGCGATTAAAAACAAGGCAAAAAACACATAACGGTATCCACCAAGCGCTGTAAGCTGCCCGCCTAATAGCATGCCTACTACCGGGCTGATTGATATACCCATCCCCATTAAGCTGAAGACTTTACTCAGTTCTTGGCCGTCAAACGCGTCACGAAGCATGGTCTGTGTGACAACGGAACCTACCGCGATACCAAATGCGCTCAGGGCTCGCGCAGCCATGACAACAGCAAAACTCTCGGTTTGAGTTGCGAGTAAAGACGCAAAACCATAGATAAAGAGCCCAATTAACATGGTAGGCCTTCTTCCCAGTTTATCTGCGAGCACTCCCCAAACAACGACGCCAATGGCAAACGCTAGGAAGTAAATCGACAGTGTTTGTGCTGCTTGTGCGTGGTTTACATCAAATGATAGAGCGATTGAGCTCAACGCTGGGCTATAGATGGTTTCTACAATTTGCGGAAACATCAACATAACCAGCATGAGCCATAAAGAGGGCTTAGTATTCATATTGTTACCCATTGTTAATGAAGTTGGCGGGCAGTATAAATGAGGCTATGATTGAGCCAATAACAACATAAAAACCAAATACATCAACATTCGGACAAAATGGCACTTATTGACGAAGAAACACAGTTTGACGCAGACAAAATTTCTAATTGTGTAGTGGGAATTGCTGCGGATATTGGCAAGCACGACTCAGGCATGCATCAGCACAAGAAAGGGCAGTTATTGTACGCACCTCAAGGTTGTATGAGTTTTGCTCTGAAAGACTCGATTTGTATTTTGCCCCCGACAAAGGCGGTTTGGATCCCACCTAATACGCCGCATCGCGCACTGATGACGAATGTGGTTGCGTATCGATCTTTGTATTTTGATTGTGAGGTGTTTGCGTGTCCGAGTAAGATCACGATGATAGAAGTGAATACTTTACTCCAAGCTCTCATTGATAAAATGTCATTCTGGGAGTGGGATAAGCGTAAGAGCGAGATGATAAATACGACAGCACTCTTCTGGGAGGAGTTTTATGCTGCGAAACGTTATTCGTTTCAGTTGCCTTTGCCATCACATCGGCGTTTAGCAACGTTTCGCCAAGAGGTGGTGGAACCTTCATTTCTCGCTCCTTCGCTTACTACTCTTGCAGACAAAGTGGGGGCAAGTACCAAGACGGTAACACGATTATTTAAGTCGGAAACGGGCATGAATTATCAAGATTGGCGTCAACAGTGGAGGCTCTTAAAAGCAGTTGAATTGTTATCAACGGGAATGCAAGTCAGCGCCGTTGCTGATTGGCTGGAGTTTTCGTCAGACAGTGCTTTTATTGCATTTTTCAAAAAGCAAACTGGGCAAACTCCGCTAATGTTTATGAAAACTAGACCTTAAAACATCACGATGCTTACGTATTTCTTTAGTACAAATCTGGGCTCTATAGATTCCGTATATATTGGTTCACATAGGAAATTCTATCGAGCACTTTACTTGTGCTTACTCGGCAGCTGACGAAAATATTGAGTAGCAAAATCAACAAAGGCTCGGATGCGTTTTGGTTGATGTCGGTCGTGATGATAAAGGAGTGAAAACTCCACACTCGGAATGCTCCAGTCGGTAAACACTTCTTTTAGCTTGCCCGTCTGGAGTTCTTGTTGGCAATAAAGTGCTGGCACACGGATGATCCCATTTCCCGCCAAGGCTGCTTTTATCATTACTCTGCCGCTTTTACATCGTAACTGCCCACGTATTTGGTGTTCCGTTGACTGCTTTGTATTTGTGTTCTCGAATGCCCAGCGTGTCACACTACCTGTCAAACAAATGTGTTTTTCTAAGTCTTTTGGATGCGAAGGATAGCCATATGTTTCTAAATAACTTGGGCTTGCGTACGTCCCCATTTCCACATCAATCAGTTTGCGAGCGATAAAGTTGGAGTCGTCTAACTTTCCCATTCGAAAAGCGATGTCGAATTCATCCGCGATTAAATCGACACGATGGCTGCTAAAATCTAAGTTAATGTTCACTTGTGGGTGTTGGATTAGAAACTGAGCAACGATATCTGCGACAACGTCTTCCCCTAAATAACCCCCCACGCAGTTGATACGAATTTCGCCTCTTAATTCTTCTACATCATCAACCACTGCCATAACAGCTTGATCAATATTGTGAAGGGCGGTTTCACACTGTTTATACAGAACCTTGCCTGCTTCGGTGAGCTTCAGTGTTCGAGTGGTTCTTTGTAGCAAAGTGGCACCAATCTGTTGTTCCAGATTTGTTATTTGACGTGAAACGTGTGAGCGAGAAACGCCAAGTTGCTCTGCTGCTTTCGTGAAGTTTCCTAGTTGAGCGATTAGGACGAAAGAGCGAATATCCGCAAGGTTGATGTGTGTTTGCATGATGACTTCTGCGTAATTCAAAAAAGTATTGTTGCAGTATAACAACAGTGTTTCAACTAGGTCGGTATATATCAACAAACAAAGTTTTCTTAAACTTATCGCCACTGAGGTAAACCGTTCTATTAAGGATTCAAAATGAAAAAGTTAATTGTTATTACAGGCGCTAGTTCAGGCATTGGTGAAGCGATTGCACGTCACTTCAGTGAACAGGGCCATGCTCTTCTTTTGTTAGCAAGACGTGTAGAACGTTTAGAAGCATTAAACTTACCAAATACGCTTTGTGAAAAGGTAGATGTGACCGACAAAGCTTCTTTTGAGGCGGCAATTGAGAAAGCTGAAGCGTTGTATGGTCCGGTAGATGCACTTGTAAATAACGCAGGCGTTATGCTTCTAGGCCAGATAGATACTCAGGACGCATCGGAGTGGAAGCGTATGTTTGATGTGAACGTACTTGGTTTGCTCAATGGTATGCAGTCCGTTTTAGCACCGATGAAAGCGCGTAACAGTGGTACGATCATTAATATCAGCTCTGTTGCGGGCAAGAAAACATTTCCTGATCATGCCGCTTACTGTGGTACCAAATTTGCGGTTCATGCGATTTCTGAAAACGTACGTGAAGAAGTCGCATCATCGAATGTTCGCGTTACGACTATTGCACCTGGCGCTGTGGAAACTGAATTACTTTCACATACTACGTCTCAAGATATTAAAGATGGCTATGATGCTTGGAAAGAGGATATGGGGGGCGTGTTGGCAGCCGACGATATTGCACGAGCAGTGCTGTTTGCTTATCAGCAACCGCAAGGTGTATGTGTTCGCGAAATTGCTTTGGCACCGACAAAACAGCAACCTTAACATTAATTTACAGCGACTTCTGGATCATTAGGGCTGTGAATATTTGCACACCGATTCGTGATTGATATGGCATCTTTCAACTAAGTCGTATGAAAATTTAGGTTACCCATTTAAGTCCGTAGCCTAAGTGTGTTATTGCTTATACCCAAGTTACTCAAGGTGAGAAAAAACTTTGAGTAATTTGGGTTTTTATTTGGTCTCAATTTTTAGTATGTCGCTCTATTGGGGTCAGCGGGCCACAGTCGTAAAGAAAAGGAGAAGGTGACGTAAAGCAAAATGAAGCAATATCCATAGCTTAATGAGAATTGATTTCATCAACGTCACAAGCCGTTACAATTATCCGTTAGGTATTATACTTTGTGGGTGGTTAATATTTAACCAAACAAGGAGGTGTGTATGAAACGATTCGCGAACATACTTTTTGCAACACAAGGATTGCCTGGTCATAGTGAGGCGCTCGAACAAGCGATGAGGATCGCATCCAGCAACAAAGTACCTGTTTCAGGGCTAATTGCGTGCCCCGATTTCCCCGCGGATATGCTCCAGTATCAGCAAAGTTATGAGCAATCGCTACAAGACTCCCTCAAACAAAGCATTCAGGAATACAGACAGAAGCTCGATCTTTCTGAAGATGATCTGGCATTTCCTCTTACTGTGAAAAGCAGTGAAAAACCCGCTGTCTGTATCATTAAAGAAGCATTAGCTGACAACAAAGATCTTATCATCAAAGAAGCTGAACCACTCGGTGAAGGCGCTGAAGGCTTCAAAGCCATTGATATGACACTGTTACGCAAATGTCCTTGTCCATTATGGTTACACCGACCGATTGATAAGCCGAGAGACAAACGCCGTGTGGCTGTTGCTATAGATCCGTTAACGGCGAGCGATGAACAGCACTCATTAGCGGTGCGTTTACTTGAATTATCTCGTTCAATAGCCGACACCTGTGACAGTCGTTTACATGTGATTTCTTGCTGGGAATATTACTTAGAGAATTACCTACATGACAATGCTTGGATTCAAGTCGACGATGCTGAGTTGAAACATGAACTCGACAAAGCAAAAGCCGATCATAAACAAGCTCTACAACAACTGCTGGAAGAGTCGGGGATTACGGGTGAAATTGTGATTCATCATTTACACGGAAAGCCTGATGAAAAAATCCCGGATTACGTAGAAAGCATAGAAGTGGACGTTCTAGTCATGGGTACCTTAGCGAGAACTGGGATATCTGGCTACGTCATTGGTAATACGGCTGAAAATATTTTGCAATCTATAAACTGTAGTTTGGTCGCTCTTAAGCCCGATGGTTTTGTATCGCCGATTCA
The DNA here is from genome assembly GCF_024181935.1 of Vibrio sp. Y51_MX_L26. Lineage (NCBI taxonomy): Bacteria > Pseudomonadati > Pseudomonadota > Gammaproteobacteria > Vibrionales > Vibrionaceae > Vibrio > Vibrio sp. Y51_MX_L26. The sequence continues at coordinate 343,254 of NZ_JAMZAS010000001.1, forward strand.
GTAATTGGTGTGTAACAAACCTGGGTTTAAGTGGTTGTTTTAGGTAAAGGAGGGAGACGGAGTTCTAGAACATGGAATTATCAGTGTATCAATAAGTTATCAGAGGAGAGTGACATGAAAAACCTATGCCCGAAATGCCACACAGAAATGATAGAACGTTCGAACGTTTATGTTTGTCCGAGAAATGATATCGGTGACTGCACCTACGATGCGTTCGAGTTAACTGATGACGATAATCCATACACATTCAGTCGAGAACACGTAAGTAGTGATCTACGTTCTTACACCGTAGCGGACAGTAAGTAGCTGTTTGTATTAACGTTCCTTTAAGTAGCATTCAGTGATTGCTGATTGCTACTTATCCCTTGGTTTTATGATCTTTTTTGAAATGCTTGGGCTAAAACAATCAAGTGGAGCTTTTTATCTTTGCGCCAAATAGGGCGAACTTTCTTATAAAAATGAATGGGCTGCGATGTTGAATAGCATAACGGGTAAAGAAAACCTGCCGAAAAATCCCGATAATCAGTTGGTCTTACTGATTTTCCCTGTGCTGCCAATTTTAATCTTCTCTTTTCTTTTTTACATCTACACACCCGCAGGCGTAAGCTGGAATGCGGAATGGATACCTGGCCTCGATATTAACTTCAGCTTTAGGTTAGATGGCCTGTCGTTCCTTTTTGCCGGGCTGATCAGTGGGATTGGCGCACTGATCCAAATATACGCTTTGGCTTACTTACGAGAGAGTGATAGCCGATTTTCCTTTCATTTATACCTAACCCTATTCATGCTTGCCATGCTAGGGATTGTGATGAGCGATAACATCCTATTGTTGTTCGTTTTCTGGGAACTCACCACCATCACTTCTTACTTGCTGATTGGTTTTAATCACGAAAACAAAACGTCACGAAAAAATGCACTGCAGTCGTTGATCGTTACCGGTGCTGGTGGATTAGCGTTGTTAGCTGGCCTTATCTTGCTGGGAGCAATGGCAGGGAGTTATGAGCTAAATACCATTATCGAGCAGGCAGACACTATTGCGCAGCATGAATGGTTTATCCCATCTCTCGTGCTCATACTACTTGGTGCATTTACCAAATCTGCGCAGTTCCCGTTTCATTTTTGGCTACCTAACGCGATGGCAGCGCCCACTCCAGTCAGTGCGTATTTACACTCGGCAACAATGGTAAAGGCGGGCATTTACTTGTTAGCACGTTTATCGCCAGTTTATGCTCATAGCGAGGTTTGGTTTTATGCCTTAGTGATCACAGGGAGTATCACCGCCGTTTGGTGCACGTTTGTCGCATTAAAACAAACTGACTTGAAGCTGATGCTAGCCTACAGCACGAACGTGGCTTTGGGGAAACTAACATTATTGTTAGGTATGGGCACAGATTTGGCCGTGAGTGCAGTATTGATGTTTATTCTCGCTCACTCTTTCTATAAAGCAGCGCTGTTTATGGTGGTGGGCAATATCGACAAAGCGACAGGAACACGAGATATTGATCAACTGTACGGCTTGAAGTCAGTGCTCGTCATCAGCATGGTTGCGGGGAGTTTGGCTGCATTGTCTAAAGCGGGATTCCCGCCGTTGTTAGGCTTTTTGAGCAAAGAATACATGTACAAATCCGCAGTAGAGCTCAATAACTGGATCGCCTTTGTACTTTTAATGGTCAATATATTGATGGTTGCGCTAACCATTATGCTTATTGCGAGACCATTCTTTGCTCGCCGTGATCTCGTGCCAATTGAAACGAAGCCAGTTGAGACAAAAAAAGCCATGTGGATCTCGCCTTTGCTCCTGGCACTTGGCAGTCTCATCGTTCCGTTAGTCGGTTTAAATTGGTTAGATCACCACATCATCTTTCCTGGCTCTGCTGACATTCTGCCTGCAGCCGATATTAAAGCGACATCATTATGGCATGGTGTGAATGTACCGCTGGTCCTAAGCGTTATCACGCTAGTATTGGGGTATGTGGTGTACCGTGTTTATCCTACTGTGTCTGCATTTTTTCAGCGGTTACATCTATTCGTCCCCAAAGCGGAGAATGTTTTTGAACGACTATTAGATGGCATGATGACACTGGCGAAGTGGCAAACGGCGCTGTTGCAGCAAAAGAAGTTGAGTCGTTATGTCCTGCTATTTTTCGCGGTACTCGCCGTCGCTTTACTTGGTCAGGTAGCATTTATTCCTCTGCCTTTATTAGAGCAGCTTTCAAACGTGGCTTTCTATGAGATTGGCATTGCCTTATTGCTGATTGGTGCAGCGATCGTATGTACGTTGTCTCACTCAAGGCTTCTTGCGATTTCTGCGCTAGGTATGATTGGTTTTATGACCACGCTTGTTTTTATGATCTACAGTGCTCCGGACGTCGCGAAGACTTTACTGTTAGTGGAAACATTAATGGTGGTCTTTTTAGCATTGTTAATGCGTCATATGCCGCGTTTAACCACCGTGCCCAAGCATTCAATAAAACGCAAATTGGCGAATGTTTGTATAGCGGGCGTGATAGGTGTTTCGATTACTTTCCTCTTGTTAGGAATCACGTCCCAGCCGATGGATTCATCGGTGTCGGATTTCTTTGCGGAGAATAGTGTCTCAGGCGGGCATGGGCGCAATATTGTCAACGTCATTCTCGTCGACTTTCGTGCGTTTGATACATTGGGAGAGGTTGTCGTCGTTGTCATTGCTGGGATTGCAGCAGTGAGCTTGCTTAAGACAAGAGCGAAAAAGCAAAACCGTATTCAATCATTAATTTTTGCAACCACGGCACATATCGTCGCGGCGCTCATGCTCGTGTTCTCAGTGTATCTGTTATTACGTGGTCATAACGAACCGGGTGGTGGCTTCATTGGTGCATTGATTGCCGTTATTGGCTTATCGCTTCTCATGTTCGCGGAATCACCGAAATACGTTCGTTCTAGATTGTATTTCAAGCCGTTTTTCATTGCGTTATCTGGCATCGCATTGAGCTTAATATCTGGTGCTTTAAGCTTTGCGTTTGATAAACCGTTTTTAACCGGGTTGTGGTGGAAAGATATTATACCACTAGGTACGCCGTTGGTTTTTGATGTTGGTGTTTACCTTGCCGTTATAGGTGGCGTGATGGGTATGCTGCTTCGTATTAATGAGGAGCTAGAGTGATGGAAATAGTCTGGAGTGTTGTCGTTGGAGTGTTTGTCGCCGCAGGTGTTTATTTAATGCTGGAAAAGCATATCTTGCGTCTTTTGTTCGGTATCATGTTACTCAGTAGTGCGGTTAACCTTGCTATTTTTACAGCGGGAAGGCTGACTCCTGGAGAGCCGCCACTGATTGGCGATAATGCACTTTTTCCACCAGATGGCGCGGCAAACCCATTACCTCAAGCGCTGATTTTAACCGCGATAGTCATCGGTTTTGGGCTACTTATTTTTGCTTTAATGTTGTTCTATCGAGCTTATAAAGATTCTGGAACCGCAGACGTCGATGAAATGAAACGTTCTGAGGAGGGTCAATGAGTTCGATTTTGCTGACGTTACCTGTTGTTCTGTCATTGAGTACGGCGCTGACCATTTTCTTTGTACGTCGCTCAACACAAAGTGCTGAGTGGTTAAGTGGCGCGAGTGCGATTTTGAACCTTGTCGTCGCAGGCCTTCTCACAGAAAACATCATAAGTAATGGTATTCAAGCCGTTGCTTTTGGCCAGTGGCAAGCACCGTTTGGTATCGTCTTTGTCGCAGATTACTTCAGCGTTGCCATGGTGATGATTACGGCAGTGATTGGTGCGATATGTGTTTTCTATGCCATGGCGGACCTTCACCGAAAATCTTCCTATAGCAATTACCATGCGTTGACGCACGTGTTGCTTGCTGGTGTTTATGGCGCGTTCCTCACCGGAGATATTTTTAATCTGTATGTTTGGTTCGAGGTCATGCTCATCGCGTCATTTGGTTTAATGGTATTAGATGCAACGAAAACTCAAATTGATGGGGCAGTGAAGTATGTGATGTTGAACCTGATTTCGACGCTAGTGTTCTTACTTGCCATCGGTTTGTTGTATGGCGCAACGGGCACCTTGAACTTGGCCGATCTCTATACCAAAGCGGGAGAGAGCGAACTGAGCATCAACATGATGTTGTCCGCCTTGTTTTTGTTTGCCTTTTCTATCAAAGCGGCACTATTTCCTTTATTTGCTTGGTTGCCAGCTTCTTATCACACCTTACCAAGTGGTGTGGTTGCGCTGTTTGCTGCGTTGCTTACTAAAGTCGGCGTATACGCGTTAATACGAGTCTTCACATTGGTATTTCCGCTCGCCGAGAGTGGTTGGCAGCCGACGTTGATTTGGATTGCTGGCCTCACCATGTTAACGGGCGTGTTGGGGGCGGCAAGTCAATTCGACATTAAGAAAATTCTTTCTTTTCACATTATTAGCCAAATAGGCTACATGATAATGGGATTAGCGATTTACACTCCTTTAGCTTTGGCTGGCGCTATTTTCTACATTGTTCATCACATCATTGTAAAAGCGAATTTGTTCTTAATCGGTGGCTTTATTGAGCGCAAATATGGCTCTAGTCAACTTGAACATTTGGGCGGGGTATATAAAGCAATGCCTTGGTTAGCGTTCTTGTTTCTTGTCCCTGCGTTTTCTCTGGCAGGATTTCCGCCGCTTTCTGGTTTCTGGGGCAAATTCTTGGTCATCAAATCGAGCATACAGGCTGAATATTACTGGTTAGCAGGTACCGCGCTATTGGTGGGGCTGCTTACCGTCTATTCGATGACGAAAATTTGGAGTGAGGCATTCTGGAAAAAGCCAGTTAGGGAGAGAACAGAACAGACTCTGCAAGTCAAAGTACATTGGTTGTATTGCGTTCCAATTGCCGTATTGACCATGTTCACGTTGATCATAGGCTTGGTGGCGGAGCCTTTTTATCAGTTTTCTGTTCAAGCCGCTGAACAACTGTTAAATCCGAATGAATACATTCGAGCGGTATTGGGAGGAAATCTATGATCTATCTATTCCTCAATCTTTTCTTAGCATTGGCATGGATGATGTTAAACGGCAGCTATTCGAGTCTGAATTTTGTTGTCGGATTTACGGTCGGTTTTTTTGCCTTACGGTTGAGCCAACCATTTGGATTAAAAACCAGCTACTTTCGACGTTTTGCGTCGGCATTAAAGTTACTGGTGTACTTCGCTTATGAAATGATCATATCGGTTGCAAGAGTCGTGTGGGATGTCGTGACGCCAACGCATTTGAGCCAGCCAGATATCGTCTATGTTCCTTTGGACGTCGATTCCGACCTTGAAATCACCTTACTTGCGAATATGGTTTCTTTAACACCGGGCACACTCAGTTTGGACGTTACGCCTGATAAAAAGCATCTTATCGTTCATGCCATGTTTGCGCCTGAGCATGAAGAAGTTATCCGTGGAATTAAAAACGGATTAGAGCATCGAATTTTGGAGGTGACGCGTGGATAGTTGGCTGCAAATAAGTGTCACTTTTGCCTATGCAGGGCTATTACTCAGTTTTGTTATGGCTTTCTTCCGTTTAATTTTAGGACCAACGCTGGCTGACCGAGTTGTGGCGTTAGATTTGATTTCATTTATCACCATCGGCTTTATTACGGTTTACACCTTAGACAGTGGTGAGGATGCTTTGTTAGATATCGCCATTACATTAGGTTTGGTCGCATTTCTTGGCACAATCGCATTTGCGCGTTTGATCGTTAAAAGGAAGGAGAAAGAATAATGGATGTGTTGATTGGGCTGTTTTTATGTTTAGGGACGTTATTGATCCTAAGCGCTAGTTTAGGTGTGTTGCGGTTGCCAGATCTATATACCCGAATGCATGCCGCAACCAAAGCCGGTACCGTTGGAGTTAGTTGTTTACTACTAGCGGTTGCCCTCTCAATTCCTGAAGTCACCGTGATCTCCCGAGTTATCGGTACGATGTTGTTTATCGTTCTCACGGCGCCTGTCGCCTCCCACTTGCTCGGCAGAGCAATGCGAGAGGTCGGATATAAGATTTGGCGCAATGATTAAGTTTTTTCTTGTTTAACCAATAGTCACTATTGATTCAGCTGGCTAATTTCTTCCAGCACTTCTGGGTTAGCAATGGCACCAATATTTTTTACAGCTTGCCCGTTCACCAGTTGTTTCACGGCTAGTTCAACCAGTTTTCCTGATCGCGTTTTAGGAATACCACTGATAGCAAAAATTTGGCGTGGCACATGGCGTGGTGAACATTTTGATTTTAGTGTTTGGCGAATTGAATCGGTGAGTTGTTGGGTTAACTCGACCTCGTGAGCGAGTTTTACTAGTAACCAGATTTCTTCAGACTGCTGGTTTAACTTGCCGACGGCGATGGAGTCCTCGACCTCGGGTAACGCGTTCACTTGCTGATAGATCTCAGCGGTGCCGATTCGTACGCCGCCTGGATTCAATGTCGCATCGCTACGGCCATAAAAAATAAAGCCGCCATGTTCGGTTTGCATCACATCGTCGCCGTGGTGCCAGATATCAGTAAACTTGCTCCAATAAGCGTTGTGATAGCGTTCGCCGTTGTCGTGCCAAAACCCAATAGGGAAGTTAGGTAGTGAGTTATTGCAAGTCAGTTCGCCGCGTTGCTGTGTAATGGTTTTTCCCTCGTCGTCCAAAACACGCACGTCGATTCCCAGCCCTGCGCCTTGGCATTCACCTTTGTAAACTGGTGAGATAGGGTTTCCAAGTACAAAGCACCCGCAAATATCCGTGCCGCCAGCGATAGAAGCGAGATGCAAGTCCTGCTTGATGTGCTGATAGACATAATTAAATTGTTCTGGGTAAAGCACCGAACCAGTCGAACACAGGGTTGTGAGTGATTTCAGGTCATGTTCTGACTTGGGAGAGTAGCTCGCATGTTCCAGTGCTTCTAAGTATTTCGCTGACGTACCAAACAGTGACACGCTATGTTCTTCCGCTAATCGCCATAAGACGGAGTGATCAGGGTAAACCGGACTACCATCGTAAATCACTAAGGTAGCACCACTCGCAAGTGCTGAAACATGCCAGTTCCACATCATCCAGCCACATGTTGTGTAGTAGAAAACCTTGTCTTGTGGTTTGATATCGCAATGTAGTTGATGTTCTTTGAGGTGATTGAGCAAGGTACCGCCCACGGAATGGACAATACACTTAGGTTGACCTGTTGTACCAGAAGAATACAAAACGAATAACGGGTCATTAAACAGTGTTGGTTGATATTGAACTGGTTTTGGAGAAAAGTGGTGAGTAATATCAGACCAATACACAAAGTCAGAAGTGCTAGCATTCTTAGCATTTTGTAAATATTCGATTTGGCATACGCTAATAGTAGCGTCTTCGGAGGTACTGCTTAACTTACTACTAAGAGTGGTGTTTTTGTCCGTCATATCGAAAGCTTTGCCTCCGAACTGGTAGCCATCACAGCAAAAAAGAACTTTCGGTTTGACCTGACCAAAACGCTCTACGACGCTATCGATACCAAAATCAGGAGAGGTTGAAGTCCAAATGGCGCCAAGGCTGGTAGTAGCCAACATGGCTATAACGGTTTCTGGAAGGTAGGGCAAATAACCCGCAACGACATCGCCTTTGCCAACACCACAATTGAGTAGCCATTGCTGAACGACAGACACTCGTTCGAGCAACTGTGTACCAGTGAGCTGCTTGTGTTCACTGCTTTCATTAGTAAAAACGATAAACTCACGCTCAGGTGTTTGTTCGGCCTGAGATAGGAGGTTCTCTGCGTAGTTAAGCGTGGCGTCAGCAAACCATACGGTGTCCCTATTTACATGGCTCTGAGTAGAATCTGTCTGTGTCCATTTGGGAGCACCAAGGCTTTTGACTTGCGAGCCAATATTTCCAATGACGTTACAGAAATGCCAGGTATGTCGCCAAAATTCGTCATTGTGGTCAATGGACCACTGGTGTAAAGACGTGTAATTATTGATTGAGATATCTTCGGTTTGGTGCGCATTAACCGTCTCGATAAATCGTAGCAAGTTGCTATTGCTGATGCGCTCAGCAGATGGTGACCAAATAGGTGCAGAATTTTGCATAGGTCCCTCTAATTTCGATTCTTTTTGAATATGACCAAAACAAAATAAAGGGGCGAACATAGCAGTGTTCGCCCCTTATCTGATTGTTTAAAGTTGTTCGGCAAGCTGAGGTAGTACCTCAAATAAATCACCAACCAATCCATAGTCGGCAACTTCAAAGATAGGAGATTCAGGATCTTTGTTGATCGCGACAATCACTTTGGATTCCTTCATCCCTGCAAGGTGCTGGATGGCACCGGAGATCCCAACTGCAATATAAAGCTTAGGCGCAACGATTTTACCGGTTTGACCCACTTGTAAATCGTTGGCAACAAACCCTGCATCAACCGCCGCGCGAGAAGCGCCAATGGCAGCACCTAGTTTATCGGCAACTTGTTCGATCAACGCGAAGTTCTCTTTGCTACCGACCCCGCGTCCACCTGACACAACCACCTCTGCCGCGCTTAATTCAGGACGCTCTGACACGGTTTTATCGACAGAAACCAATTCAACCAATGGCTCTGAGATAGTGACCTGCTGATGCTCGATATCAGCTTGGTTGTGACAAGTAACCGGCTCAAACGCAGACGCGCGCACGGTGATGACGCGAACCTTGTCGCTGGTGGTCACTTTGGCAAATGCGTTTCCTGCGTAAATAGGGCGGATAAAAGTGTTTTCATCGATAACTTGGACAATATCGGATATTTGCCCAACGCCGAACTTCGCTGCTATTCGCGGTGCAAGATCTTTCCCTTTTGATGATGAGCTAGCCCAGATTGCATCAAAACCTTCAGTAATACTCACCACAATAGGTGCGATACTCTCGGCAAATTGGTGCTTGAGTTGCTCGTCATCGATACAAATGACGTTTGAAATACCATCAACACGACAGGCTTGCTGAGCGACTTCTTCACACTGGTGGCCTACTACGATCAAAACATTGTCTTGGCTGACTTGTTTTGCTGCATTAACCACTTTGAGTGTGTCCGCATGCAATTGGTTATTGTCATGCTCTGCTATGATTAAGTTCTTCATGAAATTACCTTCGCTTCGTTACGCAGCTTATCGAGAAGCTCTGAGACAGATTCAACCTTGATGCCACCTTTTCTTTGCGCTGGCGGTGTGACTTCTTGAATGGTTTGGCTAAATACCACTTCAACACCCAGACTGTCAGGTGTGATTGTATCTAACGGCTTGCGCTTAGCTTTCATAATATTAGGCAAAGAGGCAAAACGCGGTTCATTCAGGCGTAAGTCAGTACTGATCACTGCAGGTAAGTTCATAGCGATCGTCATCAAGCCGCCATCCACTTCTCTCACGACCTGAACTTTTTGATCTTCTATCTTAACGTCGGAAGCGAAAGTTGCTTGAGGCCAGTCAAGTAGGGCTGCCAACATCTGAGCCACTTGGTTGTTGTCGGTATCAATCGACTGTTTACCCGTAATCACAAGCTGTGCTTGTTCTTGCTCGACCAGAGCTTTGAGCAGCTTAGCGACGACTAATGGCTCTATTTTGTCTTCAGTATCGACATGAATAGCGCGATCGGCACCTAACGCAAGCGCAGTACGTAGTTGCTCCTGACATTGGCTACCGCCAGCACTGACAACGATGACTTCATCTGCAATACCTTGCTCTTTTAGTCGTACGGCTTCTTCAACGGCTATTTCGCAAAATGGATTAATCGTCATCTTGACGTTATTGGTTTCAACATCGCTATGGTCCGCTTTCACGCGAACTTTAATGTAGGGATCAATGACCCTTTTGATTGGCACTAGTATTTTCACGTTAGATTCCTTTTTACAGTGAAGACTATGTGTTTACAGTGAAGACGATGTGATGACGTCTTTAAAATGATGTTAATTTACCTTTACGTTTGCGTCAACTTTAAATATATTGTTGGTTAACAAGTTGGCAACATGCAAAGAAAAAGGAATGCAATCATGGAAAGAGACTGCATGGAATTTGATGTTCTGATTGTAGGCGCAGGTCCCGCAGGCTTGTCTGCGGCATGCCGAATCAAACAATTAGCAGCAGAAAAAGAACAAGACCTCTCTGTTTGCGTGGTAGAAAAAGGCTCTGAAGTTGGGGCACATATTTTATCGGGTGCGGTGTTTGAAACGCGAAGTTTGGATGAACTGTTTCCAGATTGGCAGGAGAAAGGCGCGCCGCTCAATACCAAAGTTAACCAAGATAAAACCTACTATCTGGGCAACGAAATTAATGGTCATGAACTGCCTTCTTGGGCAGTGCCTAATACGTTACATAACGACGGTAATTACATTATAAGTTTGGGCAGTCTATGCCGATGGATGGCGTTGCAGGCCGAGAACTTAGGGGTGGAGATCTACCCAGGTTTTACCGCCAGTCAAGCGATCATCGGTGAAGATAGTCGTGTTTGTGGTGTGGTCACGGGAGACATGGGGTTAGACAAAAATGGTGAACAAAAAGGAAATTTCGAGCCTGGTATTGAGCTGCGCGCGAAGTTTACTTTGTTTGCTGAAGGCGCGCGGGGTCATATTGGTAAGCAGTTGATTAACCGATTTAATCTTGATGAAGAGAAAACGCCTCAACATTACGCTATCGGTTTTAAAGAGCTGTGGGAAATCCCATCAGAGCAGCATCAGCAAGGTTTAGTAGTGCACGGATTAGGTTGGCCGTTATCAAACGAAGCCACAGGTGGCAGTTACCTCTACCATTTAGAGGGAAACCAAGTTGCCGTCGGGTTGATTGTTGACTTGAACTATAAGAATCCGCACTTGAGTCCATTCGATGAATTTCAGCGTTTTAAACATCATCCGATGATTGAGCAATACCTCAAAAATGGTAAACGCATTAGCTATGGCGCGAGAGCGATTACCAAGGGCGGCTTTCATTCGCTTCCCACGCAGCAGTTTGCTGGTGGCTTGTTAATTGGCTGTGATGCAGGAACACTTAACGGCGCTAAAATCAAAGGCACACACACCGCAATGAAATCTGGCATGCTTGCCGCTGAAGCAGTATGTGAAGCCCTTGAGAGTCAGTCAGTCACTGCTGATTATCAAAAGCATTTCAAACAGTCTTGGCTGCACGAAGAACTCTACCAAGCGCGTAACTTCTCAAGTGGCATTCACCGCTTTGGATCGTGGCTGGGCGGTGGCTTAGCGCTGCTGGAACATAACGTGTTAAAAGGTAAAGCTAAGTGGCATATCCGCTGTGATAAGCCTGATCACCAGTCTCTGTTATTGGCGGAAAACAGCAATAAAATTGTCTATCTGAAGCCTGATGGTGTGTTAAGTTTCGATCGCCTCTCTTCTGTTTATCTATCCAATATCTTCCATGAGGAAGATCAGCCGTGCCACTTACGTTTGGCGAACCAGCGGATTCCCATCGAGCAGAATCTTGAATTATATGCAGAGCCAGCACAGCGCTATTGTCCGGCTGGCGTGTATGAAATCGTACAGGGGGAGGAGCAGCCAGAGCTGCAAATAAATGCGGCGAACTGTATCCACTGTAAGACCTGCGACATCAAAGATCCAAGTCAAAATATTACCTGGACACCGCCGGAAGGTGGTGGTGGCCCTAACTATCCGAATATGTAGTCGTCTGAGAATAATTTTTATTAACAATTTATTTACTTAAAGTTTGCGTTAGTTCAAATCTTTCTCGATGAACTCGATTGCAACTTAATCTTTCAAGCACTATTCTGATTTTAAATTGACGTTTACGTAAACTGAATACAAAGTTGATGCATAGGTGTAAAAGCGGTTACCAGTATCAAAGTTAGGTTTGATCAAATAGTGCTCAATGGAACGCACTTAAATAACGAAAGGGAGATCAACTATGGTATCGGAATCGCCTCTGTTGCAGGTAAACGATATTTCATTGGCTTTTGGTGGGGTGAAAGCTTTAACTGACGTGAGCTTCCATGTGAACGAAAAGGAAATCTTTTCAATCATTGGTCCAAACGGTGCAGGTAAAACCTCAATGCTCAATTGCATCTCTGGTCGATACACACCAAACAAAGGCTCTGTAATCTTCGCTGGAGATGATGTAACCAAACGAACACCTAGCCAACGAGCTGAGTTAGGGTTGGGAAGAACCTTCCAAAACTTAGCGCTCTTTTCTCATATGTCAGTACTCGACAACATTATGGTTGGCCGACATCACCTACTAAAAAACAACTTCGTCACGGGGCCACTGTATTGGTTCTCTAACGCACAGAAAGAAGAGATGGCGCACCGCAAGTACGTGGAAGACGTGATCGATTTTCTAGAAATCCAGCACATTCGCAAAGCCACCGCTGGCACACTTTCTTACGGTTTACGTAAACGTGTAGAACTTGCTCGTGCCATTGCCTTAAAACCTAAGTTGTTGCTGCTTGATGAACCGATGGCAGGCATGAACTTGGAAGAAAAGGAAGACATGGCGCGTTACATCATGGATTTAAACGAAGAGTTAGACATCACCATCATCATGATCGAGCACGATATGGGCGTGGTGATGGATATCTCTAACCGCGTATTGGTGTTGGATTTTGGTAAACACATTGCTATGGGCGAGCCAGAAGAAGTGATGGCCAACCCGCATGTGAAACAAGCGTACTTAGGCGAAGAGCTACCGACATTAGAGGAGAGTGCATAATGGCACAGCAACATAATGATTGGGCAGATATAACCCGCTTAGATACCTTTCCAAAAGTGTTGCAGCACAATGCCAAGCACTGGCCCGAGCAAGTCGCAATGCGTGAAAAGGAGTTTGGTATTTGGCGAGAGTTCACTTGGCAAGATTATGAAAATCGAGTGAAGTGGATGGCTCTGGCACTTCAAGATTTAGGTGTTGGTGAGCAAGACGTTGTTGGTTTGCTGGGTGATAACCGCCCGGAATGGGTATGGGGCGAGTTGGCCGCACATGCGATCAAAGGTTTCTCGCTGGGCATCTATCAAGATTCCATGCACGAAGAAGTGGCGTACCTCATCAACTATGCCAAAGCAAAAGTCGTGGTTGCGGAAGACGAAGAGCAATGCGATAAGCTACTTGAGCTCGGTGATGAGATCCCAAGCGTAGAATTCATTATCTATTGTGACCCGCGTGGAATGCGCAAGTACGACGACCCGCGACTGATTGACGTTGAGCAGGTCTATAAAAAAGGTCAACTGATCGACAAAGCGGATCCGGATAAATATCTCAATATGGTTGCGGCAACCAAAGGCAGCGATCTTTCGATTCTTTGTACCACGTCGGGTACGACTTCCAAACCAAAATTAGCTCAGCTACACAGCGGCACGTTCTTGGATCACTGTGCGGCTTATCTGCGTGCAGACCCGCGCTCCCCAGGCGACAACTACGTTTCTGTTCTGCCTTTGCCTTGGATTATGGAGCAGGTGTATGTGGTTGGTCAGGCGTTGATTTCTCGTCAAATCGTTAACTTCGTGGAAGAACAAGAAACCATGATGTCCGACTTGCGCGAAATTGGCCCGAACTTCGTCCTACTTGCACCGCGTGTATGGGAAAACATTGTGGCAGACGTGTCTGCGCGAATGATGGATTCCACACCGTTTAAGCAGAAGATGTACAAACTGGGCATGAGCTTAGCCAACAAAGCGCTGGAGCAGGGTAAACGCTCTAAGTTGGCTGAATGGATTCTTCTGCGTGCTCTGCGTGACCGTTTAGGGTTTTCGAACCTGACATCTGCGGCAACCGGCGGTGCGGCGATGGGACCGGATACTTTCCGTTACTTGCAAGCGATCGGTGTACCACTCAAGCAGCTTTATGGTCAGACCGAAATGTGTGGTGCGTACACCGTCCACCAAGCCGATGACGTGGACTATGATTCGGTCGGCGTTGCGTTTGATAATGCAGAAGTGAAAGTCATCAACCCAGACAGCAATGGCGTGGGTGAGATCATCGCGAAAAGTACCGGCATGTTTACTGGCTACCTGAACAACCAGGAAGCGTATGACGAAGACGTACAAGACGGATGGATGCATACGGGTGATGCGGGTTACTTTAAAGATTCTGGTCACTTGGTGGTGATTGATCGTCTGAAAGACATGTCGGAAACCAGCCATGGCGACCGCTACTCTCCGCAGTTCATTGAAAACAAACTCAAGTTTTCGCCGTTTATTGCAGAAGCCGTAGTGGTGGGCAAAGGTCGACCTTGGCTATCCGCCATCATCTGTATTCGCTACGCGATTGTTGCGAAGTGGGCAGAGCAGCGAGGCTTAGCATTCACTAACTACACCAACTTATCTGCTCAACCAGAAGTGTATCAAGCTATTCGTGAAGAAGTGCTGAAAGTGAACGAATCCCTACCCGATGCACAGAAGATCAGCAAATTCATTCTACTTTACAAAGAGCTAGATGCCGACGATGGCGAGCTAACTCGCACACGTAAAGTACGCCGTGGTGTGGTTGCAGAGAAATACGGAGACATCATCGAAACCATCTACAGCGACGATCCAAAAGTCGATGTGGATACGGTGATCACTTATCAGGATGGCACCAAAACACGCATTCAAACGTCGCTAGTGATTGAAACGCTTATTGAACATGAGCCAACACTGGTGGATAGCGAACAACGGAGGATCGCATAGTGAATACGTATTTATTACTGCAACTCGTCATTAATGGCGTGATCGTTGGCATGTTGTATGGCGTGGTCGCCATGTGCTTTGTACTGATATACAAATCGACTCAGGTGGTCAACTTCGCTCAGGGTGAGTTCTTGTTGATTGGCGCATGGGTATGCTGGGCGGCGCTTGTTCATCTGCAACTGCCATTTTTTATCGGCTTTTTACTCACGCTCGCGTTCATGATGGTGTTCGGTATTGCGGTGCAAACCATTGTGCTCAGGCCGTTAATTGGTGAACCGATTATCTCTGTGATCATGGTGACCATCGGTCTGTCTATGTTCTTCCAAGCATTGATGAAATGGATATTTGGTGTCTCAGCTGTGTCGTATCCGCAAGTGTTCGAAACAAATGTGGTGAATATCGGTGGTTTGAACGTTGAGTTCGCTTACATTCTGAGTTTGATCTTCTCGATGCTCATCATGGGCGCGTTCTACTGGTTCTTCAAATTCAGCAAAATGGGTCTGGCAATGCGCGCAACGGCATTTAACCAGCAAGTCGCCCAGAGTCTTGGCATTTCCATCAAGAAAGTGTTCGCCATCAGTTGGGCTATTTCGGCCATGGTATCTGCAACAGCAGGGATTGTTATCGGGATCGTTAACGGCGTATCTGACGCGCTATCCATTATTGGTATCAAAGTTTTCCCAGCCGTTATTTTAGGTGGCTTAGATTCTGTAGTCGGCGCAATTGTCGGTGGTATCACCATCGGGGTGCTAGAGAACTTAGCTGAGTTTTTTGATAGCCAATACCTGCAAGTGGGTAACCTGTACAACATCGCACCATTCTATGTGCTGTTAATCATTCTTGCCTTCAAGCCATACGGCCTGTTTGGTACCAAAGATATCGAGCGTATTTAAGGAGAAATAACATGGCTCAACTTAGCATGCGCCCATGTGGGGATTTTCGAACCACATACAAAAGTGATACGCCAATTTTTGAAACCAAAACCATTAGAAGCCTAGCGATTGCAGGTGTGATCGCCATGTTGGCTGCGCCTTTGGTATTGGATATCTATTTTCTTAACCTGTTTATTCAGATTGCGTATCTCGGTATCGCGGCGCTGGGTTTAAACATTCTGGTTGGTTTTACAGGACAAATCTCCCTCGGCCATGGTGCGTTTTTTGGCTTTGGTGCCTTTGCATCGGCTTGGCTGAATAACCAGTTCAACATTCCAGTCGTGTTTGCGATTCCGCTTGCGGGTTACTTAACCATGATTGTGGGGATGCTGTTTGGTCTGCCGGCTGCGCGAATTAAAGGCTTATATCTCGCGATTGCGACTTTGGCTGCGCAGTTTATTTTAGAGGACTTCTTTGCTCGTGCAGACTGGTTCAGTGGCGGCTCATATGGTGCTGGTGCAAACCCTATCAATCTGTTTGGCTTTGAGTTTACGACCGATGAAAGCTTCTTCTACATTGCTCTGTTTGCGTTGATCTTTATGTACATGTGGGCATCGAACTTGATCCGTTCTCGTGATGGTCGCGCGTTTGTCTCGGTACGAGATCACTACCTGTCGGCAGAAATCATGGGTATCAACCTAACCAAGTATCGTCTGCTCTCATTTGGAGTGTGCGCATTCTATGCGGGCATCGGGGGCGCACTCTACGGACATTATCTAGGTTTTGTATCAGCAGAAGGTTTCACCATCATGATGTCTATCCAGTTCTTGGCAATGATCATCATTGGTGGCTTGGGTTCCGTCAAAGGCACATTGATGGGTACGATATTTATCGTATTGCTGCCTGAAGTTTTGGAGTTTGGCGTGACGGGGTTGGCTGAGTTTAGCAATAACACTTCGTTCATTGATGGGCTTGCTTACTTCAAAGAAATGGCGATCGGCTTGGTCATCATGCTGTTCCTTATTTTCGAACCTCAAGGGTTATCGCATCGCTGGCAACAGATTCGAGCATATTGGAAACACTATCCGTTCTCATATTAACGTGGAATTAAGTGGAATATACCTCAATAACAAGGACAACGAGTTATGAACAAAGGACATTTAGCGACAACGTTGGTGCTATCTTCGGCACTGTTTACTACCGCCACTTGGGCAAAAGACTCTGTATTTGTCGGGCAATTGGTCGACTTTTCTGGACCAACAGCCTACGTGAGTAAGCCTTATGGTTCTGGCGTGCGAGACGCATTACGCTGGATCAACCAAAACGGTGGCATTAACGGTACTGAGCTCGAATTTGAAACGGTAGATATGGCGTATAAAGTGCCAGTAGCCATTTCCAACTACAAACGTTGGGTGGCGCGTAAAGACATGGTTGCGCTACAAGGCTGGGGCACGGCAGATACCGAAGCACTCATCTCGTTTGTGACCAAAGACAAAGTCCCAGTGTTCTCTGCCTCTTATTCAGGTCACTTAACGGACCCAACCGGCAAGAACCCAAAAACCGCGAAACCAGCGCCTTATAACTTCTTCTATGGTGCGTCGTACTCAGATGCGTGTCGTGCACTAGTGAAGTGGGCGAAAGAAGACTGGGAATCAAAGGGCAACCAAGGTGCGCCAAAATTTACCCACATCGGGGATAACCACCCATTCCCGAATGCGCCAAAAGAAGCGTGTGCAGAATATGCAGAAGAGCTTGGTTTTGAGGTGCAAAACCCAGTCGTTGTGTCACTAAAACCTGGGGACTTCAAAGCGCAATGTCTGTCGCTGAAAGAGTCTGGCACTAACTACGGTTACATTGCCAATATCGGTAGCTCGGTTATCTCACTCGTGAAGTCTTGTAACACGGTTGGTACAGAGTTCCAGTACATGGCGAACATTTGGGGCGGTGACAAACCAGTACTTGAAGCGGCGGGTGACGGCCTTAAAGATTATGTTTTCCCTGGCATGACGGCGTTTTGGGGAGACGATAACGAAGGCATGAAACTGGTTCGTGAGATTTCTAAGCAGTCTGAATCAGAGCCGGGCGAGTTTAGAACTCACCACTACATTCGCGGCATTTGTTCTGCGTTCTACATGAAAGAAGCGATGGAGTGGGCGAAAGACAACGGTGGCATTACGGGTGAAAACATCAAGAAGGGCATGTATGTCCATGACAACTGGGTCCCACAAGGCTTAGAAGGTGTTTGTGTACCTGCGAACTGGAAGCCGGAAGATCACCGTGGCACAACAACCGTGAACGTGTTTATGGGTAACAACAACGGCGGCGCAGTCGATATTAAGAAAGTGTCCCAAGTGACATTGTCACGTCGTGACGATTGGCTAGGTTACTAATCGACGACTTATTAATAACAAAGCTTACTGAAAATAAGGATGGGTGAGAGAACACTCTCACCCTAGCAAGGAGTAGTTTGATGGCTGAATTAGCAACGAATATCGAACCGGCAGAAATACTGCTTTCAGTGAACAACATTGAAGTCGTCTACGACGAAGTAATACTAGTACTTCGCGGTGTGAGCTTAGAAGTTCCAAAAGGGCAGATAGTGACCTTACTGGGTGCCAACGGTGCGGGTAAATCCACAACGTTGAAAGCCATTTCTGGTTTGTTGAAAACCGAAGATGGTGAAGTGACGCGCGGCGAAATCA
Organism: Vibrio sp. Y51_MX_L26; assembly: GCF_024181935.1. Classification (NCBI taxonomy): domain Bacteria; kingdom Pseudomonadati; phylum Pseudomonadota; class Gammaproteobacteria; order Vibrionales; family Vibrionaceae; genus Vibrio; species Vibrio sp. Y51_MX_L26. Next base: position 361,437 of record NZ_JAMZAS010000001.1, read on the forward strand.
ACTTCATGGGCGAGCGCATAGACAACAAAAGCCCGGAAGAGATCGTCCGTTCGGGCATCTTCCAAGTTATGGAAGGGCGCCGAATTGTTGAAGATATGACGGTGATAGAAAATCTTCGCTTAGGCGCTTACACGCGCACGGACAACGAAGTCGAGCAAGACATCGAAATGGTGTTTGATTATTTCCCTCGCCTTAAAGAGCGCACAGGTCTAGCGGGTTATTTGTCAGGTGGTGAGCAGCAAATGCTAGCGATTGGTCGTGCACTGATGGCTCGTCCAAAAATGATCTTGTTGGATGAACCTTCGATGGGGCTTTCGCCGCTGTTGGTGAAGGAGGTGTTCAGCATTATTAACAAGATTAATAAAGATCAAGGCATTACCATGCTTTTGGTTGAGCAGAATGCCAACTTTGCCCTTCAAGCGGCCGATTACGGTTACATCATGGAATCAGGCAAAATCGTACTGGATGGCAGCAAGCACGAACTGCTAAACAATGAAGATGTGAAAGAGTTCTACCTTGGCGGCGGCGATGAAGATCGCAAGAGCTTCAAGAATCTGAAATCTTACAAACGTCGTAAGCGTTGGTTATAAGGAGCAAGGATGAACGAACTATTTGATGCGAAAGAGTCTTTGTCTCCGCAGGCACGAGAAGAATCGCTGTTTCAACGTCTGCCAACGTTGATTGAAAATGCAAAAGCCAACAGCGAACATTATGCGACGCATTTTGCTGAGTTAGATCCTACATTGGCGAATAATCGTGAAGGGCTTACCCAGTTTCCAATTACGCGCAAATTCAATATTCCAAACCAGCAGCAACTTAAACCGCCGTTTGGTGGTTTAAATAGTGTTGCGATTGGTCAGATGGCGCGTGTATTCCAATCACCGGGGCCGTTGTATGAGGCACAAACGGATGAGATGGATTTCTGGCGTATGGGGCGCGCGTTTCACGCGGCTGGATTTAGTGCGGGCGATTTAGTGCATAACACGCTCTCTTATCATTTCTCGCCTGGTGGATTTATTATGGATGGTGGCGCAAGAGCTTGTGGCTGCGCGGTATTTCCGGCGGGTGTCGGGAATACCGAAGCACAAATTGAAGCGATTAAACAGCTGCAGCCAACGGGTTATACGGGCACGCCTTCTTACTTGCTGACGTTGTTACAAAAGTACCAAGAACAATACGATGAGTCGCCGAGTTTTACCAAAGCGCTGGTCTCTGGTGAAGCGGTCACCGCAGACATGCAACAGATGTTTGAGGACAAAGGCATTGCAGTCTCTCAAGCCTACGCAAGTGCTGAGCTTGGTTTGATTGCTTATCAAGTGTCTGGTGAGCAAGGCTTAGTGATTGCCGAAGATATTATCGTTGAAATCGTTAATCCTGATGGCATTCCTGTACAACCGGGAGAAGTCGGCGAAGTGGTCGTGACATCGCTCGATGAGAAGTTTCCGCTGATCCGCTACGCAACGGGAGATTTATCGGCATATCTAGAGATTAGTTCTGATTCTTCACGCACGAATGCACGAATTAAGGGCTGGATGGGACGAGCAGACTCCGCGGTGAAAGTAAAAGGGCTGTTTGTTTATCCGCATCAGATCCAAGAAGTCTGTCGTCGCCACGATATTAAAGGCTCCTTGAAAATTGAGCGTGATGGCTTCAACGATACCATTACTTTCTGCTGTCATGATGTTCATGTATCAGCAGAGGACATTCAAGCAACACTCCAGTCTGTCACTAAACTGAAAGGCAATGTCCAGTTCGTGTCCAATCAGACCGAACAGCCGTTAATCAATGACTTGCGCAGTTAATCCGTCATTGTAAACCGCAGTTATAAAAAGCTAACAACGTAAAAATCAAAGGCTAGGAGAGGGGATACCACATTGTGCTGCGTATCCCTTTCTTTTTGTGCCAGTACAATCAGGAGGGCGATAAATGAAGCAGGCACCGACCATCAATCAACAGTTTTGGGATAATTTGTTTACCCAAGGCACCATGCCGTGGGATGCGAGCACCACTCCTCAAGAGCTAAAAGCTTACCTAGAAAAAGCGCTTAATAGCGGTCAGTCTGTATTTATCCCTGGCTGTGGCGCTGCTTATGAACTCAGCTCTTTTATTAAATATGGGCATGACGTGATCGCGATGGATTACAGCCAACAAGCAGTAAAAATGGCGCAATCGATGTTAGGCAAGCACAAAGATAAAGTCGTGCTGGGGGATGTATTTAACGCTGACTCTACGCACTCATTTGATGTGATTTACGAGCGTGCCTTTCTCGCTGCACTACCGAGAGACCAGTGGCCAGATTACTTTGCTATGGTGGATAAATTGCTGCCAAGAGACGGTTTGTTAATTGGTTATTTCGTTATAGATGATGATTACCACTCTCGCTTCCCTCCATTTTGTTTGCGAAGTGGGGAGTTGGAGGGTTATCTAGAACCGGAGTTTAAGCTTGTGGAATCCTCAGTGGTGGCAAACAGTGTTGAGGTTTTTAAAGGTAGAGAGCGCTGGATAGTGTGGCAGAAGTGTTAGTCGCTTTTAATCTTTTTGAAGAAGTATTCGCGGAAACTTTCTGGCTCTTTTTTAATCGCTGAAAAGTAAGTCACAAATGTATGATATTTGGTCGATGCCATGAGCCAGAGAGCGATAATAGGAAAAAGTACAAAACTAACAAAAAAAAATTTATGTTCATCTTCAAGAAGGAATAGGCCAAGAGCGTAAACAAGGAGCTGAAAGTAAATATTGATTAAGTTGATTTCTGCCGCTTTAGGTTTGCCTCTAACAATCATCATGTTTGGGATAACAAGCAGTAGAGTCATGATTCCAGCAAAAGAAAAGTTTAGAGCCAAGAAAGCATCAGTTGTTAAGTGCTCAGACGACTGGTCAATCAATATTGCCAGCAACGTTACTGCCATGCCGCCTCCCATCATAATCAAGGTAATGACTGCCACGCCAACAAGAAAAACCCAAATAGAAAGGTAATGGTTGTCAAAAAACTCTTCTGCCTTCAATCTCTTAAACCTCATCGATACGTGCTGTGAAATAACAGAGGCTACTTCACTCTATTCTTGTAGAGGGGATGCTCACATAGAAAGAATACGTATGTAAAATATCAATAAGCGTTAGTTTTAAAGGCGGGAGTTACCCCCATAATAGGTCGAAAGGTATTTCAGAATGGCTTCGCGATCATCACCCGGCAGTTCATCCATCCCTTGCTCTTCAATCATCCAGTCTAAGGTTTCATCCCATCGTTGGCGGCTTAGTCCTTGTTGTGTGACCATGTGTAACGAATGACAGGCTGAGCAGATTGCCGCGACGAGCTCCATATTCTCTCCCGGCCTTAATATCCCATCACCTGGCGATTTAACCTCCAATCCTGATGACGTCATATTCCAATTGGGTGGTGTCGGGTTTTTCGTTGCAAGCCATGCAATGATAGCCGCGCGCGCACCGGGATCTGTTACGCTAGGGAAGATCATGTTGGTCCCTGGCGCGAAGTCATTCGGAGCGGATAAAAATGCGTCCAACTTTTCTGCGTCCGATTTTCCTTGATGTTGTCTAATTCCGTTGCTGTAATTGAAGCCCTCAAAACTGGCGATATTGCGCTCTGCTAGCCCCCATAAGGGCGGGCCAACCACCGTTACGCCATTCGGCTCAAACTGATAGCAAGCTTTACAAACCATGGCTTGCTGCTCGCCTGCTGCAATCAACTCGTCGTTACTCGCAAGGACAGGGTCGCTCAACAAAGCCAAAAGGGTGAAAGCGAGCGGGAGTACCCGCTCTGATGGTTGTTTTGTTCTCACCTTGTTATGTCCCCTAAGTTCTCACTATTCTGCTACTGACTCTTTAGCTTCGTACAATCAATGCGATGCGGTGGAAAGTGTTGTTGAGGTAACCTTTCGGATTCCATGCGATGGTAAAAGGCTGGCTGACACCTTGATCGTCAGTTGCTTTCGCCCACACTTCGTAGTAACCCGCTTGAGGGCACTTCACCTTAGCATTGAACGTTTGCCAAGCACCGTCATTGGTAGGAGCTGCGAGGTCGGCATCCATCCATGTTGCGCCAAAATCAATCCTTTCTCGCTGCACTACCGAGAGACCAGTGGCCAGAGTACTTTGCTATGGTGGATAAATTGCTGCCAAGAGGCGGTTTGTTAATTGGTTATTTCGTTATAGATGATGATTACCACTCTCGCTTCCCTCCATTTTGTTTGCGAAGTGGGGAGTTGGAGGGTTATCTAGAACCGACGTTTAAGCTTGTGGAATCCTCAGAGGTGGCAAACAGTGTTGAGGTTTTTAAAGGTAGAGAGCGCTGGATGGTGTGGCAGAAAAGTTGCCGTATTTAAACGCTATGGCATCAAATAATGAATACCAAATCAGCGTCACATAATGCATATTTTAAAGATAATTATTCTTGTGGTAACGATAATTGTTGTGAATTGGCGAAGTTGTGAGAAATGTAGATCATGTCCTTTGAAAACATAAGGATATATAATATGGACAAATCATTTTCTCTCATCGATAAGCCTACCTTTTTAGGCTCACTCTTTCTTTTACTTAGCGTCGTTATACCTTTAATTTTATTTCCCACACAAGGTGCGGATTGGATAGCTTCAGCCAAATTTTTCATGACCGATAAGCTTGGTGTGTTATACCTCGCACTGGGTATCGCAGCAATGTGTTTTATGATTTACACCGTGTTCAGCGATCTTGGCCAAATCAAACTTGGTGAAGCCGACGAGCAACCAGAATTTGGTAACGCCTCATGGGCTGCAATGCTATTTTGTGGAGGTATTGGCGCAAGTATTCTGTATTGGGGGTGTATCGAGTGGGCATACTACTATCAATCACCACCATTTCAGTTGGAAGCAGGCAGTGAAGAAGCCATTCGCTGGGCCGCGACTTATGGTCTGTTTCACTGGGGACCGATCGCTTGGTCAATTTACCTTATTCCTGCTCTGCCTATCGCTTACTTCTTTTATGTACGCAAACAACCTGTTTTGAAAATCTCTAGTGCGTTAATGCCTGTATTAGGAGAAAAGCGTGCAAACGGTGGTATTGGCAAGTTTATTGATGTGTTGTTTATTTTTGGTATGTTGGGTGGCGCGGCGACTACGCTTGGCTTAGCAGCGCCTCTTATCAACGGTGGTCTACATCATATCTTCGGTCTTCCAAACAATACCTTCAGCCAAGTGGCTGTATTACTTCTCTGTACTGCTATTTTTGGTTACTCCGCGTATGCAGGGCTTGAGAAGGGGATCAAATTCCTTAGTAACATTAACTTCTGGGGTGCGATGGGCTTGTTACTCTTTGTACTTGCCGTTGGGCCAACCGTGTTCATGTTAGAAACGGGCTTAGATTCTATTGGTCGTATGTTGTCTAACTTCTTTGTTATGGCTACCTGGGCGGAGCCGTTTGGTGGTTATGGTGAGTTTACAGATACACACTTCCCGCAAGACTGGACTATTTTCTACTGGGCATGGTGGTTGGTCTTTGCTCCTTGTATGGGATTGTTTGTTGCGCGTATCTCGCGTGGAAGAACGATCAAACAGATGGTCGTAGGTTCGATATTTTACGGTTCTTTAGGTTGTTTCTTATTCTTCATTGTTTTAGGTAACTACGGTTTATCGTTGCAATTGACGGGTGAGCTTGATGTCATTGCAATCCTCAATGAATCAGGCGCACCAGCGGCTATTTTTGCAACGTTAGACACATTACCGTTAGGGCCAATCGTTATTGGTGTTTTTACACTATTGTGTATCATTTTTACGGCGACTTCGTTTGACTCTATCTCGTACATTCTTGCGTCTGTGGTTCAAAATGATGTGACGGAAGAACCGATGCGCTGGAACCGTTTGTTCTGGGCGTTTACTTTGTCTTTTCTGCCAACCGTCCTAATGTTCATGGGAGGTTTATCGACATTACAAACCGCTGCGATCGTGGGCGGTTTACCGTTGTTAGTTATCTCGGTGATGTTGATGGTGTCCTTTGTTCGCGCGGCGAGCCTAGATATTAAACATCAAGCAGAATACGAAGAGCCAACCATTAACATTGAAGAACTGCCGGAAATTGACCCTTGGTCAACAGAGGGAATGGCTTTGGCGAAATTTGAGCGCTTTAAAGACTTAGCTCAACAGGCGGCTGAAGAAGAGCGCGAAGCAATGGCAGCCCTGATGAGCATGCGTAAGAGAATTCGCGCATTTGCCTTAGAGCACAGCTGTGAATCTGGGTTTTCGGACCATCATTTACCAGAAGAGATGCAAACAGAGCTACAGCAACTAACCGAAGCGCTTGAGTTGGCTCAACAGAAGAAACAAGAACTGTCTGAACAAGCCCAAGAATCTCGAATGGAATTTAATCATGTGTTATTAGGCGGCGCGTCGGCAGGTTTAGCAACGTCGCAGGCTTAAGAACAGACACACAAGAGCCGAGTACAAACTCGGCTCTTTTTTGGCGTGGATACCTTACAGTTAAAAATTCTGCTCAGTCAGTGTTAATGCTTATACTATTTTAGGTTGACCATCTGATGCGGTGGCACCGCCGTCTACAGGTAGGTTTACGCCATTAATGAAAGATGCGTCATCACTTGCCAAGAAAGTCACGACGGACGCAATTTCTTCAGGTTCTGCTGCTCGGCCAAGCGCAATGCGCTCATTGAATTTATCGCGGATTTCCTGTGGCCAGCCGTTCGTCATGTTGGTTTTTACTAAGCTTGGGCATACGGCGTTAATTCTTACACCCTCCGCACCATGGTCCAATGCCATCGCTCGGGTAAGGTTCACCACTGCGCCTTTACTCGCGCAATAGAATGCGGCACCCCAGTCACCACCCAAACCGGAAACGGACGCGGTATTCACCATACAACCTTTCGTTTTTAAGAGTTCAGGTAACGCAAACTTCGCGCAATAAACGACGCCGTCAATGTTTACACCAGAGAGCTTCTTCCAGTCTTCCACACTACCTTTAATCACGGAACCAGGGACATGTACGCCAGCATTGTTTACTAAAATATCCAGTTTACCGAAACGGGTAACAACATCAGAAATCAGTGCTGCGACTTTGTCTGGATCAGAAACATCAATGGAATGCGCAGACACGCGCTGTTTATCAAAGCCCTCAACAGCGTTTGCCAACTGCTCTTCATTCCAATCGGCAAGAGCGACGTTTGCGCCTTCTTCATACAAACGTTTTGCGATGGCCAAACCAATACCATTGGCAGAACCAGTGACGAGTGCGACTTTATTTTTTAATCCTCTCATGCGATTTCTCCTTCGAAACTTACAAAAACGGGATCTTGATTTTTCTCTGTGCGCGGCAACATCAGTTTGTCGTTGTCGCTGTAATCTACGGGGATAGCCACCACTGCTGGTCCTTCAACGTCCATGGCTTTATTCAATGTCGGTAGCAATTCGTGTTGACTAGTCACTGCGAAGCCTTTCGCGCCAAATGCTTCGGCGTACGCCTTGAAATCAATTGGTCCAAATTTCACACCAGAGCAGCGCTGATATTTGTTGATCTCTTGCATTTCTACCATGTTGTAGGCGTTATCAACCCACACAATATGGACGATATTGCAGTTCAGTCTAACCGCGGTTTCTAACTCCATGCTCGATTGCATAAAACCGCCGTCTCCCGATATCGATACCACTTTGCTACCAGGTTTTAGTAGGCTGGCACCAATGGCCCATGGCAGTGCAACGCCCATCGTTTGTTGGCCGTTAGACACCAGCATTTGGCGAGCTCGAAAACAACTTAAGTAACGAGCGATCCAGATGTGGAAGCTCCCCATATCAAGACATAGCGTGGTATCTGGTGTGATGATAGATTGCATGGCTTTAATCAGTGCCAGCGGATGAAACCCTTGCTTGTTATAGACATTGGGATAGGTCTTGATCACTTGCCGTTGCAGTGCTACCTCTTCCAGTACTGAAAGTGCCGTTGGGGAAAGGCGAGCATATTCAGAGATATAGCTGCCCATTTTGTCTAGTGACTGCGCAATGTTTCCGACGATTTCAACACAAGGCTGATAATTAAGTTGGTACTCAGCCGGTTCAATATCGAGGTGAATCACTGGGTTACGGTGGCTGTTCCAAAGCTCAGGGTCATACTCTATTGGGCTAAAGCCGATGGTGAGAATTAAATCGGCATCACGCAGTAAAACATCGCCGGGTTGGTTGTTAAATAAACCAACACGACCAGCAAAGTGGTGATAGTAGTTGATGTCTACCGTGCCGGCGGCTTGGTAAGTGCCGACAACGGGTAGCTGCGTATTTTGAAGAAATCGGGCGATAGCAGCAGCGTTTTGGCTGCGGCTCGCGTGAAGGCCAAGTAAAACCACACAGCGCTTTGCTTTACTGATTCGACTGACCGCTTCTTCGATTGCTGCGATGTCTGCGCAACCAGGCTGTGTGTAAGGCGAGGGGACAATAATGTCCGTTTGGGTTTGCTCGGATAAAACATCTTGGGGGAGACTCAAAAAGCAAGCCCCAGGACGACCTGACTCTGCGATACGAAATGCGTTCGCCATGATCTCGCTTGCGGCGTCCACATGCTGCACTTCAGCACTGAACTTGGTTATAGAGCGAAAAATACTGACGGTATCCATGCTCTGGTGTGTTTGTTTTTGCTGGTCAGTTCGTTTCACCGCACCACCGATAGCAATCAGCGGATCGCCTTCGGAGTTTGCTGTTGCAACCCCCGTAACTAGATTGCCACAGCCTGGACCTGACGTAACCATTGTGACGCCTGCTTTGCCGGTTAGTCTTCCCATAACGCCCGCCATAAATGCGCCGTTAGCCTCGTGGCGTACCGGAATCATTTGGATGTTAGTGTCTTCAATCGCATCGAACAGTCGATCGATTTTTGCACCGGGAATACCGAATATGTACTTAATGCCGAGAGACTCTAGCTGTTGAGCGATCAACTGAGCTCCATTCTTATTTGAAGGTTTGGATTGCATTTGTTGTCCTTATTATTTGCCTGACTTTGTTACTTTTCCGCCTTTTCTATGGCGGTATTTATATCTTCCGGAGCCAAATTGGCACTGAGGAAGTCTGTCGATACCGGGGTATCAATCACTAGCCGCGAGACTTTGCCAATCTGGAGGAACCCTGACGAAATGCTGTAATCCTGAATATGACCACCTCCTTGGCGGTCATCGGTAATAAAGTGTTCGTGATAGCCGGGCACATTGATGCCAGTCGTATATTTAGGACTGCGAAAGCCGGCGACCACGCCTTGCTTATGCGTGAAGCGGAACGTTGGTTGTTCTTTAACCACTTCAAGCATTGGCCGATAAGGGCGTGTTTGTTTAGGTACGGTGCGAGTACGAACTGAATCGAAAACGCCATCAATGCGCACTGCGCAAAATAGGTTATCGCTTGGAACCATGTCGTCTATGAGGCTATGGACTTCATGACGTGACATGCGCGATGTCAGTGGCAGTTCGATATCAGGCTTAAAAAAAGTCATGACAGCAAAGGGCGTTTTTTGCGCCAGGTCTGCCGGGTTTGCGGAGCCATCCGACTTGAGTTGAAAAACTTCCTTATCAAAAGCAATCAACTCACCATCCAATTCATTGAACGTACCTAAACCAAAATCCCCATGTTTCATCAGTTCTTCTATGGTTGTTGAGCCTTCGTAAACACCAGCGATCAAAGCACTCATCAACGAAGTCTGATAAATCTCACCATCTCCGGTAACGTGATGGTATTCAGAAAATTCTTTCGCTACTTCAAGCGAACAAGCACATAGAGGGTTATAAAATCCACGCATGAGTAAGACCAGTTATGCAATGAAGAGTATATTTAGATTGACTTCTACACGGTGCTAAATCCAATATAAAAAAGATTTATTTTGATATGGAAAATATATGGAATTTCGCTACCTGAAGTATTTTGTCGCGGTCGCCGAGACTCGTCACTTTACCCGAGCCGCTGAACAGTTAGGGATTGCGCAACCTCCTTTAAGTCAACAAATCAAAAAGTTAGAGCACGAGCTTGGTGTGGACCTATTTAAGCGCTTGTCTAGAGGGGTAGAACTGACCCATGCTGGGCAAGTCTTTTATACGGATGCGGTAAATATTCTTGCTGATGTGGAACGCGCTAAAGCAAAAGCCCGACAGATTGCCCGTGGTGAAAATACGCAGGTTAAAATTGGGTTCGCGACGTCAACATCAACCTGCATTAAGGTATTAGAGAGGGTGGGGCGTATTCAAGAGAATGGGGTTCATTTACAGGCGGCGGAACTGTCAATGCCAGAGCTTGCCACTCAGTTAAAAAGCAAACAACTTGATCTCGCAATCATGCGGCTACCCTGTTACGCCAGTGAGCCTTTTGAGCACAAGGTGTTGTTTAACGACCCGTTTGTCGCGGTGATTCCGGCGGGCCACGAACTGGCAAAGTATCACTGTATCCAGATGAAACAGTTGAGAGGCCATAAAATTTTACTGTTTCCACGAGAGACGGGCCCCGCATTGTTTGATGGCATGAGCACACTTTTTGCCGACGCAGGAGTAAGACTCGAACCACAGTTTGCAGCACCGCAACTTCGTACGACGATTGCCATGGCGCAGGCTGGGTTAGGTATTGCCCTCGTTCCGCGTTCACTGGCTGAACATCTCGATGATTCTGCGACAGTCGCCGAGATTGATGATATCCCTCTCACTAGTCGTGTTGTCGTTGCTTGGGAGGCGTCTAATCTCAATAAGCTGGCGTTAAAAGTAGTCACGAATATCAGTCATGTTGAGGCTTAAAGATGAGTTATCGAACTGGCTCTGATAGCCACAGGCAAATGTGATACTCTCCCTCGTTATATGCAAAGCTATGCTTTGGTTGAATAGACAAATCTTACTCAACGAATAGAACTTACTGAGGGTGTGCCAATGATATACGCTGCGGTCTTTGATATGGACGGGTTGCTGATTGATTCAGAACCTTTGTGGAAGGAAGCTGAAAAGCAGGTGTTTTCATCAGTTGGCGTCCAAGTGACCGAAGTATTATCAAAGCAGACTGCGACGATGACGACAGGTGAAGTAACAAGGTTTTGGTATGAACGTAATCCTTGGCAAGAAAAGAGCCTAGAGGAAGTAGAGAATGCTGTTGTGGATAAAGTGGAGGCATTAATAATTGAAAAAGGATGCGAATTAGAGGGTGTTACAGAAACACTCAAATTGCTTAAGGAAAAAGGGTTTAAGATAGGATTGTCTACTAATTCACCTTATCAACTCATTCCCATCATTTTGAACAAACTCGGTATTGCCAGTTACTTTGACGCGATATCATCGTCAGACGATGTAGAACAGGGCAAGCCAGAGCCAGATGTCTACCTTTCAACAATCAATAAACTAGGTGTAGATTCAAGTAACTGTATTGCCTTTGAAGACTCTTATTCGGGTATGCTTGCGGCAACACGAGCAAACATAAAAACAGTCGTGATACCTCAACCTGATAAGTTCTACCAAGAGTTTAATGAAGCCAGTCTAAAGCTGCAAAAGCTATCAGAGTTTAATGAAAGCCATTTAGTGGATTTAATAGGATAAAGCTATTCATTACGATTGGTAATATTTATGACAGATGTCATACCATATGGAGAACTTTGATGAGATATTAGTTGCTTATGTGTAGGAGTGGTGAGGGATGAAATGAAGCTTAATGTCGTTGCATATTTGATCAAAGAAGGCTACGAAGAGGCCGATATAATCAACCCTAAGAAAAATGCTAGAAAGATAGAGGTTAGCATAAACGATAGCTCCAATAGTCTTTACATTAAAAATGCTAGATCTAAGCCTAAATGGAGCGATATTTTTACCATCCACCCTGACGTTGATGATTCTATGTTTTATGCTGAGAGCATATGTGGAGTGTTTTTGGTAGAAGCAGAGGGAAGGTTAGTCGCTTTTACATTCGGACACGCCAAGTCATTACTTTTTCAGCATGTAATTCAGCGTGGCTTCGGACTGAGAGTATCACTCAATATTGGTGATTCAGAGCAAATCAAATCAATAGATAAGTCAACATTAGACAAAGTTGCACTTAAGACACGCTCTCAAACTTCAAAAAATACGAACGTTTCAGATTTTGACTTCGAGTTTGATCACGAAATTCTAAAGTCAATATCTGCAGTTGTTGATACTGAAGGTGATGAACTAGAAATTGTTTCAGGTTACGACTCTGTATCCTTATATACAAAAGTAAGTCTTGAGGAGCTACCTAAAATTGCTGATAGGATAATGTCTGCATATGCTTCGGATAAGTATTTGTCTAATTACCCTTGGGTCGATTTTATACAAGCTGTAACTGATCCAGAAACGATTTCAATATTAAATGACAAGATTGTTCAACAGTTTAGTTCCCAAGCTTATAATTCAATTTGGATTGCATGCCCTGAAATAATGGATTATGGGGACTTTTCAGGTTTTGCTTATACAACAAGAGCCAAAAAAGGTTGTTCAGTTTGTCTGCACCCTGAGCTTGATTTGGAGTTGTATGTGAAAGAAGCCAAGTTGAAGCTTCCTACAAGCGTGGAGACATTAAAGCGCAAACAAGTTTACGCCTATAACTCTGCTGAGATTCAAGTCAAGTCATGGTCAATTTTTCGTTGTCTTAATGGAGAAGTAGAGTTAGAAGGTGATGTATTCGTCTTAAATGATTCTCAATGGTATAGAGTTGAAAGAAAGTTCAGTGATTCGGTTAATGAGTATTTCAAACATTTACCTAGGTCGAAAATCGACTTCCCACCATACGGAACTCTTACTGAAGGTGAGTATCTCAATAAAATTGCAGATGGTGAAAACTTTGCCCTTTTAGATCAAAAATGGATCTACCCTCAAGGTATAGGAACTCGAATAGAGTTTTGCGACTTACTTTCTCAATGCAATGCTTTTATTCATGTTAAAAAATATGGTGCATCTTCGGTATTGAGTCATTTATTTTCACAAGCAACGGTTGCAACTGAGCTTTTGTTAAATGATAACTCAGTGCTTGCACAAGTTAACAAACACTTAGACGATACTTATTTGAGTATTGTTTTTAATAAAGATGAGTCACCGCGTACACATAGAGTTGTTCTCGCAATTATGCACAAGAAGAAAGGTGAAGTGCACTTGCCATTTTTTTCAAAAGTAAACCTGCGTCATCACAGTAGACGGTTACAAAACATGGGTTTTACGGTTGAACTAGCCAAGATAGATGCATAAAAAGACTAACAAAGCATTTAAGAGGGACTCCCGAGGCTTGTCATTTTTTGGTTTCGGGTTAATGATAGCGTTGTTCACAACTTAGTGCAGCGTTAAACCGCAAGGATGATGGATGATTAAAGCGCAAGTATATGATGTATTTTGTGATGAATTGGCTCAAGGTAACCCTTGTGGTGTTGTCGAACTAAATCACTGGCTGAGTGATTCTGAGTTACTTCAAATCACTCATCAGGTCGCTCAACCTGTCACATCATTTGTGGTTCAGTCTGGCAGTGACTACCACATTCGCTGGTTTAGCCTAGCAGGAGAGATCAACCTATGCGGACACGGAAGTTTGGGCGCAGGCGCTGCAATCATTTCCAACTATCATCAGAATGAGGTCATTCTAAAAAGCCAGTATGGTCATATTACCGTTACGGAACTGGGTGGAATGTACAGGATCGTGATGCCAAGTTGGCAAGCTAAGCCTCATGCCATCCCCTTGGATATTTCAGGCTTTTCCAATCGCCCTGTAGATGCTTTTACAACGCGTGATTTGGTTGTTGTTCTCGAGTCCGAAGATGATGTTGCTCACTATAAACCTAACTTTGATGAGCTGGTTAAAATTGATGAGTTTCATGCAGTCATCGTGACGGCTCAAAGCTCTGATAGTGGCTATGTGCTGCGTTACTTTGCACCTAAAATCGGTATTTCAGAAGATCTTGCCACAGGCTCAGCTCAGTGCTCATTGGCGCCTTATTGGTTTGAAAAACTGGGCAAAGAAAAACTGATGGCTCGCCAGCTATCTCGCGCTGGTGGTTATTTTGAAGTGGCGCGCGGTTCAGAATCTACTATCGTATTGTCTGCACACGTGAAAAGTCGGACTTGAATGCAAACGCCTCTAGCTCTTACATAAGATCTAGAGGCATCCATTTTAAAGTGCCGAGCTAAGACTTTAATCCTGCTGCTGTCATCATTATTCGAAAGAACATAGACACCAACCCTAATGCAGCGACGCTAGCGATCCAAATCCCAATCATCCATGCCCACTGGCGACACCAATTTTTGATTTTCATAATCACTCCTCATTAACTCGTTAATGGTACGCTTCGCCTTCTTTCACTTTTCCAGAAAAGACGTAATAACTCCAAAAGGTGTAAGCCAGAATGATCGGGATGATGATCACCGCTCCAACGAGCATAAAGCGCTGACTGCTTGCTGGAGCCGCTGCTTCCCATATCGATATGCTAGGAGGAATGATATTTGGCCATATACTGATGCCAAGCCCAGCGAACCCGAGAATTACGATCACCAATGCCATCACGAAAGGGCTGCGCTCTTTACGCTTTTTAACGGAGTCGGCAATCTTAAAACATACCAACCCAGTAATGACAGGTACGGGCAGTAAGTAGAACAAATTAGGCAGAGAAAACCATCTTTCCGCAATGGTAGGGTAAGCAAGTGGAGTCCAAGCGCTCACAATGACTAATGCGGAGATCATCGCCAGTAGTGTTTTGTTAGTGAAGCGGTACATCGTGTTTTGTAGTGCACCTTCCGTTTTCATGATGAGCCATGTGCTACCAAGAAGCGCGTACGTTGCGACTAAACCCAAACCACAAAAGATGGGAAAAGGGCTGAGCCAGTCTAGTTGGCTACCTACGAAGACGCGGTTTTCCACCGCAAAGCCCTGAATTACCGCGCCAACAACGATGCCTTGGAAAAACGTGGTTAACATCGAGCCGACCATAAAAGAGCGGTCCCAGAACTTTAAGTGGTTTTCCAATGCTTTAAAGCGAAACTCAAATGCTACGCCACGAAAGATCAAAGCAATCAACATCAGTGTTAAAGGGATGGTTAGCGCTTCAATAATTACCGCGTAAGCCATCGGAAAAGCGCCAAATAGAGATGCGCCTCCAAGCACAATCCAAGTTTCGTTGCCGTCCCAAACTGGCGCGACACTGTTGACCATGACGTCTTTTTGTTTTTCATCCTTGATGAAGGGCATCAGTATTCCAATACCCAAATCGAAGCCGTCCATGATGATGTACATCAAAGTGGCAAAAACGATGATCGCGAACCAAATCACGGATAAATCAAAATGCATACTTTCTACCTTCACTTTGTGACAAATTCTAGATGCGGCCTGAAACGGTCGTCATGTCGTGCTCATCGTGTTCGATTGCATCGGGGCCTTTCTTGATTTGGTGGATCATGTAGTAATACCCAAAACCAAACACCAAGCTGTACACAACAAGGAAACACAGCAGGCTGATGCTCATTTGTAGGTCTCCGTGTGCAGAAACCGCATCACGCGTTTTTTGTACGCCATACACGACCCAAGGTTGCCGCCCAACCTCAGTCGTAAACCAGCCAGCGAGTATCGCGATAAGACCAGATGGCCCCATAAATAATGAAAATTTGAGGAAACAACGCGAGGTATAAAGCGTGTTCTTTTTTCGTAACCACATGCTGTAGAAGCTTTGAAAAATCATCAGAAGTCCTAGCCCGACCATGATTCGAAATGACCAAAAGACGATAGGTGAGTTCGGTCGTTCCTCTTTCGGGAAGTCTTTCAGCGCCGGGATTGGCTCAGTTAAACTGTGGCGTAGGATCAAACTTCCTAGAACAGGAATTTCTAAGGCATAGTCTGTGCGTTCTTGTTCCATGTTTGGCATGCCGAACAATATCAATGGGGTTGGTTTGCCATCGCTGTTATCCCAATGTCCTTCGATGGCGGCGATTTTGGCAGGCTGGTATTCCAAGGTGTTTAGCCCGTGCACATCGCCAATCACGGCTTGGAGTGGCGCAAGGAACACTAAGATCCCGAGCGACATCGAAAACATGGTTTTTACCGCAGTCGATTGATTGCCTCTCAATAAATGCCAAGCGGCTGACGCGCCTACAAAGAGTGCTGAACTGACGAAAGCCGCGACGCTCATGTGCGCCAAACGATAAGGAAATGAAGGATTGAAAACGATAGCAAACCAGTCGGTTGGCACCACACGTCCGTCGACAATTTCATAGCCTTGTGGCGTTTGCATCCAACTGTTGGAGGCGAGAATCCAGAACGTCGAAATGATCGTGCCTAACGCCACCATCGAGGTTGCAAAAAAGTGCAGCTTTTCGCCGACGCGACGCCACCCAAATAGCATTACGCCAAGAAATCCGGCTTCGAGAAAGAAAGCCGTTAACACTTCATAAGTCAGTAATGGGCCAGTGATAGAACCAGCGAAGTCGGAGAAACCACTCCAGTTGGTGCCGAATTGATAGGCCATGACAAGACCAGATACAACACCCATTCCAAAGTTAACCGCAAAAATTTTCGACCAGAAGTGATAGAGCTTTTGGTAATCGGGATTACGTGTTTTTAGCCATAAGCCTTCCAGCACGGCGAGATAGGTGGCCAAACCTATGGTGATAGCGGGGAAAATAATATGAAAGGATACCGTAAAGGCGAACTGTATCCGTGCAAGCATAAATGCGTCGAGGCCAAACATTAAACTTCCTTTGATCTTTTAAGTTTTATGAGAGAGCTATTTTAAAAGGAGCGGAATGAGGGAAGTAGGTACAGACAGTGACTATAAACCTATAACAGATTAAATATTGAAGTGTTATTATTTTGAATTCAGCTTTATGGGGGGGGATTCGCGTGTGGCGAAGTATCAAGAGTTAGTGGAACAGCTTAAAAGGCAGATAAAATCGGGGATATGGCATCCGGGTGACAAGCTGCCTTCACTGCGTCGCCAATCTGAACACTCGGGTTTAAGTTTGATGACGGTATTGCACGCTTATCAAATTCTGGAATCTCAAGGCTGGGTCACCTCACAGCCGCGCTCTGGTTATCGAGTCGCGCCCAATATTAAGAGTTCAAATGAACCCCAAGCGCCAGCCGCGGTTTCGTGGACAGAGCAGGTAGACATCAATGAGTTTATCTTTGATGTTCTGCAGGCGAGTAAAAATCCATCCATGATCAATTTTGGCTTTGCCTATCCAGACCCAAGTTTGTACCCACGATATCACGTGAATCGGGCGATGAGCGCAGCCGCTCGCAATATGCCGATTTCCACCACCTTTGATAACTTACCGCCGGGAAACGAACAATTACGCACCATCATCGCGAAGCGTTATGCTGCGAAAGGCATTGAAATTTCACCCGATGAAATTGTCATTACGGCAGGCGCGCTGGAGGCGTTAACGCTCAGTTTGCAAGCTTGTACAAGACCGGGAGATTGGGTGGTTGTGGAGTCGCCTGCATTCTATGGCGCATTGCAATCCTTAGAGCGGTTAGGTTTGAAAGCGCTCTCAGTAAGAACAGACCCGGTCACGGGCATTGACCTAGATTCATTGGAACGAGCGCTGCAAACACACGATGTGAAAGCATGTTGGCTTATGTCGAACTTCCAGAATCCTCTGGGTTTTACGCTCTCCAACGAGAAAAAACAAAAGCTGATTGAGCTGACACAGCGATATAACGTGCCAGTGATTGAAGATGATGTGTACAGCGAACTGCATGCCGGGAATGACTCGGTTTACCCACTAAGAATGTTTGATGACACGGGCAATACCATGTTGTGCTCGTCGTTTTCAAAATCATTAATCGCAGGGCTACGTATTGGTTGGGTTGCGGCGGGAAAGCGGGCGCTAGAGGTACAAAAGTTACAGCTAATGAGTACATTAGCGACGAGTGCACCAGTGCAAATGACATTGGTGCACTATTTAACAAGCCGCAATTATGAATCGCATTTGAAGCAGTTACGGAAAAAGCTGTTTGAACGTAAAAGTAAGATGACGGATCTGCTTAATGAGCTGTTACCTGAAGAAGTCAAAGTGTTAAGCCAAAGCGGCGGGTACTTTATTTGGTTAGAGCTTCCCAAGCATATCGACGCCTTGCAGATATATCGAGAAGCGCTAAAAGATAATATCAGCATCGCACCGGGAAAGATGTTCAGCCTGACAGAACAATACGATCACTGTATTCGTCTTAACGCTTCTTTTGAGCTTAATGACAAATACGTCCATGCTCTCAATCTGCTTGCCAACATTATTCGCGATCATTTGGCAAAATAGCGACTTTCTTCAGTTTTTTGGTTTAATGGAGCGCGCCGGATTTCCAGCAACTCGATCGCCCGGCGCAACGTCTTTGGTTATCACAGAGCCAGCGCCGACGACGGCCTCATCGCCAATGGTCACGCCTGGCAGTATGATAGCGCCCCCACCAATCCAAACGTTATTGCCGATTTTTACCGGTTTGGCGATCTCATCTCCGGCTAAGCGTCTTTGCGTATCGAGTGAATGAGCGGCTGTGTAAATTTGCACTCTAGGCCCAATCATGACGTTCGCGCCAACCTCAACCTGTCCATTGTCCAGAATAATGGCATCCCAGTTGATGTAGGTGTTTTCTCCGATGGACAAGTGACAACCGTAGGTAAGTTGAAGCGGTGGCTCTATACAGGCGCTGTTTTTTAATTGGACGCCCATCTCCGCCAATAGTTGTCTACGGATACCTGGGTTTGGCTCGTGGTTAAATTGGAAGACAAGCTGCGCAGTTTTGGCGCGCATTAGCTTTAGTTCTTCATCCAGGCAATTATAGGTTTCTCCAGAGCGCATCCGAGTCAGTTCTGACATAACAATCATTCCATTAATGGTTTGCAGTTGAGGCCACAATGATAAGTGAGTGTTTCAGTCAATAGGAGGTTTTTATTATGAAATCAGATGTTTATCACTGATTTATATTCAATAGGTTAGTTTTGAGTAAGCACTCGTTAAGAGTCATTCAAATAGAGAAGTGAAGTGAATTGGGTAAGTTCCTTTTAGCAGGGGAGGAAAGTATAGATTGGATGTTGCTTTCCTCTCCACAGCTTGATTTGGAGCATTTATTGGCTGTCCCACATCACTTCGCACTCTTCTTTAATAGCCGATTTTAAAAGCTCAATAAGTGGAAATGCTCTGCGTCCTAAACTGACCGTTTGTTCCTCTTGCTCCTCATCTTCTTCCATTGCTTGACTGTTGTTCTGCTCTATCGCTTCTTGTGCTGCGAGAGCAGAGGTCAATCTAGATAGAGCATCAGGGATGTCTTGAGCGGAAATAGACCCTGGTACTGAGCCACTATGCCCCATCATTTTGATCATCTTTATCGCAATATCGCCAAACATAGTGACGTTCGAGTGGCTATGGCAACGAAATGTAATAAGCATTTACCTGCTCCTGTTGTAGGTGTTCATTTGAGTATAAATGGTATCTGAGACACGAGGCAATTTAATCCGATAATTCGCAATCTTTCAGATAGCTATCTATCTTTAACGAAAGACAAACATAAGGAGATGATTTTGTTGAACTCCCAATTAAAGACGTTGATTTGGCGGCTTCACAAGCGAATATTTACGTTGCTTATGGTGTTATGCATATGGTCACCTTCTGTCGTTGCTCAACCTTCCATTGTTTTTGGTGTCGTACCGCAACAGTCGGCGACCAAACTAGTGCAACAATGGCAGCCATTACTGCAACGTTGGGGAGATCTTGCTGGCGTTGAGATTAAGTTTGCCACGGCGCGTGATATTCCCACATTCGAAGCTCGCTTGATGGCTGGAGCCTACGACATTGCATACATGAACCCATATCACTTTACCTTGGTGAATCAAAACCCAGGTTATACGGCGTTAGCAAGAGCGAAAAATAAGCGCATCACAGGCATTATTGTAGCAAGGCGAGGGAAGTCGGTTTCCCTTGATGAGCTGCAAGAAAAGACCATCGCTTTTCCTGCCCCACGAGCATTTGCTGCCTCTATCATCACACAATCAGAGTTGGCGCAGAAAGGCATCAAGTTTACGCCTAAATATGTTGGTTCGCACGACTCAGTCTATTTGGGGGTACTTAAAGGTTTGTACATTGCTGGTGGTGGCGTGAAGCGTACCTTTGAGAGCTTACCGAGTGAAATAAAAGACCAACTTAGCATCATTTATACAACTGCTGGTTATACGCCTCATGCTATTGCGGTTTCAAATAATGTCGATGAAGAGATTACTCTTGCCTTACGAAAGGCAATTTCGCAACTTAATGATGATCCCAAAGCACAGGAGAGTTTTACTTTACTTAACATTGACGGGTTACAGCTTGCACAAGACCAAGATTGGCAAGATGTTGTTCAATTGGGAATCTCAAGATAAATGGTTGTCCTATGACGCTGCGTTCGAAAACGATACTTGGCATTGCTCTTATTGAGGCCCTTGCGCTCGGTGTACTCATCATTAGTGGGCTTAATTGGTTGGAAAGTTCCAACGAGACTAGCCTCGAGGTTGGGAGCCAACACTTGGTGAGTGTATTTGCTCAGGCGTCGAGAGATGCGGTGATTGCGACGGACTTAGCCTATCTAGACAGTTTTGCTCGCTCTGTCGTGAGTGAGCGCGAGTTGGCTTATATTCGTATTGTTAATCAAGATGGCGTCGAGTTGACGCTACAAGGGGATTACAGCGGTGTTGATACTGGTGTGAGACCGTTTGATGTGACCGATGGAGTTTACGATGTTGCGCAAGAGATTACTCTTGGAGAGCAGACTTTCGGTAAGGTTGAAATGGGTGTGAATGTTGAACATGTACATCAAGTACTTTCATTTGCGACTCATGCAAGTTTGGTTATCGCCTTTATTGAAATGTCGCTGGTGGCCATGTTTTCGTATGCTCTCGGTAGCTATTTGATGAAGCGGCTCGATCTTCTTCGTACTGGGGTAATCAAGGTTTCACAGCAAGGTCCGGGTTCGCAAATTTCGATTTCAGGCAATGACGAAGTTACACGTGTTGGCGAAGCGTTTAACCAAATGTCACGCTCTTTAGCACAAGCGCAAACTAAACTTCAGCAAGAGCATCAAACCCAGCAACAGTTATCGGCCAAAATATCGCAGCTTGCTGAGGTTGCTGAACATGCGCGTGATACCATCATCATTACTCACCCTGACGGCACTATTGCATGGGTAAACCCTGCGTTTGAACAGCTAACCGAATATACGTTGGAAGAAGTTATTGGCAAATCTCCGGGCGAGTTACTCCAAGGGCCAGACACAGACCCAAATACGGTGGCATTGCTCTCAAAAAGTGTCCGTAAGCACTCTCCTATTAGGGTTGAAATACTCAACTATACCAAGTCGAAGCACCCGTATTGGGTCGAGTTGGAGCTCTCTCCTGTGTTTGATGAAGATGGCGGGTTGTTACGTTTTATTGCGGTAGAGCGTGACATCACCGACAGGCGAAGGATGGAGAGGCGTCTGTCGTCTGCTTTAGATAAATCGAAAAAGGCGATGCAAGCCAAATCGGAATTTTTGGCGAACATGAGCCATGAGATTCGCACCCCAATGAACGCGATCATGGGGATCAGCGAGATATTGCTTGAGAACGAAAACCGTCGAGAGCCAAGGGAGTTATTACTCTTGCTGCACAAATCTGCCAACAACCTTGTGACGATCATTAACGACATCCTTGACTACAGCAAAGTAGAAGCGGGCAAGTTGACGTTAGTTGAAGAGGAGTTTGACTTGCGTTCACTCGTCGAGAGCTGCACCGCTTTGTGTGCTTATCAGGCGGATAAAAAGAACCTCAAGTTGTTGGTTGATATGCCATTGGCCATGAATACGGTCGTGGTCGGTGATAAAGGTCGGATTAATCAAATCTTGCTTAACTTGATCGGTAATGCGGTGAAATTCACGGATGAAGGTCATGTGCTACTCAAAGTCAGAGAAAGTGAGCACGGTTTTGATTTTTCCGTGAGTGATACGGGCATTGGTATTCCCGAAGATCGATTGGCTCATATTATGGATAAGTTTGAGCAGGTCGATACCTCCGCGACAAGACGCCATGAAGGTACAGGCTTGGGGTTGGCAATCTCAAAACGTTTGATCAGCATGTACAACGGCGAGCTTTGTGTGCATTCAGATTTTGGAAAAGGGTCGTGCTTTAGCTTTAGCTTTAGTTTGCAGTTGCCTAAGCAAAGTCAGCTTCTTTCCGATCCGATAGAGCTGAGTGCAAATCGACTATTGTTGATTGATGATTATCAACCGCGCGTGCAACACTTGATACATTTAGCTCAAGAGATTGGCATTGAAGTTACTCATGCCAACGATTGGTCAACTGCGCAGTCTTTGGGTAAAAAATTGGATGGTTTTGATCGTATCCTCGCAAGTGTAAACAATGCTCAAGATAGAGATTCGCTCTATGAGCTTGATGCGACAGAATCAGCCGCCAAACGGGTAATGTTTCTTGCACCTTGCGTGATGGAGGAAGGGCAGGCATGGTCGTGCGAGCGGGATCGTTTATTGCCGCAACCGGTCACGCAGCATAAACTGCAAGCTCTGTTTTCTACTAAGACACAAAAGCGTCGAGAACTTTCCTCAGATGAGAATCCTGACTTTTCTAGCCTGCACCTATTAGTCGCAGAAGACAGCCATATCAATCGAATATTGATTGAAAAAATGTTGCAAGACACAGGTGTTAAACTGACGTTGGCGGAAGATGGTGTTGAAGCCGTTGAGCTTTATAAACAGATTTCTCCGGACTTGGTGATTACCGATATTTCTATGCCAAACAAAGATGGTTTTGGCGTGACAAAAGACATTCGTGAGTTACAGGAAAGTGGTGCGTTTCCTTGGTGTCCAATCGTCGCGTTTTCTGCACATGCGATGCAAGAGCAGCAACAAAAAAGTATTGCATTAGGTATGGATGATTACCTGACAAAACCAGTTCAGAAAAGTGATTTGCTTAATATGATCGCGAAGTGGGGATGCCACACCCTTGCAGAGGAAAAGCACGCTTCTGTTTAGTGTTTCGGTTAGATTAAATCGGCTCAAGAAAACGAGCATGTTATTAAACATGCTCGTTTGTAGTTGTTTATCGTAGGTTGAGCAATTTACAAGCTGTTTGGATCACCCAATGCTAACGCCACTTTCGACATCGGCCGTTTACCTAAGGCACGGCAAATTTGCCAACCCGCTTGATTGATGATGTTGAGATTAATCCCAGTTTCAATCCCAAGTTGCTCACAAAGATAAAGCACATCTTCCGTTGCAACATTACCGCTGGCCCCTTTTGCGTAAGGGCAGCCGCCCAGTCCTGCAACGGCACTATCAATGGTATTGATCCCCACCAGCAAGGCTTGGTAGATATTGGCCAACGCTTGCCCGTACGTGTCGTGGAAGTGCACGGCTAACGAATCTTTGGGTAGCTGCGTTAACAGAGAGTCCAGCATGGCGATAACGCGATTAGGCGTTGCTTTGCCAACGGTGTCACCGAGCGAAATCTCGTAACATCCCATATCAAACAGCGTGTTGGCGACCGCAGTGGTTTGCTCTGGCTTGATTACTCCCTCATATGGACAAACCATAGTGCAAGACAAGTACCCGCGCACAGGTATGTTGTGCTGCTTTGCGAGCTCGATAACGGGTTCAAAACGGGCAAGGCTCTCCGCAATACTGCAGTTGATGTTTTTCTGGCTGAAGGCTTCTGAAGCGGAGCCAAACACCGCAATTTGCTTTACGCCACTTTCCAGCGCACGCTCTAACCCTGCGAGATTTGGTGTGAGCGCGCTGTAAACCACGTCAGGCTTTTGCGTGATACCAGCAAACACCTGATCGGAATCGGCCATTTGTGGTACCCACTTTGGCGAGACGAAAGAGCCCGCTTCAATATGCTTTAAGCCACTGCTGCTTAACTGATTGATTAAACGGATTTTATCGACTAGCGTCACTGCCGTTTCATTTTGTAAGCCATCGCGTGCGCCAACTTCGACGATATTAACCTTCGCTGGTAGCATATTCGCGCTCCTTATCGGTACAACTACTTGCTGGCTCAGAAGCCAAATGTAGCAGTATTGAACCATGCTGAACTTGGTCTCCGTGTTGATAAAACACTTCATCAATTATCGCTGCGACCGGAGCGGTAATGGTGTATTCCATCTTCATCGCTTCGAGCACTAGCAACGGATCACCAGCCGCTACTTTGTCTCCCTTATTCACCATGACCGCCGAGATCACACCGTTCAGTGGCGCGGTTGGACTAAGTTCATCGTATTGACCTTTTGAGGATTCAAAACTTGGTTGGTGAGCAAAGGTACGTTGCTGACCAAGATAAAATAGCGTTGTCTTTTGTTTGTCGTTGAGCGCGTTAAAGATGTAACGCACTCTATCGATATCGACGATAAACTGATTGCCACTTTCAAGCAGGATGACCTGATGTGAATCCTCACCACATCGGATAGTGAATTGGTTCAAATGCTGAGGTCCTGTTTCCTGAGAGGATTGCTGCAGGCATATCTGATGATTGACATTGGCATCCGTGAAGTTAAATCGATAAACGTTGTCGACTGACAGCCTAAAACCTTGTGTGGTTGGAGCGGGTAACGTTGAGCTGCCTGATTTAGCAGTGAGAGCATTCCAGCGAGCAACCGCTGCCAACGTTAGCCAGATAGAATCCGACACATTTTGTTGCGCGCTGATGCCTTGCTGGTGTTTAACCAAGAAGTCGGTATCAAGTTCGATATTGGCAAAGGCTGGCTGCGAAATAATGCTGTGCAGGTAACCAATGTTTGTCGTGACTCCACGCACGTGATATTGAGTTAACGCCTGTTTAAGCTGTTTGAGCGCGATATCACGTGTTTGGCCCCAGACGATCAGTTTGCTGATCATAGGATCGTAGTATTCGCTAATGGTATCGCCTTGGGTAACACCGCTATCAACACGCACACAAGCTAGTCGAACATTGTTGTCCGTGATGGGTTCTTGTAAATAATCAATGCATCCAGTCGACGGCATAAAGTCATTGTCTGCATCTTCGGCGTAAATTCTCAGCTCGATTGAGTGACCGTTATGAGTGATTTCGGATTGCGAGATCGGTAAATGCTCGCCAGCCGCAACTTTGAATTGCCACTCCACCAAATCAACGCCGGTGATCGATTCAGTGACAGGGTGTTCAACTTGAAGGCGGGTATTCATCTCCATGAAGTAGAATTGACCTCGGCTATCGAGTAAGAACTCCACCGTGCCAGCGCCAACATAGTCGATCGCTTGAGCGGCCTGAACCGCAGCTTCACCCATTTGTTTACGCAGTTCATCACTAAGACCGGGAGCTGGTGCTTCTTCGACTACTTTTTGATGACGACGCTGAATGGAACAATCACGATCAGATAGATAGACACAGTTGCAATGCTGGTCAGCAAATACCTGAACTTCCACGTGGCGAGGCTGCAATATGCATTTTTCGATTAGAAGTTGCTTATCGCCAAAGCTTGAAAGCGCTTCACGCTGCGCACCGTCGATGGCCAAGGGCATTTCGGCTGCGCTATTGACCACTCGCATGCCTTTACCGCCGCCACCTTGTGTTGCTTTAAGCATCACTGGGTAACCGATTTTTTCCGCTTCCGCTAATAAATGCTCAACGCTATTATCTGTGCCGTGGTAGCCCGGAACCAAGGGCACGTTCGCCTCTGACATGATTGCTTTGGCTTGAGATTTAGAACCCATTGCCTCAATTGCGCTGGTGGAAGGGCCAATAAAGACGATGCCATTTTCGCTGCACGCTTTGGCTAGTTTCGGGTTCTCGGAAAGAAAACCATACCCAGGGTGGATAGCATCGGCTTGCCATTTTTTCGCAGCGCCGATAATCGCATCGATATCAAGATACGACTCACTCGCCGGAGCAGGGCCGATAAATTCAGCGAAATCTGCTTGTTTAGCATGTAAGCTGCTGTGATCCGCTTCGGAATAGACGGCAACCGTCTCTATAGCCATGCTTTTTGCGGTTTTAATAATTCGGCATGCAATTTCACCGCGGTTTGCGATCAGTATTCTTTTAAACATGATTCCTCCAATTGGCGGCGCGCTTTTCAAAAAATGCACTCAGTCCTTGCTGTCCTTCGCT
This sequence comes from Vibrio sp. Y51_MX_L26, assembly GCF_024181935.1. Classification (NCBI taxonomy): domain Bacteria; kingdom Pseudomonadati; phylum Pseudomonadota; class Gammaproteobacteria; order Vibrionales; family Vibrionaceae; genus Vibrio; species Vibrio sp. Y51_MX_L26. Next base: position 387,495 of record NZ_JAMZAS010000001.1, read on the forward strand.
GGACACGCGGGCGGTTGCAATCGCTTGGCTGGTGTATTCAATTAATGAGTGATCGATAGGTTGGTTGTCACAACGTAAGCAGAGCGTTTTTGCTGCCTGCATGGCTTGTGGACCGTTGTTGAGCAGGTGATCAATGGTGCGATTGACAGCTTCACGTGGTTGAGAGTCGATCTGATGAAGAAGATTCATCGATAGCGCGGTTTCGGCATCGATCAGTTCCGCGGTTAAAAAGTAGCGTCGGCTTTGTCGTTGTCCAATCGCTCGGATTACGTAAGGTCCGATGGTAGCGGGTAATAAACCGAGCTTCACTTCACTCAAACAGAAGCGACTTTCAGGTGTACCGATTGCGATATCGCAGCAGCAGATAAGCCCAAGTGCGCCGCCAAATGCAGCGCCGTGCACCATAGCAATGGTTGGTTTGCTAAAGGTATCCAGCGTATGCAAAAGTTTTGCTAGTTGCTGTGCGTCTTGCAGGTTTTCACTCTCTGTTTTGGTGGCCATTGACTGCATCCAGCCAAGATCCGCACCGGCAGAAAAGTGTTTTCCTTGCGCAGTGAGTACCAACGCGCGTAGAGAGTCGTCTTGCTCAAGTTGTTCCAAAGCTTCGATAAGTGAAGCAATCAATTCATCATCAAACGCGTTGTGTTTTTCTGGCCGATTCAGGCTCAACCAGGCAACGCCATTGCTGTCTTTTTCAAACAGTAGTCCGGTCATGTGACTTCCTTTGTCTGACATTTCAGTCTGATATTCCAATACTCGCTAACCAGTACTCGGATAAACATCGGTGGATAGCGAGGAGTTAAGGCTTGCCTTGCATCTGACTACATACGGAAGATGCCAAATTTGCTGTCTGGTATCGGCGCATTAAGCGCAGCAGATAGAGCAATACCGACAACATCACGTGTTTTTGCAGGGTCAATAATGCCGTCGTCCCACAAACGGGCACTGGCGTAATACGCATGGCTTTGGACTTGATATTGCTCCGCAATTGGACGTTTGAACGCTTCCTCTTCTTTAGTGCTCCAGCTTTCACCTTTGCGCGTTTTGATATCGCGGGTCACTTGCGCCATCACGCCAGCCGCTTGCTCTCCACCCATGACGGAGATGCGTGCATTTGGCCACATCCACATCATGGTTGGATCATAAGCGCGACCACACATACCGTAGTTACCTGCACCATACGATCCACCTATAACCACGGTAAACTTCGGTACGTCTGCACACGCAACAGCGGTCACCATTTTCGCGCCATGCTTGGCGATGCCTTCGGCTTCGTACTTCTGGCCGACCATAAAGCCAGTGATGTTCTGCAAAAATAGCAGAGGAATTTTGCGCTGTGCGCACAGCTCAATAAAATGCGCACCTTTCTGCGCCGATTCCGAAAATAGAATGCCGTTGTTAGCGACAATGCCAATCGGCATTCCGTGAATATGAGCAAAGCCACAGACCAAGGTTTCACCGAACAAGGCTTTAAATTCATCAAATTGTGAATCATCAACAATTCGGGCAATGACCTCTTTGACATCAAACGGCTTTTTAAGATCGGTTCCGACGATGCCGTACAGCTCTTGCGCAGTAAAGCGTGGTTCCTGTGGCGCTTTTTGCTTGAGTTGGACGGGTTTCAAGTGGTTGATTTGAGAGACAGCTTGTCTTGCCAGTTCTAACGCGTGGTGATCATTTTCAGCATAGTAATCGGCTACGCCAGACGTACGGCAGTGAACGTCTGCGCCACCAAGATCTTCCGCGCTGACTTCTTCGCCTGTTGCTGCTTTTACCAGAGGAGGGCCAGCTAAGAAGATCGTACCTTGTTCTTTGACGATGATGGAAACGTCACACATCGCAGGAACATAAGCGCCGCCAGCGGTACAGAGCCCCATGACCACCGCAATTTGCGGGATACCCTTGGCTGACATTCGAGCTTGGTTATAGAAAATACGGCCAAAATGGTCTTTGTCTGGAAATACTTCATCTTGGCGGGGTAGGTTAGCACCGCCAGAGTCGACCAAGTAAACACAAGGCAACTGACACTTCTCTGCGATTTCCTGTGCGCGTAAGTGCTTTTTAACCGTGAGCGGGTAGTAACTACCGCCTTTTACCGTCACGTCGTTGGCAACGATCATACACTCGGTGCCGTCTATTACACCCACGCCAGCAACCACGCCAGCGCATGGAACGTAATCTGGATACACATCCCAGCCAGCAAACTGACCGACTTCTAAAAAGGATGAGCCAGGGTCGAGTAGGGCAAGAATACGCTCACGAACCGGAAGTTTGCCTTTCTTCTGCTGATGCTCTCTTGCTTTCTCGCCGCCACCATCTTCGATTTGCGCGGTCACGGTATAGAGTTGATCCACAAGAGACGCCATAGAGCGGTAGTTTTCCTGATACTGCTCTGAATGGGTATTAATATTGGTCGTCAAACAAGCCATAAATAGCCGATCTCCATTCGGTAAACGGGTGAGAACACCCGTCTTTATTTAGGTTGAGTAAGAAAATATTTTTGAGTCAGAACGCCTGGGCTGATTATTAGGCGCTTTCGTTAAACAATTCGCGACCAATAAGCATGCGGCGAATTTCTGAAGTGCCCGCACCGATTTCATACAGCTTGGCATCTCGCAACAAACGGCCCGTATCAAACTCGTTGATATAGCCGTTACCGCCAAGTAATTGAATCGCATCTAATGCCATCTTGGTTGCCAGCTCAGCGCTGTAGAGGATCGCACCAGCAGAGTCTTTACGTGTGGTTTCACCACGATCACAAGCGGCAGCGACGGCGTAAACGTAGGCTTTTGCGGCATTCATTTGCGTGTACATATCGGCGATTTTTGCTTGAACAAGCTGGAATTCACCGATGGATTTGCCAAATTGTTTGCGGTCGTGAATGTAAGGCACAACGATATCCATACACGCCTGCATGATGCCAAGTGGACCACCGGCAAGTACCACACGTTCGTAGTCCAAACCGCTCATCAATACTTTCACGCCTTGGTTTTCTTCACCGAGAATGTTTTCAGCAGGGACTTCGCAGTTTTGGAATACCAATTCACAAGTGTTCGAACCGCGCATACCTAATTTGTCGAGCTTTTGCGCTTGAGTGAATCCCGGGTATCCACGTTCTACGATAAAGGCCGTGATGCCTTTAGAATGCTGGCTTGGATCGGTTTTGGCGTAGACAACATAGGTGTGTGCATCCGGGCCGTTAGTGATCCACATTTTGTTGCCATTTAGCAGGAATATATCGCCTTTACGTTCCGCTTTAAGTTGCATAGAGACTACATCAGAACCTGCTCCGGGCTCACTCATTGCTAGTGCACCAATATGTTCGCCAGAGATGAGCTTAGGTAGGTATTTCTCTTTTTGCGCTTGTGTGCCGTTGCGGTGGATTTGGTTGACACAAAGATTGGAGTGAGCACCGTAACTTAACGCAACCGAAGCGGATGCTCGGCTGATTTCTTCCATAGCGATAACGTGGGCGAGATAGCCCATGTCTGCACCACCAAACTCTTCGCTGGTGGTCACGCCTAAAAGACCCATGTCACCCAGTTTGGACCAAAGATGGTTTGGAAAGTCGTTAGATTGGTCGATAGATTGCGCTAGCGGCGCAATTTCTCTTGCAGCAAAACTATTGATTTGCTCGCGAAGCAAATCGGTATTTTCGTCATAAACAAAGTTCAGGGAAGAGTAGGTAGATTTCATTGCGTGTCCTTGCCTTTACGTCACCTACATCCCAGTGCTGAGGTGTCAGGTGACTTTTTCGCCTTTCATGGATCTCAGTGTGTTTTGGCATCGCAACTGTGCCGCGTTTAACTCCATCATTACCGCTTGAATGTCGTTTGCTTGCTGTTGCAATGCTGCCTTCTTCTCTTCGATCAACCGAATCATATAGTTCAACTGCTCAGTACTTTGATCGGTATCGTAGAGTTCAAATAACTCTTTGATATCTGCAAGAGAAAAGCCCAATCGCTTACCTCGCAAAATCAGTTTTAGTCGAATTCGATCGCGACCATTGTAGATTCGTGTGTTGCCTTTACGTTCCGGAGTTAGGAGACCTAAATCTTCGTAGAAGCGAATACTTCGGGTAGTAATGTCGAACTCTTTCGCGAGCTCGCTGATCTTAAATGTGTTCATTCCTTAACCTTACGACTTTCGTATAACATTCATACGAATATACAATTCGTTAACGTTAAAGTAAACAAACAACATCCACTCTTGAGCCTTGATATCACTCGCATTTACTCGAAATAAAATAATCACTCGAACAAACAATAACCTCAAACTTGACGTTAACGTAAATGTTAGTATAGTTATGACGTAAACGTCAACAAAAGGTTAATGGAATGAAAAATGAAACATGGATTGTTGCCGCCAAGCGAACGCCTATCGGCTCTTTTCAAGGTGCATTAGCTTCAACAGATGTCACGGAACTCGGTGCGAAAGCCATCCAAGGGGCACTAGCCGAAAGCCAACTCGATGTGCAAAAAATAGACGAAGTGTTGATGGGATGCGTTTTACCCGCCGGCGTGGGGCAAGCGCCAGCAAGACAAGCAAGTCTTAAAGCAGAAATGCCGCAATCGATCGGTTGTACGACACTGAATAAAGTCTGTGGTTCGGGTATGAAAACCGTCATGCTGGCACATGATCTTATTCAATCTGGTAACGCGCACGCGGTTATCGCTGGCGGTATGGAAAACATGTCCTCTTCTCCTTATTTACTTAAGAAAGCGCGTGATGGTTTCCGCTTAGGCCATGAGCAAGTGCTTGATCACATGTTTTATGACGGTTTGCAGGATGCCTACCAAGGCGAATTGATGGGGGTCTTTGCCGAACAAACCGCGCAAAAGTATCAGTTCAACCGTGAAAGTATGGATATCTGGGCGCAGCAGTCGGTGACTCGTGCGCAGCAAGCGATTGAGCAAGGTTTGTTCAAAGAAGAGATCGTGCCTGTTAACGTAAAAAGTCGACGTGGTGACACCTTGGTTGTAGACGATGAGCAACCGAGTAAACTCGACGTCACTAAAATTCCTACCTTACGTCCTGCGTTTGCTAAAGATGGCGGAGTAACGGCTGCCAACTCTAGTTCTATTTCTGATGGTGCATCGGCAATGGTATTGGTCGATAGTGAATTTGGCCGTCAGGAAAACCTTCAACCACTAGCGAAAATTGTCGCGTACAGCACGCATGCAAGACAGCCTGATGAGTTCACCATCGCACCCGTCTTCGCGATTGAAACGCTGCTGGAAAAAACGGGCTGGGACAAATCAGACGTGGACCTTTGGGAAATCAATGAAGCCTTTGCTGTTGTCACTCAATACGCGGTGAAGACACTCGAACTGGACGAGAGCAAAGTGAACCCTCGCGGCGGTGCTTGTGCTTTAGGCCACCCAATTGGTGCGAGTGGTAACCGAATCCTCGTGACTTTGATTCACGCTCTTAAACAAACAGGCGGTAAACGTGGCGTTGCATCGCTTTGTATTGGTGGCGGCGAGGCAACCGCCATCGCGATTGAAATCTGCTAAATCATTCTCAACAAAGTTTCACTTACATAACAGTAGTCAGTAACAAGCTGAAAAATACAAGGATGTCATCATGACAGAACAAGTAAAGCAGTATATCGGTGGTGAATTTGCCATCTCCGACTCAAAACAATGGCTAGATGTAACTAACCCGGCAACCAACGAAGTGATTGCGCAAGTACCTTGTGCCACGGAATCAGAAATGAATGCGGCGATCGCCAGCGCAACAGAGACGTTTAGGCGTTGGAAAGAAGTTGCCGCTCCGGAGCGTGCGAGATTGATGCTACGCTACCAACACTTGCTAAAAGAGCAACACGATGAGTTGGCGATACTGCTTTCAAGTGAGACAGGCAAAACTCTTGCGGATGCAAAGGGTGACATTTGGCGCGGGATTGAAGTCGTAGAACAAGCGGCGAACATTTGTAGCTCAATGATGGGTGAAACGGTGGAAAACGTCGCAACCAATATTGATGGTTACTCTTACATTCAACCGCTCGGTGTTTGTGCGGGTATTACTCCGTTTAACTTCCCTGCGATGATCCCTCTATGGATGTTCCCAATGGCGATTGCTTGTGGCAACACCTTTATTTTGAAACCGTCGGAGCAAGTGCCGCTTACTGCAATGAAACTGGCAGAGCTGTTTGAACAGGCTGGCGCACCAAAAGGTGTATTACAAATCGTTCATGGTACCAAAGAGCAAGTCGACCGCATTCTTACAGATCCAGTCGTTCGTGCGATCTCTTTTGTCGGCTCTGTGCCAGTTGGTGAGTACATCTACAAAACGGGTACGGACAACTTAAAACGCGTTCAATCCTTTGCGGGTGCGAAGAACCACATGGTCATCATGCCAGATGCAAACAAGCAGCAAGTCATCAATAACCTAGTTGGAGCGTCAGTCGGTGCCGCAGGCCAACGCTGTATGGCGATTTCGGTGGCGGTATTTGTCGGCGAAACCAAAGAATGGATTCCAGAGTTTAAAGAGGCGTTAGCTCAGGTTCAACCTGGCGCGTGGGATGATGAAACCGCCGGTTATGGCCCACTGATTAGCCCGCAAGCGAAGCAGCGTGTGGTGAATCTGATTAATGAAGGCAAAGCATCAGGCGCGAACTGTGTTCTGGACGGGACAGATTGCCAAGTATCTGGCTTCCCGAACGGTAACTGGGTGGGACCAACACTGTTTACCAACGTGACCACAGACATGTCGATTTATCAGGAAGAAATTTTCGGGCCTGTACTGTTAACTATGGAAGTGGATGACCTAGATGAAGCGATTGAACTGATCAATGCAAACCGCTTTGGTAATGGTACGTCTATTTTCACGGCGAACGGCGCTGCCGCGAGAAAGTATCAACACAATATCGAAGTGGGTAACGTAGGCATCAACGTGCCGATTCCTGTGCCATTACCGTTCTTCTCATTTACGGGTTGGAAAGGCAGCTTCTATGGCGATTTGCATGCTTATGGAAAACAGGCGGTTCGCTTCTACACCGAGACGAAAACCGTCACCGCGCGTTGGTTTGAAGATGACATTCCAAGCGGCCCAAACATGACCATTCAATTGAGCTAGTCACAGAAGTAGCGATACCTCTAGCCAAGCCCTTCAACCCTTTAGAGGGCTTGGCTCGGATACAAATGCAACGAATTAGACCTTAGGACTTCAAGATGGATTTTGAATTAAACGAAGATCAACTCGCGTTTGCCGAAGTAGCAAAGCAGTTTGCAGACCAAATGCTAGCGCCGCACGCGGCCGAGTGGGATGAAAACCATCACTTCCCTAAAGATGTACTGCGTCAAGCAGGTGAACTTGGCTTTCTGAGCATCTATACGCCGCCAGAGCATGGTGGTTTGGGATTGTCTCGTTTGGATGCGGCGATCATTTTCGAGCAGTTGGCTATGGGTTGTACCGCGACTACTGCGTTTATGACCATTCACAACATGGCGACGTGGATGATCACCAGCTTTGCCAAAGCGGAAGTGGCGCAGCAATTTAGCGCGGATTTAATTTCGGGTGAAAAGCTCGCTTCCTACTGTTTAACCGAACCTAATGCCGGATCTGATGCCGCTTCACTGACGACCAGTGCAGTGCGTGACGGCGATGAGTTTGTCCTGAATGGCGCAAAAGTGTTTATCTCTGGCGCGGGTGATACAGATGTTCTCGTCGTGATGGCGCGTTCGTGCGGCGAAGGAGCGGGAGGCGTTTCTGCGTTCGTCGTTCCTGCTGATTGCGAAGGCATTAGCTACGGTAAGAAAGAAGCCAAAATGGGTTGGAACTGCCAACCAACGCGCATGATCACCTTCGAAAATGTCCGCATTCCGGCTGACTATCTGTTGGGTGAAGAGGGAGAAGGCTTTAAGTTCGCCATGCTTGGCCTTGATGGTGGTCGAATCAATATCGCCACTTGTTCCGTCGGTACTGCGCAACAAGCACTGAACGAAGCCAAGCAATACATGAACGAACGCAAACAGTTCGGCCGTTCACTGGCGCAATTTCAAGCGTTGCAGTTCAAGCTTGCTGATATGGCGACTGAGCTGGTCGCTGCGCGTCAAATGGTGCGACTCGCTGCCGCTAAACTCGATGCCCAGCACGCAGAAAAAAGTGCGTACTGTGCCATGGCAAAACGCTTTGCTACTGATGTGGGCTTTAAAGTCTGCGATCAGGCGCTGCAAATTCACGGTGGCTATGGCTACATCAAAGAATATCCAGTCGAGCGCCATTTCCGAGACGTTCGTGTTCACCAAATCCTTGAAGGTACCAACGAAATCATGCGTCTGATCGTCGCAAGACGATTACTAACGGAAGGCGTTGAGCTGCTTTAGTCAGCGAGACACAGCCTTACCTAAAGAAATTAAAAAGGACTGAAAGATTATGACGGCACAAATCAAATTAGAGCGCGAAGCGCATATTGCCAAGCTCACGATTAGTAATCCGCCAGCGAACACTTGGACGCTTGAGTCTTTGAATCAGCTAAAAGAGTTGGCGATTGAACTTAGCAATGATCGCTCTATTTATGCGTTGGTTTTAACAGGCGAAGGCGAGAAGTTCTTCTCTGCTGGAGCAGATCTTAATAACTTTGCATCGGGTGATAAATCACAAGCAGCAGACATGGCGTTCGCATTTGGTGAAGCGTTTGAAGCGCTTTCTGCATTCGATGGGGTTTCTATCGCAGCGATTAATGGCTATGCGATGGGCGGCGGTCTGGAAGTGGCGATGGCGTGTGACATTCGTATCGCAGAAGAACAAGTACAAATGGCACTTCCTGAAGCATCGGTAGGTTTGTTGCCGTGTGCCGGCGGAACGCAAAACTTGACCTCGTTGGTAGGTGAAGGTTGGGCGAAGCGTATGATTCTATGTGGCGAACGAGTGACGGCCGAGCGAGCGGAAAAAATTGGTTTAGTCGAAGAGGTGGTGGCGAAAGGTCAAGCACTCGAAGCGGCTATGGAGCTAGCACAGCGTGTTGCGGGCCAATCACCGAAATCCATTTCTGCGTGCAAAACGCTCATTCAAGGTCGACGCAGCCAAACTCACGCGGCTGGATTGGTTTTAGAGCGTGAACTGTTTTTACAGCTGTTCAATACACAAGATCAGACTGAGGGTGTGAATGCGTTCTTGCAAAAGCGCAAGCCACAATGGACAAACAGCTAGCGGAGGCCAAATGACAGGTACAGTAAATGTTTCAAAGCTTAAGTGCGCTGATGGATCTGTTATTGGTGTGCTGGAGCTTGATAATCCAGTAGCTCTCAACGCGTTGAGTTACGTGATGATTGAGAAGTTGTACAAACAGCTTAATGAATGGCAAATGGACGACAGTATCGTCGCGGTCTTTTTGCATGCCAAGGGTGAAAAAGCGTTTTGTGCTGGCGGCGATATTCAAGCGATTTACCGTGCACTTGAAAACAAAGAGCAAGACTTTGATTCTGCGTTTTCAGCCATGGAAACCTTCTTTGACCTCGAATATCGCTGTGATCATCTTATTCACACTTATCCAAAACCGATCATCGCGTGGGGGCATGGTTATCTGATGGGCGGCGGTGTGGGCTTATTTATGGGCGCAAGTCATCGCGTAGCAGAAACCACCACACGCTTTGCGATGCCAGAGATTAAAATCGGCCTTTACCCAGACGTAGGCGCAACGTACTTCCTAAATCAGTTGCCAAAACATTTGGCACTTTTCCTGAGTTTAACGGCTTGCCAAATTAATGCGACAGACATGAAAGCGTTGGGGTTAAGCCAATGGATTGCAAAGCCAGAAAGCAAACAAGCACTGTTGGATCTACTCGCATCGGTAAGTTGGAAAGGTGAAGCGAACATCAACGAAAAAATCGCTACTACGCTACGTTCGGTACAAGTGGACGAGCCAAGCGAAGGGATGTTGATGCCATATGCGGGATTGATTGAGCAGCTTTGTTCGGGTGATTTAGATTCGATTTTTCGCGCAATCAGCAGTGCCGACGTTGATGATAAGTGGTTCATCAATGCGCAAAAAGCATTGAATTATGGCAGTCCGTTGTCGCTCAATATCACTTATCAGCAGCTAACGCAGTATCAAAACCTCTCTTTGAAAGCGTGTTTTGATATGGAACTTAATCTGACGTTACGTTGCGGCTTAGAAGGTGATTTTAGAGAAGGGGTTCGTGCGCTGATTATCGATAAAACCAATCAACCGACTTGGCAACATCGCACGGTTTCTGACGTAACGCCACAAGTTTTGGAACGCTTCTTCGCGCCAATTGACTCAGCAGAATACCCACTGACCGCATCCTCGGTTGCCACTGTGGCACTTTAGACAAGGAAGAAATACGACATGGATAAAATTGCATTTATTGGCCTTGGCAACATGGGTGCGCCTATGGCTAAGAACCTACTCACAGCGGGATTGAACGTCGAAGTGTTTGATTTGAATCCAAACGCTGTGACAGAACTTACCGCACTTGGTGCGTCGAGTGCAGATTCGGTAAAACAAGCCGTTCAAGGTGCGAGCGTGGTGGTCACCATGCTACCTGCTAGCCAACACGTTCAAAGTGTTTATCTTGGTCAAGACGGGATCTTAGATAGCGCAGATTCTGGAACGCTGCTAATCGACTCTTCGACCATCGATCCAGCGACCGCTCGTTTGGTTGGCGAAAAGGCGCTGCATCTTGGCATCAGCTTTGTTGATGCACCGGTATCTGGTGGCGTTGCGGGCGCAGCGGCAGGTACGTTGACTTTCATTGTTGGCGGCTCACAAGAGAACTTTGTTCAAGCCAAGGTGGTGCTTAGCCACATGGGCAAAAACATTTTCCATGCAGGTGATGCCGGAGCCGGTCAGGTGGCGAAGATCTGCAATAACATGATGTTGGGCATTTTGATGAGCGGCACTTGTGAAGCACTCAATTTAGGCATGGAAAACGGACTCGATCCCAAAGTGCTGTCTGACATCATGCTGCAAAGTTCAGGCCGTAACTGGGCGCTAGAGCTTTACAACCCGTGCCCAGGTGTGATGGAAAACACGCCTGCAAGCAATGGTTATCAGGGCGGCTTTATGAGTCAGTTAATGGCGAAAGATCTCGGTCTTGCGATGGAAGCGGCGGTTGCCAGTCAAACATCAACGCCAATGGGCAGCTTGGCTCGTAACCTGTTTAATTTTCACAACGGTCAGGGCAACGGACAAAAAGATTTTTCAAGCTTGTTTGAGTTCTACCAAAAGCAAAATCAGGCCTAAGGAGTGCTTATGGATCTAGCAAATAAGGTTATTGCGATCACGGGGGCCGGGCAGGGGCTTGGTAAACAAATGGCGCTGTCGCTAGCGGAAAGCGGTGTTCACCTTGCGCTTATCGACCTCAATTCAGACCAACTGGCTGAAACGAAAGCGGAGTGTGAATCTTTCGGCGTCACCACTCGTTCTTATGTAGCGAACGTGACGGAAGAACAAGAAGTGTGCGCTGCTTTTGAGCAAATTGAAGCGGATTTCAAACAGCTCAATGGCGTGATCAATAACGCAGGCATTATGCGCGATGGCATGTTCATCAAAGTTAAAGATGGTCAGGTTAACGCGATGTCGCTGGAACAATTTCAGTCTGTTATGGATGTGAATGTGACAGGCACTTTTCTGTGTGGCCGCGAAGCAAGCAAGGTAATGCTGAACACCGACAGTAAAGGCGTTCTGATCAACATATCTAGCGTCGCGCGTGCGGGGAATATTGGTCAAACTAACTATTCTGCATCCAAAGCGGCGGTAGCCACCATGGCGACGGTGTGGGCGAAAGAGTTAGGGCGTTTCGGAATTCGCTCAGTAGCGATTGCTCCGGGTGTCATCAAGACTGCCATGACGGACCAAATAAAACCTGAAGCGATGGAGCGTTTAGTCAAAATGATTCCTGTCGGACGCTTAGGTCTTGTTGATGAAATTTCTTCGACCATCAAATACGTGTTAACCAATGAGTTCGTGACTGGAAGAGTATTCGAAGTCGATGGCGGAATGCGAATGTAGCCCTTCCTCATATTAAAAAGGGGAGCGAGCTTGATTGTCCGCTTCCTTCCTCCTTTCTTATATTGTTTCTATCGATAATTATTAATGGATGTTTTAGTAACGGCTGCTGTACCGATTACATTTACAACTTTTTTGTATTTTTGGTATGAATAAGTACTCTCGTGTTAATTTCTATGTAAATGCATTAATTCACAATCAAGACAATCATTTGCCTCATTGATGAGATTTTTCTTCTTGGTGTATGAAAAATACTCTTATTGATTATATTGTGACCGAAAACCATTTCGACATCTAAAGATGGTGATTTATTATTCAGCGCAAAATACATGGGAATATGAGGCTGGCTGAATAACCTTCAGCTACCTTAATAATAAAATAACCAGAATTCTCTATTACACTGAAGTAACTACCCATTAGGGAAGAACAATAATGTCACTATTTCATTCGCTTAGGACGATGCCACTATTATTGGGGTGTCTGTGTCTTTCTATTCAGGCATCCGCAGAAAAGGTTGAACAAGAAGGTAAGTTTTTACAGTCGCTAGAAGGCATTGAAAATCAAATTTACGCATTACCTCAGAGCTCTTTGGCTTTGATTGAGGCGTTAGAAGAAGACTCTCTACTACAAAATCAACCAACAGAGCTACTGGTACGTTATTGGCTTGCAAAGTCCACGGTTCTAGAGCTACTTGGGCGCGCGGAAGAGAGCCAAAACGTCGCACAAAAAGGGTTGGAACTTGTGCGTCCACAAAGCCATGAGTATCTCTTATTTAAGTTGATTCAGATGCGAACTATGGTCGGAAAGAGCGATATCGATACCGCGCTTTCTTCGTTGGATAGTTTGTTGGAAACATCGCGTGAAAATGGCGATAAGCAGCTCGAGTCGGAGATCCTGTTGCTAAAAGGACGTTACTACGATGAGCAGGGCGAGTTTAAAAAATCCTATGCCGCAATTATGTCGTCAATGGATGCGGCTGAGTCCTCTGGCGTTCAAGGATTGGTCGAACGGGCGGCGCTAGAGCTTGGTGACGTACTGGTCAAAATTCAGGGCTATGACCGTTCAGAAGCATTGTTGGAACAAGCGTACCGTTATTTTAGGGATAGACGCATGTCGTTCAATGAGCTGCTGAGCGTCTTAACGATAGCAAAGCTTCATAAGGCACAGTTCCAATACGAAGAGGCGATTGTATCGTATCAGAGAGCGCTAAAGCTCGCGCAAATCATTGGTGACGGGCGCTTTAGGTTTCGAGTTAACCTCGAGCTTGCTGCGTTATACCGTGAGACGAACCAAGAAAATAAGATGGTTCGCCACTTAAAGTTGGCGGAGAACTTACAGTATAGAGAAACCTCTAGCGCCTACTTAGCTACATTTAAGCTGTTGCAAGCCGAATATATGCTAGAACAGAAGCAGTTTGAGACACTTCTAGCGATGATCGCGCCTATGTTGCCGGAAATTATCGAGAGCCGATATGTTAAGCAACAGCAAATGGAACTACTAAAAGTGGCTGCCATGGCCTACGCGGGAAGCAATGACTTTAAATTAGCGTATAAAACTTACGGCAACTATCACGATAAATTCATCCAATTTAGCAACCAAAGAGAAGTTGAAAATCTTGAGCGTCAGCAGACGCTATTTGAGCTAGAAAGACTTGAATATGAGAACGAAGATCTCAACTGGAACAACGTGTTGCAGCGTATGGAACTGGAAAATAACCGTCGTACCTTTTATCTATTGGGTGAAGCGCTACTAGCACTCATTGGTGTTCTCTTTTTGATGGCAGTGGTATTCCTTGTTGTGAATCGATCACGTTTAAGAATGCGCCGCCTAGCAAAGACAGATACGTTGACAGGGTTATTCAATCGCCGTTTTTTAGAAGATTGGTTCACTAAATCCGTAGAGACGAAACGTGAACGCAAAGAAAAGCCGACGCCTCAATCTAAGCAAGAAAAGGTGCAGCATTTTGTGTTTGAGCAAGTCGAGCAAGTTAAGTACGGCTACCTAGCTTTAAACAAATGGGTGGATAGCAAGCTCGATAAACAGAAAATGGTGCCAAAGAAGCCGCAGTCGGGGCCGGTAAGTTTAGCGCTAATCGATGTAGATTATTTTAAACAGGTAAATGATACCTATGGACATGTGTTCGGTGATGCCGTACTAACAGGCGTTGCCAAAGTGCTAGAAGAGACGGTGCGTGAAAATGACATTGTTGCACGCTTTGGTGGTGAGGAGTTTGTTGTTGTGATGCCCAATACCGATCATGAAGACTCTCTCATTACCGCTGAACGATTACGTAGCGCTTTATCCTTACATGGGTTCGTCACGGAACAGAATGAAGAAGTGAGAGTGACCTGTAGTTTTGGTGTTGTGACGACTGAAGATAGTGAGATGAATTTTAAATCACTCTGTGATCAGGCAGATAAATTACTTTATCAAGCTAAAGCGGGTGGACGTAACTGCGTGAAAGGGCGCAAGCTGACCTAATAAAATCAAGAATGCAGGCTCATCAAACGGTGAGCCTGAACTTACCCTTCCTACTGATTACTTCAGAATCACTTAAGAGTATCGAATTACATACTCATAGCGTTCAGTATTATCTACTCGTTTTATCTCCCACATTTTCAAAGTACTAATGTCACTTGTGTATACGAAGCTATAACACACGAGTATGTCTGTTTTTTATACAAACAAAGCCGATACAGATGAAATGATTAGTGGTCGATGTAAAATTTTTCTGGTGTGGATTTTTGTGGCACGAAAAACAATTCTCTGAAAGGTGTGTTAAAAATTGACACTTCAATAAGTTATTGGTTTATTTGTGTTTTTATTTGGGTTTTTAAACGCATCTTTGACTTTTACGACAAGTTATCGCATAGAAATTTTGCGTACACCATCAACTTTCCTTCCTTTGTTAATAACCTTTTTCTTAAAAAATGATTTGAGTTCGAACTAATTTTCGGGCATTTTATATTTAACTAACCGTTCAATTAAAAATAACAAGGACGCAAAATGCCAAAGGTGGGGATGCCTGAAATCAGAAAACCACAGCTGGTGAAAGCGACAATGTCAGTGATTGATAGAGTCGGTTTACACGCTGCGAGTATTTCGTTGATCAGTAAAGAAGCAGGTGTATCAACGGGAATTATCAATCACTATTTTGGTGGTAAGCATGGGTTGTTGGAGGAAACGATGCGAGAGATCTTGCGTCAGCTTTCGTCCACCATCACACAGAAGTTACGTGAGCTGCCAAGTGATGCTCATCACCAAAGAATTAATGCCATCATTGACGGTAACTTTGTCGGCTATCAGGCAGAAAACCAAGTTGCGAAGACTTGGCTGGCGTTTTGGTCGTACTCAATGCATGACGAACAGCTTAAGCGTTTGCAGCGTGTCAATGAACGACGTTTATTGTCCCACCTAAGAAAAGAACTCAAAGCATTATTAAATGCAGAGCAGGCCGAACTGGTTGCTCATGGTATTGCGTCACTTATCGATGGTATTTGGCTGCGCGGAACGCTCAACCCGCAAGGCATTGATGCAGAAAGAGCGAGAATCATCATCAACGACTATCTCGACAAACAACTTACGTTTTATTCTGAAAAAATATAAAAGTCACAGGTCTTCAAAATGGAAATGAAAGCACACTATATCAATGGTGCGATGTACAACGGGTGTTCAGATGAGCACTTCACCACTTACAATCCGGCGAATGGTGAGCCATTGGCCAACATTAAACAAGCGAACCAAGACGATCTCGAAGCGGCGATTGAGTCGGCAAAGAAAGGTTTTGCTGCATGGTCAGCAATGACTGCGATCGAGCGTAGCCGTATTTTACACAAAGCCGTTGCCATTTTACGTGAGCGTAATGACGAGCTGGCTGCATTGGAAGTGGCAGATACTGGTAAGCCAATTCAAGAAGCTGTCGCGGTTGATATAACAACAGGTGCCGATGTTCTTGAGTACTATGCGGGTCTTGCTCCAAGCTTGCAAGGTGAACAGCAGCCACTCAGCGAAGACCAGTTTTTCTACACACGTCGCGAGCCATTGGGCATTTGCGCAGGTATTGGCGCTTGGAATTATCCAATCCAAATTGCGATGTGGAAATCGGCACCAGCACTGGCTGCGGGCAACGCTATGATCTTCAAACCATCAGAAGAAACACCATTAACAGCGCTTAAGCTAGCAGAAATTTATTCAGAAGCGGGCATGCCAGATGGCGTATTTAATGTCGTACAAGGGGATTACCGAGTAGGGCAGATGCTAACGGCGCATCCTGACATCGCAAAAGTATCGTTCACGGGCGAATCAGGCACCGGTAAAGTCGTCATGAGTGACAGCGCTAAGACACTAAAACAAGTAACGATGGAGCTTGGTGGTAAGTCTCCACTGATTATTTTTGATGATGCGAAGTTAAACGATGCCGTTTCTGCGGCCATGGTGGCTAACTTCTACACCCAAGGTGAAGTTTGTACGCACGGTACACGCGTATTTGTCCATGAAGGTATTTATGATGACTTTATCGCACAACTTAAAGCCCGAACCGAGCTGTTAGTCGTCGGCGATCCGCTTGATGAGAACACGCAGATTGGCGCGCTAATCTCTAAAGATCATGAATCGAAAGTTTTAGGAGCGATTGAAGCCGCGAAAGCGAGTGGCGCGACGTTACTGACTGGCGGCTACAAAGTAACAGACAATGGCCTAGCCAATGGTAACTTTGTTGCTCCAACCGTATTTGTCGATTGCGATGATGACATGAGCCACGTTCAGCAAGAAATCTTTGGTCCGGTAATGTCAGTGCTGAAATTCCGCGATGAGTCGGAAGTGATTGCGCGTGCAAATGGCACCGATTATGGCTTGGCTGCAGGCGTATTTACTCAAAACCTATCTCGTGCTCACCGCTTGATTCATCAAATTCAAGCTGGTATTTGTTGGGTGAACACATGGGGTGACTCACCTGCGGAAATGCCAGTTGGTGGCTACAAACAATCAGGTGTTGGCCGTGAAAACGGTGTCGAAACCCTTAAACATTACACGCAAACGAAGAGTGTTCTGGTTCAGCTAAGCGACTTCGAAAGCCCTTACAAATGATACCAATCGTAGTAGATAACTGACCACTTTAGCTTGTTAAAATGCTCGATAACTGCGTTGTCAATTTTGATTGTAGGCTAACTACTTATCGAAAATTTCCGCCTTGTTCTCAAGCATTTTTCCTACGCTAATTTCGTTCACTTATCTACTGTGATTGGTATTAACTCCTAGGAGAATCAAATGCAACAACACTACGATTATATCATCGTCGGTGCGGGTTCGGCCGGCTGTGTGTTAGCGGATCGCTTAAGTGAAAGTGGTCAATATTCGGTCCTATTACTCGAAGCGGGTGGGTCGGATAAAAGTATTTTTATCCAAATGCCGACGGCGCTTTCTTACCCGATGAACACTGAAAAATACGCGTGGCAGTTTGAGACGGTTGAAGAGCAAGGGTTGGATGGTCGTCAACTTCATTGTCCTCGCGGTAAAGTTCTGGGCGGTAGTTCGTCTATCAACGGCATGGTTTACGTTCGTGGACACGCTTGTGACTTTGACCAGTGGGAAGAGGAAGGCGCGAAAGGCTGGAATTATCAATCGTGTTTGCCTTATTTCCGTAAAGCAGAGTCTTGGGTCGGTGGCGCAGATGAATACCGAGGCGATAATGGCCCAGTCGGCACATGTAACGGCAACGATATGAAGCTCAATCCGCTGTATCAAGCTTTTATTGATGCAGGCAAAGAAGCGGGCTACCCAGAAACAAAAGATTACAACGGTTATCAGCAAGAAGGCTTTGGCCCAATGCATATGACCGTTGACAAAGGCGTACGCGCTTCAACCTCCAATGCATACTTAAGCCGTGCTAAAAAACGCAAAAACTTCACCCTAATGAAGCGAGTGACGGTTCATCGCGTTTTACTAGAAGAAACAGGCGCAGAAGGCAAGAAAGCGGTTGGTGTTGAATTCGAAAAGTCAGGTTCAGTTCAGCAATGTTTTGCGAATCATGAAGTGATTTCGAGTGCTGGTTCGGTTGGCTCAGTTCAGCTGTTGCAGCTTTCAGGCATTGGCCCTAAAGAAGTATTAGAAAAAGCAGGCATTGAGGTGAAACATCCGTTGGAAGGGGTAGGTAAAAACCTGCAAGATCACTTAGAAGTGTACTTCCAATATCACTGTAAACAACCTATCACGCTCAACAGCAAATTAGGTTTGGTGAGCAAGGGCTTGATTGGCACTGAGTGGATATTAACTCGCAAAGGCCTTGGGGCTACTAACCACTTTGAATCATGTGCGTTTATTCGTTCTCGTGAGGGACTAAAGTGGCCAAATATTCAATATCACTTTTTGCCAGCGGCAATGCGTTATGACGGACAAGCTGCTTTTGACGGTCATGGTTTCCAAGTGCACGTTGGACCTAACAAGCCCGAAAGTCGCGGCTCGGTAGAAGTTGTATCTGCGAATCCGAATGATAAGCCGAAGATTGAGTTTAACTACATTTCCACTGAACAAGATAAGCAGGATTGGCGTGATTGTATTCGCCTTACTCGCGAGATCCTCAATCAGCCAGCCATGGATGAGTTTCGTGGTGATGAGATCCAGCCGGGTCTGAATATCACAACGGATGAACAAATTGATGAATGGGTGAAGCAGAATGTCGAGAGTGCTTACCATCCATCTTGTACCTGCAAAATGGGCGCAGACAATGACCCATTAGCGGTTTTGAATGAGCGATGCCAAGTACGCGGTATTCAAGGCTTGCGTGTGGTGGACTCTTCTATTTTCCCAACCATTCCGAACGGTAATTTAAATGCGCCAACTATTATGGTTGCAGAACGTGCCGCGGACATGATTTTGGATAACGCCCTGGAAACGTCGAACAACGCACCAGTTTGGATTGCACCGAACTGGCAAGAGATGCAACGAATGCATCCGCCAAAAAGAGATCTCGATTCGATCTCATAAAAATGAAAAAAGTCAGTAATCATTACAAGGAATTCAATATGTCTAAGATGACAAAAATCTTCTCAACAATCGCACTAAGTACTTTAGCAACAGGCGCTTATGCCAACCAATGTGAAACGGTACGTTTTGCAGATGTAGGTTGGACCGACATTACGGCGACCACCGCTGTGACATCTGAGCTGCTAAAAGGGTTGGGGTACAAAACGAAGACCGATCTACTATCGGTACCTGTTACTTACTCTTCTATGGCCAATGGCGATATCGACATTTTCCTAGGTAACTGGATGCCAACAATGGAAGGTGACATCGCGAAATACCGTGATGCAGGTACCGTTGAAACCGTACGAGCGAACCTCGTCGGCGCAAAATACACACTCGCGGTTCCAAAATACGTTTATGACGCAGGCGTGACCAACTTCGCTGATCTAGTAAAACATGCCGACAAATTTAAAGACCGCATTTACGGCATTGAACCAGGTAACGATGGTAACCGCTTAATTCAGTCAATGATTGATAGCAACGCATTCGGCCTAAAAGACTTCAGCCTAGTTGAATCCAGTGAAGCTGGCATGGTGTCTCAAGTATCACGTGCTGCGCGCCGCAACCAATGGATTGTGTACCTAGGTTGGGCCCCGCACCCAATGAACAGCAACGTTGAAATGGAATACCTAGCGGGTGGTGACGACTTCTTCGGCCCTAACTACGGCGGCGCGAATGTGTACACAAACGTACGTAAAAACTACCTTGCTGAGTGTCCAAATGTAGGTCAGCTAGTGAAAAACCTAGAATTCAACCTAGAAATGGAAAACGAATTGATGGAAGCGATTCTCAACCAGAAGCAGAAACCGTCGAAAGCAGCGCAAGCATGGTTGAACGCAAACCAAGAACAAATTGAAGCGTGGCTAGAAGGCGTTAAGACGGTGGATGGTCAAGACGCAGTAACAGCAATTACAAACTATTTAAAAACTAACGCTTAATTAAGCAGTTTTTAAGCGCGTTTTTTTGAAAAAGAAAGTGGGCAGTCATGCCCGCTTCATTAACACAAAGGTTTTATTTTGAATTTTATTACGGACAACAAACTACCGTTGGGCCAATGGATGGAAACTGGCGTCGATTGGTTAACCATCAATGCATCGGGTTTCTTCGATGCAATCTCTATTACACTTGAAACGATCATTCTTTTCGTGGTGGACATTTTTAAATGGATGCCACCTGCAGCGCCAATCATTATGACGGCGGCAATTGCTTGGTTCTTACACCGCAGCATTCCGCTTGTTGTATTCATCGTGTTGGCCTTACTCGCAATTCTCAACCTTGGTTACTGGCAAGAAATGCTGGAAACCTTTGTCCTTGTGTTTGCAGCGACAACGATTTCCGTATTAATTGGCGTGCCGTTGGGTATTATGGCGGCACACCGTCCTTGGTTATACACCTTGTTGCGACCAATCCTCGATTTGATGCAGACCGTACCGACATTCGTTTACCTAATTCCAACCTTGGTTCTGTTTGGCTTAGGTATTGTCCCTGGCCTAATCTCGACCATCATTTTCGCTATCGCTGCGCCAATTCGATTGACGTACCTCGGTATTATTAAAGTGCCGGAGGAGTTACTTGAAGCGGGCAAAGCATTTGGTGCAAGCCGCATGAAGTTATTGTTTAAGGTGGAATTACCTGCGGCATTACCAAGTATAATGGCCGGTGTTACGCAATGTATTATGTTGTCTCTCTCTATGGTGGTCATTGCGGCACTTGTTGGTGCTGACGGACTTGGTAAGCCAGTCGTACGTGCACTGAATACCGTAAACATCTCGCAAGGTTTTGAAGCGGGTTTAGCGATTGTACTCGTCGCCATCATTCTTGACCGCTTGTGTAAAGCACCAAACCAGAAGGAGGCTTAATCATGGACGCAATTACTATTCAAAATCTTGATGTGGTTTTTGGTCAGCAGCAGTCACAAGCGTTAGCACTACTAGACCAAGGCAAGTCTCGACAAGAAATCATCGACGAAACTGGCCAAGTGGTTGGGGTTGATAATGTTTCGCTGAGTGTGAAACAGGGTGAGATCTGTGTTTTGATGGGGCTTTCAGGTTCGGGTAAATCAAGTTTGCTGCGAACAGTTAACGGGTTGAACGAAATTTCTCGTGGCTCTCTGAAAATTAAAGACGGCGACGACATGGTTGAGCTCTCTAACTGTGACGAACAGAAGTTGCGCCACCTTCGTACTCACCGCGTATCCATGGTGTTTCAGAAGTTTGCATTGATGCCATGGTTAACGGTATTAGATAACGTTGCGTTTGGTCTAGAAATGCAAGGCATTGGCAAAGCAGAGCGCCGTAAAAAAGCGCGTGAACAGCTCGAAATGGTCGGTTTGTCTGAGTGGGAAACGAAATTCCCGCACGAGCTCTCTGGTGGTATGCAGCAGCGTGTTGGCCTAGCGCGAGCGTTCGCGATGGACACAGATATCTTGTTAATGGATGAGCCGTTTTCAGCGCTTGACCCATTGATTCGTGCTCAGCTTCAAGATGAATTGATTCTGCTTCAAGAAAAGCTAAACAAAACCATTCTTTTTGTGAGTCACGACTTGGATGAAGCGCTAAAAATCGGTAATAACATCGCCATTATGGAGTCAGGAAAGTTGATTCAACACGGCAAGCCAGAACAGATCATTCTTGCTCCAGAAAACGATTATGTGGCTGACTTTGTTGCCCACACTAATCCATTGAACGTACTTAAGGGACGCTCTTTGATGCGTGACGACTTAGTTCGTGAAGATGAGCGTGTTCTGATTTGCCCTGACAAAGGTATTTGGGTGACCGAAGAGAGCAAAGGCTTAAGCTTAGCGGATACAGATAAGTCGTTGGTTCAATGGAAGAGTGATTCTTCGAACCTTGATGAGGTAAACGAAAACTCTCTGGTTCAGGTTAGCCCGGAAATCAGTATGCGAGAAGCGATTGAGCTTAAGCAGCGCAGCAATCAGCCTCTGCTTATGGTGGAGGACAACCAGTTAGTTGGTGTGTTAAGCGACAACGAGCTTTACGATGCATTGCTTGGTAACTTTAAGTCCGAGCAAGTGGCATAAAGTTAGAGTAGAGTTGAAGCCAAGCTAAAAAAGAGCCGCACATTAGTGCGGCTCTTTTTGGTTTAAACAATGAGTTAAGTAGTTAAGCTAAGGAAACGGTCGACTATAGAGTCGTAATTACATCATCCATCGCAAGGCGAGCTTTTGGTAGACCATGATTATAATCTTCCCCGTCTTTGTGGTAGCCAATCGCCAGTGCAACTTCACAGACATGGCCTTCTAATTCTTCTTTGAATACTTCTCCAATCAGTGTTGGATCTACGCCTTCCATCGGCGTTGAGTCAATACCCAGACGAGCCAATGTGTGTAGTAGGTTGCCTAGTGCCAAATAGACTTGCGCTTTTGTCCAGTTTCCGTTGAAGCCATTTTCGTCCGTATTTGCATCGGCAAAAGCGTAGGCGCCCATAAAGTTGTTGTACATATCCGCCGGTAGGTGGCCAGACGTTACTTCGGCATCCACACGTTTTGCGAACTTCTCTTTGGTGAAGTTTGGATCGTACGCAAAAAGAATCGTATGTGACGCGGCTTTAGCGTGTGGCTGGTTAAACTGGTGCATATTTGCAAACGTATTGTGGAAACGTTGCTTGGCCTCATCACTTTCAATCACGATGAATTTCCACGGTTGCGAGTTAATCGAAGACGCTGAAAGACGGAGTGCTTCTTTGATGATTGCCATATCTTCTTGAGAAACGCGTTTAGTTTCGTCGTATTTTTTAGCAGTGTAGCGGCTGTTTAGATCAGTAATGATTTGATGAGACACGTTTGTATCCTTTTTATTTTTGTGACAAATGAGGATGCGCTTAGCATCGACAACCATGCGTACCTCGAATATGGATTCATAATACGGGATATTTTTTCATTGATAAGAGGGCGTTTATTTGAATCACTTTTTACTTTTTATTGAAAATTGGCGTGCTTCATAGGGTTAGGCATCATCATTTAGATGCTTTTGATGATTATTAAATTACACTCATATTAAGAGAGTGATGGAGAGCAACATGAACGTGATTCAAGTTTTCAACGATAGTTATGAACGTTGTATCGCGAACCAAGGCTTTTTCGACTTGTTTTACAAGAATTTATGGTCAAAAAGTACAAGCTTCAGACAAAAGTTTGATGGTGTCGACATGCACCAACAGGTGCGAATGCTTAGAGGATCTATCGTGTTTTTTATGATGGCCGATACCTCTAACGAGGCGCACAAGATGGTGGAGAAATATGGTAAGAAGCATGCGAGTTCCGATATTGGCATTGAACCACAGGATATTGATGTTTGGTTTGAAAGCCTTATCGAAACGGTTCAAGAGTGTGATTTTGAATACGACGATGATGTCGAAACAGCGTGGAGAGCTTGTTTTAACACAGGTTTGTCGGTAATGAAGCGGGAGTGCTCCAAACACTAAAAGAGAAACTAAATACTCTTCGAAAACAAGCAAGTTAAAGCAAGGAAGTAACGTGTAAGGTTGTTACTTCCTTGAATATGGTTTTTATTTATCTTGTGTCTCTTTATTCTTTTTTACCGCTTCGGCGATATCACTGACGGCTTCGACAAGATTGATCGGCATTGGGAAGATAATAGTCGATGTTTTGTCTGTCGTGATTTCCGTGAGGGTCTGCATGTAACGCAATTGCAGCGCATTCGGCGCTTCGTTGAGCATTTGAGCTGCCTCTTTTAATTTATTAGAAGCTTCTAGCTCACCGGTAGCGTGAATGATTTTCGCCCGACGGTTACGTTCTGCTTCGGCCTGACGCGCTAGCGCTCTGACCATGCTGTCATTTAAATCAACATGTTTGACTTCAACCGTGGCAATCTTGATGCCCCAGTCATCAGTCTGTTGATCGAGGATGGATTGTAAATCCTTATTGAGACGCTCGCGCTCTGAAAGTAATTCATCCAGTTCATGCTGGCCTAATACTGATCGCAGCGTGGTTTGCGCTAACTGGCTGGTGGCATCGCTGTAACTTTCAATGTTGTTAATTGCCATTTGAGGATCGACTACGCGAAAATAAACAACCGCATTGACGCGCACAGACACGTTATCTTTGGTTATCAAGTCTTGTGTCGGCACATCCAAAACGACAGTACGTAAATCCACCCGTACCATTTGTTGGATAAATGGGATAAGAATGATTAAGCCAGGGCCTTTTACTTCTTGAAAGCGACCAAGAAAGAATACAACCCCACGTTCATACTCTCTCAAAACCTTAAACATTTGGGTCGCAAGTGCGAACAACAGCACCACGATCACCGCAACAGTATAGAGCATCATAAAGCGCCTCCTATTTATTTTGGCGGTCATCAGGCATCACGGTTAAGGTCAGCCCTTTCACATTCACAATGGTGACATGATCACCTTGTTTGAGTTGTTGATGGTCTTTGGTTTTGGCTCGCCATAGCGCACCGTCAAGCTGAACGCGCCCTTCGCCATCGATAAAGTCATCGCTCACGACAGCGATTTTCCCAGGGTAAGTTTCTAAACCTGTTGTCACACGTCGTCGGCGTATTTTGAGCAGCAGGCCGACCGTCAACACGATCAGCGCGACAGAAAAGATAGAAATACCGAAAATTAAAGGAAGGGCGATCTGAAACCCTGGCAACTCACTGTCCATGAGGAATATGGAACCGAGCACAAAGGCGACAACGCCACCTAAGCCCAAAATGCCAAAGCTCGGACTGAATGCTTCTGCGATCATCAGTGCAATTCCGAGTAACAGCAGACCAAGCCCAGCGTAGTTCACAGGCATCATTTGTAATGCATACATGGCGAGGAGCAAACAAATACCACCCAACACGCCGGGTAAGCCAATGCCTGGGTTGTAAAACTCAAGAAGCAAACCGTAGATACCAATGAGCATCAGGATGTAGGCGACGTTTGGGTTTGTGATAACGGCTAGCATTTCTGCTCGCCAATCGGGGGTTCTTTCAATCCATACGGGATCTTTCAGTGACAATGTCACATCACGATTGTTAACTTTAACAGTTTGTCCATCAATGGCTTTGACTAAATCCTCTGGTGAGTTAGCGATATAATCGATAACGTTTAATTCTAATGCCTCTGTGGCGTCCAAACTCGCTGCTTCACTTACTGCTTTCTCTGCCCACTCTGCATTTCGGCCATGAAGCTTTGCTAAGCCTTTAATATAGGCTCTAGCATCATTAATCACCTTTTTCTCCATTGCGGTTTTCGCGGGAACTTTCTCTGAGCTTTCGTTGGTTCCTTCTGACGTTTCTTCCGCGTTTTGATCTTTGCCATCATCCGATGAAGTGGGCTGAGGGGCACCACCTAACGCGACGGGTGTTGCCGCGCCAAGGTTGGTGGCTTCAGCCATTGCGGCAACGTGGCTGGCGAGTAAAATGTATGTCCCTGCGCTAGCCGCTCTAGATCCTGACGGGCCGACCCAAGTCGCAATTGGAGTGGAGGAGGTGGTAATCGCGTGAATAATATCTCTCATTGCGCTGTCTAAGCCGCCAGGAGTGTCCATCTCTAAGATCACTAAACTGACACCGTTGAGTTGCGCTTCTTCTATCTCACGAGACAAATAGTCGCTGGTAGCAGGACCTATAGCGCCTTTGACGGGAACAATCCAGACAGTATTGGCCAGTGCTTGACTAGCAAACAATAGTAAAGGTAAGACCCATATCCATAGTCGTTTCATGCAGTCCTCCTTGTGCGGTCACAGGGACTTTTTGAAAACCTAATTCAAGTATATACGCAGTAATACTAGTGCAAATAAGTAATTGATCACTCGAATTAGTCATATCAGCATTTATCATGGCACATCTGAGGCTACGGGCCTTAATATGAATATCGGTAGTCACTAATCGTGGAGCGTCTGGTGTGAAAAGGTTCAACAAAAAGGCAAAGTGACAGTAATCACTTTGCCTTCCTAATGTGTCTTAGAGGAGAGAGACTAACTGTTTACGTGGCGAGAAAATTGAACGAGTGCTTGCTCGGCAGGCATCGGTTTGTGGAAGTAAAACCCTTGCAACTCATCAATATTCCAAACTTTAAGCTTGCGTACTTGGCTCGCGGTTTCAACACCTTCGGCGACAATAGTTAAGCCTAACTCTTGAGACATGTTAGCAATGTTTCTTACCAGTGTTTTCGCTCTGTCATTGGTTTCAATCTCGTCAATATAAGATTTATCCAGCTTCACAATATCTAATGGAAAATTACATACACTACTGAATGATGCGTATCCAGTTCCAAAATCATCCAAAGCGAGTCCAACACCAAGTCGCTTGATGTCTTGAATGCTTTGGATTGATTCTATTTCTCCGCCCATCAACATACTTTCGGTAATTTCAAGCACAAGCTGGCCCGCAGAGAGGTTGTATTGAGCCATCACTTTTTTTAGGTAGGGCATCAGTCCTGAATGATAAAAGTGCTGCGCGCTTAAGTTCACATGCACGCTTAACATCGACAGACCTTGCGCATGACGAACTCCATTGAGCCGACTGATAAATTCGCACGATTGTTTGAGAATGGACTCTCCCAATTCGACGATAAGTTTTCCTTGTTCTGCCATCGGAATAAATACTTCTGGTGAAATCATCCCTAATGTTGGATGTTGCCAACGAGCAAGTGCTTCAAAGCTAATGACTTCAGTGGTTTTAGCATCCACGATAGGCTGGAAAAAAGGTTTAATCGCATCTTGTCTAATGGCATTTTCTAAATCGCGATTGATCACCATAGACGTTTCCGCTTGCTCTGATAGTTCTTCATCAATGACTAATACTTCGTGAGAGTGACGACCCTTAGCGGATTGTGATGAGAAACGTGCTGCAAGCAGCAAATGCTCGACAGATTGGTGAGTAATGTTTAGGTCCATCATCACCGCTTTACTGTCTAATGACATCATGATCCCAGAGAGCTGGACCTTATGTGACAAATGATTCAGTAATCGATTGGTAGCATCTATCGCTTTTTGGTGGTGCTCGATATCTGGAATCAAAACGATAAATTCATGCTCACTAATTCGGCCTATTTGGAATGCCCCTAATTGCTCACGTATTGCGGATGCGATGTATTGAATCACTTCATCAAAAATGAGGTGACCGTATACCCCTGCAATTTGCTTGAGAGTTTTACTGTTAATGTACACAAACGAAAAATGGTTTGGCCGTGTCTCTACGAGCTCGTGCAGTGCATTGAGAATGACAGGACGATTACAGAAACCGGATACCGGATCAAAGTCGGTGAGTTTTTGGATCATTTCTGCTTGCTGTTTTGTCTCTCTCATATCCTGAAGCAACAACATCAGTGCACTCTGACCATGATGTTGAATGAGCGTGGCTTCTATCAAACAGTCGATTTCTTCGGTATTGCTATCGAGCACTTGCGCTTCGAATTGTGTTTTACCGTTTTTCAGCTCTCTGAACATTGCGTCAACTCGACATTCATCGTCCTCCGATGGGCACAAGGTGTCTAGAGGACGATCTATCAATTGCGATTTGCTGTAGCTCAACAGATCTAACGCTCGTTGGTTGACATCGACTATTTTACGATCGATAACAATTAGCATGCCTAGTGAGGAGCTATGGTACAGAGCACCAAACTTTTCCATCGAGTCTTTCAATTGCAGTTGGGTTAACGATGTATTTTCAGAGAGCTTTTGTACCAGTTTTGTCGCTAACTCTAATTCGTCTACTTTTACAGAATGCAAGCCTTCAAGCTGGTATTGAGAGGCGATTTCGCTTATTCCTTCAGCAAAATGATTAAAGCGAGTGGCGACCTTATTTTTAAACGTGATGTAGGTACCCGCAGCGATGATTGATGCCACAACGCCAACCGTTGCAAACAGGTACATGAATAGCGTATTACCTTTCGCATAATGCTCTCGCTGTGTTTTCGTTTTTAGCCATGCGATTGGTTCACCAGATAAATCAGAGAGTGAGGCCCATTTTGTTATTGACCGCGAGGTCTTCTCTATATCCCGCATCTCACTACTGTCTGATCCACTTACCATCTGCGTCTCTAATGAGTTTTCCGCAGTTAAAATGGATTTAAAGTCTCCAGGAAAGCGCAAAGATAGGTTTCTTCCCCAAAGCATCCATCCGTTAGAAGGGCGGTCGCCTTCACTATTTCTAACTGGGCTGAGGCTAAGACCCCAAATAGTATCGTTGATTTTAAACAACCCTGAGATGCTCTCTCTATGGATATCAAGCTTGTGATTCATGGACTTGATGTAATCTTGAAGAGTAGGTTGATTCGCCATTTTAGCGGTGAGTTCTGAAGAAGTGTCGGGGTTATCCTCACGAGTTAAGGAGAGCAGGGTTTGCCCATTAGTCGTGATAAACGCCATCATATCGAGGTTTAACGCATCAATGCTCTCTGTGTAAAGGTTTCGCTCGGTATATTTCGCAATATCACGATCAACAAACAGATCGTACGTTTCGTCCCAGTACGCCCAGTCGTATGAGGCGCTTTCTTGCTGGCTCACCATCATGTCGATGACAGCGAGTGCTTGCTGATTCGCATGGTTAATTTCCATGTCTTCGAGCTCATCTAAGCTATACAGGAAAAAATAACGGCTAATAAAAAGGAAGCTGATGACCATGCCCAGCAGTCCTAATGAAAAGTATAAGGCGGTTTTATAGCGAAGATTCAAGTTAAACAAGCGAAGTGTTTTCATTAAAAAATAGTTATAGATGTTAATTCACTGAAAGTGTACGACATGTTCTAACAGAAATTGTTGATATAGATTCAAATTATAGAGATAAAATGAAGGATTTTCTGAGCTGATATGGTAAGTGAAACGTTTGCTCTAATTACTAGATTTTCGTGTTTGCAATTAAAATGCTCAATAACGTACCGCGCATTCAAATTACGGTTTAATCGTGCAGCTAGTAAAGGTATAAATCTTTTTATAAAACAGTCTATTAGTGTAACTAGTGCTTTTCTTCTGTATCTAAACTTCTTTTGTAATAGTAAACTGCGAAAAAATGATGGGTAATTATGATGTTTATTGTTCAACGCTTGGTCAAACTGGCCATTATCTGTGCCATTTTCTTTACTATCTTCGATCTCATCTCCTATGGTGAGATTACTTGGGTTCAAAGGTTGCTGGCTTCTATAAGCTAAATCTAGAATTCAATATGCACACATAACTCCACGAAGCGAGTCAATTCTTCGTTACTCGCCTTCGTCATTTGCTCCTTATCTGAGCTTTAAATAAAAGTCCCTCCACGTGCAGCTCTGGTAACCGTTTTCCATTAATGGAAAAAACCTAAAAATGCAACTAACTTCATACTAATGGCAAGTGTAAGGTATGCAGTTGATGAGGCAATTCAGCATAATCACATTAGTTGTTGTGACACTCATTTTGAGCCAAGCAACAATCGCAAGAAATGCTAAGATGCTAGGTGATATTTCGTTAGTTCAGCCGATAGAAGGCGACCCCGTCGTAGATATTAAGCTGGCGAGAATTGGCTGGCATCTCTTTCGTGATCCTCAGCTATCTTCAAACGGTAGCGTCAGTTGTGCGACGTGCCACAACTTGCAAACCAATGGCGCTGAAAATACACCTGTCTCTACAGGGGTGAAAGGTGATGGAACTCGAAATTCCATCACAGTGTTTAATGCAGCGTTAAATTATCGTTTTTTATGGGATGGTACCGAAAACACCTTGATGGCTCAGATTGATGGGCCAATCCACAATCCAATAGAAATGGACTCAAACTGGCAAACAATAGAGCAGTACGTGAAAGGAAGCGAACGTTATCAAGCGCTATTTAGCCGTGATGGTGAGCTACCGATTAATATTCATAATATCAAGTCCGCCATTGTGGAGTTTGTCGAAGGGCTCCAAACTCCAGGTGCACCATTCGATGCCTACTTACTGGGTTACACCCATGTCCTCAGTGAGCAGCAAATTAGGGGGTGGAAAACATTTCAGTCTTCAGGTTGCGTACAGTGTCATCAGGGCAAAAATATTGGCGGAGCGATGATACAAAGGTTCGCCTATTTCAAAGATAAGCCAGTAGTAGAGGATTCGGGACGTCACCTGATTACGACGGAAAGTGAAGAACAATTCTATTTTAGAGTCGCCAGTTTACGTAATGTCGCCCTAACAAGTCCTTATTTTCATAACGGACGAGTTGACCAGTTATCCGAGGCGATACAGATTATGGCGAAAACGCAGCTCGGTATTACGATGAGCGATGAAAGTGTCGCTGATATTGAAGCGTTCTTACAGTCCTTGACCGCACCCAGACCCGTGATTTTAGAGGTGTTGGAAAATGAGTAAATTCAAACTGGTTAATATCTGCTTTTTTATTGCCATGCTGACGTGTTGTGTATTGGCGTACATGTCACATGTGAATTCAAAAAGTGCACAAGAATTCCACGCGGAGTTGACGGATATTGGGCACAAGTTGATTGAAGAGCGCGATGTTATAGTGAATCGATATGCGGTTGAAGATAGGAAGAATTATGAACTGACGACATCTTTAGTGGATATAGAAGTCGCAGCTGAGAACTTGCTAAATTCATCAAGGGAGTCAGTTTGGTTCCCTGTGACGCCCAATCATAAAAAAGTTGAGGATACGCTCAACCTATTCAAAAATCGTGTGCTTGATACAACGCTGAAGCTCGATATGTTGATTGGCGTTCAGGTAGAGAATCAATACGCGTTATTAATGCTATTCAACTTATATCAGCAAGATATTTCTACCGATACCGGAAAGACGTTGAGTGGGCATCACTATTTTGAGTTTCTCAACCAACTGCTTTTGACACAAAACGCAGTTGAGAGTGAAAGTGAAGCCAATTTCTTAGATCGGCTTCAAGCGAGCGATAAAAGGATAGAACTACTCACGAATGAACTGCTTGATCATGGATACTTTGTTTTTATTGAGGATGCGGAGCATCGGCTGCTCAATATTGCCCAAAGTGAAGCGCGTTTTACTTGGTTGTTTGTTTTTATTGCCGTGATGTTGTTAGTCAGTGCATTCTTGTATCAATCGCAATATCGAATGTACAACTTGAAACAATTGAACCTCGAAATCGAGGAGGCGCGAAATAAAGCCGAGCGAGCGGCAAAAGCCAAATCAAGTTTTCTCGCCGCAATGAGTCACGAATTAAGAACGCCGATGAATGGTGTATTAGGTCTTTCTCAAATGATTGCAGAGGAAACCAAAGAGCCGACGACTAAAGAGTACGTGAAAGTCATTCTTGATTCTGGCCAACACTTGATGACGATTCTCAACGATATTTTGGATTTCTCCAAAGTTGAAGAAAACAAACTGGAATTTGAGCAGGCTAAGTTCAATTTAGACCAAGTCATTTCTCCTGTGTGTAGCGCAATAAAACCGCTCATCGATGAAAAAAATATCGAATTGATCGTGGAAAATGAAGTGCCTGAATACGTTGAATTTACCGGAGACTGCGCACGTTTACGACAGATTTTGTTTAATCTTGCTGGCAACGCGGTGAAGTTTACCAGTGAAGGGCATGTGTTAATCAGAACGGAACTTGATAAGGTAAATCATTGCTTGGTGATGATTGTGAGTGATACTGGTATTGGTATCGCGCTAGATAAGCAAGAACATGTTTTCAACTCGTTTGAGCAAGCCGATTCTTCAACTACCCGAAAATTTGGAGGCACAGGGCTTGGTTTGGCAATAGTTAAAAAATTAACTGGCTTGATGGATGGCAAGATTACATTGAAAAGTGTGGAGGACGTCGGAAGTCAATTCATCGTCGAACTGCCCATTCCTTGGGTTGAATGCGAACTTCCAAAGGCACAAGAGCCACCAAAAACGCGCAAGAAAACACACAATTTGCAGATATTGCTTGCTGAAGATAACCGAGTGAACGCCATTGTGGCGAAAGGGTTTTGCGAAAAGTTGGGACATGAAGTGGATGTTGCTGAAAACGGATTGGTGGCGGTTAAAAAGGCGAGAGATAACGAATATGACCTGATTTTGATGGACAATCACATGCCTGAGATGAATGGTGTTGAAGCGACGCGTGTGATTCGACAAGAGTTAGGTATCAAAACATTACTCTTTGCGTATACGGCAGATGTATTTCGTGAGGCGCATGATAGCTTTATTGAAGCCGGAGCGGATCATGTGCTTACAAAACCGCTACAGCAAGAGAGCTTTTCGGACGCTCTTAAACAGTTTGCTGCGAGGCTCGAACCAAAAGAGAATTTACCATTAACGAATGACAACAACGTTCTCCAGTTGCAGCGCAAGCCAATAGAGAAGCTACGGCTGACAGAAGAAGAGTTATCCAGTTCAGAGATGCTCATTTCTTTGCAAGAAGCGCCGGAAGCGATAGATGAGCTACTAAAAAGTATTATTGTCGATTTTGAATCATCGGTTGATGAACTTATTGATTATTTTATGGCTGAAGATTTCGCGTCTCTAGAAGACACGTTGCATAAAACAAAAGGTATGGCATTGAACCTTGGTTTGCCGATTTTAGCTGGACAAACGGAGGCGCTAGAAAACACGCTCAAAGCGAAGCAAACTCCTGAAATTGAGCGGTTACAGATGCTAATCAACCGATTACAAGTTAACATCCATCAGGCTAATCGACTTCTGGATGACATACAGAAAAAAAACGTCGATCCTCAACAAATTTTGTAACCTCTCTGAGTTCATGCGTTCCTTACCTTGTTTCGTTATGGTTTACTATGACGTGAATGGATGTGTTGATTCGTCAATGAGAAAATCAGGGAGTTAGAATGAGTAAGCATTCCGCTTTAATCGAATGGCATCGCGAAGCTGACGAAGTATTCAGTGATAACCAGTATAGTCGGGCGCACATTTGGAAGTTTGATGGAGGGTTGCAAGTCCCTGCGTCACCATCTCCACACGTAGTGCCGTTGCCACTGTCTGTAGAAGAAAATGTTGATCCGGAAGAAGCATTTGTTGCGGCACTTTCCAGTTGTCACATGCTTGTTTTTCTCTCTATTGCGGCGAAACGACGTTACGTTGTGGATCGCTATCTAGATGAAGCAGTAGGAGAGCTGACAAAAGGTGAAAATGGGAAAGAATGGGTGTCTAAGGTAACACTAAACCCTAAAATAACATTTGCTGGTGATGATAAACCGACACGATCTCAATTAGAAAAAATGCACCACATGGCTCATGAGAATTGTTTTATCGCCAATTCGGTTAAAACTGAAGTGACGACGCTTATTGTGGATTAAATGAAGCTCTTCTTCAAAGCACAGTGTATCGCCGAATAGCGTTAAGCCAGCAGTCCGGCTGCTGGCTATTGTGAACTAAACGATGCCTTGCTCGATCATCGCATCAGCGACTCTTCTAAAGCCGGCAATGTTTGCGCCTAAAACTAAATTACCAGGCTGACCAAACTCTCGACTGGTTTCGTTTGCATTAATAAAGATGTTTTTCATGATGGTCTGTAACTGGCTATCGACTTGCTCAAAGGTCCAGTTTTGCATGCTGGCATTTTGTGCCATTTCAAGCTGACTGGTTGCAACGCCGCCTGCATTGGCTGCTTTCGCTGGCCCATAAGCCATTTCGGAATCCACGATGATATTGGCCGCATCACGAGTGGTTGGCATGTTTGCTCCTTCACTAATCAAAACACACCCATTATCGATAAGAGCAAGAGCATCGTTTGACGTCAGTTCATTTTGGGTCGCGCAAGGGAATGCGGCGTCAGCTTGATATCGCCATACAGCATGCCCTTCATTAGGATAGTCACCCAACGGCGTATACTCTGCTTCAGGGTAAGTGTCTAAATACTCTTCTAAACTTGCTCTTTTCACTTCTTTAAGTTGCTTGAGGAGCTGCAGATCAATACCGTGCTCATGATAAATCGTGCCTCGAGAATCGCTGCATGTTACTGGGGTTGCTCCCATGTGGTATAGCTTTTCAATTGCATAGATAGCGACGTTACCTGCGCCAGAAACGAGGCAAGTTTTGCCTTTTAGTGAATCATTACGGTCATTGAGCATGCATTCCGCAAAATATACGGTTCCGTATCCCGTTGCTTCTTTTCTAACAAGTGAGCCCCCCCAAAGAAGGCTCTTGCCTGTAAGTACCCCTTCGTAGCGGCCCGTCAATCGCTTATATTGACCAAACATATAACCAATTTCACGCGCACCGACGCCGATATCGCCAGCAGGAACATCTGTAACAGGACCAATGTGGCGGTATAACTCGTTCATAAATGATTGGCAAAATCGCATGATTTCACCGTCAGATTTTCCTTTAGGATCGAAATTTGAACCGCCTTTTCCGCCACCAATTGGAAGGCCAGTAAGCGCGTTTTTAAAAATCTGTTCAAAGCCGAGGAACTTTATGATGCTCGCGTTCACTGAATGATGGAACCTCAGTCCGCCTTTGTATGGACCTAACGCGGAGTTAAACTCGACGCGGTAGCCTTTGTTTATTTGCACATTCCCTGCGTCATCGACCCAAGGAACTCGAAACATGATTTGACGTTCTGGTTCTACGATTCTTTGGATAATCGCTTGTTCTTTATATTTATTATTGCTTTCTATGACTGGAGCGAGAGAAGTTAATACTTCTTCTACGGCTTGGTAAAACTCTTTTTGAGCCGGGCTACTGTGTTGCAACGCAACAATAGTATCGTGTATGTGTGACATAGATCTCTTCCTTGATATGAATAAGCAATCAGTTTATATGAATTTATTCCCATTAAATAGTGATTTTGACCAATTCTCAATGGCTATAATGGTCTTTCCTGCGGATGAGAACGCTCAATTTCCAACTTCTGGTCGTATTGATGAGGAAGATTAAGTGAGTGACATGATTGGATGGTTGAGTGATCGGTTTCACATATAGCGAGCAGAAGCCAAATTAGTCGATATTGTTGTGCTGTCACGCAAACTGTTTTTGTTAACTCGGTGTTAACATTTGAGCGTGTTGACTCGAAAAAGATAAAAATATGCATGAGCTTAAGACTCTGGACTCGTTTATTCAGCAAAACGGTCTACCAGTGTTTGGCCATCTTGATGGGATTCCCACATCTTTACAGTTAGATAAGTTTACCTACCTTGATGAGATGGATAAGCCAGCGTCTAAGTGGCGCCGTTACTGTGACTATAAGCAGTTTCAGTTCGTTAATTTGGTCACACCTAACTACGTGATTGGGGTTGCGATTGCGGATATTAGGTATTTAGCATCTGGTTTTTGCTATCTGTTTGACATTCAAAATAATGAGTTAGTGGAGCAGCAGTGGTTAAAGCCTTTTAATATTGATTATCAAACTCAGCCTTCCAGTTGGTCTAGTCATGCCCATCTTGCTGACAAAAGTATTCAGTTTTCTATTCAGAATGGTATTTGGCACGTCCACTTTGTGACAAAGTCTGTCAATGCTGATCTCTACTTACGTCCAGAAAGTATGAGTTTGCCATTAATGTTGTGTACGCCAACCGGTTATGCGGGTTGGACTTATACGCAGAAACATAATGCGTTAACGGTAGATGGCAATTTATTCATATTAGGAAAGGAACAAGATCTCTCAGAAGTGGCTGCTGGTTACGACTTTTCCGCTGGGTACATGCGACGGGAGACAAGCTGGCGGTGGGCGAGTATTAATTGCTTTGAAAGCGGCAGAAGGTTGGGGGTGAACTTAGCTGCGGGTGTCAATGAAACGGGCTACTGTGAAAATATATTCTGGATTAATGGTGAACGGCATTTTTTACAGCCTGTTCAGTTTCAATTTTCACGAAATGATGAAGGTCAAAGATGGCATATCATGTCGGAAGATAAACGGATTGACCTAGTATTCACGCCTTTAAATCGACGTTCAGAAAAGAAGAACTTTTGGTTTCTCAAAAGCAATTTTCGTCAATATATCGGCTATTTCTCTGGCTACATCGTTGATGGGAATGGTATCAAACATCAGTTAGAAGAAGTCATAGGTCTTACTGAAGATCACTATGCAAAATGGTAGAAACACAATGGATTGGACACAGTTGATGGAACGCCCTGAATTACTTCTGATGATTTTGGCGCCTGTTTTCTTTTTATGTATGGTTGCAGAGTACTGGTTTGGACAACGAAGGGGACATTTGCCTGAAAGCGCGACGTATTATATTCCGGAAGTTGTATGTAATTTTGTGCTTGCGGGCTTACACCAAGCGACAGACATACTCACGGGTTTACTGATTGCTCAGTTATATTTGTGGTGGTTTGATTGGCGATTGTTTGATATCGAAATGAGCGTTTCAGCGTTTTTGTTACTTGTCGTTCTGCAAGACTTTTTCTATTACTGGTTTCATCGGGCTAGCCACCGTATTCGTTGGATGTGGGCTGCGCACGTGGTCCATCACAGCTCGGAGAGAATGAATTTCAGCACCGCGTTTCGTCAAAGCTTGATGTATCCGTTAGCGGGAATGTGGATTTTCTGGTTGCCTTTGGTGATTATTGGCTTTGATCCCAAGTGGGTCGTCTTCGTTGTGCTGTTTAATCTGGGCTTACAGTTTTTTGTTCATACTCAATCAATTCGCTCGCTTGGACCGCTAGAGTGGGTATTTAATACGCCATCTCATCATCGTGTTCATCATGGTATAAACCGTCAGTACATCGACAAAAATTACGCGGGAGTGTTGATTATCTGGGATCGGATGTTTGGAACGTTTGAACCAGAAGTGGAAACCGTTAGGTATGGAATTTCTAAACCGGTAAACAGCTTTAATCCCATTCGTGTGACGTTTGCAGAATGGAAAGATATGTTTTATGA
Source organism: Vibrio sp. Y51_MX_L26 (assembly GCF_024181935.1). Lineage (NCBI taxonomy): Bacteria > Pseudomonadati > Pseudomonadota > Gammaproteobacteria > Vibrionales > Vibrionaceae > Vibrio > Vibrio sp. Y51_MX_L26. The sequence continues at coordinate 424,228 of NZ_JAMZAS010000001.1, forward strand.
CGTAACACGACCAAATTTAACGTGGAAACAACGTTGGCGCTGTCTATTTGCTCCGCCATCGGATTCTTTTGAGTAGATTGAGATAAAAGAGATTGGAGCGGGCAGCGGGAATCGAACCCGCATCATCAGCTTGGAAGGCTGAGGTAATAGCCATTATACGATGCCCGCGCATCGATAGGACGCAGTTAATATGCCACACTGAACGAAAAAGAAAAGTCTTTTCTCATCAATTGTTTGTCAGACGCCTAAAAAAGTAGCGTCTTGGTGTTAAAGTGTTCATTGTCTCTGTTTTTCAGGAGGGTCAGAGATTCCGCTTCTAAAATCGATGGCTGCTAATTAGGGGCAAACACACTGTCTACTAGCGTTTAGGTATTGATGATATTCAAGATTGTCAGTGTAAAGGTTAATTGCGTTTATTGAACAGTCACGTTTCATGGTCAAGACTAGATATTGAAATGATTACTTTTTACTGCTGAAGCGTATGTATAGCACTAGCGTAATTCCGCTGAAACAGTCAGCTTAACCAAAGGAGATTTAACATGTGGAAAGGTTTGATATTAGGGACGGTGATGATGCTCGTGTCTGCTTGTACAACCGTAACGACGGATGTTGATAAGCAAGCCGATTTTTCAGCTTACAGAACGTTTGATTTCGGTGCCCAAGCAGAAGCCCCTACGAGTATTGATGGTCGACGTATTGAACAAGGATTGGCTGAACAGCTTGAAGACAAGGGCTTAATTAAAGTGAATAGTGGTGGGGACCTTTACGTTCATCATGATATCGTCGAAGAGTCCGAGCTTGTCTCTTCTGGGTCTTCGGTGAGTTTCGGTTATGGTTGGAATAGCTTTGGCGTGATCACTTCAAGCCCGGAACGATACAAAGAACGTAAGTATGGCAAACTGGTGGTAGAGCTTGTTGATGCAAAGGCTAATCAGGTTGTGTGGAAAGGTGTTTCAAGTAGGAAACTATCTGAGTCTATGAGCTCTGAGAAAAGAGAGTCTCTGATTGAAGAAGAAATTGCGAAAATGTTTGAAAACTACCCTTACGGTGAAAAATAATTAGTATTCTTAACGATTAAGAATACTAATTGCCAATCGTTACGCACAGGGTTAAAAGAACTTATTATTTTGGTTTTGGTTACCTTTGTGCGTACGACTCTGATTGCTTTACTCGGACTACTTTTCTGCTTGTTGGCTCCGAGCATGAGTATGGCGCACTCATACCCAAATTTTCTTTCCTTTCATAACCAGAATATTGCTGTTGACGCTAAGTCGAAGCTCTTTTCAGAACACCCTGCCTCTCCAATACAACAAGACTATCCGAGTTTAAACAGCCGGAATATATTGAGGGTTAGCCATTCTAAGGAAACGAGCTCGAACGACGATGTAGAACTCGAATGGTTTGAAACGCTTGCTGTAGTTTGGTGGACACATCGTTCGGCAATTCACTCGATGGGGCTGCTAAAACGCATCGGCAATGAGGCTTTAGGTCGTTGTGTTGAAAGTATTTTTACTCATTCTAAATACAGAATCGGTGCGAGGAAAGAATCGAATCTCATATACCGCTTTATACATGCTCGCTAACACATTCCATGTTTTTACAATTTTTGGTTAGTTATGCTTAGGAGCGGTTTATGTTTGATTCGATAATTCAGGTCTTGAGTGCCTTTTGGCATCAAGATTTTACGGCGTTAATGGCGCCAGGCGGAGCAGGATTGGTTTATTTTGTTGTTGCTGCGCTTATCTTTTTGGAAAGTGGTTTTATTCCTGCTGCGCCATTCCCATGCGACAGTGTCGTCGTATTATCCGGTACGCTGGCGGCGGTTGGTGTCCTTGATCCAATAATGATCATGTTGGTGATAGCTGTTAGTGCGGGATTGGGAAGTTGGGCGGCTTACTTACAAGGCAAGTGGCTAAATCGCTTACCTAAGGTCCAAGGCTGGGTGAGCGCGGTTCCTCAAAAGCGTTTGGAACAGGTCGACGTATTACTCAGTAAACATGGATTGATTGCGCTTTTTTGTGCGCGGTTTATTCCGGTTGTTCGTTCCCTATTGCCATTAATGATGGGGTTGCGAGTGAAACGTATTAGTAAATTCCATTACTTTGCGTGGTTGAGTGCGATTTTATGGACGCTGATATTATGCGGTTTTGGTTTATTGCTTCCTTTGCTACCAGAGAATATGAGCAAAGCGATCACAATGCTATTAATGGCGGCCCCAATAATTACTCTTGTGATTGGGGTGCTTAGTTTCTTGTTTGTTAAAGCACGTCGAGCGTTCTGTAAATCCAAGGATGTGTCAGAGTTTTCTCAGTAAGTTTACTTTGATTTGCACTTTTAAGCTTGTATACAGATTAGACATCTAATCGGCTGGTTTTTATCAGTAAAAAGAAAGGCGCAATGTATGCGCCTTTCTTTATGAGTGTCGTTAGGGTTTCGAGTTTAATAGCCAATGCTATATAGGTACTCGCCAACCTCTTTACACTGAGACTTGTAGATATTTTCTACTTCGGATTCATTCTTATCTGCTGCTTTAAATTCAAGCTCAGCAGAAGATAACTGGCTGAAACTATAGTTTCTTTCAGACATTAGGTAGTGTCTGAACATCGCTCTGTGTTCTGGAATCGCAATACGTGCATTAGAAACGTTGGCACACTCTAGCAGAGTCTCATTGCTCATTTCTTCTGGCTTTGCTTCTGTGTTAGCGAAGGCAGAGCCCGTTGCAAATAGTAATGCTAGTGCGATAGTCGTAGCGAATTTTGTCATTATATGGACCTCAAATTGGTTCTAGTAACAATGAGCGTATTGGTTCTCATCGTTACATTTCCGTGTTCTCTGTATGTCATAAAAAGTTAAACAACAGGGAAGGCGTTGCGACCATGAGTAAAGACGTACATCAAATTGGCTTCTTTTCTTCCTGAGAGGCGATAGAGAGAGCGTTTACTCATCAGCCCGCTATAACCATCAAGAGGTAAGCGAGATGCTTGTTTTGCCAATTCCAATAGTGGCGGGGAAGAGAAAGCAACAAGTAAAAAATAATCAGGAGTAAAATCTGATGATAAAACACCATCAGTGGCGGATGTTCGACGGCAGGAAACCAGCGCTAACAACTCGCGCTTTATGTGCAGATAATAACCTTCTGAGCCCCAAGAACTTGGAGAGGCAAATGTATGGAATTCGCTGTGTGCTAGTTCAAAATCGTCTTGTTGCGCAAGTTTAAGCAAGCGTTCTGAGGTGTAATGTTTAGTGTGGTGATACGTATGCGCATATGAGGCAGCGATGAACCCTGAAAATAGGGACAATGAAAGCATCAATAATATACGGTGTAGATAACGCAAGAAGTAACCCTAAACATATAACGTCATAGACTATCACTATGGCTACGGAATCTTAGTGACACTATGATAACAATGAAAATCGGTGTCTGACCAACTCAGCGTATACTAACGAGATGGAAGAGGGATGAACAGAGTTTTCTGATGTTATTTAGGTATAAGCTAATACCTAAATAATTTTAGCGTTGAAGCAAGCGAAAACTGGAAAAATAGGTAAAGAAAGAGAGTCATGAGGCCTGGAAGCTTGAGTCAATCCGATTATTTGTTGGGGAAGAAATAGAGCATTCTTCCCCACATGATTTGCACCCGTGTTATGCGCTTGCGTAAATAACACTGCCGCCTTTTATGGTGTCAATGATCTCACGAGACAACTTCTTTGGCAGTGCAGGGCAACCCCAACTGCGCCCAAGGTAACCATTCTTCTTGATAAAAGAAGGGTTAGCATAGTCGGCACCGTGCACAACGATATAACGCTCGCGAGCTTTATCGTTCAACCCTGAGCTTAGACCATCTAGTCGAAGTGAATAGCCATTTGAGCCGTAGTAGGTGGTGTCAGTCAAAAACGTACCCAGTGATGTTTTACGCGAGTTCACCACATTTGAAAACTGCGTCGCTGTTTTCTTTCCACTGTTCACACCGTGAGAAACATAAGTATTGTAGATAAGCTTCTTTTTATCTAAATCAACCACATAAAAGCGCTTTTCAGTCGATGGTTTACTATAGTCGATGATGGTTAGTACTGATTTCTTTCTATCAGGTGTTTTTTGGTACGCGATATAAGCGTCACGAAACAATTTAAAGTCTACTACGCCATCTAACTTTGCTTGTTTGAACACTTGTTCAATTTGATTCTGTGGTATGTGACTTTTGACTTCGTTATCTGCTTGTTTTGCAAAGGCAAAAGGAGAGGCAGACAGAAATGTCCATATAAATAATAAAATTAACTTTTTCATCTTGGCTAAATAAAACTCTATGGTGTTACAAATTTACCGATTGCTTCATGCATTCGTTAAAACAACATGCACATCAATATAATTCTATTCCCAATGTTTCTTATTGTACGCTTAGGTACTTAATATTGGGTTAACGATAAGTTTTCAAGTTAAAAACTAACTGTTTGAAACTCAAATAAATTATGAAGTTAATCGATTGTTTCGATAAACTTCGGCATAAATAATATCTGATATGCGTAATTAATAAAACTGTGTTTAAGGATATTTGTGAGATGGCGAATTTATAAAAACGACGTTTTATTTTTTCTAGATTAGAAACTCTTTTTATTTCAATGTGTTTGTCTTTTGTGCGTCTATTCAGCCTGCGTTTAGATTTGTGATTTGACTCGTAACAAATCGTAACGTCAACTCGTTATGTGTGTTAGTGCATTTTAAGTGAGTGGGTAAACAACAAGATGGATAAGAAAGGTAGAGAAATACCGAGAAGAAGGGCATTTCCTGTTCACAAGTGATAAAGCTAAGTCTAAGTGGAGCCGACAAATGAGCTTCTACACGAATCATCTAAGCCGGTGATTAGCAGTACAAAAGTAAGTTTTGTCAGCTTTTACTTATTTCCTCATGTTTTCAATTAAATACATAAAAGTCTGAACTAAACTTACCAGAAATTAATTCTATCGTTTTGATTAAATATTTAAATAACTGAGAGCTTTCATCGAAAAATAATAATGCCAAAAATTAACGTACGAACTTGTATCAATTTTTATCTTGTTGAATCTAAGAGTGATTTTTTATGTTGGACCTTATGTTTGATTCATAGAGAAAAATCCCCTTTCTTAGCTGAGTATCGAGTTTTTAATTTTGATCTTTAAACCTATTTTGTCATACCTGATAATGCAGTGACATTAACATGCCAAGCATAATTGATATATTTAGCTAAGTAGGCGAAAATCTTGAGGGTGGAGAGTTCCCATTAAGAGAAGCTATTCAACCTGTTTAAGGATGGTTATGACAGCATTTAACAAAGTGTTTATTGTCACACCCAATGCGCATGATTTTGCAATCTTGCAAGAATCTGCATTGGAAATGTCCCTTCAAGTAACCACAAACGAACCTATCCAGCTGTATGGAGAATCTGTTAAAGACAGTTGGAGAAGTATTGATATTGAATGGTTAGATGTTGAAGGTGAAAACACATTACCTAGGCCTGATGTTGCTGCTTGGGGAGCGGTTACTTTCGCTGTGCCAGCTGCCATTGCTGATAAGCTTGGTGCGTTAAGCGAGAATGTCGAATTCTTGCCATTGAGTCTAAAAGGACAGCCTTGGCGAGCATTAAATATTATTACTCAAATCGATGCTATTGATAGCTCTGCTACCAAGTATAACCTTCGTAATGGGAAACCGAGTCGTACTAGGCCGTTTAAGAAACTCGTTTTGAATAGAGAAGCCATTAATGAAGCTGGCTTATTCAGAGTAAAAGGTGCGGGACTCAGAACGTTTTGCACGGACAAAAAAGGTGGATTGTACGATAGAGTCAAAGAACTAAATTTGACTGGATTGGATTTCAAAGAGGTGTTTGTTTAAGAGTAGATAAACGGTAATTTTATGCAACTGTATTATATCTATAGGTGTGTGATAGTAAGAGCTAGATTTTTTGTTCTCTTTATGAATCACACGTGACCAAGTACAGCAGCCACATACATGGCTTCTGTACTTAATCTTTAATAAGATGTCCCTTGAACAGTAATTGAACCTACTATGGAACCATCGAAGCGGCTATCGTCATTTGCGGATTGCCACCACAAATTCAGTTGTTCCTTACTCATTGGCTTACCAAATAAATAGCCTTGCATATAGTCACAGCGGTAGGACGATAACCATTCATGCATCACATTGTGCTCAATACCTTCTGCGGTGACCGTTTTATTTTGAGCGTGGCATAGATCGATGATGGGTTTGATCACATGACCGTTGTTGGTTTTCATCAATGTAACGAGGAACTCTCGGTCAAATTTGATCTTTTGAACTGGATATTGGACAAGTTGAGTCAGCGATGTATAGCCAGAGCCAAAGTCATCAATGGCGAGACGATAGCCACGCTTCGACAGCTCATCAAGTAATGCTGTACCTTGTTGTTCTGCGGCAAAGGTTTCTGTTATTTCTAATTCAATACATTCTGGTTTCACACCGTTTTTGCTTGCTTGGTCATGAATATAATTCGCCATTTCGATGGAGTTAAGCTCTGCTGAAGAGAGGTTGATCGAAAGGACAATGTCTTTGCCAAAAATATTTCTTAATTGGTGATATTCCGCTGTAGCGTTGGCGAAAACCCAGCGATCAATTTTATCAAATAAGCCCGCCTGTTCCGCGATTGGGATAAACTCTTTCGGAGGCACGGGACCAATGCCTTCCGCTTCCCAGCGCAATAATACCTCTAGTCCTTCAATCTCGTTGTCCCGATTATTCATATAGGGTTGAAAAACGAGATGGAACTCTTCTTCCACGTTGCTTTTTCTGAGCGCTCGCTCAAGCTGACTGCGTCTTTGAGACTCAACATTGAGAGCAGCTGAGTAATAAGCGTACTGGTTTTTCCCGGCTCGTTTGGCTTGATACATTGCCGCATCGGCACTGGAGAGTAATTTCGCGACGTCTGTACCGTCTTGAGGGTACTGAGCGATACCTACGCTCGCAGTCACGGGGAATGAATTACTCCAAGATGGACTGAGATTGCTAATCGGCTTTAGCAACTCTGAGGCCAGCAAGTCAGGTAGGCGTTGTGCATCCTGATTTGAGCTCAATAAAATAGCAAATTCGTCACCAGACAATCTTGCTGCAAAACAGGGACTATCGTAGTCGTGCGAGAATTTTTGACAGGCATTTTTGATGTGTGATGAAAACACCTTTAATAAGTTGTCTCCCAGTTCATGCCCGTATTTGTCATTAACGTACTTAAAGTTATCGAGATCGACATAAATGACCCACAAATGCCGCGAAGGGGAGATGAGTTCACGAGTTGCAAGTTCATGGAAACGATGGCGATTAGCGAGTTGCGTTAGGTGATCCGTTTCAGCCAGGCGTTTTGTCTTCTTATATATGACGTTGAGCTCTTCATACATATCAAAAAAGCGTGAGGATAAGCGTCCTATTTCATCGTTTGTTTCTAGCTTTTCAATGTTGCCGCGTTGATTTGTTTCCAGCTCTTGTAGCTGTTTATCGAGGCGAGAAACGGGGTGTAATACATAACGATACAAAACCAAAACAATTAAGGTGATGGTACAAAACGCCGCCACACCAAAGGAAAGGGCCAGTTCTAGCCACACTTTATCGACTTTATTCCACATCAAATATTCAGCGGGGGAGAGTACCGCATAAAAGTGTGGCAATAGTTCAATCGTCTGAGCGAGAGGAATATCGAGATAAATAGGCTTGTCGGCAAAAGTTATCACGCTATGCGTGTCGAACTCGATTTCGTGCTTGATCTCATTGAAGGCTTCGAGCGATACCGATACCACCACGAAAAAGACATTTTGCGGATCAAAACTTAGAGGTTGTGTCCCTGTTCGTTTGTCGATGAGTTCGTATTGCAGAAGAATACTTTGCCCGCTGGAATTGTAAATAAAGCCAGTATGGTTAAACGCTTCTCTCGTACTAAAGCTTCGCGAGATGTAATCCAATACCTTAGGGTCGACTACACCTGATGATTCGTAGTATTTATTTTCTGTGTAATAAAGAAGGTTTTGTTTCCCGTCGAGAATCGCCATGCTTGCATCGCCTGTATAGCCATGGCTTAACACATTTGCGGTTTCATCGAGTCGGTTAAATAACACGCGCTCACGATACGGATTGTTATGATTCACCAAGTAGTCTTGCAATACATCACTTTTGCTTAATGTGTATGCATAACTATTGAGGAATATGTTGGCTTGTCGGAACTGCCCTGCGAGCTTTTCCATTTGCAATTGGATATAGCTGTCTTCTCGCTTGATGAGCGTTACTTTTTGAATGCTGTAAATAATATAACTTGATACCAGCGCGCTTAATAAGATCACTGGCGCGACAAGCAAGATGACTCGATTGCTTAACTTCATTATGGCTTTTAGTTTCCGTTTGTGTCCCTACAAACGTCGCATACCATATAAGGTACTGAACGGATGATGTGTTTTGCAAATTGTAACCAGATTGTAAGGTGAGCGTTCTCCAAAATCAGACAACCATCCAAGAACTGTGATGATGTGTAAGGTTTCCATCTCATTAACTAGAGTGTTTCTCAGTAATGGGACGTATCTCTTTTTCAACTGTCTTTAAAAACCTCACTTCAAGTGTAGATTAAGCCAATCATCGAAACGTTTCGATGATAAAGTGTGACTCATGTACCTTTTTACTATTCGATGACCCGTTAATTACGGATCATTCTCACACCTTATCGATCTCACTCTGGTCAAATTACCACTACGAATTATTATTTCATCGAAACGTTTCGATGAGTTTTCTGTTAATAACGAAAACACTTTAAAACAGGCGCTCATGGTTGTATGAACGTGTAACCGAAAGGTCGATGAGATGAAAAAAAGTACCCTAATTAACTCAGATATTTCTTACTTGGTGGCGACGCTAGGCCACACCGATGAGATCACGATATGTGACGCTGGCCTGCCAATCCCTGAGCATGTACAGCGAATTGATTTGGCGCTAACGCATGGCGTACCAAGTTTTCTTGATACTGTTCGCGTGATTCTATCTGAGTCGCAAATCGAAGGGGTCATTATTGCGGAAGAGTTTTCTGATGTAAGCCCAGTTTTGCATCAAGCATTGCTTAACGAACTGAGCAAAGAGAGCGAAGAAACGGGTAAATCTATCGAGATCAGCTACGTGTCACATGAAGCATTTAAAGCACGCACGGCACAAAGCCGCGCTGTCGTTCGAACTGGCGAATGCTCGCCATACGCGAACGTTATCTTTCAAGCGGGCGTGGTTTTTTAAGCCAGAGATATTGAGGACAGATTATGACTCAAGCCATTCTACAACTGAGCGACATTGAGAAAGCGTTCCCGGGCGTGAAAGCACTGGACAAAGCGAGCCTGAATGTTTACCCAGGCCGTGTCATGGCGCTCATGGGAGAAAATGGAGCAGGCAAGTCAACATTGATGAAGGTGCTGACTGGCATCTATCACATGGATGCGGGTAGCATCCAATATCAAGGCCAACCTGCCGCGTTTAAAGGGCCGCGTGACTCTCAGGAAGCGGGCATCAGCATCATTCACCAAGAATTGAACTTGATCCCTGAACTAACGATTGCTGAAAACATCTATCTAGGTCGTGAATTTACCGGCACGATGGGGCGTATTCAGTGGAGCAAGATGTATGAAGAAGCAGACAAGTTGCTTCAACGCCTTAACGTAAAGCACTCATCGAAAACGTTGCTTGGTGATTTGAGCCTAGGTGAACAGCAAATGGTGGAGATCGCGAAAGCGCTTTCGTTTGAATCGAAAGTCATCATTATGGATGAGCCAACTGACGCGCTGACTGATACCGAGACGGAGTCACTATTTAAAGTGATCAACGAGCTTCGAGAGCAGGGCTGCGGCATTGTTTATATCTCACACCGTCTTAAAGAAATCTTTGAAATCTGTGACGATATTACGGTGCTTCGTGACGGTAAATTTATCGGTGAGTGCAAGGTGCCCGACACTGATGAAGACGGCCTGATCGAAATGATGGTTGGTCGTAAGTTAGAAGAGCAATACCCACGTATTGATGTACAACATGGCGAAACTTGCCTTGAAGTGATTGGCCTGACCGGATCTGGCGTTCACGATGTGAGCTTCACGCTGAAACGCGGTGAGATTTTGGGTATTTCTGGTTTGATGGGGGCAGGCCGCACCGAACTGATGAAAGTAATTTATGGCGCGTTGCCAAGTGAGCATGGTGTTATCAACCTTGATAACAAAACCATTAACCCGGTTAGCCCACAAGATGGCTTAGCAAATGGCATCGCTTACATCTCTGAAGATCGCAAAGGCGATGGCTTGGTGTTAGGTCTCTCGGTTAAGGAGAATATGTCACTTTGTTCTCTCAATCATTTGACTAAAGGCTTCCAAATCCAACATAGCGACGAAGTGATTGCCGTGGAAGATTTTATCAAGCTATTTAATATCAAAACCCCTACGCGCAACCAAATCATTGGTAACTTATCCGGCGGTAACCAGCAAAAAGTGGCGATCGCGAAAGGGTTAATGACCAAACCTAAAGTTCTGATTCTCGATGAGCCAACACGTGGCGTCGATGTCGGTGCGAAAAAAGAAATTTATCAACTCATCAACAAGTTCAAAGCCGAAGGCATGAGCATCATCTTGGTGTCTTCCGAGATGCCAGAAGTGCTCGGTATGAGTGACCGCATTCTGGTTATGCATGAAGGTCGTATTACTGGCGAATTCGATGCGAAAGACGCCGATCAAGAAAAATTACTCGCCTGTGCCGTAGGCAAAAAGATCAATGAGGAAGCAGCATGAGTACTAATACCATGAGCAAACCAACCGAAGCTAGCAACAAGAAGTTGTTCACAAAAGAGTGGTTGATTGAGCAAAAATCACTGATAGCACTGATTTTTTTGATTGTTGTTGTGTCATTTTTGAACCCGAACTTCTTTACGGTCGACAACATTCTCAACATTCTTCGTCAAACCTCAGTGAATGCCATTATCGCGGTAGGTATGACACTGGTTATTTTAACCGCAGGCATCGACTTGAGTGTTGGTTCCGTACTGGCGTTATGCGGTGCCTTTGCGGCAAGCATGATTGCGCTTGAAGTCCCGGTGCTGGTGGCGGTTCCGACTGCTTTAGTCGCAGGTGCAGCGTTAGGTGCAATTAGCGGCATCATCATTGCGAAGGGCAAAGTACAGGCTTTTATCGCTACGCTGGTTACCATGACGTTACTACGCGGTGTGACTATGGTGTATACCGAAGGTCGTCCAATCTCGACAGGTTTTACTGACACAGCTGATGCGTTTGCATGGTTTGGTACCGGCTACGCGCTAGGTATTCCAGTACCTGTTTGGTTGATGGTAGTTGTATTCGCTGCGGCTTGGTACCTACTTAACCACACTCGCTTTGGTCGCTACGTTTATGCACTAGGTGGCAACGAATCAGCGACTCGTCTATCTGGTATCAATGTAGACCGAGTGAAGATTGGTGTGTACGCAATCTGCGGTATGCTGGCAGCGCTTGCAGGCATCATCGTGACTTCTCGCCTGTCTTCGGCGCAGCCAACAGCGGGTATGGGCTACGAGCTAGACGCTATCGCAGCGGTTGTTCTTGGCGGTACCAGCTTGATGGGCGGTAAAGGCCGTATCATGGGTACGCTAATTGGTGCGCTGATCATCGGTTTCTTAAACAACGCTCTTAACCTACTAGACGTTTCCTCATACTACCAAATGATTGCCAAAGCAGTGGTTATCTTGCTCGCAGTACTGGTAGACAACAAAAACAAATAATCCATAACCATTAAATCCTGAATACAAACCGAGCCAGTGGGCGTGTGCTGGCTCACCCTACACAAAGGACTAGAACGATGAAAAAACTTGCAACTCTTATCTCTGCTGCACTTCTTTCTTCCACTGTATCAGTAGCGGCACAAGCCCAAGATACGATGGCGATTGTGGTTTCGACGCTAAACAACCCGTTCTTCGTAACGATGAAAGACGGTGCGGAAGCTAAAGCGAAAGAATTGGGGTACGACTTAATTGTACTGGACTCGCAAAATGACCCGAGCAAAGAACTGTCGAACATCGAGGATTTAAGTATTCGCGGTGTAAAAGCAATTCTTATCAACCCAACGGATTCTGATGCTGTGTCTAATGCGATTCGTATGGCGAACCGTTCTAAGATCCCTGTATTGACACTAGACCGTGGCGCAAGCCGTGGTGAAGTCGTGAGTCACATCGCGTCCGACAACGTGATCGGTGGTGAAATGGCAGGCCACTACATCATGGAAAAAGTTGGCGAAAAAGCAAAAGTAATTCAGCTTGAAGGTATTGCGGGCACATCGGCGGCGCGCGAGCGTGGTGAAGGTTTCATGAATGCCGTGAAGGGCAGCGATATGGATCTTCTTGCCAGCCAGCCAGCAGACTTTGACCGTACTAAAGGCCTAAACGTGATGGAAAACCTACTCGCGGCTAACCCTGATGTACAGGCGGTATTCGCACAGAATGATGAGATGGCGCTAGGGGCACTTCGCGCAGTTCAAGCATCTGGCAAAGACGTCGTTATCGTTGGTTTTGATGGCACGGAAGACGGCATTGCGGCAGTTAACCGTGGCAAACTAGCAGCAACCATCGCGCAGCAGCCAGATCTTATCGGTGCTTTGGGTGTCGAAACGGCTGACAAAGTCTTGAAAGGTGAAAAAGTAGAAGCATACATTCCGGTACCACTAAAAGTAGTGACTAAATAAGTTTGACGTTCAATAAAGCGTCCTAATTTTTGCTCTCTCCTCCGTTTATATCTGTCGTTTAGGAGGAGAGGGCAAACATACCCAAGTGACTTAAAAATGCAGGGTATAGATGCCTTTGGCTTTTTATCGTGACTCCTTCGCTAAGGAGAGAAGTTAAAGTCATCTAATGTATTTTCCAAAATAGTTTTTCAAAAAAAGGGTTCATTCAGAACCGAGGATAACCGTATGAATAAGTTAGTGGTGTTAGGTAGTGTAAACGCTGACCATGTTCTTCAAGTGCCTTCTTTCCCTCGCCCTGGCGAAACGCTACATGGTCGCAACTATCAAGTTATCCCAGGTGGCAAAGGTGCCAACCAAGCTGTTGCTGCAGCTCGACTCAAGGCTGATATTGGCTTTATTGCTTGTGTAGGCGATGACTCGTTCGGCATCAATATTCGTGAAAACTTCAATATGGACGGCATCGACATCACTGGTGTGAAGATGCAACCAAACTGCCCAACTGGCATTGCGATGATTCAAGTGTCGGATAGTGGTGAAAACAGCATTTGTATTTCAGCAGAAGCGAATGCCAAATTGACAGCAGAAGCGATTGAGCCAGATTTAGATCGCATTCGCCAAGCGGATTACCTGCTGATGCAATTGGAAACGCCGATGTGCGGCATTGAGAAAGCCGCGCGAGTGGCGAAAGATGCAAAAACTAACGTCATTTTAAACCCTGCCCCTGCTCGTGAACTGTCAGACGAACTGCTTGCTTGTATTGATGTCATTACACCAAATGAAACCGAAGCTGAAGTCCTGACGGGGGTAACGGTAACGGATAATGACAGCGCGCAAGAAGCGGCGAATGTGCTTCATAGCAAAGGTATCGAAATTGTCATGATCACTCTCGGTGCGAAGGGTGTTTGGTTAAGTCAAAATGGTAGAGGTGAGCTCATCCCGGGGTTCCGTGTTGACGCGACTGATACCACCGCAGCAGGGGATACGTTTAATGGGGCATTCGTCACTGGCCTGTTAGAGGATTTACCTTTAGAATCAGCAATTAAGTTTGCACATGCGGCGGCTGCAATTTCTGTGACCCGCTTTGGCGCGCAGACGTCGATCCCAACTCGCGAAGAGGTGGACGCGTTTCTCGCTGCACAATAGGGCTTAAACGCCTCATTAATTAGGAGTAATAACATGGCGACGATGAAAGACATCGCAAAACTGGCAGGGGTTTCCACTTCAACAGTGAGCCATGTTATTAACAAGACGCGTTTTGTGAGTGAAGAGATCTCCGAACGCGTCAATACTGCCGCAAAAGAACTCAACTACTATGCGCCATCAGCTTTGGCGCGTAGCCTCAAAGTCAATCGTACCAAAACCATTGGTATGCTAGTGACAACTTCAACCAACCCATTCTTTGGCGAAGTCGTAAAAGGCGTCGAACGCAGTTGCTATCACAAAGGCTATAGTCTCATTCTATGTAACACCGAAGGTGACAACGAACGCATGCGCCAGTCCATTAATACGCTTTTGCAAAAGCGTGTCGATGGTTTGATCTTGATGTGCTCCTCGCTAGAAGGGGAGCGTATCGATGTATTTGAGCGTTATCCTGATATCCCTGTCGTGGTGATGGATTGGGGGCCGATGCTGTTTACGAGCGATAAAATTCAAGATAACTCGCTTCGTGGCGGTTACCTAGCGGCGAAATACCTGATTGATTGTGGCCACACAGAAATAGGATGTATCACTGGCCCTTTGATTAAACACCAAGCGCAAATGCGATACGAAGGTTACAAACGTGCGATGAACGAAGCAGGCTTGGAATTTAATGCCAACTGGATCATTGAATCGGACTTCGAATGTGAAGGCGGATATCAAGCATTTATGAAAATGGCGCAGCGAGGCATCTTACCCAGCTCGATTTTCGTTTCCAATGATATGATGGCGATGGGTGTGATTAACGCCGCAAATGAGCTCAATATTAAAGTCCCGGAACAGATTTCAATCATCGGTTACGATGACATACATATCGCGAAGTTCATGTCGCCTTCCTTAACGACCATCCACCAACCCAAATATCGACTCGGCCAAGCCGCCGTCGAAACTCTTGTCCGAAGACTGGACGACAAATCTAACGAAGCTCAAGTCGTTCAACTGGAACCAGCATTGGTTGTACGCAACAGTGTGACGAATTTCTCTTAATTAAAAACAAACGTATGGTTAACAAATTTAGTGCATATAATTTATAAAGAATGGGCTAAAAATAAATAAGCATGCAAAACAGATGTTCGAATTTATTAACTCAATATTTGAAAAGTGTGATTTTTTGCGAGTAACTCGAAAGATTTCGTGTAGATAGTGCTTAAAAAGCTTATTATTAATAAAGTCTATAATTAGATTTATAACTTATTGAGATGAATGGAAAATCTTTATGTTAGTTAAGAGATATGCACAGTATTCAGTAAAGAGGCCGTGGTTTCACCGTTTCAATATTTCACTAGTATTAACGGTGTTTGTCGTGAGTGTTTATGAGCTACTTGCGAATGAAGAGTATGTATACTTGGCTGGCGTGGTGTTTACATTTGCTTCGACTTTACTGTTCGCGTCAGCATCTACGTTCAAAAAGCGCTACCTAGGACACGAGTCCTAGTTCATTTGGAATGAATGGTTGAGATAAATAGGCGCTTTCAAGCAAATATTGAACTGAATTATGATCGAGTGCATCAAGAGGGGGACAAATGTCCTCCTTTTTGTTAGGTGTCACGCCCTAATATAGGCATATTCCCAAACAAAATAATAAAGGACATCGACATGGACCTACTTGCCTTACTCGATATAAACAACACCCTGGTTAACATTCCAATTGGCGGCGGTTACGCAATGAGTTGGATCGAAGTTTTCGGTACGGTTTTTGGATTGCTTTGCATTTGGTTTGCTAGCCAAGAAAAAACCATCAACTACTTATTCGGTTTGCTGAATGTCACTCTTTTTGCCGTTATCTTTTTCCAAATTCAGTTATACGGATTATTACTTCTTCAACTGTTTTTCTTCTGTGCGAACATTTACGGTTGGTATGCGTGGACTCGTCCAAACGCGGAAGGTGAAACGCTGGAAGTACGCTGGTTAAACAAACAGAAACTCATCGCCACTGCTTCTATTAGCGTTGTGTCTATCGCGTTGTTAACCATCTACATCGACCCCTTTTTCTTTGCATTAGCAAACATTGCTGTTGATAGCTTGAATCTATTTGGTGCAGGTTTGGCTGATCCGGTACTTGAACCTGATGCGTTCCCGTTTTGGGATGCAACCATGACAGTACTTTCTGTTGTTGCACAAATTCTGATGACACGTAAATATGTGGAAAACTGGATTCTTTGGGTTGTGATTAACATCATCAGTGTTGGTATCTACGCGACACAGGGTGTTTATGCGATGTCCGTTCAGTATGCGATTTTGATGTTCATTGCTGCCAATGGTACGCGTGAATGGGCCCGTAGCGCCAAGCGCAATGGCGATAAAACCTTAGCTCAAGCTGCAGCTTAAGGAACGAAAAATGGCGAAACAACCTCATATTGGTGTTGATGAAACACAAGTCGCTCCTCTCGTCATTGTATGTGGTGAGCCAGACCGAGCTAATCGTATTGCCGCATTATTGGATGATGCAGAAATGATCTCGGAAAATCGCGAGTACCGTGTTTTTACTGGCAAATACAAAGACCAGCCTGTTTCAGTATGCAGCACAGGCATCGGCGCCCCATCGATGATCATCGCAGTTGAAGAGCTAAAACAGTGCGGTGTCACTCATGTAGTACGTGTTGGATCGGCCGGTGCGATGCAATCAGGCATTCAGCTTGGCGAGCTAATCATTGCCGAAGGTGCGGTAAGAGATGAAGGCGGCTCCAAAGCGTATGTGGATTCGGCTTATCCGGCGTACGCAAGCTTTTCCTTATTAAAGGAAGTTGAGCGTTACCTGTCAGTACAAGAGGCGCGTTATCATTTCGGTGTGGTACGTTCTCACGACAGTTTCTATACCGATGACGAAGATGCGATATGCCAATACTGGAACAAGAAGGGCGTCTTAGGTGCCGATATGGAAACCTCAGCTCTGTTTGCCGTTGGCCGATTACGTGGCCTTCATGTCGCTTCGATCTTAAATAACGTCGTTCTGTACCAACAAAATGTGAAAGAAGGGGTTGGCCAGTACGTTGATGAAGCGAAAGTAATGATGCAAGGTGAGAAGCTTGCTGCAATGACGGCGTTAGAAGCGCTGATTGCTCAGAGATAGTCCGTACTAACTTCAGTAACTCTTATAAATCAATGAATGTAAAGCGACAGGCCACTGTCGCTTTTTTATTTGGTGTTACGGGGTACAATCCATCTGAGATAGTTATCAGTAACTTTTCTGAGAGAACAGAGAATGAAAATCAGCCCGTATCCAACTGGCCGCTTCAAAACATACCTTGAAAAAAAGAGCGTTGCCTTTCGTGAGATGATCTATCAGTGTCAAATTAGTACGCGTTACTTTGATGCTGGGGAAGAAATTCTCCGTCAAGGTGAGCAACTTCAGTACTTATATGTTGTGCCGGTAGGTCGAGTTTCAATGAGCATATTGGCCGCGAATGGGCGACGCTTTCAATTAGGAGAGGCAAACTGCGACTACCATATCTATGGTGAAATGGAGTACTTCACTCAGACTCCTTGCCAATGGAACGTGATTGCAGACGAGCACATGCAGGTTGATGTCATCTGCATCCAAAAACTAACTGAAGCGCTACAAAAGCATCCAGAAATGATGGTGTTCTTTGCTTCAGCGTTGGCCGAAGATTATCAAGATTCTATGGATATCTATACCAATCGGTTATTGCATCCCATTACTTATAATATTGCGTATGATCTTTTCGTCCGTAATCAAACCAACACATTGCTCGGTGGCTTTGACAAAGTGAATCAAGAAGCTGAGCGATTTGGTACTTCTGGTCGTGTTTATCGACGTGCAGTTAAAGATTTGATTGAAAAGGGATTGATTGCAAAAACGGAAAACGGGTTGGAGATTATTGATGAGCTTGCACTCAAAGCATTTATCGAAGCGCATGAATGATACACCTAGATATTGCAATGAATGGTTTTTATAAGTCTTTGATATAGTTGGAGCTCGAATAAGCGTAACTAATGTAAAGTACCTTAAATTTTGTTGAATGCAGTAAAGAGTAACGTTATATTGCGAACGCGCATGATAATAGATCTCATTAAGGCTTAACAAAATGAAAAAATTCGTCGGTGCGGCTATGCTGTCGCTATTTACTGTTTCTCCTTCTTTCGCTGCTAAGGTTGTGATTGACCATTACATGGGGCAAACCGAGCTAGAGCAATCACCAGAGCGCGTGGTTGTGATTGGCTTTGGTCCGCTAGATGCGCTGGACAACTTTGGTATCGATCCTGTTGCAGTTTCTAACTCTTCTAATCTGCCTAGCTACCTTTCAAAGTACAGCAAAGATAACTACACCTCTGCGGGTAGTTTGTTTGAACCTGACTTTGAAACCATTTACATGCAAAAACCGGATTTGATATTGGTTGGTCCGCGAGCGTCTGCGAAATATGAAGAGCTGAGTGAAATTGCTCCTACGGTCGTTTTTGCTGCGAAAGAGAATCAAGGTTACTGGGAGGGTACGCAAGCACAGTGGCGCAATATTGGTAAAATCTTCGATATCGAAGAAAAAGTAGAGCAGAAAATTGAAGCGCTAGATGCTCAATTCAAAGCAATCCGTGACTACAATCAATCAAATAACAATGATGCGTTAACGATTTTAAGCATGGGTGACAACATCAGTGCGTTTGGAGCTCAATCACGATTTGGTGTTATTTATAACGATTTCGGTTTCTTGGAAACGGTTGAACACGTGAAAACGGGCACTCACGGAGATGTTATTTCTTATGAATTTATTCGTGAAGCTAACCCGAAAAATATACTCGTAGTTGACCGCAATTCGCTGAAAGGCACGCCAGATAACGATATTCGTAAGTCCATGGATAACGACTTAGTCAAAGCAACCGCCGCATATAAGAATCACAAAATCACTTATTTAGATGTGGACGCGTGGTACTTGTCGATGTCTGGTGTGACTGCAACAGAAAAAATGGTCAGTGAGATCAAGCAAACCGTTGAACTGTAATCCAAGATAGCAGAGGTTAACTTTGAAAAAGTTATTGCTAACCCTTGTGGTTTTAAGCACGGTTTCGTTATTTGTTGGGGTGGCAAACATGACGCCCCAACAACTCTTTTCGGGTGATGAGAAAGCGTTAGAGCTTTTCTTTACCAGCCGTATACCACGTTTATTCGCCATACTGCTTGCTGGTGCAGGCTTAAGTATTACAGGCCTTATTATGCAGCAAATTAGCCAGAACCGATTTGCTGCACCTTCTACAACCGGTACGATCGAATGTGCCATGCTGGGCTATGTACTGAGCGTGGTTTTCTTTGGCAACGACAATCACCTTTGGCTCGTATTCGGCATCTCGGTATTTGGGACGCTGGCGTTTATTTTCTTTATTCAGCGCATTCAATTTAAGAGTGTGGTTTTTGTGCCTCTTGTCGGGATTATTTTCGGCAATGTCATCCAATCCATGACCACGTTTATCGCTTACAAATACGATGCACTTCAAAGTCTGAATGCTTGGACAGTCGCAAACTTCGCCAACATCTTGCGTGGTGATTTTGAACTGCTGTACATCGCGGTACCAATGGCTATTCTCAGCTATCTTTTTGCCGCACGGATTTCAGCCGTGGGTATCGGAAAAGATTTCGCGGTTAACTTGGGGTTAAATTATCAGCAGGTTGTCACGATTGGCGTTCTATTGGTGTCAATCATGTCAGCAAGTGTCGTGATGATTGTGGGGCAGCTGCCATTCCTTGGTCTGATTGTGCCGAACCTCGTTAGTCACTTTTATGGTGATAACCTCAAAAAGAACATTCCGCTTACGGCCATGTATGGGGCGACTTTAGTGCTGTGTTGCGACTTGGTGAGTCGTTTGATTATCTTCCCTCATGAAATGCCAATCTCTATCGTGATCAGCATATTGGGTGGTGTGGTATTCATCGCGATGTTGTTGCGAGGTAAGCAACATGCGTGATTCAACGAAAATCCTACTGCTAGGTGGCATTGCGGTACTTTTCGCATGTTTGTTTATTGGTATTGGGCTAACAGCTGACAACTACCAGTATTTTTTATCTCGTAGAGTTCCTAAAGTATTGGCGATAGTGCTAGCGGGTGTGGCTATTGCTCAGTCTTCACTTGTATTTCAAACCATTACGCACAACCGAATTTTAACGCCAAGTATCATGGGGTTTGATGCGTTGTATGTGTTGACGCAAATTTTGATCGTGCTGATTTTTGGTGGTTTGAGTACTTTAGTTCTTAACTTGTACGTCAATTTCACAATTGCCGTAATTGTAATGGTGTCGTTTTCATTATTGTTGTTTGGTTTTTACTTTTCTAAAGGAAGCAAGAACTTGATTACGTTGCTATTGGTCGGCTTGATCTTTGGTCAGCTATTTTCCAATGCGTCGTCATTTTTCTCTTTGCTGATGGACCCAAATACGTTTGCAATCGTTCAATCGAAACTTTACGCCAGCTTTAATAATGTCAAAGTGAATTTGGTTTACTTTAGTGCACCAGCTTTGATGTTTGCATGTTGGTTGCTATTTAGTATGCATCGCACTTTAGATGTGTTTTGGCTCGACCAAGACAATGCGAAAAGTTTGGGCGTCGACGTACCTAAGGTGACGCGAAATGTATTCATTATCTCGGCGGTTCTGATTGCTATTTCTACGGCTCTAGTGGGACCAATCATGTTCTTTGGTTTGCTGGTGACCAACTTAAGCCGAGAAATGTTCCGAAGTTACCAACACAAAACGCTATTGGTTGGTTGTTCGTTTCTCTCCATCAGCTCGTTACTGGCTGGGCAATGGATTATCGAGAACGTGTTCAGTTTTGAGACGACGTTGAGTGTCGTTATTAACTTTATTGGTGGTGCGTATTTCTTATACCTACTACTGAAAAACAAAGTTGTATAAATATGATAGTGATAGACAAATTAACGAAGGCCTTCGGTTCAAATAAAGTGGTTGATGAGGCCAATACTCAGTTTGAAAAGGGCAAAGTGACGTCCATTATTGGCCCGAATGGCGCGGGAAAGAGCACGCTGTTATCTATGGCTTCGCGCTTAACGGAGCGGGATGGTGGTAGTGTTATCATTGATTGTAAGGAAATTGCGGAATGGGACACTAAAGAGTTAGCGAAAAAGCTGGCGGTACTTCGTCAAGCCAACTCTATTACCATGCGATTTACCGTGAAGGAGTTGGTCTCTTTTGGCCGTTTCCCATACTCCAAAGGAAATCTGACCAAAGAAGATCATGCGGTGATTGAACAAGCGATCGACTACCTAGATTTACAAGGTATCCACGACAAATATTTGGATGAGTTAAGTGGTGGTCAGCGACAGCTTGCGTTTATTGCCATGGTGATTGCACAAGATACAGACTACGTTTTTCTTGATGAACCACTTAACAATCTAGATATCAAACACTCTCTTCAGATCATGAAAGTCGTGCAGCGGTTAGCTCATGACATGAACAAAGCCATGGTGGTGGTAATTCATGATATTAATTTCGCAGCGTGCTACTCGGATGTCATATTGGCGCTTAAGCAAGGCAAAGTTGTGGCAAGTGGTGCGGTGGAAGAGGTGATTCAGGCGTCTACGCTAGAGGATATCTACGAAACGCCGTTTAATATTATCGAATTAAACGGCAAGCGCATGTGTACTTACCACTAATCCAACCTCAGTGCTTAATGAAAGCGATTCTTCAATGAGGATAGATAGGCGAGTTTACTTGGTGAGCTCGTCTATGATTGGGCATCGGCTTTCAGCGTCTCCCGGACAAGAAGAAACCCAACCTTCAAGTTGCGTTTTGATCTCCATAAGGTGCGCGATTTTTTCTTCAACCTCTCTCAGCTTATCCATGGTTCTTGCTTTTACTTCGCTGCTTTTTCGGTTGGGATTATGGGCAAGCTGCACAAACTCTTTGCATTCTTGCAGTGAAAAGCCAGCGTTTTTTGCGCGTGATACTAAGTTAAGCTCTTGAATATGATTATCTGAATATTCGCGATAGCCAGAGTCGCTGCGCGCTGGTGGAGATATGATCCCTTTGTCTTCATACAATCGAATCGACTTAGATGAAAGCCCAGTAAGCTTTGCGACAGCACCAATATTCATGTTCAACCTCCATAACGTTTAAGGCGAGTATATACCGATGTTGTGGATAAGACACTCCTAAATAACAGTCAGTTACCTGGGGCCTCTTTGCTCTTTTATCACTTCATGCGGTGGTACACCAAATACCTTTTTGAAAGCGCAGGTGAAGTTGGAAGGGTGGTGGTATCCGGCTTCATAAGCCGCTTCCGTGATCGTCACTAGGCCACGTTCCAAGTGTTGCCTCGCAATCTCAAGGCGCCGAAAGCGAATGTAACCATTTACGGTCATATTCAGTGATTGTTTAAATCGGCGCTGCAGGTTTGAAACGCTCATTGAAAACACGCTTGCCAACTTTTCTAAGCCTAGTTCTTGCTCAAGGTGAGTTTCTATATAGCTAACAATATCCTCTATTCGACCATCTGTGTGCCGTTCATGGTTATTTTTATTAGCACTGAAGTTTTTGGGGATTTGCTCAGTCGCTTGATGCAAAATTTGATAGATCAAGCTTTCAACTTCCAACTTATCTTGGAATTCTTGTGGTGTTTCTCGGCTTGTCAGCGTTTCAGCCAGTTCGCATAACGCCTGGTTAAGCTCTAGAGGATGAAACGCCTGATGAGAGTTAAAAAAGGACCAATGACGACAGGTTTGGTCAAGGCGAGCCTCTAGCCACTGGGGCTTAACCAATATGTTGATCTTATTAATGAGGTTATCTTTGAGCAGTGAACGACGAAAGTTTGCAGGTTTGAGTAGGTTCACCACGACACCTTTAGGGCCGTCGCCTGCGTCTAAATCAAATTGCAAATCGTCGTAGCCAAACGAGAGCTTACCTTCTAAAAGAATAGTGACCAACAGTGAGGCGTGTGCAGTAGAAACAATATGTGAATCAACAAGCTCTAGGCAGCGTCCACCATGAACAAAGATTTGATCATTGTACTGATATGATAGGAATTTGCCTTCTGCCAGTTGAGTTTGACAAGGTTGACCTTGCGTGACGATCCACTGCTTTTCTGTGGCTTCCAGTTTTTGGGTTAAAGCGATCTTGGCAATTCTAGTTCGTTTTGGTGTGACTTCCTGCATTTGACACTTCCTCATAACACTTGTGCGATTTCGCATAATCAAATCGCCTTTGTATTTATAAAACTCATGCTTATTATACCTGAGAATTATTATCATTAATATTTAGGGATGAAGTTATGGAAAGCCCTGCTTGTTCATCTATCAAGCTTTCAAGCCTTTGCCTTGCAGTGGGAATGGCGCTATCAAACCCTGTTTTAGCTCAAGATACCGAGTCACATTTTGAAGAAGTCGTTGTATGGGGAACAAAAGTTTCTAGCAATACTGAGTCGATGTTTGCGGACGACATGTCACTGAAGCAAGCGGATCATATGTCTGATTTACTGCGCGATATTCCCGGTGTGGATGTTGGTGGAACACACTCTGTGAATCAACGTATTACCATTCGTGGTTTGAGCGAAACCGATTTGGACATTCGTCTTGATGGTGCTTCTCAGCATGCGAGCATGTTCCATCACATTGGTAACTTGACGCTAAACCCTGACATTCTCAAATCTGCCGATATCCAGGTAGGTAATAACTCTGTGACTCAAAATGGCTTAGGCGGCTCGGTTTATTTTGAAACGAAAGACGCTCGCGATTTACTTCGTTACGATGAAACGTTTGGCGCTCGTGTTTATGGCGGTTATGCATCCAACGACAACCAACAAGGCTCGTTGACACTGTACGGGCTTTTGTCCGAAAACATTGATGCGATGGTTTATGGCCATTACGTTACGCGCGATGACTTTGAAGATGGTGACGGCAACAAAACCTATGGCGCTGCGGGTGATGTTTACAACATTCTGGCTAAGTTGGGGTATGAACTAAACGACATCCATCGTTTTGAGCTCTCTTATGACATGTACCGAGACAGTGGTGATTACAGTCCGCGTCCTGATATGTCGGGTAGTGCGAACAATGGCTTATCGAGCACGTTACTTATTCCTACGGATTATGACCGAGATACCGTTACCTTGAGTTACGAGCTGCGAGGCGAACAGCATAAAGGTAACGTCACACTTTATAATACCGAGACAGAAATTAAACGGGATGAGAGCGTTATGGCTCCTCGCTGGCCTTCGAACCGTTTATCGAAGAACACCGCTAAAAACCAAAACTTTGGTTTGAATGGTAAGTTCCAGTCGGATGTTATGTTAGGTGAGTTTGATAATCGAATCACCTATGGTTTCGACTACATGGATAAGACATCTTCAAGTTACTACGGTAGTCGTAAGTTCATGGATGAATCGGCCATTTCAACCGCATTGTTTGTAGAAGACCAGTTCTTCTTCTCTGATGCTTTCTTTGTTACCGCAGGTATGCGTTTTGATGATTACAAACGTGAAGCTGAAACGGGGACGAGTAACTATGATGATGTGACCTGGGCCCTAGCAGCAGAATGGGCAGTCACTCAGGATTGGACGTTGTTTGCGAGCGCACGCTCTCTATTCAAAGGCCCTGAGCTGATGGAAACCTTTATTGCTTACCAAGACGTTGCATTTTTAGAGGATGGACTAAAGCCAGAAACGGGGTTGAACACACAGGGTGGTGTCCGTTTTGATAAAACCTTTGATAAGCATTTCTTTGGAGCGAATATTACGGCATTCCAAACGGAAATTGATGATTACATTGCAGACCAGTACCAAAACGCGACTCAAACTTACCTGATTTACAACTTAGGTGATGTCGAGATTAAAGGCTTTGAGGCAAGTGCTTCTTATGGCTACGACAAGTTTAACAGCAAACTTTCTTACTCTAAGTCGGACACCAAAAACAAGAATACTGGTGGCCCTGTTGCTGGGGGTAATGGGCGTAGCATTGATATGGGTGATAGTATTGCTCTAACTTTGGATTACCAGTCAGACGCTTTAGAAACGATCTTCGGGTGGAACTCAATGTTTGTTCTAGAGGAAGACAACGTCTTTGATGGTCAGCCAAAGAAAGCAAGTTATGATGTACATAATCTATATGCTCAATGGGTGCCGTCTGATATTGATGGACTGTCGGTGACCTTTGGTATTGATAATGTATTTGACGAGTTGTACAGCTCTCATGCGTCTCGTTCGGGTACTGCACGTGGCTTCACGCTTGATGACTACGAGCCGGGTCGCAACTTCAAACTTTCTGCTGCTTATCAATTCTAATAGGGCTCCCGAGAGGGGGCGCTTCAAAACACGAGTAAATTCATGATTAAAGAAAGCACCCGAATAGATAGCGAACACGCTGACAAATACTTAGTGACACTTTGTCGACATTTTGGACGAAAGGTTCCTGCTACTTGGAATGAAAACAGCGGTTTGGTGACATTTCCGACGGGAAAAGCGGAGTTTGCTCTTTGCGAGTCTAGCTTGACCATTATTTGTGAGGCAGATTCAGAAGAGAGATTGAGCACAGTGAAGGCGATAATCTCATCGCATGTAGACATGTTCTCTCGTAGAGAAACATTAGCACTTAACTGGGTTCGCTAGAGCTATTGATTAATGTGCAGAAAATGAGAGCGCATTAAAAGCAAAAAGCCCGCGATCTTATCATTCGCGGGCTTTTATTGTTCGAATGCTATTGCTTTTTAGGCTCTAGATTCTAGGCTTTTTTTTTCCTGTTGCATTTTTGCTAGGAAGTAGATATTAACGCAAGCAATAAAGCCGTTAGTTAATACTACAGGCCAAGAATCAATCATTAGTCCGTAAGCAGTAAATAGCGCACAACCAATAAAGTTAAGGATACGAAGCTTAACAATATCTTTCATAGTTAGCGAAATTGCGACCATGATTGAAGCTGCATAACCTAAAATCTCAACCATATTCATGTCCATTTTTTGACCCTCTTAAAATCTGCCGAATTTTGTCGGTACCAATTCTTCTCATCTTGAGATTAATGAGGAAGCTCCATGCCTCGAATGGTCTTTTTTTGTTGTATGGACGCACTATATCAATGGAAAAACCGTGATAAAAGCCTCAAATCAAGGTTAAGAGAAGGTTAGCGATTACGCAAACGTTTAGGACGGGAATTACTGATAATTTTACTTATTGTGTTGATTGATAATAACGATGGTATTAATAGCTCTCACATCATTGAAAGTGGGGGAATATTTACATATGATTGAAAATGATAATTATTTTCAAGTGTGATGTTTATGTATTTTCTTATTAGCTTGCTCGTATTTTTTTTACTGTATATCAGGACAAAGCCGAATTCGTGGTGCTCGGGAATTCATATTGTGAGCCACATTTTCATGGTTATATTTTGTCCAACGATTTATGTCATTCAATATTTAATCGTCACGTTTTTCTCGTCACCAATATTGATTAAGTTTTCATCACGTTCAGGTGTATACAACATTCTTATTGCTTTTCTTCCATTATTGATTGCAACCGGTAGTTTGGCGTTTAGCTGAGCGTTTTCATCTATCTTCTTTTTTAAAACGACTACACTTATACGGAATAAGATATCAATTTCATATAATTAATCGATATTGCGGTGTTAGGACATGTGTCACATTTCTGTGACTACTAGTAAGTTTTACTTACTTTGCTCATTAGTGCGCCATTTATCGATTGTTTAATGAGTTGATACTTAGTCTAATCGTCTAAAGGTGTGCAGTATGCCGCACTAAATCATTTAAAAACTATCTAAAAAGGTTAATGGGAAACGTAGGCCATTAGCGGAGGTCAGATGAGTACGCAAACCGTGCCGCAGAACGCGATTGTAAATGCTGTCAAAGGTGAAGTCTTGGTTTTAGGTCTGGATGGAAAAGTCAGGTCTATAAAAGCGGGGGATGAGTTAATATCTGGCGAAGTGATCATTACTGAAAATAACGCTTCTCTTGATGTACAGATACATAATGAGCTGTATCTGGTTGATGCTAATTGTGTCGCGTGCCTTCCAGAACCTTCTTTTGAACAACCAGAAACCTTGCTGCAATCTCCAGTTAATGGCCAGGTTACTTTCGATCCAACAGCTATCGAAGGTGCTAACTTTGACGCTAATGATGTCGCGGCTATCCAACAGGCCATTTTAGATGGTGCTGACCCGACTGCTATTTTGGAAGCAACGGCTGCTGGTGCTGGCGCTGAAGGCTCAGCCAATGCTGGCTATGTGACCGTTGAATATAATAATCCGGAAGTACTTGCCTCCACCTTTTTTGAGACGTCAGCGACTCGTAGCGGTGTAGAAGAACGCGATGAAGCTGATGATTTAGATGTCACTATTTTTGCCGATGGCGGACAATCACTGCAATCTAGCATAACAGAAGGCTCAATTTCTCTATCAAGCTACCCGCAAACCATTTCTTCTAGTGTGCTGATTGAAGCAGGGGATCTCGCACTTGATACCGCTTCATTTGTACCTGAAAC
Organism: Vibrio sp. Y51_MX_L26; assembly: GCF_024181935.1. Classification (NCBI taxonomy): domain Bacteria; kingdom Pseudomonadati; phylum Pseudomonadota; class Gammaproteobacteria; order Vibrionales; family Vibrionaceae; genus Vibrio; species Vibrio sp. Y51_MX_L26. The sequence goes on from NZ_JAMZAS010000001.1 coordinate 451,594, forward strand.
GTCCTCATTAGAGTCTCTGTTAACCGAGCTAAATAGTGATATTACCTCTGCTGGTCAGCCAGTGGCGTTCGTTTATGACGAAGCGCAAAATGTCATTATCGGCACTCAAGAAGGTAACGAAGTGCTTCGTATAGAGATCGAAGCGACATCTTTAGGCCGTGATTTAGAGTTAGAGGTCGTTACCACGATTAGCCAGGGCATTGACCATGTCGCTTCTGTTGCTGATGGTCAAGTTTCCATCTCCGGTGATCAAATCAATATCGCTTTTGACATTACAGGCGCAGATATTGGTGGTAACAGTATTCAAGCACCTATCGATTTCACGACAACCGTTATTGATGGCGATGATCCGGCGCCGCAAAACGTTACTTTCGAAAACGTTGAATCTTCTTCTACTCCGATTACTGGCACCTTTGTTGATATTGGTAGTGATCAATTGGCAACGGTCACATTTAATCAAGAAGGACTTAGTCAATTTGATGGCCTATTGAGTGATAATCAGGCAACAGAGGCGGTACTCTCTGAAGACGGCAGCACTATCACCCTGTCCATTGCAGGCTCTAATGAAACCGTTTTAACCATCAGTCTGAATACTGATGGTACCTACCAATTTGAGCAATTTAAGCCGTTAGAACAAACAAACGGTGAAGATACGATTGAGCTCTCTTTGCCAACCACAATCGTCGATTTCGACCAAGATACGGCAAGTAACACCTTTACGATGACCATCCTTGATGGCGATAACCCGGTGATTGAAAACGTGACGGGATTGTCTTTAGACGAGGCGGGGGTTGACCAAGGTTCACAGGAAGGCGCGGTAGTAACAAGTGGCTCTGGGTCGATCACGACATCGGTCGGTAGTGACATCATTGATCACTATGAGTTGGAACCTACAGAGTTTAATGTTGGTGGAGAACTCCAATCTCAAGGGCAGGTTGTTCAACTGGAACTCGCGTCCGAGAGTAACGGCGTGCGCACTTACGAAGGCTTCATCGAGTTGGATGGCGTGCGTATTACCGTATTTGATGTGGCGATCGATGCCCCTGCATTGGGCGAATATCAATTCAACTTGTATGAACAACTCGACCATACGGGTGCTAATGATGATGCGCTCACTTTCTCACTGCCAGTTTACGCGGTAGATGCGGATGGCGATCGCTCCTCGATTACCGACGGTTCGAACACACCAGAAGCGGCGCAAATTGTCATTCAAGTTCAAGATGACGTTCCTTCGATTGATGGCGTTGATGCGCTAGCCGTCGATGAAGACGATTTATCAAGCATCGGCTCTGATCAAAGCGATTCTGTGCTCGCGCAAGGCAGTTTCACGACGACTCAGGGCTCAGACCGTGTTGTAAGTTATCAATTAGAGAGCGGCACTGATCCACTCAATGGGTTGGAATCACAGGGTCGATCTATCTCTCTGACGGAAACTGTCAACTCAGATGGCAGCTTTACCTATTCTGCAACGGCAGAAGGGGACGCTATCTTCACCTTACAAGTGAACCCTGATGGTTCTTATTCATTTAGTCTTGAAGGCCCAATCGATCATGCTGTGGGTAGCGATAGCTTAACTCTAGACTTCACGATTGTCGCAACGGACTTTGACGGTGACACCAGTTCACTTGTTCTACCGGTAACCATTGCTGATGATGTGCCAACCATTAACGACGTTGTTGCTCTTACCGTCGATGAAGATGACTTAAGTTCGGTAGGCTCTGACCAATCACAGCCAACGCTGGTTGAAGGTCAGTTCACGACGACTCAGGGTTCTGATGGCGTCGTACAGTATCAGTTGGATGTAAACGCTGATCCTTTAAATGGCCTGCAATCTCAAGGGCAAACCGTCTCCATTGCCGAAACGCAAAATGCAGACGGCAGTTACACTTACAGCGCAACGGCAAATGGCAGTGCAGTCTTCACATTGATTTTGAATACCGACGGCTCGTACAGTTTTGAGCTGCAAGGTCCAATCGACCATGCGGCAAATAGCGACAGCTTAACCCTTGATTTTAGTGTTATTGCTACCGACTTCGATGGTGACACAAGCCAAATCGTACTGCCTGTTACCATCGTGGATGATAAACCGACCATTACCGATGTTGATGCGATTACTGTTGATGAAGATGATTTAGGCACGATTGGCTCAGATCAGACAGACCCGATTTCAATCGATGGCAACTTCACCACCACACAAGGCTCGGACCGAGTAGTGAGCTATCAGCTCGATGCTTCTGCAACACCAGTTGACGGCCTTACATCACAAGGCGTTGCAGTCACGCTAACTGAAACCGCAAACGGTGATGGCAGTTTTACCTACCAAGCAACAGCAGGTACTGAGTCGGTCTTTACACTGACAGTGAACACTGATGGCTCTTATAACTTCACGCTAGAAGGGCCAATTGATCATGCTGTCGATAGCGACGAGTTGACGCTCAACTTCCCAATCATCGCGACCGACTTTGATGGTGATACCACAAACGCGACTATCCCTGTCACCATCGTGGACGATAAGCCAGTGATTACTGACGTAGATGCCATTACGGTTGATGAAGATGATCTAGCATCAATAGGTTCAGACCAAAGCAATCCGATTTCTATTGATGGTAGTTTCACCACCACGCAAGGCTCAGACCGTGTGGTGAGCTACCAACTCGATGCTTCATCAACACCGGTTGACGGTTTAACATCTCAAGGTGTGGCGGTAACGCTAACAGAAACCGCAAATGGTGATGGTAGTTTCAGTTATGAAGCGACTGCGGGTGGTAACCCAGTATTTACTCTGACAGTAGATACTGATGGCTCTTATAACTTCACACTTGAAGGTCCAATTGATCACGCGGTTGATAGTGACGAGTTGACACTCAACTTCCCAATTATCGCAACCGACTTTGATGGCGACACCGTTACTGAAACCATTCCAGTCACAATTGTTGATGATGTACCGACCATCACAGCGGTGGATGCGTTGAGTGTCGACGAAGACGACCTTAGCGGTGTGGGCTCGGCCCCAGGCGGCGATCTGTTCGTTGAAGGGGCGTTTACCACCACTCAAGGCTCAGACCGAGTGGTGAGCTATCAATTGGATTCAACAGCCGATCCTGTTGCGGGCCTGACGTCTCAAGGTGAGGCGATTACCTTGGTGGAAACCGCGAATGGTGACGGCAGCTTTACCTATGTCGCGACCGCAGATGGTAATCTTGTTTTTACCCTAAACGTCGCAACGGATGGTACGTACGACTTTACGCTTCAAGGACCAATCGACCATGCGGCCAACAGCGACAGCCTAACCATTGATTTCCCGATTATTGCCACCGATTTTGATGGTGATACGGCCACGGCAATTATTCCAGTCACGATCACGGATGATGCACCAATCATCGATAATGTCGTGCCTCTGTCTGTCGACGAAGATGATTTATCAGGTATTGGCTCAGACCAAACTGACGCTGTGTTTGTTGAAGGCGCGTTTACGACCACCCAAGGTTCAGACCGTGTGGTGAGCTACCAACTTGATTCAACTTCTGATCCTGTTGCAGGCTTAACTTCTCAAGGCGAGCCAGTTACTCTGGTAGAGACTGCGAATGCCAATGGCAGCTTTACTTACGTTGCTACCGCGGATGGCAATCCGGTCTTCACTATGGATGTGAATGCTGATGGCACATACAACTTCCGTCTGGAAGGGCCAGTCGATCACGCGTTAAACAGCGATGAATTAGTTCTGAACTTCCCAATCATTGCGACGGATTTTGATGGCGATACGACGACTGCGACCATTCCAGTCACCATTACTGATGACGTTCCAAGCATCGACAACGTTGTTCCACTGACAGTAGACGAAGATGATCTCGCCACAATTGGCTCAGACCAAAACGATGATGCGTTTATGTCTGGTTCGTTTAGTACGACAGAAGGCTCGGACAGCGTTGTTAAATACCAGCTTGATGCAACCGCGGATCCTCTAGCAGGGTTAACTTCTCAAGGTGAACCTGTTGTGCTTGCTGAGACGGCAAACGGTGATGGTAGCTTTACTTACACTGCCACAGCAGATGGCAATGCCGTATTTGAATTAGTGCTGAAGCCAGATGGCAGCTACACCTTTACTCTGCAAGGTCCACTAGACCATGCGATGAATAGCGACAGCCTACAAATCGATTTCCCGATTATCGCAACAGACTTTGATGGCGACACTTCAACTAAAATACTGCCTGTCACTATTGTTGATGATCAGCCAAGCATCACTAATGTTGATGCGATCAGCGTGGATGAAGATGACTTGGCGACGATTGGTTCTGATCAAAACGAGTCCGTGTCGATTGATGGTCACTTTGTCACGATGGGCTCTGATCATGTTGTGCGTTATCAGTTAGACGCGTCCTCTAACCCTGTTGATGGCTTAACCTCACACGGGGTTGTGGTGACAATGACGGAAAGCGCGAATGCGGATGGCAGTTTCACCTATACCGCTACCGCAGGATCAGAAGCCGTATTTACCTTGACGGTGAACAGCGACGGCAGTTACAACTTCACGCTTCAAGGTCCAATCGACCATGCGGTAGACAGTGATGAGCTAAAGTTGAACTTCCCAATCATCGCGACAGATTTTGATCGTGATACCACCACAGAAACGATCCCAGTCACCATCGTGGATGATAAACCGACCATTACCGATGTTGATGCGATTACCGTTGATGAAGATGACTTAGGCACGATTGGCTCAGACCAAACTGACCCGATTTCAATCGATGGCAACTTTACCACCACACAAGGCTCGGACCGAGTGGTGAGTTATCAGCTTGACGCTTCTGCAACACCAGTAGCTGGCCTTACATCACAAGGCGTGGCGGTCACGCTGACTGAAACCGCAAATGGCGACGGTAGCTTTACTTACGAGGCGACGGCGGGGAGTGAAGCGGTCTTTACACTGACAGTGAATACTGATGGAAGCTATAACTTCACGCTTGAAGGGCCAATCGACCATGCTGTTGATAGCGACGAGTTAACGCTCAACTTCCCAATCATCGCAACAGATTTTGATGGCGACACGTCTGCTGAGACAATTTCTGTCAAGATCGTTGATGACAAGCCGACACTTGGTGGCATCGAAGCAACAAGTGTGCAAACGGTTGACGAGGACGATATCCCAACAGTGGGATCTGATGGTACGCAGGCGAACAGCATTGCCGGTAACTTCATCGCGACTGATGGCTCTGATGGCATTGTGGAGTACGGCGTTTCTGACCTAACGACGCCAGTACAAGGCCTAGCCTCTGGTGGTCAATCATTGGTTATGGTTGAAGTATCAAACGCAGGTGGTGTTTCAGTTTACGAAGCACGTATTGATGGCACGACGACACCAGTATTCCGTGTGACCCTCGATGCCTCTGATGACAGCTACACGTTCGATTTGCTGGCTCCTCTCGATCATCCAAATGCTGATGGCCAAAATGAACTGGTCATCAATTTGCCGATAAACGCGACGGACTTTGATGGAGACGTGTCGAACGACATCACCTTACCAATTACGGTTGTGGATGATGTTCCGACCATTGATGGTTTACTAGCAGGCAGCGAACAAACCGTTGATGAAGATGACCTACCAGCAGGTACTGATGCTGCAAGTGCAGAAGATACTGTTATTTCAGGTACTTTTGATATCACCGAAGGTGCTGACCAAGTTGCTTCTATTCAGCTTAGTGACCTGACCACGCCTGTTGCGTCACTGACTTCAGATGGTGAAGCTATTAGCTTAGTTCTGTCTTCTAGCGCAAACGGCGTAAACGTATACCAAGGTGTCGCTGGTAATCCTGCTGAAGTGGTGTTCGAACTGACGTTGGATGCAACGAACAACACCTACGAGTTCGATTTACAGAAGCCGCTTGATCATCCAGATGGTAATCAGCAAAACGAGATTGTTATTAACCTCCCTGTGACCGCGACAGATAATGATGGTGATACTTCACCAGCCTTCACATTGCCAATTACCGTTGTGGACGATGTTCCAGTTGTTACCAATATTGAAAGTCTACGTGTCGACGAAGATGACTTACCTCTTGGTTCTGATGGCACGAAAGAGCCATTAACGGTATCAGGTGAATTTGAGGTTACTAGCGCAGATGGTATTGATGCGTTCGAATTAGATCTAAGCTCAAACCCTATCCCGAATCTGAAATCGGGTGGAGAAGAGGTAACACTTTCTCAAGACGTTGGTGCCTCAACTGCTGACGCACTTGTTTACGTAGGGCAAACTCCGGGTGGAGTGACGGTCTTCACGTTGACACTTCATCAAGATGGTAAATACGACTTTGAGTTATCTGGTCAGTTAGATCACGCGGTTAACTCCGATGAGATTTTGTTGAATCTACCTGTGAAGATCACGGATGGCGATAACGATACCATCACAGCGACCTTGCCAGTGACCATCGTAGATGACAAGCCAACCATTGACTCTATTAGCTCTGGTAGTACCTTGTCTGTGGATGAGGATGATATTCCAAGCCAAGGTTCGGACGACACGCCAGAATCCAATATCATTGGTGGCAATTTTGAGGTTACCGATGGTGCCGATTCTATCGTTAGCTTCCAGTTGGATAGTTTAACATCGCCTGTTTCGGGCCTTACCTCAGGTGGTCAACCGCTTGATTTGGTTGAGTTTTCAAATTCAAACGGTGTGATTGAGTACCGAGCTTATGTACAAGGTACGACGGACACCGTCTTTAAACTGACGCTAAATGGCTCAGCTGACAGTTATGAATTTGAACTGTTAGGTGCACTTGATCATCCTGCGGGTAACGATGAAAACTCGTTGGTCATTAACTTCCCAGTCAACGCGACCGATTTTGATGGCGATGTGTCCAATAACATCACCTTGCCGATCACCGTGGTGGACGATGTTCCAGCTATTGTGAAAGTGACAGACTCTAGCCAGCAAACCGTTGATGAAGATGATCTTGCCGGTGGCTCTGATACGACAAGTAATGATTCTACGGTATTGAACGGCGGATTTGAGGTCGTTGCTGGTGCAGACAAGATTGTCAGCTACCAAGTTTCTGACCTCGATGCAGTCGTGTCTGGCTTAACGTCGAACGGCAGCAGCATCGAGTTGAATCTAGTAGGCACGAATGGCGGAGTAACCAGTTACGAAGCGGTGATTACTGGCACATCAACTAAGATCTTCACGCTGTCTCTTGATGCGAATAATGACAGCTACCAACTTGAGCTGTTGGGACCAATCGACCATGACGCTGTTCAAGGTGAAAACAACCTTGTCATTGATATCCCAATTACAGTTACAGATTTTGATGGTGACACGTCATCATCACTGAACCTTCCAATCACCATCGTTGATGACGTTCCTGAAATTAAATCAGTATATCCTTTGGCTGTTGACGAGGATGATCTCGCTAATGGCTCTCAGGCAACCAACAAAAACAGCCTAGAAGCAACGGGCAATTTCGATACGGTGGAAGGGGCAGATACCGTTGTCTCTTACCAGTTGGATCTTACTTCTAACCCGATCCCAGGAGTCACTTCAGGTGGTTTTGCGGTGACGTTAGTTCAAACCGCGGTAAGCAACAACAACTTTACTTATCAAGGTCAAACACCTGATGGTAACTCAGTGTTCACGCTAGTTTTGAACGCTGACGGCTCTTACAAGTTTACGCTTGAGGGGGCGCTAGACCACTCAACCCAAGGCGAAGATACACTCATACTTGATCTCCCAGTCTTCGCGACCGATGTCGATGGCGATACGGCAGGTATTAACTTACCAGTGACGATTACCGATGATGTTCCAACCTTGTACGATGCATCTATTTCGCGTGTTGAGGGACAAGGCAGCCGCACGGTTCACTTATTCCAAGACCCTGTAGAAGGTGATGATGATCTTGGTGCTGACGGCGCACAAATAACTTCATTTTCGGCTGATGATTCAGGCATTTACTTTAAGCAAAACGGTGTTGATTCCGATTCTGTCGATTTGAACGGCAGTGACCAAGTTGTTTACGTTCACAAGGTTCTTGACGGAGTGGATACTGAAATCGGTCGTTTGGTTGTTCGAACTGATGGCAGTGTGTCATTCCGTCCGAATGACGATCTTGACCATACCGAAACCGACTCGATTGATTTCACCATCAACGTTGTTGCAACCGATGGTGATGGCGATATCGCAGATGCCGATGTGGATATCTCGATAAGAGATCGTAATGCGCAAATTGACATGTCTACCGTTACTGCGTTCGAGGACCAAGGGCGTGATGGTGTCGTTGTGGGCGTTGACTCTGCAAATACTCAGGACAACTTGTCGACGCTGGATGTTAACCCGGCGAAAGTCGATTTGGTTATCAATTTACATGATATCGACCGTAACGAGAGCTTAGGTGACATCACTATTCGAGATGCTGATACTCACAACGGTACGTTCTACTACCGAGACGGTAGTGGCAACTACATTGAATTAACATCTGTGGGCAATACGGTTGTTCTCGACGCATCAAATGTCGAGCAGTCATTCAATGGTGAGCTTGTCTCGTTAGATAACTTGTACTTCGTACCAGATCGTCATACATCAACCGATGCTTCTGGTATCGATCCTCGTATCCGTGTGGAAATTCTTAACAATGGTACGCCAGATCATACGATTAATGGTCGTTTAGACATTGAAGTTGCTGCCGTTGCAGATATTGCGACTTGGACGACGAGCAGCGAGTTTAACTATTCTGTCGATGAAGACGGAAACAACGTCGCACTTAATATCACGGCGGAAACTCAGGATACTAGTAATCCTGAAGATATAGTGTACGAGCTCATCTTTACACAAGGAGAAGGTAACGCGGAGTTAGTTTATTCGGATGGTAGCGCGATTCCAAAAACTGGTGGTGTTTATCTCGTAGATGCCAGCCGAATTGGTGACGTTCAAATTGATCCAATCGATAATTTCTCGGGCGAAATCAAGATTGATGTAACCGCGATTACAACAGAAAACAATAATCCGTTATCAGGGAAGGAAACGGCACGTTCAGAGACAGAAACTATCATCATTGATGTTAACCCAATCGCGGACCCAGGTAGTTTTACGGTCAACCGAATCAATGTCTTTGAGGATAACGCTCGAACTCAAGACACCGTCAATCCTGTCACGGATCATGATCCACTTCAGTTAAGTGAAGTGATTACCATGAAGCCGTCTGCGGATTTAGATGGTTCTGAAGCACTGTTTGTGCGTATTTCTGACTTCTCAATTGATGGCGTTACGTTAGTGTGGCTTGATTCAGCAAACCCAAGTCAAATCGTGGAAGTGACCGATTCAAGCGGCAATGTACTCTATTACGAAGTGCCAGAATCTGAGTTAGCCAACGTCGAAGTGCTTCCTCCGTTGCACAGCAATGATGACTTTACTTTCAACGTTGAAGGTATCGTCAAAGACACGGCATCGTTATCTAATGGGGTTGCCGAAGATATTTTGTCACTAGGCAGCAAAACAGTGATCGTCGGTGTGAAAGGCGTAGCTGACATACCATTTATTGAGCTGAATGATAAATCAGGGATCTGGCATGAGTTTAATGACGGCAATGTAAGAGGTATTGAGACTAATATTGATGAGAATGGTCAAGTAGAGTTGGGCTTTAGTGTCATCTCTGGCGAGTTACCAGATAACCCGAATGACCACTCAGAGTCGGTTACGGTTCTGCTGTCCAATATTCCTGCAGGTGTTGAGGTATTTGATAGCGATGGTGCATCCGTCGATCTGACTTTTGTCGGCTATGACGCGCAAAATCAGCCAATCTATGAAGCCAACATCACCACGGCGAATATTAATTCTGGAATTGTTATTAAACCGGAAGCGTCATCGACGGAGAACATTCATATTACAGCGACGACGATCGTCACAGAGAATGATGGTCACAGTCGAACCTCATCGGGTGAGATCCGAATTATTGTCGCTCCTGTCATTGATGCGCAAGATAACTACACGGTTCAATCAGAAGGTGATGAAGATACACGCTTTAATATTGATTGGAAGCCAACGCTGGCTCAAAGCCCTGATACAGACGAGTTCTTTAGTGATGTGACGATTTCTGGATTTCCTCCAGGCAGCACGGTTTATGTCGATGGCGTAGCACAAACATTGGTTTCTGGAACATTAACACTTTCGCCACTAGCGAACGAGTCGGAGCAAGACTTTTCTGCTCGAATCTCTCAAAGCGGGTATGTCCAGGTGCAATTAGAGCAAGACTCTAGTAGTGACTTTGATTTGAATACTACGGTGACGGTGAAAGAGATTGACCACGAATATGTCGATGCTTCTAATCCAGGGCAGGGAATTGCAGAAAAAACCATCAATGGCATGGTGCATGTCCAAGTCAATCCAATCGTTGAGCCAGAAAATACAACAGGATCGCTAGACGCCCAGACACGTTTGCTTGTTACTGAAAGCACTGGCGTTATCACTGACATCGTGAAGTCAGACGGTCAAGGGAACATTGATTTTACGATCAATACTTCAACGGGTGGGGAGTCTGGTGCGAATATCATCAAATACCAAGAATTTGACGCCTCTTCAGATGAAGTAGTGACTCAGCTTGTTGTTCAGTTCCACAATGTCGACCCTGAGATTCTCAATCAATTGGTCATTGTTGGTGCATTGAACGAAGGCGGCGGTCGATGGACAGTCATTGACGAAGAAAACTTCTCGATTAAAGCGCCTTCGGGTCTTGATTTAACGCCAAACGACGACAGCGATGATGGTGACAACGGCGGTCTATCTCAAATTGGGTTAACCATCTATGCCGAGGTCAACGATTTAGGTGAAGATGCCGTTGAAAAAGACGCAACAGTAGTAAGAGAAACTGACGTGACACTTGAGTTTCCGACGGTTCTCACGCCGCAAACGAGTGTTGCCGCTGAAATTCAGGTGGCTGATGACGTCCAAATTGAAGCATCAGAAGATAATGCGATCGACCTTGGCACTCAATTGACGTCGAAAGTCGATGCGATTAATGCGGATGGTGTGGAAGATGTTTTGACTGTTGTTATTGACCCATCTGCACCCGGTATTCCTCCAGGCTTGGTGATAACAGGCACTGATATCGATTTTGTCAATGGTAAATACGTTTTCCAAGCAGATATTGATGCTAGTGGCAATATCACAGGTTTGGACGGTTTAACAATGCACTTGGCAGAAGATTACGCTGGTGATTTCGAATTGCCTGTGAGGTTTGTCACCAAAGACACAGAGTCTGGCGACGAAAAAGAAAACAACGTGCGAATTCCAGTCCAGGTTTTACCGATCGCAGATGTGCCTAGTTCGGCGGATGATCAGCCATTAGATGGTGATGTTACACCAAATGTGACAGTGGATATCACAGGTACTCTCGGTTTAGACGCTAACAAACAACCAGTTAATGACCTAAATAACGATGTACCAACGGCGGATGGTGTGGGTTATGAAGATGGTTTAATCCAACTTAATCTAAATGTCGATTTTGCCGACCGTTATAACAATATCCAAGGTGGTCAGGAAACGCTAACGAATATCAAGTTAGAGCTCGATGACACAACACTGGGGGAGTTTGTTGACGCAAATGGCAATAGCTTAGGTACAAGTATTGAGTTTAATGAAGCAGAGATTTTAGCGGGTGCGCTTGATAATGTTCTGTTTAAGCCGAAAGAAAATTATCCCGTAGGTGGGGGACAAAACACCGTCAAGATTAATATCGAAGGAGAGATCACGGACGAGGCTGTATTTGATCAGTCTATCCTAAATAACCCTGGCGATAATATCGACATAAGAACTTTTACTGATGACGTGACATTCGAAGTTACGCCAGTGGTGGACGATATTACGATTACAGGTGCCGATCCTACGAAGCCAATTACCGTGGTTGGTGACGAAGATACTTTAATTTCGTTGAATCAATCGGGCTCAGGGGTTTCGATCAGCTTAAACGATAATGATGGCTCTGAAAGTTTCGTTTCACTCAAGTTAACAGGGATCCCTGATGACTTTGTCGTGCAATCCAATTCCTCTGATTATGTTGTTAAGAACAACGGCGGAGGAGAATGGAGTATTCAGCTAAAAGACCTTACTCAGACATCCGTTGATTTGAGTGACATCCAAATCAAACCGCCGAAAAACTTCAGTGGCGAGGCAGAGATTGGCATTACCGTGTTCATCCAAGAAGAATTGTTACAAGTACCAACTGAGCGAACTAATAACTTTACGCTGGTTGTGAATCCTATTGGCGATGATGTCGATGTGAATCCTGATACTTCAGCTGCGGGGAATGAGGGAGAAGATATTGTTATCAACGTCAATGCGTTGGTGGTTGATAACAAAGAGTCCATCGGAGATGGCGCAACCTACCAGGAAAATGATCCAGAGACGCTGAGAGTTGAGATTTCAAATGTCCCTGATGGGGCGAGTGTTTCATTACCTGATGGAACGGTGTTTACTGACCAAGGAAATGGCGTCTTCGTATTAGAAATCGATGCTCAAGATTTGGATCAAGTGGTCTTTAATTCTGGTGATCGAAACGATAACTCATGGGGAGGGTCACTGCATTTCAAAGTGCAAGCGGTTGATACCGGGCTCGATGGTCGACAAAGTTTAGGTTCAGCCGAGGAGTTTGACGTAGCTGTTGATGTTGAAGCGGTGAATGATCGACCGGAGTTCGTGAATGTCATTAACGTTGAAACACCAGAAGACAACGCTATCCTGCTGGATACATTTGGTATTTCGGATGTGGATGCGGTACTTGATGATCCTACCGCAGAGTATGTCTTGAATATTGCTGTCGATAGCGGTTACTTGGCGCTCAATCCATCGATTATTGCCAATTACGGATTGACGGTTTCAGGAGACGACACGGGTTCAATTGAACTGAAAGGAACCGTATCTGACCTTAACGCCGCTATCGCTGATGGTTTAGTGGAGTTTAACCCAGCGCTTAACTTGTTTGGTAACGTCAATGTCGACATCTCTGTCGATGACCAAGGCAACGAAGGTATCGTGATTAGCGGTGTCGATGAAACACTCAATTCAAATAGCAGCCAATTTGTAATTGAAGTCACAGAGGTGAATGATGCGCCAACAACATCTGAAGTGACGTTGACAAGTATTGATGAAGACAGCGGCGCTGTTATTGTTACCGCAGCGGACTTGCTGGTTAATGCGGTTGATATTGAGTCGGACAATTTAACCGTTAGCAATGTTACGCTTGTCGACCCTGCAGCAGGGACGCTTACTCAACTGAGCTCAACGGAGTGGAGCTTTGAACCTGCTCCTGATTTTTACGGGGATGTAAGCTTTAATTACGATATTACGGATGATGGCATGACCAATGGCGTCTCGGATCCGAAGACCGTCAGTGGCTCAGCCGTGATGACAGTGCAGGCGATTAACGATGCTCCGGAGATTGATGGCTCAATGGTCACAAATACGATTGTGGAGTCATCGGATCAAAAAATCTCAGGTATCGAAATTACCGATGTTGATTTTGCAGGTGTTCATGAGAATGAAATCATGACGGTGTCACTCAGCATCGATGAGGGTGATATAAGTGTCGTTGTCCCGGCGGGGAGTGGCATTACTCAAGGCGTTGGTTTAGCAGGTGAAACTGTACTGATGGGGACTTTGTCTCAGCTTAATAGTCTTTTCGCTTCGACGGATCCGGATGTCGGTGTATTTATTGATGCCAGTGACGTGAACAGCAATTCTATTGCGCTTACCGTTACCGCTGATGACAACGGTATCTTCTATGACAACTTAACGGGTACCTCACTACAAACATCAGAAACGTTTGATATTAACGTAACGCCGGTCGCTGACGTACCAAACTTGGCCATTGATCAGAACTTTAGTTACATTCAAAGAATTAGTGCGAGTCAAAGTGCAAGCCGTCAAGGCATCGCGCTGGTGGGTATTATGGCGGCGTTGACCGATGTCGATGAAGTACTGGCCTTAGAGCTCACTGGCGTGCCAAGAGGAGCCACTATCACGAGTGAAGCTACAACATCGAATATCAGCTTTGATGGTACAACATGGACTGTTCCAGAAGATGAAATTGATACGCTACATATCAATAATGCGATCCCGGGAGATTACGATATTACATTGACTGCGGTTTCTACTGCATCAAATGGTGACCAAGCGTATTCAACGCCATTAGATATTAATCTAAACGTTACGCTAAATAATCAAGATATTGATCAGTCTGCTGAAAGTGAAGACAGCTATCTTATTGGTAGTGATGCAGGCATTACTTTAGCAGCAGGTACGGGAGATGATTATATCCTAGGAGGAGATGGAGATGACGTGCTTATTGGTGGACTAGGCTCTGATATTCTGACTGGTGGTGCGGGTAGCGATATCTTTAAATGGACAGAAGACACGGTGGATAATGGTGCGATTGACACCATCACTGACTTTAGCGTCAATGAGGACACCATTGACCTCAAAGACGTGATCGCTGATTTGAATGATCCAACGGCAGGTATTGATGATTTACTTGCGCACATTCAAGCCGATTACGACGCATCAACAGAAAATGTTTCTCTGAACATTACGACGGATGCAAATGTCCAGCAAACCATTGTTGTGGAAAACTTAGGTACATCGATAGACTTCAACGGTCTTAGCTCCAATGAGATTGTAGAGTCATTGCTGAATCACGGTGTTATTGATAACGGATAAATTTGGATTCAACATAAAACGGGCGGCTTTAACAAGGCGTCCGTTTTTATTGGGAGTTATTGGTTTTTATCGAGACTTATTGAATCGAAATAGCACAACATTAGGTAGCAAAAGAGGGCTTGTTACGGATTTGTAGTGACAGGTCGGAACTAAGAAGTTTTAGACGTGAATATCGAGTAAGCTGCCAATGACTTCATTGTTTTTCTCAATGACGGACGCACCCACTCGGTTGTAACCTGCAGCTTGCGTAAGGTTGATGAGTGATTCAACTTTTTGAGAGGGGAGGCTAGGAGTTGAAGCGGTTATTGCGACATCTGTCACTTTAGCCAAATCGATGTTGTGAGAAGCGATCTCTTCTTTCACTTTACCTAAATTATCATTAATGCCATGCGCGGCTTTTTCAGCCATCTGCTGTGACATCTGAACAATTTGGTGCCCAGCTTGAATTCCTGATACAGGCATATCACCACTCCCAACACTATGCTAATGAGAGCATAGGTGGAGTTTATAAAACGTTCAAGTGTTTTATATCAATGATTTGATTAAGCAAACAGTTTAGAAAGCATTTCTCGCTCTTCAACAGAAAGTACTGGGTTTTGCGTTTTGTTTAACTTTACGCTTATCTCACCCTGTAATGATTTCAACTGACTCGCCGTTAAATCGCTGAGCTTTTGTTTAAGTTCATTAAATTGTTGTGCGTTCATCTCAATACCCTCGTTGTAATTCGGTTTATCCTTCATTTCCCGAAATTCTTCGTCCTTTGGATACAACATATTTATTCAACCTAGATAGATTAGAATTTGATCGATTGCTTTTTGTCCGAACATTGTCAAGGTGTGTTAAGTGATACGTCAGATTTTTCCTATGAAGGTACATAATTACCCACTTTGGGGTAGATAGAAAAGTAGAAAGAAAAAAAGGAAGCGACAATCCGCTTCCCTTTTCTATCCGTGTGTTACTAGTTAACCCTCACTGCAAACTTACTGGCGAGTGAATGTAGCTCTGGGAGCATGCGATAGATAAGGTGAAGTTGCTGCAATACCATGCGAGCGGAACTATCATCTTCATCTCGCCACTCATTTAAGCGTTGCTCAAGTCCCGCGTCGTCAATATTAGATAAATCGCACTCTTCGCAATGCTGGTGAAGCTGTTTATGGAGGACGTCTAAATGCTGATGAATACAGCGGTGTGCATCTAAAACGAGTTTATGAATCGACTCATCTTCAATGCGAGTTCGGTGCGCACCAAGAGCAGAAATATAGTTCAGCATTGCGTGATTTAACGTTAAGAAGCGGAAGCTCTCATCAACGGCAGCACGATATTTACCAGGTTCCGCTAGCATTGTACTGATGGCAGAAGAAAGTGAGGCATCACTGTTATGGGCTTGACGACGAGCAATGCGATAGCTCAAGTTGTCCTTTTTACCAATTCGATACTGACCAATGATCTGATCGAGATACTGTTTGTTAGCATCTATCGCATCCGACATGACTTTGTGCAGCCTTCTCGATTGCCAATCTGGCAAAATAACCAGCACGGCTCCTACAGCAAGCACACACCCGATGAGGGTATCAGCTAGTCGAGGAAGCACAACCGCGTAACCTTCACCTAACTGGTTGAATAAGAAGAGGACCAGTAGTGTGATAAAACCGGTTGCGTATCCGTAATTGTTCATCCGAAAGGCGAAAAACATCACGCCAGAAATAACGATGAATACTAACTGGCTTTCTTGAGAAGGGAAGAAAGTCAGTAATGGTACGCCAATTAACAAACCGGCTAATGTGCCTACGACTCGCGCTGTCAGTTTTTGACGTGTTGCGCTGTAGTTCGGCTGACACACGAAGAGAGTGGTTAAGAGTATCCAGTAACCTCGGTCGATGCTGAACACTTGAATGATTCCATAACCAATCGTCAAGGCAATCGACATACGCAATGAGTGTCGAAACAGCATCGAATCTTTGTGTAAATTCGCGGATATACGCTGCCACATGGCTTTTAATGTGTGCGGGTTAGTATCGGCGAGCGTATCTTCCTCTAGGCCCTCAACATCTGGGTTGTTAATGTTATTCAGTTGCTTTTCTACCGTCGCTAAGTTATTGAATAAATATGTTAACTGCATGAGCAGACGTTTCCAGTGTCCTTGCTTTTGTTCTTCTAAGTAAGCAAGTGAATTTTGCACTTCAGCTAAGGCCAAGATGGACTGATCGGTATGTGAGTATTCATTCCCTAGCTGAATCGCTAATGCAATATCACGACACGCTTGGGCTTGAGATTCCAAAAGATATTTAAAACGAAACAGCACATCAGAACGTTCAAATTCAGTTGCTAAATCTTGATAGCGGTAATGGCTAGAGCTGACTCGTTCGTGGATGTCTTGAGCGATGAAGTAGATATTTAAGAATCGGTCACTAGGGCCATCAATGTGGCCGCGTTTCGAGCGGTTTAGTAATGTGGCTTTGCAAGCGTTTAGCGCCATCACCGTCGCTGCGTTGCACTTGGCAGCTTCAATCCGAAGTGGCTGTGGCGTTAGGTTGGTGACAGGGTGAAAAAGCTTGGCTTTCGCATCGAGATAATTTGCCATTTGGAAGAACACATTGGCTAAGCTTTGTTGTACAGGCTGAAGAGGCCAAAATATCTGCCAAATCATCGACATGAAGTAATACCAAGCCGCACCAGTTAAAAGCAGCAGTGGCTGAAACCAAATGTTAGTACTCTCATGTGCGCCAAGCATGGTGTAAATGGCGATCAGCAAAGAGCCAAAAGCAATGCTCGCGTATTTAGGACCTATCGCTCCAAGAATGATAAAACCAAAGGTTGAGATAAATAACCCTAATGCAAATGCCCAAGGGGTGTCGAACAAGATTTCAATTGAGAAAGCGGCGAGCGCAAAACAGAGAAAAGTCAGAATCAGCGCCTTGATGCGCCCAGTGAAGCTGTCATCACTCTCTGCCAAAGCAGCAGCAATAACGCCCAATATTAGCGGCGTGATCAGCGTGTTTTGCTCGAAGTACCAAGTCGGGATAACCACACCCAGTAAGGTGATTAGGATAAGAACGCTGTAATTTATGGTCTTGTTTGCCCAATAGAGCCGAAATTTAGAAGTTGCTTGCACAATGCGCCTTATGTTTCCGATGAAGAACGGGGGAATACTACCAAACCCACTATAGCGCGTTTATGATTTACTTTAAGAAAAATTCGCTGTTGCTGATAAAATCAACAGGGATGTCATTGACTTATACTAAAGCAGCCACGCAATGTGTCTATAATTGTAAAGTCAGCTTCAAATAGAATGAGCTTTAGGTTACTAAATCGACAGTAATGTGAATTTTATTAAAGAATAAAAGAAGATGCTTACTTAGGTGCTCGCCATTGCTACAATTTGGCGCCTTAAAATGATATAAATCGACAACTTCTAAATTAAAAGGCGCACGTTTCATGCAGCTCACTGCCACTAGCAAAGCACAGTTTTTTATTCAAAATGAGTACCATCACGTCGAAATAAAAGAGAACAGTGTTTTATTAAGCTCAATAGGCAGTGAAGAACATATTCCTTTTACGATCTGGAATGGCAAAGTTAGCGTAAAGCGTGGGTTGTTATGGAGCTCTTTGCAGTTTTTTGCTCATGAGCACGAAGGCAAACAACAAAGCTGGCTAGTACAAGGGCTACCGTGGCCACAATGCCGTAAGTTTGCTCTTGAAGCTGTTCGTCAGTATCAAGAATGGCACAATACTCAGTGCCGAAAACTGGCTGAGTATCTACCTAAGTGGGAAGAAGAGCTCTACAAACTTAAGCATCTTCCTGCCTATCTATCGCACTCTCAAGTGGTCTCCTGGGTGGAAAGTCTTAACCAAGAGTTACGCGAAATGAAAACCACTCTAGAAGAAGCCAAAATGCGGATGCCGAATCGCATGGCGGAAATCGAACCTTGGCTTATTGATACGTCTGCGACGCTTGGTGAGCGTAATCGTGATTGGCTTGAGGAAGAACGTCCGAATTGGGAAGTGCTGTTTAATCGCATAGAATCTTCGCCTTTAAACTTATCCCAGCAATATGCGGTGTTGCTCAACGATGATCACAACTTAGTCCTTGCTGGCGCAGGCTCTGGCAAAACCAGTGTTTTAACGGCTCGAGTTGCATACTTGTTGCAAAGCCACCAGGCTCAAGCAGAAGAGTTGCTTATGCTGGCTTTCGGTCGTGATGCCGCGACTGAAATGAAAGAGCGTTTAGTGGATAAAGTAGGCATGGCCGCAGACGGTGTGCGTGTGAATACGTTCCATCAACTAGGCTTATATATACTCAATCAAGTTGAGCAACAGCCTGTTGAGATCAGTCCGTTGGCGTTAGATGACAACCAGCGAACAGCATGGTGTGTAGATTGGCTGAAAAAGCATTGGATGACGCCTACTAACTTTAAACGTTGGCAAAAACATTTAGACAAATGGCCGATTGCCTATTTAAAAGGGGACGATGAGTTAGGAAGTCACTCAGAAAACCCCAAACTGATCGCGTGGCTAGACTCTCAGTTGTCTCACTTAGCTGCGGTAGGGCTAACCAAAAAGCAAGTGCAAGAAAAGTTGGTAAATCACCAAGACTATACTCGTTTAAACAGCGAACTCGCCTTGTGTTGGCCATGTTTTACTGCGTGGCAGAAAATGCTTAAAGAAAGCAATCAAGTGGATTTCCCTACCATGATCAGTCGTGCGACAGATTATGTAAATAAAGGGAAATTTGTCTCCCCATGGCGCTTCATTATGGTCGATGAGTACCAAGATATCTCTCCAGACCGTTTAGCACTGATTGAAGCACTGTGCGAATCCACACAGAAACAAGCGGGTGCGACGTTGTTTGCGGTTGGTGATGACTGGCAGGCCATCTATCAGTTTGCTGGTGCGGACGTCGATCTTATCACTGGGTTTAAAGACCGCTTTGCTCACTCTACCGTTCATCATCTAGATACGACTTATCGTTTCAACAATCAGATTGGTGATGTGGCAAACACTTTTGTGCAGCAAAACCCATCGCAATTGCCGAAAACACTAAATAGCCACAAGCAACGTAAGCAGAAGAGTGTGCATACCGCACCAAGTAACCAAGTTGAAAAGATATTGGATCAATTGAATCAACAAGCCAAGCAAACCAAGTCAGTCTTATTGTTAGGACGTAATCATTATCATAAGCCCGACTTGTATGACGATTGGTTGCGACGTTTTCCTAATCTCGATATTCGTTTTATGACTTGCCATGCGAGTAAAGGGCGAGAGGCTGATTTTGTTATTATTCTTTCTGTGGATGAGGGGCAATTCCCTGCGAAGAAGAAGCAAATTCACATTGATGGCGCATTGACCGAGTCCAAAGACAAATTCCCTCACGCAGAAGAGCGCAGGCTGTTTTACGTGGCGATTACGCGTGCGAAAGAGAAAGTTTGGATTACGCACACTGGCGCTGGGTCCGCATTTGTTCAAGAGCTCGTCAATGGCGATTATCCGATCATCACTTCGCGTTGAAGGCAGATTTCTGAATTTTAGAAACAATAAAGGCGATACTCAGTATCGCCTTTACGTTATTCGGTTGGAATCAAAGCTTACATGCGTTCAGCAAGATACGCTTCGTAATCCGGTACTTCAATATCTACCTCTTGCTCAAGAAGAGGGGAGTTAAACAGGAACTTAGCGGTGGCTCGGTTCGTTGCCACAGGAATATTCCAAACGCTAGCAATACGAAGAAGCGCTTTAACGTCTGGGTCGTGAGGTACGGCGTTGAGCGGATCCCAGAAGAAAACGAGAACGTCGATTTTGCCTTCTGAAATGAGCGCGCCAAGTTGTTGGTCACCGCCCATTGGGCCACTGATCATGCTCTTAATCGCTAGTCCAGTTTCTTTGCTCAACATGTGTCCGGTTGTGCCTGTCGCGTAAAGAAAGTGACTCTGCAGTTTTTCTTTGTTTTCTTTTACCCAGCGAAGTAGCTCAGGTTTGCAGTTGTCATGGGCAACCAAAGCCACATGTTTGTGGGTTGGCATGGTACGAATGGTTTTTTGCATCAAGATGTTTCCGTTTGTATGATTTTAAAATTGTTGTTATTCAATAGAACACGTTTTTTGTCTTTCAATCAACAGCCTTAACACGGAATGTCGGCCTATATTCTGACGGAGATAACGATTCTTCGATCGTATCGTCATGAAGTGTCTTCGGAGTCAGTGGCTTGATCGTTGGTGAGGCATGTTTGTCATACTCTTCACCCCTCAAGTAATGCGCTGCTTGCATGACGGAAAGCCTGCCTTGCTGCACCATTTTATCTGTTGGCGCGAAGAGTACTTTGTTACGCAATAGTCCTCGGTAAACACCATGACTTAAGTACACAGAAACCAAACCGATCTCCTCAGCTTTGCCTGCGCTACGCAGTTCACTGATAGCGGCTTCAATCGCAACCGCGCTGCCAACGATATAATCTATATTTCCCATATCAATCACACGTTGAACCAAGTTACGCTGTAACTCTTTGTCGTTGTCTGCCCAAAACGAGTCAACGATGTTGATATCACTTCCTTGGATCGCTTCATAAAATCCGGCAGTCACGGGCTTCGTGCCTCCACGAGTACGCGGCCCCAAAAGTAAGGCAATGTTTGTTTTTCCTGATCCCTTTGGATGGCGAGCAGCGAGATATTTTCCTGCTTCGTATCCCATCCAGTGCCAGTCAACACCGACCGTACCTTTTAACAGCTCACTTTGCTCTTCATCCAGATCGAGTTGGTTCACAGTAGCAAAGACAGGAATGTTTCCGACCCAATTCTTAAGCGAATGTTCATAGGCTTGTGGGTCCACGGTCCCAAGGACAATCGCATCTGCTCCCCATTGGCTGCACAGTGCGAGTTGTTGCTCTTGACGCGTTTTGTTTGGGTAGCCACCCGCTTCAAGGACTCTCAGCTCGACGCCTTCTTTTTTCGCTTCGGACACCATTCCATAGTTTACTGATAACCAGTATGAATCCTTTAGGTGAGGGTAAATGGCACATACTTTTTCTGCTGCAACCACTGGTAAAGAAGCGACAAGGGCTAATGTGACTGCAGAATGTTTGAAAATTGTGCGAAATGCGTGTTGATTTTTAACCATGAAATGAAGTTCGTTGGCATAGATTAAGTAAACACTGCAAAATATAACGTAATATGTCGCTGAACACGAACATTAAGGTCATGAAAATATGTTGCTAGCAACCGCAAGCATCGGTCGTAAACTCTTGTTGTCTTTCATTGCGATGGCAATGCTGGTTATGTTATCGGCACTTATTGGTGTGTCTGGATTTTCTTTAGTTGCCAAGACGGAAAGAAATGTCGTGGATTCTGCAATTCCCGCCATGATTGAAGCGAGGCAAGTCTCTGAGTTGAGTACTCGCATCATTTCGTCTGTACAACTGTTATCGAACGCAAGAAACGAGCAGGAAAGAAAAGAGTCTGGGCGTGTGCTTTTCGAACAGCTCGAATCATTGCTTACTCATATCAAAGAGCTGGGGAGTGAGTCGTTTGATTCTCAATTGCTAGAAGATCTCGAGAGTAACGTCCAGAACGTTATCGACAACTTGGCAGAACTTGGTGTTTCGGTTGAAAGAAAGCTGTGGCTGGCAAAAGAGATTGATACTCGTGTCGAAGAGATGCGCTTACTGAGTGAAGAGTTGGAACAGCTAACTCGGACGCAAGTTCAGAACACGAGCACCATTGCCGTTGCTAACGTCACACATATCTATGACTTATTAGAATCGAATAAAAAATCGCAAGTTTATCAGGCACTAGATGCGCTGGTGGAAGTGGATCTAGATCTGACAGAGCGATTGCATGAGCTGCACTTATTGGCTTTTAAAATGCTGAATCAAATTGAAGAGGCTCGCACATTAACCAATATTGAGCGAATCCAGCAGGTGCAAAGTGATTTTGAAAGTAATCTCAAAATCATGAAGCGCCGTGTGCTTGCCGTAGAAGATCCCACTCGCTCTAAACAAATGAGCCAACTACTAACAGAGCTCGGTAAGCGTCAGGTCGTGTTCACTATTTTGATGCAGCAGTATGAGAATAACGAACAATCTCAACAACTGATGCAAAAGACACTGGAATTGTTTTCGGAGCTGAATGGTACCGTAAACAAATTGGTTGATGATTCAAACAAAACGACAACCGTCGCTGTGGATGAATTGACGAGCACGCTGAAATTCGCTCAGTGGTCTCTAACGGTGATTTCAATTGTTGGTTTGATTGTGTTGGTGCTGATTTTATGGCGTGTTGTATACCTTTCTGTGGTTAAGCGATTGGCAGAGTACTCTGCTGCGCTGCTTTCTGTGGCGCAGGGTAACTTAGCCGTCGAGCTGGAGGTAAAAGGCAAAGATGAGCTAGCGCATATGGGGCAAGCTATCATCACGGCTCGAAATACAGCTCAAGCGCTAAAAGTGGTCGCAGAGGGAGAAGCTCAAGCCAAGCGAGAGCTCGAAGAGCACAAAGAGCATTTGGAAGAGCTCGTTGAGCAACGCACTTCACAGTTAAAACAAGCTAACCGCCGTTTGAATGAAGAGGTTTTGAATCACGCGAAAGCTCGTAAGCAAGCAGAGCAAGCGAGTCGAGCTAAATCAGCATTCTTGGCGACCATGAGCCATGAGATCAGAACGCCGATGAATGGGGTGCTCGGAACGGCACGTTTGTTGATTGACTCAGGCCTCAACCCCATTCAAAAGCGTTATGCGGAAATCATCAACCGCAGTGGTAAAACGTTGCTCGCGATTCTGAATGATGTGCTGGACTACTCCAAGATTGAAGCAGGGCATTTAGAGATTCGCCACATGGGCTTCGATTTACACCAAATGGTTGAAGACACTTTCCAGTTAATGAACAGCCGAGCTCAAGAGAAGAAGCTGTTGTTTTCCTATCATATTGAAAGTGATGTAAGTCGCTATTGGAAAGGGGATGTCACCAGAATCAGTCAGGTGCTGAACAACCTTGTCGGAAACGCGATTAAATTTACTGACGAAGGTGAAATTGATATCTACGTTAGCCTCAACCCAGAGGATGAGTCGCAAGTCCTATTTGAAGTATCAGACACCGGGATAGGTATTGCCAAAAAAGATCAGAAAACGTTGTTTGATGCCTTCACGCAAGCCGAAGGTGGGATGAGTCAAACTGGAGGAACGGGTCTTGGCCTTGCCATCAGTAAACGAATCATTGAAGCGATGGGCGGTATTTTAGAAGTCGATTCTGAAGAAGGACATGGCAGTCGATTCTGGTTCTCCATTCCATTAGAGGAAAGTGAACCTGTTGAAACCGGTGCAGTGGCAACCGCGCGCTGCAAAGTGAAAGCGAAAGTCTTGTTGGTAGAAGACAATGAAGTAAACCGAGTGGTTGCGGAAGGCTTTTTAGAAAGCATGGGCCACCAGGTCGTGATGGCAGAAAACGGCTCACAGGCAGAGCAACTGATCAGCACGCAGGATTTTGATATCGCTTTAGTCGATATCAACTTGCCAGACTGTGATGGAACCGAGTTAATCCAACGTTTGAAACAAATTGAATGTAACAAACCAGCTAATAAAGCCCTTGCTGCTACGCCTATGATCGCAGTGTCTGCGCACGTTTTTGCCGAAGAAGTTGAGCGCTATTTAGCTGCAGGTTTTGACGGGTATTTACCTAAACCATTGGCAAAAGAAGCTCTAGCGGCATTGATTCAGGACGTGCTGGATGGAAAGCCGTTATTGTTGCCACAAAATGCCGACTGTACCCCGTTTGATCAAACTTCGCCTCAAGAACAAGCGATACAATCAAAGGTTATTCAAGTCCCTAAAACAGAGGAATCAGATGTGGTCATCATTAACCCGAGCGTGATTGAGTCCGATATGAAAATCTTGGGCAGAGAGAAGATGTTGCACATCATTAATCTGTTTAGAACGACCAGTGCCGATGTACTAAGCAAGCTGCAAGCGTCTGCTGGTGGTAATGACAGTAAAGAAGTGAAGAACCTTGCTCACAAACTAAAAGGCAGCGCAGGGAGTTTAGGGCTTACTGCATTAATGAACTCTTGCCAAGAAATTGAAGCTGCGCCTCAACCTTTAGATACCTACATGGCGACTAAAGATCAATTGGTGTCTCAAGTGTCTGAATCAATTCAAGCTCTTGATGAGTTGATGGCGAAGTAAATCAATTGCATCCCAAAAACAAAAACCTCCGGCAAGCCGGAGGTTTTTTCTATTTGGTCATGTCATCTTCCCACTCGAATCGAGTGTCTAGGGCATAAGGGTCGTCATCAAAAGGATGCTCCACTTTGCCACGCAAGTATTCGAGTTGATGCTCAAGCATGTTGACCGTTTCGTAGTCTCCCTCAGAACAAGCAACGTAAATCTGTTGTTCAAGAGCGGCAATGTTATCTCGGATACCCATGAGAACCCCCTTAAATCATCATCGATTCTCAAAACGATTATAGTCAAGTAATCCAAATTCGATCGGTTGTTTTGTACGGTACCAATTGTGCAGACGATCGCTAAACGGCCAGAATTTTTCTGAGCTTCTGCGAATCGCAAAATTATCCAACAACTTAACGTAATCGGATTCATTTTGGATGGCACTAAATTGATCGACAAATTCTTTTACTTGATTTTCGTTTATCGAGAAAAATGCCGCTGGGTAGCTTCCCACAACGCCACGTACGATAGTCATATCATCGTTAGCAAAGTCCCGGTTGCTTTCTTCATCAAACAAGCTAGAAATATTCGTGTGTGCATTATTGTGAAGTAGGGTGAACAACTCATCTTTTCCAGACTGGCTTCTCACCATAAGCATGGTGATTTGCGGAACGGTTTTCAGACCTTCTCCGCGAACTTGGCCAATACGTTGGAGCTGTTTTTCACTTTGAGCAGAAAGCTCAGTATCTTTAATCTCGTAGCGCGGAAGAAGAACATCTGAGACTCGTTCTCTAAGCAACTCGACTAACTCTGTTTTTGGATCGTCAGTTTTGTACTCGACGCTGGTTGGTTGGTTAAATGGCTTCACGTTGCGTTGTAAAAAGTCACTTAACTGTGGACTTTGATCTTTATACCAGCTTGATTGCAGTTCATGACGCATGTCGGTTGGCAGCAAAGATATAAAGTTACTTTCGCCTTCCAGACGCAAAAAGTCCATGAACATTCGTGTCATGAGTTGGTGGCCGAAGTTGCCGTACACATCAAACCCAGCAACGAGCAAATAGTGGATGCGTTCTAGTAACGCGTAGTCAAGAATCCATATCGTTTTCGGCTGCTCGCCAACTAACCCTTGTACGACTGACGCGCTGTCAAAGTGGCGGAAAATCGTTAATGCCGCATTGTGGTTGGTGCCATTACCGTACCAAATTACGTCGGTGGATAGGTTTTCGCCTTCCTTAAACCAGTTATTGGTAAATTCAGACTTGGCTTCTAGGTAGCGAGCTTGCTGACGCGCGTATTTAACCCAGTTGGTAACAGGCAGCGTGTTGCTTTCCTGCTCTGCTGGCAGTCTTAGGTTATCAGCCTGAGAACGGTAAAACTCATTTACTTCAGGGATATCTGCTTTATCTGGATCTAGAAAGAATATCCAAAAGCGATCATTGATAACATTCAATGCAAGTTGGCCACGACAAACAGGCCCTTTAATATAAGCCATGATCGTGTTTTGTGCATTGTCCAACATAAACTTGAAGCGTGATTTAACCGGAAGATCGATAAATGATGTCATTGGGTTTGCAGCAACTTCAGGTTCATAACTCGGTAGTTGATTAACCGTGTAATCAGCATCGATAAACCATGTGTTCCAGTTTTCAATACGTTGCTTGTTTAACGCGAACGGCATGTGTGTTTTATCTACAATCGTCCCTTGTTCTGGAATAATTCGATAAAACACGCGCTCAACCCCGGGATCATCGTACGGGCGACGTGTTGAAATACGTTTTACTGGTTGCCCCGGTGGAGTAGAAGAACGAACTAACGTAAAGAATCGAGGATCTTCAGTGAGTTCTGAAAAGTAGAGGTGAGACAAAAACAAATGCTCGTAAATATAGCGAGCCATCAGTTGATTTTTTAGATCAGCGCGATTGAGCAAAGTTTCATACTTGTCGATTTGAGCTTGCTCTTGTTCACTAATTGGTTGGTGAACGTTCATTATCGCGCCGTTTTCCAGCCAAGTCATCAGTGTGTGGTATTCACTGTTTGATAGGTTTGGCATACCAAAAGGCATTCCCCAGGTTGGGTTATCTTTTTCGTACTGTTCGTACTCTTCAATTGTTGGACAGGTTTGTTCTCGATCTATCGAAAAATCAAAACCTTCTAACTGGACTTGATCAGGCAGCGGGTGGCGTTCTTTTTGTTGTAGCAAACGTGCAATGAGGCCTGCATCAATGTTGGCCGCCATGCTCTGATCACGTTCGTTAAGTACCGGATGAAAACCCGCATCGCGCCACTCTTGGGTTGTTTCTGCATCTTCGAATAAGCGTGTTGGCGCGGCGGCAGTAAGTCTTGTTCCTTCATATACCAGTGCTTTGCTCGCGCCACGGTCAATACCCTCAACGGAAGAAAGCTTAAGCTGGCATGGTGCATCGTAGCACGCATGACAGACGACACAGCGGTTATCCATAATGGGTTTGACTTCGCTTTGGAAGAAGTTTGCTTGAGGTGTAGCCACGTCCGCCGTACGTTCACGAACGAGCTGTGGACCAAACAGTTGGTCATAGCTAAGGCCCGCATAGGTTGCACAGCCAGCAAACAATGTAGCAATGCAAAGTATAAAAATTAAGCGCAAATTCATTGAGTTATTTTACGTGATTAGAATTTGCATTAATTAAAGCAAAATAAGCGGTCAATTACCAAAAGTTGGAGCAATTCGCCGCGATTTCTTTACTTTTTCGCATGCTTAAATACATAACCTTGTCGATGAACGGTCTGAATTCGATCCGCTTTAATCCCTTCGCTAGCCAGTCGTTTTCTTATTCTACTAATGTGCATATCGAGTGCGCGGTCATGCTCTGAGAACGTGCGCTTCAGTACCGTTTCATAAAGGAAAGGTTTGCTAAGCACTTGATCTTGATAATGAGTCAGAGTACGGAGCAGCTCGAATTGAACGCTTGTAAGCTGAACTAACTTTTTGTCTGACGGACGATTTATCATCACAGTATGGCTGTGCTTATCCAGTACGAGCTCATATTCATTATTGAGACCGTTATCGGAAGCTGCCGTCTTAGGAGCAGACGAAAGGATATACTCAAACATATTGGCATTTTAATTATTAATGATAGTAAAAACTATTATCATTAATGTTAGCTTGAAATCAATGCTGTATTTTATTTGTAATGCAATATGTCGGAGTCATATCAAAATTCTGATATGGAAGAAATAACTCTACGACGGAAAGAGCACCAATTTAAATCGCCAAATCAATAAGTATTACCACAATTTCTAAAGCAAATAATCAGCTATTTTGGAGACTAGAGCAGCTGTTAATGTCTCTAAAGTTCTTATTTCTAAGATTCGCTTATCCACTATTTCTAGACTATACATTCTGTTGCAGGAAGCTCTTTTCTAATACACACAGAGGTTTATATGACAGCGAAATATGGCGTAAAACGTCGATTAGCGATTCTTGCCGCCGCCTTAATTGGCGCGACAAGTAGCAGTATCGCGGCAGAGAAACCTAACATTCTCGTCATTTGGGGTGATGATATTGGCCAGTCCAATCTCAGTGCTTACACCTTCGGCTTGATGGGATACAAAACACCAAACATAGACAGCATCGCGAAAGAGGGCATGATGTTCACGGATTATTACGGTGAACAATCTTGTACTGCGGGCCGTTCTACTTTTATCACCGGCCAGACCGTCCTTAGAACGGGTTTAAGTAAAGTAGGGCTTCCTGGCGCAGATCTTGGCTTGAAGGAAGAAGATGCCACCATTGCCGAAATGTTGAAGCCGATGGGCTATATGACGGGTCAATTTGGTAAAAATCATTTAGGCGACAAAGACGAACACCTGCCTACTAACCACGGCTTCGATGAATTTTTTGGCAACCTTTATCACTTGAACGCCGAGGAAGAACCAGAAAACGTCGATTACCCTAAAGATCCAGAATTTCGTAAAAAATTTGGTCCACGAGGTGTTATTCGCTCGTACGCTGACGGCAAAATTGAGGACACCGGGCCTCTGACTCGCAAGCGTATGGAAACCGTGGATGAAGAGACGTTGGATGCGGCTCTCGATTTTATGGATCGTGCCGTCAAAGCTGAAAAACCTTTCTTCGTCTGGTGGAACGCAACGCGTATGCATTTCCGTACCCACGTGAAAGAAGAGAATTCGGGAAAAACAGGCATCAGTGAGTATGCAGATGGCATGGTTGAGCATGATAATCATGTCGGCCAACTACTGAAAAAAGTGGACGATTTGGGCATAAAAGACAACACGATAGTCTTTTATTCAACCGATAATGGTCCGCACATGAACTCGTGGCCAGATGCAGGTACAACGCCATTCCGTGGAGAGAAAAATACCAACTGGGAAGGTGCGTATCGAGTCCCTGCGATGGTACGTTGGCCGGGTAAAATTAAAGCTGGCTCTGTCTCGAATGATATCATGCACCATATGGACTGGATGCCAACTTTCGTTGCTGCCGCGGGTGATGACAGTATCAAAGAGAAATTACTCAAAGGCTATAGTGCGAATGGTAAGAAATTCAAAGTGCATCTCGATGGTTACAACTTCCTGCCATATTTAACTGGCAAAGAAGAGAAAGCACCGCGTGAAGAGATTTTTTACTTCTCGGATGATGGAGACTTAACCGCACTTCGTTATAACAAGTGGAAACTGGTTTTCATGGAGCAACGAGCAAAAGGTACGCTGCGCATTTGGGCAGAACCATTCACCACACTTCGAGTTCCTAAGATCTTCAACTTACGTATGGATCCTTACGAAGTGGCAGATATCACTTCCAACACCTACTATGATTGGATGCTAGACCGTGCTTATATGCTGGTTCCTGCCCAAGCTTACGTAGGCAGATTCCTCGAAACATTTAAAGAGTTCCCACCAAGGCAAAAAGCGGCAAGCTTCTCGCTCGATCAGGTGATGGAGAAATTAAAAGAGAACCCAAATAAGTAGGCTAGTGCTACGTAAGCAATACGATGCAACCATATAGAAAAGAGGCTCATATGAGCCTCTTTTTCCGTCTAATAGAAGCTTTAAGAGCAACGAATGACAAAGAAAATGCGAATCAATAAGGCCTACAAGGAAACTGGCTCGTAGTGGGCAGCCGTTAAGTTCGCTTTAATTTTTTCACGTAGCGCAATATGAGCAGGGTTGTTCATTTCTCGCTTGTGGTAAACAAACTTGTAAGGGATAGCGCATATAGAAATAGGGCAGTGCAGAACTTGAAGCTTAAGGGCTTTACTCCATTTGTTTGCAAAAGATTGAGACACTAAACCTAAACAATCGCGTTGCGCGACGTACAACGCCATACCAGCAAGCGAAGATGTGATCAAATCGACTTTTCTCTCTTGAATAGTTTCTTGGGATAGCTGCTCAAAACCGCTCATGTTGTTCCATTTCCCTGAAAACAAACAGTGAGTTTCCTCATAAAACTGTTCTTTTGAGAGCGAGCCTTGCACGCGGGGATGATTCTCACGACAGATAATCACCGCCTCTTCTTCGTAGGCATCTTCAATAATAAACGCCGCATCTTTTGTGATAACAGTATCAATGACAAGATCGACTTTTTGTTGTCTTAGAAGCTCAAATAATAAGAACTTTTCGGGTGGCGATTCATAAAAAATAGTGTTCTTTATCGGGTCCATAATGTGCAATAAAATTTCGGAACAACACACTTCAAAATGATTCTTATCGGATATCGCATTGTCAATGATATTAACCGCTTGCTGGAATTGTGGTAGCAGTTGATAGGCGGTGGATGTTAGTGCGATACCTCGCCCTTTTTTGACAAATAATTGCTTATCGACCACTTGTTCTAAACGCTTTATTGCAGCGCTCACAGCGGGTTGTGTCAGCCCCAATTGTTCCGCGGCTTTCGTGTAAGATTGGAACTCCGCGACAACAAGAAAAGTTTGGATCAAATTCAAGTCCATAACGTTACTCATAAATTTAATTTATAGGTTAACTAATTCTGACTGCATTTATCGCCTGAAATTAGTGCTTTATCTTATATCAACAATGGTATTGAAAAGCGAATACCATTTTTACGCACTAGCGAACTCTTGGAGATAATATGAAAAATGCGACCAAAACGAGCAGTAAAAAACTCGTACTTAACGCATGTACGTTAGCATTAGGCGCTGCATCTGCAGTTGCACACGCAGCGGACAAACCCAACATTCTTGTCATCTTTGGTGATGATGTTGGTTACTGGAACCTTAGTACCTACAACCAAGGCATGATGGCGTACAACACGCCGAACATCGATAGCATTGCTAAAGAAGGTGCGAAGTTCACTAACTTCTACGCACAGCAAAGTTCGACAGCAGGCCGTTCTGCATTCATTACTGGTCAAATGCCAAAACGTACTGGTCTATCAAAAGTGGGCTTACCAGGCGCTCCGCAAGGTATCTCGGAAAAAGATCCAACGATTGCAACTGTGCTCAAGCAAATGGGTTACGCAACCGGACAATTTGGTAAGAACCATTTAGGTGACCGAGACGAACACCTTCCTACCAACCACGGTTTTGATGAGTTTTTCGGCAACCTATATCACTTGAACGCGGAAGAAGAGCCAGAGAACGTGGATTATCCTAAAGATCCAGAGTTCAAGAAGAAATTTGGCCCTCGTGGCGTAATCCACTCTTACGCTGACGGCAAAATTGAAGATACCGGTCCACTTACGCGTAAGCGTATGGAAAATGTTGACGGTGAATTCCTTGATGCTGCGGAAACCTTCATAGAAAAACAAGTAAAAGCAGATAAGCCGTTCTTTACTTGGTTTAACACCACTCGCATGCACAACTTCACGCATGTTCCTGAAGAATACCAAGGTAAAACAGGTGCTGGTTTTTACGCGGATGGTGTCAAGCAGCACGATGATCAAATCGGTCAGCTACTTAACAAGATCAAAGAGTTAGGTGTGGATGACAATACAATCATTGTTTACACCACTGACAACGGCCCTATGGTTGATTTGTGGCCTGATGCAGGGATGACACCATTCCGCTCTGAGAAAAACACTGGCTGGGAAGGCAGTTTCCGTGTGCCGATGTTGATTAAATGGCCTGGAAACATCGAAGCAGGTAAAACGTTCAACGGCATGATGTCATTAGAGGATTTCTTCCCGACATTGGTTGCTGCAGCGGGTGACACCAAAGTTAAAGATGAATTACTAAAAGGTAAGAAAGTTGGTGATATGGACTATAAAGTTCACCTAGATGGTTACAACCAACTGCCATATCTAACGGGTAAGTCAGACAAATCTGCTCGTAACGAATTCGTTTACTGGAGCGATGACGGTGATCTTGTGGCATTACGCCAAGGAAAGTACAAGTTCCACTTTATGATTCAAGAGAATGAAACAGGCATGGATGTATGGCGCAAGCCGTTTACTAAACTTCGTGTTCCATTGATCTTCGACTTGAGTATCGACCCATTCGAACGTGGTGACCAAGGTATGGGTTACTCTCGTTGGATGTACGAGCGTTCATTCTTAATGATGCCAGCGATGGATACAGTGAAAGAAGTGATGGGTACATTCAAAGAATTCCCACCTCGTATGGAAGCAGGTTCGTTCGTACCTAAGTCTTCTAAGTAATTAATATTATATAGCGCTTTTCGGAGCGCTATATACCCAAATAGCTTCAATTCCTGCTGAAATGTGATTACGAGGTTATTTGGGTATATTAAATAGTGAGAAACGTATGAGTAAG
This sequence comes from Vibrio sp. Y51_MX_L26, assembly GCF_024181935.1. Lineage (NCBI taxonomy): Bacteria > Pseudomonadati > Pseudomonadota > Gammaproteobacteria > Vibrionales > Vibrionaceae > Vibrio > Vibrio sp. Y51_MX_L26. The sequence continues at coordinate 484,160 of NZ_JAMZAS010000001.1, forward strand.
ATTTCCCCTCGCCATTCTACTACCATGCCTATTGTTCCTCTTAAAACGGCGTCTAAAGCAACGGTTCCGGGTGCGTACGACCGTCGATTCCATTTGATGGCAAAGCCAGGCGGAGCAAAATGCAACATCGATTGTCAGTACTGCTTTTATCTGCATAAAGAAAATCTACTGCACCAAGAAAAGCAGCCAAAAATGGACGACGCAACACTGGAAGCGTTCGTGAAAAGCTACATCGAAAGTCAGGATGGCGAAGAAATTGTATTCTCATGGCAGGGTGGGGAGCCAACGCTGCTTGGGTTGGACTATTTCCGCAATGTTGTAGCTCTGCAAAAGAAACATCAGCCGAAAGGCGTTCGCATTGAAAACGACCTTCAGACCAACGGCATTTTGCTAAACGATGAGTGGTGCGCGTTTTTAAAAGAGCACAACTTCCTAGTTGGCTTGTCGATTGATGGGCCACGAGAGCTGCACGACAAATATCGCAAAACCCGCAGCGGTAAGCCGACGTTTGATCTGGTGATGAAAGCGGTAGATAAGCTCCAAGCACATGGCGTGAAATTCAACGCGTTGGTGACGGTGAATCGACACAATGCGAAATACCCGCTCGAAGTGTATCGATTTTTAACCCAAGAATTGGGTGTGACATACATTCAGTTTGCACCGGTGGTTGAAGCGAACGACTTCCAAACAACCGCACCGCAGTTTTGGAACGAACAGATGATCCCAACCAAAGGCAGTGATCTGGCGAAACCGGGTCATCCAATGTCTGTAGTGACGGGTTGGTCGGTCGATCCTGAAGACTGGGGACGCTTTTTAATGACCACCTTTGAAGAGTGGGTGAATAACGATCTTGGCCGTGTACTGGTTAACCTGTTTGAAACCGCGGTAGCGCAAGTAATGGGGAAACCGTCTCAGCTTTGCGTGACAGCTGAGTTTTGTGGCAAAGGCTTGGCGATTGAGCACAATGGCGACGTGTTCAGTTGCGACCACTATGTATACCCAGAATACAAACTCGCCAACATTCATGAACACTCATTGAATGACATGGCATTCTCTACACGACAATACACCTTTGGCATGGCAAAACGCGAATCTTTGCCGACGTATTGTAAGCAGTGTCCCTACTTGCCTTATTGCTGGGGCGAGTGTCCGAAAAACCGTCTGATCAAAACGCCGAATGACGAGGCTGGACTAAACTATCTGTGTTCGGGAATCAAAATGTTCTTTGATTACGCATTACCGATGTTGGTTGGTCTTGCGCAGCTGCTCCAATCTGAAGAACCACAAAGATAACATAGTGAATATAACCTTAAGTTATTTCATTTGTTCTTATACTTAACTATTGAAAAGACGGCTTAAACCACTGAAAAGGTACCCTATGAACCACGCACAACAAGCGATAAAAGAACTCATCGAACAAACAGAAAAAAGCGTCATTGGACAAAGCCACGTGGTTCGAGCTTTAGTCATCGGGTTATTAACGAACGGGCACATTCTTCTAGAAGGTTTGCCGGGAACGGCAAAAACACGTTCTGTAAAATCGTTGGCCAACTTGTTAAACACGAGTTTTGGTCGAATCCAGTTTACGCCGGACCTTTTGCCATCGGACGTGACGGGAACCGAGGTTTATCAAGAGTTGGATGGCAAGCCGCAACTCCATTTTCAGCCAGGGCCAATTTTTAACAGCATAGTGCTTGCCGATGAGGTCAACCGTGCGCCAGCCCAAGTACAAGCAGCACTGCTTGAAGCCATGGCCGAAGGCACAATCACGGTAGGTGATAAAACTCACGTATTGCCAGACTTGTTTATGGTGCTTGCAACGCAAAACCCAGTAGAACAAGAGGGCACGTATCCGCTGCCAGAAGCACAAATGGACCGTTTTATCATGAAGGTTACCGTCGATTACCCAGAAGATGAAGCCGAACGTGACATCATTCGTTTGGTGCGCAGTGAAGAATTAGGTGCGGAAACCAGCAGCGAAATTATTACGCCAAAACACATCGAACCTGACGTGGTGCTAGAAGCACGTCGTCAACTACCTGATATTGTTGTGTCAGATCTAGTGGAAAACTACATCGTCGCGTTAGTGATGGCGACTCGTAAGCCAGAGCGTTATGCCGATTCAAACTTAGCAAAATGGATTGAGATTGGCTCTAGTCCTCGTGCTTCCATCGCACTAGACAAATGCGCTCGTGCGTATGCGTGGATGCAAGGACGTGACCATGTCACTCCTGACGATGTGCGAGCCATGATTCCGTCTGTACTGGGCCACCGTTTTTCTTTGACCTACGATGCACTAGCAGACGGAGTCGATCACCAACGCGTCGTGCAAGAGCTGCTAGATTGTGTAGAAATTGGGTAAGCGGGAGGCATTATGGCTAAGCCAACTCTTGCGCCAAAATCACAGGGGATGGATCCCCGTTTGTACTGCGATTACGCTCGCTTAGTACGCTTGCAAGCACAAGCAGAATCATTCAGTTTACTTCCTCACCTAAAAGCGGGTAGCGTACTCTCAGGCCGCCACAATTCGCTGTTTCGTGGTCGTGGATTGAACTTCGAAGAGCTGCGTCATTACCAATTGGGTGACGACATTCGTAATCTGGATTGGAAAGTTACGATGCGCACAGGCAAACCGCATGTGCGTAGCTACACCGAAGAAAAAGATCGCAACGTGATCGTGTGTGTCGACCAGCGCAGCGCAATGTTTTTTGCTTCGACGCAAGTAATGAAATCGGTTGTCGCGGCTGAAATCGCGGCCATGTGCGGGTGGCGCGTGTTAAAAGATGGCGACCGAGTTGGTTTTGTCATCGCATCCCAACAGGCGTTGTTTCACAGCAAGGCGCAGCGTTCGCAAAACGATCTTCTGGCTCAACTTAAGCGTCTCGCTAAAGCCAATCAATCGCTCAATGTGGACTCCCGCAATTCCGAAAAAGTGACGTTCAGTCAATGGATTGAGCTCATTAAACGCATGAAGCTCAAACAATCCACATTGATTTTTATTAGCGACTGGAGCGACTGCGAGGAGCACCATCTTGACCACCTTAAACAGTTACAACAGCACAACGATGTTCTCGCAGTGATGGTCAGTGACCCATTAGAACAAGCACTACCAGACGATTTGGCAAAATCGAAATGGGTGGTTGGTGATGGGCAGTATCAACTCAATTTAGATAGCAAAGCAAAGGTAGAGGCCGCGAGCGCAAAGCTTGAGGCTCGAACTAGCTTACAGCGACAATCACTCTCTCAACTTATGGCGATGAAACACCTTCCGCACATCGAACTCGATACGACAGGCGAGCACATTAAACAATTTCAAAAACTGGTAGGGGGGCGTTAGATGAATGGTCTTCCTACGCCTCCGAGTACCTACATACTCAGAGAGCTACATGATGTGGCCGTGCCACCAAGCGTTAGTTGGTATCCGCAAACTATTGGCTGGAAAATTTTAGCGGCGGTTGCGTTCATTGCATTGGTATATGTTGCATATCGCTTGGGTCGGCAATGGTGGCATAATCGTTACCGAAAAGAAGCTCTACTGGCGATTTCGCAAATCAAACCGAGCGACAAAGGCATGCCTAAAGCATTGTTCTCTGTGCTTAAAATTGTGCTGATTCATGTTGATAGCCGCAACGCGAAATTGTTTGATACCGCCTTTCTGCGTAAGCTCGATGCGCTGTATCCGCAAACCAGAGACTCTCAAGCAAACTCGCAAATGGTTTTTAACGATGAGCTTTCAAAGTGCTGGCTACAAAGTATTGTTGACCCAAGCGTTACGCTAACCAACGAAGAGCGAGTAACGCTTATTGCTCGTGCGAAAAACTGGGTGAGTGAACACCGTGGTGATGCTCAAAAAAGCGCGGCAAAGAAATCACCACGATTGAAACGCAAAGCACATCAGGGAGGTCAACATGAATGATCTTCTTGCATCGATAACTGGTTTGTCTGGTTTTGAATTTGCTCACCCAATGTGGTTTCTGATTTTGCCGCTGCCATTGGTGGTGTACTACTTGGTGCCTGCATATCGCACTAAGCAAATGGCGATCAAAGTGCCGTTTTTTAGTCAGCTGGTGGAAGCGATTGGCGAGACGCCATCAGAAGGTGCAAGCCAGTTAACCCCAAGCTGGTGGCAACGAGCAACGTTAATTCTCTCATGGCTTTTGGTGGTGTGTGCGATGGCCAAACCCACCGTGTTAGGCGAGCCTCAAGTTCGCGAGAGTTTAGGGCGCGATGTGATGGTCGTGGTGGACCTTTCGGGTTCCATGGCTGAGCCTGATTTCACCTCTCGTATAGGTGAAAAAATTTCTCGCCTTGATGCGGCGAAAGAAGTGTTGACGGAGTTTGTTCAGTCTCGTAAAGGTGACCGATTAGGCTTGGTTCTTTTTGGTGATGCCGCTTTCGTGCAAACGCCATTTACCGCTGACCAAAAAGTGTGGCTCGAACTGCTTAACCAAACCGATGTGGCGATGGCAGGGCAGAGTACCCATCTTGGTGATGCGATTGGCTTAGCGATTAAAGTTTTTGAGCAAAGCGATAAGTCGCGTGGTGCTTTAGAACAAGATCAAAACCGTGAAAAAGTCGCGATTGTATTAACCGATGGTAACGACACGGGCAGCTTTGTCGAACCGATTGATGCGGCGAAAGTTGCGAAAGCCAAAGGCGTGCGAGTGCACGTGATTGCGATGGGTGATCCGGAAACGATAGGTGAAACCGCGTTGGATATGGACACGATTCATCGCATTGCGAAAGAATCCGGCGGTGAAGCGTTTGAAGCACTCAACCGTGATGAACTGTCGGCTGCCTACGACGAGATTGGCAAACTGGAACCTCAACTTTACGAAAGCACCACATACCGGCCGAAACAAAGTCTTCACCATTACTTGATGGCGTTAGTGGTTATCATGCATTTACTCGCGTTCAGCGTCGCGACACTCAAAAGAAGGGCTGCAACACGATCATCATTAGGAGAGAGCGATGTTTGATTCTCTTAGTTGGACGCAATTCTTTACGCAGTTTCATTTTATTCGACCGTTGTGGTTACTTGCTTTGATCCCCATGTTTTTCTTGGTGTGGTTGCGCTGGCGAGAAGAAAGCAAACCAAGCTGGAAGGATATTCTGCCCGAACATTTACGCAATGCTTTGACGATAGGCGAGCGAGGTTGGCGCAAGCAACTGCCGCTTAAGCTCTTGATGCTGATTGTGCTAATCGCCATTGTGATTTGTGCAGGCCCAACGTGGCAACGTGAATCTTCTCCCTTTGGTGAAGATAAAGCCTCTCTGCTTGTGGTGCTTGATAACAGCGACTCGATGCTGCAAAAAGATCTCCCACCAAGCCGCCTTGAGCGTTCCAAACAGAAAATACGCGATTTATTAGCTGCGCGAAAAGGCGGAAAAACGGGTTTAGTCGTGTTTGCGGGCAGTGCTCATGTGGCGATGCCTGTGACTCAAGACAGCAAAGTATTTGACCCATTCTTGGCGGCCATTACGCCAGAAATCATGCCCGTGCAAGGTAAGCTTGCTGAAAAAGCCTTGCCGTTAATTGATCAACAATTGCAAGGTCAACCAGGTTCCACCGTTTTGTTGGTGAGTGACGGCGTGAACCCAGCCACGATTAAGCAATACCAAGCGTATTTTGCAGGCAAACCTTATCAACTGTTAATTCTTGTTGCGGGGAATGCAGACATCGTGAGTAACAATCCGATGGATTTGGATTCTCTGCAAAAACTGGCCAGCCAGACCAACGGTCGATTGGTGAAAGTGACGGTCGATAACAGTGATATCGAACAACTGAATCGATACGTTGAGCGCAATATGCAGCTTAATGGCGAATCTTCAATGCCTTGGAAAGACATGGGTTATCAACTGCTGTTCCCAATCGCGTTGATCATGATGCTGTGGTTTAGAAAAGGGTGGTTAGTGCAGTGGTGCGTGATTGCAATGGTGAGCGGTACACTGTTGATGCCGACCAGTGCGATGGCGGAGAACATTTCTGTTAAAGCCGAACAGCCACAAGTTGTGCAAAAAGTGACGACCTTCGACAAGGTGGCGCAATGGTGGTGGGATTTGTGGCTGACGCCAGACCAACAAGGACAGCGTTTGTTCAACCAACAAGCGTATTTAGAAGCTGCAAAACACTTTGTCGATCCATTACGCAAAGGCACGGCATACTATTACGCTAGCGAGTTTGAACTCGCGCACAGTGCGTTTTTGGAAATGCAAAACGACCCGTCTGAAGAGGTTCGAGATTACGGTCTTTACAATGCGGCGAGCGCATTGGCGCGCCAACGTGAATATTTGGCTGCTCGCGACTTGTTAAAATCCTTAGCCAGCAAGCCAACGTTGAACGAGTCGTTAAGACCTGATGTTGAGCACAACTTGAAAGTGATTGCTGGCATCGTCGATGAGATAAATCAGATGAGTGAAAGTCAAGCCGGAACAGAGCAAGAGGCGTCAACCGAGCTAGGCGACAACCCTCAAACCGCAGAAGGAGCGGATGAACAAACGTCAGCGGAGTTGATGATTAAAGAGACGTTAAGCGCAGACGACATCTTAGGTAGCCAAGAATTAGCCGACAAGTGGCTAAAGCGAGTCGAAGCGGATCCGAAGTATTTCTTACGCGCTAAATTCCAAATTCAATTACGCTCGCCAACAACGGGTAGCTCAACTACGACAACGGAACACAATACAGAGGAGGCTGCCCAATGATGATGAATGTCCATCGCGTTAACTCTTTTTCTCTTCCTGTACGGATAGTGGCATGGTTAGTGGTTTGTTTGAGTCTGTTCGTAAGTCGTCACGTTTCCGCTCAGGATATTTACGATCTTCAACGCAATCATGGTGTTGAGTTGCAAGCGTGGGTTGGTCAACAACCAACGGCAGGAGAAAAGCGTAAAACGCCAAGTTTTAGTGTCAATGAGCAAGTTATTTTAACCATCGAAGTGGCAACGCCGCGCTGGTTTACGGGGGGGACGCGAATTGGCAGTATTGAAATGCCCAATGTTATCGCCAAACAGCGTAATCAGTTAGCCACTAACTTCACGGAGCACAAGGGCGGACAAACTTGGTCGCGTCAACGCTGGGAAGTGACTTTGTACCCACAAGCATCTGGTGATTTTGTGATTCCACCTGTCGCAGTAGGCGTTCAGGTGTCGGCACCGGACGGCGAGAAGGTATCAGGCACACTTTACACGCAGCCGATTAAGTTCAAAACTGTCTTGCCATCGGGATTGTTGAGCGGTGATACGCCTTGGTTTTCTGCAACGCACGTAGACGTAAAACAAGAGTGGGAAACCTCCACTGAGTCACTCAAAGTTGGGGATGCAATCACGCGTAAAATCACCGTTTCAGCTCAAGATTCACTATCTGTGTTGTTACCAGACTTGTTGAAAGGAGAATCAACAACCCGTTACCAAGCGTATCCTCAACCGCACCGTCTTACAGATACGCAAACACGTGGTGATTACCAGTCAACACGCACAGAAGAGAGCGTGTACGTGATTCAACAAGGTGGTGAATTAACCCTGCCAAATTATGAGTTCCGTTGGTGGAACAGTAAGACTCAACAAGTGGAAACGGTGGTGCTAGAGGGCAAAACATTTGCTGCGAAGCACACGTTGAAATCCTTCATCAAAACGTACTTTGCATGGATTGTATCCACGCTTGTATTGCTGGGTTTTGTGACTGTTTCATTGGTAGCCATTAAACGTTACTACCGCAACAGACCGACACCAGCATGGTTGACGTTCCACCGTTTGTTAAAGGCTAAACGTTGGTCTGAAGCAAGGACCGTATTGTACAAACAATTGCGTTTAAATACGGCAGAGCTGGAAATGACCAAAGCCGATTCGAGTGAATCGTGGCAAAAAAGTGCGTCGCGACTGCAAAGTGGTGAAAATAGCGCTCATTTAATGAAGTCGATGTGGCGCAAAATACAGACCAAACAACAACGCTTTAAACTCCGTATTCCGCGAGCGTTACCAGAACTGGACAAAGTCATTGGAAGAGATGGCAATGAATAAAACGGGGCGCTAATATAGCGCCTCGTTTTTATTAGAGAATAGAGTTCAAATGAGCCACGAGTTTATGCGCCGCGCATTGGAAGTGTCCAAAAATGCGCTTCCTGAATGTCAACCCAACCCGCCGGTTGGCTGCGTGTTAGTGAAAGACAATCAAATCGTTTCAGAAGGTCATACTCAAGCTATTGGTGGCAATCACGCGGAAGTAGAAGCGCTGAATGCATATCAAGGCTCGTTAGAATCGGTGACGGCATACGTTACGCTCGAACCGTGTTCGTTTGTTGGTAGCACGCCAGCGTGCGCGTTGACATTAGTAAAATCCGGTATTAGCAAAGTCGTCGTAGCCATGTTGGATCCAGATCCGCGCAACAGTGGTCGAGGTATCGAGATTCTAAAACAAGCCGGTATTGAGGTAGAAATTGGTTTATGCGGCGAGGAAGTCAGCGAGTTTCTTACCCCATATTTAGGCAAATCTTAATGTAAGCTTTGGCTTGCACGCTAGCTGCTCACTTATGCGGTGAATGGAGTACGTCAAAATTGAGTTAAAACTCATTAAAACAGGTCGTACCGCCCATTTCTTGTACTTGGCTACGTTAACAATCATGCTGTTAGATTAAAATAGAAAAAGTGATTTTCGAAAAATTTAATAGCATGAAACCGACCGATCTTAATCTCATCCCCATCTTTATTGCCATTTATGAAGAGGGGAACTTATCTAAAGCGGCAGCACGTCTCAGTATCACACAGCCCGCAGTCAGCAAAGCGTTGGCACGCCTTCGTGATATTTATGACGAACCTTTATTTCATCGCTGTACCAAGGGGGTAGAACCTACCTCTTTTGCTATGGATATTTACCCTGCGCTGCTTACTTCGGTGCAAAACTTTACTTCAACTCTGACGGCTTCTAGCGAATTTGACCCTAAAGTATCGAATCGAGTGTTTTCCATTGCTTGTGTCTCTGTTGCAAGTTTTGAGTTGCTCCCTCAAGTCATGAAACAGATCCGGGAGTTAGCACCACATATTGCTTTAGAGGTTCATCCACTCTTTACGGAAGATTTTGAAAGCGATCTGCGTTTGCAACGTTACGACTTGATCATTGATATCGCGCCAAGAGCAAGAACAGTTTTAAAAGTTGAAACTGTACTTACTGAGCGCTTGGTGGTGGTGTGTAGCGAGGAGCACCCACGCTTAAAGGACGAGATTACGGCTGAACAATTTTTTGAAGAAGAACATGTGGTGGTTTCGCAGTGGCAGAGTCGTAAGAGCTTGTTAAACGCCGATGATATTGTCGACTTGGATAAAAGAAAGGTAAAGTATCGAGCTTCTGGCGTGTTAGAAATGCTACCTGTTATCTGCGGTAGTGAATATATTGGTTTAATGCCCGAGTCGATGATCAACTTGTTCAACCACACCTATCATGTTAAATCTTTATCTATGCCATTTGATGAACAAACCTATGAGCTCTGCACAATATGGCATCCTAGTCGGACAAACGACAGTGCCCATCAATGGTTGCGATCACAGATTAAACAAGCAGGGAAAACCATCAACCAATAGGAAGTGCAATGAAGAAGACAATACGTGCCATCCTTAACGGCAAAAAAGCTGGGAACCCAGAGTTAAGAGATGCAATCATGAAAATGAGAGACAAGGGCGTCGATCTGCAAGTGCGAGTGACTTGGGAATCTCAAGACATGCCGCGCTTGGTGAAAGAAGCGGTTGATGAAGGGATTGAACGTATTGTTGTCGCTGGTGGCGATGGGACCGTCAATGAGGCGGCTTCTGCGATTATCCAAATTGAAGAAGAAAAACGCCCTGAGTTAGCCATTATCCCTCTTGGTACCGCAAATGATTTTGCCACCGCGATTCAAGTGCCAGCTTCTATCAAGGCGTCTTTATCTCTCGCCGTAGAAGGGCAGTCTACTTTGGTCGATTGTGTCAAGGCTAACGATCGCTACTTTGTTAACGTGGCAACAGCAGGGTTTGGCGCAGAAGTTACGGCAGAAACGCCTGTTGAACTTAAAAACTTTCTTGGTGGCGGCGCTTATACACTAACCGGTGTTGTAAAAGCGCTCGGCTTTAAACCTTATGACGGAACAATAAAAATTGAAGGTGGGGCTTATCAGGGAGAAATGTTGCTTGGCGCTTTCTGCAATGGTCGCTTAGCTGGAGGTGGGCAAGAGTTAGCGTCGAAAGCGATGATTAATGATGGCTTGATGGATCTAACACTGGTGCGTCCATTCTTGCCTCATGAGCTGCCGAAAGTTATCGAAGAGATCAATAATCCTAGCGAGAAAGGTGAGTTTGTAAAACACACAAGAGCAAGCTGGTTGGAGATAGACTTCCCAAATCCACTTCCGCTCAATTTAGATGGCGAACCATATCATTCGAGAACAATACGGTTTGATGTTCAGCCTAAGAGTATACGATTAGTCTTGCCGCAAGATTGTCCTTGCTTGACCAGCTAAACGAGTAGTTTCCGGCTCATAAACAACACAGCCTCCAATATGTGGCTGTGTTGTTTGTGTTGAGGTGTCAGGCGAATTAAAGCTTTTGAATGGTCTCTACGTCGATCTGCGTGGTTGTCCACTCTGAGTCAACTTCGCCTCGAATCATCACTTTATCGTTTGGACCAACGTCTAGTCCCATCCAATCTTCATTGTCGATTTCTACTTCGATTTCGCCAGTCTCATCTTTGAACAAGTAAGTCTCGTTACCAAGAGATTGAACAATGTGCCCGGTTAACATGACGGCGCTGTCGTCGGTTACGTTGTGCGCCTCTTTCACCGAATTAATTACGCTTACTTCTGGACCATTAAATGCGGCGAAAGCTGAGCTTGAAAGTAGGGCAAACATGGATGCTAAAATTATTTTTTTCATTATCGTCTCCTTAAATTAGAAGTAGTAAGTTGTGCCTACGTTGAAGGATGCCGTGTTTGCGTAGCTGTCTAGTTGATATTTTACGTTTGCACCTATGGTGAGCTGCGGGAAAATTCTGTATTCCGCACCCACTGAGAACATTGCGCCTAGCTCGTTGTTTTTCTCTGTGTTGTGGAAAAGCGTGTTGTTCATTTCTACATCATCATTCGCGACAAGCTCGTATTCTTGATGTTTAGAAACCTTGGCGTTGTATTCCGTGTACGTTAGACCCGCTTTGAATTTTGTTGTCCATTTGTCATTTAATGCATAGTTAAACACAGGTGCCAACGACACTTGCTTGGCTTTGATTGACGCATCCCAATCCATTTCATGATGGTAATCTTTGCCATCAATTTGTTTGATACCAAGGTTCTTTGAACGATTATCATCAAGGTCAAATTGGCTGTAGCCCAACTCTAGCGCCCAGTTGTCATTGAACGCGTAACCGACAAAACCTGAGAAAATACCGTCTTCAAGCTCAGGGCTGAGTGTTACGTTGTCAGTTGAAAAGTGAGGTTCCAAATCATGGTCAGTGGTGCCTAGTCCATATTCCAGACCTACATAAGGAGCCGCAGATACCGAAACTGAGCAGGTAACAAGTAACGCAAGAAGTGTTTTGTTCATTTTATTTTGCCTCTTCAAATCAACTTAGTGAGTAGAAGCGCATTTTGTGTGAAGAAGCGTGAAGCGATCGTGAAGAAACGAAAAAAATGTTTAGAAAAAAGAGCAAGGGGCGATAACCGAGGGGCGGTTTGAGTGAACAAACACCAAGCTCTTTATATAGAGTAAGTTAAGTTGCGGCGACGTAACACACCGCAAACGGGACATTAAGGCGAGTAAACTCTTTGATCCAACGCCATTGGTTATCCTGGAGTTTATCGCCAGGACCTTTCACTTCAATCCACTTGAACTCGTTTTCTTTAAAAGCAATGAGATCCGGCATCCCATTACGGTAAAGCTTAAGGTCGCTCAATTGTATTTTGAACAGCGCCATCAGCATATTGGTTGGGATAGTGTTGAGCGCTGTTTCGAGTAGCTCTTTACTTATTAAATTCCAATGTACAAATGGATTACTGATGCCAAACTTCTCATCGTATTTTGTCAATAACGTCTGGGTGTTGCCCGCTTCTAGTTCGGCAAAAGCGGTGTCTATCAAAACTTGGCGCTTGGTAACAAAATCCGAGTGATATAAATCTAAAGGACGGTGTTGATAAGCGTTAATGAATGCCCCTTCAATAGGAGCAAAAATCGCATCCCAGAATGTAAGCCCCAGTAGCGAGTTGAGCAACGCATTTTCAGCGTAAAACACATTCCAGCCTAAGGACTCAAAATACGCTTTACTGGCAAGCTCGACTCGTTGTTGAGATAAATCCAGTTCAATATGGTATTCGGAGCAGAGTGGCTTTGCTACTCTTGGCATTTTCGCGCCTTGTTTTCGCTTCAACCGTTGCTCAAGTTTTTGTGCGACTTCGAGCTCAGACACATCAATTGGCGACTGCAGCATCTCTGTGACAATGTCACTAAATAAATCATCTTGGTTTAGTTTGTCATAGATACGTGCACGTCGTTCTCGGCTCGGAGCGAGCTGAGTTTGGCCAAATAGTGATAGGGCGGTCTCTAGCTCATCAATCCGTTCGTAATCACGTGCTATGTCATTCAACATGTGTTCACGTTTACGATCCACGTAATGGTGATTAACGGGCTGAGGCATTGCCTCAATTAATAAGTCGAGATTGGCTTTGTCTTTTCGATCAAATTGCCAGTACAAGTTGCTCAGTTGGCTCAGTTCAATTAAGCGGTCTCTTTGCTCACGTGAATCAAAGAAACGGCGCACTTTACTCAATTGGTATTGCTCGAACTGATGTAGACCTAAGTCATCAAGCACGAACTGACTTAAGTCTTGATGGGTGTTGGCAAAAAATAGGGTGAGTAAAACATCGATCATGTGGGCGGAATTGAGTTTGATGATCGTAAACTCAAGCTGCTCAAAACGATCAAATTCCGTGTTGCTTAAACTCTCTACAAGGACATCTTTCTTTAATGACTTCGGTAGCTCTGGGTAAAGTGCAGAGATCTCCGGTTTCGTCAGTAAGTTAGACGCTAACTCTTGATGAGAGAGTGTGGGGGAAAGGGCCACAAACTCATGTTGACTCAATTCTGCCAGCGCTTCATTGATTGAAGGTATTTCTTGATAACTCAGCTTATCACTTCGAAACCAACGCCCTTTTCGGCTGTATAAACGCACCAACAGGCACTGGGCGTGTTTGCTCAAGGAATCAAACGAGCAAAGCCAAGCGTGTTCTTCCTCAGCCAGTAAATCGCTGTACCAGGTTACTGCGTGGTGAGTCAGCTTAAAGAAGTTTTCTAGATAGTAGTCTGGTGCAAGTTCGATAGGGCTTTCCATAAACGACCGATAACAAAAAAGGCTTAACCCATAGGTTAAGCCTTTTCGCTATCAAATCAATTGGCAATTATGCGTTTTTTAGGTGCGCTACTTTTGCTTCAGACAATGGCTTGGTGATGAACGCAAGTACGATACATACTGCCATCATTGCTGATGAAATAGTGTAAGCCAAGGTGTAGCCTTCGCCGTTCGTCATAGAGAAGCCAACAACTGCTGCGCCGATTGCACCACCGATACCCCATGCAGTGTAAAGCACACCGTAGTTAGTACCGTAGTTTTTCAAACCGTAGAACTCGGCCGTTAGAGTAGGGAATACCGCTAGAAGTGTACCGTAACCTACCGCTGCGATCGCAGTACCAATGATCAGAGTGAACTCAGAGTCGAACGTTGCGAACAACACCATGTTTACGCCTTGTAAGACGAACGCAAGTAGAAGCGTACGAACACCGCCGATTTTATCTGCAAGCATACCCGCAGCAACACGGCCGCCTGAGTTAAATACAGCAAGAATAGACGCTAGGTAAACGGCGTTTGGTAAGTTTGCTTGAACGCTTGCGATGGTCGTGATGTTGCCGATGATCATTAGACCAACAGAAGCTGCGAATGCGTACATGATCCATAGAGAGTAGAACTGTGGCGTCTTCAGCATTGCTTTCCAAGTTAGATCATCTGACTTTTTAACTGCTTTAGGTGCTTGACCTTCTTTTACTTTCGGTTCTGCAGGCGTGTAGTCTGCTGGTGGGTTATTGATGGTTGCTGCAAGAGGAACTGCAATTGCCAGGATACCAACACCAAGAACCATAAAGCTCGTTTGAATGCCCATGCTGTCGATCAATGATGATGTTACTGGTGCTAGGTAGATAGCCGCTAGACCGAAACCAGCCGCAATAATGCCGTTAACCATGCCTTTCTTCGAAGCGTGGAACCATTTCATTGCAGAAGGTGATAGGCATGCGTAGCCAAAACCGATACCTGCACCTGTGATCACACCGAAGGTAATGTTCAGCATGAGTGGAGTGTCAACAAAGCCAGATGCGATCATGCCTAGACCTGTAAGAACAGTACCTAGGATAAGAATCATACGCGGACCCATGCGGTCTTGCAGAATACCTGCAACAAGAAGACAGATAGAGAAAGTGATGGTTGCAGTTGCGTAAGGTGCAGAAGCTTCTGCAGCACTCCAGCCTGATTCAGTTACCAGTGCCTTGTTGAATACACTCCAAGCATACAGGATGCCAAGACAAAGGTTGATACAGAACCCTGCTAACAGGATGCGCATAGCTTTATCAATCTTGCTCATTTTCATTCTCAGTTTTTCCTCTTGTTGGCAATGCCGCAAAGAGGGTTGGTTTAAAGATGTTTTTTCTCAAAATTAGTTTGCGTTTTTCAACGATTAACGCAATGAGCGCGGATTATAACCAATAAATATGTGATTGGAATCTCTTTTTGCCGTTACTGATAAAATAATTTGAAACATTAAAAGCGGATGTGAATTCATGGTTTTGTATGTGGTTGGAGTGTTATCAAAAAGTGATGATTTTTGTTGTGAGGAACGAGGAACTAGTCAAAACAGAGAATTCAGTGCGCAGTTGGGTGCACAGCTCACATTTCATATAAAAAATTTCAAAATGTTACCGTGTTAACTCCCTGTAACAAAAATGACTGAAATATCGTCTTGTCGCCGTAAGTATTGGATGTAAAGGGTTTCTTAAATTTAAATTGTTAACCTTTTGTAATAACTAGGGCTGATTAGGTTTTTTGTGCATTAAGTGAACAAAAAAGTCACTTGTAATTGCAGATTATAGGAGCAGAATATAGCGAAAAATGAGATTTCATTTATGAAGGGATGCTTTTTTAGACTTGTTGTGAGGTGACTTATGAAACTGTTCCTATTACTCATGGCTTCGGTATCTGCTGGTGTCGCATCTGCAGACCACATCCATTCATTTATGTTGGGTCTATCTATTGCTTCTCTAGCGGTAGGGAGCTGTTATTTCTTTGCATTCCGTAGCTCGCGCTTTCCGCAGCTTGCC
Source organism: Vibrio sp. Y51_MX_L26 (assembly GCF_024181935.1). Taxonomy (NCBI): domain Bacteria; kingdom Pseudomonadati; phylum Pseudomonadota; class Gammaproteobacteria; order Vibrionales; family Vibrionaceae; genus Vibrio; species Vibrio sp. Y51_MX_L26. The sequence goes on from NZ_JAMZAS010000001.1 coordinate 499,528, forward strand.
TTATTCTTACTAATTTGCGGCATGCTTTCTAAGTTGACGATAACGGTTGTTGGTGTGATGTGGGGAATGTCGGCTGAATTAATTACATCTCCAATCGTCTTCGCACTTTCGTATTTATTCTTCTCTCTCGCCGTGACCTACTTATGGTTTAGTTATCGAGAGAGTATCACTAAGATCCCTGATCGATTTAAGTCAGCGTAAATTGTCAAATAAGAAAAAACGCCAGCAAAAGTGCTGGCGTTTTTGTTTAAAGCTAAGTCAGTTAGCTTGTTGTGTTTGGCTCGGTAGGGGTTGTCCTGTATTGAATGATACTGTTAGTGGCGGCTCTGGAACTTCTAAGAAGCAGGCGATTACCCTATAGAGTTCTCCTTCCGCAACGGTAACCTTTCCATCCGATTCAATCGCTAATCGACACGCTTTTACGAACAAGCGACGACTTTTCGGTTTGAGCTGCAGTAGGAGCTCTAAAGCGGCGCGATTTAGGCCCCAGTTCTTATTTGCGGGTTGTAACTCTGCATCATTAAAGCCCAAACAGGTTAGGGCGCTGCTAAATGCACGTTGAGCGTCTTCCGGTTGAGAGTGACTAACCCAAGCCAATTCGCGCAGTAGCCAAAACACACTCTCTTTTAATTGCTTTAAAGATTGGAACTGTTTTGTACATCCATACGATTCGAGTAGTTGCTTCTCCAATAAGTTGATGACACACCATTCTGCGAGTGAGTAGTGGTCATCAGTTTGAGAGAGTTCGCGTAGCACCTGGCACAGTCTGTTTTTCTGACCCTCACTTAGCGATTTCAAGGCAGGAATGGAGAGTTCGAGTAATGGAAAGCGTAGATGAAGAGGCAAATCATAATCCAGCCATGGTAATAATTGTGCTTGAGACACCTTTGGGATATGACTTTTTATCATCTCTCGCTGGAGTTCACTGCCATCAAATATCAAGGCAAAAGCAATAAAGCGCGCACTGTATGGTTCACGAGCGATGTCGACAAGTTCGGAAGGAAGTTGGTTAAGTAGTTGTTGACCTACTTCGCTGAGTTCTCCGGTGGTTGGTTTCTCCGGTTGTGTCGATGTCCCTGATGTGAATCCACTAACGTTATCATTCTCAAAGCTTGTCGTTGGACGATGCGAACTTTGAGAAAAACTTCCATCCCAACCAGGTTCAATTCGGCGAATCCGTTCTTCTAGTGGAGGGTGAGTAGCAAATAGGCCAGAAAAGCCGGAGAGTTTGCTTTGACCAAACATCATATGGCTCATCTCATCGCTTGCTTTTGTATTCAATGAAGAACCCGCCATATGACTACCAATTTTCTTGAGTGCACCAGCAATGCCTTGATCGTTTCGAGTAAATTGAACGGCACTGGCATCAGCGAGAAATTCACGTTGACGAGAGATTGCGGCTTTGATCATCGAGCCAAACAAGGTGCCAATCCAGCCCAGAACCAAACAGATAATCGCAATCAGCATGATAACCGCAAAGCCTTTATCGGAATCGGAAGAACTTCTTGATACGCGACTCGTATGATGAGTGTTATCTAAGACCAAGTGTCCAAAATGTGCAATGCAAGTGATGCCAAACAGTACGCCGATAAGACGCGTATTCAAACGCATATCTCCGTTTAAGATATGGCTGAATTCATGAGCAATGACACCTTGTAGTTCATCTCGCGTGAAGCTATCCAGTGCGCCTTGTGTGACGCCGATGACGGCATCATCAATGCTCATGCCTGCTGCGAAAGCATTGATACCGCGCTCTTCCTGCATCACATAGACGGGAGGAACCGGAATACCAGATGCAATTGCCATCTCTTCCACAACGTTGAGCAGTTGTCTATGTTTTGCATCTAAGGTGTTTGAGGAAATCAGCTTGCCGCCTATGCTCTCAGCAACACCTCGGCCTCCATTGGAGGTGAGGGCGGATAAGCGAACCGTTGAACTTATCGCAACAACCAGCAATACACCGGCAAAGCACAACAAGACGTAGGTAAGTGCGGTTTCTTGATCAAAGTGTTCGCCTGTTACTCCGTAATAGATACCAATCGATAATACGCTTACCAAACCAGTGATGGTGACAACTGCTAAGGAAAACAGGAACACCAAAAGCCCAGTGCGTTGACGCGCGGTATCTTGATGGTCAAAGAAATCCATTAGAACTCAACCTTCGGGGCCGCTTGTATTTCAGCACTGTCAGAAAACTCTAACAGTTTGCCATCTTGGAATCCGAATGCGTTGGAAAACAACACTGGCGGGAACGTTTGTTTGTATGTGTTGTAGCTGGTTACCGCATCATTAAATGCTTGGCGAGCAAACGCAACTTTGTTCTCAGTGCTGGTTAATTCTTCTTGAAGCTGACTCATGGTTTCATTCGCTTTAAGCTCAGGGTAGGCTTCCACTACAACATTAAGTTTGCCCAACGCACTTTGCAGCATGCCTTCTGCTTGGTTTAGTTGGCTAATTGCCGCATCACTACCAGGTGCGTCACTGGCTGCTTTCAGGCCAGCAATTGCTTGATTACGAGCTTGGATGACACGTTCAAATGTTTCTTTTTCGTGTTCCATATAGCCTTTTGCAGTATTAACTAAGTTCGGAATCAAATCGTATCGACGTTTTAATTGAACCTCTATTTGAGCGAAGCTGTTTTTGAAACGGTTTTGTAGAGTAACGAGCTTGTTGTAGATACTGACGGCGTACACCACAATGAGCAGGACAATAACGATAAAGACAATAAATGCAGTCATAATAAATCCCATTTTCTTAATGTATTCAGTTCTTATATAAACTGTTGAGATATTAAGCAAATGCTTCTGAAGAAGCGATGCAATAACCGAGAAATATGTCACGAGTTGAGTAACAATTAAAATGCATTTACAAAGCAATACAGAAAGAATAATGGCACTGGAGAGATGAAAGAAATAGGCCCAGCTAGAAGCCGGGCCTTGTCGATAAGCAATATTGGCGATGCCGTTAGGCACTCATTGGAACAAGCACCATAGTACCAATTATAACTGTGATAAGACCGGCAAGAACCGGAACAGATGTTCGTTTTACAACCTCAAACGGGCTGATGTTCGCCATACCGGATGTCGCAACGATTACGCCAGACACTGGTGAGATAGTACGACCTAGGTTTGATGCTTGAAGCATCGGGATAATTAGGAACGCTGGGTTTAGTCCCATTTTCGCAGCCAAAGATGGTGCCAACTCTACAAATGCATAGAAAGGCGCGTTACCAGACCCCGTTGCAATTGCTGCTGCAACTGTCAATGCAGTAAGGATAAGCATTAAAGCAACACCGCCTGCACCTGCATTGTCTGCAAGGTGAAGTAGGTTATCGATAGCGCCGATAGACATTAGACCTTGAGCAAAAACCCCCGCTGCAACCAAAAGCATCACAACGCCTTTGAACGCGTCAGCCATGCCAGCGTAACAAGAATCTAAATCTTCCAGTGATTTCTTACCATCAAACTTATTTACAACGTAATGGATCAGAGCGCCAAGGAAAATCGAACCGACCACAATAGTGTAAATGTCTAGGCTAAGTCCTGGAATGGTACGACCGTTGAATAGGAACACGCCGATGATAGGTAGAAATGGCAGTGCCGCATAAAACGCTGGTGCATCGGCTTTGATCTCTGATACGTCAATTTTTTCCATTGGCGTATTTTCTTTCTTATCTAAGTATTTGTTCCAGAAGAAAGCCGCGGCAGCCATCACGATGATTGCGCAAATAGAAACAGGCAACACTGTTTGTACCGCAAATACATCAAGCGCCAAGCCAGATTTTTCGGCGGCGATCACCACATCACCAGAGGTTGGAGAAAGAATGATTGCCGCAGGAGAGGCACAAACTGCAACCGCTGCTGGACGAGAGATCCCCATCGCGACCATCATTGGGAACAATGTCGCCATTAATAGTACGCCAAGGCCAGTTGCAGAACTTACCGCAAGAGACATCAAACACGCCACAATGTAAGCCGCTACCAAAAGGACATAAGGAGACTTGATAACAGAAAGCGGTTTAGAGAACTGTTTCACTACAACGTTATTCGCGCCGATGTGAGTCATATAGGAAGCGAAGCCACATAGCAACATGATTTGCATACCAAGGCCGCCGCCGCGGTATTGTAGCATGTATTTCACGTATTCTAGCGCGTCTGTCACCATGTTACCGGTTGAGGTGATTTTTGAGGGCAGCACGTCATGCCCCAATACGCCAGTCATAAGAAGTAAAGCAATACCAGCCGTCAGTAACACGCCCGCTGCTTTATAGCCTTTGACGATAAAGTAACCCACAGCAATGGTGACAACTAAGCCAATTAAGAGCTCTAACATAGGGATCTCCGAATGTTATGAAAAAAAGAAAGAAACTGTTTCAGTTTATGACAAGGAATTTACAGAATTCTTAACTGTGGCACGAGACAAATATGGGGCTTGCATGATCTGAGACAAATAATAATTTAATAATTAATTTCGTTAGATTGTATTGTTGGAATTTGGTTTTCTAAGTGTTATGTGCTGGTTTGAGGCTGTTTGCAGGAAGGAAAATATGACCAGAAATTTGAATAAATAGTGAGGGAATTGATTCAAAATGAGAAAAAGAAACAACTCAGTGAGTTGGGAGAGGGTAATAATCCTTGCAACAAAAAAGCTTCGCCGAAGCGAAGCTAAATCGTAAGGATAGGTTAAGTTAAGCGTATCGGCGCACCATGAGGTTCCAACTGCGTTGTTGCCGTTCGAACTCCGCTTTGATTTGCTGATACTTTATCTTTGTCACAGAGCACTCGTATTTTTTTACCACACTGGCTGTTTTTGCACCGAGCACTTCCTTTCGCATCTCATAATATTCCTGCATGTGATGAACTAGCGCATCAAACTCGTGTTGTAACTGATCGAGAATCGTCTGCGTATTCGGTTTTGCTCCCAGTTTTTCTTGTGCTTTCTTCAAGAGTTGAGTTGCGCGAGCTTTTTCTATTCTAAATGTTGGCGTTGTGCGTAATTTAGATGTCAGTCCTAGCCAAGAGCATGACTTAATCAACCACTTTGTCGGATCGTAATGCCACCAGTACACACCATTACGATAGTCATTCTCGAAGATATGATGGAAATTGTGGTAGCCCTCACCAAATGTGAAAAAGGCTAACACGCCGTTGTCGCGAGCGGTGTTTTTGTCCGTGAAAGTCTGTTTTCCCCAAACATGCGCAAGTGAGTTAATGAAAAAGGTCGTGTGGTGGCTCATAAAGAGTCGAGCGGCACCAACTACTAATAACATACCCCAAATATCGCCGTAGATAATACCAAGAGCGACCGGAAAGCCAATATTGGTGAGTAGAGCAAGTGGAACATAGTACTTATGTTGCCACATGACGATTTTGTCACGCTTTAAATCGCGGCAGTTGGTGTATTCGTTTTCCTGCGATTTGTTGTAGTCGCGTAACATCCAACCAATATGAGAATACCAAAAGCCACGTTTAGCTGAGTAAGGATCTTTGTCGTTATTGTCGACATGCTTGTGGTGTACACGATGATCAGAAGACCAGTGTAATGCACTATTTTGCAAAGAAAATGCTCCTCCAATCGCAAAAATAGCACGTAAAATTGGATGAGCTTCGTATGTTTTGTGGCTCCAGAGTCGGTGATAGCCTGCTGTAATAGAAAGATTCGTAAAACTGAATGCCATCACTCCCCAAACTAGATGCTCCCAACCCAGTCCAAAATGATATGCATACCAAGGCATTACAATAAAAGTCAGAACAAAACTGGAAGAAAATATCAACGTATTCAACCAGATAATGGGTGGTTTGTTTTGAGTCACAGGTGTATTCCTAACTTTGAGCTAACAACTGTTCGCCAGAATATCAGCGTACACGTGTAAGTCAAATTAAAGTTAGACAAATGTGACTGTTCCTTTGGATGTACATTAAGGAACTTGATGGGATATTTTGCTTTTAATTGAATAATGAGTAGTATTAAAAAATGAGCTCTGGCTTAAGGTGTATAAAATCTGCCAAGAAACAAGTGTTATAAAGGTGGAATATGCCGAGACTCTATAAAGAAGCAAAAAATGTAAGAAAATAGGAATACGTAATGGATTTACGATTAGCGGAATATAAGGACTACGAGCGCATTGCGCATCTTCATGCGGATAGTTGGAAGCGTCATTACCGTGGCATTCTTAGTGATAACTATCTTGATAAAGAGGCGATTGACGACAAACTACTGATCTGGCAAACCCGTCTGACCAACCCACCATTCAACCAGCACATTGTCTTGGCGGAAGAGGGTGGTTTGTTGCTCGGCTTCGTTTGTGTGTTTGGCAACCATGACTTCGAGCGTGGAACCTTTATTGACGCACTGCATGTTGATGACAGCTACCGTGGTCGTGGTATTGGCAAGCAGCTATTACTTGCTGTCGCAGAATGGCAGCAACAGTACTTTAAAGACACTGGTCTTTATCTAGAAGTCGTATCGCAAAACATTTCTGCAATTGAATTCTACCGCCATATTGGAGGTCAAGAATGTCAAGAGCGAACTTGGCGTGCGCCTGGTGGAACAGAAGTATTGGAGAAGGTATTCCGTTGGAAGAATGCTCAGTCACTAGTCAGTGGGATAGAAGAAAACGTTATTTACTCCTAGTCTGACGTTTTAGCTTAACAATAAGAGCAGCATCAACGCTGCTCTTTTTTGTGCCTGTACCTAAAGTATTGTGTTTCAGTGGGCGACTCAAAAGCAAAGCCCCATGGCTTTTAGCTCTGACTCGCATTGCTGAGCATTTTCAAATTGAATGGCAGCCATGCCTACCGTTCGGGCTCCTTCGACGTTGTATGGCATATCATCAAGAAATACCGTTTCCTCGGCCTGAAGCTGATATGTTGAAAGTAGGGCTTGGTAGATCTCAGCTTGTGGCTTTAGTAACTGCACTTCAGAAGAGATGATTGCACCGTCAAACAGCGGCCAGAATTCATAGGTAGCACGAAGATGCTCAACAATTTCGTTAACGTTGTCTGTGAGCGCATAAACGCTATATCCTGCACTTTTTATTCTTTTTAGCAGTTCGACACTGCCGTAAAGTAATATTTGTGTATGTTTGACGTAGTAAAAAAAGCGGTCCATTTCTTCCGCTGTCACTTTGTGCTCACGTTGATAGCAAAGTTTGGCTTCCTCTTCGGAAATGATTCCTTTGTTTAAGTCTTTCCAGATTTGTGATGAAAACAGCAACTGGGCCATTTTTTCCGCTTCTACTGAGTGACCAAATGTTAAGCGAACAATCTCTACCGGAGACCAGCGTACTAATACATTTCCCACATCAAAAATTACGTTTTTTATTTGTAAAGGTTCCATAACACACCCCAAGCCAATTGTTCATCACCGCGTTACATCCACAGTGAATGCTGTCGTTAAATCTTTGGAAGTTCGAGCCAAAGGCGCGGTTTAAATGTCTCGAACGTATATGAGATTAACATCCCTTAGGATACAACGCGATTATCGCAAAATTACACTAAACTATATGCAACTTCATTTATTTGGTTGTAAATCAAGTGTCTCTATCTTAAAAGATTGAAATTAAAGACAAGCGTCGCGAAATATTTGCGCCATTTCGCGCTGCTTATAAGCGTTAAGTAATATATAATTACTTAATAATAAAACGATAAGAATGAATGCAAATCACACTATTGGGACGTCAGGCGGAGTAGGCAAAATAGATAATATGGACTCGATACGTAAGGTTTATCAATATGCAGAACCCAACCTGACTCTCGTTGGTTGGATGGGGTTTCTTGGCTTTCCGCTGTACTACTTTGTTTGGGATTTTGTTTTCCCACAGGCTTATGAAAACTTGCCGCTCAGACTGTTTTGTTCACTATTGTTCTTTGGCATCATTTTTAGAAACCGCTTGTCGTCAACGTGGCGAAAATATATCCATATTTACTACCAAGTGACGATAACGATCTGCTTACCGTTTTTCTTTTTCTATATGTTATTGATGAATGACTGGTCCAATGTTTGGGTCATGTCCTTTATGTCCGCGATTTTCTTGCACATTCTATTGGTTCATGTCACAAGAGTTATGTTCGCTCAAACTTTTGCCGGAATAGGTTTAGCGACGTTCTTTGCTTGGGTGGCGAAAGGGTTTCATCTCGATTTAACAATGGACTGGACGCATGTACCAATCTTTCTCTTTATTTATGTATTTGGCAATTTATTCTACTTTCGGAACCAAGTAGAGCACGAAGCGAAAGTGTCGTTGGCCAAGTCATTCGGGGCCGGAATTGCGCATGAAATGCGTAACCCTTTAAGTGGCCTTTGTACGTCAATCGATGTTATCCAATCAGTCTTACCCAGTAAAAAAGAAGCCGAGAAAGACCAATATCTGATGAGCGGAGAGGATGTCACCCTGCTGCGCGAAGTTAGTGAGGATGCGATGAACATCATCCAGTCGGGCAACGAGACGATAGATTTACTTTTGACATCGATAGACGAAAACCGTGTCTCGCGATCCAGTTTCCAAAAGCATTCTGCTCACTCAGTGGTTGAAAAAGCGATTGAAAGCTTTAGTTATAAGCGTGCGACGGATCGCTTTGCTATATCCCTAGATGCGAGAAGTGAGTTTGATTTTCTTGGTAGCGATACCTTACTCAAATACGTTATGTATAACCTTTTCAAGAACGCCTTCCATCATCGCACATCTGAAGATTTCCACATACATGTCTCCATGACGAGTACGGAGCACTCAAACCAAATCGTTGTAACCGATAATGGTGCAGGCATTGCTCCTGATGTCCTACGTAATATATTTCAGGACTTTTACACAACTGGTAAGTCAGGCAGCTATGGTTTGGGTTTGCCATTTTGTAAAAAAGTGATGCGTTCTTTTGGAGGTAACATTGAATGCCAGTCTCAGCTAGGTGAGTGGTCTCAGTTCACGTTAACTTTCCCGCCGATCACATCTGATATCGTGACTGAAATTAAAAACGATTTGACCAAACTCAAAACCATCCTAACGGTGACTAATCAAGATATTCTTGTGTCGAAAGTGACGGACATTAGCCGTTTTATGGGTTTTGAATCAACGATCTTAGATGTTAATCAAGTGCTCAAAAAGAAAGAGTATGAGTTCGAATTCGACCTGATTTTTATCGATCTTGAGAGCTTGGATGCAAGAGCAAACCAATTAGATAGATTAGAATCTCTTCTGTCTTTCACGGAAGCTCGTATCGTTTATCTTTTTGAGCATCACCCGACACAGAGAGCATGCAAAGTGGCATATGAGCCTATTTGGGTCGAGACTCAAGCCTGGTTATTGAATACTAAGCCAACCATTGACCGTCTCTTGTATGATTCAAGCTATGTGTCGACACCAACGGCCTCAGTGGCTTTGGATACGTCAAATAAGCGGACAATTATGGTCGTGGATGATAACGAATCTTTGCGAAAATTTACCGCGATGTTACTCGAAAAGCAGGGCTTTGAAGTGATTCAGAAAGAAGACGGGCAGCAAGCACTGGATACATTAGAGCAAGAGAACGTTGACCTCATTCTTATGGATATCGAGATGCCCATCATGGATGGTGTAGAAGCTTCAAGGCGAATTCGAAGCTCGGATAAAAACTATGCGTCGGTACCTATTATTGCGCATACTGGGGATAGCTCACCTGTTACGCTGGACAAAATAGGCTCTTCTGGCATGTCTGACTTTATCGTGAAACCAGCGGATAAAAATCGCTTATTCGACAAAATCGCAAACTGGATTTAATCACTCGCAACTGTGTTATCTCGAGACGAGTTGATCATAACGCGAATACGGATAAAGAGCTCAGCAAAACTGCTGAGCTCTTTATTTTTACCTACACTCTAGCTTATACAAACTCTAGATCGGGATGAACAAACGCTTCTTGGCAGGCGGAAAGAACGTGATCGACTTCGGCGGCAGTCATGTCCGCATTGACAGAAAAACGAATGATGTTCTTGTTTCTTCCTGTTGCAGGGCGACAGAAAACTGCACCAAAGACATTCCTTTCTTCTAGAAAGTTGCGAACTCGCTCAGTGTTTCTTTCGTTGCCACATTCTAGCGCGATAATTTGCGACTCACTGCGAATAGTAAACCCAATACGTTTTAAACCAACGGCTAGAGACTTCGCTCTTTTAAACAAAATCTCCCGCTTGTCATCGGCTTTCTTTATGACGTCCAGTGTTGTTTCTAACCGAATGATCTCTTGCGGTAACACGGTAGAACTGAAAATGGCAGGATACGCGACAAATGGAAGCGTCTTCGCCAGCTTTTCTGCCCCTAAAATTGCGCCAGCACGATAAGCAAATGTCTTTGCAAGACTTACGGTTACAAAATCCACCATATGAGTCAAATCCAGCTCTTGCAGTAGCCCAGCGCCTTGCGGACCGTGCGTACCTAACGAGTGCGATTCATCCACAACTAAGCCGCAGTCAAACTCTTGTGCTATTTCGTAGATATCACGTAGAGGAGCAATGGTTCCGATAGTGCTGTAAACCGAATCCACAACAATAATTCCCGAACCATGGCGTGAAATCTGTTTTCGCAAGTGGTTGGTGTTGTTATGCATGAACGGATGAATTTGTGCTCCTGCGATACGTGCACCTTCCCATAAAGACATATGCGCAAAGAAGTCGATATACACAGGTATGTTCGGTGCACAAATAGTCTGTAATAAACCGACATTCGCTGCCCATCCCGATTGGGAAAGCAGACAGCTAGGCATGCCGACAAAACTGGCTAGTTGAGTTTCAAATGCAGGTTTCGACTCATCATCTTGCAAGAAAATCGCGGACATCACGACGTTGTCATCGTGTTGAGAAATCGCATCACGATGCGCGTTTTGAATCTCCTTGTTATGAGACAGTGCAAGGTAATCATTGCTTTGCATAACAATAGCATTACATGGTGGACGTTTACCAAGAACAAGGTGTTTTTTGTTCTCGTTCGGTTCAATTAGATCTTGAATATGAAAATCTAGGCGTTCCTCAATAAAGGAAGGAAGTGGTTTGCTTTGTATAGTTTCACTCATAATAAATCTCTTCTTCATATGGAAAAACGCCAGCGCTGACACTTATTCATATTGCGGATTTTGGGGAGAGTGTCACTAACCAGGTTGCATAAGTTTGCAGACCCTTGCAAACTCGACATTTGAGGGTTGGATGGTGGCTGTAACTCTATAGGGGCCCGGGGTCTAAACTAGTTTGTGCTTAAAGTTTATACGGCGATTTTGCGGTGTTTTTTTCGTGCTTCATATCTGGATTTTGTATGAGGAATATAAAGTTTGAAAAGTGAAAAAATGGGCGCATTAGATAACAAAAAAGGCGCGAAAATCGCGCCTTAAAATATGATTGGAAAAAGATAATATCAGTTTATCGCTTATTACGTAGATAGCGCTTGCGGCGCTCTTCTTTACGCTTCGCTTTTTCTTCTTCTTTACGAGCGGTTTCAATCTCGACTTCAATCAGCTCTTGAGTGATCATTTCTGGGCGCTCTAGTGTAATTTGGCCTAGTGTGCCTTGGCGAAGTTCGTGCAACAAAATCTCGGATACTTTGTGCAAGTCCACACGTCCACCTGCGCGTAGTGCACCACGACGGCGACCAATCTCTTCCATGATCTCGATATCTGATTCAGGAAGCTCTTCGATTTGGTAACGCTCTTTAAGCTTGTCTGCATAGTGGGCTGCTAGGTACTCAATGGTGTAAAACGCAACCTCGTCGTATTCCATCGCAGTATCTTTTACAGCGCCAGTAGCAGCTAAACGGAAGCCACTGTGTGGGTTTTCCACTTTAGGCCACAGAATCCCTGGAGTATCGGATAAAACGATGCCATTTTGCAGGTTGATGCGCTGTTGACGACGTGTTACCGCGGGCTGGTTACCTGTCACCGCGATCGTTCGACCAGCTAGAGTATTGATGATTGTTGATTTCCCAACGTTTGGGATCCCCATGATCATGGTACGAATGTTTTTACCGATCTCTTCACGGTGTGGGGCAAGTTTACGGCAAAGCTCCATGATTCTATGCACTTCTTGCGGTTCTGACGTCGTGATCGCCATTGCTTTTACGTGTTGCTCTTGCTCCAAGTGCTCAATCCATAATTGAGTTAACTCAGGATCGGCCAAATCACGCTTGTTCAAGACTTTAACGACTGGCTTGTCACCACGGATTTGAGATATCAAAGGGTTTTCACTACTGAAAGGAACACGAGCATCCAGTACTTCGATGATCACATCCACTTGTGGGATTGCTTCTTCGATCTCTTTGCGTGCTTTGTGCATGTGGCCAGGAAACCACTGGATTGAGTTATTAACCATTTGAAAAATATACCTTTAGTTTTTATGGCTAAGCTGGTGTGGCATCAAGTGGGGTACCAAATGTATTTTATTCTTCACTTGTAGCTACAACAGCACTGATGTGACCATCTTAACATTTTATTTTGGGTACTAAAATGTTGATAACTACTAAACCAACCTTTCTAGTTCTATTGCTAACAACGAAAAATGATGCGTAAATGCACTATTGAAGTTCAGAGTAATTGGTGTTGTGAGCGTAAAAAATAGGCATATTTATATCATGATGAAAACTTAAATGCATCAAGTGTAATTATTTCACAGTTGTAGAACGAATTATTCCGAATACCTATAAAGTTATATGTACTCTATCGTTATCATGTATCCATATTAACGAAGGAAACTCCTAATATCGATTCAATTTGAAGTGACTATTAATTTCTTAATTTTTAATGTTTTAGGTGGGTTAGCTTGATGTTGTTTATAAATGACCATCATAAATAACATTTTTATATCTTATATTATAAATTCCTATAGGAATGCTTTTTGGACAAGGTAATCATACTGTAAATATATTTATTATAAAGGATTAATAAAGTAGTAAGTTACCTTAAATACAAGTGTAAGCCGATTTAAAAAATATCGAAGAGAAAATAGAGCTCTAAACTTAACGCCTAAAACTTTTCGTCGAGTACTGATAAAAAAAAGTCTGTTACTGATAACGCCCTTTTTCTGAGAGTTTTAACATGAGTTAAAAACGAGGCCATAAAAACAAACTGTATTTTGTTAACCGTGGCGTCAGAACCTCTCTCGGAAAAGTTTGGAGTTGTTATGGAAAAAATGCAGTGGGAGAAAGTGCTCGGTGACACAGTAGGTCAGCCAGTCTCTTTCGACGAATTCTCATTAACATCGGTAATGTTTGAAGAGCCTAAAATGATAGTCAATCTCGAACTTCGCGTAAATGAACTTGTTATTTATGCCTTGGTTGGAGAACTGATAGAAGAAAGGCAAATGTGGGGGCTTCTTGAAGGAAACTGTCTCTGGAATTCAACCAATGGTGCAACGCTCTCATTGCTCGATGAGAAGCGTGTTTTGCTCGCTATGTCTGTGAGCCACCAAGACCAACTGCGTTTTTCTGAACTTCTTTCCGGGTTTGTCGATGCTGCTAGCTACTGGCAGCAAAAGTTATTAGAGGCGGAGCCAGCGACAGTTGATGCGCAGGATATGAGTGGCTTCTCTTCTTCTCGCAGTTCTTTATTTGTTTAGGAGTGATGCCATGACTTCAGTGAATACGTCTTTCGTTGATCGTTCTCTTCATACTAATTCTGTACAGGAAGTGGAAGGTGCTAACACCAACAGTCCGTTGGCGCTAAATGTAGCGAGCAATCCACAGCTAAGTGGCAATGCTAGCTTATCATCTGCGCACCGCGTTGAAGCCTTGTTTAGCCAAAATCAACGGGAAATCTTCACTAATTTTCCCCAGTCTGTCCAAACGGCTTTATTGGAAACGCCTTATCTAAAAGAAAAGAGCGATACCTTATCAAACCGAGAGTTTGGAAAAGTGCTTGCTGCGGCAGGACATTTAGAAACGTATCTAGGTTCTTCTTCTAGCAATCTACAACTGTTTGCCAACGCGGCGCTTGGTAACGTATTTAAAACTGGCGATAGTTCGCTATTACTTAAAGCGCTGGATCGTCTTCCTGTATCTGAAAGTGTCAATATTGCCCGTGATGCGGTGTCCACACTAAAGAGCGACAAGACCGCAGAAAATTACAGTAATGCTTATCAAGCGCTGGCAAAGATATGCGAAAACTTGGAAAAGGGGTCTCCAGAGCACACTCGAATTGCCGGACTAGCAGAACAGTTACGCAGCGGAGGGCTAGAGCAGCTACGTGATCAATTCAAACAGCAATTAACCGAGCAGTTCAGTGGATTAACTAAAGGCGGCACGGAGTCAGCCGTATCGACCTCTTTTGAGATAGGTCCTGCGCTTGGTCTGTTTAATCTTGAGGCCGCATCGGTAACCGTTGAGCTCAAATACGACTTCAAAGTGTTTGGTGGTGATGACACAAAAATTCGCGCGAAGCATAACTTCTCTCTTGGTGTTAATGCCTCAGCGGGTGGAGGCGAAGTACCTGTAGACGTTCATGTTGGTGGTAATTTGGGGCTGGGCGCAGCACAAAGCTTCCCGAATCTTAAGTCGTTTGTGGATTATCATGCCAATGATATGATCGCGATGCTTGCAGGAAGTGGTGTTAAGAAATTGACCAATTTAGGCGGTATCCATCAAGCTCGTAAAGCTGACCGATTACTTGAAAGTGTTGTCGCAAACAACCACAAACTACAGCAAGACTTACGTCAGCAAGGGATCTTAGGACAAGGCGACAAAATAGAAGTAAAAGGCAGAAAGTACGATGCTCCGGTGAGAGCAGAAGCCTTTGCTGGAAGTCTTTCTGGCGGTGCTGGTGTAGGGATAAAAGATCTTTCTAAAATCAGCGGTGGTGGCTCTGCGTCGATAACCGAGACTTACTTCACTAAGCATACCGATTTGCTCCAACAACTGCGTCAGCAACCTGTCCGACTTATGGCTCGTAATCCGGACTATTTTACTGTTTCAGTACCGTTTGAAGGATATGCAAAAGACGCTGAATTTCTTGGCAGTCGCCAGACTCTAAGCGGTTCACAAGGTTTAGAGTGGATGAAAGAAACGGCGTTGGAGGTCAGTGACCTTGCCCAAAAGGTAAAAGCAGATCCAACGGCTCAAAACCCCAAAACCGGCGAACTCAATGCTGATGTCTTGAAAGCAAAGCGTGCTGAGATCAAAGATGTCATTACCACTTTGTACAAAGAGTACGAGAGCTATTCAATCCTCGTTAACCAGAAGGATTCGAGTAAAAGCCGCGATGCGGATAAGCAAATGGGCGTTATTAAGCATGGTATGGAAAGTGACCGCGGTGCTGTTGGTCGAGGAGAGTATTTACGCGCGGTGATCTGTAGTCATGTTGCGTTAACCCAAGCTTACTTGGCGAGCTTCTCTGAGGGAGAGGTGCCTTATCTTAATAAAGACGAAGCAGGTTTTTGCCAATTCCTTACCGAGATCGACCGTGCTTATAGTAACCCTCAGATGAACCTTGACCAAAAGCGAGACATTGAAAAACAGCTAACGCTAGTGTCGGGGGCGCAAAGCACCAACGTACAACTGAGTGGTAATGTATCTGTGCAAGTTCCGGGTGTGAGCAAAGATGTTGGAATGGTCGTCAAATACAACAATATTGTAGGAGACATCAACCCCGACAATGATGGTGAATACCTTAATATCGCCTTCACTGCCAATGTCCCGCTAGGTGAGCCGTCATCAAAAGAGGGAACACAAGGTGCGAAGAAAACCTTTGCTCGTGCGGTTTTAGGGGAGGCGCTTAGTCAGTTTCTTTCGAGAAATTCCATCGAAGCTCAGTTGCCAAGTGACGCGACTTTAGGGCTGGAAGGTGCACTTGGACTCGGTGCTCAACTTGAGTTAAACATGGTGAAAGGGGAAGACAATAAATTCCATATTCAATACATTCGCGCGACGGAATCCAGCTCACTAGGTGGCAAAGGTTCCGTGACTGCAGGTGCTGTTAAGTTTGGTGGTGGTGTGAGTGTTTCTTCTAATACGCATTTATCTGAGTGGTTAGGTGATGACACATTAACCTACTTACAAACCAAGTTTAACGGCTGGTCAGTGGGGCAAGAGCCACAGCTTTGGCAACGTTATTGCGATAATCACCACAAAGGTTTGGAGAGGGTATTCAATAAACTGATTGAGCCTTCTAGCAATGCGGCAAAAGAGCTCACCAAGATGGCTGAAGACTCGAAGGATATGAAAACACTCAAATCCGATCTGCTTAATAAAATTGGCGAATGGGCTGAAGATAAGTCCGAGGCAACATTCAATAACGCATTAGACAGTTTCAATAAGGTGCTTGCTGGGCAACATCACGCCTATAAAGATGAAGCCGTATCCCGCCTATACTCAAAAAAGCGCTAATCTAATTTATTGCATAAAAATTAAAAGGGCCCTATCGATAGAGACAAGAGGGTCCTACTTTGGCAAAGTTTTCTAGTTCTTTATTTTTAATTAAGAAGTACATAACCAGTTTGGTCTTTATATAAGGCACACTCTGGAAGGAGAGTGGTTTCATTATTCTTACTACCTGTTCGGATAGTTGTAAGGTAAATGGGAGAGTATTAGAGCTACTTTTAGAATGTGATTAGGCAAGCTTTAAAGTCTAAATATCAACAATTTTACAGAGCTTGCTTTAAAGCATCAGCTCTAAATTTTCCTAGCTATCTTTAGCTACTCATAAACACGTTTTTTAGTCATTATATCTAGTGTTAAGCTTTTATTTATCAGTTGGTTGCATTGTTCAGACGTTTTAAGTTCAGTGTTTATGCAAGGTTTGATTCCTGTGCGACCTCTATATTGAAAGTTTTGGGCTCTTTGTCTATCTTACATACGAGAGCTTTCCGGAGGAGGAAGCGCGCGGTTTTGAGTCGAGAGAATTTATTGGGGACGGTCTAAAGTAATAGTAACCTTGAGTTAATGAGTGGCTTGTCTTTAACATCTTATGATGCTCGATGTACTCAGCACCCTCGAAGATCAATCCGTGTAAGCAGAAAGGGGCTAAGAAGTACTCTAGTGCTTGTATAGACTCTTGGTCGGCGTGTTTTAGAAAGCTTTTGTCAATCTTGATACGATCCCAAAGTATGTTGCCAAGTGACATGTTAGCCAGCTTGTTGTTACGGTGATAGTCATCCAGCCAAATCTCGATATTGTTCGCTTGTAACACTGATAAGTTTTCGCGTATTTCTTGTGATTCGGTATAACAATCAAGCTCGCTTATCTCAAGAGCAAACTTAGCACCATTGAAGCTTAAAAGCTCACGGACAAAATCTTCGTCAGCTAAACAAGAGAGTTTAATATTGAAAGAGTGTAGTTGGTGAGGGTATTTTTCAAGAGAAAATCGAATTTGTTGTAAAGCGAGAGTTTGAATAAACGTGTTGTCTATAATAGAAAAGAATACGTCGTTGTTTATGTTGCTTTTATCAAAAGTGTTTATCTTAGACAAAGTTTCGTAATATTGAATTTCTTGGCTTCTAGGACAGAGGATAGGTTGTACTAACGTTTTTATATCAAAGTCAGTCAATTTGAAGCTAGGTAGGTAAGGCATATTCCTTTTCATATTATCCACTTTATCAGTTTACTATTACTATGTTTGACTCACACTTAAGCATCGTTTCATATTCTATATCTAAAGTTATTACGTCAGGAAATTAAGAATTATAATACCTCTATAAATAATATTTAATGTTCATTAAGCACCATCGTGAAAACAGGTGCCTAATGAACGATGATAGAAATTTATTTCGCAACAACAGACAGTTCTACGTCGAATTCTTCACGACCACTGATGCTGAAATAGTATTGTCCCATTTTGATCGACCCGTCTTCATTTTTTGGGATTGAAATCGTTTCGTTACTGCCATGGGTGTAGTTCGACCATTCGTACTCGAAGTAGTGGCATATTTTGTCGTAACAAGCGTATAGATCGGCATCACCAGTGCCGGAGATAGACACTTCCAGTTGATTATAACTTTCTGAAACATCGACAAAGAAGAGCGTTTCAGAGAACTTTTTACCGCTTACTTGGATGCTGGTATTGAGTTCGATTTTCTTAGGCTTCTCTTTCGGTTTTGGCTGAGAAATATCCGAATCGTCAATGTCTTTCGTCACCTCATCCAGCCACGAATGAAACTCGGTATTGTAAGCAGGCCCTAATCGTTCAAGCAGTTTTACCCACTCTTTGTATTGGCCGGTACGCGAGTAACCTAACAGTTCAGTAACGTCTTCAGGATGCTTCTCTATCATGAAGCGTACAGCTAAGTAGCCCCAGCGGTACACACGGTTTAAACCGTCGCTGTAATTCGTACTGAACACGTCTGCCAATGTGTGCGTCTTTTCTTTGCCAAGTACTAGAGCAGCATTGTAGCCCTCTTTGTAGTACATGTATTCAGCAAAACCTTCCAACCACCACACAATATTGCCTTCGCGCATTGTGTCATGGAAGTCACCGTATTGGTTGAATCGACCGTCTAAATAATGCACATATTCGTGCTCTAAGTTTAGAATCGAAAAGTCGTCGTCCCATCCGTTTTGATAAGCGACAAATCGAGGTACATTTCCTTGTTTTGATGGGTCTCGCTCAAGGAACTGTCCGCCGTTGTTGGTTGTGTTATCAAAAAGGAAGCTGGAGTAGGTTGAGTAGTCACTTTTGGTTTTAAAAACAATAACATCGACACTATCGCTATGATCATCAGCGACAGGCTGATATCCGGTATTAACAGTTTGGTGGAAGTCATCTTCTTTGAGGTTTAATGTTTCGCAGCTTGTTATTGCTTGAGCTTCTGTCATCTCTTGAGCAAGAATTCGCGCGGGTCCGCGACAATCATAACTGAATGTCATTATTCGCTGTTTTAATACGGATTTTGAGTTACTTAGCCCTAGCTGCTCAAGATAATCTGATGCATAAGCGTCAACCATTTCGGCGATGCCAACCCAAATTCTGTCTGACTTATCGCCTAGCGGGTAGCGCTTTAACAAAGAATCTAAAGTGTCGACAACGACTTTTTTTGTCTCTGCATCTTCAGTTTTTACCAGCCTAGCGAGCTCTCGCGCGGCATTGCCAAGTAGTTGTTCAGAATCCGTGCCTATCGCCCATTCGTTGTTGGTAATAAAACCACTCAAACGATGGATATAACTTGAGTCAGATTCAATCACATCGTAAAACGCTTTGGTTTGTGAGTGCCCAGCCATAGCGACAAAGATATTGTTGATGGCTTTACGGTAGTAATAGCTGTCGCTTTTATCCGCTGAAAAGCTATCAAGAATAGCGAAAACATCGGGTGCGGCGATTGCGAGTTGTCGAATACTATCAACAACAATCAACATGGATGCGAGCGCTTCTTGCTGTTCGCGACCGTCAGTTAGAGCGTGTGGTGAGCGCAAAAATTGTTGAATGGTATTGGCAATATCTACGCTTAATTCGGATGGAAAAGGTTGTAACTTTTTGGCAAAGGTATCGTGTCGGTTTTTGTAAGCCGCCTTAACGAACTCACCTAAATAGTATATTTGCTGAGCTTGCTCTTTTGTTCCTTTATAAGCCTCAATTGCCTTTTTTAATCCGCCAGTAATTCGACTCACGCTCATGGTACTGAAGACGACGTCTGCTTGCTCTAACGATGGAGAAAACCACGTTCTCATGCACTCGTAGTCACTGTTTGCGACTCTTGATTCGATATTGACTCGGTCAACCGTAAAATCTTCAACAGTACATTTTCCTTTGTGTGGGAAAAGCTCGGTATCGTCATCTACCACGGTGTCATCGTCAGTGGTATCGTCGTCTTTCGTGGAATCATCATCGACGGTACTGTCATCATCTGTATCTGTATCTGTATCTTTATCGTCATCCACAGTTGAATCTACGTCAGCGTTGTCATCGTTTTTGTCGCCAGAATCTACGCCAGCGACAGGAACAGTCTTGACTCCACCGGAAGAATCATCACCACCACATCCAGTTAAAACACCAAGCATGGATAATAGAAGACATGCAGTTTTAATATTTTTCATAGAATTAGTATTGTATTTGAAATGGGCGTTAAATATATATTTTTACTGATGCATAGTTAAATAATAGAATTTAATGGCTAGATAAAAATGTATTATGCTCAACACGCCTATTTTTATGTGATATTGAACAAATAACTATTATTTATAAATTCAGTAGAAATGTTAATTGGGAAGGAAAAATTGATTTTGATATACATAACGTTTGGTTTTTATTTTAGTCGACGGGTATATGAAAAAAATATATTTTCCAATCATCAGCACTTTGATGGTTTCCTTTGCTCATGCCAATACGCTGCCTGCGCCAACTTGGCATCAATTTCAGTTAAATGATGGTTCAAAGAAAGAATTAAAACTTTATGGCGATCAAGAATCTTTCTGGTATCAAGATAGAGAAGGCATTATTTATGTCCACGATGAAGAGACAGGGTGGTTTTATGGTAATCATGACATTGTTGATGGGCGTTTTGTCGTCACTTCTCTTGGGGTTGAAGCCAAATTAGAAATGCCACAAGCAGTGAGAGAGTTGTTAAAAGAGCGCGTCACCCCGACGTCTTTTTTATTGCCTTCTGAGCACGTTTATCCAATGAATGAGCCATATCTTGAGCAAACTCCCATTCGAGCACTAAACGCAACAAATGAGCCCACGCACCAACCTTTGCTCGTTGTTCAGGTGAGCTTTAACAACCAAGACTTTGTGAATGACTTCACCAATGTGATTTTTGGTGATAATCAGCAAAGTGTAAAAGACTACTTCAGTAAGAATAGTTACGGACGTTACATTGTAGAGCCTGCGAAAGAAACGGAAGGTACGGCAAACGATGGTGTCATCAACCTTACGTTGGATATTGCTCATCCGAATTGCCACTCAAAAAATGATGCGACTTGTGACAGTAAGTTAAATGAGGCTTTTAAAGCCGCTTACGACAAGTTAGACCGTTATGTGGATTTGTCTACTTACGATTTGAATAACGACGACAAAATCACGCCTGACGAATTGTCTGTGATGTTTGTATTTGCGGGGTACGACAAGTCTGCTGGTTCGGTAAATACGCCGTACATTTGGCCTCATCGTTATAGTCATAATGCGATTGAGATCGATGGAAAGACCATTCGAGATTACTGCTTGTTTGCTGACTTCCAAGGTGACCATCAATCTACGATGGGCGTGATTGCCCATGAACTTGGACACTTGATGCTTGGTCTACCTGATTTGTATTCCTACAGACATTCCGGCTCTGTTGGCCAATGGGGATTAATGGGTGGCGGAAGCTGGGCAAGTAAACAAGGTGATACGTATGCAGGGGAAACGCCGGTCAATATGTTGGCATGGAGTAAGGAAGCTGCTGGTTTCATCAAACCGAAAGTGATTGAAGCGTCTGGTTCTAGCACGATCGAGACTCGTCAAGGCGAGGGTGTGGTGTATCTCGATCCGTATTTGAAACAGCAAGGTCCAAGAGCTTACTTCGAAAACAGAAGAAAAACGGAATACGACCGTGCGTTGTCAGGTGAAGGTCTTTTGATCACGGCCGTAAGTATCGACAACCGTTTCAATGACACAGGGCCAATGCAAGTTCAGGTATTCCAAGCGGACGGTCTGGATGAACTACAAACTCGTGGTTGGTCAGATCAAGGTGATGTGTTCCCGGGCTCAAGCAATGTGGTCACTATTTCGGACGATACAACTCCTTCTTTAAAACTCATCACCGGTGGCCGGGAAACCAATATCTCGATTAATGATATCGCCAGTACAGATCAAAGCGGCACGTTACGAGCATCTATTCCTTCATCGACGAATAAATCGGCTTGGATAACGTCACTTTTAAGAACGTACGTGTATGAAGACAGCCGCAACAATACGATAGGGTTTGGGTTAGAAAACAACGACGGTTACCAATCTTTGGTTGGTTTCTACTTATTTGCTAAGCCAATCCTACCAAACTCCGAGATGCGTTATCGTATGTTTAAATATGACCTGACTACAAACCGTTGGGGGAATGCTGCTATTAACGTTGACACTCAAGTTGAAGTGTCATCGGGGGTGATTCCTACGTTTGGTGGTCGAGTTATGTTTGCATCGCCATTTGATATCGATGAAGGTGAGCAGTTGTTGGTCATTGAGCTAGAAAACGCTAAGCCAGAATACAGCTATTCATTCTTGGACGCTTATTTGTCTAACGGAGAGAAAAAGAAGCAGTTCTATGGAAATGCCAGTTCGTACAAGACGAGCGGATTAAGCGAAGGGCGTGGCCGTAACTATCCTTTTGCTGCTTTGTTAGAAAAACCTCAGGCGAAACCTAGTATTACGGTTGAAACGGATTCCGTCACCGTATTAAGCGGTGAAAGTATTACGATTGATGTACTGGCGAATGACCACTCATCAGATGCGAATAGCACACTGAAGCTAGACAAGATCACATCAAAGCCTTCGATTGGTAGCGCTGAAATCTCAGGACAAAAAATCCACTATTCTGTTCCTGTTTCGGACATTCCAGAACAACGAGCAGTAA
Organism: Vibrio sp. Y51_MX_L26; assembly: GCF_024181935.1. Taxonomy (NCBI): domain Bacteria; kingdom Pseudomonadati; phylum Pseudomonadota; class Gammaproteobacteria; order Vibrionales; family Vibrionaceae; genus Vibrio; species Vibrio sp. Y51_MX_L26. The sequence goes on from NZ_JAMZAS010000001.1 coordinate 521,998, forward strand.
TGAAGTATCAAGTGTCTGACGATTTTGGGACGACAGCAGAAGGTGAGGTGGTCATCACGATCAATTCTCCAGTAATCACCGCCAATAGTCTTCAATACAAAGCGCTAGAAGATACGCCACTGGAACTTAACTTACGTCAGCAACAAGGACTAGAGAAAGGGGACACCATCGTCATTAAAAAGCCGCCGATGCACGGCAAGATTGATGGAAATACCTACCAAAGCAAGGAAAACTACTTTGGTAATGACCAGTTTGAGTTTTCTATTGTTAAAGAGAACGGACGTGAATCTAATACAGCTATGGCTGTAATTTCGGTCGAAGCGGTTAATGATGAGCCGATCTTTTCTATCGAAGCGAGTCGTAAAGAAGGCCTATCAAATGAAAAAGTCACACTATCTGTACTTGGCTTAAAAGACGTTGATTCAACCAATCATTCATTCAAATGGCGTCAAGTTTCTGGGACTAAAGCCCAGTTTGCCACCACGGACACGATAAGTGTAGAAGTGACGTTACCAAAAGTGAGTGAGAAAAGTGAAAAGCTGACGTTTGAAGTGACGGTAAACGACAATGATGGTGCAATTATTACTAAGAACGTTGCTATGGTTGTTAAGCAAGAAGTTGTTGTGGAAAATGATCCTGGCAAGAGTGAAGAAGGTGGCTCTATGGGGCTGTGGGTCATTCTGTGTATGATCCTGATTAGTCTAAGAACAAAGGTTAATAATTTGTATAGATTCGTAATAAGAAATGATATTTGGTAGAAAAATATTATAATTCATCGCCTTGTATTCGCAGGATGAATGAAGATTGAAGGAAACCAATAAGAAAAACCTCCGTGTCGTAGCGCTTGCTCCGACAGGGAGGTATTTTGCATCAATAATAAGCTCATTAGAGATCTTGGAAACAGCAGCTGAATTTGCAGAGTTCCAAGGTTTCATGACACACGTCGTTACGGCAAACAATCGGCCGTTAATTGGTCGAGGGGGAATCAGCGTTCAACCTACCGCACAATGGCAATCATTTGATTTTACAAACATATTAATCATTGGCTCTATTGGCGATCCTTTAGAATCGTTAGATAAGATCGATCCTGCATTGTTCGATTGGATCAGAGAGTTACACCTAAAAGGCAGCAAAATAGTTGCAATTGACACTGGTATTTTTGTCGTCGCGAAAGCCGGTCTTTTGCAGCAAAACAAAGCTGTAATGCATTCTTACTTCGCCCACCTCTTTGGCGAACTGTTCCCTGAGATAATGCTCATGACTGAGCAGAAAGCACTCATTGACGGAAACGTCTATCTTTCGTCTGGACCTTACTCTCACTCAAGTGTGATGCTGGAAATAGTAGAAGAGTATTTTGGAAAGCACACTCGAAACCTTGGTAACCAGTTTTTAAGTACAATAGAGAGCAGTGGAAACTCTCATTCATACTGTGATGTTTTCCGGTACATGCAACACAGAGATGAGCTGATTCTAAAAATCCAAAAATGGATTCTCACCACGGATCTAGACATCGTTTCTATCAGTGATTTAGCGAATGAAGCTTGCTTATCAGAACGGCAGTTAAAACGCCGATTTAAAGAGGCGACATCCATCAGTCCGTTAAAGTTTATTCAGTTAGGGCGTTTATCTTTTGCAAAAGAACTGTTGAGGTCAACAAAATTGTCAATTGATGAAGTGGCAAGTCGATCTGGTTATGTTGATACACAGTTTTTCAGGCAGATATTCAAACGAGAAAATGATTGTTCTCCACTTGAATATCGTAAAAGAAACCAAATTAAAGCTTAATGATAAGCATATCTCATGGCCAGAATTATGATCTATACAACATTATTAATTGAATAGTCATATTTACATTCGTTTTAAATCCATATTATAGTTCGAACGAAAATAGCAAACGTTTGCTATTTTCGTTCGAGTATAAATGAGTTAGTCTTGAATTAATTATTAATAACGGTAACTTATACTTATATATACGTATTCTTATAATTACTTAATTTCTATTAATAATATTGTCGTTCATATAATGTATATAGTTTGTTATGAAATAAAACAATATGAATATTATTAAGTGATTACTTAAAATAAAAGGGGGATTTAGACCTTATAAAGGGGGTGATTAAGACACAATATTATAAATTTACCTTTTTTAAATCAATTATTTTTCAGCGTAAAATAATAATTAAAACATGTGTTTGCAATGTTTTTTGTCTTTTCGAATCAGTGTAAAACTTAGTTAATAAGAAACTGGTTTCTTATACAGCTGTTTAATGCTTAGACGTAAAATAAGAGACTGAGTTATAGAGGGGAGCTATTTATTAACTAGCTTCATCTGTAGCTTTATGGATTTATAAAAATTATAACTATCGGAAATTATTGGGTCTTGGTGTTATTAAAATGAAAGCAAATAAACGTACCATCGATGTAAAGTACTTGCGCACTTTTTCACATGTTGCAAGGCATAGAAGTTTTACTGCGGCAGCAGAAAGTCTATATTTAACCCAACCAGCCGTTTCACAACATATTAAAAAACTTGAATGTACTATAGGGGCTGAAGTCTTCGATCGAAAAGATGGATTCAATCTGACTAAACATGGCCAAATATTACTTAGTTATACAGACAGAACAATGTCTTTATATGACCAATTATTTGACGAATTGGCTCAAGTAGATATGTTTGATCGGTATTCTATTGCGATATCTGATTCATTTGCTCCTGAATTGGTAGCGAAGGTAATTAGCTCTTTTAGAGTGTATAACGACGTCGAGTTAGCTATTACAAGTTATAGCGACATGAATTGTGTTGATAAAGAGAACCACGATTTAGTCTTCGCTATTGGTGACACCACATCCGTGGAAGGTCGCGTTTTCCCACTAAATAGAGAGCAATACATTTTGGCTTGCGGCTGTGCAGTCAAACCTGAGGAATGCTACCCTGAGCGAATCGTCTTTTGTAATACTTTGACTAGGCGAGATGCTGAGGTATTGCTTGACTCTTCTGGGGTGGATACTTCTAGAGTAAAACATTGGCTTACTACTTCTTCGTCTCGATTGATGATCAATGAACTGCAAGCGGAAAATACTTTTGTTATCTGTCCTAGTTGGACACTGGGCGATTACAAGTGTAGCCAGTATCCGCTATCCAAGTACATCGAGATGTACGTATGGTGTAATGATTCTGCTGCGAAGAAAATCGACCAAGAACGTTTGAGAAGTTTGATTACCGAAACATTCCGACTGACTTCTAAAGGCGTGGTTGGTAGACCACCTACGGGTCGGTTACTAACCAGTTGTGAAGTGATGTAGAAAAACGCCATGCCTATTGAATAAATAGACATGGCGTTTGTTTTAATAATGATTAAATTAATGACATGTAGAAGAAAAAGAGCCCACTCGTACCAATTGGTATTGTGTAAGGGATGCCGTTCTCAAAAAAATTTTTTTTGTGATAAACAGACATTAACCACATAACCAATATTTGAATCCCACCCATTAATCCGATCGCTACTATTGCAGCTAACATATATTCATCGTTCACTCCTAAGAAAAGTGCACCAATGAGTTTTACATCTCCGCCTCCTACAATGTTTATCAACCAAAGTATAAAGAAACAAATAAAAACAGAGATACTCACTGTGAGTTGAGCTAGTGGTTCTGGAGTAAACAACAAGCTAAGTAGTGAAGTAATAAAGATAATAAGAAGAAATCGATGTTTCACAATTCTATAACGAATATCGTCATAGAATATGAGTAAGACGTTGACCAGGCAAGTTAGCCACAAAGCAAAATTTATATAATTCATTTTCCTATTTTAAATTTTTCACTTATAAATTCAAATTGTTTTCGATAATAAAAATTTATGTAATGGATTTCATTGATTTTATAACAACATCTTATATGTGAATAAAAAAGCTTAATTGGTGTGATTATTTCTGTTGGTGTAAATTTTATTCGTTCACGAAATGAGTGATTAATTCAAGGGAAATAGAGGTAAACATGCTTTTAAATATCAATAATAAACTTCATAATATCCGCCATAAATTTAATTCTGACAAACGTGGTGTCACAGCTGTAGAATACGCAATCATCGCTGTAGCAATGTCTTCAATTATTCTATTTGTATTCAAAGATGGCACTTTGAAAACAACGTTAAATGATGCGATGGGCAAAATTTCCACTTCAATGGAAAGTGCTAACTCTGCTGGAGGTTCTGGCTCTGGCAATAAAGCTGACGGTAAACAAGGATAAGTTAACCAGTTATAAATTTAGAGAGGGGAAACCCTCTCTTTTAAGGTTTTTATTCTATGAGTAGAGCATTAGTTTTTGTATTTGTTGCCATCACTATGTTTTTGGCTTTTTTCTACGTCAGCGATTTTTTTGATCAGCCTGAGCCAGTGGCTGTGGTCGAAAATGAAGTGTTTGTAGAGGTCGCATTCGTTAATCGAGCTGTAAACAAAGCTGAGCCGGTTAACACCGATGCAATAGATATTCGTGAGTTTCCCGAGTCGGAAGCAAAACAGCATTCATACGTTCCTTACGCGAGTATCAAGATTGATTCAGGTGCTCTATGGGCGAAAGACGTCAATGAAGGTATGCAATTAACACCAGACTTGGTTTCTAATCCTGGTGAAAAAGATTACATGTATCTTTCACTTAAAAAAGACCAAGTGCCTTACTACTACTTGTCGCAAGGCAGTAGCATTGTAGAAGCGTTACCAATTCAACCTGGCGATCGCGTCAGTTTTGTTGCCACAACCTCATCTCAATCTAATTTATTAGAAAGTGGCTATTCCGATATCGATAGCTTAACAAGCAACGTCATCATTGACGGGGCTTTGGTTTTGCAATCGATGAACGTTTCTGAAGATGATGATTCGTCAAATGAAGAATATGGCTTGATTATCGCTTTGACCGTTAAACAGGTACTTAAGCTTGAAATGGCACAGAAAATCGGAGCCATTACTCTGGTTCCAGCAAAGATGGTTCATAAATACTTATCTGTAAAAAGTAGCGATTTGATTGAGCATCGATTTGGCGTTCGACAGCTGAGAGGGAATTAAGGGTGTTCAATAAAAATATATTATCAGTCACGTTGGGATTGGTTTTGCTTCTCCCGGTTTCCGCGTCAGCTGGGGATCTATTAAGCCTTGATAAAGGTGCAGCGAAGACGATTAATGTAAAACGCAACATTGATACCGTGTTTGTCGCAGATACCCAAATTGCGGATTACAAGGTCATCGCAAACGGGAAACTGGTGATTTACGGTATTGGCCGTGGCGCCACTTCCATTATCGCGTACGACCGAGCAGGAAACGAAATTTACAACGCAGAAGTGGTAGTAAATAAAAGCTTAAGGCTTTTAAAACAAACGCTTATTGCAAGGTATCCCGATGAAGACATTAAGCTGACCAATATTGGTGAGCAGGTTGTCATTGATGGTGTCGTGAGCAGCGAAGAAATCAAAAACAAGGTGTATCGCCACGTGGGTGAAATGCTGAAAAAGAGCAAACAAAGGAACACTTTTGAGCTCACTAATGCAAACGGAGAAGCTGGCGATGCTCTCGACTACACAGCGACTTATGTGTTTGAAGACATCATCAACAACCTGAAAGTTCTCACGACTGATCAAATCAACGTAAAGCTGACGGTTGCAGAAGTTTCAAGTTCATTCTTGACCGAGCTAGGGGTTTCATACGCTGAAACAAACGGTAAGTCCATTGGTGGTGCTGGTCAGTTCGTCAATAAAATTTTAGATTTTACTGCTGAGGATATCGTTGCGGTTATTTCAGCGAGTGGTAATGACAGCATTGGACAAGTGCTTGCCGAACCAAATTTATCAGTGATTTCCGGTGAGTCCGCAAGCTTTCTAGTCGGTGGTGAAATCCCTATTACAGTTCGCGATAACGATGGTATCTCTGTTACTTACAAAGAGTACGGCGTAAAGCTGTCGATGGTTGCTAAAGTAACAGACTCTGAAAATATTCGTTTGTCACTGCTGCCGGAAGTGAGCTCTATTGATAAGACCAATGGTGTGAACTCTGGACTCATCAGTGTGCCTTCTTTGAGGACTCGCAAAGCCCAAACGACCGTGCAATTGAAAGATGGTCAAAGCTTTGTTCTAGCGGGTCTGTTGACATCAGAAGAACAGGAATCATTAGCCAAAATCCCTTACCTGGGTGATATCCCGATTTTGGGTGCACTGTTTAGTAAAACCAATACTGAAAGAAGAAAGACTGAGCTGATTATCGTAGCGACAGTTAACCTCGTCGATCCTGTTAAAGAAACCGATATCAAACTGCCGAAGTTCAAACGAACGAGTGATCTTGAGCGTTTGTTGAAACTTGATCTTTCAAATGTTGATGACGAAGAGCTGGAAAATACGATAAAGGCGGGAGGCTTTAACTAATGAAGGCAAACCTATTGTTGGTGGTTTCTGTATTACTCTCGGGTTGCTCGGTATCGGTAACACCAAACAAAACAACCGTAGACACAATTGTAGAAACCTTTGAGTTTCGAGTCACAAACAAAGAAGTGGCGATGGATAAGTCAGTTAACTTCGTCAATCAAATTAATCTTCAGTATCCAAAGTCGACATTTGCAATCAATTACGACGCCAAAGAAAGTCAGTTTGTTGATGGCTTTGTGAAAGAAATCAAAGCCAAAGGCGTAAACAAGTTGCGTTATACCCTAAACGCAAACAGCGAAAGCAAAGGCGTAAAAATCGTTGCGAAATACCACAAGATGCAAGAGCAAACTTGTGATGCCGTTTCATTCAACACCCTTAAACATCATCCATTTGGGTGCAGCTTGGAATACAACAGACGCTTGAGTATGACGAATCCTGTGGCGGAGTAAAAAATGGATTTAGATAACCTATTCAAAACGACTTCATCAAGCAAAGATAAGAAGAACAACACCATTGATCTGGTTGTTTCAGATGATTTGGCTTTTCTTCAAGCAATCGACGAGCTCTACGCAATCGAAGGTTTCGCTTCACCTTTAAAAGTCGACGATATTGATGACGAAAGTTGGCATAAAACTAACGCTGAAATAAAACATGTCATTCTTGACTTAAGAGCATGTGGCGAGTTGATTTCAGAAGTTGCGGAGATCTCTTCAAGATTAGACGTCAGCATTTCTCTTATTGTAGTGAGTAACATGGACTCAATACTGATGCGAGATAAAGTCTTGTCATTGGGTGCCAACTACATTCTTTGGGACCCTGAACTCGATGGTTTGTTAGGGGCGCTTAAAGAGTCAAGTGCTGCGACATTCTCACCAACAGTTAAGAAGAAGTCTCGCATTGCCAAGCGAGTCTTAATGCTTGGTAGCAAAGGTGGGGTGGGCGTGTCCACGATCAGTGCCTTTCTTTCACACAGTTTGAGTCAACAAGCTAATTTAAAAACCTTGCTTGTTGAGCATGACACCATCGCACTAAACTCAGACATATTTCTAGGCTTAAAAGGGCTAAAAGCGCAGCAAAACAGCATTGATTTGAACCAGTCTGAACTGGATGCCGCGATTGCTGGAAGCTATGTAAAACCCGTTAAAGATAAGCTCAACTTCCTCACATTAGAAAAGAACGTTGCTTGCTTGAGCGATCATGTCGATTCGTTGTTTCGCATCTCTAATGAACTGGTTGATCAATACAACTTTATCATTGATTCCATGCCGCTCAGTGCGATTGATGAGTTGACAGCAGAAGACATCAGTGACCGATACAACCGTATTTTTATTGTTTGTGAACCTTCTGTGGCCTCATTAAGAGCGTACCACTCAATCAAGAAGAAGCTGGGTAAGTCTGAGCATCGAGTGATTTTCTCGATGACGCGATCTCAGAAGGACTACATGATGCCGCTTCAAGGGGCGAAAGAGAAAATCAAAGCCAAAGACGCGATTGATTTTGCTTATGAAGCCAATCTAGAGAAGCTCATTATTCAACAAGGCATTCAAAATACGGCAAAGCTTAAGTTTGCACCTGCCATTGCCAATATTGTGAATTCGTTGACGGGTAAAAAAGTCAAAGTACAGAAAAAGTTCGCGTGGTTTAAGAAATGAATCACTTGAAAGAAGTTTATATCGAGATCCGGGACGAAATCTTTGACGCTTTAGATGCAGCCTCGTTAGTTGACGTTGAACCGTTAGAGCTTGAGAGCCAACTAAAAGACTCCGTTAATATTCTTATTGAGAAGAAGCAACTTCAAATCAGTAGCTTAAAGCGTTTAGAGCTGGTTAAAGCACTGCTTGACGAGTTGAAAGGTCTTGGACCCCTTCAAGCGTTGGTTGATAACGATGAAATCTCGGACATCATGATCAATGGTCCCTCAGACATCTTTATCGAATTGAACGGTAAGGTAGAAAAGTCACCAATTCAGTTCGTCAACGAGAAACAGCTCAACACCATTGCTAAGCGTATTGCGTCAAATGTGGGGCGTCGAATTGATGAATCGAAACCGCTTTGTGATGCTCGTTTGGAAGATGGAAGCCGTGTAAACATTGTTATTCCGCCTCTTGCAATCGATGGGACATCCATTTCTATTCGTAAGTTCAAAGAGCAAAAAATCAAGCTGGAAAACTTGGTTCAGTTTGGCGCGCTATCGGTTGAAATGGCAAAGCTGCTTTCGATTGCCAGCCATTGTAAGTGCAACATCCTTATCTCTGGGGGTACGGGTTCAGGTAAAACAACCTTGTTGAACGCATTGTCCGGTTTCATTGGTAGTGGTGAACGTATCGTTACCATTGAAGATGCGGCCGAACTTCAGTTGCAACAACCACACATTGTTCGATTGGAAACTCGTCAAGCAAGCGTTGAAGGGACGGGTGAAATCACTGCACGAGATTTGGTAATCAACGCTCTGCGTATGCGACCAGATAGAATCATTGTTGGTGAGTGTCGTGGTGGTGAAGCGTTTGAAATGCTTCAAGCAATGAACACTGGTCACGATGGCTCAATGTCTACGCTCCACGCGAACACCCCTCGTGATGCGATTGCTCGTGTGGAGAGTATGGTAATGATGGCGACAGCCAGTCTACCGCTTGAGGCGATTCGTCGAACCATCGTGAGTGCGGTTGACCTGATAGTCCAAGTACGACGACTCCATGATGGTAGTCGTAAGATCTTGTTTATCAGTGAAATTGTTGGTCTCGAAGGTGACAACGTTGTTATGGAAGATATCTTCCGGTTTGAAAACAACGGAATGGGTGATGAAGGCAAAATCTCAGGCGAATTTCGAACACCAGGTCTTTCTAAGCGCTCTGTAATTTATGAGCGAGCGAAGTTCTTTGGCTTGGATGGGGCGCTGCAGGAGCTGTTCTCATGATGTTGATTGTCATTTTGCTATGGGTTGTAGTTGCGTTGTTTCTGTTTATTGGGCATTCGAAAAAACAGAAAGAAATCACATCGATCATTGAGCAATCTAATACGTTCGAGGGCGTTTCTGGCTCTCGAGCGGTTATCGATTCAGAAAGCTTTGATATCAGCTACCGAAAAAAGATTAAGGATAAATTTAAGCAGTTGAAAAAGCTGTTGAGTCCTAATGCAGGAATCAAATTGATTGGCTTTTTCGCGGGATCTTCATTAGCGGTTTACTTCGTTAACGATTGGTTCTTCATGTTTGAGTATTGGAAAGTGTTGCTTGCTTTGGAGCCAATATTGTTTGTGATGTTTATTCTCAAACTTAGTGGCATCCAAGCGCAGCGATTCAAGGATAACTTCCCGGATGCGCTGAACATTCTTTCTGGTGCGCTCTCCTCGGGTCAAAGTATTGTCCATGCGTTCGAATACGTGGGCACTCAGCTTGATAATGAAGTAGGCGAAGAGTTCAAGAAGATGTCAGAGCGCCTTCTTATCGGTGAAGACCCAGATGATGTATTGGCGCGCAGTGCTGCGTCGTTCCCTTATGTTGAGTACTTTTTCTTTGCGGCGACGATTCGAATCAACTTGAGTCGAGGTGGCCAACTAAAAGATGTCATTAACCGCATCAACCGAATCATGTTTGAAGCAAGGGCAATCGAGAAGAAGAAAAACGCACTGACGTCAGAGGCGCGTGCTTCAGCAAAAATCATCGCGGCTCTGCCGGTAATCTTTATCATGATTTTGAAAGTAACCAGCCCTGAAAATTATAACTTCGTGATGTTTGAAGAAGGTGGGAAGCCTATTTTCTATTACGTGTTGATCAGTGAAGCTATCGGATTCTTCTTTATCTACATGATATTAAGAGGGGTGAAGTAGTGGTCGATATAAAATTAATCTTTTTAGCATTAGGGTTGTTTATTTCACTATCTGTCGCGTATTACTCGTTAAAAGTGTTTGATAAAACCAAAGCGAATATTTCGACAAAGAAGATCATTGACTCAACCCAAGAAAAGACGCCTTTTACGGATAAGTTGGCAGTACAACTTTCGCGCCTGTCTTTTAATAAAGAAGAAACGAAAAACAACTTAGTTAGAGCAGGGATTCATAGTGATTTTATTGCGCAAGCTTATTACCTGCTGAAGGTTATACCACTGTTATTTTGCTTAGTATTTATTGGTTATTCTTACATGCAGGGAGACATGGAATTTTCATCTGCGTTTATTTCATTCTCGCTTTCGATGCTTGTGTGTTTGATTGCGCCAGATATGTACATTTCATCGAAAGGGAATGCGAACGTTCGTCACGTCAGTAGTCGACTGCCTTTCTTGCTCGACTTGATGAATGTGTGTGTGCATACCGGGATGACGCTCGAAGCGAGCTTGGAATATCTGTCGAACGAGCTAAAAACAGTCGATGAAAACCTGGCTTATGTTGTTAAAAAAACGTCAGAACGAGCCAAAATTGTTGGTTTGGATCGAGCGCTTACTGAGTTCTATGACCTGGTTCCAACCACAGAAGCGCAAAGTTTTGTCATGACTCTTACTCAAAGCTTGAAGTACGGCTCATCAGTAGGTGCGGTATTAGCTTCCCTCGCTTCTGATATTCGAGAAATAAACATGCTCGATTTGGAAGAAAAAATAGGAAAGATGGGGGCAAAAATGTCCATACCAATGATCGCTTTTATCATGGTTCCTATTGTTGTTCTAATCGCAGCGCCAGGGATAATGAGGATGCTAGGATAATGAATGTAAAAAAATTTATTTCCCTTTTTGTTTTACTGCTTTTAAGTGGTTGTTCAACCATCAATCAGGAATTAGTAACCAAAGAAAAACTACTAACTAATGCTGGACAAACTGAACAACTGATCGAGTTTTATAAAGCAAATTTGGTTGAAGTTCCAAGCTATAAGATAAAACTGATCAATTTATACCTCGATAATAAAGACCTCGAAGATCCAGAGATTATTTACATCTTAGCTAAGTTGGAATATCTAAAACGTAATTATGACGCAAGTGAACGCTATCTAGATGACTATTTAGAAAACGGTGGTCCGAAGGGTAATTATTATCTTTTGAAAGGCAAGATTTTAGCGCGTAAGAAAGATTACAACGGTGCAATCGTCAACTTCAACGACAGCAAGAAAAACGGCGCATCGGACCGAGAAGCGAATAACAATATTGCCGTCGTGATGATGTTGCAAGGTCGTCCGGAACCTGCGATGGAACTGCTCTACAGCTTGTTTGCGGCTAATCCGAACGATGAAAAAGTCCGCTCAAATCTACTATTAGCTTCGACTCGCTCACACCGACCTGACGTGGCACTGGAAGTGTTAAAGCACGACAGCAGCGAACAGGAAGCGCGAGTCAAACTGAAAAAACTCATGCAGAGCGTTAAACCGCTTCCTAAAAAAGTAACGAAAACAGTTCCACCAAAGCAGGTCGCTAAAGTAAAGGAAAAGAAAAATATGGAAATGGAAACGAAATCAGTCGATTTGAAACCAAAGTACGTAGCACGCTCAGTTCTAGATCCAAAAAACTTACGCCCTAAAGCACCTTCAATTTACCGAATTCAAGTTTTGGCAACCTATAAGGTGATTCCTTCGGATTACTTAAACTATCTGAAAGGCAATTATGGAAGTGTGTATTCCTACACGCACGGCTTATGGAAGCGTTACTGCATTGGTGAGTTCAGTGATATCAATGACGCAAAGAAATTTCTTGAAAATATGGATATCAAAGGTGCCTTTGTTGTTGATTACACGAAGAAAAGGTACGTCGAGCTATGATCAAGTTTCAAAAGGGAAGTTTGACGGTTGAGACCGCAATGGGCTTGCCAGTTTTACTAATGGTTCTGTTTACTTGGTTTGACTTGTCGGTTTTAACGTACTCAATGGGCGTCACGGATCATGCATTAACCACAGCAGTGATGAGCAGTAAAAAGCAAGGCAGCTCTCACAGTACTGAAAAAGTCGACTACCAAGACGTAATAAAAACCAAGCTTGAATCAAGTGGTGGTGCACTATGGTCAAAAGTTGTTGATCACTCAACGGTTTCGGCATCGGTTTATTACTTTAAAAACCTACCTGACTTTATCCATTGTAATCGCAGTGGAAAAGCGTTGAGTGAATGCCCAAACATCAAGAAAGGCGACACTGCTGAAAACTCAGTCAATATGCCAATTGCCATATACCAATTGAGCTTCACCTATCAGCCTCTGTTTAACTTTGTTATGCCAAGCATGAACATTAGTCGTGAGATGGTCGCGGTTCAGGAGTACGAGCGCTGCACGTTCAAGTTAGGAGAGGAGATCAGTTGTGGTAACTAAGTCAAAGCAAACCGGTGCTTTTATTGTTGAGCTTGCATTGGTCTTACTCTTTTTTGGCTCCATTATTGCCATGCATATCAACTACACCATCGCTGTTAATAAAAAAGGGCAGTTGGATAGGGTGGTGTATTCGATCGTCAGTGTTATTAGTGAACGCCGACAGTTGTTTGCCAATGAACTTGATATTTGCGGCGCAGGAGGTAAGCAGTGCGAGACACACATGAACAATTCGTTCGATATGGCGAAAGGCATGTTGAAACGCACACTACCAGATTTTGACGAAAATGAGCTGGGGATGCGAGTCTTAGAGCTATCTTTGATTGATAAAGATAAGAAGCTTGTTAGAACCACCGCCTTAAAGGGCATGACGGCGGGGTGTAATTTTCCGGATCTAGAGGACATTACGTTGGAAAAAGCAACAAAACTATTGCCTTTGACCACGCAGAACCGACGCCTTCCTCTTTATCACGTGTCTCTTTGCTACAAAACGCCGTTTAACATTATCGGTCTTATGAGCGGTGAGCCGATCAAAGTAGTGACCAGTTCCTATTCATTTGCAAGGATTTAATATGAATCGCTTCACTAAGCAAAAAGGGGTTGCTGGGATCATATTTCTTTCGTTTCTCCCTATATTAATCATCACTTTCTCGTTTTCTGTTGGCTATACGCAACGTTTGCTTGCGCACTCAAAAATAGAAGAGGCGGCTGAAGTTGCAAGTCTTGCCTTGATTGCAAGTCCGGGCAAAGACAATCAAGAAGACAAAGACTATGCGCAGAGAATTGTTGACTTATATATTACCGACAATATTAGCGACATTCAGATCAATGTATCGACCAAGAAGTGTGAGTACAAAGACGGTTGTGTTCAGAAAGCCAATGAGTTATCGCCATTTGCAGACTTCACCGTGGTTGCCACCTCTGAGCATGATTCATGGATTTCACATAATGAAATCGGCGTAGAGCCAAAATTCAAAGTGTCTGGCGACTCGATCACCCGGAAATACTTACCTCAACCGGTGGATATCTACTTCATACTGGATACCAGTCAATCGATGAGTAACCTGTGGTATGGGCAAAACAACAAAACTCAGATGCAGGTGGTGAAGGAAACGATCACCAAGGTTGTCGAAGATTTGAAGGACTTCAAAACCGGTGAGAATAAGAAGAGTCGCGTTGCCTTGTTGACTTACAACGCCTACAACGTGAAATACGATAAAAAGGATCGCAGACTAAAATTCTACGACTATGCAAGTGAGTTTTCTCACACAGAAGCATCTTTCCAAAGCATTGTCGATGATATGTTTGACCAGTCTGTGGATGAACAAAACGTGTACCACTCTAGTTATTATAATCAGGCACGAGATATTCCAATAACAGACAACTATCAGGACTTTATCAATATATTGAATTCCAACAAGGTAATGCCTGCAAGAGGGGGCGGTACCGACTCTTGGTTAGGCTTGATTGCAGCAGCGAAAGAAGCGGACAAAGTGAAGAAAGAAGATCGTAACCCGGAACAGGTGTTTATCTTCCTTTCTGATGGTGCAGATACAGACGTACGATTCCCTGACCATCTCCATAGAAATAGTACGTATAGAAACAAATACGATGTAGTCACAAAAAGTTATCGAGACAGTTATGGTTATATTCAGTATCAACAAGTTTACGACAAGTTCTTGAAGTCATTAGTGCGTGAACACAACCTTTGTGAACAGCTCAAGAAAAGAATTTCTAGCAAAGAAAATAAGTTTCAAAGTGAACACGCGAAGTTAGAAGGTGAAAAAACAAAAGTCACTATGGGCGTTATAGGTGTTAACTACAACGTACAAAAAGACGATGGGTTCGGTGATTGTGTTGGCGAGAAAAATATTTATCACGCAAAAAATGGTAAAGATGTCTACAAATATATATTAAATCTGATTAACGAAGAGACAGGACGATTAAAAGATTAAAATGAAAAAATTATTATCAATCGCGATTATTTTTACCTCAAATGTCGCACTCGCTAATTGTATTAATCATGATGAAAACTACGTGAGCTCCAAAATTCTTAAAAGTTCCGAAACCAAAGTCACTCAGGTTGTTGGTAAGTTAGCGGTGACGGTAAATGAAGAACGTTCTATTGTACAGGATAAGAGAGTAGTTAAGGTTGAGGGGGCGAATGCGACCGACAGCTGCACCTTTGATAAGAACTCGATGTCGTTGATCCTCAACTATGATACTGATAAATACCGTTTAACAGATACTCACAAACAGGCGATTTCACAATACTTGGAACTGGTTGACGAGGGTACTCATGTTCTTGTTGAAGGGCATACTGATGAGGTCGGTTCTCAAGCTTATAACAAAGGCTTGTCTGCTCGTCGCGCGAATGCCGCAACAACATACCTGAAACAAGGGTTAGGTCTAGGCAACAGGATTGTTGAAAAAGCATTCGGTGAGTCTGCGCCGATTTGTAAGGTAAATGAAAACAAATTATCTGGCTGTAACCGTCGAGTTGTACTGACTATAGAGTAATGTGCAATCCACTAGTTGCTGTCGTGATTTTAATATTTATGTGCTCAATTTTATGTGGTGTTTAAACGTCTTTGCTGATTTTTAGATGGCGTAGAAATAGGTTGGAAATACTAAACGACATCTAAATTATAAACAAAGCTTAGAGTGGGCAGAGCAATAAATACTAGCGATATATTAAATATGAGCCCTATTTTTTTTGGGGCTCAAAGTTTTCTTATTTTAATTGAAGATGATTTAATGTGTTGAGTATAAGTTCTACTTTAATATTACATAGATTAATTTTTAGATATAGAAAATTGTTTACAATATTTGCGGATTGATAAATGAAGCTTAATTATGTTTTACAAATGCTAATTTTGTTTTTAGGAAACTCTTGTTATTCTTATGGTAAAGTAGAAAATCTAAGTATGAGTGAACAACTGGAGGTATATGTATATAACACACGTATAATTAAGGATACGTCGGATTCTTTAGTCGGTATAGACTTAGATAGAAATAGTATTCGTGATGACGTTGATAAAGCTATCGGTTATCTTTCGGTAAGCGAGGTTGATAAAGAATTTGTTTCTCGCTATGTAAAGTATGCAACAAAAATACTGGAATATAATTTCAAATTAGATAGGTTGGAAAATAAACTAGTTGCGGATGAGCTTTACAAAGAGCATATATATATTAAAAAATGTTATAAGGAGTCTGGCGTTGATGGCAAGGAACTATATGACTCAATAAATGCTTTAAATGTCTTAATTTTTAATACAGAAACTAGGATAATGGCTTACCTCTACTATGAGAAGTACTTAGATATAAGGCAAACTTACATGGGGGTAAGCTATGATTGTAAAAATAGTAATTTCTATCAAATATGATTATTTTGCCCGGATGCAGCATGAGCAAAGCTTCCATGTTAGCGAAAAAGCTCCGTAGCGTTGTTAAACACAATCGTTTAAATACATTAGATATAGAGATCAGCGTTAGTACTGGTGTTGCTGTGCGCGAAGAGGATGAAACGCTGCAAGAGGTGATCGTGAGAGCAGATGAAGAGTTATATGAAATGAAAAAACAGCGTGTTTGAGGACAACAATACATAACCATGACATAACTGTTTGATAAATTTGACCAAGCAGTACCCTTGGTCTTTTATATTAGTCGAGCAATGCATAATGCTCCTTTGATTGCTGATTAGCATAAGACCCAACTGGTACTGTATCGTGAACAAAGACCTTGATCTAAACCTATTAAAAATACTGGTTCTGCTAGAAAAGCATCGTCAGCTTAAACCCGTAGCGAAAGCCTTGGGCAAGAGTGAGGCGTCGATCAGTAAATATCTTGCTCGCTTATGCATCCAGCTTGGTGATGAACTATTCATTCGTCACCCACATCATTTAGAACCCACCAACTTTCTGATGCGTCAGTTACCCAAAATAGCAGATGCATTAGATAACTTAGAAACATGCTTAGTTCGATCAGAATTCAAACCAGAAAAATACAGTAAGGATATAACGGTCTGTTTACCCCAAACGGCTCAGTACTCATTTGGACACTTGTTGGCGATGGATTTAATGACGCTGTTTCCTAAAGCTCATATTACTGTCGCAACCATCACGGAATATACGGTAGACGAAATCCTTTTAGGCAAAGTGGATGCCCAGCTTCATTACTTCAATGATGAATTGCCAAAATCTATCCATCAGAAATTTATTGGCTACGCGCCTGCTGTGGTTGTTGTTCCGGAAGAGCTTGGGATCACCACTCTTGAAGAGGCTGCCAAACTGCCATTTATTATGCTTGAAATTATCGGTTGGAAAGAGAAAGAGCAGCTTGCAAAACGAGCAATGGAAAATCACGGTATGGTGATCAATCGAATTGCAGCGCTAGATAACGTGAGCAGTGTGCTAAAGCTGCTCAAACAAAAAAAGGCGGCGACGGTTTTTCTGGAGTATCAGGCGCCAATCGAAGGATACCGTTTTATTCGTATTCCTGAATCTTATTACCCCAATGGCTGGCCAAAGGTTGTACTTCAGATGAAGCAAAGCCATCGTCACGACGCTATGCACCAGATATTAACCGATGCCATTGCAAAATATATGAAGAACTAACGCTCGCATCGAATGTTTTCAGCGCTTGGGATCGTATGCAGTAATTCAATCAATGAATCTGCATGGTATTTTTTCAAAATACGAGTTTTGTAAGTGCTGATGGTTTTAGCGCTGAGCGATAGTTGTTCTGAAATACGTTTATTTGAATAGCCCTGAGCTAAGTAGTGGAACACCATGGCTTCGCGATTGGATAGCGTGACATCACCAGTAGAAGGAGCGTGAGTAGACTTAAACATAGAGTACCCACGTGAGACACTCACAATCGCGTCAGCAATAGCTTCTTTTGTCTCGTTTTTATTCAAGAAACCATGAGCTCCCATCTCGTAAGCCGCTTTAGAAAGGCTGGAATAGTCGCGTGAAGAAATGAAAAGTAATTTACCTTGATAGCCCGTTGCTAAAATATTCTTCGCCAAACGCATACCATCTCGATCACCAAGGACAACGTCTAGAATAATAAAATCAATTTTTGTATTTCGAACTAAGTCCATTACTTCTGCGCTGTCTTTCGACTGAATGACTTCGGCTGTGTTGATTACGCTCTCAACAAGAGAAGTCAGTGCTTCGCTGTAAAGTGGTTGGTCATCAATGATAAGAACATTATTCAAATGGAGCCTCACTACTATCCGAACTGTCATACCGCCCAACGCAATATGATTGTATTAAGAGGGATTGTAGGAAAAACCTTTCTGATGGAAAGGAAAATGACATTTTCTATAATTGAAATTCACTGAGCACAATTGAATAAGATACTGTCGAATACGCCAATACACGAGGGATTTCATATGTGTGGGTATAGTGATAGGCCAACGAAAAACATCAATATTAACCCTAAACTTTTCATCGAAATGGCCGCTAAAAGTGGGAAGGTAAGGTCGCACTAAGTTAACTCATGTTATCCTGTTCAAAAATGAGACATTTTTTCACAGTTTGATATGGAAATGTGCGTTGGCCGTCCTTTTGGTGGTTTACAAACTTTGTTGTAACGACTAAAAAGGATGCTTGGATTTTTAGCCTGAGAATGGCTTCTCATGGCGTTTGCATCAAACTTTTTCTGATGCGTATTTTGGTTGGATAATTGGCTTTATGAGTAACGTAACCAGCACCATTTTGACAGAAAGTGGTACCAATGAGCTTGAAATCATCGAGTTTCATTTAGAAAAAACATTGCCGGATGGCAGCACAAAAACTTGTTATTACGGCATCAACGTTGCGAAAGTACGAGAAGTGATTCGCGTACCAGAGACAACCGATTATCCAAACGCACAACCTCACATGATCGGGGTGTTTTCGTCCAGAGATGTATTGACGCCTTTAGTTGATTTAGCTGGTTGGTTAGGTGTACCAACACGGCAGGACCTAGAGCGTAAGTTTGTTATCGTTACTGATTTCAACAAAATGACCAATGGCTTTCTGATTGATAGTATTTCACGTATTCATCGTATCTCTTGGAATGATGTGGAATCACCAAGTCAGTTTTTGGAAGCGGGCGAACAAGATTGTGTAGTGGCAGTTGTCCGCAAAGAAGGCAACCTGATCATGATTCTCGACTTTGAAAAAATCATCGCGGATATTAACCCAGAGCTGAGTATGGAAAAATACGATGTGAAAGGGGATAAGTCGGTAGATCTAAACCAGAGAATGGTGGGTAAGCGTAATGCTAAAACGATCATGGTGGTGGATGACTCAGCATTTATTCGCTCTTTGATTCAAGATACATTAGCTTCTTCAGGTTACAATGTGATCACTTGTAAAGACGGTGGTGAGGCTCATGAGAAATTAATGAGCTTAATCGAGGTCGCGAAAGAAGAAAACTTGCCAGTTAAAGAGCTGTTAGATGCGGTGGTTACAGACGTAGAAATGCCTCGAATGGATGGTATGCACTTAGTGAAGAGACTACGCGATACTGAAGCGTTTCATGAAATGCCGATCATTATGTTCTCATCATTGATGAGTGAGGATAACCGAGCGAAAGCACTGTCTCTTGGCGCAAATGATACGATTACCAAGCCAGAGATTGGCCGTATGGTGAATATGATGGATAAATACGTATTTAACTTTGCGTAAACAAACCCGATAAGATTAAAAATAAGGCTGCCGATGGGCAGCCTTATCTTATTGTGGGCATGGAAGAATTTTTAAGGTGTAACTTTCGTTTGGAGCCTGCGGTGGTCCATATAAAATCCCGCATTGTGTCAGGCTTGCTCTTTTTTCGTCTACTGCTGCAATGACCATTTCTCGTGTTGTTGAACCCGCTGGGTGATGAAATGTTTTCCAATCTGAGCCTTCTTCGTTCAGCCCTTGCACAAGCAATTTCATCGACTCGCTATCAGAATCAGGATACCCATATAAGAAAACACAGCGTTTTGAACCACCAATATTACAACCGTCAAATGGTAAATCGGCCATTAAAGCACTGTCTACGAAGTTTGAAACGTAAGATTTGCTTTCCAACCCTGCAATCGCCATTTTCCCATAACCGACACCGAGCGCTGATGCAATCGCGCCCTTCATGCCTTCTAAACGCGCTTCACGCGCATCACTTTGAAGGTTTAAAAAGCGTGGTGCGGCAGTGACAGCAAGAATGCCAAGCACGACAATAACTACGACTAACTCTATTAGAGTAAATCCAGTTTGTTTTCTCATATTATTTTCACAGCAAGTTAAAGGTAGAAAAAGTAACACTGACCGTACACTTGTTGTTGTGTAAATAAGTACGGTAATGACAAAATGATCAATAGTATAAAGCGATGAGTCATAAAGTGTTATACCGACGTAGTGAGAATCGATTACGCCTATATAAAGCGGGAGGAGGGTTCAAAGATCTAATGCGGCCGTTTTTGAGCAGTCATTAATTCCGTGGAAGAAATGCTGCATGAACAGTCGAGCATGAATTCGCCTAGATATAAGCATACGCGTACATCGGCTGAATGAAAGACGAAAAGAAGTGACGGCAAACCGCACAAATGGATTGTCTTTTTGTTCACTTTGATGAATGCTACGCGAGATTCATATCACAACACACTCGACGCATTCATCGTGCGAATGTGCTTTGCTTTCGTGTTTGGCTTTCAAATATAAGAATAATCTAAATGGAACTCGATTCGATAAACTTGCTTGCGATAGGGCTAATATTTCTTGGCTCTTATGTACAAACCGCAATAGGCTTTGGCTTGGCAATTGTTGCCGCACCTTTACTGATTCTTTGGGCGCCGGAGTATGTGCCTGCACCAATCTGTTTAGTCGCGTTATTTATTTCGTTGATGAATGCGATGAAGCACCGCAGTAGTGTTGAAATCGGCGGTTTAAAAATGGCATTGATTGGGCGTGTGCCCGGATCGGTCGCTGGCGGCTTGCTACTGTTTTTTGTCTCGACTCAAGCTCTTACACTTTGGATTGGTTTTTTGGTGTTATTCGCGGTTGTGGTGAGTGTTTTACCGTTTCGGGTTGAACCCACACCAGCGCGTATGACATTAGCAGGATTCTTTTCTGGATTGTTTGGTACCAGTTCGGCGATTGGAGGCCCACCGATGGCGCTGTTGTTGCAACATCAAGAAGCGAATCAGTTACGTGGTAACCTATCGGCATTTTTTGTTTTCAGTTCCATCATTTCGCTCGTTGTTCAAATTCCCGCTGGTTTCTTCACATTACACCATTTGGTGATTACTATTCCGCTATTACCTGCGGCAGCACTTGGGTATTGGCTCGCGATGAAAACCACCCAATCGTTACCAAAAGAAAAAATTCGGTTTGGAGCACTTATGTTGTGTTTTGTGAGTGGGTTTACAGCAGTAGTACAAGCGTTGAACCAATAATGCCCTCAGCATCTTAAATTCACAGGGATATCGCGTTCCTTTTATCATGCATAGCGCGATTTGTTTGCGCTGACTTATTCGTTTAGATGAGCGATAGTTTTATGAATAACACTCGTTATGGCACTTTTATGGCAGCATTCTCCTTTGTAATTTGGGGGCTGCTACCCATTTATTATCGTTATTTACCGAATGCTTCAATGGATGAGTTGCTGGCATGGCGAATCATCGGCTCAGTTCCTGTCGGTTTTTTAATTGTGCTTGGTATAACCCGTCGAGGACCGAATTGGAAAGAAATCTGGTGTGACAAAAAATCTTTGTGGTATACGTTTGTCGCGAGCAGTTTGATGTGTATTTCATGGAGTGCGTTCACTTGGGCTTTGACTCACCATCGAGTCATTGATGCAAGCTTAGGCTTTTTTATTGGACCGTTAGTGTCAGTGGCGCTAGGCGTGTTTATTCTTGGAGATAAGCTTTCAAAAGGCAAACTCATCGCAATTGTGCTAGCAACAATTGGCGTGATGTATCAAGTGATTCATTATGGCCAGTTACCTGTTATCGCACTAACGATGGGGTTGTTCTTTGCTTTGTATGGGTTGTACAAGAAGAAGATAACATACGACTGGAGCACCACCTTATTTGTTGAGGCGCTGCTATTGACTCCAGTTGCCGTGGCGTATTTGTTTTACAAACAATGGACAGTGGGTGAGTTGGCTTCAGGTGTAGATATCACAACATTGCTTTTGTACTTTGGCAGCGCACCGATCACGCTTTTACCACTGATTTTTTATTCTATCGCGATACGTATAACAAACTTATCGACAGTTGGTTTAATGCAATACATTGAACCAAGCTTGCAGTTTGTTTTGGCTGTCATGTTTTTCGGTGAACTGTTTGATGAAGTTAAAGCAGTGACCTTTGCCTTTATTTGGGTGGGGCTGTTATTTACAATCTTTGAAAGTATTGTCAAAGGGCATAAGCGTAAAAAGCTGGCCAATCACCCTTTATAGTGCACCATTCTTGAATATTCACGATTTCACTCTCACGCCCTCTATTCGAGGGCGTTTTTAGTTCCATAAAGTATTCTCTTACTCGTTTTCTTATAAGCATAATTTGAGGTTAATTGACGCATTATCATTAGGATACCGCTATATTTATAGCCAAGTGACACGCTATATAATGAAAACCGGATCAAAAAGGACGACATATGATCACAGCTCTATACGCTAGCATTCTTGCAATACTGATTATTTGGTTGGCCGTTCAAGTGATTAAGCAGCGTCGCTTAAATCAGGTTGCTTATGCTGACGGAGGAGTAGAGGCTCTCCAAATCGCTCGTAGTGCACAGAGTAACGCGACAGAATATATCCCCATTACTCTGATTCTAATGGCACTATTAGAATCCAATAGTGCTTACCCAACCTGGATACATCTCACAGGCATTATTTTCGTGATCGGTCGAATTATCCATGCTCGAGGTATATTGAAAGAGGACTTAAAAAGGCGTGTTAGGGGCATGCAGGTGACATTCCTAGTGATACTTTCGCTGGTTGTGCTGAATATGATTTATCTTCCGTACGATAAGTTATGGTAAGTCTTCGTAGCTATATCCCGCCGCCATGGGTACTCGTTCTGATTGGGTTAGTACTGAATATTGGCGCGATCGTTCTTACTAGCTTGGTCCTTGATAGGCTTGGCAAACAGTATTCGCAACTCGCAGAGCAAAAGGCGGAAAACTTGTATTCCATCCAACTCGCGTGGAATAGCGTTGAAACTCTAGAAAGAAAAAGAGAGGCGTTGCTGCTTCACTTGCACATAAGTCAGAGCGAAGCGATACCTTCGGAGATAGAGCAGATAGTGGAAGGGCATTTATCCTCTTGGACTCATCACGAATCGGATGAAATACAAATAGATAAACTCCCTCAGCTAATGTCAAAGATAAACCAAGCACAAGCTTCGTATAGAGATCGCATTGATGACTATTACATTGAGAATGTAGAGCTCAATGAGCTAATGGCAAAGCAAGATGAAAAGATCGCTTGGTACAAGAATATCGGGCTCTTCTTGCAAGTATTCGGACTCGCATTAATCCTCGCACGTGATTTGGCTAGGAAGCCATAGAACAAAAGTTAATGGTAGGGTTTATTGCGAAATGCCAATAATAATTTGCAAATTGCAATTCATTGCGTGAGCAAACAGTGGCTATTGGTGAAGTTTTAATGAAAGTGATTAAATAACAACCTGTTTTGTGCACTACAAAGTTGGCACGCCTCATGCTTTAGTATGAGTGACCCTTTCTAAGCCGAGGGTCACCTAGCCAACTGACGTTGTTAGTGAACCACTTTGTTCACAAATATATACAGCCAATCACGAATCCTTGTGGTTGGCTTTTTTTATTTAAATGACTCAGTTTAGAACTGTGCTTTAATCCAGATCATGCGATGGTCGGAAGACACATCTTTGCCATCACCATACTTACCAATACGCGCATCGTTAAATAGCTTACGACCTTCTTCATAAGAAGCTGACCAGTATACGCCAGAGTCCACCACATTTAGGTTTGCAGAAGGCAAGGCATAATCTACACCCAAGCCAAACGTCGAAGTGATGCGATTTGGATATGGGTGAGTGGAGCTGCGGTCAACAGCGTGTTCGGCTGCCCCAAAGCTTGTCGGATAAAGCTCGCCATTCATCACGGTTTGGTTAACCAATGGATCATTATGCAGTTCTTGCATTACAGAGCTAATACCGTCACCGGCCACGGGATCAAGGTTTTGATCGCCCATCATTACGAATTTAGCCCCGCTCGATAAGCCGCCTTTCTTACCTGCATCGTCGTAGAAATAGTCTTTACCTTGAATGTAGTGATGCCAGAACTCTACTTCGGCTGCGTTTTGCGCTTTGTTTTTACCTGGATCGAATACTGGTGGAGTAGGGTGCGACATCAGTAGATGCACAACTTCCTCGCCATTGCGAGTCGGAATGATAATTGGTGCATCTACGTGGTTTTTAGAAGATAGGCGTACTTGATCCCATTCTTCTGCAGAGTACCACTCATCACCACACTTCATGCCATCTGGAATCTTTTGTGAGCCGTCACAGATAGTAATGGTTGGAATCTTCGCACCTTCCATATCTTTCCATTTAAACGCTTGGAACGTGCGCGTATTTGCCGTATCAATCTTGTATTTAGACATTAGGGCAAAGGCATATTGACCGTGGTACATGCCAAAGCCCCATGCATCGCCCGGCATTTGACCTGCTGTTCCATTGTTGTCGAGGTCAAACTCGCTTAGCAAACCTGTGTTGGTAGAGTAAGACTCCGCGAATGGATATTCGATAGGTTCAAGGTTCGCTTCACCGCCTGCACCATTGATGCTTTGCGCGACAGACAGGTAGTTCTTCTGGAAGCCTTCAAGGGCAGCTTTGTTTTCGCCTGTTCCGTCGTTGTTGTATTCCGCCATCATAAGAACGTCAGGGCGATTCTTCTGAATAATCGCAGCAACGTTTCGAATTTGAATGACTTTTTCCGCAGTGGTTTTGTCTTCAGCGGCGATAGAACCGTCTAAATAGGCAGTAACCAATACAGTTTGCTGCGCTGGTTCAATTTGCATTTCACTCACTAAAGCTTCAAAAGTTGCACGGTCAAAAGAGAGGTTGTAAGTCGCTATTTTTACTTCTTTAGGCTGAACATTGACGTATTCAGTGTCGTCATTACATCCAGATAATAGAGCGGCGCCAACCAGGAGAGCGATAGAGGTTTTGATTGTTTTCATGGGTACGTCATACCTTATAATTGATTCGGCTGAATATTAAAGTCATCAGTAATTGTTTTAAGCGATATCAATCACACAAACGTTTTCATATTTACATGTTCAATTAGTTTTTGTGTGATTTGTGCAATAAACGCAACACTTTCAACACCAAAAGGTTATATGCAAATTGTTAAAAAACGGTGTCGTTTTTAATAGATGAAATGGCACTAAAACATAAGTTGTATGATTGTGTGTGCTAAAATCAATGAGCGGGATGATTACGATAAGTTTGACTTCACTTTTGGGTGAGAAACAAACAAATAAGAACTGGTCAGTTTGGCTTTGCTATTGATGCAAAATAGGGGGGCTAACCGATGGGTTCAGTATCAAACTATCAGAGCAGGTTATTTGTCAAGGCAATGCTTGCTTCACCACTTCTTTTTTCAATATCTTTATCCGCCGCTCAGTCCGAACGGCTAGAGCAAAACCATGGTCTTGTTGTTGCTTTAGAAAAACGCAACCTTGCAGCCACACAAAATATAGATCGTGTGTTAGGTTTACAAAATGGAAATCGTGTACAAAAGCTGAAAACTAACAAAGGTAAAAACGGCGGTACGCATAATCGTTATCAGCAGATGTTTAAAGGCGTCCCGATTTGGGGCAAGCAAATTGTCGTACATCGTGATAAACAGGGCCAAATCAAGCATATCAACGGCACTCTCGTAAAGGATATTGCCCGAGATATCAATGATATGGTGCCTAAATTGTCGCTTTCTCAAGTAATGTCTTCAATGCAAAAGTCGTACCGTGAAAACGGATACCAAATAGAGAATCAGCGCCAAGGTTTACGTATTTATGTCGATAAAAGTGACGTGGCGCACTTAGCTTATATTGTCCAATTTTTTGCTGATAATGAGCATGGAGGTAAGCCTACACGTCCCACCTTTCTTGTTGATGCTAAAACAGGAAACATTTTGCTGCAATATGAGGGGTTAGCGCACGTAGAAGCGAATGGTCCAGGAGGAAACCAAAAAATTGGTCGTTATCATTATGGTGTGGACTTTGAGTCTCTATTAGTCCAGCAATCTGGTGATACGTGTTTGATGGACATTCCTGGCGTGGTCAAAACTATCAACTTGAATGGTAGGACGTCTGGCAATACGCATACGTTCGTTTGTCCAACCAATAGTGTTAAAGAAATTAATGGAGCGTACAGCCCGTTAAACGATGCGCATTACTTTGGCAAAGTGGTATACGACATGTACAAAGATTGGCTGAATACCGCGCCCTTAACGTTTCAGCTTCAAATGCGAGTGCATTACCGCAAACGCTATGAAAACGCCTTTTGGAATGGTTCGAGCATGACTTTTGGCGACGGTGCTACTTATTTCTATCCTTTAGTGAGTTTAGATGTCTCAGCGCACGAGGTTAGCCATGGATTTACAGAACAAAACTCTGATCTGATTTATTCAGAGCAATCAGGCGGAATCAATGAAGCTTTCTCAGATATGGCAGGTGAGGCGGCTGAATTCTATTCACGTGGTTCTAACGATTGGAAAGTTGGGTACGATATTAGAAAGGCTGCCAATGCGGCGTTGCGCTATATGGATAATCCGTCCCTTGATGGTCGTTCAATTGATCACGCGTCTCAGTATGTGAGTGGCATGGATGTGCATTATTCAAGTGGTGTGTTTAATAAAGCGTTTTATCTATTGGCGGTTGAGTACAACTGGGGAACGCGACAAGCGTTCGAGGTTTTTGCGTATGCTAACCAGAACTACTGGACGCCAAGCGAAACGTTTGACTCTGCAGCTGCGGGTGTATTGGCGGCCGCCCAAAGCTTAAACGTGGCGGCGAATGATGTAGCCGATGCTTTTGCTCAGGTCGGTGTTTCAGTTGATGGCGGAGTCGTCGAGCCACCATCTAGCACGTGTGAGGCTATCGCCCTAAACAATGGTGTTTCCAGCAACATAGACTCTTCATCTACTGGAGAGTGGCATTGTTTTACGATTGATGTGCCTACCAATAGTTCAGATTTTACTGTTACCACTTCGGGAGCAAACGGCGATGCGGATCTTTACGTTAAGCTGGGAAGTGAACCAAGTTTAACCAGCTACGATTGTCGCTCATACAGTGGCAACAGTAATGAAGCATGTAGTATTACTTCTCCGAATGAAGGAACGTGGCATATTGGTGTGTACGCTTACAGCAGCTACAGTAACTTGAATGTGGAAGCAAGTTATGTAGGAGAAGAGGCGCCACCACCATCTGATGAAGTTACTACACAATCAATCAACAATGGTAAAACATGGACGGCGATTATTACTGGTTCTGGCTTGATGAATGGCGTGTGGAATGTTATTTCAAATACGCCGTGTGATAACGATAACGAGTGCAGTTTATCCGGTATCGGAAAGAAAACCAGTGAGGTTAGCTTTACGTTGACGGATGGTACCGTATTCATCATCGCTAAGCCCTAGCGATTTTTATGTAAAGAGGCCCTGAAATATCAGGGCCTTATTTTTTTACGTTCAATTTTCTGTATATAATAGCGAGTCACAAAGAAGTGAGGACGACCTCACCGCTCTATCTTTTCTCGGGGACGACCCCATCTCGTTGGGAAATATGACATGGCTTGGGGAATTCTCTTCATTGCTGGCTTATGCGAAGTGGCATGGGCTGTCGGACTAAAATACTCACAAGGTTTTACCAAATTGGCGGCATCTGGCTTTACCGTTACGTTTATGGTGTTGAGCTTTTGGTTACTTGGAATTGCATTAAGGACGCTACCACTCGGTATCGCTTACGGCGTTTGGGTAGGTATAGGAGCGATTGGAACGGCAATCGTCAGTATCTACATATTTAACGAGCCCGCGACGCTGATAAAATTGCTGAGTTTACTGCTTATTGTTGCCGGTATCGCTGGATTAAAATTATCCGCTTAACGTCAGTTTAAACATAAAAAGAAAGCCAGAGTCGACTCTGGCTTTTTACGTTTTAGTGTTGTCTCGCTTTGGGGCTGAAGGGTTAAGCGCTGCGCTTAACGAATGGCAATCGCAAATGGTGACCAAATGCGTTAATGAGTGCGCCCGCTACAATTAGTGCACCACCGATGTACGTCCAGATGAGCGGGATTTCGCCGAAGAAAATGATGCCTAACAACACAGAAAATACGATCTGAATATACGAGTAAGCAGACGCTTTGCCCGCTTGCTGAGTTTGCATTGCTTTGGTTAATCCCAATTGCCCAACTTGGGTGAATACACCAACCAAAACCAACATGAAAGTCAGATACAGGTCTGGCATAACAAAATCATCGCCAATCAGTAAGAGTGAAGTGGGTAGAGCAACCAGAGGGAAATAGAAAATGATCACCGAGCTGTCTTCGGTTTGGCTGAGCTTTCTTACAATGACATAAGCGATAGAGCTACCAAAAGCACCTAAAATAGCAATCATCACACTGAACATTGGAAGTGTTTGTGCAGATTCTACGCCGGTTTCTGGCCGAACCATGACGTAGACGCCGAGCAAACATAGCGCAATACAAATGAAGGTTGTGGGCTGAATTCGCTCTTTCAAAAAAATGACAGCGAGCAGCGCCGTAAATACCGGATGAATGTATTGGAAGATGGTTGCTTCTGCCAAAGGTAACGTGGTCACCGAATAGTAAACACACATCAGCGCGAAGGTGCCCACCACGCCACGCGCTAAAAGTAGTGTTTTGTTGTTGCCCCAAACAGAGATTCGTTTTCGTTTCACATCTAAATAACTGATCACTAAAGAAACGAGTGCTCTTGCTGCAACGATTTCAAAGACAGGGATACCATGAAGACTGACATGCTTTACCGTGGCCGACATTAGCGCGAACCCGAAAGCGGAAAGCACCATAAAGCGCACACCAATGGGAACCATAGTGTTGAGTGAATTAGACATTTTACTGCTCATTTGTTGCGACAGATCGCACTTTAGCATACTCAACAGACAAAATGATCGGCGGCATTCAAACATCTCTGCCGAGAGAAAGAATAAGCGGTAGACTGTGGGTTCTCAATCAACTTATCTTTCTTTCGCGCATGGAGCGCATCTAGGAAATATCTAGATATTTAAGGAGCATACATGATCCCAATACAAGCGACGCATGTCTCTGGCGTTGTCATCTCTCGAATTGATGGCGTAGATAAAATTCTGTTACTCAAACGCGTTAAAGGCGGGTATTGGTGCCATGTGGCTGGTGGTGTAGAGGCTGGTGAAACAGGATGGCAAACCATTCTGAGAGAGCTAAAAGAAGAGACGCAGATTGACGATGTTGAGTTACATACTGCAGACTTTCTAGAACAGTTCTACGAAGCAAAAAATAACCGCATCATGGTTATTCCATGCTTCGTAATGTTTTGTCCACCTAACCAATCGGTTGTACTTAACGAAGAACACACAGAGTATTGTTGGTGTACGCTTGAAGAAGCAAAACGACTAGCCCCGTTTGCAAATCAACACCACCTTTACGAACATGTGTGGAGGCATTACGTGGATGTGGAGTCGTTGACGCCATTTACGTTAATTGAACAAACAGACTAGACGAGATAGCCATCCTTTTAAGCACGTTTGACATAACGAATATGGAAGTTTGTTCTCAACGCAATGAGGCGGTAGGATTTATGAGTAGTGTTTACTGAAAAAGGGATAATGTGGATGGATGAGGTCATGTGCCAAAAGGCGTATCAAGGAAATAGCATGCAGGCCAGTTTTTCTGTTTCAGAAAGGGTCTCAATTGAGCCTCTTACCACCAAACACGCGACCGTTTTACTGGAAGTGGTGAACACGTATCGAAACAGTCTCTCTGGCTATTTGCCTTGGACGGACTTTGTGACCAACCGCAGAGAAGCGGTGAACTACATCTCTCAGCGCGTGAACAGCAAAGCGTTAGATGCCCACTGGTGCGCGATTTATTTTGATGAGCAGTTTACGGGTGTTATTGGCATAAAAGGTGTGGATTCGCACACACGCGTCACTGAGATTGGCTATTGGCTTGCCAACAATGGGCGAGGACACCGAGTGATCGACCAAGTACTCGCGGTGTTGATTCCTTTTTTGAAGCAGAAAGGGCACGCGCAATTCATCCAATTCCACTGTATGGAAGATAACATTGCCAGCATCAATATTGCTGAGCGTGCTGGTGCTACATTAAAAGAATACATTGATCACGAGTTCGAGACGCTTGACCGCTCTCAACGGCTCGGCATTTATGAGTTGCGTCTGACTTAGTTCCAAACCCACTGATATTTTAATCAGAGTTCGAACTCTAATTTCGCGAGCGCTACAATAGTAACATTGTTGCGCTCGTGTTAATTTGGAGCGTCATTGGTTGAAACTAGGTTAGGAGAAGCATCATGAACGCAATCGCAGAGGTTGAAGTGGACAACCTGTTACAACAAAGCCTTGATCGCTTAAAAGCGGCGTATGCCGCCGAACCTTATCCTAGTTTGGATGAGCGTAAGCAGCGCCTTGTCTTGCTAAAACAAGCTCTGATTGCGAATAAACAAGCATTGGTGGAAGCGCTGAGTGACGATTTTGGTTATCGTTCCGAATTTGATACCGCCATGACCGACGTTTTGCCGACGGTCTCGCACATCAATTACACCATCAAGCAGCTAAAAAAGTGGTGCAAACCAAGTAAGCGTGAATCCGGTCTGTTGCTTGCTCCGTCGAAAGTGACTGTTCAGTATCAGCCACTCGGCGTGGTCGGGATCATTTCGCCGTGGAATTTTCCTGTCATTTTGAGCCTTGCGCCTTTAGTTACTGCTTTGGCCGCAGGTAACCGTGTGATGATGAAGCTCAGCGAATTTACGCCCAAAACCAATAAAGTCATCGTCAATATTTGTCGCGAGTTGTCTGAATATGTCGAAGTATTTGAAGGTGAAGCGGACGTTGCACGATCATTCAGCCAACTGCCATTCGATCATCTTTTGTTTACTGGCTCGACAAATGTTGGTCGCGCTGTGGCAAAAGCAGCGGCTGAAAACCTGACTCCAGTGACGTTAGAGCTGGGCGGGAAATCCCCGGTGATCATTGCGGAAGATGCAGACATGAAGAAAACCGTTGATGCGATTTTGTTTGGGAAATGCATCAATGCCGGCCAGATTTGTGTCGCGCCTGATTACGCGTTTGTACCACAAGAACGCGTCGAAGAGTTCATCACGCTGTTCTTAAAACGTTTTGAAAAACTCTATTTGAAATCCAACAAGAATCAAAAGCTGACCCATATTATCAATCAACGACAGTATGATCGTTTGACTGCGCTGCTTGAGGATGCCAAAGCTCAGGGCGCAAGCATCCGTACCGTTGAAGCGTCACCTCAACAGGAAAGGCTTTTGTATCCTCATTTGATCACAGACGTGTCGACAGATATGCGCATCATGCAAGAGGAAATATTTGGGCCATTTCTACCCATCAAGCCTTACAAAGCGATAGATGAAGTGATTGACTACATTAATCAACACCAAAGACCACTTGCGCTGTATGTTATGTCGGACAACAAATCGACCATCAGACATATTGTACGCAACACACACAGTGGCGGCGTCGGTATTAACGACACGGTATTACACGTTGGCGCTGAAGATGCGCCTTTCGGTGGCGTTGGTGAATCAGGCATTGGTCATTATCACGGAGTGGAAGGATTTAAAACCTTTAGCCACGCGAAAACCGTACTCCACACGCCGAAATGGCTACCAAGGACGGGGGCATTAATGCGTCGCAGAGCTATGGCGATAAAAGCGATTCAAAAGATTTTTGTTCGATAGTGGTTGGATTGTTAAAAACCGCTCAAACGGGCGTTTTTTGTTTCTATGTGTTCTGAATTGCGGATTACCTAAGGTCGGGAAGTTTCCACCACGCGCTGCCAATAGAGAAAGAAAGGCTCTTTTTGAAAGAGCCTTTTTCACGAAATGTCGACAGATTTTTGGAAGTTTAATGCAGAACTTCACTGCTGAATCTTAAGTATTTGCAGTCGTTCATTAGCTCTTTAAATGCCTTTCTATCTAGCTTAATCAGAGTTTCATGATCGCCGGCTTCAAGATAGACATGTTCCAAGTTTGCTAATCTTTCATCACAAACGGTCGACATGTGGTAAGGACTACCAATCGGTGGAATCGCGCCGTGCTCACAATCAGTGAAGAGTCGGTAAACCATACGCTCTTTCACTAAGTGGAAAGTAGCGTTAAATTCATCGTTTAATCTCGACAAACTGATTTTGTTGTTGGCAGGTAAGACCGCCATCATATGATGCCCTTCATGATCCTCAAGAATGACGCCTTTTGCGATATTCATTAAAGGCACACCTGCGGCAACACCACTTTGTAGCGAGCTATGACTGTGGCTGTGATTCACGGTTTGAAAGTGAATGTTATGCTCAGTCAAATATTCATCTAATCGGGTTGCAATCGTCATATAGCCTCCACGTGTATGAGACCCATAAAGAGTATAGGTGAGGCAAGCGACAATCGCGTATTTTACTCTGGTTTCGCTGACGCTCTTTCCGCTCCTGTTCTACGCTTATTGCAAGCCAGCGAGAAAGCGTGGTTAACAATAATAAATAGGGGGCAACATGAGCAAGCCAATCATCGCCGATAATAAGCCGATTAAAGTGAATCTAACCGAAGGGCAAGAATATTACTTTTGCCGATGTGGACGTTCTAAAAATCAACCTTATTGCGATGGGTCGCATTCGGGAACAGGCTTAAAGCCAATGAGCTTTACTGCGGAAAAAGATGAAGAAGCGTATCTCTGCCAGTGCAAGCATACCTCTAATGCCCCATTTTGTGATGGAACACATAAGCGTTTTTCTTCTGAGCAAGTCGGCAAAGAAGGCCCTGAGAAAAAACGAGAGAAAAGTGACAAACCGACTGCGTCCGCTACTCAAGAAGAACCAACCCTAGAGTTTATCCACCAATTAGCGAGAGAAGGGCTCTCTAAACTCGGCC
This sequence comes from Vibrio sp. Y51_MX_L26, assembly GCF_024181935.1. Taxonomy (NCBI): domain Bacteria; kingdom Pseudomonadati; phylum Pseudomonadota; class Gammaproteobacteria; order Vibrionales; family Vibrionaceae; genus Vibrio; species Vibrio sp. Y51_MX_L26. Next base: position 554,830 of record NZ_JAMZAS010000001.1, read on the forward strand.
ATCATGGTCCGATGGCTGCAATGGGGGTTCCTAGGCATTTGCTACCACATTGGGATGCTATACAAATCATGGTGGCGCAAATGGCGACACAACCGTTGTTAGAAGACGTTCCCGTATCAACTGAGTTGATTGTGGGGCCAAACGCGCGTAAGCCGCTCAAACTTGCTATCCCTTTATTGGTATCGGACATGAGTTTTGGCGCACTTTCGGAAGAGGCGAAAATTGCGCTAGCAAAAGGTGCTGAGTTGGCAGGGACTGGTATTTGCTCCGGTGAAGGGGGGATGTTACCTGAAGAACAAGCTGCAAATTCGCGGTATTTCTATGAGCTTGCCAGTGCTCAGTTTGGCTACGATGAATCTAAGCTTCTTAATGTTCAGGCTTTTCATTTTAAAGGTGGGCAGGGCGCCAAAACAGGCACGGGTGGTCATCTTCCTGCGAATAAAAATGTGGGTAAGATCTCTCAGGTGAGAGGTCTCCCCGAAGGACAACCAGCGATCTCACCGCCAACATTTAAAGATCTTCATACTACTCACGATTTCAGAAAGTTTGCTGACAGAGTCCGTGGCATCACTGGCGGCATTCCAATTGGCTTTAAACTCAGTGCCAACCATATTGAGCAGGACATACAATTTGCGCTCGATGCGGGTGCCGATTACATCATCTTAGATGGTCGCGGTGGTGGCACGGGCGCGGCGCCAACTATGTTCCGTGATCATATTAGCGTGCCAACCATTCCTGCGTTAGCTCGTGCGCGTAAGTACTTAGATGAAAAAGGCACAAGTGACCGCGTCACATTAATCATCACTGGTGGGTTGCGAGTTCCTATGGATTTTGTCAAAGCGTTGGCACTTGGGGCAGACGGAGTGGCGATAGCAAACAGTGCGATGCAATCGATCGGTTGCGTCGCGGCCCGGATTTGTAACACCAATAATTGCCCTGCGGGGATCGCAACGCAAAATGCCGATTTGAGGCAGCGTCTCGACGTCGAAAAGTCATCCCAGCAACTGAAAAATTTCTTCGAATCTTCGGTTGAGCTCATGCAAGTCATGGCGAGGGCGTGTGGTCATCACGCTCTGAATGAATTTAGTCATCATGATTTAGCGACTTGGGATCACAACATGGCGAGGCTGTCTGGGATCAAGTATTCAGGTATGGACTTAAACTGATCTCTATCCATATTTTCTGCATATAGGTACATGTTTGATAACAATTATTTATTAGCCGAGATATGGAAATTTTGACTTGGCGTTAACTAAAAATTCAGTGTATGAACTACGCTGTTTGAGGTGGATATTCGATTTATTGAATAACAAAGAGTGGTTACCACAACCACGATACGAAGGAGCATTATATGAGCAACACAAACGGCGGTTCGGTAGGTAAATGTCCAGTTATGCATGGTGGGCAAACATCTACAGATAAGTCGGTGATGGATTGGTGGCCGAATGCCTTAAACTTAGACATCCTGCATCAACACGACTCCAAAACCAACCCATTTGGCCAGGACTTTAATTACAAAGAAGAACTGAAAAAGCTAGATGTCGAAGCACTTAAAAAAGACTTAAAAGAGTTAATGACTGATAGCCAAGACTGGTGGCCTGCCGACTGGGGACATTACGGCGGTTTAATGATCCGAATGGCATGGCACGCAGCGGGTAGTTATCGTATCGCGGATGGACGTGGCGGCGCTGCGACAGGCAACCAGCGTTTTGCTCCTCTCAACTCTTGGCCAGATAACGCAAACCTCGATAAGGCTCGCCGCCTTTTATGGCCCATCAAGAAAAAATATGGCAACAAATTAAGTTGGGCCGATCTGATTGTCCTTGCCGGTAACATGGCGTATGAATCCATGGGCTTTAAGACCTTTGGTTTTGGCTTTGGGCGAGAAGACATTTGGCATCCCGAAAAAGACACCTACTGGGGTTCCGAGCAAGAATGGTTAGCCACAAGTGACGCTGATAACAGCCGCTACTCTGGTGAGCGAGATTTAGAAAATCCACTTGCCGCAGTAATGATGGGGCTGATCTACGTGAACCCAGAAGGGGTGGACGGGAACCCAGATCCTCTCAAAACAGCACATGACATGCGTGTGACCTTTGCGCGAATGGCAATGAACGATGAAGAAACTGTCGCGCTCACAGCGGGTGGTCACACGGTCGGTAAGTGTCATGGTAATGGTGATGCCGCAAACCTTGGTCCAGAGCCCGAAGCCGCAGACGTGCATGAACAAGGTCTTGGCTGGATTAACCATAAAACACGTGGCATTGGCCGTGACGCGGTAACGAGCGGTATTGAAGGTGCTTGGACGACACACCCTACACAATGGGACTACGGATACTTCCACCTACTATTTAAGTACGATTGGGAACTGAAGAAAAGCCCAGCAGGTGCGTGGCAGTGGGAGCCAATCGACATTGAAGAAGAAGACAAGCCTGTCGATGTTGAAGACGGCTCTAAGCGCTACAATCCAATCATGACTGACGCCGATATGGCGCTCAAAATGGACCCTGAATATCGCAAGATTGCAGAAAAGTTCCAAAATGACCCAGCGTACTTTGATGATGTTTTTGCTCGTGCCTGGTTTAAGTTGACACACCGCGATCTAGGACCAAAATCATGTTATTTCGGACCTGATGTGCCAAGCGAAGATCTTATTTGGCAAGACCCAACGCCTGCAGGTAAGACAGACTACGATGTCGATTTAGTGAAAACAAAAATCGAAGCAAGTGGCCTATCCATTAGTGAGCTAGTAAGCACGGCTTGGGATAGTGCGCGTACTTACCGTGGCTCTGACCGCCGAGGTGGCGCAAATGGTGCGAGAATTCGTTTGTCTCCGCAAAAAGATTGGCAAGGAAACGAGCCAGAGCGTCTAAGTCGTGTTCTTGCTGTGCTAGAAAAAATAGCAGCAGAAGAGGGCTGTAGTGTTGCAGATGCTATCGTACTTGCTGGTAACGTAGGTATTGAACTGGCTGCGCGTGCCGCAGGTCATGATGTATCTGTGCCATTCGCGCCAGGCCGAGGTGATGCCACCCAAGAGATGACGGATGTTGAATCATTCGAAGTTCTTGAGCCTGTGGCTGACGGTTTCCGAAATTGGTTGAAGAAAGACTACGCGGTTAAGCCGGAAGAGCTTTTATTAGATCGTGCTCAGCTTATGGGGCTAACGGCGCCAGAAATGACGGTACTTATCGGTGGTATGCGCGTTTTAGGCAGTAACTACGGCGGTGGAAAAGAGGGCGTATTTACTGACCGAGTCGGCACTTTGTCGAATGATTTCTTCGTGAACCTTACTGACATGTCATATACGTGGCAACCGGTAAGTGCTAATCAGTACGAAATACGTGATCGTAAAACAGACCAAGTGAAATGGACGGCAACTCGAGTGGATCTTGTCTTTGGCTCAAACTCGATTCTACGTTCGTACGCGGAAGTGTATGCGCAAGATGATAATCAGGAAAAATTCATCCACGACTTCATCGCTGCATGGACGAAAGTCATGAACGCCGACCGTTTTGACTTGTAATAAGTCAAACGATGCAAATCGGTAGATGCGTAAACAAAGTTGATGAATAAGTAAGAGAGGCGGGCGCAAAGCTCGCCTTTTTCTTTACCTGTCTTTTTACTTTGATTGTTACTTTGATTGAAAGTTAAGCTCATTTGAGCCATAATAACTAGACCATATGAACCATAGGAGCTTGATATGGCAACTGCAGCATTAAAAAGCTTTAAGCCGAAACAATCTCATAAAGCCAATTTCTGGCTTATGCTAGGTATTGAAGATGCTGAAACGGGTCGTATTGATGCGGTTCACAAAGGCTTTGAGCCCAAGGTATACCGGAACATTGTTGATCGAGTAAAGCTTTCTCAAAGTGAATTCCAACATGTGACACTGATTCCTGTTAGTACAATTAAGCGTCGTCTTAAAAATGATGAGCGTTTTAATACTCAAGAGAGTGATGCAATCTATCGATTAGCGATGTTATTGAAACTCGCGACAGAGTTGTTTGACGACGAAGAGCGCGCGTTAAAATGGATGAGAGAGAATGTGTACGGCTTAGGTGGAAAACGTCCACTTGATATGGTGTCGACTACGGTTGATTTTGAAATCGTAAAAGATTTGATCGGCCGTTTAGAGCACGGGGTGTTCTCATAATATGAAGCTCTATCGTCTCACACAAAAGAAATTCGCTGACACGCCATTTAGCCCCGTTGGCGCAAAGTTATTTGGAGGGCGATGGAACTCAAAAGGAACCGAAGCCCTCTACTTCTCTGAATCGGAATCCCTTTGCTCGTTGGAAGTGTTCGTTCACGTAAATAACGATCCAGCTATCACCAAACTGTACGATTTATATCGTATTGAAATGCCAGAATACCTCATCGCCACCTTAGATGAAGAAGATCTCCCTGTGACGTGGCGAGCAATACCGGCGAGCGAGTCTACACAGTACATTGGTGACCAGTTTCTCAATGACCCTCATCCCGAGTTTGCCGCACTGCAAGTGCCTTCAACGATTTCACCTCGTGATAAAAACTACGTGGTGAACCCAAATCATCCCAAAATGAAAGAGATCATCAAGAAAGCCGAAAAGCTCGATTTTGCGTTTGACCCACGCATTTTCAAATAGACGCGCGGGCTTTGTCTTGCTTTAAAATATTCAGCGCTTACCTGAGATAAGCGCTGAAGCATAAAAGTTTATTCCCTTGGTTATTGTCGGTCGTAAGTGAACTGTTGCGCTCCATTCGTACTGCTGTGGTAATGCCCAAGCACCAACTCAGCACCTTTGTAAGATAAATGGCTGTCATCCGTATACATCGCATTGTTCGCACCAACTTTCATTCGACATACGCCATTTCTGCAAATGGCCTCGGTCAAGTCGACAAACTCAACGTGCTCAAATTGCTCAAAGTAGTTCACTAACTTCGCCACGTTTTGAGGGTGATGTTGTTTAGGAGAAAAGTCGCAGGCAGACTCTTCCGTCTCGCCAAACAAACGCGCTTTCCAAAGGCATTCTCCTACCGCAAAAGGTGCAGAAGGCGTTGGGCCGAAAACGACCACTTCTTTCCCTTCCAGTTCATTCAACAATCCAGTTAATGATGCCTCATAATCGGCTTGTGAAAGCTCTTTATTGAAGTTGGAAGAGATAACGACGCGACGAATAGAAGGGGTACGCAAAATGGTATCGATTGCCTGTTTGAAGAACTGTCGGCAAGAAATTGATCCAGCATCTTTGATGATGTCGACATAACCGACTGCACAGGAATCTTGAGTAAGTTGCACCACGCCAGTTGGTGTTACTTCGGACAGACGCTTCACGTAAACCATGCTGTGACTATTGCCTAACACAGCGATGGTGGGCTGCGGCGCAGACGAGCACACATCGTTAACGTCGGTGTTGCCGTTGCAATCTAAACCGTAACCGTTATTAACGCGCATGGCTTCGAAAAATGCGCTTCTTTCTGGAAAACCACCGTTTTGATGACCGATAACGCCGAACGTTAGCAAGGGCAACGTCAACAACACAATAACCGCGGACACAGTGCGCATGCTCATGGCTTTTCGGCTACGGAACGGCTTTTCAATAAAGCGCCAAGTGAAGTAAGAAAGTACAAAAAGAGCGGCAATGTAAAGCGAGATATTGACGTCTTGTGTTGCGTCCAACACGTAGCGGTAAAACACAAATAGCGGAATATGCCACAAGTACAAGCTGTAGCTGATTAAGCCGACAAACACGACCCATTTTAGGCTCAGCAATTTACCGCACACATTGTCTTTAGAGGCAAACAAAATCACTAACGCGCTACCGATGACCGGCACCAGCAGCGTAATGCCCGCGCCATCTTGCGATTTTTCAAACAAAAGCGCGGAAGCCAATATCAATACGATGCCAATGGTTGCCAGCGTATCGTTGGATTGAACTTGAGCTTTTCTCATTACTAATGCGAGTAATGAACCGGTTGCCAGCTCCCAAGCACGAGAGAAGATCATATAGAAGGCGAAATCAGGATCGTTGCTCGCATAGACAATAGTCATCAAACTCAGCGCAAATACCGCGACAAAAAAAGTCAGGAAAAACGCGTTTTTGCCACGAGCGAGAAGCATGAGTAGCAAAGGAATGACAATGTAGTATTGTTCTTCAACGCCCAAGCTCCAAGTGTGAAACAGCGGATTGGCTTGATCTTCTAAACCGAAGTAATTGTGGCCTTTTAAATACAGAAGAATGTTGGATGAAGAAAGAATAGAAGACACTGCGAACTGACCAACGTCTTTGTGCGCTTGTGGCAAAAATAACCACCAAGACATCAAATAGCTTACGGCAATCACCACCAGTAGCAGGGGAAGTATGCGGCGAATGCGTCGCTCATAAAAATCACCGAGGCTGAACTTCTGGTTTTCCAAATCGTTAATTACGATGGTGGTGATCAAATAGCCGCTGATAACAAAAAATACGTCGACGCCAATAAAGCCACCAGCGAATTGCTCAACTCCTGCATGAAACAAAATCACTAACGTGACAGCAATCGCCCTTAATCCGTCTACTTCCGCTCTGTAAGTCATATTGTGTCCCTCCAACATTCCGTTTAACGAAGTAGAGCAAAATATGAACCAGAAATAATATTGCTTTAAATCAGTACCTTAAATTGATTGTCAAAATGAAAAGGCTGGGGGAAATAACGGATTCCCAAATTGAATTTCAATATGGAAATCCCAGAAAGAGTGATGTTAAGAAGCGCTAAATCAAAGAACGTAAAGCGCGAGGCTCTTAGACTTCATTGAAAATGATAACGCTAAAGAAACAATGACAGAGAATACGATTCAGGAAAAAATTACCAGCTTTACTTGTATCGAAGAAGCGTTGGATTACTTCGAAATCGAGTTTGATAGCCGATTTATCGAAAACAATCGAACCGAGTTGGTTAAGAGGTTTAACGGCTACTTAATCCTCACTAAACCGGATGATTGGTTTTCAGGCCGCCGCGCACTCAAAAACGCCTACTGTAAAGTACAACGCAGTTTACTAAGTAAAACGACGCGCTCTGCGTGTCGAGGTTGTACATCTTGTCAAAGACGTTACTTCTTGGTGGCTTGCCTAAAAAAGAACCCTGCATCTTGGCGTCACAGGGGGAAGAGCAAGGTTCTTTTGGGTTAGCTGTTGGTTTGTCGCGAGTTGCGAATCAGCTTTACGCAGATGAATTAACCCGCGTGATACGCAGGGTAGTCCACTAAGCCTTTTTCATTGCCGCCGAACAATGTCGTAGGGTCATGTTCTGCCAGCGGATAGCCATGCTTGATGCGGCTTGGTAAGTCTGGGTTTGCAACAAACGGACGACCAAAACCGATCATGTCGGCTAAACCACTTTCAATCGCGTGTTGCGCCTTTTCTGCGTTGTAACGACCGGCATAGATCAGTTTGCCTTTATACGCCTCACGAACTGCGGTTTTAAAGTCGTGCGGAGTGTCTGGTGCGTCGTCCCAATCCACTTCTGCAATGTGAATGTAAACCACATTGAGTTTATCAAGCAGCGCAGCAGCAGCGGTGTAGGTATTGACAGGTGTGCTATCAACGGTGCCGTTTAACGAAGTGAATGGTGCAAGGCGAACACCAACACGCTCTGCGCCAATGGCTTGCGTCATTGCTTCGACCACTTCACCAAGAAAACGCAGACGGTTTTCAATTGAGCCGCCGTATTCATCGGTGCGGTTGTTCGCTTCAGAATCGATAAACTGGTTAACCAAGTAGCCATTTGCTGCGTGAAGTTCGACACCATCAAACCCAGCTTCTATCGCGTTTAATGCGGCTTGGCGGTATTCTTCAATAACATTATTGATGTCTTGCTTGGTCATTTCACGTGGCTCAACCACGTCGACAAAGCCAGGTTCGTCTGTGCCATTGTCGATAAATACTTTCACGTTTTCTGCTTTGAGCGCAGAAGATGAAATAGGTTGCTCGCCGCCGATGTTGTCAGGATGAGTCACACGACCAACGTGCCATAATTGCGCGAAGATAACGCCGCCTTTCTCGTGCACTGCATCAGTTACTTTTTTCCAGCCAGCAATTTGCTCTGGGCTATAAATACCCGGAGTCCACGCATAGCCTTGACCCGTTGGTGAAATTTGCGTGCCTTCAGCAACGATTAATCCCGCTTCGGCGCGTTGAGCGTAGTAGGTGGCCATCATGTCGTTAGCGACATTACCCGGTTGAGAGGCTCGAGAGCGCGTCATCGGAGGCATAACGATGCGGTTTTTTAATGAGAGAGAGCCAAGTTGAATCGGTTGAAATAATACGTCTGTCATAGGAAACCTCGTTATTGTTTAGTTTGAATCAGTTCGATTGGGTAGCCGTCGGGATCTTTAATGAAGGCGATGTGCGTTTCTCCTCCTTTCATTGGACCGGGTTCGCGAGTGACGTTGCCACCAAGCGCTTTGATTTTTTCGCAAGCTGCGTAAATGTCTTCACACCCAAACGCCATGTGTCCGAATGCGTTACCTAAGTCGTAACTGTCGGTATCCCAGTTATAAGTTAGCTCGATGGTCGCGCCATCTGGTTGATCAGGGTTACCAACAAACACCAGTGAGTAACGGTATTCTTGGTTTTCAAAACGATCCAAAACGCTCATTCCCAGAACGTTTGTATAAAATTCGATAGATTTGTCTAGGTCAACAACACGGATCATCGTGTGGAGAAACTTCATAAGTCGCCTTTCATAACGTTGCGTAATCACGGTGCAAACCTTATCGCTACTCTAAATAAACTGGAAATTATCGTTAATTATAAAAATGATTATTTAACGTTATGGACAATGAGGTTGTTGGCCCTACAACGTGCAAACAAAGATTACTCGCCATTTCTTTTTAATAATCGGCATATGCTAATTACTCCTTTTTACAAGCCGAGTACTTAACATGTCCGCAAATAGTCACTTTCATTCCACTCACGAAGCTCATTATCAATGTGCGGTTTGTTCTTCCATCGATGCGAATCCGAACTCTTTGGCTGTGAACTACCAGTGTCTAGCCGATGGTTCTGTTGTCGGAGAGTTTCACGTTTTACCGCGTCATCAAGGTTACACAGACCTGTTGCATGGTGGCATTGCGAGCTCGCTGCTCGATGGTGCAATGACGCACTGTTTGTTATTTAGAAACATTCAAGCCCTTACCGCGCAGTTGGATGTGCGCTACCATGCACCTATTGAGCTAGATGACCACGTCACGATTACTGCACACTGTGAAGGTGAACGCCGCGGTATATATCAACTGGTGGCTCAATTACTGGTCAATAATGAAGTTAGAGTGACGGCAAAAGGGAAGTTTATTCGTCCTAAAGAGGCGTAAATAAAAACTCGTTCTACGGAGAGATAATGAAGAAATTTGATGAGCTGTACGCAATTGCGACGAGAAAATCTCAATATGACCAAACCAACACTTGGTTTAAAGGCGTAGAGACTTATCTGGAGGCCATTGGCAAGGAAGTCGATGAAGTCCGTGAAGAGATTCGTGAGGATCGCCTTTGTCATTTGGAAGACGAGTTAGGCGATGTGTTGTGGAACTATCTTAACGTATTAAAAGTGTTGGAAAGAGAAAAGGGCATAGATCCTGAGAAAGTACTCGAAAGAGCCTGCGCCAAATACGAGCAGCGTGTATCTGCGATTGAATCGGGACGCAGTTGGGATGAGGTTAAACAGCAGCAGAAACAAGCCTTGAACGCGGAACATGAAGCCGCGCAGTTAGAGACCATGAAGAGCCAATAACTGCGCGTGATATTATTTAAGATGCGGCGGAATGGGGAAGTCTGATCAATCCTTCGTGCCATTGACCAACAGTAGGTCACAAGGAGGTTGATCAAGTAACGTGTCTACAGTGCTGCCAGACCAAAATTGGGATGACATGCTTCGCTTACACGCGCCCATAATCAGAATTGCCGCTTGTGATTGCTTAACTGCTTTTGGTAACGCCGTTTCAGGGTTTCCTTCTGGCAGCAGTAGTGGTACTTGAGTTAACTTTTGCGCAGTAATAAAGTCCGTAATGCCTGCTTTTTGGTTGCTCAAAATCTCTGCACGATAGCGAGACAGATAAGGCGCAACGTAGCGGCAGTAAACTAACGTCATTTTTCCGCTCAAGGTTTTTTCTAGCTTTGAGCCTCGCGATACGATGGCTTTATCTACGACCGACTTTGCATCTCCGCGATGAAGCGGATCTATCGCGCAAAGCATGTTGGCGTGAGAAGGCCATGAACGCTCACTTAATAGCAATAAATCACAATCGTTTTTTGCTAGCTCGGTGAGTAAGGTTTGAATGTCGTGCTTGTTAAAATGCCCCACGAGCAGTAAATCTGTGTCGTCGACAAGCCGTTTCGCGACTTGAACAATCCAATGACTCCCTTTGAAATGCTCATAAGAGAGTGTTGGCGTTTCAACTTCCTCTTCTTCACAAAGTTCGATAACGAAGTCTTTAAATTTTGATGTCCAAGCTTCAAACTCAGCTTGTCTCTTTTCTATATGGTCAGAGTTGAAACTAAGGAAATGCGCGAACGCGTGATCTTCACTCCGGCGGTGATCTTCCACCAATACCACGATGGGTTGAGCCAGCGCTGTCGCAAACTGAATCACTTTACGAAGCACCTTACGACTTGGTAAGGCGGCTTGCTGAGTCAGAAAAAATACTGGTGCCATTGATTACTCCATTATCAAACGAGGCAAATGCGCCTAATGCACACTAAAAGTTTATACCATCCTCTTATGCAAAGACGTTCTGTTTCTGCGAGCAAAATATAAATTCCGCAATTGTGCGCGCCATTGCCTAGAATTTTAACATCAGGATCTCATGCCTTTAGGTAATAGACATCGTGTTGACACTAACGTGATGCCCAAGGAAATCGGTGACAATGATGATAGATTCCAGCCAATTACAAATTAATCGCAAAGTGCCTCATTTGCTTGCCGAGATCATTAAAGCGATAGAGTCGACCGAAGACCTCAGTTTTTTGAAAGACTATCAGGAAGCGCAAATCGCGAACATTTTGGAGTCGGTCAACATTGCTTATCGTAAACGCGTAATAGAAGCGGTGCCGCCAGAGAAGTACTGGACGGTATTAAACTTGCTGCGATACGACACCGCCAAGCACATTCATCAATCACTCAACAAAGAGCTGCAACATGAACGCTTAGCATACATCACGGATTCGGAACTGATCATCTTTGCAGACTTTCTACCGACCGAGTTTGTGGATGAGTACCTTATCGACCAAAGTGAAGAGTCGGTCGCGCACATTCAACAAGCGCTGTCGTATGAAGATAACAAAGTGGGGAGATATGCCGAGCCGCATTTTTTAGTCGCAAATCCTAAAAACAGCGTAGGAGGCATCAAAACCGAGTTGTTAAAACGTGGACAAAGCCCGGTGCGATTGATCATTGTGCGCGATGTCGGAGGCGTTCTTGGGACGATAGAACCTCAAATCCTGTTGCTGCATGAGAATCATACCAAACTCACAGACTTGACCGTAGTCACGCCAATTCTGGAAGATATCCAAACGATTCAAAGCGTCAGTAAACAGGTCTCGATTGATGGTGGAGCGCATTGGTTTCCTATCATGGCTGGTGGCAAAATTATGGGCGTTTTGTCGATGGCGACCATCGCGATTACCTTGCGTGAACTCAGCCTACAAGCTGTAGTGGCAGAAAACGTACGAAGCGAAGAGGATTTGTTCACACCATTAACTGTGGCGACAAGGCTAAGAGCACTTTGGTTGGTGATTAACTTGCTGACCGCTTTTGTTGCCTCTGCCATCATTGGTATTTTTGATAATGTGGTCGAGCAAGTCGTTGCGCTTGCTATCTTAATGCCTGTTGTGGCGAGTATGGGCGGCATCGCAGGTAGCCAAACCTTAGCGGTGGCCATTCGGGGTATCGCACTAAACCACTTGCACCAAAGTAACTTGAAGCTATTGGTAAATAAGGAATTAAAAATCGCCACCATTAATGGCTTGATCATGGGATTAGTCATCGCGGGTGTCGTCTACATGGTGTTTGACTCTTGGCCATTGGCGCTTATTATCTGCTGCGCAATTTTTCTCAATAGTCTGGCGGCTGCGGCATCGGGTACGCTGATACCATTCACGTTGAAGAAGTTTAACATTGACCCCGCCGTGGCTGGCTCGGTAGTATTGACAACCGTTACCGATGTCGTCGGTTTCTTTGCGTTTTTAGGCTTAGGTGCCATATTCTTGATATAGAAAGCCAATTGACGCGTTAACCTGATGATCCAATCTCTCCATTTCCCAACCCAATATTTTGGGCAAGTTTGGTTCGCTCAAAATTCCTCCGTTTTTCATAAACGCTGAACACGCCGTTTAAGCTTTCATTTCATCAATATTTTTCACTGCTCATTTCTATCCCAAAACTTTCCACTGCCGATCTCGCTTAACGCTGGCGTGCCAAATGCCATGTCAATTTCAAACGCCAGATGATGCCAATTTTCTTGGCTGTACACGCATTACTTCACTCAAACAAAAAAATAAGGAAACAATTTTGAATAAACTCATCGTATTCACTGGTGGTCCCGGTGCAGGAAAAACCTCGGTAATCGAACAACTAAAAACACAAGGCTTTATCTGCTCGCCAGAAACAGGTCGTCACGTAATACAAAGGCAGGTTGCGAATTACGGTTCAGCATTACCTTGGAATGACAAACAAGCCTTTCGAGACGAAATGATGAAGGCAGAAGTGAGCAATTACCGAGCTTTCAATGCCCACCAAGGGAATGTGTTTTTTGATCGCAGTATTGTGGACGTATATGGCTACAGTAAGTTGGAACAACTGCCAATCTCGCATGAGCTCATCACGCATTGCCAGACGTTTCGTTATCATTCTCAAGTATTCATTTTTCCACCGTGGGCGTCGATATTCAGCAACGATGAAGAGCGAAAGCAAGGTTTTTCTGAAGCGGTCGCCACGTATCAACAGATGGTCGATGCATACCACAAGTTCGGTTATCAATTGATCGAAGTGCCCAAAATGTCAGTCGAAGACAGAGTGGCGTTTATTCTCGACTCAGTCATCGAATAAGGCAGACAGATGAATAATGTAAACAAATGCGTAAGGCGATTGTGACCACGACGACAATATGCGTAAAGGGAGTTATTTATACTGGATAAAATTCAATGACTTAATTGAGCATTATGTCTTTTAAATATCTTACCTTATTGCTCGCAACGACGAGCATGAACAGCTTTGCTGATGTGGACCTGCCTTCGGGGGATGATTGGTTAAACCATGTGACGAATGGCCTAGCCCCATATTGGATGATGGAAAGCGCGCATGGGCAACCTGCGGGGAATTTTCCGACATTTCGTTGTGATAACGGTGTCATTCTCGACCCACAAAAGCCGTGTGAAGAATTAAACAAAGGGTGGATTAGCCCGCACTTCGATCGCGAATACACACGCATGAAATCGCGCCAAACTTACGCTTATGGCGTGCTTTTTCATCTTACGGGTGACAAACAAGCATTAGAGCTGGCAAAGAAAGGGGCTTATTACCTGATTGATCATCTACAAGATGAGAAAAACGGCGGCTTCGTGAGCTTTACGCGTAGTGGAAAACCGGGGATGGAGTGGCAACAGCGAACTTCTCAAGACCAAGCTTACGCCTTGGTGGGCTTGGCGATGTACTACTACTTGACGCAAGATCCAAAGGTTGAACAAGCACTTATCGACCAGCAAGCGTTTATATTTAAACAATACCGACGAAGCGATGATCGCGGTTTGGCGTGGGTTTTGAAAGACGGTGATGGAGAAAGTGAGAAGCAGCAAGAGTTAGTCGCTCAACTTGACCAGATCAATGGCTACCTGTTGTTAACGGCGCCACTTTTACCAGAACCAGCGCAAGCCAAGTGGAAACAAGATCTGGAGTGGCTAACGCAAGTGATGCTGGATAAATACCACTCCGACAAAGAGCAGCGCTTTTATGGCGCGATACACCACAAAGCGGTAATGATGCCAGATGCGAAACACAATGATTTTGGACACACCATCAAAGCGTATTGGATGACGTATCTCACTGGTCAGTTGTTGGGGAAATCCAATTGGACAGAGTTTGGTTTCAAAGGAATGAAACATACGCTTAAACAAGCGCAATACCAGCAAAACTTTGAGCAAGTCAAAGCGTTCTTCTCACCAGAATGGCAGAGTAAATGGACGCAAGAGAGCATTCCTGCTTGGCAATCAAGACCGCACAAACACTATAGCTCGTCTTGGGAATGGGCAGAACTCGATCAAGCGGCGATGACGGTTTCTCTTGTCGATGATTCGATGAAAGAAACGTTGCAATACACGTTACCCACCTTTATGGACGTGTGGGTGGATCATCAATACGGAGGTGTTGGTCTGAATCCTAAATCAACCAAAGCGTTCCATTGGGGGAATGGTTACCACCAGTTTGAACATGCGTTGGTCGGGTATTTGTACGCGCAACAAATGGCAAAACAGCCCGCCAAGCTTTACTACGCGCGACCAGCCGAGAGTAAAATGCCACTTAATCCATATTACTTTAACGCAGATATAAAAGCGCTTTCATCGCAAAGTGATGGAGTCACTACCGCAACGTTCACCAATATTCGACCATAACTTGGTCGATGGTGGTGTGGTGGTTAAAGTCTGCGTGCAAACTAACAAAACCCAATGGTAAACTGCGGGTCTGTTTTACATAGTATTTAAAGGTAATTTGATGAACCCGATTCTTGCGATGTTGAAAGAAAACAATATTAGCGACGAGCAAATCAACGAGCTATTTCAGGCGTTAACTCAAAACCCTCTGGCTGCAATGGCAACTATCAGCCAACTAGGTCTGCCACAAGATCAGCTTCAAGCGTTGATGGCGCAGGTAATGCAAAACCCTGTACTGATTAAAGAAGCAGTGGAAGAGCTAGGCCTAGACTTCTCCAAAGTAGTAGAAGCCAAAGCGAAGCTACAGCAGTAATCGAGTTTTCGATAAAAACAAAAGCCGCCAGAGCCAAACGGTTCTGGCGGCTTTTTTACATCAGATGAAAGGTACGAGACTCCAACGGGAAAGCGAATAGATTGAGCTTAATTTGGTGCTTGCATAAAAAATCAAGTGCGATTCTAGTCACGTCGCATGAACTCACGGGTGCTATTGGAAATAAATGAATTGTTTCTAATACATAGAACGTATTAACATGGTTGCACTAGGCCCATATGAGTAAATTCATTGAATATACAATTTGAGAGAGGGTTTAGTTTTAAAAATAATAGTTAGTTGGAATCTAGGTTAAATGAAAATAAATATATTTAAAAAGCTACAAGTTGTATTTCTTGTGGTGTCAGCATCTTTAATGATGGGGTGTTCGTCTATAGATGCGCATGCTGGTGGCGGATACGGAAAGCCGTTTTCAGGCACCGCGTTATCAGTCGCACGACAACCTTGCTATTTAAGATCTGATATTACTTCCATCGCGTTATATCCACTTTCATTGATTGACATCCCTTTGTCGTTAGCAACGGACGTTGTGTTTCTTCCTGTTGATTTAGTCATGGTAGCTACACCCACAACGAGTTATGGCGGCGTTGTTTCTCTAGGTTGTCCAAGCGGCAGCATGATCTAAAATCTGATTTTATTGAAATAAATGCAAGGAAATGAAAGTGGAATCGAAAAATAATTACTCAACAGAAAACAACGCTCCCTCGGTGCTCTTTGTAACGTCGCTTTTGTGTTTGGCATCAGTTTGTTTGGCCATACTGCTATTTATTATTGAGTACATTTCTGGCATGGAAATGAACGGTGTCGGCTTTCTTGGGACGTTAATACCAGCGATGAGTGTAGGATATTATTTTGGCTATAAAACAGGGAATATAATGCCTTCGACAACGAGATGGTATTCAGTGCTGCTTTGGAATTTATCGAGCTTAGTGGTGTTTTCTCTCATCTTAATGTTTTTGGGCATCTCTATATTTGAACTGATAGCGGAACTAGGCTGGTTCAGTATTATTATCGTTGTATTAACGTTAATAACCGTTTGTCTCGGGTACTTTATTTTCAAGAGTGGTGAAAAAATGGCGATTAAGGTTTTGCTAAAAGCGCAAAAGAGTGCGTAACTCACAAATAACGAACGCTTAAAGATAGATACGTAAAAAAGACGCCAGCCATATCGTGCTGGCGTTATTGTTTTCTCTTTCTTTTTGCCTCTTTGGTCTCTAGCAAAATCGAATGTTTTAGACGAAACGGTCTTTCCACGAAAACTCAACATGTTTATGTCTGCCGAAACGTGTGTATAATTCGCCGGAAATTACGATTTACAGATAACGAAAGGTAAGTATGGCAGTCCTCGAAATTCTCTCCATTCCAGACCCAAGGCTTAAAGTAAAAGCAGAAAAAGTCACTGACGTATCGACAATACAAACGTTGATCGACGATATGCTAGAAACACTTTACGCAACGGGCAATGGCATCGGTTTAGCTTCAACCCAAGTGGGTAGAAAAGAGGCGGTTGTTGTCATCGATATCTCTGACGAACGCAATGATCCTTTAATCTTGGTCAACCCAGAAGTGGTGAGCGGAGAAAACAAAGCACTTGGTCAAGAAGGGTGCCTATCTGTTCCCGAATACTACGCCGATGTTGAGCGTTACACATCAGTTGTTGTGTCTGCATTGGACCGTGATGGTAACCCGATGACAATCGAGAGCGATGAGTTTTTAGCGATTGTGATGCAGCACGAAATCGACCACTTGTCTGGTAACTTGTTCATTGATTACCTTTCACCGTTAAAGCAAAAAATGGCGATGAAAAAAGTGAAGAAGTACGTAAAAGCGCAAGCTAAGTAATATGAAAGGAAGTAACTCACAACCGCGAGTTACTTCCTTTTACATCAAGAATAAGTAGAGTGCTTTATCGCGTTTTTTTGGGGACATAACGCTTCACGATCTTCATAAGCTTCTGAAATGAAGAACAGTCCATATGTGACTCATGAGGGCAGGTGGCAACATGGTTTAGGCTGTCTCGCACCGCTTTCAAACGTGTTATTTGCTCATCAATTTCAAGCGCCTTTTTCGCCAGTAAGTCACGATCAATGTATGGTTTTGAACCTTCTGAGTGATTCAACATTTCTGCCATTTCGTTAAGTGATATTCCAGCGATACGCCCCAAACTAATGATGTTGAGTTTATTGAGTACCTCTGGTGAATATTGACGTCTCAATCCATTCCTTCCTATCGAGCGAATTAACCCCAACTGTTCGTAGTATCTGAGCGTTGAGGTCGGCAATCCTGATTTTTTAACCACTTCTGCAATATCCATATTATTCCTCATTGACTTCAAGTTGGCTTTAAGTTGTAGCATGCAACTAAGACCTTAACAAATCAAAAACTTGAGGAGCGAAAAATGCTGTTTTTAATAGGATTACAAGCGGCGCTAATAGGGATTGGTGCGACTTTGATAATGGATTTATGGGCTTGGCTACAAAGGAGAGTGTTTGGTATTCCCTCACTAAACTATGCATTGGTCGCGCGCTGGGTTTTGTACATGCCCAAAGGAAAGCTTATGCATGCGCCAATTATGGCAACAGACCCGATGTCGGGAGAAAAAGCACTCGGTTGGTTTTTGCACTATGCCATTGGTGTTTTTTTCGCTTTGGCTCACATTGCTGCTTTTGGGCATCATTGGTTGGTAGAGCCTAGTCTAGTGCCCGGCTTAGCCACTGGTGTGGTCACGTTGGTCTTCCCATTTTTTGTCATTCAACCTTGTTTAGGATTTGGTTTTGCTGCCAGTAAAACCCCAACACCTTGGAAAGCCCGTTTTCTTAGCACATTGGCGCATTTGGCTTATGGCTTGGGTTTATTCATAGCCGCGTTTGCAATCAAAGTGGCGAGCCAGTATTTTGCATAGGGAATATGAGCATCATGCAAACGAGTCTTTTTTGTTTTTATTTATGATGCTCAACTCTTGGTCGTTTTTGGCGCGTTGCTCATAGTGGGCGGATATGTTTGAGGTCTGTCGTATTTATCCAAGACGTAAAGTCAGCGAACATTTAACATTGCCTTAACGCCAGAATGGCAAGCGGTTTACCAAGAAAAATTAAAATTATCTGGTTTGACATAAAGAATATTAAGGGTTTCAGATGGCTTCAAAAGTGGCAGGGATATCAATACTGAGCTTATTGGCAGCGCCAGTTGCGATGGGAGAAACAGCCAGTGCTTATGATTTATGTTTGCTAGACAAAATCAAGCAAAGCAAAGGTGAGGAAACCATAAAGAGCATTCGCGCGCAGTGTGAGCTCGATGCAGTAACAAGTACAGTGCCCGCTGATCCAGAAATTGAAGAACCTGAGGAGCTTCAGGAAAGCTTGGTCGACAAGCGTTTGGAATCAGAACGAGAAAACGCCTTTGAACCATTTAGTTTGGTGGCGCATCGTGTTAACTACATCTTGCCGTTCACTTACAGTGATCGCGTAAATAAGCGTGCTTATGCGGACACTAAGTACGGAGATGAGTTGCGTAAGGAAGAAGCGGAGTTCCAAATTAGTTTTAAAGTGCCAATGAACTACGACGATTTGTTGTTTGATGGGGATGGTTTGTTCTTTGGTATGACGCTAAAGTCATTTTGGCAGGTGTACACAGGAGCAGCATCGCGTCCATTTCGTGAAACCAATTATCGTCCTGAGCTTTTTTATTATACCCCGACAGACTGGAAGCCACTTGATGGTTCGACTTGGTTAGGTTTTGGTATTGAACATGAGTCGAATGGGCAGAGACAAGAGTTATCGCGCAGTTGGAATCGTGTTTATGCCAACTTAACCTTTGCGAAAGACAATTTTGCGGTTTCTCTTCAACCGTGGTGGCGTATACCTGAGGATGAAAAAACATCTCCGAATGATCCTAAAGGTGATGATAACCCGGATATCGAAGATTACATGGGGCACTTTGAGCTATCGAGTGCGTACAAATGGAATGGTTATGAGTTTACCTTCTTAGGCCGCCAGAACTTCCAAACGCATAAAGGCTTTGCCGAATTAGGGGTGTCATTTCCGATCTGGGGCAAACTTCAGGGATACGCACAGTACTCGACGGGGTATGGTAAGAGCTTGATTGACTATGATCATAATCAGCAGCGTATTGGTGTTGGTATTGCGATCAACGGTGTCCTGTAGTTTTTCGGTAGCCCAATAGAAATAAACGCTGGCAATTGAGATTTCAGTATTTAGAATGCGTGGCTGAAATTGATTTCCAACCTAGAGTGATTTTATGCTTCGTGATTACACCTTCGATTGTCTTGTAACCATGCCTCGTCATGAACTGGAAGAGTTTAGTGCTCGCATGATCAGTAAAATGGTGCCTGAAGACGTGATGAATGAGCTATTTACTTTCGATCAAGAAGAAGTGGATAGCGAAGACCGTATGTTGTCTGCACGTCTTGATGCCATGTTACGCATGACAGCAATCGCACTGAGTGAAATTCAACAAGCGTTTGATGACTCAGACAATGCGAAGCAAAATAGCGAGCGAATGACGCGACTGGTTCTTTGGCATTTCTATGCGATTTCATTCCATTTGGAAGAGGCGATCACGTTAGAAACACACTGTGCACTAGTGGAAAAGCTACTCGAAAATACACCTTCGGATGTTTTTGATTGGGTAAAAACATTGACGGAACTTCTGCACACTTACGCTGAAATCAACGCGAAAGAAAACCCTCAAGACTAAGGTTTTTGTCGTTAATCCTTCAGTAAACAAGGCGAGCCATCCGGTTCGCCTTGTTTTATTTTTGCATCTGTAAAATCCGCAGTTTTGTACTTTTGACGTACACCACAAGCCTCGCTTTAGGTTCGCTTCTCACTAGCGAATAGGGCGATTCCTTCTTACACTAAAATCAAAGTGTTTGTTTTCGAACACTTTAATGCGTCATTAAGGTGTGTCTTCCAATCCACTTAAATACGGATAATTTATGTCGGAGAACGTTCTGGTTTTTAAATTTGAGCCTATTTTGAAGCGTATATGCCTTCTATCTCGGCTACATTTTCGTTGCGGGCGTAAATAATGGACCCGTTAACGCAAGGTTTACTTGGCGCTGCTTTGCCACAGTCTGCAAGTAACAAGCGGCACATTGTGGCTGCTGGCGTGTTAGGCATGGTTTCAGGGATGGCGCCGGATTTGGACGTACTTATCCGTTCATCAACTGACCCATTGCTGTTTTTGGAATATCACCGACACTTTACCCATTCATTGTTGTTTATCCCTTTTGGCAGCTTTCTCTGTGCTTTAGTGTTGTATCCGTTGTTAGCAAAAAAGCGAGGACTAAGCTTCCGGCAGAGTTGGTTTTATTGTGCCCTTGGTTATAGCACCCATGCGCTGTTAGATGCTTGCACCAGCTATGGGACTCAGCTTTTTTGGCCGATAAGCAACACACGCTATGCCTGGAATACGATCTCTGTTATCGATCCCGCTTTCTCACTTCCGATTTTGATCCTGCTTTTCTTTGCCGCACTGAAGCGAAATCGAAGCTACGCGCGTGTCGCATTTCTATGGTCTCTGGCTTATCTGACTCTTGGGGTTATTCAACGAGATAGAGCAGAAGCGGCCGGGTGGAAAATCGTCCAAGAGAGACAGCACAGCGCTTTGCAGCTAAAAGCAAAACCAACCTTCGGGAATCTTTTGGTCTGGAAAGTGATTTATGAAACGGAAGATAACTACTATGTGGATGCGGTAAGAGTGGGGCGTTCAATAAAAATCTACCCAGGCGAATCCACACCAAAGCTCAATGTGAAGACTCAATTTCCATGGCTCGATCCGCAATCGCAGCAAGCGAAAGACATCGAACGTTTCCGTTGGTTTTCAAATGGTTTTGTAGCGCAAGACCCGAATAACGAAATGCGAATTGTTGACGTGCGTTACTCCATCGTTCCAAACCAAATTAACGCGCTGTGGGGCATCAATCTATCCCCAAAAGCCAGCGCGGATGAACACGTCGAATACACTGCTCATCGAGGTAGTACAACGGAAGACCGCCAAACTTTTCTCAATATGCTTACGGATTTTGAGTGATGGTTTTTACTTTGGGTACCGATGCGGTGTCGTAATAACCATCACGCTGACTGAAAGTCCTTCACTAGGGTAGGCTTGCTGGCGAAGAAAACTTTGCCAAACAGAGACTTGTACTTCCAGCCAAGAGACAACAGTCGTTTTGCTAAGCTTTTGTTTTCAATGATAGCGACCTCAACGCCTTGGTAATGATATGGATGGCTTTTAATGTAGTCGATAAATGCAGTAAGCACACCTTGCCCGCGAACGGAGGGCGCAAAGTTGACTGCAACAATGGAAAAGCGCTGACTGCCAACAGGGCAACGGACAAAGCAGTGTCCAAGCGGATGAGTGATGGTCTCGGAAAACTCAGGAAACGCGCGAGACTCTAGTTCTTGAGAAAGCGCATCGTATTGCTGACATAAATGATAAAAAAGTTGTTTCGCTTCACTGTTCATCTCGGTGCCACTTACTTGTAACTTGGTTTAAAGGCATTGATTTCACGAACATTGTAACCATAGGCAGCAAGACAAAACGCGGTGAATTTTTACAGTGGTAATTTCCTATTTTTGAAACCTAACTTGTTACAAATGAAGTTGATTGGATTTTATATGGTACTTGGGGATGAGTGTTTCTAGTTGAAGGGAGAGTACGCTGGTTACTGGATTCTTACCGGAGTTCCTGTATTAAAACGAGAACCACTTGGTTTAATGCCGCTCGTTTAACTACGAGTGGCATCTTTTTGTATTTCGTTATCTTGTACAGCGGCGAAGGTGCGTGATATAGGATCTTCTATCCTAGCTCTTTATGGTCAAAATTGTCTCTTTAACCACTCCTCAGCACGTTGCTATTAGATTCCTAGTCTCGCCAAGGCTCGCTGGAATGACACAAAAACATCGTTAAGCTATTGGCATTAAATCACTTGGTCCGTTTTTGCTTATTCTTGAGGGCTTAACTAGGCGTTACTCTAAGTGCTTAAATTGTAACGCCACGAGTCGCTGATACAACTCACAGCTTTGCATTAATGATTGGTGGTTACCAACATCGACTAACTCACCATTGTCCAGCACCGCTATTTTATCCGCATGTTGGATAGTCGAAAGGCGATGAGCAATGATAAGTGTTGTGCGTCCTTTCATCAGTGCTTCAAGTGCTTGCTGAACGTGATGTTCACTTTCACTATCAAGGGCGCTGGTAGCTTCGTCTAGTAGTAAGATTTTTGGATCTTTTAGAATCGCGCGGGCAATCGCAATGCGCTGCTTTTGACCACCTGATAGTCTAACGCCGCGCTCGCCTAAAAAGCTGTGATAGCCTTCGGGAAGCTTCTCAATAAACTCATGGG
Source organism: Vibrio sp. Y51_MX_L26 (assembly GCF_024181935.1). Lineage (NCBI taxonomy): Bacteria > Pseudomonadati > Pseudomonadota > Gammaproteobacteria > Vibrionales > Vibrionaceae > Vibrio > Vibrio sp. Y51_MX_L26. The sequence continues at coordinate 577,190 of NZ_JAMZAS010000001.1, forward strand.
CATGAGCTTTTTTGGCGGCTTCGATGACTTGTTCATCCGTGGCTTCTGGATTGCCGTAGCGAATATTGTGGAACACATCATGGCTAAACAGCGCTGGCTGTTGTGGTACGAGTGCCATTTGGCGTCGAAGCTCTTTTGGGTCGAACTGTCGAATATCTTCGCCACCAAACAACACTTGCCCCTGTTGTGGGTCATAAAAGCGTTGCAGCAATTCGAATAGTGTTGTTTTACCTGCACCAGAAGGGCCAACCAACGCCAATACTTTGCCTTGTTCTGCGGTTAGATTTAATTCTTTGATAGCTGGTTGATTTGGGCGAGAAGGGTAGTTGAAACTCACCGAATTAAAGTTAACCTCAGCAGGCATATCCGGACGGACAGGCAAATGGTTGCTTGACGCTTTAATATCGCTGTCTACTTGAAGAATCTCAATCAGTCGCTCGGTAGCACCTGCGGCTCTTTGCAGTTCACCCATGACTTCGGAAATGGTTGCAGTCGATGAGGCAACCATAATGGCGTAAAACACAAACGCTGCTAGGTCTCCCGCAGACATCTTTCCGTGAATCACATCGCTGCCGCCAACCCAAAGCATGCCTGCAATTGCGCTGAACACAATCACAATAACGCCTGATATCAGGATTGCGCGTTGTTTTACTCTCTGTCTGCCCACTTCATACGCTTTTTCCACCTCGACAGCGAAAGCCGCTCGTTCGTACGGCTCTGAGCTAAAACTTTGCACGGTTTTAATATGTTCTATCGCTTCACCTGCGTAGCTGCCGACATCGGCCATTGAGTCTTGACTTTGGCGAGAGAGCGCACGCACGCGTCGTCCATAAAACAAAATCGGAACCAAAACCAAAGGCACAGAAGCAAGCACAATCAGCGTGAGCTTAACGTTGGTGGCAAACAACATTATGATGGCCCCAAAGCACATCAAAGCGCTACGCATCGCCATCGAGAACGATGAACCAATAATGCTTTGCAGCAACGTGGTATCGGTAGTCAGGCGCGACATAATATCGCCGCTACTGTTGGTCTCAAAATAGCTCGGATGCAGCGTAATCACATGGTTAAACACCGCAAGGCGAATATCCGCACTGACGCGCTCACCTACGGAAGACACAAGGTAGAAGCGAAAGAACGTCCCAATGGCAATACACAGTGTGACACCGACAATAAACTGAATCGCATTGGTGAGCTCTTGCAATGATTGCTGTGCAAAGCCTTGGTCGATAAGAATACGCACCCCATAGCCAACGGATAACGTCAAACTTGCCGTCGCGACAAGGGCAACCAAAGCCGCCACAACCCGCCATTTATAAGGTGCAATAAAGGTGTTGAGTTTAAGAAGAATGCTGAGATTTTTGTTATTTTTTCGGCTCATGAGTGACTCACAAAGCGTTTTAGGTACCTGGCATAGTAAGCCAGTTTGGTTGGTGAGACCAGCGAACTACCGTTTTCGGATAGGCGAGTTTAGTGTGTGGGGGAGCATAAGTAACTTTTATAACTCGAACTTTAAATAGAAATGTTTCCCTTGATATTCTATTGAAATATAATGTTTTCTGTATAGTAACTGATAAAAAATGTACCTTCGATGTTCGAAATGAGCACGTAATTAATGAATGTTTTTATCTGTAAAAATAATAGTCTAAGCTAATTTCTGTGAACAGAAACCAGGTAATTACAAACGTGCTCTACCTAGATACTATATAATAGTTAACTGTTATATAGTATTGTTATTATAAGAAGATAACTTATCTTGCCAAATTCATTGCGTGTCCTACAAATTGCTTCAGCTTTTTTATAAAACGAGAAAAACAATTTTTAATTACAGAATAAGTGATGTTTGATACATCTAACGCTGGATTTCCAGACATTACATTCATATGGCCAAGAATCCCGCGCAAATGCTCTGCATATTTAACTTTTATTTTGCTAATACTATGAAGCAACTTAGCCAATAAATCCCAACAGGTCATTCCTGCAGTCATGTATGCTTGAGCTCTGTGAGCCTGGCCACTTAACTTAAGTAAAGTCATGATTGCAGAACCGATTTTTGCTATCCAAGTGGAGTTGAAGTGGGCGTTATGCCTGTTAAAATATGAAAGTGTAGTCGGTTGTCGAAGATAAATATCGGAGGAGTACTCCAGACCTTCCCAGTCCTGTGTATTGGCAGTATTCATGTATCCTGGCGTTGCTTTCAAGCTTAATCCGTGGGCACATGCGTATATACCAGAGCTTCCATCGAGTCTATATTCGCTACCACCATGGACAAACGGCCAAAGAGGCACCATTGGTACTGGATCAGCACCATGCGTACAGCGATAGGTTTTCTCTATTTCACTACTTACTCCACGTGCAAAAGGTAAAAAGCCAACCCGAGGCGCACCAAATGTATATAAGTGAACTCGAGCATGGTAAGTACATCTCAACCACTCTGCAGCTAGCGAGGCTACTGCTCCCCCTAAACTATGACCCACACAATGTATTACTTTAGGCATGGTTCCGTAGGTTTTCTTATAAGATAAAATATAATTGGATATCTGCGGTCGAATGCTATTAAAACAGTTCTTAAAACCGGCATGAACAATATGACCTGAGGATGTGCCAGTTAGGCCAACATGTCCATCTGTGATAATGTCACCAATTATTTTCTCAGTACCTCTAAATGATATAACCAAAGAATCGGCATACTGAGTTCCTTTTCTACCTTCAGCTATTACAGCAAACTTTGTTGTTTGTTTTACTAAGCCTATTAACTTGGATGTTGCTTTGAAAATTTTTAATTTGGTATCAAATTCAAATTGTTTAGCAACATCAGTAGGAACGTTGTTTAATTCGCCAGAAAAAACATCATAAGGTACTTCTGCTATAGCTGAAGCTAGACGAGGGGTTAATGACTTCACTATGAATCTCCAATAACTTCCGATTGAAAATAGCCAAATAATGAACATTGGCTATAAACATACACTGGTGCAGAGTTTCCCTCTCCATCTTTAAATGCAAAGGAACTTATCGGGTTGTTAATCTCACAATTTAAATTTCCAAGATTGTTTCTTTCAAAATCACTTACAACGAATCCGCTCAATGTACTATTCCAAAGTATCACTCTCTTGTCATCGTAATTAGTGATAATATAAATGGAGACACGTTTTTCATGAAAAATTCCTTCCGTGTTTTTGTCTTTCTCCACATATATTGCTTCAAAATTGAACTCACCATTTTTGTCTGTTTTGACAATTAATTCTTCATTTATTTTTTCGGAATTTATTCCAAATATTATTTCATGATCTCTAACAGGAATCCCACTTTTTTTTATTACCCCATTTATATTGGGTGTATATTCATCAAGTTGTTTTTTATTCATTTCAAACACTCGGTAAAAATTAAAAATAACATACTACTTCTAAAGTGAAGTTAACTCTAGGAGGGGGAGCATAAAATGCGACATGAGGTGAACTTGAACTGTAACTAATATAAAAAACAATTACATTAAGTTTGGTATCACCTAAAGATTAAAGTGTTTTTAATAAAAATGGCACAATATAGATTGTGCCATGATTAATTTGATAATTTTATATTTATGATTTTGTAGGATTTAATTATAGATAAATGTTATAGTTTTTAATAGGTATTATCTATTTACTCGCAAGAATTTAATCAGTTCGCATTGGCTCAATACAGAATCTCCATATGAATGGAAATCATATTTTTTAATAGGATTGCTAACTTCGCAATGTAAATTAGACATATTTTCTCTTTCGTTATTTTCAATTGATAATTGCCTAGAAATTCCCTTCCAGATTATAGCTTTGTTGTTGTCAACTATTGCGGAAATTTCTATGGACAGCATCTTTTGAAAAATACCATCAAAAATACTTAGAACCTTTCTTCTTTTTCTTAAAACCGAATTAAATGTAAATACACCATCTTCGTTTGTAGGGCATCTGTATTTTAATGAGTGGTTACTAGATTTAATCCTAAGTTCTATAATGCAGTCTTGTATAGCGAACCCATTCTTGGTAATACGCCCTTTAATGTTTGGAGTATACTCTTGGATTTCTTGACCACTAAAAAAATATCCAAACGCAAAAATAAAAATCAACATGATAACTAATATTAGTGCAAAGTATTCTGACGCTATAAAAATTAAATCTAACACAATTGTAACCCACCTGAAATGAAACTAGTTAAATTGTCGCGCAATATGGGTAAGGGTAATACCTAGTCTATATTTATGTGAGATTCTCATCACAATTTTAATGATTTCATATAGGTTTACTTTCAAGCTTGAGAGCTCTGTTCATTAACACAATTTATATAATCAATAAGTTACATTGATTATAGGTGATTTCTAATATATAGAAATCTAAATTTTTGAACAAGAAGTTAGGTATGACTAAAAATTTAATTATGGAGATATCAAGATAGAACAATTCTCCTCCAAATTTTTATAAAAATAAAGATAATTAGTATCATTGTATTTTTGTGTAATTCTATCAATGAATAATTATAAGGTGAAAATAAGAAATGTCAGTAATCCATAAGGATTATGTAAAATTTAATAGATAATAGATGGTTATGGCTGATGTTAAATACTTTATCATAGCATGTCAATGCTCACCCTAAAATGGAGCTCTTGCTGATGAAATTTTTAGTTTCATAAGTAAATATAATATTAGCTGAATCCATAGAGACCTATAAGAAGCTGAGGATTTATTGTATTTAAAACACAAAGTTCCCATGTGATACATCAGTGTTTTAACTAAAAGTGATAACTATCAGGACTAAAAATTACTCGTAGTAGTTATAAACATACAGATAGTAACAGGTAACCTTACGGTTTACCCACTTGTCTCGTGATTTGCTTGGCGTTTGAACTACTCATAAAGCTCTTCTGGAAATATAAAGGCATACAAAACCAAATCTTCTAGATCATGTTCCAGCTAAATCACTTTCAGAGCTCTTTAACCGATTTTCACGACATAACTTAGTGGATAGAATCGAAAAATCTGTTAGTGTGCCTATTTTGGTTAGTTGCACATGCTAATTTTATCATAATGAAACTGCTAATACATGTAATCTCCTACAGATCTGTATTACTGGAGTATCACATTGCTTAGACTGGGGCCGGAATCCTGTTTGCGAGGCGATGTGTGATTGAGCAAGCCACACGAGAAATATGACTAAAGGGTGTTGCAAAAAATGAATTTCTATTCGAACTTGACGCTTTAGACGTGATTGTTAAAAAATGCGATCTGCTTGAGAGACTAGCCCGGCTGGTAGCAAACTCACCAATACAACAATTCGGTTTGCTTTTTGAGTGCTGACTCGGAAGCAAGACATAAACTTATCAATATGTGAGCTTACTAACACGCCATACGTGACACCTCATGTATTCTTAGCCGAAGCGAAGAAGAGGATTTATCAATGTCAAAAAGCTCCAAGCTTCACAATGAAGACAAACTGGTCAAGAAGGCACTAGAGATTGGTGGGAAGATGGCGAAACTACAAGGTTTTGACCTCCCACAGTCACCACAACCTCTGAGAGTAAAAGCGATTTACCTATTCTTGGTCGATGCAAAACAGATAACGCCACTACCGGAAAGTAAGCTAGACGGCGCAAGCATCAAACACCGACTGGCAGTATGGATACACAGTGCATTGCCAGACAACGACCCTCTAAAGTAGAAAACTCAAGAAGTCACATAGGTTATTACTTAACACAGGCCATTAATTAACAAGGCGAGCCAAATGGTTCGCCTTGTTTGATCTTGGCGAGTGCACCGAGGTCTTTTTGCGTGGCGGTATCATTGATTTACAAAACAGAATCAAAAGGACTAAAGATAAATCCCGAGAAGCGCTACAATGCAGGCGTTGCGAGAGTGCAGCCAAGATTACTCATTTACAGAAGCCTTGAAGTAACCATACATGTCTAAAGATTTCGAATTCACTACAGAATACATACTCGACAAACCTTTCTTTGCTGAGTGTTATGATCAAACTAGCCAACCAACGAAGTTTCCACAGGCGTACCTAAAAGGGATACTGTTTCTTGTCTTTGGTGTGGTTTTGTTAGAGTTTGAACTGCTACCTAACGGTTATGTCGGTTGGTTCTTTATCGTATTGAGTGTGATTGAAGCGTGCAGCGTTTACTTCAAAAGAACTTGGTGGCTGTGGCGTCAAACCATCAGCTCAAGCCGTGGCAGTAAAGTGGTTTTTGAAGTGAATGCAGATGGCGTGCGCTACAAAAGCGGTAAAGTTGACCGTAGCCTCGCAGGAATGATATCGACCAACTCGAACAAACTGATTTGGGCTTTATCCTTCACCTTGGTAAACAACGCCAATACATCAGCAAATCTTGCTTAAACGAAGAAGTGAGCGCGTTTATGGTAGAGCAGCACGCGGCATCAAAAGCGAGCTAACAAATTCACATCAAGCTGGAATGAGCGATCTAAAAAGTAGGTGATATATGATCGAACTTCATAACAAGTGATTGGTTGATTCTGAATCAACTGGGTTTGATGTACAAAACTAATAGGGTTTAGAGATTTCTCTTTCGGACAAACTGCTTCGGTGTCATGCGCGCAATCTGCTTACATTCTCTAGTCATGTGTGCTTGATCGGAAAAACCTTGCTCCAGCGCCAACTCCGATAAAGTAAGATCGGGTTGCGCTCGGAGTTGCTCTAAAGTGAGCTTCACTCGTTTAATGCGTTGGTAATGTTTAGGAGTAATCCCCAACCATTTCTGAAAATTGCGCTCTCTCTGGCGCTGACTGAGCGTCCCTGTAGGCTGGTCAATGATGTGGCGGACGTACTGTGGTTCATATTCCTCAATCAGTGCTTGAACCCAGCGATACAAAGTAGAAATCCTTGCAGACGGCGAACGCGCTGTTTTCAGAGACTCAAATGTTGCTAGCGCAGAAGAAGCCAAAGGGTGGTCGTCTTGAATCCGCAATAGCTGATCTAGGCGTTTACCAAATAGTTGATAACCAACTGCAGGATGAAAGCGTACGCCAGTCATCACCGCGCCTGGCGGTAGGCAGACTTGATGTGCCAGAATGCTCACAGGTAGTAGGACAACCCCTGGCGTTTGCCACTCACCATCCATTTGTACTTCATTCTGTAAAATGAATACCACACCTGTACCAGCATCACTGAGTAATTGTTTACGTACGGTTTGCGTCGTATCAGGTTTGACGGATGCTGACCAAATGGCTTGAACATAGCCAGCTAAAGCCTTTTGAGGTTTTAAAATATCAAATTCTAGGTTCAAATGAATCATCCTATTTAACCTCAACTTAAATGAGAAAGTGATATACATGTACTTTTCATCATATTAAGCTGAGGAATAAGCAGCGACTTATAAGTAAAAACTGTCAGATAGAATTATCTAGGTTTATAGTCTCCAACCTTTGGCTTAAATGCCTTAACTATTCGGTTCCAACTATTGATCGCGTTGATCGCAATTGTTAGGTTGACCATAGCTTCTTCTCCGAAGGTATTCAAGGTCAGCTGATAGGTATCATCATCTACTGGTAGGCCAGCAGTTAGTAATTCAGCCCAGCCTAGTGCAACGTGTTCTGCATCGCTGTAGAATGGCATATCTCTCCATGCACTAAGCCCCCATATGCGTTCCGGCTTTTCACCTAACTTAAGCGCATCTTTACTATGCATGTCGATACAAAATGCACATTGATTGATTTGCGATATGCGTAACTTAACCAGTTCCCATATGATCATGTTCATGGTTTCTGATTGGCTAAATTGTTCATGGAAGTAAGCTTCCTGAGCGTACAGGATTTCTATTGCCTTTGGCACTACTTCAATATAGTTGAGTCGTTTTTTCATGGTCATTCTCCTCTGTTTTTCACATAATAAAAAACGCTCTTAGCAAAAGATTGAAGATTTTCGACATGCACTCAATAAAGTTAGATAAAAGAGTGAACGACGAAAGCGAAAAAGGATGTCCATTTGATGCTGTGCGTAAACATGCGTATTGTGTGCCTTACACATTTGCAAGGCGTTACGTGCTTTCTAGAAAAGTCTCAAAATAGCGTACAATTAGCGTTTTGACGCAGCGGAAATCATCATGTCCAAAACTGTTCAGCAGCAAATCGGAAACATTGCTCTAGTCGTTGAAAATTACGACGATGCTATCGAGTTTTATACTCGAAAACTTCAATTCACCCTGGTTGAAGATACCAACCTAGGAGGTGGTAAACGCTGGGTTCAAGTTTCTCCTCCAAACTCCAATGGTACAAACCTACTTTTAGCTCAGGCAAGTACACCGGAGCAAACGCATGCAGTAGGAAATCAAACAGGTGGTCGTGTTTTCCTGTTTCTGCAAACTAATGATTTTTGGCGTGACTACGAGTTGATGAAGAAAAATGGTGTTGTATTTAATGAAGAGCCTCGTGTGGAAGAATACGGGACAGTGGTGGTGTTCCAAGATCTCTATGGTAATAAATGGGACTTACTGCAACTGAACTGAGAAACTACACAGCACCTGCATAACATAGTGTTCATGAGGAGTTTCCAACAAGCTTTTAAGGTTCTGAGATATTTTTCTAATTCTAAGGTTCTCAGAAGTTACAATATTTCTAAATCACTTTTGTGCAAACAATAACTAGTTATCATTCCTTCTTGATGTACCAACAAATGTCAGGGCGGCACACCAAAAACAAAAAGGCGAACCAAACGGTTCGCCTTTGTCTATTTAGATGCTACCAAAAATTAATCTTCGTAGTTATCGATGCTTGGGCACGAGCAGATTAGGTTACGGTCGCCGTATACGTTATCTACGCGGTTTACTGTTGGCCAGTACTTCCAAGATTTGGTCGCTTTAGAAGGGAAGCAGCCAAGCTCGCGAGAGTAAGGACGGTCCCACTCTTCAGCAGAAAGGTCAACTTGCGTGTGTGGCGCATTAACGAGAGGGTTGTTCTCTAGTGGCCATTCACCGTTTTTCACTTTTTCCATTTCTTCGCGGATAGCGATCATCGCATCACAGAAGCGGTCCAGCTCTTCTAGATCTTCCGATTCCGTTGGCTCAACCATTAGCGTGCCCGCTACAGGGAACGACATAGTTGGTGCGTGGAAACCGTAGTCCATTAGACGCTTCGCAATGTCTTCTTCGCTGATGCCTGTTTCTTCTTTCAGTGGACGAATGTCGATAATACATTCGTGCGCTACACGACCATTTTTGCCACGGTAAAGAACAGGGTAGTGTTGGCGAAGTGTTTCCATCACGTAGTTTGCGTTCAGAATTGCTACTTTTGTTGCATCTGTTAGGCCTGCTTCGCCCATCATTGCGATGTAAGCCCAAGAGATCGGTAGGATAGAAGCGCTACCCATATCTGCTGCTGATACTGCAAAATCTTCGCCTTCTACGCCGTCTTCAATATGGCCTGGTAGGAAAGGCGCCAGGTGAGATTTCACACCGATAGGACCCATACCCGGACCGCCACCACCATGTGGGATACAGAAGGTTTTGTGTAGGTTTAGGTGAGAAACGTCTGAACCGATGAAGCCTGGTGATGTTAGACCAACCTGTGCGTTCATATTAGCGCCGTCTAGGTAAACCTGACCGCCAGCGGCATGAACCATTTCACACACTTCTTTCACTTTCTCTTCGTAAACGCCGTGCGTAGAAGGGTAAGTGATCATAATGCTTGATAGGTTGTCTTTGTGCTTCTCGATTTTCGCTGCTAGGTCGTCGATGTCGATGTTGCCTTCTTCATCACACTTAACCACGACAACTTTCATTGACACCATAGATGCTGTCGCAGGGTTAGTACCGTGCGCAGAGCTTGGGATCAAACATACGTTGCGGTGACCTTCGCCACGGCTTTCGTGGTAGCGTTGAATCGCGATAAGACCTGCATACTCACCAGATGCACCAGAGTTTGGCTGAAGTGAGAATGCGTCGTAGCCTGTGATCTCACAAAGCTTCTCTTTTAGATCTTTCGCTAGTGCTGCATAGCCCGCCGCTTGTTCTGCTGGCGCGAATGGGTGGATAGAACCAAACTCAGGCCAAGTGATTGGGATCATCTCTGCTGCTGCGTTCAGCTTCATCGTACAGCTGCCTAGTGGGATCATGCCATGCGTTAGCGAGAAGTCTTTGTTCTCTAGCTGTTTCAGGTAACGCATCATTTGCGTTTCGCTGTGGTGCGTATTGAATACAGGGTGAGTCAGGTATTCTGTTGTGCGGCGTAGCGCTTCTGGAATTGCCGCAAACTCATTGCCTGCGATTTCCGTCGATAGTGCTGCTACGTCTTCTTTTACACCAAAGACTGCAAATAGTGCTTCTACATCAGCGACCGTGGTTGTTTCGTCACAGCTAATACCTAGCTTGCCAGGTAGTAGACGTAGGTTGATGTCTGCTGAAAGTGCTTTTGCGTAAAGCTCTTCTGTTTTTGAACCTGTGTTGATCGTGATGGTATCGAAGAAGCTGTTATGAGCAAGTTCAAAGCCACCTTTGGTTAGGCCAGCGGCGATAATCGCAGTCATATGGTGTGTACGGCGAGCAATAGTGCGTAGACCTTCTGCGCCGTGGTAAACCGCGTAGAAAGACGCCATGTTCGCTAGCAATGCTTGAGCGGTACAGATGTTCGATGTCGCTTTTTCGCGGCGGATATGCTGCTCACGAGTTTGCATTGCCATGCGCAGTGCTTGGTTACCGTTAGTATCGATAGAAACACCGATCACACGACCTGGCATGGTACGCTTGTGTTTGTCACGCGTTGCCATGAATGCCGCGTGTGGACCGCCGTAACCCATAGGAACGCCAAAACGTTGTGCAGAACCGATTGCTACGTCTGCGCCCATTTCACCAGCAGGTTTCAATAGGGTAGAAGCAAGCAGGTCAGTCGCAACAGTGACAAGCGTTTTGTTTGCTTGCGCTTTTGCGATGATGTCCGTTAGGTCACGAACTTCACCTGTTGTGCTTGGGTATTGAACTAATGCGCCGAACACGTCTTGCTCTGGTAGGGATTCTAGCGAACCAACCAGAACTTCAAAGCCGATGAATTTTGCACGAGTTTTTACTACTTCTAGCGTTTGTGGGTGAACATCGTCAGCCACAAAGAATACGTTGCTCTTGCTCTTACCTGCGCGCTTACACAGAGTCATTGCTTCTGCTGCCGCTGTTGCTTCGTCTAGCAATGAGGCGTTCGCGATTTCCATACCAGTTAGGTCGATGATCATTTGTTGGAAGTTTAAAAGGGCTTCCAAGCGACCTTGAGAAATTTCAGGTTGGTAAGGTGTGTAAGCGGTATACCAGCCAGGGTTTTCTAGCACGTTACGTAGAATGACGTTTGGAGTAAACGTGTTGTAGTAGCCCTGGCCAATGAATGTACGTTTAATTTGGTTTTGTTTAGCAAACTGCTTCATCGTCACTAGCATGTCTGCTTCGCTTTTCGCTTCTGCCAACGTCATTGGTTGTTCTAGGCGAATTTGTGCAGGCACGGTTTCTTCGATGAGGGCGTCAAGGCTTACCGCGTTGATGGCATCCAACATTTTTTGTTGGTCTGATTTGCTTGGTCCGTTGTGGCGTCCAACGAACTCATTTTGTGTGCTGAGGCTTTGAAGTAATTCAGTCATTGTCCTTTACCTACTCCTTGGCTCGGGTAACGGAAATGGTCGTTAGTGACACATTTAATTATACGTCCGAACCTAGAAAAAAAGCTGCTCTCTAAACAGGCTAGGGAACAGCTTTCGTCACATCCTAATTACTCTTCTTCGATAGAGTTTAGGTATTCTTCCGCGTCTTTTAAGTCATCCAACTCAGATGGGTTTGAAAGCTTCACTTTCACAATCCAACCACCTTCGTACGGTTCTTCGTTGATTAGCTCTGGGCTGTCTTCTAGTTCTTCGTTGATTTCTACGATTTCACCGGTAACAGGAGAGTAGATATCTGACGCTGCTTTTACAGACTCAACCAAAGAGAAGCTTTCACCTGCTTCTACTTCGTCTTCTACGTCTGGTAGGTCAACGAATACTACGTCACCCAACATTTCTTGCGCATGCTCAGAAATACCAAGTGTTACTGTGCCGTCACCGTTGTCACGTACCCACTCGTGGCTATCTGTAAACTTCAGTGTTTTGTCCATTGCTTAATCTCCAAATAACTTGTCAGGAATTATTGTGATTTTTAAAAAATCGTTTATTGGTAAAGAGGGAAGCGACTGCAAAGTTCTTTTACTTCTTTGCGAACGCGTTTTTCAACGTCTGCGTCACCTTCTGGGTTGTTCACCAAACCATCCAGTACGTCACCAATCCAATTACCGATGAGTTTGAATTCTTCAGCGCCAAAGCCGCGGCTTGTACCCGCAGGCGTTCCTAAACGGATGCCCGATGTAATCATAGGCTTCTCTGTATCGAATGGGATGCCATTTTTGTTACATGTGATCCCAGCACGTTCTAGAGCTTCTTCTGCTTTGTTGCCTTTCAAGCCTTTAGGGCGAAGGTCAACCAGCATTAGGTGCGTGTCTGTGCCACCAGTTACGATGTCGCAACCGCGAGTTTGCAATACTTCCGCTAGGACTTTTGCGTTATTGATCACCGAATCAATATAAGTTTTAAATTCAGGGCCAAGCGCTTCTCCAAATGCAACCGCTTTTGCTGCGATAACGTGCATCAGTGGGCCGCCTTGTAGGCCAGGGAATACGGCGGAGTTGATTTTCTTAATGATGTCTTCGTGGTTAGTAAGAATCATACCGCCGCGAGGGCCACGCAATGTTTTGTGTGTTGTGGTTGTCACAACATGCGCATGTGGCAATGGGCTAGGGTGTGCACCTGTTGCGATAAGGCCAGCAATGTGCGCCATATCGACCATAAGAATTGCGCCAACTTCGTCAGCGATTTCACGGAACTTAGCAAAATCGATAACGCGTGGAATAGCACTGCCACCTGCGATGATCATCTTTGGTTTGTGTTCTACTGCAAGTGCACGAACGTCGTCGTAGTTGATTTCCAGTGTTTCGCGATCAACGCCGTATTGAACTGCGTTAAACCATTTACCAGAAAGTGCTGGGCGTGCACCGTGTGTTAGGTGGCCACCAGCGTCCAAAGACATGCCAAGAATGGTGTCACCTGGTTGAAGAAGAGCCAGTTTCACCGCACCATTTGCTTGAGCGCCTGAGTGAGGTTGAACGTTTGCGTATTCGCAATTAAAAAGTTTTTTCGCGCGTTCGATAGCAATGGCTTCCACTGTATCTACGTGCTCACAACCACCGTAGTAACGACGACCTGGATAACCTTCAGCGTATTTGTTTGTTAGGCATGTGCCTTGAGCTTGCATTACCGCTTTAGAAACAATGTTCTCAGAAGCGATAAGTTCGATTTGTTCGTTTTGGCGAGCGGATTCCGCCTGAATTCCAGCAAAGACAGCATCATCTGTCGCAGAGAGGTTGGTAGAGAAAAAGTTTTCCAAGCTGTGGTTAGGGTAACTCTTATTCATGGTAGTTGACCTTCCAAATCTTAAAATGAACCCGCAATAGATGAATTATGATTTGCGGTTGTGGTTCATTTGTCCTCAAAACAGCTGAACTGCATAGCAGAACAGAGTGAACATCCGGCCCTAAATGTGGGCAAAAACTCCGTCGGATTGCGTGTTTCCTTTACCAATCTCTTACGGAAATATGCATCTCTACATCTAACAAGTTGGTAACATAGCGCCTGCAGCGGGAACAATCAACCAAAAATTTCCTATAGGAAACAAGATTTCAAAAATTGTTAACAAGAGCACGGTTTAATTCACTTGGTGGACTTTTATCCACTATGTGCTTCATGCACAATGCTAGTAGGATAAAAATAAGGATATCTATAGAGGGATTTATGGCAGAAAGTATTTACGATGAATACCCATCGATGACGTTAGCGAAAGAGCAAAATGAGCAAAATATCGAGCCATTAAAGCTGGGTCAGCGTATCAAGGATATCCGCTCAAAACTTGGTATTACACTAGAAGAAGCCAGTCAGCGAACAGGGCTTGCTCGTTCTACACTGAGTAAAATAGAAAATGAGCAGATTTCTCCGACATTTCAAGCAATGCAAAAATTGGCGCTTGGCTTACAAATTGATATGCCGCAACTCTTTGAGCCACCTAGAAAAAAGGTTGCGACAGGGCGTAGGGATGTTACCAAGAAGAATGAAGGCAAACCACACCCAACGCAAACCTATGAACATGAACTGCTCGCTACTCAACTTTCCAATAAGAAAATGATGCCGTTTAAGAGCCAAATTCGTGCTCGCAGTTTTGATGAATATAAAGACTGGGTTCGTCATGATGGTGAAGAATTTTTGCTTATCTTATCTGGTGAGGTCATGTTCTATTCTGAGTTCTACGAACCTGTTGTTCTAAGCGAGGGCGACAGCGTCTATTACGATGCGAACATGGGACATATGTTGACCAGTGTTAGCGAGGAAGATGCGCACATTTTGTGGGTGACAGCCAAATAGTAATAAATTATTGTAAATTTCCTATAGTGAAAGCAAACGATTGCTGTCGGTGGTCGTTATGATGAAAAGGCGCTTTTTTGATGAGAATACACTCATTAAAGCGCTTTTTTTGTACGATTTGTTGTGATTAAAATGTTAAGAGTCACACTTTTGCAAGTCGATCTACGTCTTGTTCGTGCAAAATAGAATGAGCCGTGTTTATTATTGGAAACACATCGAATGCCGATAGCATTCTCGGGTCTATCTAAATGGAGACGAAAATGACTCAAGAACTACTGAAAACACCACTACACGCACTTCACGTTGAAGTTGGTGCCAAAATGGTCCCGTTCGCGGGTTACGATATGCCTGTTCAGTATCCTCTAGGCGTAAAAAAGGAACACTTACACACTCGTGATGCCGCAGGTCTGTTTGATGTTTCTCATATGGGACAACTTCGCCTAATTGGTGACGGTGCAGCTGCGTTCCTAGAAACATTAGTGCCAGTGGATATTGTGGATCTTGAGTCTGGTAAACAGCGTTATGCGTTCTTCACTAATGAAGAGGGCGGCATCATGGATGACTTGATGGTAGCTAATCTAGGCGATCATCTTTTTGTGGTTGTGAACGCGGCATGCAAAGAACAAGACATTGCACACCTACAATCGCATTTGCCATCTGGTGTTGAGTTAGAAATTATCGAAGACCGTGCTCTGCTTGCGATCCAAGGTCCTAAAGCGGCAGCTGTATTGGCGCGTTTTGCCTCAGAAGTTTCTGACATGCTGTTCATGGATATTCGTAAAGTCGATATTTTAGGCGCCGAATGCATTGTTTCTCGTAGTGGCTACACTGGCGAAGATGGTTACGAGATCTCGGTTCCTGCTGACAAGGCAGAAGAACTCGCACGTAAACTGACCGCAGAAGAGGAAGTTGAATGGATTGGCCTTGGTGCTCGTGATTCACTTCGTCTTGAGTGTGGTCTTTGCCTATACGGTCATGACCTAGACACAACAACTACGCCTGTAGAAGCAAGCTTGTTATGGGGCATCCAAAAGGTTCGTCGTATCGGCGGTGAACGTGAAGGTGGTTTCCCAGGTGCGGATATTATTCTTAAGCAGATCGAGACCAAAGATGTGGCGCGCAAGCGTGTCGGTTTGGTCGGCCAAACTAAAGCACCAGTCCGTGAAGGCGCGGAATTGTTTGATGCTGATGGCGTTAAAATTGGCGTTGTCACCAGCGGCACTGCGGGTCCAAATGCAGGTAAGCCTGTCTCAATGGGTTATGTGCGTGCTGATCTTGCTGCGATTGGTACCGAATTGTTCGCTGAAGTGCGCGGAAAAATGCTACCAATGACGGTTGAGAAAATGCCGTTTGTACCGCAACGTTACTACCGCGGTTAGGTTACTCATTATTGCCATTCTTCGCGTATTCGCGAGGCAAGAAACAAGCAAAAATGCCGAGCTTTCTAGCTCGGCATTTTTATGTATATCGGTTTTATTTATACGCTTGGAAGTTATCGTAGTTTCTGCAGCCTTATCCGACCGCTTTGTCGATTGTACAACACATGTCGATAACGATATCTTCAAGTTTTTCCGGATGAATCATGTCTTCTTTTGCAATCCCAAACTGAGACGCCATGATCGTATTGAACAGCTCCCAATGTTTGATCAGCATTTTTTCGCGATTATCAGCGATGTCAGGCCATGTCTCTTGCATCATCGGAGTAAGACTGATTGCACCATGTGCAAAAATCAACATCTGCCACTTTGATTCCCACTGATCAAATTGGGCGTTAGGGTTTTCACTGTTGTACTGCTCAAAAATTCCGGTAAATATCGCAGCAAACTCATCTTTTGACTTTAAGAAATACTGCAGCAGGGCACCATCATCGCCTTGGCGAATAGCATCAGCGATCATCTGTACTGGGTGAGGATTAACGAGCGCAAATGCCAGCATGCGAACCATGAACAGATAAATTTTTCTATTCGAAGGTGTGTTCTCAGGCATCTCATTGATTAATTCAGCCATATAGCACTGCATGAATTCATCCATCGCGTCGCTAACCGCTTGCCAAATCTTCTCTTTGCTGCCGAAGTGGTGACGGATCAAACTATGTGAAACACCAGCCTTTTCACTGATATTGCGCAGTGAGACACGCTCGTAACCAAGTTCACAAAACATATCTGCTGCCACCTTAAGGATCAGACACTTAGTTTGTTCTGCGGCTTCAGCACTTCTACGCCCCTGCTTTCTTTCATTCATAGTTCGAATTTTCCCGAATATTAATCAACGCGCTTACTTTTACCAGAAACCGGACGCTTTGACTAATTAATTTGCTTTCCACCTGGAAAATATGTTGATCAATTTCAAATTCTGCATATACTGCACGACTGTGTAATATATAAAACCTACGGAGAAAGCGGGTGCGAAAACAATATTTAAAGCGCACTTTAGTTGGTGCTGTGGTGACATTAAGTCTCTCTGGCATGCTAACTGGGTGTAACAAAGCCATTTCCGAGCCGTCTGAACCTTTAATCAAACCTGTAAAATTACTGGCGGTGAAAGATCTAGAAGTTGAAGACTCGCATGCCTTTTTAGCGCGTATTGATGCGACACATCGCGCACAGCTTTCTTTTCAGGTTGGTGGTGAGGTCGATGAATTACTTGTTCGCATGGGCCAAGAGGTAAAAAAAGGTGAAGTGCTTGCAACGTTAGACCCTAAAGATCTTCAGCTTGCGTTAGACGCCTCTCAAGCTCAGTTCGCGTTAGCAAAAACGCAATGGGAGCGCGCGAAAAACCTTTATGGAAAAAAGCTGATTAGTACAGATGAGTACGACCAGAAAGAAACTCAATATAAAGCGGCATTGGCAAACTACGAACAAGCCAAAACAGATTTGAGTTATACCAAGATTCACGCACCTTTTGATGGCATCGTGTCATACACCTATGTCAACCCGTTTCAAGTGGTCGCAGAGAAGCAAGAGATCCTGAATCTTATCGATAACACGACCTTAGATGTGTCGTTCACACTGCCAGTCAGTTATGCGGAATCCGTATCACTTGAGTCACTGCAAAACTCCGATATGTGGGTGACGATGGATAGCGAGCCAGGAAAACGTATCCCTGGAAAATTTAAAGAAATTTCGACTCAGCCAAATGTCGATACCAACAGTTATGAGGCGATCGTAACCATCACTCGACCAGAAGATCGCAATTTGCTAACAGGTATGACAGGGCAGGTGCACATAGCTAAACAACATCTATCGGACGCGATGACGTTGCCTCAATCTGCTTGGGTAAACAAAAAAGAGACGCAAGGCGAAGTGTGGGTAATGGACAGAAACACACAGCAAGTTAATAAAGTCACAGTGTCTCTTGATGCCTCTGGAGGTGTGAAAGCAGGGCTTGATAACAATGATTACGTTGTTGTTGCTGGCGTTGAGCGACTGGTCGAAGGACAAGTCGTGAAAGCTTGGGTTCGTGAGGGAGGCATTTAATGAAACGATCTCTATTTACGATCTCTGCAATTGCGCTTGCAGTTTTAACGGGTTGCAAAAATGAAAACCAAGCTGTCGTCGAGCAGCCGCTTTTTGTGTCGACTATCTCTGTGGATGCGCCGGTACAAAGCCAATATCGAGCTTTTAAAGGAATAGTTGTACCAGCAGAGCAAACACCTATGGCATTCCGCCGCGCGGGAGAAATTCAACACGTGTTGGTGAAAGCGGGCGACGTTGTTAAGCAAGGCCAAATGATCGCAAAGTTGGATGACAGTAAAGAAAAGCAAGCCGTAAATGACGCAGAAGCGCAATATACACTGGCGATTCGTCAGCTCAAACGCGGCGAAGACCTACACGCACGTCAGATGATCTCAAAGGCCGAGCTTGATGAGCTAACGGCTAATAAAGAGTTGGCAGAGGCTAATTTCTATAACGCCACCAATCAATTGAACTACACCCGTTTATTTGCCCCGTTCGCCGGTAAAGTGTCTGACGTTTTTAAAGAGCGTTTTGAACGTGTGGCAGTTGGGGAGCCGGTGTTGAACCTATATCAAAACGATTTGGTGTACGTGCGTATTGAGCTTTCCGACAATGTTCTCGCTATGGTGGACCCAAATTCAGACAACATGAGTTACAAGCCTAGAGCAACCTTCTCCGGCATTAGTGACACATTTGCTTTGGACTATTTAGAGCACACAAGTGAGCCTAACTCCGAAACTCAAACTTACGAAATGTATTTGACGATGCCACAGCCAAAAGCAGAGATTCTACCGGGAACCAGCGTCAGTGTTCTGGTCGATATGGTTAAGGCGGGGATTACCTCCATCGATGGTTACAGTATTCCAGTAACGGCGCTTCAAGCGGGCAGTGAAGAGAATGAGTTCTTTGTATGGAAAAAAGAGGGTGACGTTGTCACTCGGGTGCCAGTGATGATTTCCCAAGTGAATGGCAACGGAGCCATTGTGTCGTCAGGAGTTAAGCAAGGCGACGTTCTGATTAATTCAAACCTACGTAAATTACGTGAAGGTAAACATGTGGATGTTGTGGAGAATAAACAATAATGAACATTGCTGAGTACTCAATAAAAAATAAAGTCATCAGCTGGTTGTTCATTATTATCCTTGCTGTTGGTGGTCTAACGTCGTTTTTGGAGCTTGGACGACTAGAAGACCCGGCATTTACGATTAAAGATGCCATGATCATTTCAACATACCCTGGCGCGACGTCGAAAGAGGTTGAAGAAGAGCTGACGTATCCTTTAGAAAAAGAGATTCGAAAACTCCCTTACATAGACAAAATTACCTCTACGTCTTCTGATGGTATGTCTCAAATCACGGTCAGTATGGAAATGGACTATGGTCCTGATGAACTGCCGCAAATTTGGGATGAAATGCGCCGTAAAATTAATGACTTGCGACCAACTTTGCCTCAGGGCGTACAATCTTTGCAGATCATTGATGATTTCGGTGACGTTTATGGCGTAATGCTGATGCTCACTGGTGACGATTACGATTATGTCGAGCTAAAACGCTATGCTGATTACCTGACTCGTGAAATCGAGCTGGTTGATGGCGTAGGAAAGGTGGATATCACGGGCGATCAACAAGAAATGCTGTTTGTTGAGATCTCTCTTGACCGCCTTGCGGCATTGAACTTAGACATGAACGTGGTTGCGAGCTTGTTGAACCAACAAAATAATGTGGTTTCAGCAGGGGAAGTGATGGTCAATGGCGAAAGCCTTGTCATTCGTCCAAGTGGTACCTTAAACACCGTAGAAGCGCTAGAAAACTTGATCATTCATGGTCGTGACACTGGGAACCTAATTCGTCTAAAAGATGTAGCAACGATTTCTCGTGGTATCCAAGAGAAGCCAAGCAACGTCGTACTCTTTAACGGTCAAAAAGCAATTAATATCGGTATCTCGTTTGCGTCAGGTGTGAACGTGGTTGAGGTTGGCGAACGTTTGGATGCGGAGCTTGCGAGCCTTGAGTCTATCAAGCCTGCTGGCATCGATATGAACTACTTTTACAACCAAGCCAATGAAGTGGATGAGTCCGTTAAAGCGTTTGTGATTAGCCTAGCAGAGGCTGTGGCGATCGTTATCATCGTTCTGCTGTTTACGATGGGATTACGCAGTGGTGTCATCATTGGCGTCGTGCTGTTATTGACGGTGTTCGGTACCTTCATCTTGATGAACTACAACAATATCGAGCTGCACCGTATTTCTCTTGGCGCGTTAATTATTGCTCTGGGTATGCTGGTTGATAACGCGATTGTGGTCGTGGAAGGCATCTTGGTTGGCCTAAAAAAAGGGCGCACTAAAGTTCAAGCGGCCGTCGATATTGTAAAGCAAACACAGTGGCCTTTGCTTGGCGCAACCATCATTGCGATTACGGCTTTTGCACCTATCGGTTTGTCGCAAGATGCAACGGGTGAGTTCATGGGCTCTCTATTCTGGGTGCTGTGTTTCTCACTATTTTTGAGCTGGATTACCGCTATTACGCTGACGCCATTCCTCGCAGATCTATTGTTGAAAGAAGAGGGCAAGGGCCAAGATACCAACGAAGAAGATCCCTATAAAGGTTGGCTGTTTGTTGTATTTGGCGCATCGCTGAAATTCGCACTGCGATTCCGTTGGCTCACGGTTGCTGGCATGGTCGCGCTATTAGTGGGTGCTGTCGTGGCATTTGGTAATGTAAAACAGCAGTTCTTCCCACCATCGAACACGCCGATGTTTTACGTTGATATGTGGATGCCAGAAGGTACGGACATCCGCGAAACGATCAAAAAAGCCGAAGAAGTGGAAAGCTACATTCGTCAGCAAGACGATATTGACTTTGTTTCTGCTTCAATTGGGCAGGGTTTGCAGCGTTTCGCTCTGACTTACCAGCCAGAGAAAAGCTACGAAGCGTACGCCCAGTTCCAAGTTCGCGCCACTGATCGTGAGAGCATGTTCGGTTTGTTGCACAAGTTAGACGCTAACCTTGCGAAGACGTTTGATGCACCGACATTTCAATTTAAATTGATGGAATTTGGCCCTTCACCAGCGTCTAAGATCGAAGCGCGTATTACTGGTCCTGACCCACAAGTTTTGCGTGATTTAGCGGTGCAAGTTGAAGACATCCTTCATACCGACCCTGGTGCCCGAAACATTCGTCACGATTGGCGAGAGCGTACTAAGGAGCTTGTGCCTGTTTTCAATGAGTCTAAAGCTCGTCGCTTGGGCATTTCGAAAGAAGATCTCTCAAGCACACTGCAAATGGCGTTTGGTGGTAGCACGTTGGGTTACTTACGTGATGGTACACACACGTTGCCAATTATGACGCGCCTTCCTGAAGAAGAACGCGTGGACTTTGAATCACTACAAAACGTGACCATTTGGAGCCCATCACTGCAAACGTATATTCCGGTCGACCAAGTGATTGATGGCGTTAAATTGGATTGGAGCGAGCCGCTAATTCAGCGTCGTGACCGCAAGCGCACGTTAACTGTGCTCGCTGACCACGATGTGTTGAGCGACGACACGGCGGCAAGCTTGTTTGCGCGTGTGCAGCCTAAAGTGATGGCACTGCATATTCCAGAAGGTTACGAAATCACATGGGGTGGTGAGTATGAATCATCGAAAGATGCGCAAGAAGGTCTGTTTGGTTCGTTGCCGATGGGTTACTTGTTGATGTTCATCATTACTATTTTGCTGTTTAACTCAATTAAAAAGCCGTTGGTCATTTGGTTCACCGTGCCGTTGGCGATCATTGGTGTTGCCTTTGGTTTGCTTACCACTAATATGCCGTTCAGCTTTACAGCGTTCCTTGGTTTGCTGAGCCTAAGTGGCATGATTTTGAAAAACGGTATTGTGTTGCTTGATCAAATTAACCTTGAGTTGGAATCAGGGAAAGAGCCTTACCTCGCGATTGTCGATAGTGCGATCAGTCGTGTTCGTCCGGTAAGTATGGCTGCTCTGACGACCATCTTGGGGATGATTCCACTCGTCTTCGATGCCTTCTTTGGATCGATGGCAATAACGATTATGGCAGGTCTTGGTTTTGCTACAGTGCTGACACTGATTGTAGTGCCAGTAATGTTTGCGATTCTGTTTAGGGTAAAACCGACCACTGCATAGGGACTCCTGGCTATTTGCCAGCTTCCTGCCTAGCCCTGAAGGTCTTCTTCAGGGCTTTTTTGATCTTACCAATGTACACCAATCCATTCATTTACTTGATTCTAATGATTTTCTTACGAATGCAATGCAAATCATGCGTATACTGATGGAACGATACATCAAAGAGCGAGATAACATGAACAAGCGCGTATTACACGGACTCTTCTTCGTCGGTTCTTTCACCTTGGTCGGCTGTACTACGATAGAGAGTATGACTACAGAAGAGGCTAAGCAAGCCGTTCCTAAAATCAACAGCGTTAGCACTGAAGTCATCTCCAACTGGATTAATAACAAGGTTTTAGCGCCTGAAGGGCTTTCACTCGAACAAGACAATCTACGTTATATATCGGGTAGCGCCGACTTAAACAGCGATGGCAATGCAGAACACATTGTATTGCTACAAGACCGTTATTTCTGTGGCAGCGGTGGTTGTGCAGCTTATATGTTTGATAATGAGGGGAACGTTATCAATCGAATGTCTGTCACTCGCACGCCTATTGTACTAGCCGACAGTTACAGCAATGGCTGGCAAGATTTCATCGTTTGGAGTAATGGCTCATATCGACTCATGAGTTACAACGGTGAATCTTACCCGAGTAACCCTTCTTTGGAGCCAAAGGTGGATCGTGACTCAAACCAGCAGGCGGCAATTGCGAATGTAATGGCGACAGAGCTTTATCAGCAAGATGGCTATGACATTATGCCCGCTGATTCGAAAACTTTGTGGACGCCGGCCAATGTATACCACTTCACCTTTAAACATTACGGTGATCCGCATAGTACTTATAAAGCGACGGTGGATATGAACAGTGGGGAAGTAGACATTGTTGCCGTTCCGGCTGCGGAATAAAAAACACCTCCCTTAACCGGAATTAAAGGGAGGTGCTGAATGCCAAATTCGAGGGTGGCATTGTTAAGCGGAGTAATTCTGTTTATGCCGCGACTTCTTGTTTGGCTTCTGCTTTGCTTTTTAAGAAAGCGTAAGTAAAGCCAGTTACTGCTGTACCAGCTGCGATGGCCACTAAGTACATTAACACTGGTGAAATGGCGTTAGGGATTAACAGTACGAACAGACCGCCGTGTGGTGCCATTAATTTTGCACCGAACAGCATGGATAGGGCACCAGTAAGCGCGCCACCTGCCATACAAGATGGAATCACACGCATTGGATCTTTGGCGGCAAATGGAATTGCGCCTTCAGAGATGAAACACAGGCCCAATACAAATGATGCTTTACCAGCCTCACGTTCATTTTGTTCAAATTTGTTCTTCGCAATGAAGGTCGCTAAACCCATACCTAGCGCAGGAACCATACCAGCAGCCATGATTGCTGCCATTGGCGCGTAAGTTTGCGAAGCCAATAGACCGACGCCAAATGCGTAAGCGGCTTTGTTGACCGGGCCACCTAGGTCGAAACACATCATCGCACCAAGGATAATACCTAGCAGAACTGCACTGTCAGATCCCATGTTGTTTAGGAAATCAGTCAGGCCGTTCATGATGCCTGAAACTGGGCCACCTACGATGTAGATCATCACAAGGCCTGTGAACAGTGTTGCCACAAATGGAATGATCAGAATTGGTTTAAGCGCTTCCATCGATTGTGGGAGTTTTACTTTGTCCGCAAGGAGCTTCGCTGCGTAACCGGCAATGAAGCCAGCTGCGATACCTCCTAGGAAACCAGCACCCGTTGAACTTGCTAGCATACCGCCAACAAGACCAGGAGCCAGACCCGGACGGTCAGCAATTGAGAACGCGATGTAACCCGCAAGCACAGGAATCATCAATGCGAATGCAGAGCCACCACCAATGTTCATCAATGCTGCAGCTAGCGTGCCTTCTTCTTTAAATGCTTCAATGCCAAACACGAACGATAGGGCGATGATCAAACCACCAGCGACAACCACAGGCAGCATGTGCGATACCCCTGTCATCAAGTGTTTGTAAGCGCCTTTCTTCTCGTCTGTTGCCGAAGCAGAATTTGCAGAACCTGAATGTTGGTAAATCGTGGCTTGCTCGAATGCTTTGTCCATCTCTTCGGCTGTTTTCTTCAGAGCTGGGCCTGTTTTCGTGCGGTACATATTTTTGCCGTTGAAGCGATCAAGTGGCACTTCGATATCGGCAGCAATGATCACTAGATCAGCGTCTGCGATGTCTTGATCTGTCAGTTGGTTTTTCGCACCAACTGAACCACGAGTTTCCACCTTGATTTGATGGCCACGGCGTTTGCCTTCTTCTTCTAGCGCTTCTGCTGCCATAAAGGTATGCGCAACGCCAGTAGGACAAGCGGTGATTGCGACAATTTTCTTCGCTGCTGATGTTGCTTCAGGAGTGATAGGGGCTGCAAGTGTGGTTGCTTTTTCAAGTAAAGTGGCGTTTTCAACCGCTTGCTGGAGAAACGTAGTTGCGTCTTTTGCTACTGCGCTGATTTCCGCTTGGTAAACCTTTTTCCCTACGAAACGAGAAGTATCCACGCTAGTATTTGCCGCAATGATAATGACTTCTGCTTGTTCAACGTCAGCTTCCGTCAGCAGTGTAGGTTCAACCACACTTGATTGACATTCGATTTTTGCATTCCAGGTTAATTTTGCGGCTGCTTGTTCTAGTAACCCTGCCGCAAGGATGCTATTTGCAACACCGCTCGGACAGGCAGTAATAATGGCAATATTCATACGATAACCTTCTGTTCCTTAGTTTTGTTCTAAGTTTGTAATAGGGTAAAGCTCGCTAACTTCAGTTTGCTGCTTGATGTTCTCCAGTTCTTCCTGACTGGTTAGCCCTACGCCGACTTGACTAACTGCCAAGGCAGAAAGTGCTGTAGCGAAGCGCAATAAATCGTTTTTCGGCATCAGTTGCATGTGACCCCAACACAAGCCAGCAACTAGCGTATCGCCAGCGCCAACGGTGCTTACCACATTCATTCGAGGGGGTTGTGCACGAAGCCATTCGCCTTGGTTTAGCCACATCACACCGTCAGCGCCCATGGAAACCACGATGTTCTCGATGCCTTTGTCACTGAGTGTTTGCGCGGCGGCTTGGCATTGTTCTGGTGTTTCTAGGTGTTCGCCGACAAAATCACCAAGTTCTTCATCGTTAGGCTTAATCAACCATGGGTGAGCCTCAATACCTGATTTCAATGCGGCTTTACTGCTGTCGAACAACACCTTTTTGCCTTGTTGATGCAGTGCTTTTATCCACGCAGCACATTGTTCGGCGGTTACGCCACCAGGTAAGCTACCCGCAAGCACAAAGTAATCGTGAGTCTCTGCGAGACGGAATAGCGTCTCCTCAAAGCGAGCAATTTCGTCAGCCGTTACTTGAACACCAGGGAAGTTAATGTCACTAACGTTGCCACTAGCCTCCACGAGCTTGACGTTGATACGAGTGGCACCTTGTACTTCTATAAACTCATTCTTAACGCCGATGTCATTGAAAAGCTGATGGAATAGCTCAGGGTTATCTTTACCAAGAAAGCCGGTAACCGTGACATCTGCGCCTAAATCGCTCAACACTTTTGCTACGTTGACACCTTTACCTGCAGCATGGAGATTGCTTTGCTGCACTAGGCTCACGGAACCAACGTTTAGCTCATTTACTGAACCTGTTAAATCCAATGCCGGGTTGAGCGTAATAGTGACAACTTTACTTGTTTTGTTCGTCATATCGGCTCCTTAACCTTCACCAAGGCCAGAAGCGATAGCATTCCCGATAGACTCCAAGGCTTTTGGTGCATCAGGGCCTTCCGCAGTGAATTGAAGTTGATGGCCGTGCTTAACCCCAAGCGCAATGACTTTCATTAGGCTCTTCGCGTTTACTGTTTTGCCATCACCGTCTAGGTTGGCAACGCGAATGGTGGATTCAAATTTTTTCGCTTCCGCCACTAACATTGCACCCGGACGAGCATGTAAACCATGAGAGTTTTTGATTTTAAATACAGCGGTATTGCCTTCTTCTGAAGATGCGGCTGTGGCTTCTTCACTTTTAAACAAAGCAAGAATCTGTTCTACTGATGCATCTAAAAGCTTGCCGTGCTCATTGTTAAACACAATATTAGAAAGCGTTTTTAGGATAGGCTGGTGAGCATTGTTACATGCCGCAAACGCGACAAGTGCACGCACTTTTTGACCTTCATATTCGCAGTCGTTTGCCGTCGAGACAAATGACACGCCTGTGCGAGTTACATGTTTGTCACTGCCAATTAACCAAAGGCCATTACCTAAGTGAGTTGGTGTTTTGGTAACGAGATCTGCGACGAACTCGTTATCAGCACAGCCCGTGTTTTTCAAAAGACCACCAGCAACAGCACTCATTTGTAGCATATCGCTCGCAGGGAACATAAGTTGAATTAAAGAAGCGTCAAAGTCTGCTTCAAGCTGAACATCACCGTGGAGCAGGGCAATAATCTCGTCTTCATTTTTTGCATTACGTAGGCGTTCTTCTACGCCGTCAGCGCCTAGCACTTTCGTTAGCTGTTTAAGAATGCCAAGGTGCTCATCAGATTTAGCTGCAATGCCGATAGCGACGAATACCGTGTTACCATCGCCCCAGTCGACACCTTGTGGAAAGTGGTGCACAGCAACACCCGTTGTTTTCACCATTGAGCGAGTGTCAGTCGTGCCGTGCGGGATGGCAATACCGTTCCCCAAAAACGTTGAGTTTTGGTTTTCACGGTTTAGCATGCCTTCCACATAACCTTGTTCAACAAGGCCTTTATCAGTCAGGCTATGAGCAATACTCTTTATTGCTTCAAACTTATCTGTCGCTGATTGCGAGAGGGTAATGTCGTTCTTATTTAGCTTAAGCATGGTGCTTCTCCAGCCTTAAGGTATCAATTTAAAAATGTATTCTGTGTGAGAAGTTGAACGCTGCTTCTGCTGAGCGCTTATCACTCCTCAAACCATTCTATCTTTCAAGCTAAATCGATTCAGCTTATTGGTAAATTTTTTAAAAGACTCAGAAAAACTATTTTAAAAACTGACGTTAACAAATGAGTCTTTGGCGCTGTCCTATAGCCTAGCCTACAAATTGGTTTGTTGTGTATTCAGGTGATTTACGTCAATTTTTAAGTTTTGCTGAATCCTTTCAGCTTTTATACTGAATCGGTTCAGCTTATAATTCAACTTATCGAAAGATCGCTGATGTATTAATATGATCGCGCGCACAGAATAAGGTTTAGAATATGACACTGGATGAAATAGCCAAATTAGCAGGCGTTTCTAAGACAACTGCAAGCTATGTGATTAACGGAAAAGCGCAGAAATACCGCATCAGCGAGAAGACTCAGAAGAAAGTGATGGCCGTTGTAGAAGAATACAATTATAAGCCAGATCATGCGGCGTCTTCTTTGCGAGCAGGTAATTCACGCTCATTTGGGCTTATCATCCCAGACTTAGAAAACACCAGTTATGCGCGTCTTGCAAAACTGATTGAGCAAAACTCGCGTAAAGCAGGGTACCAAATTTTAATTGGCTGCTCTGATGATGATCCTGATACAGAGCAAAAGGTGGCGGAAGCGTTAGTCAGTCGTCGCATTGATGCGTTGTTTGTGGCAAGTGGTATGCCCACTGCAAACGAGTATTATCTTAAGTTGCAAAATTCTGGTACGCCAGTTATCGCGCTAGACCGCCCAATGGATGATGAGCACTTTTGTTGTGTCATCAGCGAAGATTTTGACGCCGCACTTGAACTCACTCAGTCAGTACTGTCCGAGGATATAAAGTCCATTGGCTTAATCGGCGCATTGCAAGATCTTCAAGTTTCAAAAGAGCGTGAGCTCGGTTTTCGATCCGCTTCTCAACAAGGTGGCAAAACGGCAACAGTGGGTTATGGGCAGCACTTCTCCCGAGAAGAAGGCAAGAAAGTCTTAGAGAGATGGCTAGCAGAGAACGAGCTGCCAGATGCCATTGTCACAACGTCATACACACTGTTAGAAGGTGTGTTGGATGTGATGCTCGAAAAGCCAGAACTCATGAGCAAAGTTCGCCTAGCGACGTTTGGTGATAATCGACTGCTGGACTTCTTGCCAGTGAAAATCAACTCTTTACCTCAACAATTTGAGTTGATCGCGGACAGTGCAATGGAGTTAGCGCTCAACGCTTCCGCCAAACGTTACAAGCCTGGCGTAGAACTTATCCCGCGTAAAATCGTTAAACGCCACTAAGTTACTAAATAGGTTACTCAAAGCTTTACTTCAGCCGTCAGCGCCACAAATGCGTGGTCGCTGGCGTTTTTATCTCTGTCATAAATCGGGTTGATCAGATGTTGGTTAGACACCTGATAATCAACAACCTCGGCAACCGATATATCTGATAAGGTGTCAAACTCTTGAGAGAGCAAGATATAGTCGAGCACATTCCCAGTGGAAAAATGATAATGCGTAGCGGGGCGTTCATCCTTCAGAGCGTCACTTTGTAATGACCATCCATCTTTGAGTTGCAATTCAGTGACACTGTCACCAGTATTGGATACCAATGCGCTATTAACACTGGTTGGAGTGATAGGTTGATTCATATCACCCATTAACACCGTTGGCATTGGCTCCTTTCTATACCTTTTTTGCATCGCGTCTCTTAACATCGCTGCTTCCCAACCTCTTTGCTGGGTGGATAACCAGCGCCCAATAATCGTGCTAGACGTTTCTGGTTGTTCTGAGTCGGCTGGGCGTTGAGATTTTAGGTGCGTCACGTAAACGGCGATATGACCGAGTACAGGATGTATGACTTGGGCATAGATAGGTTTGCGACTGAACTCTGGAGCAACACTCACTCCAAAAAGCTCAAGCGTTGCTAAGTCAAACTCTACCGCTTGTACTTTTTCTATTGGAAACCGAGATGCGATTGCCACAACAGGGCTTGAGTAAATGTACTCATCCTCTACATGTGGGGTGTCAACGGTCGCAAAGTAGGGGTAGCCGATGGTTGAAAAGAATGCCTGAGTCTTCTCGATACTGAACACTTCTTGTAAGCCAATCACGTCGCCTTCCAGTTTTTCAACTTGACGTTGCGTCCAAGCAAGTTTGTCTTGCCATTGCTCTAACGAGTAGATGTTTTCGAAATCATAGTAGGCATCAGGAGGTGCGACAAAATTAAACAAGTTAGCCGTGACAAAGGTAATTCTGCTTGGTTGAGACAAAGTATTCGCTCTTTTCAACAATAACTTGAAGAGTATATACCTTCAGACTGCGTAATTGCAGCTTCGTTTGAACCAAGCCTCGACATACAAGCTAACGAGCAGCAAGTTAAATGGGTTAAGAGGTACTCAAATGCCAAGGCTAATCGGTGATTGAGCATCGGCAGAGGTTTCTATTTTTAAGCATTGCGTTTAAACTTCAGGGCATCAAATAGTAAGAGTAAGTAACATGACCCAAGATTACGACCACGAAGAGTATTTAGAAGGCGAAGAGATTGAGATCGAAGCGATTGGCATCGACGTTGATGCGCATCCGATCGAACTGTACAAGCTTTTTAAAATCGCGAACTTGGTCAGCGGTGGCGGCGAAGCAAAGCATATCATCGAAGAAGGTTACGTCGCGGTGAATGGTGAGCTAGAAACACGTAAGCGCCGCAAGATGTATGATGGTGACTTTTTTGAGTTTAACCAGGAATATTATGTTGTGGTTTGCGATGCGCCGGTAACTGAACCTGAAACGGCAGAGCAAAAAGCGGAAAAGAAAGCGAAGAAAGAAGCGCAATCCGCACGTAAAGAGAAATCTCGCCAAAGCAAGCCTGCTAAAGGCTCTGGACCTAAGTCAACAGGCCGAAAAGCAGCGCATAAAGAGCGTAAAGCACAACAAAACGCGCTGTCGCAATCGGCGAAGAAAGGTAAGAAAGCTGAAAAGCCGCAAGCGACTCGTGATCCGAAGAGCGGACGTAACTCTATTGACTTTTTCTAAGCAAATTAATACCTAACTAAGCAGGTCATCGCCAAGCAAAACCCAAAAAGCGCCGAGTATATATCGGCGCTTTTTGGGTTTTACTGTATTGTAAGGGGGCAGTGTCAATGCACTGTCGTCTCAATGTTTAGGCTATCGGTCCAGTGATGAATGGCGCAAGGCTTACCTAAGTAAAAGCCTTGGTAATAATCCAAATCAAGTTGATACATCGCTTGCAGCTGCACGTCTTCTTCTACCCCTTCTATGATCACTTTTGCTCCCATATGAGCCGCGAGCTCAACGGCGCTATGTATGGAAAAGGTTTCTCCGGCGCAGTAATCAAGTAGATAGGAGCGATCGATTTTTATGATGTCAGGGCAGAGCTGCTGAACACGTGCGATATCAGAATGTTGAGCGCCAAAATCATCGATAGCAAAGATAAAGCCATTCGCTCTCATTAACTGCACGGCTTTGATCAGTAAATCAGTATCACCGCATGACTCTTCGACTACTTCAAACACCACGTCTGAAGGGCTCATACCAAGTTCGGAAAGGCGCTTGTAAAGCAGGCCGTTGTCTTTAAAGCCCATGTCTTTGGTTAGGGTGAGTAGGGTTTGAGGCATGACATTGAGAAACAGTTTGATAGGCGTTCCTGCGAAACAGCGTGCAAAATTTCGAATGTGCATTGCTCTGGATAAAAACTCAACACACAATCGAAAGTAGGGATCGAGGCCATTGTTGGCCAGAAATACATCAGGACGAATTAACGAACCATCAATGCCACGAATTCGCAGTAGAGCTTCCATTCCAATAATACGCTGGTGCTTATCAAAAATCGGCTGATAAACACTGTGAAAAGTGAATTGATTGAGAACTACGTAATATTCACCAAGATTATCTTGCTTAATGTATCGCTCGTAGTCCGATTGATTCTTTAACTCCATGAAAAACGCCGAAAATTTAGCATCTTTTCAATGTAACAGGATGCAATTCTGATTTGAAGATTCAAATGTGTCTAATTACATATACGGTTGAGTTAATTTGAAATGGATTCCGATTTTGCTTCAATGTAGCGAAAAGTAAGTGACAACCCGAAACAAATCAAAAAGTAAGCAAGGCCGACAATCAGCCAAATTTCAAAGATATATCCTGATGAGTTTGCCATCTCTGTCCCAACGAAAGTCATTTCTTGTATAGAAATTAGCGAAACGATGGAGGTGTCTTTCACTAGAGAGATGGTTTGACCTGCAAGTGCTGGGGTGATGACTTTGAGCACTTGCGGCGCGATAACGAATCGGTATTTCACCCACCGAGACAAGCCCAATGAATCTGCCGCTTCCCACTGTCCTTGGTCGATACTTTGTAAACCTGCACGCACCACTTCTGCAACGTAGGCAGAAGATAGTAGGCCGACGCATAACACGCCAGAGGCAAGATTTTCCCAAAGGTTATAAGGCCCAAAAAGAAAGCTCTGTAGCGCATTTGGTTCGCTGTTATAGTTTCGTAGAATATCTTCCAAACCGAGTAACGGGATCAACTGGTTAGAAATGAAAAAGTAGAAAATAAAAACAAAAACCAACGGTGGGATGTTTCTTACCAACTGGATAAATGTGTTTGCAGGTGTGCGCAACCAAACGGAGCGAGAGAAGCGCGC
Source organism: Vibrio sp. Y51_MX_L26 (assembly GCF_024181935.1). Taxonomy (NCBI): domain Bacteria; kingdom Pseudomonadati; phylum Pseudomonadota; class Gammaproteobacteria; order Vibrionales; family Vibrionaceae; genus Vibrio; species Vibrio sp. Y51_MX_L26. The sequence continues at coordinate 608,806 of NZ_JAMZAS010000001.1, forward strand.
TAAGCCTAGCAACGTGCCAAGTACTAACGCGAAGCTGATGCTCCAAATACTGAGCCTTAACGTCGAAATCAAACCTTGGAAGAAGTAGGGCAAACCACCATCGGCTCTGGGCGTAAAAAGTAGTTCAAACGCCTCTTTCCACTGCCACAAATAATGCACACCAACAGTGGAGCGATGGTACAGCCAAACGCCACCAATACCACAGATAATAAGCAGTACCCAATCTAGCGTGTTTAACCGCGATAGAAAGGAACCTGTGTTGGAATTAGTGGGTACTGTGCGAGTGGTGGTTTGTTCGCCCAAAAATTTGACTCCGATAGATGATGAAAAAGTAAAATGGATGATTGGAAAGTATAGGCTCGCGAAGACCACGAGCCATTTAGATTACTGGCCTCGCGCGACTTGATCTTGCCAATCTAATGTCGAGAACCAGTATTCATAACGCTGTTTTAACCATCCATCTTGGGTTCTTTCTTCAATCCATTTATTGAAAAAGGCTTTTTTATCTTCTTCTCCTAGGCGAACCGCAAAGGCTTCGTTACCTTTTGAGAGTCGCTCGGAGAATGGAAGGAATAGTTTGTCGCTGTGTTTCACTGTCTCATGCTCTGGTTTTGGGCTAGAAGCGATGACCGCATGGGCGTTACCATTCAGCACCTCTTGGAACGCTTGAGCGTCATCATCAAATTGCAGAATCTTCGCTTTCGGGAAGGTTTCTCTGGCTACTTGAACGGTGAACGCACCGCGACGAGCCGCTATTTTTACGCGTCGTGAGTCAAAATCGGAGAATTCGCTAAAACCTGAAGCCAGCTCTTTGTTCGCTGCCACTTGAACTCCAGAGTGCGAGTAGGGCTCAGTAAACAACACGCTTTTGGAACGCTCAGGCGTGACCGACATGCCACCGATAATCACGTCGAACTTTTTCGCCAGTAGTGCGGGAATAATGCCATCCCATGCAGTCGGTACAAATTCCACTTTCAAACCTGAATCTTGTGCTAAGCGTTTGGCCACATCGATTTCAAAACCGATTAACTCACCTTGCTTGTTGCGCATTGCCCAAGGTACAAATGTTGACATACCAACGCGCAAAGTGCCTCGTTCTTTGATTTGATCTACATTGGGTGTGGCAACATCTTCTTTCGCGATTGTAGGCATAGCGATGGCTAGCCCTAATAATGCAGTAATGGTCGCTTTGAATAACTTCATGTTATCTCCTTATAATTTGCGCCAACTGGCTCCGAGTTTGTGTTCTAGCCATGCAGACAAGCCAGAAAGTGATAGAGTGAGAGCAAGATAAATTGCTGCCACGGTAAACCAAATTTCAAACGGCATCGCCGTCTCAGAGACGATGTTGCGTGCCTGTGTTGTTAAATCAAAAATCGCCATCACGCTCACAATGGAAGAGTTTTTGATCAAAGAAACCACTTCATTGGTCAATGGCGGTAATGTGCGCTGTAAAACCTGGGGCAAAATTACGTCTTTGTAAGTGTAAAACGGTGATAACCCGAGTGTTTGTGATGCTTCGAATTGCCCTTTAGGAATACTGTTTAAACCTGCGCGGAATATTTCTGCAGTGTAAGCACCTTGAAAAAGGGACAAAGCCAAAACGGCGGTGCTGAATCGGTCCAAACCAATCACGGGGCCAAACACGAAATAGAGCAAATAGATTTGCACCAACAACGGCGTGTTACGTATTACCTCGACATAAGTGGTGCCAATAACATTGCCGACTTTCGAATCGCTAAGCCTTAGTAACGCGGTGACCAACCCCAACACTAAGGTGAAGAATAGACTAATGGCCGAGATGTTAAGCGTGACCAATAGCCCATCGATAAGTTCTGCGGGCCACCATTCTCCATCTTCATAAAAAGCGATGTAATCAGGCACGCGTTCCCATTGCCATTGATAGCCCATAGCATCGGCACCAGAGTCCAACACCCACACAATCGCGATGAAGAGGAGCATCATTTGCAGTAAAGCTTGAAGGACGGGTTTGATTACGCGAACTATCATCAGTAACTTAAAATTTGGTTCAAAAATGCTTGGGTTCGTGGATGCTGTGGCGTCTCAAATAAGGCGATCGGTGAGTTCATTTCCAGGATTTGGCCTTCATCCATAAATACCACGCGGTTCGCTACTTTTTTGGCAAATCCCATTTCGTGCGTGACACAAATCATCGTCATTCCGCTTTGTGCCAGCTCAACCATGGCATCCAACACTTCATTGATCATTTCCGGATCAAGCGCCGAAGTTGGTTCGTCAAACAGGAGCAAGTTCGGTTCCATGCATAAGGAGCGGGCAATCGCGACGCGTTGCTGCTGACCGCCAGAAAGCTGGATAGGGTACTTGCTCGCTTGCTCTTCAATGTTGACTCGCTTTAGGTAATGTCGTGCGCGTTTTTCAGCTTCTTGTTTTGACAATTTGAGTGTGCGAATCGGCGCTAAGGTGAGGTTTTCCAGTACAGTCAAATGAGGAAAAAGGTGGAAGTGCTGGAACACCATGCCGATTTTACCGGGCTTGAGAGATTTTGCGTGAGAAGGCTGGTCGAATACATGAAGCTGGCCTTCTTGAATCGATTCAAGATGGTTGATGCAACGAATGAGCGTTGATTTTCCTGAACCAGAAGGGCCACACACCACGACGATCTCGCCAGAATTTACGGAGAAGTTGATATCTTTTAGAGCGTGGTAATCGCCATACCACTTGTTTACGTTGCTAAATTCAACAACAGGAGTGTTCTCTTTCAAAGGGGCACGCTATAAAGGAAAAATATCCTTCTACAATAGCAAGTTGTGCGCATTATTTCATTAAGAACAAGCTTATATTCAGGTTCTAAGATTAAGAACCTGCTCACTTTAGTGCTTGATAAAGTGATGTTTTAAGAATTAGGCACAAAAGCTATTACTAATAAGTCAGTTCAACTGAGATACGGATAACGAACTACGATGGCAACAACGGACATTACCATCAATGTTTGTGCGGAATAGTAGGTCACCATGACGACTTGTCGCGAAAATACGGATCGTCCCCCGAAAGCGTTCAAAAGCTAAGACGGTACCAGAAACGATGAAGATAAAGCTTCCGAGCACTGCAAACGAGGACGATTGTGTTTTTCCACTCAAATAATACTCGATAGCAGCCCAACACATGGTCATCAATACCAATATGTAACTGGCAACCGGGAGCTTTTCTTGACCAAGGTCCGGTCGAAACAACCAATAGAAACATACACCGAGTCCAAATAAAGCAATAGGGAGCCAAGGCGTAAAATGCCAAGCGGACATGATGGTAAAACCGTAGCTATAGGAAAGATGGGCAGAGCAGAAGAGCACTAATCCGGTAATAAACTTATCTCTAGGGAGCATTAATAGTAGATCACCAAGCAACGAGAGCGATAAGCCAATCAAAATCCAATGCGTATATGGCATATGATAGGCAGGAGACTGGATTAAAATTCCTAACATACAGAGCACTGGTAATGGTTTGGATACGTAGAAGACCCACTTAGGACCTTTACGGATACTGATGATATGTATGAATGCTAATACGACAACAACTAGCCACATAAAATGGATTCTCGAACAGACAAGCTAATGTAGTGGATAACTACAACAAATAAAAGGTCCATTAAATGAGTAAGTTAGACCTTTGAATTCAATTTTATTTTTGTTTGTGTAAAGCTGGACAGTTGTCTCTTTACTGACCTACACGATCAATGAGTTTGTAGGGATTAATCGTTATTTTGAGGAGTTCCCGAATTTGAACGTGATGAAGCTTACAAAATAGCATAAAAAAACGGTATTGTGACCGTTAAGTCACAATACCGTTAAACCCTAGAAAGGGCAGTGAACTGTTTTTGCTGTTAGGCAACAGCGAGCTCTAAAATTTCACGACTACGTTCAAGAGTAATCGCCTGGTTTTCACCGAGAACGGTCATTCCGTGTTTATTGAGTTGTTCGATGATGGCATCGATCGCTTGTTCACGACTTTCACCATAGTTTTCTAGCTTAGTTGCGACATCAAGTTGATGATAAAACGCTTCGATCGCTTCGATGGTACGTTCAGCAAGATCGTCTCCAGCTTCAAGTCCAAATACGTTGCGACCCATTTGCTCTAGTTTAGGACGTTTAAATTGCATTTGGTTGCGAAGTAGCGATGGTTGGACGATTGCAAGAGAACGTGCATGATCGACGCCCCATAGAGCCGTTAATTCATGGCCGATCATATGTGTCGCCCAGTCTTGTGGAACGCCACTACCAATTAACCCGTTCAATGCTTGGTTAGCAGACCACATTAAGTTTGCGCGCCACATATCGTCGTCTCGCTCGGCAAACTGTTCTCCGAGTGTTTTTAAGGTTTTCAGCAGTGTTTCTGCATAACCATCTTGAACCATTGCGCCGGTAGGAAGCGTCAAGTATTGCTCACATACGTGCACCCACGCGTCAACAATGCCGTTGATCAACTGGCGTTCTGGCAATGTTTTCATTACATCTGGGTCTAACACAGCAAATTTAGGCTGTACTGCTGGAGACATGAACGGAAGTTTGTCTTGAGTTTCTTTTTTAGTGATAACTGCGCCCATGTTTGACTCTGAGCCTGTTGCTGGCAATGTCAAAATTGCAGCTAGAGGCGTCGCTTCAGTGACTTGGTGTTTACCAATCATGATATCCCAGCCATCACCATCATACTTAGATGCTGCTGCTACGTATTTAGAGCCATCAATGACTGAACCACCACCTACAGCAAGAATAAAGTCAACACCATGTTCTTTTACCATTGCGACCGCTTTATCGAGCGTTTCTTTGGTTGGGTTGGGTTCAACACCAGAAAACTCTAGCCATTCATGTCCCTCTAGTGCTTCTGAGACTTGGTCGTACACGCCATTTTTTTTAATTGAGCCACCGCCGTATACCACTAAAACTTTTTGGTCGGATGGGATAGCTTCTTTGATTGCAGCGATTTGTTTTTGACCAAAGAAAATCTTGGTTGGGTTTACATAAGAAAAGTTCATTATTAGCCCTCTTGCTTCCAGTAAAGGAGATTGAATACGTGCATATTAGTCCTGATTAACGTTCGTTAACAGGTCGATTTCTGCAAATAATTTGCCTATTTCTACAAAATTAATGCTCTTGAACTAGAAAGTTAAAGTTGAGAGGAAGTATAGTGCTCACAATAATAATAGAGACCAAACTCGTTGGTCATTGATGGAGCGCTCTAATGCACACTCTCGCAGATATCATGCAGCAATATGTTGAAAAGCAGGGACTGCATGACTTAGAAGGTATGAAGAAAACCGCAATAGATGGCGTATGGTTTTATCGCAGTAGCAAAGGAAATCATCGACAGCCGTTTGTCTATCAGTCTGGCATTATTGTTTTAGGTCAAGGACATAAGAACATTCATATTGGTGATACACCTGTCCAATATGGGCCCGATGATTACCTTGTTGTAGGAGTTCCCATGCCCCTGGAGTGCGAAGCGTTTGCGACAAACAATGAGCCTTTACTTGGCATCTCGATAGATATTTCGCCAACGCTTCTTCATAAGCTCGTTAAAAAACTTGAGGCTGAGAAATTCAGTAATAAGTGTCTGGATGCTACCCGTTGCGGCCTTAAATCGGTACGCATGAGCGAAGGTATGCTGGATGCATGCAAGCGACTAATGAGCGCGTTGTGTAATGAGCTTGATGTTGTCATGCTCGGTGATCTACTTCTTGAGGAAATTGTTTATCGCACTTTGGTAAGCAAAGAAGGGTATGTTTTATTTGACTTAGCACACCAAGAAGGCTCTTACGCTAGAGTGGCCAAAGCACTGAATCGTGTTCATCAAGCGTACCATGAACAGTTGAGCGTACAAACATTGGCAGAAGAAGCCAATATGAGTGTGTCTGCTTTCCATCAAGCTTTTCGCAATGTCACGCTTGAATCTCCGTTGCAATACATTAAGAAAGTTCGACTTAATAAAGCGCGCGAGTTAATCCAGTTGGAGGGGCGACGTGTTAATGATGCCGCGAGACTGGTCGGGTACACGAGCCCATCACAGTTTAGTCGTGAGTACAAGCGACATTTTAATGAAACGCCAAGGTCAACAAAGGCTTAGTGATCTTTATTTCAAAATAACGACTTTTTTTGCCTTTTTTATTAATTTGCGAGTGACATATTTATTTGATTTATAAAATTAGTTACTGGTGCCAAATAATAGGTATGTTGTTGCAAGCATTTAGTGGATTGTTGCGAGGCGGTGTGGAAAACTCGTAAATAGATAGTGTGAAATCACCAACTTGTACTTAAGTTATTTTACGTCGAAATAAAAGTATAAGTGCGCTTTGTTTAGCGCATTTAGTATTGTTTTAACAATAACTTAAGGAAGAGCGATTATGCACCTTAAAAACGGCAACGCAGTGAAAAGCGTGTTCACACTAAGCACTCTCACCGCTTCTTGTCTTATGGCCTTCAATAGCTACGCAGCGGTTGACTGTGCCCCTCTAGAAACTTGGCAATCATCAAAAGTTTATAACGGTGGTGACCAAGTTCAACATGAAGGTAATGCTTACAAAGCACGTTACTGGACGCAAAACAGTAACCCAGCGCAATCTGGTGAGTGGGGCGAGTGGGAAACACTTGGCGCATGTGATGGCACTGGACCGGTTGATCCACCTCAGAATGAAGTCCCGACTGTTACTCTGACATCGCCTTCTGCGTCGGCTTCTGTGACTGCGGGGGATGTTGTTAACCTAGCTGCAGATGCAGCAGATACCGATGGAACCGTTAGCAAAGTAGAATTCTTTGTTGATGGCGTATTAGTTGGTCAGGCAACGTCTGCGCCTTATGCTGCGTCATGGACAGCGACTGAAGGCCAGCATGAATTCTCTACTAAGGCGTATGATGATACGGGTGCAGTGAGCACAGCAAGTGCTGTGACGTTAACTGTGGCACCAGCACAACCTGGTAACGAAGCGCCGACAGTGGATGTTGCACTTTCTGCGACTTCTATTGACTTGGGTGGCTCCGTCACACTGACTGCGAATGCCGCAGATGCGGATGGCACCGTTGCTAAAGTTGATTTCTATGTGGCGGGTGTCCTTGCTGGCACCGCAACAACTGCACCATACACGCTTGATGTAACGCCTTCACAAGCTGGTTCGCTAAGTGTTTATGCAAGAGCAACCGATGATGCCGGAGCAACTGCAGATTCTGCACTTGCTACGTTAACGGTAAACGGTGGCGCGGTGACATCTAACTGTCGCCCTGATGGCTTGTATCAAACAACGGGTGTAGACGTCCCTTACTGTTCTATTTATGACGAAGAAGGTCGCGAGAAAATGGGCGCCGATCACCCACGTCGTGTGATTGGTTACTTTACTAGTTGGCGCGCAGGTGAGGACCCTCAATCGACTTACCTTGTTAAAGATATTCCTTGGGAGCAACTTACTCACATTAACTACGCGTTTGTGAGCATTGGTTCTGATGGTAAAGTAAACGTTGGTGACGTTAATGACCCTAACAACCCTGCTACGGGTAAAACTTGGCCTGGCGTTGAGGTAGATCCTGCTCTTGGCTTTAAAGGTCACTTTGGTGCGCTCGCGACTTACAAGCAAAAACATGATGTTAAAACGCTAATCTCTATCGGTGGTTGGGCTGAAACGGGCGGTCACTTCGATACGAATGGCGATCGTGTGGCTGATGGTGGCTTCTACACCATGACGACGAATGCGGACGGTTCTATTAACCATGCAGGCATCGAGAAGTTCGCAACTTCAGCCGTTGAAATGATGCGTCAGTACAAGTTCGATGGCCTGGATATCGACTATGAATACCCGACATCAATGGCAGGTGCTGGTAACCCTTACGACAAAGATTTCATGGAACCACGTCGTCAGTATCTATGGGCGTCTTACCAAGAGCTGATGAAAGTATTGCGTGAGAAACTTGACGCGGCATCCGCGCAAGATGGCATTCATTATATGCTGACTATCGCAGCACCATCTTCAGGTTACCTACTGCGTGGCATGGAAACCTTCGATGTAACTAAGTACCTAGACTACGTAAACATCATGTCTTACGACTTGCATGGGGCTTGGAATGATCACGTTGGTCACAACGCAGCATTATTCGATACAGGTAAAGACTCGGAGCTAGCCCAGTGGAACGTATACGGCACTGCTGCATACGGTGGTATCGGTTACTTGAACACAGACTGGGCTTACCACTATTTCCGTGGTTCTATGCCAGCAGGTCGTATCAACATCGGTGTTCCTTACTACACCCGTGGTTGGCAAGGTGTTACTGGTGGTGAAAATGGTCTGTGGGGCCGAGCAGCACTGCCAAACCAAGCTGAGTGTCAACCTGGTACCGGTGAAGGTGAGAAGAACAACTGTGGTCACGGTGCTATTGGTATCGACAACATGTGGCACGATACAGACCCTAAAGGCAACGAAATGGGCGCTGGCTCTAACCCAATGTGGCATGCGAAGAACCTAGAAAATGGTATCTGGGGCTCTTACGCAGCCGCTTACGGTCTTGATCCAGTTAACGATCCTTCGGATAAGTTTGTTGGTACATATACACGTCATTACGATAGCGTTGCTGTAGCGCCTTGGTTGTGGAACGCAGAGAAGAGCGTGTTCCTATCTACGGAAGATAAAGCTTCTATCGAAGTGAAAGCTGATTACGTTATCGATAAAGAAATCGGCGGTATTATGTTCTGGGAACTGGCAGGCGACTACAACTGTTATGTACTGGATGCAAATGGTAATCGTACGGCAGTAGATGCAACTGAACAAGCTTGTGCAGCTGGTAATGGTGAGTACCACATGGGTAACACTATGACCAAAGCTATCTACGACAAGTTTAAGTCTGCAACACCTTACGGTAATAAAGTCGCGACGGGTCCGACACCAACAGAAGCGGTAGACATTACAGTCAGCGTTGGCGGCTTTAAGGTTGGCGACCAAAACTACCCAATTAATCCGAAGATCACGTTTACGAACAACACTGGTCAAGCGATCCCTGGTGGTACTGAATTCCAGTTTGATATCCCAGTATCAGCTCCTGATAATGCGAAAGATCAATCTGGTGGCGGTTTGAAAGTCATTGCTTCTGGACATACTCGTGCAAACAACATCGGTGGCTTAGATGGCGTAATGCACCGCGTATCGTTCTCTCTACCTGCTTGGAAAGATTTACCAGCGGGCGGTACTTACGAGCTTGATATGGTTTACTACCTACCAATCTCTGGTCCGGCTAACTACTCAGTGATTTCTGGTGGTAAAGAGTTTGCGTTCAAGTTTGAACAGCCAGAACTGCCAATTGGTGACCTAAATGCAGGCTCGGGTGATGGTGGTACTACTGAACCAGGTACGTGTGATACGACAGGTTTAGTGACATACCCAGCTCTACCACAAACGGATTGGGCTGGTAACCCAAGCCACGCTAACCAAGGCGATAAGATCATCCACAACGGTGTGGTTTACCAAGCGAACTGGTGGACAGCGGCTGAGCCGGGCACAGATGGTAGCTGGTCAACGGTATGTAACATCTAATCGTTTTTGATTAACTGTTATAGCCTAACGTTAATAGGCATTTAAACAAAAGCGCATGATGATGATCGTGCGCTTTTTTGTTGCGATGGTTTGTCGTTTAATCGAATTGATAACTTTCGGGTATGACGACAATACCTTTGTCTGAGATTTTAAATCGCTTCGCATCTTCTAGTTTGTTTATGCCAATTTGAGTATGTGGCGGAATACGAACATGTTTATCCACAATACAGTTGACCAACTGACTTCCTTCACCGACCTCTACGTCATCAAAAATGATGGAATCGACTACCGTGGCGCTGTCTTGAATGCGTACGTTAGAGGAAATAATGGAATGCTGTACTGAGCCTCCAGAATTGATGACACCGGTAGCAATGATGGAGTTAATAAAAATACCTTCATTACCCGTGGCTGACGATACGGTACGAGCTGGTGGAAACTGCGGCTCGTAAGTACGAATCGCCCAATTGGATTGATATAGGTTCATTGGTGGTACTGGCTCTAGCAGATCCATATTCGCTTCATAGAAGGAATCAATGGTACCCACGTCGCGCCAGTAGCAATCCTTATCAACGCGCCCTTTACTGCCACAAAATTGATAAGCATAAACGGATTCCGTATCAATCAGCTTAGGTATGATGTCTTTTCCGAAGTCATGGCTTGATGAATCGAGTTTTGAGTCGTCTTCGAGTGCTTCTTTTAAAACATCCATGTCAAAGATATAAATCCCCATGGAAACGAGGCTTCTGGTTTTACTTCCTGGAAGGGTAGGTGGGCATTCTGGTTTTTCTATAAATGAAGTAACTAGCCCGTTTTCTGCGGTGCCCATTACCCCGAATGCTGAAGCATCCTCTACGGGAACATCCATACAGGCAACGGTGAGCTTAGCACCTTTCTCTTTATGCTCTTCAAGCATCGCGGCGTAGTCCATTCGATAGATATGATCGCCGGATAACACAACCACATACTTCGCGTCATTGCGCGATAGTAACCACATGTTGTGATAAATCGCATCAGCGGTTCCTTCATACCATGCACCACCTTTGCGCATTTGAGGTGGAACCGCAGTAATGTACTCGCCAAGCTCTGGATTGAATATTGACCAACCATCTCGCAAGTGTTTTTGAAGTGAATGAGATTTGTATTGGGTCAAAACAAGGATTTTACGTAAACCTGAGTGTAAACAGTTGGTTAGTGTGAAATCTATAATTCTATACTTTCCGCCAAAAGGTACTGCTGGCTTGGTTCTATCATCGGTGAGTGGGCTGAGCCTAGACCCCATCCCCCCAGCTAAAATTACGGCGAGTGCGTCTTCCATATTATTCCCTTTCCCTTTTTTGCATGCATCAAAACGGTGCTAACCAGGAGGAAGTGGTGTACAGCGCAGAGGTTTTGAAAGTGCATGTGCTGATGTGTTTACTACTGCAAACTTTAGTACAAGATTCGAGCCATAGAATATCTCTTTAAAAATCAAAAGGGTTAAAAGTTCATCGCAAGGTAATTGCACCACATTAGTGAAGTGCTAAGTAGGCCGTGCATCAAATTGGCGCAAGATTATAGGGAAGGGGAGAAAATAAGTATGGATTTACAATGTAAAGTGAGGATAAAACAGTAAGATAAAGATAATCAAGCGCGCCTCTTCATCTGTTCAAAGTGAGTGGATATAGAAGTAAACCACTCACTCTTTAAACGTGCTTCCTTTATAGTCAACTATACGTTGACGTTACACTAAGAGAGACCGACGATATTTCCTTCATCATCAAGGTCTAAATTCATAAATGCAGGTTTATCAGGCAAACCTGGCATCGTCATCACCGTGCCTGATAACGCATACACAAACCCAGCGCCAGCACACAGACGTAACTCGCGGATAGGGACTGTAAAACCTGTCGGCGCGCCTTTGACAGCGGAATCTGTTGTTATCGATAGTGGGGTTTTCGCTATGCAAACCGCTAAGTTGTTAAAACCTAGATTTTCAAAATGGTTGAGCTGTTCAGTAGCAAGGGAACTCATTTCTATATTGGCGGCACCATAGCCAGCTTCACACACAGCCATAAGTTTTTCGTGTAACGATTGTTCTTTATTGTATAAAGGACGAAACTCTGTAGGCTGGGTACAAGCGTCAATAACATGTTGAGCTAACTGAGTTGTGCCTTGCCCGCCTTGCGCAAAAGCGGTGCTGATAGCGACTTTAACTTCCGGATTAAATTGCTGAACCAGCTCTTTAAGTATTTTAAGCTCTTTCTCACAATCTTGCGGGAACTGGTTAATAGCGACAACAGCTGGAATGCCATATTTATGAACGTTATTAATGTGCCATTTTAAGTTTTCAAATCCCGCTTCCAATGCTGCTTGGTCTGGATTAAAAATGGAATCTGGAATGGCCATACCTGGTCGTAAATCATAGTGTCCAGAATTTGCTTTGAGGCCGCGTAATGTCGCTACTATCACTACACAATCTGGCGCCTTGCTGGCGGCGGCAGCTTTAATGTTACACGCTTTCTCAAATCCCATGTCCGAACCAAACCCCGCCTCAGTTACAGTGTAACTTGATAGTTTTAGCGCGATATCGTCGGCAATAATAGATGAATTTCCATGGGCGATGTTTGCAAACGGGCCTGCGTGAATCAACGTAGGAACACCTTCCAGAGTTTGCATCAGTGTCGGTGCTATGGCCTCTTTTAATGTCACTGCCATTGCTCCTGCAACTTGCAGATCCTCAGTGGTTACCGGGTTTCCGTTCAAATCGTACGCTACGACAATTTTCCCAATACGCTGACGTAAATCTTTTAAATCTTTAGCCAGTGCAATGATAGCCATTAACTCAGACGCGGCAGAAATATCGAACCCTTCGTCGCGTTCGTATCCATTGATGACTTTTCCTGGCTCATTTAACCCAATTTTGACTTTACGTAGTGCACGATCATTATGGTCCATTACTCGTTTCCAAGTAATGCTCGCCGTATCGATTTTAAGTGCCTTTAATCCAGTACGTGCTTCAAAGGCATCATAGCCTTCGCGCTGTTCATGATACAAGCGAGCATCAAGCGCGGCTGAAGCTAGATTATGCGCCGCCGTCACCGCATGGATGTCACCAGTAAGGTGCAAGTTCAGTTCTTCCATTGGAGCAACTTGGGAATAACCACCGCCAGCAGCACCGCCTTTAATACCGAATACAGGCCCCATAGAAGGTTGTCTAATACATGCGATAACGGATTGTCTAAGCTTAGCTAAACCTTGCGCCAGTCCGACTGTTGTAACGGTTTTTCCTTCGCCAAGTGGGGTAGGAGTGATCGCAGTAACAAGCACAAGCTTACCGTTATCATTCTCTTTGAGCCGCTCCAAACATTTTGGATGGACTTTGGCTTTGTGCTTCCCGTGAGTGTCATATTCTTCGGGTAATAACCCTACTTTTTCCGCAATAACATCAATAGAAGAAAGTGGTGTGTTTCGGCAAATTTCAATATCTGACTGCATGGATAATCCCTAAAGTGACTCGCAGGTAGTGTTGAAAAACAATCTGAGTTGGAGCAAGTATCATTGTTGGGCAAACGTTTGCTCTGTGATGGTACTGTTTCGATTCGGTATGTAAAGAGTTTACTGCTCTATACTGTGCTACATACTAACAAAATCTACTAATTACTGCGCCAGATCAAAACAAAAAGGCCACCAAATGGTGACCTTGATGTATTTTTAGCTTTAAAGCTGTGATCTTAACGATCCCAGTAAGTTTCTTCTAAGCTATCTTCCCGTTCAGGAAGTGCTCGCGATAGGCGAGGAGAGTGTTGCGTCAACACTTCATAGCTTACTCGGTTTGCATATTTACAGATCTGAGAAAGTGATGAGTAAGTCAAACAGCGTACTTCGTGCTTTTCTGAGTTAGGCACTTCTTTTTGATGGAAAGAGTTTGCAGCCATATCATGCAGTAAAGCAGAAAGTGCCGCATCACCTGCGCCGTTGGTGTTCTTAATCTCTAGTGGACCACCTAGGTAAGGACCAATGTAAGAGTATACCTTCATTGGCTTCTCACAATCTCCTTTACGCATCGCACGACTAAATTCGTATTGGTTAAAGGCTTCAATTGAGCCTTCAAGAATGTCGTGTGTGGTTTCTCGTTTTACTTTTTCGTCAGTGTAACCTGCCATGTATAGGCCATTTGGCCCAGCAGTACATAGAACAAGATCGACCCACTCAAGTGCTTTATTAGCAGCCGCTAGCGGTTCTGTCTCGCCTGTTAATGCGGCGCCTTCTTCTTCATTCATTGCAACAACAGATATGTTCTCGCGAATGTACTCTTGCCACCACTGCGCGTTACCTTCGATAACGTACTTTGTGCCTAAAGTCAGTACAACAGGGACATCGTGCTTCTTGGCAAAGTCGATCGCTTTTTGTACTGCTCTCGGCATTGGATCCTCTTCTTTACCGCGCATTAGGTAAGAAGAAACAACCAGAGCTGATGCTTTCTCAAAGATCTCTTCAGGAATGCTTTCCGGAAGTAGTTGGTTCATGTGACCTTCATTGATAGCAAATGTGCGTTCGCCATCTTGAGAAATCAGGGTATAACAACGACCAATAGGACCATCTACCGTTTGTAGGTGGTTGAGGTTCATGCGTGAAGACGTGCGGCAAAGGTAACGGTAAGCAAAAGAACCGACTTGAATGTTCTTGGACATCACACCGAGCAAAACGGATTTGCTATCCGCCAATACTGAGTAATTGTGCAGAGTGTTGCCAATCGTGTCACCTGGGTATTGGTGTGTGATCAGGCCTTGCTCAACCAGTTCTTCGTAAAGTGCATCTGCTTTGCTTTCTTCAAGAACGAGTGAATGTCCTTTACTTAGGTTGTATTTTTCTAAAAACGCATCATCTACACGCGCTTCGATATCTACGATGGTTTGACCGACACCAACGATAGTTGGGCGATATAGCTTAGGCGCTTGTCGGATTTGGTTTACTAATGGATCTCGAGCGTGAGTTGGGAAGTAGTGTTTAGATTTACGCTGACCAGGAAACTTCATGCTTGTTCTTGAGTGAGAAAAAAAAGAGGCGGGATTGTATCACAAAAAAATGAAAATCGTGGCGTTTTATTACAAAGAAGTTTGCCCGCTGAAAAAACCAGCGAGCTGGAGAAATTGCGACCAAGATAACCTAAATTACTGATGCTTATAGTACTGCAATTGGTCGCTTTTCAGATTGTTGATCGGTTATTCTCTTTAACAACGAGCTTGGAGCTACCCAAAATTAGCTGCGTTACTTTTTAACTTCAGTTGGCTCAACGTAAGCCTTGGTGCCCCAAAGTGGAACCGTCGATAGGCTGTGCTTAAAGCTACCGTCTGTCTCTTTTGTTGTGTAAGACAGGTAGAGTAAGGTTTGGTTGTCTGCATCATAAATTCGGCGAACCTTCATTGTTTTGAAGAAAATACTTTTTGACTTCTTAAATACAATTTCGCCAGACTTACTTTTATCTATTTTTGCAATCATTTCCGGCGTGATTTCGCCAGTCTGACGACATGATATTGAGCTGTCACTTGGATCCGCTAAGCTAAAATCGGCTTCGATAGAAGCTATATGACACGTCACCCCCGTGACTACCTCGTCTTTTAATTCACCGACTTTGATGTCTTTCAAAGTAAACCAACCGAGTCCTACATCAGCGACATCGTTATCTGAACAACCAACCAGCGTAGTAGCAAGCAATGCACTTAACAGCATCTTTTTCATTATTTTTGTCCTTAACTAGGAAAGATATTGATGAAATCTATCAGAGGTTTGCAACTAAAACAAAATTTAGCCAAGGAAAGGTCTACGTACGCTAGGTTTGTTGTGGGCTTCATGCTAATGTACTGCTCTAAACGAAATGATGAGTTAGAGTGACCATACTTTCTCCCAATATGACTTTATATCGCTTGTCGCTCTGTCTAAGCTTCACTCTATGTGAGAATGAAACACTTTGCACATTTCGTTTTGCAACTAAGGTATCAAAATGAATGAACAACAGTTAGCCAGTATCGAGCGTAAAAATGCATGGCTGTATGATCTGGTTGAAGTTGAATTTCCAACACCAGAGAGTCTGAAAGGGCGTGATGTCTATTTCAAAGCACTAGAACAAGCAACCTATCAAGTGGTCGACAAAGACACGCTACTTGAGAGTAATTCTGAATTTAGCTCTGACGATATTTTTCTGGTCGATTTTCACCGACTTACTATCATGTTTTCTGTCCTGCAGTCTCAGCGTTGGGATCAACAGTACGATAAAGATATGATTGTGGAATATCTCACTCAGATAATTCTAACGCCAGATTTTGAATTATATGTTGGTTTTAAATCTGGAACTCCAATTGGTGCCGCTATTATTAGCCACCTTGAAGGAAACACGCTTATCTCTGATGTCGCGGTTTCTGAATCAAAATACAAGAGTTCGTTTGTGGCGGATCTTGCTAAAAGACTAAGTACCGAACACAAGCTTTTAGATTCGGTGATTATTGAAAGCTAATTTGCGCACTCAAATGCATAAAAAGCAAAGCAAGATGACGATAGGTGATCTTGCTTAGAAAAACTGTAATTGCTCCCCTCTATTTCTATGAAATGCCAAGCTCGTCGTTTCAACAATCCCAAACTTAAATAAGATTAAGCCAACATTTTTAAAATCAGCTAGGGCATTAGCCTTTAAGATGTCTGGAGATGGCTATGGCAATTACCAATATTAAGTGCGTGATATTTGATTGTGATGGTACGTTGGTCGATAGTGAACGATTGTGTTGCCAAGCTCTCGTCAATGTATTTAACCTGCATGGCGCAGAATTAACGATGGAAGAGTGCGTTTCTCATTTTAAAGGAGGAAAGCTCGCTGACATCCTTTTAGATACTAAAGAGCTGAAAGATATCAAAGTCCCTATTGATGTCTTAGAGCCGCAATACCGTGAAGAAGTCCAGTCTCTTTTTGTTCGCCACTTACAGCCGATGGATGGCGCAAAGCGATTAATTCAGTTTTTAGATTCGCATAATATCGAATATTGTGTCGCGTCCAATGGGCCGAAAGATAAAATAGAATACGCATTGGAGTTAACAGGATTGCTCGATGCTTTCCAAGGGAAAGTGTTCTCTGCATTCGATGCGAATAGTTGGAAGCCTGAACCTGACTTAATTATGTACAGTGCAATGAGCATGGGCTTTTTACCAAGCGACTGTCTTTATATTGATGACACACCTAAAGGCGTAGAAGCGGGACTAAACGCTGGCATTAAAACCGTACAGCTATTTAATGGTGAGGCAATCAATCGTGTTGATGATGAACGCGTAATTCGCATTCAACATTTAGATGAATTAAAAGAGCAGCTATTTAGCTGCTCTGTTTAATCTCTTAATGGCACACCGTACTTAAGCTATGGATATGTTTAAGTTTGGACTGTAGGTAAGGGGTTTGATGTAGGCATTGGATGGATGAGAAGCTTTTTGTATGAAATCCGCAAGCAGCGCATGTGAATTTCTCTCCATCCGATGAAATGAGATATTCATCCCCCTGGCAGAGAGGGCAACTTAGGTTTTCGATGTCTTTTGTATCTTTGTAATTATTCATATTGTTTTCCAGCAGCAAATTGGAATTGGCAGGATTAAGCATAGCGGAACGCTTTGTTTATGAACATTATTTCATCAGGTACAGCGAGAACTTGAGATTCACTTCAAATATCCACTTGTGTGTAGTAGAAAATATCGACGATAACGGCTGAAAACGGTTTAAAGAAAAGGGCTCCTGAGGAGCCCTTGTTGATCATAAATGCTGCAAAGTTATGCTGTGCGGTAGCGATGTAATACCTCACCAAGAGACACTGACGCCTGAGTGAGATTAGCTACCCCTACGGTAGATTGCTCTGCAACTTCTCTGATTGTGCTCGACTGGCTGCGAATTTCTGAAAGCTCAGATGCAATATCATTGGCGACTGCGCTTTGTTCTTCTGCTGAGGTGGAAATTTGGATACTCATGTCCATCAATGAGCGTGCGGATTCAGCAATAGACGTCACATCATGACCAATTTCATCAATAAGCTGGCTACTGGTTTGCGCTTGTTGAACGGTTCGATCAGTGATTGAAGCAATGTTCTGGCTCTCGGTTTGTAGTTTCTCAATCATGGCTTGAATTTCTACTGTTGCCTGTTGAGTTCGGCTTGCCAATGTACGCACTTCATCAGCAACCACAGCAAATCCACGACCTTGTTCACCAGCGCGTGCTGCTTCAATTGCCGCATTCAGAGCCAATAGGTTGGTTTGTTCTGAAATGGCATTGATCGTTGTGATAACGTCATTAATCTGCGTCGTGTTTTCATTTAAATTGGTTACTGATGTGGAAGCCTGTTCAATATAGCTGGATAACGTCTCAATTTCTCCAATCACATTTTGCACGCGATTTCTGCTTAGCTCGATCTTTTGAGCATCCTGATCGGATTGCATCGTCGCTTGTTGGGAAATGCTGGATACTTCTTTTGCAGAGGCTGTCATTTCTTCCATTGCTGTCGCGACGGAATCGAGTGTTTGATATTGATGAGATATCTGCGTTTCGCTCAACTGCATATCTTTTTCGAATGCAGAAGATGTCTCACTCAATGTAGCCGCATTATTTTTCACACTGTTAACCAGTTCACTTAAGGTGTCCATAGATTTATCTAACGCGCAACCAATGGTGCCAAACTCGTCTCGACCAGGATGGAAGCCAAGGCGAGAGGTTAAATCACCTTCACCAATTTTTTCGGTTGTCGTATATAAAACCCACAGGGCGCCTCCTATAAAGGTCGCAACCCAGTAAGAGAAAAGGGCAAAAGGAACAACCCATAAAAAGCTGAGTAACAGAGAGGTTAAGGCTGACGACTTTGCAGATTCGTATTGCGCGGATACGTTTTGAGTCAACTTAATCACTTCGCCAGAATGCAACTTTGCATAAGCGGTGACAGAGCCATCAACAAAAGAGCTCTCGCTTACGCGACTTGATTTCGATACGCCGTCAATTTGTGGAACAAGACCTGGTTGAGCGTCAACAATACCAGAAAGTTTCGCTTCGCTAGCAGAAATCGCTTGTTGTTTAAATTGTTGTATTTCATTGAAGTAGCGGCTTCCAGCCACAGAAGTGAGGGCTACTAAAAACAGCAGGAATATAACCCACATTTTGTCGTTGATAGACATCTTGATAAACAGCCTGTCTATCGTTCTAAACTCAACTTCTCTCATTTAAAGCTCCATTAGAGATAAAAGATATTGACCAAATCTATTGCTATATCGAAACAAAATATGCGAAGTTAATCAGCAAAATATGTAACGAAAACTAAATTTAGTTTAAGAAATGAGATCTAAGGACGCCTATAACGGTATGTTATATCTTTAAATTGACATAAATATTGATAAAAGAGCTATTTCTCTGTAGTGCTAAGTAGATATGAAATCTGGTTGCAAACGTTTACTTTTGATTCTGCTCATAGGTTTTTAAATCTTTACTTCTCGCTGTCATGAATGTGTCATATAAAGACTATAAAAAGGAGTTGTTGACGTGGATATGGCAAGGCCAAGCCGTCAGCAAGTACAAGCAAGAGAGCTTAAAATAAAGGAGGTCACAATGAGCGACCAATACCAAAACGATGAGAGCCTAGAGCTGCTAGATGCGCTTGAAATTGGCATTATCTTGTCGGAATACGTTGGCTCAGACAACGAAGCCGAATAGCGGAACACTCTCATCTCGTCGTAATTGACGTTATACTAGGTTCATGTCACACCAAGCCTTAAAGGCCAAAACTGGCGTCGGATGAACTTTCTAGCCCACCTGCATATCGCAGACCACTGTAACAGCCATTTATTGGGAAACTTGCTTGGAGACTTCGTAAAAGGAGATCCAAGCAAGCTGTATGAACGTGATATCTCGAACGGCATCAAATTGCATAGATTTGTTGACCGCATTACCGATCACCATCCTATTGTTAACGAATGCAAACCTCACTTCAAAGGTACTGCGCGGCGCTTTGCCCCTATCGCTCTCGATATGTTCTGGGACCATTGTCTCGCAAAACACTGGAACGACTTTTATGCCGTATCTCTCGAACACTTTGTCGACTCGGCATACGAGCGAGTAAACCGTGACGTTGATGAACATTTGCCATCGCGTTTTTTGGTGCTCCACAGCCGGATGTGGCACGGTCGATGGCTTCAGTCATACCAAGACCTGGATAATATCGAATTTGCATTACATCGAATGTCGCAAAGAAGCCCGAGAATGGCTGACCTTACTACAACATTTAAAGTGATTGAGAGTGATTACACAGAATTGGAAGAGAAGTTCTCGACACTCTATCGAGACGTTTTACGCCAGTCGTATGATTTTCAGCAACATCTTATTGATTCAGCCCAATGAGATAGAAAAGTAGTATGGCTATTGGGGCTCTGGTAAACTCTGCGCTCCAAAAATAATGAGGTTACACATGTCTGTTAATTTTGCTGACTTAGGCATTGAACAAAAGCTAATCGAGACGCTAAGCAATCTAAATATCGTGACACCAACACCAGTGCAAGAAAAGTCTATTCCACATGTCCTTGAAGGAAAGAACTTACTTGCTGCTGCACAAACTGGTACGGGGAAAACAGCTGCGTTTGGTTTACCTATTATACAAACCGTTCAGCAAAAAAAACTCAACGGCACGCCTCAAGCATTGATTTTGGTTCCAACACGCGAGCTTGCGCAGCAGGTATTTGATAATTTGAATCAGTACTCTGCACAAACAGAACTTCGCATTGTGTGTGTTTATGGTGGTACAAGCATTGGCGTACAAAAGAGGAAGTTAGAAGAGGGCGCTGATATTTTGATTGCAACACCAGGCCGCCTTTTGGATCACCTGTTTAATGGCAACGTAAACATCTCCAAAACCAGTATGCTCGTTCTAGACGAAGCCGACCGTATGTTAGATATGGGATTCTGGCCTGACTTGCAACGCATCTTCCGACGTTTACCCGCCGAAAAACAGATCCTGTTGTTCTCTGCGACATTTGAAAAGCGAATAAAAACTATTGCGTACAAACTCATGGAATCGCCGGTTGAAGTTGAAGTGTCACCAGCAAACACGACCGCTGAAACGGTAAAACAGATGGTTTATCCGGTAGACAAAAAGCGTAAACGTGAATTATTGGCGTACTTGATTGGCTCGCGCAATTGGCAGCAAGTGCTTGTATTTACAAAAACTAAGCAAGGTAGCGATGAGCTAGCAAAAGAGCTTAAGTTAGATGGCATAAAAGCGGTTTCAATTAACGGGGATAAGTCACAGGGTGCGCGTCAAAGAGCGTTGGATGAGTTCAAACAAGGTAAGGTGCGTGCGTTGATTGCGACAGATGTAGCAGCACGAGGGCTGGATATTCAAGAGTTAGAGCAAGTGGTGAACTTTGATATGCCATTTAAAGCCGAAGATTATGTCCACCGTATAGGCCGTACTGGCCGTGCAGGAAAGTCGGGGTTAGCTGTGTCTCTAATGAGTCGGGATGAAGAATATTTATTGCATGCTATCGAGAATTTGCTTGATCAACGCCTACCGCAAGAATGGTTGGCAGGCTTCGAGCCAAGCCTTATAGAAGAAGTCGAGCCTGAGAAAAATGGTAGTGGACGCCGTCGAAGCCGTTCATCAGAGAAGCGTAAGCTAAAAGCAAAATTAGCGATTCATAAGAGCCGTGGTAAATCACGTAACTCTCGCTAAACCGCACAAACTTTTGTTCTTACATAGTCAGGCTGTTTTTGCCTCTTCATAAACGTCTAACGTTTGCGGGATAGCGAGTAGGTATCCTTGATACATATCGAAACCGAGTTTTTTCATTAAGTTAAGTTGATGCTCGGTTTCAATTCCTTCGATAACGGTTTTAGAGCGCAACGTTCTTGCTAGTGATAATGCATCGACTAGAGCTTTCCAGTCACCATTTTCGTATCTCAGCATTAACGAGCGATCCATCTTTATTATGTCTGGACGAACGCCTTTCACTCGTTCAATTGTTGAGGCATTGACGCCATAATCGTCGATCGCCAATTTAAACCCGCCTTGGCTTAATTCACGAGCTGCTTGCGACAACGAGGACTCGTCTTCTACGTTCAACTCAAGCAACTCCATGACGATTTGTTCATTTACTAAATGAGATTGATAAATGGTTTGTTTTAGCAGCCTATTGTACGTGATGTCTCTGGCTAGTATTTTTGTTGCTTCTGGTAATACATTAAGAAACAGTTGTTTATTGTGAAAGTGAGATTGGGCAAAGTTTTTGATATGAATTAGGCGACTTAAGCGTTCGACATTGAGTAGGTCTTGAGCGGCAATGGTTTTTGATTGGAAAAACTGATCTGGCCTGATCATGGTGCCATTAGCATTGGTAATTCTTACTAGTGCCTCAAGGCCAACGATAGAAATATCTTTTTTATATATAGGTTGAAAGACACTTCGAAGAGTGAGCTTTGCGTATTTCGCAATATATTGCCCGTCGGCTTGTTTGCGGATGCAACTAAGAAGTTGCGAGGTGCTCATCATTGTTACAACAACCTAAATCAATGCTTCTACATCAGCGCTATCGCGCTAATTTTTTATTTCATTGGCAGTGAATCTAAGTGGGCTCATGAACTCAAGCAAGAATGATGGTAAGAGATGATTAGATTTGTCGAGTGATATCAAACAAATTGATGAAATGACTGACAATCTTCCTAATGCAATTTGATGTTACCATTGTAGTACTGCATACAGTTGTAAGTATTTTCTGACCAACTGTTGTTTGTTCGAGCGACGCAAAGGATGACCAAACTTAATGTAACAAGGGCTAATGCCAAATCGAGTGTCTAACGATTGCGTGAGCTGCGATTCGCTGGTGTACAGCGTGATGCCTTGCTCCGTGTATTCGTTGATCTGATCGGGCAGTTCACCCATCCACCAATGAAGCAACTCTCGGCTCGTTTTGCTGCGACTGATCCAATGATCACAAACTAAAAAGAGTAGATCATTCGGTTGCAGTGCATAACCATATTCGCTTTGCCATTCCGTAATTGATGAGAGTAAGTTTTCTCGACAAGATTTTCCCGCACTGACCATATGGTGACTCAGGACCCAAACCGTGCCTATTTCAGATGAAATACGATAGTGATGAGGCAGATCCGGCGTATTTAAAACTTCAATTGGTTTTACCACACTGTTGTATCCGAAGTGACGGAAAGTGTGTTCCATTCGTCTTGAAAACGCGAGACCAAGATGATGCTCACTCATGCCTTGGTTATGTACCGCAGGGTAATGCTTTTCACACAGCTTAAGACAGTCGTCTTGAAAATCATTAACACTTTGAATCACTAGGTCGAGTAGCAAAGAATATCCCTTAATAATTAACAAAACGAACTGCAAAAGGTTAGCATAGTCTTTTGAGAATAGACTAATTTACTTCGGCAACTTCTTGATCTAAACACCAAATTTCTCACAAATGATCGCGCCTACTCTTTAAGAGAGCAATGCGATAGAAGCACACATAGAACAAAATTCTGAAAAAGGGCAAAGATGATAAAGTTAGAACGTGCGCAAAAAGAAACGCTGGCAACCGCCATTCAAGATTATATGCAGGACGAACTAGATGTTGAGGTTGGCCAGTTCGATAGTGAATTTCTTATTGATTTCATTACAGAAAAACTAGGGCCAATTTATTACAACAAGGGGGTGGAAGATGCAAAATCACTGGTTGAACGTAGAATGTTAGAAGTGTCCGAAGAGCTGTATGAGATAGAACAAGAAGTTAAGCTGTAAGTTTCAGTTTTATAAACGATTTAAAGTTCCTTCAAAAAATTCGAACAACTTGATAGATACGGTGCCATTGGCTGGATGTAAATGATGGTAAATAATCTGTTTCATATGACGTAAATAGGTTAATGTAGTGTTTCTTGCTCAACATTAACTTAGGAATATATCTAGGAACTTGAGATGGATACACTGGTAAAGAATTACAACCTTACTGCACGCGTGATGCACTGGTTATCTGCGCTGTGCATTATTGGTCTATTTGCAGTGGGTTTGTGGATGGTCGACCTTAGCTATTACAGCGAATGGTATCGAACTGCGCCACATTACCATCGCTCTGTCGGTATTTTACTCGCTATTTTAACTTTGGCACGCATTGTATGGAAACATGTTACGTCGTCACCAAAGGTAGAAGGCAAACCTTACGAAGTGCTTGCTGCTAAAGCGGCGCATGGTGTTATGTACCTACTATTGGTCACCATCTTTGTTTCAGGTTACCTCATTTCAACGTCTGATGGACGCGGTATCGAAGTGTTTAATTGGTTTACCGTGCCAGGAGCGGGAGAGTTATTCCCAGGACAATCAGACATAGCGGGTGAAATTCACTTCTACGCAGCTTGGGCCGTCATCCTGATAGCAGGTTTGCACGCTATTGCTGCGCTAAAACACCACTTTATCGATAAAGACAACACATTAAGAAAAATGTTAGGAGCTTCAAAATGAAAAAGTCACTCTTCGCTACAGGATTAGCTATCGCTATGGCACTACCATTTGGTGCGCAAGCTGCAGATTATGTCATCGATACCAAAGGTGCTCACGCTTCAATTAACTTTAAAGTTAGTCACTTGGGTTACAGCTTCATCAAAGGTCGTTTCAATACATTTTCTGGTGACTTTTCTTTTGATGAGAACAACATTGCTGATTCAAAAGTGAATGTTGTTGTTGATACAACTAGCTTAGACTCCAACCACGCTGAACGTGACAAGCACATTCGTAGTGGTGATTTCATTGATGCTGGCAAATACAGCGAAGCGACCTTTAAAAGCACAAAAGTGGTTGATAAAGGCAATGGCAAGCTAGATGTAACTGGTGATCTAACGCTACACGGTGTTACTAAGCCTATTACTATCGAAGCTGAATTCGTTGGCGCAGGTAGTGACCCATGGGGTGGTGAGCGCGCTGGCTTCGTTGGTAACACTCGCCTTGAGCTTGCTGACTTTGATATCCCAGTAATGGGTGCTTCAAGCTATGTTGATATGGAACTTCATATCGAAGGCGTTAAGAAGTAACGAACTTCTTTTAGATACAGTAAAAGCGCTCTTCAACGAAAGAGCGCTTTTTTATTACCTCAATCACAATCGACAACATTGGCAAGCCAGTCAGTGACAGCGATTGAAAGCCAACAGACGTTGCAAGCGTTTAATGAACTACGCTGTTTCTAACTCGTTTTTTTCTACTAGGTTTAAACGCTCACCAAAAATCGGGCGTAGTGCTGTTAATACTTCAGTACGAGTAACAACACCGACCATCTGGCCATTTTCAAGTACAGGAAGTACTTGTGGCTTGCTCACTTTGATGCTTTTTGCGCGTTCTTCTAAAGATAGAGACGTCATGCGAGTGGCGATGCCCATGCTGCTCGTTGGGTACAACTGCTCTTTATCGATACATAGGAATTCGACAACATCAACGAGACGATCACCAGCATCAATTGCGACCACATCGCGGCTCATGATGTCGACGACTTTTTGGTCTTTCACCGGAATGTAGTCCTCACACCATAGTTCTACCATCACATCGTGAGCAGAGAAGAAGCCAACCAATCGATTTTGTACGTCTACAACAGGTGCGCTAGTTACGTTGTTATCAAGTAGCACATCCAGTGCGATTGCTATCGGTGTTTCTGCACTGATGGTAACTGGTTTTGGGTTCATAATGTCTTTAACAAAAGATGCGTTTTTCATGGTGAAATCCTTAACTGACGAGAGTGTTGTAGTCGTTGTGATAGAAGATATATTCGCTGCTTTTAGTTCTGGTCGGCGAAAAATACACCAGTTTGCAAGACCAACTAAAACCGCTCCGCCGACGATGTTGCCAAGCGTGACAGGAATTAAGTTAGCGGTAATAAAGTGGCCAATATTTAAGTCTGCGTACTGTGAAGCGGGCACACCGACGGAGGCCCAAAAAGACTCAGGTGCAAAATTCGCGATAACAATGCCAAGTGGAACCATAAACATGTTCGCGACACAGTGTTCAAAGCCACTGCTGACAAACATGGCCACAGGCATGATTGTCATTGCTGCTTTTGTCATTGCATTTGCAGAGCTAAACGTTAACCAAATCGCGAGGCAGACCAATAGGTTACAAAGGATGCCGAGCGCAAACGCCTGAATGAGAGTGTGATGAAGCTTGTGCTGCGCGATGTTAAGCGCATTTAACCCCCATTGACCGTTATCCATTTGATAAAGACCAGCTGCAGTAACTAGCGCAAGTAGGAACATCGCACCAATGAAGTTGCCAACGTAAACCTTGCCCCAAATAGAAAGCATTTTTCCAAACGAGATTTGCTTATTGGCCCATGAGATACTGGAAAGAACTGAGCTGGTAAATAGTTCACCACCGCAGATCACGATGAGGATCAAGCCCATACTAAATGCTAATCCGCCAGCAAGACGGCTTAAGCCCCAACCAGTGCCAGCGCTGCCAGTAGTCACCGTGATGTAAAACAAGAACGCCAATCCAATGAACGCGCCCGCCATGATGGCAAGACTCAGTGTCATACTGCTGGTTTTGTTTGCTTTACTTAACGCAAATTTTTCCGCTTCAGCCATCATTTCTTTTGGAGAAAAGTACTGGTGATTTTGAGAGCTGGTCACCGCCATATTGACTCCTTAATTTGTAATCGCATAAAAATTCCTTGGTTATTAACTCAAAAATGAAATTGTTGTTTTTATTTAGAAGCCTCAATGACTTCAGTCTCAAAGTCATTGAGGCTTGCGGTGTTCCCGAACCGCACAGTCAGAATAAGGAGAAGGGTTTGGTAGGTAAAATTGATAATATTTAGAAACCTCATCAAATTAATTGATAACTTTATGCGGCTAGGTAAAATGAACTCTATTGCTTATTGGGGCATGTTTTTAACGATTGTGAGGGTATGAAAAATACTCACCAATAATGGAGGACACTTTGCGCTACTCACTTAAGCAATTAGCGGTTTTTGACGCAGTTGCAGATACCGGCAGTGTAAGCCAGGCCGCAGAGAAACTGGCTTTGACACAATCAGCGACAAGTATGTCGCTTGCGCAATTAGAAAAAATGCTTGGCAGGCCTTTATTTGAAAGGCAGGGCAAGCAAATGGCGTTAACCCATTGGGGTATGTGGTTACGACCAAAAGCAAAACGCTTATTACAAGACGCACTGCAGATTGAAATGGGCTTTTATGAGCAACATTTGTTAAGCGGTGAGATTCGCATGGGCGCGAGTCAAACTCCGGCAGAGCATCTGGTTCCAGACCTTATCAGTATCATTGATAATGACTTTCCAGAAATGCGTATTTCCCTTGGTGTTCAGAGTACAAAAGGGGTTATTGATGGCGTATTAGATTATAAATATGATTTAGGGATCATCGAGGGGCGTTGTGACGATAACCGTTTGCACCAAGAAGTCTGGTGTCGAGACCATCTTACTGTTGTCGCTGCTTCTCATCATCCCTTTGCTCGCAATCAATCTGTAAGCCTCGCGCAGTTAGAACAAGCGAAGTGGGTGTTGAGAGAGCATGGCTCTGGCACACGAAAAACATTTGATAGCTCTATTCATCATCTAATTGAAGATTTGGATGTGTGGCGAGAGTACGAGCACGTTCCGGTGTTACGCAGCTTAGTTGCTAACGGCCAGTACCTTACTTGTTTACCGTATTTAGATGTAGAGCGATATATAGAAGCGGGTCATCTTGTTGCGTTAAATGTGCCCGAGCTAAAAATGGAAAGGACACTGTCATTTATATGGCGAGCTGATATGGCAGAAAACCCACTAGTCGACTGCATTAAACGAGAAGGTCTGCGAATGATGAAAGGTAAGCCTTCGGTATTGTAAGTTACCACTCAAATAAGCTCTAGAAGTACAGCAATGCCACTCGCTTAATTGGGAGTGGCATATTTCTATGTACAGTATACTGAACTTCGAAGAACAAGCGTGATTCAGGAGCTTTTATGCACTCACTTGGTGATCCATGATTCTGCACGCCGATATTAGCTTCCTAGTCTCGTTAAAGCTTGCTGGAGTGACCTATTGGAACTATCCAACACACATCCTTTTTTACCTAGCACTAGAAATACTCATTCCCTAAATCTGTTGATTTATCGGTTGCGTCAAACTTTTAGTGCAAGTCATGAAATTGCTATAACTTTATTGTGATCATTATCACCGATAAACAAGACTGATGTATCTAACATGTGTCCTTGATTTCAATGTATGAAGGCAGTTATTGAGCCATATGGGTACGATAATA
This sequence comes from Vibrio sp. Y51_MX_L26, assembly GCF_024181935.1. Classification (NCBI taxonomy): domain Bacteria; kingdom Pseudomonadati; phylum Pseudomonadota; class Gammaproteobacteria; order Vibrionales; family Vibrionaceae; genus Vibrio; species Vibrio sp. Y51_MX_L26. The sequence goes on from NZ_JAMZAS010000001.1 coordinate 636,614, forward strand.
GCCAAGCAGGTACGACTACCATGACGACACTTTTAGCTATCTCTATCACTACTGGAATTTTATCTGGCGTATGGGGTTGGATCGCCATTTCTTTAGGTTTGCTTTCTTGGGCTGGTTTTTTAGGTTGCACAAGCTACTTTGCTGCGCCAACTAGCGGATTGAAAGGACTTGGTATCAGCTTAATCACTAATATGACGGGTGTATTCTGGGCAATGGTAATTATCCACGGTTCAACTTACGTTGGTTTGGAAATTATCGGTTATGTGATTACCGCTATTGTGGCATTTTTCATGTGTATTCAAGCGAAACAGGCTTGGCTCGCGTACATTCCAGGCACTTTTATTGGTTCCTGCGCAACATTTGCCGCTGATGGAAACTGGCAACTTGTCATTCCATCTTTGCTGCTAGGTGGTGTGTTTGGTTATCTAATGAAAGCGACTGGGCTTTGGTTGCATACGAAATCAAGCACTACTTCTTCTACGCTTGCTGAGCAAGTACAGTAGTGAACCCCCGATCTTATTTGTATCCACTGTGTATTGAGTTTTATCCCTCTCAATACCTTTAATCAAAATTAATGATGTTTGATACAAGCACACCAATTTGGTGTGCTTTTTTTGTATTACAAGGCAAGGTGTGAGTGTGAAATATTCTAACTCATGTATTGCCGTTTGCCATGGTGACAACGCGCTTAAGTGTCCAACGCAGAAGTACAGGAATGCACTCCATACCTCTCTCTTCACAGTGGGAGACAATGGCCAAAGCTAAGTCCGGTTTTGCATGCTTTTTCAAAACACGGTTTACTACTTTTTTAGCTGGGATAGGGTGATCATGAGGAACTTTGATGATGTCCTTAAAGAAAAGTTCAAACCCATGGTTATATAGAAAATGTTCGATATCTCGATCAGGTAACTCTGTAAGTCTATGCCTTTCCTGATCATGATCGAGTTGCGCTCTCACGGCATGCGCGTACTTTTTACCTGCCGGGTCACCATCGGTAACAACATGCCAGTCGATACCGAACTCTTTTGCTACTTTGATCAGTGACTTCAGTCCTGACTGTGCAAATTCAACGATTTGAACTCCTTCCGCAGCTAAGTTATATCCGCATTGACGAGCCAGTTCATGAAATAACCAAACTTCAGTTTCGCCCTCTACGAGTAACCAACACCGTGCAAACAACGCCCCTGAGCGATGAAAACGAATGTGGAAACCAATTCGGCGTAACTCATCTCTACCAAACTTGGCAGAGTTTAAGCTCTTGGCAATGGTTCGGTCTGACAAGCGAATCAAACGCCGGATTGAATAAAGTGGAACCGAGCCAAGTAACGTACCGCTGTTGGTAGTTAAAATCTTTTGCATTGGCAACAACTGCAATAATGACCACGCTCTAGCGAGATGAGTTGGGTGTAGTCGGCCTTCCGGGTCTTCGATGATCAGTATCGGTCTTGCGCAGCGTCTTAAATCGGTAGGGCCTTTTGCTTGAAGGTAAGCATTGAGAAGCCCCATTAAAAGCAAGCGGCTTTGTTTGTCATTTGTTTCCTTAAGGAATTGACTTAATCCTTTATCAGAGGAAGGGCTCGTATAAAAAAGACCATCACGAGGTTTTCGTGGGTTACCTTTGCTGACGCTGCGGAACGCAAAATAGTGTTCGACAAGTGTTTGCATTGAATCGAGACTACTGCGAATCTCACCCTTGTTTACGTGCCCAGGCATCGCCAATAGCCGTCGACAGGTGTTATTGATTCGTTTTTCAATCCGAGCATTTTTGCTGTCGCCGTTGACGTGGTTTAGATCTGGGAAGCGTCGGGAGTCTCGTAGGCGGATAACAGGGTGAAGAGTCATCAACTCTACGGCGAGTTTCTCAGAGTGGTGCAGTTTCTTCGGCTTACCGTTATGATCCAAAAACGCGTATTCAGTTTTAATATCATACTCGTCGCGAGACGCACTAATTCGATAGTAAATGACCTGCTCACCATCTTCGTTTGTGCACCATGCAGGTTTTATCCGTCGATAACGCCCAGCTTTTACTTCGTTCTTGTCTTGTGCTTTAAAGCAAACAATGATCTGCAAGTGTTGGGTTTGTGGATGAGAAATTGAGTAATCAACGTGAAAATCTTTTAGTTCGAATTGATATAATGAGCCATTAGCAGGTAGCGCGATAGAAAGGGCATCGAGCAATGATGATTTGCCCCACGTGTTCTCACCGATGAGCGTAGTGAGTTCGTCAAAAGAGAGTGAAAGGCGTTTGATGCCTCTAAACCCGGAGATTTCGATGCGTTCTAGTCTCATCTCAATCCTCCTTGCAATTATTTGAATTATAGAGAGTTATTTTGCTACTCCTAAGCATATATTAATTCGAAATATTGGAGTTAAGCTCAGTTCACAAAATTACGAGAGCCCCTTAATGAATAGAGACCGCAACAAGCGACGCTTGCTTTCAAAAGTAGTGTAGATAGCATCGTGATCACTTAAACATGAAATCAAAAAATCACAGTTTCATAAAATTCATGATTCTGTCATGATTCACTTCTTATTATTATAAGGAATGAAAAGAGAGAAGATGAAGATGAATAACAATCATAAGCCAGTGAGAATCAAACTGGCACACATCAATGACACACATTCCTACTTTGAGCCAACGTCATTACAGTTAAAGCTTAAGATCAACAAAGAACTCACGTTAGAGCCATACGTGAGTGCTGGCGGGTTTTCTCGCATCGCAACCCGAGTAGAGCAGCTACGAGACGACGCTCAACGTCAAGGGCATGGGATGTTATTTCTCCATGCTGGAGACTGTTTCCAAGGCACACTTTATTTCTCATTATTTAAAGGTAAAGCCAACGCCGATTTGTTGAATGCATTAAAGATTGATGCGATGGCGTTAGGCAACCATGAATTGGATATGGGTAATGAACCTGTTGCCTTATTCTGTCAACGCACTCAGTTTCCATTGCTTGCTGGTAACTGGGATCTATCAAATGAATCGCTTCAAAAGCCTCACCGAGTCAGCGATAGCAACAACGTGTATAGCTATCAAACGGATACACAAAGCGCACAATACATCGTCAAAGAGTTTCATGGTGAGCAGGTTGCGATTTTCGGATTATCCATTGATAAAATGAGCGATATCGCGAACCCAGATGCAGATACGCCATTTAAGTCTGCAATTGAAACCGCTAAGGCGACCGTAAAACAAATTCACTCCTCTGGTATTAAAAATATCATTCTTCTAAGCCACTTAGGTTATGAAGGCGATTTAGAGTTGGCTGAACAAGTTGAGGGGATTGGTATTATTGTTGGTGGACATAGCCACCGACTGCAAGGCGATTTCTCATCAATAGGTTTAGGGCAAGATGATCCTTATGGTGTCAAAGTAAAACATACCTACGTTGTGCAAGCGGGCTTTCATGCTTTGACCATGGGGCACTGCGTCATTGAATTTGATGAAAACGGCAAAGCAACCATGCTGAGTGGTCAAAATGAACTGTTACTTGGCCGACGTATTTTTTGGGACTCGACACTAAATCAACAGCTTGACCAAGGCGTATTCGAAACCGCGTGTGACTTTATCCATGGTCAACCTAATGTGGTGGTCTGTAAGAAACACCCGGAGACTCAAGCAATCCTAAGTGATAAATACATCCCTCGGGTAAGGCAGTTACAGTCACAAGTCATTGCCAGTATTGACACCAAAAAGCGTCATGTGCGAATCCCAGATGAGTTTGGTGAGAGCGAGCTGGCTTCTTCTGTTGCTCGTTCATTTTTGTACAGCCTAAATAAACGCGGGCATGAGGTTCAATTTGCGATTCATAATGCGGGTGGCGTGCGAACATCATTGAATCCTGGCAACATCACAGTGGCAGATATTGCCGGACGGTTGTTGCCTTTTGCCGTTCCGATCGGCTTTTACGACGTAAAAGGCAGTGCTATTCGCCGAGCACTTGAAGGCGCCATAAACAATGCACTCAACAATGATGTGGAAGGTACTGGCTCTGGCAGTTATCCATACACTTACAATTTAAACTTTGAGTACCGAGCTGATGCCCCTAAAGGTGAAAGAATTCAGTCATTAGCAATTTTTGATGGTCAACAATGGGTCGACGTTCAAGACGACACCTGGTATCGAGGCACTTCCTCCGCTTATACCATGAAAGGGAAAGAAGGTTACGATGCGCTACTGGAGATGAAAGGCGAGGGGCGTGTAACCAACTTATCCATGGCAGACTGTTTTATTGAACTTCTGACCGATGAGCCAAACTGTTTGAATCAAAGTCACAAACTTTATACACAGCAACACAGGTAGTAGATATTGGTATCGATTTTGCTGCCTTTCAATTGCTACATGCGATGATGAGGGTGGCAGTATGTGGAATAAAGATTGGACAGATACGGCAGTGGTGGTTGCTTGGGTCGCAATTTGGTCAACGTTAGTTTACTTTGTACCTTTGAGCGGCTTTTGAATTGCTAATAACACGGAAGTTAGAAAAGGAGCAGTTATGCTCCTTTTTTGTGTCTATGTTCTCAAAGACAACGCTCTGACTCCTAAATGTATCATCTTGAGTCACTTGCTGCTCTTTACACCTAATAACAAAAGTTCACGTGGTTGAATCAATTCCTTTCTTTTTATATTTCTTTCTGATTTTTAATAGGAATTTTATTTCGATTGGACAAAGTTTTTTTGTTGGAAAGCGTGACATTCGGCGTTATCATTGCGGCGTTTGGGGAGTAGTTAGCGCAAGTTTACTTATCGTCATCTCGTTAAGCATCAGCTTATCCGGTAAGTAAAGGTGTTGCGTGATTCATCCACGCCGACACTTCAACGAGACCAACGCATTCATTGACTGGCAGCACATGATTACTATGTGACTGCTTGTTGTTATTGTCTGCGGAAGGTCACCAAACTCATGTCCTTCCGCCATGGGAGGAAGCATGTCTCTTATCGAAAGTACCACCCAATTGAGCCAATCGGCACCACTTCAAGAGTCATTAGCGATGTATGGCGCTTTTGGTCTTTTTACGCTTGTTCTTGTTGCGCTTGATATCTATCAAACGCGTGGTGGCGTAATAACGATGAAAAAAGCCATCCTTTGGAGTGTTTTTTGGTTCTTACTTGCCTTTGTTTTTGCAGGTTCTATCTATTTATTCTGGGACCTTTACGCACCGCACAGCACTTATACGAACGATAAAGCAACGGTTTCATTCTTAACAGGCTACTTACTAGAGAAGTCGCTAAGCGTGGATAACTTGTTTGTGTTTGCCATCATCTTTGCACAATACAGTGTGCCGGAGCATTTGCGTCCGCGAGCGCTGCTTTGGGGCGTGATTGGTGCGTTAGTTCTACGGGCTATCATGATTGCGGTTGGTGCTCAGTTACTTGCGCAGTACCACTGGGTGTTGTACCTCTTTGCCGCATTCCTTATTTGGACAGGTATTAAGCTTGCTCGCGACAAAGGTGAAGCAGAAGAAGTTAACCCATATCCTGAGCAGTTTATTCGCAAAATATTGCCAGTTACGGATGATTACCAAGGAAATCACTTAATCTTAAAGCAAGCTGGTAAGTGGGTGGCAACACCAATGCTGATCGTAGTCGGTGTAATTGCAGTGATGGACGTAATGTTTGCACTGGATTCTATACCAGCCATATTCGCGGTAACACGAGAGCCATTTTTAGTCTTAGCCGCGAACGTGTTTGCACTGTTGGGTTTGCGATCTTTGTACTTTGTTCTGCAAGCGATGTTAGACAAGTTTGTATACTTAAAACCAGCATTATCGGTGATCATGATGTTTATCGGTGTAAAGATGTTATTGGTGGGAACAGAGTATGAGATTCCGACAACGTGGTCACTCACATTCTTAATCGTTGTGATGACATCAGCGGTTGTGGCATCGCTCCTCAAAAATAAGTCGAACAGTCGCTCTAGCGTTAAAATTACTAATCAAAAAATATAAGTAAAGCGCTAAAAATAAAATAAATAACGAAACTTAATGTTAAAAACATGTTGTTGGTCGAGATGGCTTTATGCAGGTAACGTTAAGTTATTCAACATAATTAGACAGTTTATGACTATTTATGCTGTTATTATTCATTTGTATTTTTGATGTTTGTAATGGACTTGTTTTATTAGATAATCTAATCCGAATAGGTAAAATTTGTCATTTCTTAAACAATAAGAAACTGACTAATATACAACCAACAAAACAGACTACTGCTTTAAAGAGAGGCAATCATGGCACAAGCAATGCAAATGACAAATGTAGCTTTACCAACCTCTATGGATAAGAAAACCTACGCGGTTAACTTCAAAGGACTGATTGCTCACTTACTAGACATTCTATTCGTAGATAATACTGCACCACGCAGTTACTATGCGGAAGATTTGTCAGCTCACATTCAAAAAGATATCGGTATGTACCGTTAATCTTGAAATAATGAATGAAAATACCGGCTTATAAGCCGGTATTTTTTTAGCTGCTCAAACGCGAATAACGGAGCTAGAACTCTATACAGAGTCAATACCGGAGTAGAGGAGCTTATTCCAAATTGGTGTTCATTAGAAATGAAAACGGGGCACTAATAGTGCCCCGTTTTGACTTGTAGAGTAATACGATATTACTTCTTACGGCAGTATTCTGCGATCACGTACATTGACTGACCGCCATTTGCCTTGCCCGAAACTAGTTTCGGATCATCACCAAGGCTGATACCACGGATCACTGTGCCTTGTTTGATTACTTGGTTAGTGCCTTTAACTGGTAGGTCTTTGATTACCGTTACATCGTCACCTTTCTTAAGTTCAGTGCCGTTGCAATCTAACGTTTTGTCATCATCAGACATACCCTTCATCGCCCAGTTCATTTGCTCTTCTTCCATGTACATCATGTCAAGAGCATCTTGAGCCCAGCTTTCAGAGTTTAGGCGAGTGAGTTGGCGCCATGCTGTCACTTGTACTGCAGGAACCTGACTCCACATGCTTTCGTTTAGACAACGCCAGTGGTTAATGTCTTTTGGCTCATCGATCTCACCCAGACACTTATCACAAACCATGATAGCAGTATCAACGGTCACGTTACCGTGAGGTGGGACAGCGTATGCTGTTAGTTGAGATTCAGAAGAACACAGTTCACATTTTGACTCGCAGCGCGCAAGCAGAGTAGCTTCAATAGACATAAGGACTCACCTTAGTAATGTTATTTTGTGGCGGTATTATCCACTTTATCCTGAGAAATAAAAGGGTGTTAGCGAATTAAAGCCGAGATTTTACAATATTCCAACCTGATTAGGGTGAAGATGTAAAATATTCGCTAAACAAATAATACCTGTATATAAGAAAATGCATTGATTGCTTTGGGTGATGAATTGGTTGCTTCATTTATTGAGGAAGTTAGAAGTTCGTTGTGAGTATTAACTGCGCTCAGAAGTGTGGGTAGGGCCCTCTAAAAATATAGAGGGCATATTGCTAGCGTTCTATAATCTGCACAATTTGATCTTTTGAAATGCTCATTTCTTTCCCATCCATGTCTTCATACTCGTACATACCCGTTTCTTCGTTAAGGTCTGGTTTTCCGTAAGAAGTAATGATTTTCCCTTCATTTGTCGACATAAGATATTGGCTACTTCCGCACGCTGCAAGAAGTAAAGCTGTGGCCATTATAGTGAATATGCGCATAGAGTTTTCCTTTCAAACAAGTAAGTTAGGTACGGAACCGATTTAACTATAGCAAAGGATATACGGGACGGTTTTTATGATAGAGAACGAAAAAGCCCAGTCGAAACTGGGCTTTGGTAAGAGAGGTGATACGATTACTTCAGAACGGAAGTATTAGTCACACCCGTTAAAGTGTCATCCATTAAGAAGTCTGTGTTTTCCATTTGCATCTCAACGTGATGGTCAATATCAGAAAGTGTGCCATTTGGAGAAACAAACGTAATGTGCGATGCAGTAGCGTTATATTGCACAAAGCTTGCCATTGGAGACACGGCTGTATTAGCACTGTTTACGGTCGTTAAACCTAGTTTAGCTGCTAGAGGCTCAGTCCCGGCAAACGGTGCATTTGGAACGCTGTTTGGTACATTGCCATCGCCATCAACCTCGGTCATCAGGAATGGTGTTGTTAGTGAACCAGAAGCAACTAAATCTGACGCGTTTGTGAACGGGTCTACGGTATCTAGCGTGGTTTGTGCCGCGTAGATAAACTGGGAGAAGCCAGCTTCTAGTGTTGCTAACTGAGTTTCTGTTGCTGCGGCCTCAAAAGCTTCGTAACACGTTTTATCTTCCAATTGTGTACATGACGCATCTGCATAACTCGCGTAGTCTGCAGACGCAGCATATGCTAAGTTATGCCTGATCTGAGCGCCATAGGCTTCTGAACCTAGTAACAAATTGCCGATTTGGCCACCAGAGTTCTGTACAGAAGCAGAGCTAAATGTGTAAAGTGCATCTGCGTTGGGGCTACCTAGCGTGTTATTTGCTGCTGCCACGGCAGATGTAGCCACAATACCGCCAAGTGAATGACCTAACATTTTGACTTTAGAACCCGTCATTGGGTTAAAGCCTTGCAGAGGCCCTTCTGCCAACAGACCACCTTGCGCCGATACCACTAAGCTCGCGCGTAAACCCAATACATCCAGTACACTTTGGCGTAGGTTATCACGAGCGATTGCCAAGTTAGAAAGATTTAGATACGCCAAGATATTAGAATTAGCTGAACGTTGCTCATCTAAGCTACGTGTGCCGTGAATAGGTAAGTCGATAGCAATAACAGCCACACCTGCTTTCACCATATTAAACGCGAAGGCATATGAATCCTCTTTTGCAGAAGTGATGCCGTGTTGATAAATCACAACGTCGGTCGCGACACCAGATTTAGGTGTGAAGACAAGTACTTCGACATCTTCTACCGATTTAACGACTGGAACTGGGGAGTAGCGAGTCACAATACGTTCGCTGTCGAGTTGGGTACCATCGCTTAATGTGAGTTTAGCACCCACCAGTTTTAGCTGCTCTGTAGGATCGGTTGCAAGCTTTGTCACGTCAACAGGGTTATTTGCGAAAACGCCGGTTGATAGCTGCTGGACCATGTTCGCTTGCTCGTTCGGATCCGCCAGTGCTGCACTTAGCTTCGCTAGGCTTGGCATCGCAGATACCATTGGCTGCATGTTCCAGTTTGCCCCTTTTTCTAGATAATGAGGCAGTCTGACCACACCTTGAGTCACATTTACATCGGCACCTGACTTCGCATAAAGGCCTTTAATTGCCGTTTTTGCCGCGTCTAGGTCACTAACGTACTTACTAAAGTCATCGTCAGAGTCTAGCGCAGTGCTAAAGTCTTGGGTTGCACCAAGTGTCATTGTGTAGGCTGTTGATAAATCTACTGAACCTTCGTTCGCATCGTTTTTGTAAACGGCGTTTAGTGTATTTGCACCCGTTGAGAAACCGGTTGCGGTTACACCTTTAACCGCCGCCAAAGTATCACCTACAGACTGAGTGCTGAACCATGAGGAGTAAACGATGTCGTCAGGGTTAACTTGAGCTAGACCAAAAATGCCTTCCACCGCTTGTGTCACCGCTTGAATAGAAGCAAGAGCACCAGTTTCATAAACGATTTCTTTCGATTTACCTGTCGCGTAACTGGCTGATGTACCGATTGGCTCACCATTCACGTCAGTAACATCTTGTGTTACTGCAAAAATGTACTCGCTTGACTCATCAAGCGCATCCATGAACTGGATATATAGAGAGTTGCCTTTTGCTTGAACTACGTAGTCTTGGTTCTGAACGAGAACGTCTTCGATTGGGTTAGACTTACCATCCCACTCGGTCAAACGTTGATTAATCTTGATGACTTTAATACCAGACGGCAGCATACCCGTTGCAAAACCATCGCCTTTAAAGTTCAGAACGATTGGCATAGACGTTGACCATCCATCCATCGTATTCATCGAGGCTCTAGGGTTGGTTAAGGCATCATCACCGTCAGTTGGCAGACCAAGCGTGCCATCTGTTGTGTCCATTAATAAGTAAGAGGGCGCAGGTACATCCGCATTCGCCCCTTGAAGCGTAAAGCTGATAGATGTTCCACGGTCGAGCAGTGCTTGGACTTCATCTTCAAATTGAACTTTGTCGGAAGTACCAGAGCTTGATGTATTATCACCACAACCAGCAAGAAGGATTGCAGAACAAAGCATTGATAATTTAAACGTGTGTTTCATTGGTTTACTCCGTAATCCCATTATTTGAAGGTGTAGTTCATCTGTACCGCGCTGATGTAAGCAGTACCTTCAGAGTCGAACTTGATCTCTTCATCCTGAGCGTTCGTCTCGGTGAAAGAGCCTGATTTACTCTTAACAAGTGCAAAGCCTGCATCGAAAGTTAAATTCTCATTCATTGCGTAAGTCAGGCCCGCGCTGTACCAAAAACGGTCACTGTCAGGGATGCTCAATGTGGCTTCACCTGCTTGTTCGTCGTATGCAAAGCCTGCACGGAATGTCCAATCCGCATTGAGGGTGTAAGTTGCACCAATAGAATAACGGTTGTTGTCTTCGTATTTCTCTGGTTTGTAGAAACATTGACCAGCAGTTCCATCATTACATTGAGGACTCGTCGCTTTCAGTTCTTTAAATGTGCTCCAATCGGTCTGTTGCCAGCCGTAATGTACTGCCCATTGTTCATTCAGTTGATGGAAAGCCGATAATTCGATAATTGAAGGGAGAGAGATTTTTAAACGGCCATCCACTTTTGGTGATGGAGCTCGGCCTGAGTCGTAACTACTAAACTCACCGTCGTCAAAATCTAGATCAACTTTAGAACGGTAACCAAAGCCAAAACGGTTGTTTTCATTTAGCTCGTACAAAGCGCCAATATTCCAACCCCAAGCAAAAGTTTCGCCTTCCATGCCGACAAGGTTATCGGACTTATTACCACCTAAAATACCGGCGAGTGCGCCTTTATGACGAGTCAGCTCCGCTTCCGCGTACACTAGGTTGATACCGCCACCGACACTGAAAGACTCGTTGATACGGTAAGCGACATTAGGGTTGATGTTTACTGAAAGTAGGGAAGTGTCACCCGCCATGTCACCCGCAGAAATATCATCTGGATAATCAGTAGCAACACCGTATGTTGTGAACATACCGATACCCCAAGCCCAGTTATCGTTGATAGGGCTGATGTAATAACCCGCTGGCACGACTTGTAAAGGGGCAACATCTTTCGCATGTTCTTTGTTAACTGTGTCATACACATCGACTTCAGGATCGATGATAGATAACGCGCCCGAGAATTGAGCTTCTTTGAAAAGCGTCATCGCTGCTGGGTTTCGTGCAAGAACGCTGGCATTGTCTGCGACCGCTCCTTCACCTGAAAATGCTCGACCAAGACCAGATGCTGAATGCTCAGCTACCTGGAAGCCCGCTGAATGGGCATTACACGCAAACAATATCGAAATTGTAAGCAGAGAGCAGTGCTTCTTGTTCATCCTTGACCCTCCTAGGGTGTCATAGTGTTGGACCGAAGTCCTTGTAATTGTTGTGTGATACTTACACCAGTTGTTAATACGTGAAATACAACTGTGATGTAAATGTAATGTTAATTGTATGTTTAATAACTTGTCAAAGTTTGAGCGTATTTTGCGTTTTAAATATGATGCATAGGTCAAACGGTGATTCGTAAGGGCATGTATTATCGTTATATTTTTTAAGAGAATGGTACGACCAGAATTGTTTTACGGGCTTTATGATTAAATGGCATTCAAACCAAGAGATAGCGGGCTTTGCCGTTTCTGTACTTAGCAGGCATAATTCGCGCCTCGCTTTGTTGTTATTCAATAGACGCAATAGGAATCGTGTTGGAATTACTGAATGTTGAATTTTTAGGTCGTTCGTTAAGGCTCGAAGGATCGATGGCTGGTTGGCAGCAGTTATATTGGGATAACACCTTGGTGTCCCAAATAGATGCCAGTGATAATGTTGCAGACACTTGTCTTCACCAGTTTAGACTCTCTGCAGGGGAGGAAGTCCTGGTATGCCATTTGGAGTGTTCATTAACATGGCAACCGTTTGAATTGAGTTACAAGGTCACAATTAACGATGAGCTTATTAGCGAAGGTTGCCGAAATGAAAAAGACATCGAACGCCAAGTACCAGAAGTTGAGCCGCCAACGGAAAAGCGTTTAAGTGTGATAGGGCTAGTATCACTTGGAATGAAAGCACTCAAGAGTGCGAAAGTAATCAAAGTGGCGCTAGCATCTGCAAGTCTTGCTGCATATTCTTGGCTATTTTCTATCGAGTTCGCGTTAGCTTTGATCGCCTGTTTAGTTTTCCATGAGTATGGCCATATTAGAGCGATGAAGTTCTTTGGAATGAAGACCAAGGGCATCTATTTGATTCCATTTCTTGGCGGTTTAGCGCTGAGTGATGAAAAGATCAACACACGCTGGCAAGATGTGGTTATCTCGATTATGGGACCATTTTTTGGTTTAGTTCTTAGCATCGCGTTTACTTTGCTTTATTGGATGACTGGAGAGGTGCTCTTCGCTGGTCTAGCAGTGTTTAACGCGTTACTAAACCTGTTTAATCTGTTGCCTATTCTGCCACTAGATGGTGGTCATGTACTCAAAAGCATTACCTTCTCGATGAACACTTGGGTTGGATTAGTCGGCAGTATAGCTGCTGCCTTGTTGGGTATTTTTATCAGCTATTCTTTCGGGCTGACGTTGCTAGGGTTTTTATTGTTAATGGGGATGCTAGAAGTGGTCATGGAATGGAGAGGTCGACATCATAGTCATTTATTGCCGTTAACCCGTTACGGACAACTCTTCTCACTTGCTTGGTACTTGGTTTCTGTCGGTGGTTTTGTCGCTATCATTTGGTATTTTGCTACCCTTGGAGATAGCCTGTTGAGCTTGCCACTACAGATACTGGGTACTTAAACTATTCCTTATACCCATTAAAAAAGCTCCCTAGGGAGCTTTTTTGCGAAAAATAGACACTGGTAGCAGAAGTTTAGCCACATTTTGGCGCTTTCGCGTTATACGCAGGCAACTTATTTATGGTTGCTTGTAAATCTTTAATACGCGTACTGTGCGATGGGTGAGTTGAGAAGAATTCAGGCGGTTGAGAGCCACCGGATGCAGCACTCATATTTTTCCATAAATCGACACTTTGACGTGGGTCGAAGCCTGCTTTTGCCATAAACTCAAGCCCGACAATATCAGCCTCGGATTCCTGTGTACGACCGTATGGTAAAATAACACCGTATTGGACACCGACACCAAGTGCCGCCATCGTCATTTGCTGATACTGTTTGTACTCGGAAGCTCCTATAGCAACGTTTGCCAGAGACAATCCCGCATTTGCTAACTGGCTTTGTGAAAGGCGTTCATTACTGTGGTCAGCAAGGACGTGAGCCACTTCGTGACCAATGACTGTTGCCAACTGATCTTGGTTTTTCGCGACACCTAAAAGCCCGGTGTAAACGCCGATCTTCCCACCAGGTAGAGCAAACGCATTGACTTGTTCACTATCAAAAACAACCACCTCCCAATCTTTAAATCCAGCTTGCGCAGGGATGGTGTCAGTGATGTGTTTGGCAACGCATTGTACGTAGGCATTCGTTTTGCGATCTTTGCTGATTGGGATATCTTTCTTCATTTGTTCGAAAGATTTGGCGCCAAGCGATGACATTTCTTGATCTGAAAACATCAGGATCTGATTACGGCCGGTCGGTGATGCGCTACATGCCGTTAAGCCCGCGATAGTTAAAAGAGCAGAGGCTTTCATCCATACCTTCATAATAGGCTCCATCTAAATTATTTTTGTTTTGAAGCAATAGTATATACCCAAATAGTAACACGATGCATGGATCAAATTATTCATCAACTGGCAAAGAGGCCAAGATGTTACACCTTGAAGTTAGACCTAAGTAAAGTCTATGCTAGCTCTCTAATAAATCGTTACAATCCGACAAACCAATTTGTGAAATTAAGAGTAAAACAATGAGTATATGGAAAAAGCCCGTTAGCATAGAGATTCTGAATGCTACATCAAAAAATACCCTGATCGAGCACCTACAAATTGAATACACAGATTTCACGGATGACTCCCTTACAGCAACCATGCCTGTATGTAGTTTTACTCATCAACCTTTAGGAATGCTTCATGGTGGCGCTTCTGTTGTGCTCGCAGAAACATTAGGCTCTTTAGCTGCGAATTTCTCTGTTGATGAGGGGAGTTACTGTGTCGGTTTGGATATCAACGCGAACCATGTACGTGCAATGCGAAGTGGTCATGTGATTGGTACGGCAAAACCCGTACACCTTGGCGTTTCAACACAAGTATGGCAAATCGACATAACTGATGAACGAGGCCGATTAGTGTGTACCAGTCGCTTAACTATCGCAGTGAAGCAACATAAAACGAAGTCGGTATAAAGCAAGATGGTGATTGAGTTTTCATTAGGAAAAATCATTGCTACCCAGCGTGAAATCGTGATTAAGCTCTCCGGCAGTGCAATGGTGACCTTACAAGCGCAAACCGATTCTATCCAGTTACTGGGTAGAGGAGCGAACGTTGTTTTATCTCATGGTGCAGAGTGTAAATGGTCTATCAAGCTGGATAATGAGGAACAACTGGCCGATCTTGCACGAGAAATTGGCATCGATATTCAATAATTTACTGCGTGACGTTTGCACTTTTTGATAAAAATGAGGAAACTTAGCTTATCAACAATAAGATAAGAATTTCCTCTTTATGAGTAGCCCTCGTTTACGTGTTCAGTTCGAAACACTGTTTGAAAAATTCGCCGGTCACGATACGGATGTTCAGCTAGAAGACATTACCGAAGCGCTGTTTTGTACACGTCGCAATGCCCGTATTGTTCTCAATAAATTAGAAGAGGAGGGCTGGATTGAATGGCATCCAGCGGCGGGTCGAGGAAAACTCTCAAAACTCGTTTTCAAACGTAACCGTAGCGATGTCAGTGAAAACCTCGCCAGACGTTATCTCGACGAAGGGAAAATTGGCCAGGCTCTAGATGCGCTTGATAACGACGCGGCTCGATTAACGCAGGTTATTCAGGGTTATTTAGGGCTTCAGCATCGGCAGGGCGAACAGGTGGTACGTTTACCATATTACCGACCATTGGCGATGTTAAACCCACAGAAACCGATGCGGCGTTCTGAGCAACACATCGCCAGACAAATTTTTAGCGGGCTAACTCGCCTTGATGAAAATGAACAACTTCAGCCAGATTTAGCCCACACATGGGAAGCCATTTCTGATACGCACTGGCGTTTTTATCTTCGTCGTGGGGTGCGTTTTCATAATGGTGAACCCTTATCAACCAGTTGTGTACTTGAAAGTGTGCTTGCACTAAGTAGCCTGAACCTGTTTTCTCATATAAAAAAGGTATCTTCACCACAGGAATGGACCGTCGATATTGAACTCGTCCGTCCTGATCGCTACCTGCCTTTGGCGCTGAGTGAGTCGCAAGCAAAAATTTTGCTACCAAGCGCTTTGCGTTCAGAAAACTTCGATAGACAACCAATAGGGACTGGGCCGTTCCAAGTTAAAATGAATGATGATAAGCGTCTCATTTTGACTGCTTTTGATGGCTACTTTGGCTTTCGTCCCTTACTGGACCAAGTTGAGGTGTGGGTAATTGATGAAGCGTACTCTTCAATGGTCTATCCAAGCTTGTCTAAGCCAAAGATGGATAAACAAGGTTCATCTGATGAGGTCGAGCTTGATCCTGGCTGTACATTCCTATTACTAAACAAAAACACCGGGATTGCAAAAGACCCTCGCTGGGCAGAATTCCTATCACAAACTCTCAACAGTCACCAAATTTATGCTCATGTTCCTCAGGATAAAGTGATGGAACTGGGAGTATTGCAAGCCTTTGGCCTTAAGCCAGGTTGGATTGACCTTAGGCCAGCAGAGGCGGGAACCGTGCCGCAGGCTGATAAGGTGATTTACGTGGCGTATCAGAAAAAGCATCCGATGTTTCCAGTAGTTGCCAAGGCCATCAAGACACTCTTAAAACCGCACGGTATAGAGGTCGAGTTTATTCGTTATGATTCTCAACCGCCCGCACCGGAGGAAGTGGATATTTGGGTGAAAGCCATGGGCATTGCAACGAATCGAAATGACGCGTTGGCTGGCTGGCTTCTGGATTACAGTGATATTGAGAAATTCAGTTCTGGTTACGATTTTAGCGAATGGGCGAAGCTCGTTGATCAGTGGCGTGCTGGTGTTTATCCAGACTTCCCTGCACGTGAGCTAGGACGTCAGTTGGTAAAAAGTTGTCAGGTGATTCCGATGTTTCACTGCTGGTTGGGTGTCAATAAAGACCACAGCGGTGCCTTACAAAATGCAAAGTGTAATGCCTTAGGTTGGTTTGACTTTAATAACGTATGGGTAAAACCTGATATAGAAAATAATCATGGCGAAACCGAATAAGAAACAGCCGACGAAAACTGTCGATATCTATTGCTCAAAGTGTAAAACTCAACTATTCAAGTACCGTAAAGGCGGAAAAGGCGCACTGGTCAAATGCTTCAAAGAGCGCATTGTTGACGATTTCACACAAACCCCATGCATCTGTCCCAGTTGCGGGCAAGAGTTTGCAAGAGATACCCTAGTGAGAGGAACGCCCGCTTACAAAATGATTGGCGGCAAAGTGACAATGAAATAATGAAGGGCTAGAAAATGAGTATAAAACATGACTACTGCATGGTGTTAAGCACAACCTGCAACGAAAAAAATCGAGATCAGATCATTAAAGGTTTGCTAGATGCCCAATTAGCCGCGTGTATTCAAACGATGCCTATTGAAAGTCACTATGTGTGGAAAGGGGAGGTTTGTACTGACAACGAATGGTTGCTGGTAATCAAAACTCGCCGAGAGCTCTATGAATTGGTGGAAGAGAAAATAGAAAACCTGCACGAATATGAAGTAGCACAGATCGTACAGGTTCCAATTGTTGATGGGTTTAACCCTTATTTAGAGTGGCTGAGAGAATCGACGCTGAGCCGACATTAAAAACAGCGACAACGCTGCACCAACGGTGTCGCACAACATATCTTTCTGGGCGTCCCATATGTCACCTTGCGAGCCCAGAAAGGCGATTCCTTCATCGCCGCCAGCCAATTCTGCATACCACCATTCGATAATCTCATAGCCTGCTGCAAACGACATGATCGCAAACAAAGCAAACCAGCAAGAGAACGTTTTGTTGAACTTATTCTTGTGTATCAAGTATTCAGCTATCGGATACGCATAAAGGCCAATCGAAAAGTGCGCAACGCGATCAAAGTTGTTTCTATCTGAACCAATCATGTCGTTAAACCAGTCAAATGGTACTTCGGAAAACGTATATTTCGCTCCGATAGTGTGCAAACAGAGCCAGATGAACATTAAAAAGTAAGCCGTATTACTGAATTGATAGCGAATCGAGATTGCCCAAATAGCAACAAGAATACCAATTGCTGGGATAATCTCCGCAAACCAAACGGCACGTGAGTTAGGTTCTAACGCAGAAAATAAAAACACGATGGCATAAAAAATCGTCAATCCTAAGAGTGTCGAGGTGCTTTTCATAGAGTTACTTGATCCTTCAATTTATCTTACACAGTGGGACTCCATAGACTTGGGTAATGATTACACTTAATTGAACGGTGTGCAATTGTTATTTTGATGGTGTTTTTGATCACTGAAAATGTTGATTTATTGCCAAACTGCTCAACATTAAAACGTTTGCGCGTGCACTTTTCATTAAAGTTTGATTTACAACATGCCCATCCATAGAATCCGTGATTCAGTCTAATAAAAAAGAAGTAAAGCCATGAAACTGGAAACTGTCGATTATCTTGCTGACGATGCTGCTCAACAGTTCGTTACCTCTCTGCGCGAAACTGGGTTTGGTGTGTTGAAAAACCACCCGATTCCACAAGAGCTTGTAGAGTCAATTTACAAAAACTGGCATGAGTTTTTCTGTTCAGATCAAAAGAATGATTTTCACTTTAACGTAGACACCCAAGATGGCTACTTTCCACCTTCTGTGTCTGAAGTAGCGAAAGGGCACAAAGTGAAAGACATCAAAGAGTATTTTCATGTTTACCCTTGGGGTCAGATCCCAGAGCAACTTAAAGCTGAAATCTTAGAGTACTATGAGCGGGCGAATGCATTTGCTCAGGAGCTATTAGGCTGGGTTGAAGCGTACGCACCTAAGGACGTTCAAGAGAAGTTTTCTATCGCGTTGTCAGAAATGATCAATAACAGCGACAAAACATTACTACGCGTTCTTCACTACCCGCCAATGACAGGGGAAGAGGAGCCAGGCGCTATCCGTGCTGCCGCGCATGAAGACATTAACCTGCTAACGGTTCTGCCAGCCGCTAATGAGCCTGGACTGCAAGTAAAGAGCAAAGAAGGTGATTGGATTGATGTACCCTGTGACTTTGGTAACTTAATTATCAACATTGGTGATATGCTTCAAGAAGCGTCGGGCGGTTACTTTCCTTCAACGACTCACCGTGTAATCAACCCAACGGGTGGCCGTCAAGAAAAGTCGCGTATTTCATTGCCGTTGTTCTTGCATCCAAAGCCAGAAGTGGTTTTGTCTGAGCGCTACACCGCACATAGCTACCTTATGGAACGTTTACGTGAACTAGGGGTTATTTAACCTTTACGTGATCTCCTTACAAAGGCCGATGGTTGATGACTATCGGCCTTTTGTTGTTTATGGTACAAAATGATACCCACGCTTCATTCGGTGCCACAGAAATTAGGCCTGAAATACGCGTCAGCAAGCATTTTTACCAGTACAGATGAGCAGCCTTCTCTGAGATTAGTGTGATGCTTCAATATTAAAAACAGAGAGGATGAATGGAAGGACAACGCACGGTCAGTAGTATTGAGACTCATGCAATAGAAAACCCGTTGCTATGGCCAATGCTAGAAATTCTTAGAAAGCAGCCTTCCGATTGGAAAGTTCACACCTTAGCAAGCAAGTTGAGTGAACAGGGCTACATTTCGAAATTGGATGATTCTCCTGATAAGGATTTATTCAAACGAAATTTCTTAATCATGAACGCGCTATACCAACTGCAAGAAACGCTTTACCCAGATGCCTGGCTGCAAGTTGAAGCGATGAATATCCAGCTGATGTCTTCGTTAGAAGCTTCGAGGCATATCGTTGATATTAACGACCCTTTGCGTGAATATTATCTGGATTGGCGCAACTACGAAGCGGACGAAGATGAAGTGCGTCGATTGTTGAATGAATTTTGGACCACTTATCAAAAATTCATTAGTGGTTCGTCTACAGTCAGTGTGGATAAAACAAAAGCACTCTCACTGTTTGAGCTTAACCCTGATGCAACACCCGCAGAAATTAGAAAGCAGTGGCGAAAATTCGCGCTTCGTTGGCACCCAGATAGAGAGAATGGTGATGCAGAAAGGTTTAGAATTCTTTGTGAAGCGTGGAATGTACTGAGAAACGAATGATTCGGTATGAATAAAGATAAAGGAAGGCAGCTAACTATTAGCTGCCTTTTTTCATTGGATTGTCTCAATCAGCGTATCAAAACTAGCATGAAGGCTTAAACTGAGATTTTCTCATGCGATTAAGCGCAGCCATTACGTCTAGTGTACGTGGTTTGGCTAAGTCCCCTTGCTTAGGAAGCGATGCATGCCACTCACCAGACAGCATTTCTTCAATTTCTTTCGCTGGATGATTACACCAGCCTGGAAGCTGAGCGATTTGGAACCATAACCAGCCAATCGTGTTGACTTCATCAGCGGACTCAATCTGTTCCAAAGCGCTAAGGTCAGTAAACTCTTTGCCAAATCGAAGTGACTCTTTGCCTTTCGCATTCACACGGAATTTACCGTCAGTGAGAATATTCATCAAAGCAACGCGATTCAGGGCGCGAGGCAGGAAGGTTTGTAAACGTTCTTCCGATTCGTTATGACGTTGAGTAGGGTGCTGAGCGATCACTTCTTTCGCTTTTTCTGTCACATCAACCGCTTGGTAGTCGTGCATCTGAATGACTGTGTCGGCAACGTCTAAGTAGTCGCCTGAACCACCCATAACGATAATGGTAGAGATATCGAGATCATCTCGCAATTGACCAATGCGATCGACAAGAGGGGTAATTGGTTCATCACCTTTTGCCACCAATGCCTGCATACGTTCATCTCGAATCATGAAGTTCGTCGCAGAGGTGTCTTCATCAATCAATAACGTGCTCGCACCCGATTCAATAGACTCTTGAAGCCAAGCGGCTTGTGATGTTGAGCCTGATGCATCTTGAGTCGAAAAGTCCGCTGTATCTTTACCCATTGGCAAATGGTTGATGTAATTCGACAGGTTCAAATGATGCACGCATCGACCATCTTCGGCGCGGATCTTCATTGCTTTGTCATCAGCTACGATGTATTCACGACCATCTCCTGGAATATGATCGTAAATCGAACGCTCAATCGCATTCAGTAAGGTAGATTTACCGTGGAAACCGCCACCTACGATAAGTGTAATGCCCTTTGGAATCCCTAATCCCGTGACATGGCCTTTGTTTGGCGCATGTAAAGTCACTTGCAGCGATTCAGGGGCTTTGAATTCAACCGCCTCTTTCATTGGGAGATCACAGTTACCGGCAATTCGAGGGAGAATGCTGCCATTTGCGACAAACGCAACTAGGTTATTGGCTTCCAACTGTGCACGCAGGGCATCTTGGTCTTCAACAACTTGGCAATGCTCAATCAATGCTGCTTTGTCGAGTTCACGTTCTAAGGTCGCTCGACGGATAAACTTAGGCAAATGGAAAGTCAGTATGTTGTTGGCTTTTTTCCCCAACACTGAACGACCTTCAGCAGGCAAGTTAACTCGAAAACGCAGTTCAATACCTTCCTCGGTAAACAATACTGCGGTGCTATCCAACACAGTTTGGCCATTCAATGAAATGGATACGGAGTTTTCTTGTTTAGCAAACAGCTCAAAACTGCGCGCAATAAAATCACGTGCTGCTCGTTGAAAAGCAGGGGACTCGTCTTTTAACCATTCCAGACCAGTCAAGGACCAGGCGCGAGTTGCACGAAAACGTGACGCGGAAGCATACGGATCTCCTTGTACGTGATCGATGAACAAAGTGAAATCAGTGAAGTCGTATTGACCTTTGATTTGCTGATAAGCGCGGTAGTTCTGCTTTTCAATTTTCTTAAGCGTGGCAGTCAACTGATCCATGAAGATATTGGCCTTTTAATAGAAGCGGGCGGCGATTATAGAAACCACCGCCACCTTAGTAAAGAGAATGCTTAGGAAGAGTAGACGTATTGTCCGCCTGAAAGACGCTGATTAAACAAACTTTGCTCAAATTCATTACAAGGCATCGGTTTACCATAGAGAAAGCCTTGCCCAATATCACAACCCTCACCAATAAGAAACTGCTCTTGTTGGGGGGATTCAATGCCCTCAATAACCACTTGGAGGTCCAGTTTTTTAGCTATGTGTATGATAGAGCAAATGATCGCACGATCATCGTCCGACTTTTCCATTTGCTGGACAAAGCTCTTATCAATCTTGATGGCATCAAATGGGTATTTCTTCAAATAGCTGAAAGAGGCGTACCCTGTACCAAAGTCATCTAGTGACAATGTCACACCTAGTTCATGCAATTTGTTTAGCGTTGTGCGTGCTACTATTTCATCGGCAATTAAAGCGCTCTCGGTCACCTCGAGTTCGAGAAAATGTGCTGGTAAATGGAAGGATTCGAGTAGGTGTTGCACTTGCTCCGCAAAGTTCACGTTTTGTAATTGAATTGGAGAGACGTTAACGGCAATTTTGAAATTATCAATTAACTCCGACCACTGTTTAGCTTTGTCTATCGCGGTACGAAGAACAAAAGAGCCAACTTCAAAAATAAGTCCGTTTTGTTCAGCCATATGTATTAATGCTTCGTTGGAGACGTCGCCCAGTATTGGGTGTCTCCAGCGCAACAATGCTTCTGCGCCAATCCATTTGTGAGTATGGGGGTGAACTTTGGGCTGAAAGTACAGCATCAGGTCGTCATTTCTTACCGCTTGCAATAAGTAGCTTTCCAATTGATTGTGGTTGTTTAGCTCATTCGAATGACTTTCACAAAAATAACTATACGCTTCGCCAGACTCTTTACACAGCAACATGGCATAGCATGCATTTTGAAGAAGTTGTTTGGCATTGCTGGTTTGGTGGGCTTGTACAACACCAATATAGGAGTTGAGGTGAACCTCTGTGTCTTTTATATAAAAGCTTCCCAAGCCAATATTGGTGATATCATCCAGTAGCTTACGCAATTTCATATCAATATCGTTGCCCCAAATGAGTAATACAAGGTCATTCGAGCTCGGCCTCCCGGTAACAAAATAACTCGATTCTCGTTTACCAAGGCGATACCGAAATTCTTTTAATATCTCGTCAAAGGCCTCAAAGCCATAACGGGTTTGGATACTGCGAGCATTACTAAAGCCAATGTTTATCACGAGCAGTGATTGCTGACTATGATCCAACGTTTCGAGTGTCTCTCCGACAACACTTTCCAGTGCTGCGCGATTTAAGAATCCGGTTCCCTGATCGTGTGTTTTTTGGTAGCTCACTTGTTTTTCTGCAGCCTTACGACGATCAATCTCTTTTGTTAGGGAGTAACTCAACTGCGCTAGGTCAGTAGTACGGTTCTCAACTCGATTTTTGAGTTCATTATTAAGACGCTGG
This sequence comes from Vibrio sp. Y51_MX_L26, assembly GCF_024181935.1. Classification (NCBI taxonomy): domain Bacteria; kingdom Pseudomonadati; phylum Pseudomonadota; class Gammaproteobacteria; order Vibrionales; family Vibrionaceae; genus Vibrio; species Vibrio sp. Y51_MX_L26. The sequence continues at coordinate 659,359 of NZ_JAMZAS010000001.1, forward strand.
AGTTTGTGTTGCTGATACACGACGGAGAGCTGCGCTTCGATTGAGTCTTTGAAAGTTCCGAGCAATTGGCGGTAAGTGTCGCTGTATTCATTCTTCTTGGAATCAAGCATGCAGATGGTTCCAAACGTCTCTCCGTTTGGCCAGAATAACGGTAAACCACAATAAGATATCATGCCTAGTTTGATGTCAGGGTTATTGCACCATTCTTCATCCTCGAGCGCATTAGGAACCATGAGTTCGCTCTTATGCTCAATGACATGCTCACAATACAAACCGTTGCCGAGTAGTTCAGCATCGCCAGTACGATAGGGGTTACCTTGAGTTTCACTGGATGTGTTGACTTCAATACGATCTGGATGGATACGCATGATTAATGTGGTGGGTACGTGCGTTATTTGAGCCAGTAAGTTGACGATTTCCTGCCAGCTTTTTTGCATAGACTCAGGGATTTCATAATCTAATGTTTGCAATCTCCCCATATAGGTCATCCTTTACGTGGTTTCACTTCCTGTGAATTTAAAATGTAGACTGCTCTATCTTGTTCTCGGTTTTTAATTAAGTATAGGGTGGCTGGGGCTTGAAACAAAAAAAAGTCCTGAAAAGTGTTCAGGACTAGGAATAGTTATCACATATCTCATACTTGAAACAGATAACAAGCATTAAGGTTTAAGCGATTTTAGCGACTCAATAGAAATGTCTTGCGAATAGTCGACGTCTTCAAAGTTAAAGCCATTTAGCTTCATAAACTCATCTTTAAAGCCTTGGTAATCACCAATCTCTTTAAAGTTATTGGCGTTCATTTGCTCTAAAAGAGCATGGACTTCTTGTTGTACTTGCGGGTCAAGCTCTAAGTCGTCTATTCGGATTAAGCGTTCACCGTCAACAGGCACTTTATCTTGATCGTACAATTTAGTGGTAAACAGTCGCTGCATTTGTTCAATACAACGTTCGTGAGTACCTTTTTCCTTCATCACTCGATAAAGTGCTAAAAGGTAGGGACTTAGCGCAGGAATGAACACACTGGCTTTCGTCACCAACGCCTTACACACTGTTGCGTAAGCACCGCCGTCAAAGTTGGCAAGTTTTAGATTTAACGAGTGACTTGTTTGGTGTAAATCTATTTTCGCTCGACCTAACGTACCATCGAGATAGATAGGGTGCGTAACGTCTGGTCCCATGTAAGAAAACGCGATGGTTTTGCTGCCTTGTGCAATCGAGTCGTTATTAATCAGTGTATCAATCCAGCTTTCCCAGTCTTCACCGCCCATCACTTTGATAGTGGCTTCGGCCTCTTCCTCTGTTGCGGGAGTTAAAGTGGTTTCTACCCACTGATCGTTCTCCAGCATAATTGAAGCGCCAGTGACAGGCTCACCAATAGGCTTAATGACGCTGCGCCAAAACTCATCAGACTCTGGTTTAGGTCGAACACCCGTCGCTAAGCTATAGATGACTAAATCAACTTCACCTTCAAAGTACGTTTCAATGGCTTCAATCACTTGATTGCGGACAGAGTCAGAGAATGCGTCACCAACAATATTGATGGCGGTACGCCCCGCGTGATTTGCTTCTTGTTTAAAAAAAATGTTGTTATACCAACCCGCACTTCCAACGCCTTTGTCTGAAGGCCCGCGCTCGAAGGAGACACCAATGGTATCAGCTTTAGCACCTCCGAAGGTGAGGGCAATACGAGCCGCTAACCCGAAACCAGAGGAAGCACCAATAATCAAAACCCGTTTTGGACCGCTTTTGATCTGCGGGGCGTGTTTTACGTATTCAATTTGCTCTTTAATGGATGCATGACACCCGTATGGGTGAGCAGAGCGAGCAACAACACCTTGAATTAAAGGGTCTATTCGCATGTTGTTATCTATCCTCGATGAGTGGAATTGAAAATAGATTAACGTAAAGTTAAGTAAAACTTATTGAGCTAGACCATTAAAATTAGAGATGTTTAATTAATTCTTGAGCAACAAAGTCAGCAATCCAAGGCTGTGCATCAGGCTTTGGGTGAAGGCCATCATCCATCATCCACTCGGGTTTGATGACCACATGCTCCAAGAAGAATGGCATCAAGGTAACTTGTTGATGTTGTGCAAGCTTAGGGTAGATATCGTAAAACATATCGCTATAGCGCTTACCATAATTAGGTGGCACTCGAATTTGCATCATGACAACGTCCGCACCTGAATCTTTTATCATGGTAATCATTTTTGAGAGATTCGACGTAATAAGTTTAGGAGGGAAACCTCTTAGGCCATCGTTGGCACCTAACTCAATGAGCACCATATCAGGGCTGTGTTGGGTTAGTAGCTGTGGTAATCGAGCTAAGCCGTTGCCTGTGGTATCGCCAGAAATGCTGGCATTAATAACTGTTACATCTTGACCATGTTCTGACAACGCATCAGGGAGTAAGCTAGGCCAACTCTTTTCGATCGGCATCTGATAGCCCGCGCTCAGGCTATCACCTAAGACAAGTAGCTTTTCGCTCGCATGTGCAGTAGCGGAAAAACAAAAAAATAGAACTAAGGAAAGTATACGAATCATGCAAACACCTGTACTTAATGCACCTATTGTTCAAGCCAATTTGGTTTCTAAACAAGTCTCTACTAATCAAGAGCAATTAACAATCCTCAAAGATGTAAATGTTGACATCAGGAAAGGAGAAAAAATCGCCATCGTCGGTACTTCCGGTGCGGGTAAGTCAACGTTGATGACGTTGTTAGCTGGCCTTGATACACCGACATCAGGTGAAATTACCTTGTTAGGTCATGAGTTATCAAAACTTGACGATGAAGCTCGCGCAAAAATTCGAGCTGACTCTCTGGGTTTTGTTTTCCAAAGTTTCTTATTAATCCCGAGCTTGAGTGCATTACGCAATGTCACGCTTCCTTGTCTTTTACGTGGTGAAGCCGAAGATGAAGCAAGAGCAGCCGAATTATTAACCGCTGTTGGATTGGAAAAACGTGTCGATCATCTTCCAAGTCAATTATCTGGTGGTGAACAACAACGTGTCGCGCTAGCACGTGCCTTTATGACACAGCCTGAACTGTTATTCGCAGACGAGCCTACCGGCAATCTTGACCATCAAACCGCAGACAAAGTGATTGAGCTGCTATTCGATCTTAATGAGCAGCATGGAACAACGCTGATATTAGTTACACACGATGGTCATCTAGCAAGTCGATGTGACCGTATTTATCGTATGGAGGCGGGTGAGCTTAAGGAGGAGGTGTAATGTCTGTAGTATCATCAAGCGAAGCAACATCGACAGAAAGAAGCAGTGCAATAAAACACTCGTCAAACAAAAGCCTAATACGTTGGAGTTTCGGCGAAATAAGACAGGGGAACCTTTGGCCTATTAGCGTTGCTCTTATTCTTGTGATTGCGAGCATCTTTGCGCTTTCTGCATTAGCGGAGCGAATGGAGCAGGTGATCGTCAAACAGGGGAAGGATGCATTGACAGCGGATGCGGTGTTTGTGTCTGCTAATCCTATACCTGACACGTTGTTATCCTCGACCGAAAACCTAGAACGTTCGACGATGACACGATTTGCCACGATGGCATTTAGCGACAATGGTATGCAGTTGATTTCCGTAAGGGCAGTGGACGACAATTACCCTTTAATGGGAGAACTGGTACTAGACAACAACCCATCCGGTCGCGTTAAAGAGAACCAACTCTGGCTTGATGAGCGGATTATGGCTCAACTAGACGTCAAGCCGGGTGACAGCGTCACTATAGGCGATGCCGATTTTACGGTTTCAGGTGCAGTGCTGATGGAACCTGGATTAAGCTTTAACCCATTTCAACAAATGCCTTCTGCATACATTCATCAAAAAGACGTTGAGAAAACAGGAGCGATTCAAGTCGGGAGTCGAGTTCAATACCGTCTGTTTCTACAAGCCGATGATAAAACGCTAAAAGGCCTGCAAGAAGATACGGTTCTTTCTCCTAGTGATCGCTGGCGCACGCAAGATACTGCCAGTCGTAGCAATGAGGTTTTTGAACGAACGACGCAGTATTTGTCTCTAACCGTTGCGATTGTCATCATTATGGCAGCGACAACATTGGTTCTTACTTGCCAAAACTATGTGAATAGTCGAACACAAACCATTGCGATGCTAAAAAGCCTTGGCGCAAGTCGACGATGGATTGAAAAATGGCTGTTTATTCAAGTCACAATCCTGCTCATTAGCGCCAGTGTCGTTGGGTTATTGTTGGGAAGTGGGCTGGAGTACTTGTTGCGCATTCCACTCAAAGACTTATTACCCGAGCCTCTACCTAGTTACGGTGTCACCCCATATCTAGTGTCGTTTATCTCAGCGGTCCTGATCACCGTTCCTGCCCTTGGCATACCATTGTTAGGCTTGATTAAAACTCCAGCCTTAGAAGTGCTACAGCAGGGCAAAGCACAACGTTCTTGGAAGCGAATGTTGCTCGTTCTAGTCCCCGTTGTTCCATTACTTTTGCTTTATGCTGATAATACCTTAGTTTGGATTGTTCTTATTGGTATTGCAGTACTTTTTGTTGTGCTTGCTGCAGTGAGCGTCGCACTCACAAAATTGTTTGCGCGTATTTCAACACAACCTGCCATGAAGCTTGCGTTGAGTCGTATCAACCGCACGCCAGTAACCAGTGGCCTGCAGTTTGGTGCTTTGGCGTTGTCTTTGATGCTGCTATCTATTATCTGGCTTGTGCGCAGCGATATTCTCGCGGATTGGGAGAGAACCTTACCTGCAGACGCGCCAAATGTCTTCGCATTAAATATTGGTGATTACGAACTCGATAGCTACCTAGAAACCTTAGATAAAAATGGGGTTACACGGTCACAAGCTTATCCAATTATTCGTGGTCGATTGACAGAGATTAATGGTCAAAACGTCAAAGAGATTGAATACGAAGGAGAAGGCTCTGACGCAATACGTCGTGAATTGAACCTTACGTGGGGAGACGGCCTGCCAGAGTATAATGATGTGCTTGCGGGTGAATGGACAAATAAAGGGAGTGTCTCTGTAGAAGCCGATGTAGCAAATGACTTGGGCATCGAACTTGGTGACAAACTGCGCTTTGTTATTAATAGCCAGAACTACGATGCGGTAGTAGATACCATTCGTTATGTTGAATGGCGTGATATGAAGCCTAACTTTTACTTTATTTTCTCATCCGACGTTATGGCTAATCTACCGGGTTCTTACCTCATCAGTTATAGAATTGATGAGGGGAACGAAGCACTATTAACGTCTATGTCTCGATCTCACCCAACGGTATCTGTTTTAGATATTCGTACCATGGGCGAAAAAATCCAGGATTTGATTCAACAAATCGTATCGGCAATCACTATTCTTGCTCTTTTAGGCGTGGTTGCGGGATTGCTACTTATCTTCACGCTATTGAGATTAAGCTTATCCCAACGTCAGCAGGAGATTCGTTTGTATCGCACATTAGGCTCAAGTAAAAAACGGATCAATACGACTCTGTGGGCCGAATACGGCATTATGGCGTTGATAGCTAGCGGTGTTGCGGTATTCGCTGCGGAAGTTTGTGTGGCCGCGGTAATGACATATGGCTTCGATCTGAACGCACAAATTCACCCCGAATTGTGGATAGCTTTACCACTGGCAACATTTGTTACGTTGGCACTTGTCGTAATGAGTTTGTTGAAAAGATTGTTAACGCCAGTAAACACTTAATCACTGCAAATGTTATTAAATGTGGAACACTCCATGACACTTTTATTTTAGTTATCCACAAAAACAGTGGATAACTTTTGGGATAACTAAATGGGGTAAAAAGTGGGGTGTTTCTGCAGGCTTTGCGCCATGGGTCTTACAGTGAAATTGTTATTCACATAGGCATAAAAAAGTGTCTTCCTAACCATGTCGTCAAGTACTTTTTTTGCAATTTTTTTCTACTTTAACGCACCATAAAGGCGCAGTTGGATATTTCGCAAACCCATGAACTTTTTGTGATTTTAATCAAGCCCAAACACGAGTAGAATCCACCGTTAGTAAAGAATTTTCCTTATAAAATTTTTAGTGAAGCAATGAAGTCTGAGTTTCCAAATTACAAAGATAAGCACATCGCTGTTGTTGGTGGCGGTGTCGCAGGTGCAACAGCAGCAATTCATTTTGCGGAGCTGGGTTTTAAAGTTTCCGTAATAGAGAAGGGCGTATCACTGGTAAATGGTCCGCCCATTTGCCATTTACATGCAGGTGGCAACTTATATCGAGAGATTTCTGAGCAACAATGTTTAGATTTATTAGCACAATCCATTGATACCGTTCGCCTATATCCGCTTTCACTGAATATTCGCCCGACGATCATTGCAGTCCCTTATTCTGATGGTGGAGATCCATCCGCACTGATTCCTCGACTAGAGGTGGTGAAAAATGCTTATCAAAAGCTCGTTGATAAAAATGAAAGCAATAAAGTGCTTGGGGAGCCAAGTGAATACTACAAATTGTATTCAAAAGAGGATCTAGAAGCACTAGCACAACGCACTCAACCAAGTCACCCTGCAACCTTTGATGAGTGGTGTATTCCTTTTGCTCAACATGCTGATCTAGAAGCGCTAAAGTACCCAGTTGTGGCGGTTCAGGAATATGGCTGGAGTGTTTTCCGCCTTGCCGCAATTGCCAACTTAACGTTGAACGCTCTGCCAAACGCCTCAGTATGCACACAAGCAACGCTCAAACAAGCGGACTGGATGGGTAATCACTGGCAACTTGGTTACGAACGAGATGGCATCGATTATCTTATGACATGTGACTACTTGGTCAATGCATGTGGTTTTGAAACAGGATCCATTGACAATACCATCGGTGCCAAGCGTGATAGGTTAGTTGAGTTTAAAGCCGCTTACGTAACCAAGTGGGCAGACTGCCAACAACTGTGGCCAGAAGTTATTTTCCATGGACCGCGTGGAACTGATAAAGGAATGGCTCAACTGACCCCCTATAGTGATGGTTATTTTCAGCTTCACGGCATGACGAAAGGCATTACGCTATTTGAAGATGGTTTAGTTGAGAGTACGCCGTCCTCAGCTCAGCCCGAACTGCCAGTTCCTTTACTCTCAAAGATACGTAACGGTTGGCGAGAAGAAGTCTTAGAAGAACGAACCAATAATGCTATCAAACACATGGCGCAGTTCATTCCCGACTATCACTCTGCTATCAAAGGGGGAAAAGCCCTGTTTGGTGCCCAGCAAATTCCTGGAACGGATCCGGTACTCAGGGCAGCCGACGTGACCTTTGAAGACAACCATTACGCACGAATAGAAGTGGTAAAAGCGTCATCAACACTACTCGCAGCGCAAAAAATGCTTCAGTTCTGGTTTGATATCGAACCTAAACAAAACGTGGAATCCCAACATCCTGTCGCTGTGCATTGGTCTGAACAAGAAATTGAGCAGTACGCGATTAAACTCACTCAAGAGCGAGACTATCCGCAAGCATTAGCAGAGCGTTATGGGATGCCTGCATAACAGTTACGTATGGGCTCAGAGGTTGTATTAATATCCAAAAAACTGAGCCCATTGGCACCATACTTCTTGCAAGCCTTGTCTATCTCCTTTCACAAAATTGACTTTTTGCCCGGGTTTCGCCTGTGCCAGCCTTGGCAGGTCAATACGTGCTACACAGCCAAACTTAGGATAGCCACCGATGGTTTGGTGATCGTTGAGCAACACAATGGGATTACCATCGTTAGGAACTTGAATCGATCCTAGCGCAATTCCTTCCGACAGTACGCCTTCGTAAGGCGGTTTGATTTTGTTTCCTTCAAGACGATAGCCCATACGATTTGAATCAGGGGATATGGTGAATGCGTTGCTATAAAAGGCTTGGCGAGTGTCTTCATCAAAGTCCTCATTTTGATAGCCTTCAATCACTCTCAGCTTGATAGGTAAGTTGTAATCCGGCTTAAAGCGAAACGTCATCAGCCTTGGTTTGTGTTTCGGTAAGTTATGAGGAAAAAAGGGAAGAATATCGCCTGCTTTTAAAGCGCCACCATTTGAGTCATAACCACCAAGAGATTCTCTCGTGACTGTAGAGGCACTTCCTAAGTGCTGAGCAATATCGAACCCACCTTTAACCGCAAGATAGGATCGAAGTCCATTTTTTGCGACTCCGAACTGCAGCTTCTGCCCCTTCTTCAACGTAAAGTCAGACCAATTTGAGATAGGCTCACCATCTACTTTTGCATTCAAATCACCACCACATATTGCAAGATGGCAGTTATGTAGTGCGACAAAGCAAGCGTTACCCAAAGTAATTTCAATCGCAGCACAATTGACTACGTTACCAAGTAAATGGTTTGCCCAACTGTAGGCGTAATCATCTACGGGGCCACCTTGAGTCACGCCAATATGCGCTAAGCCAAAACGACCAAAGTCTTGAATCAAAGAAAGTGGCCCTGACTTTTCCACCAGCAATCCAGCGTAACTCATAGAACACCTCCTAACTCGATAAACTTTTGTTTGGAAATGGCATTAAACGTGACCTTGTCACCTACTTCAAACGGTATAAAAGGTGGCGTATCAAAGAAAAGGGGAAGCGGGCTTCTACCGATAATGTTCCATCCGCCAGGACTATCTGATGGATAGACGGCCGTTTTAGAGTCTGCGATTCCCACGCTTCCGGCTGGTACTCGCGTTCTTGGTGTAGCTAACCTTGGCATATGTAATTGAGTATCGACATCGGAGAGGAATGCAAAACCTGGAGCAAAACCAATCGCTGAAACCGCATACTCGGCCAGAGTATGTAAAGAAATGAGCGCGTCTAATGATAGTCCACGATCTTGAAAGCGGGACAAATCTAGCGCGGTTTCTTCGGAGTAGTATACGGGAATAGTGATGTGGTTAGGTTGAACAAGGCTGAGCGATTGAGTATCAAACTGACGGATCATTTGATGCAGTTTATGCACTAAATCTTTTTCATTGATTCGAAAAGGCAAGTAATCAATGAGGATGGTTTGATAGGATGGGACTACGTTCATAATGATTGACGCTAGAGTGTCTTTGATGTTTCGAGCAAGTTCTCCGACCGCATTTTCAGAGATATTCTCGTCAAACTTAATGAAAATACTGCACTCAGAGATCAAAGAGATACTAAATTTCTCTTTATGCATTAATTTCCTCCCGCGTATAGGCTTTGACGGATCTTTTGGATCAGCGCGATCGACTCTTCATTGTCACCATGAACACAAATCGTATCGGCTTCCAGTAAAATGTAGCCGCCAGAAACAGTTTTGACACGCCCAGAATCTGCTAACGTACGGACTTGCTCAAGTATCGCATGCTCATTCTTTAACACGGCATCAGGCTGTGTCCTAGGTGTAAGTAATCCGTCATCTTGATACAAACGGTCTGCAAATGCTTCAAACAGCAAGGGAACGTCATAATCATCTGCGATTTCTAAGTATTTTTCGTTTTCCTGTGACGCTAGAATCATTAACGGCACTTTGAATAAAGCTGCCGCCTTTACAACTGATCTAAATATCGCATCACTTTTCATCATGTCGTTGTATAACGCGCCATGAGGCTTTATATAGCTGATATCTGTGTATTGAGCCTGACAAAGTGCCTGTAAAGCGCCTACTTGGTATATAACCATGTTAGTAATTTCATCACCCGTCATGTTTATACTGCGCCTGCCAAAGCCTTGGAGGTCGGCGTAGCCCGGGTGTGCTCCAATATCAACATCGTTGTCGTTGGCGAGAGTGATAGTGTCGTGCATGACATTAGGATCGGAAGCATGAAAGCCGCACGCGATGTTTGCCATATCAACATGAGGCATAACATCTTCGTCTGCCCCCATAATCCAAGAGCCAAAGCTCTCACCCATGTCACAGTTCAATGTAAGTTGCTGTTTATTCAATGTCATACGTTTTATTTCTACACAAGCAATGGGTTCACGATGCAGGAAAATGCATCTAGGTTCAGTGACTCACTTCATTCTTCTATCATGAAAGCGAGGTTTATGATCTGATGGCTGACGAAAAAGATCACTTTAGTCCATAAAGATGTTGCCGTTATTTGAGTTGATCCGAATTTTAAGGTATTTCGTTCCTTTTCCATCCAATTTTTGAGAATTTAAGGTTATTTTGCATTGGCATCGTGTTAATCTTATCGCCCTTAATGGGTAATAGATTGCATAACAACGCTTCTGTCATTTTTAGTGGTTGTCTGCGACAGGAATACATATGTCATTACGAGCAAAGCTTATTTGGCCAATTTTGGTCTTTATAACGGCTATCTTTGTTATCTCAAAAGGTTATACCTCGTATACTGCATACCAATCGTCTAAGCATGAGTTGGTCGAACAAACGAGAAAGTTGATTAACAATGTTTCTTTCTCAATTAAAGATGCGCTAACGACAAAGAACAAGCAAAAAGCTCAAACTACTCTCATCAACTTTTTAAACCAGCCAAATGTTACGCGGGTCAGACTTTACGACCAAGATGATCAACCTTTCGTTGTTCTTGAAGGAAGTGGGGTATCAGCTCCCGTCCCTAATCAAACTGAAAGAAGCAAGTTACACGCGCTAGGTTATGCCTTATCAGCCAAATTTCTTTATGTTCTAGAACCGATTATTTACGATGGTCGTGTCATTGGCAGTATGAGGGTTACGCTTTCCCATCGTCCAATCATAGAAGCCCAACAATCTTTACTTCAAGATGGTGCTGTACTTCTTCTGTTGCTGTTCGCTGGTGGCACTATCTTTTACATAAGTATCGATAGGCTTGTTCTCAAACCTGTCATAGAACTGAGTCATACAATAGAGAGTGTGACACACGGACAAAATACGGATACTCAAGTTCGCTATTACTCCAAGGATGAAATTGGAGAACTCGCACATTCCTTCAATCAAATGATGAACAAGTTAACAACACGCGAGAAACAGCGGCAACACTCATTAGAAATGTTAGAACAAAAGCGGGCGTTTTCAGAAGAAGTCATTGAATCTGTTCAACACGCATTAGTTATTACCGACAACTTCGGGCGTGTTATTTACTGTAATACTGCGACTCGGCAGATATTTCAAAAAAAGTCAGAGGAACTTGAGCATGCCAATATCCGTGATCTAATTAAAACGAAAACACCGAATGAGCTGAGCCAAATCCTAAGTAGGGGGTTAGAATGCGATGACATTCACCTCAAAAATGCAGACAACGAACAGCAGTTGAGTTTAACCAGTCGTCGTTTGTCCACACATGGACACTTATTGTTTTCGATTCAAGATATCACCGAAATTGAAGAGGCCATGAGCAGGCAGCGTGTTGCGGGGCGTGTTTTTGAGAGCAGTCAAGATGGCCTCATCGTTCTTAATCATCGAGGTGTTATCACAATGGCTAACCCTGCGGTCACTAAGTTAGTTGGACTAGAGATGGATCAGCTTATTGGGAAGTCATTTATCCAAACACTTAAGTGGCGCAAGTTGCAGGAAATGATGCCTAGCATCATTGAATCGATAGAAAACTACGGGGTATGGCAAGGGGAAGTTATTGAGCAGAACCATCTTGGCCAGTTTGTGCCGATGTTTGCAAGGGTTAATCGTATCGTTAAATGTGAAGACCATGGGTTCTACGACCTAGTCATTGTTCTTACCGATCTTTCTGGTGCAAAAGAGATGGAACGACTTGAGTACTTAGCTCATCACGATGCACTAACGGGGTTAGCGAATCGCTCCAAGTTCCATTTAGAGTTGGAAGAATTAGTACAACGGTCGGGATACTTACGTGACGAATTTGCGGTGCTTTACCTCGATCTCGATGGTTTTAAAGAGGTTAATGATACCTATGGCCATGACGCAGGTGATGAAGTTCTGAAAAAAGTAGCCGAGCGTCTAACATCTGCGACTCGACATAGTGATTTAATCGCAAGACTTTCGGGTGATGAATTTGTCATGTTGGTTAATCCTGCCAACCAAAAAGTCGTCACCCGAATTGCAGAACAACTGCTCGAAAGCGTATGCACACCAATCGAGTACAAAGGTAACTCGCTCAAGGTTGGCGTTAGTATCGGCGTAAAATTAGTCGGTGTTAATGAGCGAGATGCCACTCGAGTGTTAAAAAGTGCAGATACTGCAATGTATCAAGCTAAAAAAGCCGGAAAAGGCCAAGCAATATTAATGGGATGCGAATTGCAGGAGACAGTTTAAATCGTAACGTCAAAGCTTTAAACTAAACCCATTCGCGTCAGAAGGAATGATAAAATGAAAGTACTTGTTACGGGTGGTATGGGCTATATCGGTAGCCATACATGTATTCAAATGATCGAAGCTGGTATGACGCCAGTGATTCTAGATAACCTGTACAACAGTAAGTCTACGGTCTTAGATCGCATTGAAAAGGTATGTGGCGTAAAGCCAACCTTCATTCAAGCCGATATCAGAGATAAATCGACAATGGTAGAGGTTCTAAAATCGCACGATATAGAAGCGGTTATCCATTTTGCAGGTTTAAAGGCCGTCGGTGAGTCCGTAGCAAAACCTCTAGAGTATTATGACAACAATGTGAATGGCACTTTGGTATTGGTTGATGCAATGCGCGAAGCTGGAGTTAAATCGTTGGTATTTAGCTCCTCAGCAACTGTCTATGGCGATCCTGCATCTGTTCCAATCACAGAAGACTTTCCAACTAGCGCAACTAACCCTTATGGACGCAGTAAATTAATGGTGGAAGAATGTTTAACGGACTTCCAAAAAGCGAATCCAGATTGGAGCATCACACTTCTTCGTTACTTTAACCCTGTAGGTTCACATCCAACTGGTGAGTTAGGTGAAGATCCTCAAGGTATTCCAAATAACCTAATGCCGTTTGTTTCTCAAGTTGCGGTGGGCCGCCGAGAGTTCCTTTCTGTATTCGGTAGCGACTACCCAACGAAAGATGGCACCGGCGTGCGTGACTACATTCATGTGATGGACTTATCCGATGGTCACGTCGCTGCTTTGGAAAAAGTAGGTAACAAAGCGGGCCTTCATGTCTACAACCTTGGCACTGGCAATGGCTACAGTGTGCTTGAAATGGTGAAAGCGTTTGAAACCGCAAGTGGTAAAGATGTTCCATACCAACTTGTTGAACGTCGTCCAGGCGATATTGCGGAGTGCTGGGCTGATCCATCAAAAGCAATGAATGAGTTAGGTTGGAAAGCGTCTCGCACTCTAGAAGAAATGACGGGGGATACATGGCGTTGGCAATCTAACAACCCTCAAGGTTACCCAGACGCCTAATCTTGATTTACATAATAATAACAAAAAGACGCATAATTGCGTCTTTTTTGATCCAAATCGGAAAAAATCGTAAATTACTGGTTAAAAGGTAGCAAGTCTATATAGAGCTGTTAAACTATGTCCGACTCTTAATTTGGGTTATAAATTTTCTCATAGCTATTGGGGTAGTTCATGGAACTCGGTCTGATCATCACTTTTATCATTGCAGCAGCAGTAATGGTGAAAAAAGAGATGGCAAAACAGTAAACTTTCATTTTTCATACTTTTCTTTACATTTTTGAAATGAAAGCCATAAAAAAAGCCAGCATTAAGCTGGCTTTTGTGTTTTCGGAGGCTTTAGAACTCGTATTTAGCTGTAATTGACCAGTTCCGCCCAGCTTGAGTCAGATCTTTGTTTTCTGTCTGAAGGTCACGCACATCATTCCAATTGTAGTACTCTTCATCTGTCACGTTGAACAGACCTGCTCGCAACGTAAGGTCTTTAATAGGTTTGTAGTACGCGGTGATATCTACAACCGTAGCTGCGGAGATAGGCAACACTTTATCGTCATTTATGTCGCTTTTATCTTTAGAAGCGGTGTAGTTAATGGTTAACTTGGTTCCCCAGTTTTGTTCTGAATCGTAATTTAAACCAGCGACAAGATTCCAAGGGTTAACACTGTTTAGTGGATTATTGTTTCCATCTTCACCTTCCGTATATGCCGCTGCTACACGAGAGCTAAAGCCTTCGATTGGCATGAACTTGTTCCACGAAAGTTGGTTTGAAAACTCAATACCTTTAATTGTCGCTTTGCCAATATTTACGTACTGCAGAATCGCAGGGTCAGTCACTGGTGTCCAAGTGCCAGAGACGGTTTTACTCTCGATGAAGTTGTCGTAATCGCTGTAGAAAACTGACACTTCACTGCTAGAAATGTCATTATTATGTCGCCAACCAAATTCGTACGAAATGCTGTCTTCTGCTTTTAAATCAGGATTTGGCTTAAAAATGTAGCCATGCATTGGGTTGCCGAAGGAGTAGTACAACTCTTGGAAATCTGGAGCACGGAAACCTTGGCTGATTTGCGCGAATAAACGATGTTGTTCATTAAGCTTATAAACAGAACCTAAGCGGCCTGTAAATGCAGAATCAGAAAACTTTTTGTAGTCGCTAGCCGCGTTACCACTTGGGTTGCTGCTTGTGTCACCTGGATCGGTTTCAAATGCATCCCACCGTACGCCCGGAGTAATCGTAAAGTTACCTACCGTAATTTCGTCTTGTAAAAAGAGCCCGTAACGACGCTCGCTCGCAGAAGGGATATAGAAAATTTCTTTGTTTGCGCTTGCACTGTTGTACTCTTTGTTAACGTTCTTAATGTCTTTATCACTGAAGGATGCACCGTACACAAAGTAATGCTCTGTACTACCAAGCATGAGATATTTGTCGAACTGAGAATCAAACTGGTAACCTTCATCCTCGTATATGTAGTCTTTACGTTGGTTATTCTGACCTTTAACACGATCAGTAATGCCGTTTTCTTCTTTGCTAAGCCAATCTAGTTGCCAGGTAAGCGAGTCCGCTACGGCCGTTTGCATCTCCCAAATATGTTTTATACCAACTTGATATTGTTCTGTTACATCTTCACTTGTTGCATTTGTATAACCGTTGTAAGACTGCTTTCCGTTGCCTTTGTTGCGAATATAATTCCCATTAAACTCAACACGATGTGCATCATTGAGTTGGTACTGAAGTTTAACCAGTAAGTTGTTCGCTTCTGTATCTGCAGCTGCTAGATCTCCAAAGTTATCCAGTTCATTGCCGTCACGACGCGTATAAGCAAGTAAAGATTCCAAATCACCAATTTTGTGCGCTAATGCCACAGATTCACTGAATGTATTGTCTTCGGAAGAGTAGTTGAACTTCGCATGGCCACCAAAGTTACGACCCTTAAGGACATCAGCCGGATCTTTGGTTTCAAATGCAACAATGCCACCAATTGCATCAGAGCCATGTAGAGACGATGCTGCACCTTTTACAATTTCAACCGCTTTTATTAGGTCGGTATCAACGTTAACGCGAGCAGAGTTAATGAACGTATTCCCTGATTCGAACTGGTTACCTTGAGATACGCCGTCCACAAGAACTTTAATTCGATTGCCTTCGATGCCACGGATATTGATACTCTGGACACCTTGACGAGAGTTTGTCTTAACCGTGACTCCTGGCGTGTACTCAAAGAGATCACCTAAGCCAGTGACCATGCTTTCTTCGATGTTCTTATCAGTAACGATCGCAACAGAAGCAGCAGTGTCTTCGATTTGGCTATTAGTACGAGTCGCAGTCACGACCACTTCATTGAAGGTTGAATGATCTTCAGCGTAGGCACCTTGGGATAGTGCAATCAGAATAGAGGCTGACAAAATTGTTTTTTTATACATTGGCTTCAATACCTTAGATCCATAATAGGTAACAACAAACGGGATATTAATAGATCTAAATAATAATTACTATCATTACCATTGTCATTTGTGGTTTTATCTTGAGTAGAACTCTTAGGTTATGAGCATTTCTAGTCTTTAGTTATCAGTGTGTTATATTGTTTAACGTTAGTTCTTGATAAGATCATCCAAATACAATCAATGTGACAAAAATCACATTAAGAGAGGCCATGTGCAGAGTCCAATTACGTTAGAAGCGCTCCATATTCTGGATGCCATTGACCGAAGAGGGAGTTTTGCAGCTGCTGCGAATGAGTTAGATAGAGCCCCGTCATCACTGAGCTATCAGATCCAGAAACTCGAGCAAGACTTAGACATCATTATCTTCGATCGCTCTGGTCACAAAGCCCATTTTACTGAAGCAGGAAAGCTCATCCTTGAAAGAGGACGAGCCATTTTACAAGCCAGTGAAAAGTTAGTGAATGATGCAACGTTATTGGCGAATGGCTGGGAACTGGATATTACCATTGCCTTTGATGGCATTATTCCTATATCCAATTTCTTCCCTATGGTTGATGCATTGGCTGAAGTAAGCTCAACACGAGTCAGACTGCAAGAAGAGATCTTGGCTGGTAGCTGGGAATCGCTGAATACAGGTAGAGCGGATTTACTGATTTGCCCATCACTGGATACACTTCCTCAAGAAGTCAAATCAGAAAAAATTGGTAAAATGAGCATGTTTTGGGTAGCGGCAGCTGATCACTATGTTCACAAGCGTAGTGGTAAGTTTGATGAGGCGGCGCGAGAAAAGTACCGAATCATTGCCATTGCAGACACTGCACGCGAACAACCCGCGCTCTCAATTAATATCATTCAAAAACAGCCTCGCTTGACCGTCACCAACTTTACGGCAAAAGTAGATGCGCTCACTGCAGGTTTAGGCATTGGTACGTTACCAAGCCAAATTGCACAACCTTTGATTGATAGTGGCGTATTGAAGCGAATCGAAGGTACAGAAGAGCAACCGATGGATATTATCTTAGCATGGCGCCGAAATACCATGGGTGAGGCGAAATCCTGGTGTATTCAATACTTGAAAAAGAATTGGAAACTAAAGTAACAACGTAACTTTTACTTCTTAGGTTCCCATTGCTTATCGAATCTAAGAAGTAAAGTTATCGCTAATGCTTTATTTTTCAATTTAAAGGAAGCACCATATCTGCCGTACCATCGGCAAACTGAACATCGACTTCAAATCCCAGGTTTTGAGCTAACATCAACATCCCTCTGTTTGTAGGCATGGTCATTCCAGACATTTGCTTTGTGCCTTTAATCTTGCAATAGCTGATAATTTTCTGCATCAGCACTTTACCTAAGCCTTTTCCTTTCAAATCTGAACGAACCAAAATAGCAAACTCAGCATCACTATTATCTGGGGTAATCAATGCGCGGGCTACGCCTATGATAGACGGTCCGTCGGTATTAAACGCTACCGCAACAAACGCCATTTCGCGGTCATAGTCGATTTGAGTGAAGTTTGCCAAAGCCTCATGGTTGAACTCACCAACCTCAGAAAAGAAACGCTTATACAGATCTTCTTTCGATACGCTATTAATGAATTGAGCATGCAGCGGCTCATCTTCAGGCAGGATAGGGCGAAGCAGGATAGGTTGGCCATCTCGAAGCGTTACAGTTTCGACAAACTCTGCCGGGAAAGGACGAATCGCCAGACGTTTTTGCGCATCTCCCTCGTATTTACACAGTGTGATGTCCGCATCGAGGATAGTTAAATCGCTTCCCGATACCAACACTGGATGGATATCCAGTCTTTGTATTTCTGGCAACTCAACCGCCATTTGGGAGATACGAACTAAGAATTTCGACAACTCACTAATATCGAGCGCATCTTTGTGTTTCTGCAGGCGAATCTTTCCAGACTTTAAAGCCACAACGACAAGGTAGCGTGCAAGCGTCATGTTCAAAGGAGGAAGTGCAGCGACGGCATCTTGGGCGATATTCCACTCAGAGCCGCCTTGACCCAGCAAGATGACAGGTCCAAAGACCTTATCTACTGCAATACTAATCCGTAGCTCTTCAGCGCTGCCGAGCTTGGCCATACCTTGCACCAGCAGACCGTGTACATTGGCAGAAGGGTAACTGAGCTTTACGGTATCTAGAATGGATAGCGCTGCGTTGGAAACTTCTCGACTGTTTCTTAAATTCAGGGCGACACCGTGTACATCCGATTTATGAGGAATGTCTGGAGATCGCAACTTAACCGCAACAGGGTATCCGATATTTTCTGCCATATGCACGGCTTCAATTTCGTCAGATGCAATCCATGTTGGCAGAACATTAAACCCGAACAGCTTAAATAAAGGGCTGGTTTGATGCGTATCCAGAGTGACTGTGTTTTTATCCAGTAGTCGCTCATTTACCCATTCTTTTGCAGAACTCACACTTCCAGAGTGCAATGGCTCAGCCGTCGTTGGCGTTTCCATTAATTGCTTCTGGTTTCGTCGATACTCAACCAAGTGCATGTATGCAACGACCGCACTTTCCGGCGTTCGATAGGTTGGAATGCCAGCTTGAGTAAATGCCAGTCGTGCCTCTCTCGACGTTTGTTCTCCTGACCAGTTGGTCAAGATATTAAAATGCTTATGCCGAGGGTGAGCCTTGATCGCCTCAATAACAGCTTGAGCAGTTTCAAGAGGGTCGGAAACCGCAGAAGGACTATGCATAATCAAGATTGCATCTGCACAGTCGTTATTCATCAGTGCGTTAATGGTATCAATGTAGCGTTTTTTTGTTGCGTCACCAGACAGATCAATCGGATTTCGAGCGCGCCAGTTGGACGGGAGTGCAGTTTGTAATTGCTCAATGGCAGCGTCATCAAGTGTTGCGAGCTGGCCACCACGTTCAATCAAAGTATCAACGGACATAACAGCAGGGCCGCCGCCATTGGTGACGATCGCTAAACGCTCTCCACGAAGTGGCACAGAATGCGTGAGTGTTTCTACCGCAGCGAAGAGCTCATGCGTATTGCTGACTCGTAACATACCAGTTCGACGGATGGCAGAATCGTAAATTACATCAAGCGTATCACCATCTTGCTCTTCGAAAGTATTCATCTCTTTAGAGCGGCCCGCTTTTAATACCAATATACGGCGGTTCCGTGAAGCAGCTCGCGCAGCAGACATAAATCGTCGAGCATCCTGGATATTATCCACATAAAGCAGAATAGCTTCCGTATTCCCATCCATACTTAAGTAATCAAGCAAATCTGCAAAATCGATATCCTGTCCGCGTCCAATCGAAATGAACGAAGAAAAGCCAATATTCTTATCATTTGCCCAGTCTAACACTGTGGTACAAACCGCCGCAGATTGTGAGATGAACGCAATTTTTCCGGGCTTAGCCGCAACAGGAGAAAACGTGCAGTTAAATTTGTGCCAAGGCAAGATAATACCTAAGCTGTTCGGTCCTAAAACTCGAATATTCAATGATGAAATATTTAAAGGCTGAGCGTCATCAGAGATAACAATCGCAAACGGCGTGCCTCTCTCATCTAACTCTTTAAGCAGTTGCTCATTGCGTGAAACGTTCGTACATAAAATCGCAATATCTGGCGTATAGGGTAGGGAAGCCACATCCGGGTAGGCTATAACTCCGGATACCGCTTTGTATCGCGGCGTTACTGGCATAATCGCGCCACCAAATCCACTTTGTAGAAGGTTACGCATAACGACATGCCCTGCTCGCAATGCTTTTTGAGATGCACCAATAACGGCCACAGAGTTGGGTTTAAAGAGTTTATGTAGTTTATTCATGCTGACTCCTAGCCGTTTGCAAGTAACGTTTGCCTATCGGTTTCATATCAATCATAAACGAATAATTTATTGATAAAACGCCTTCAGACCAGACATTGCATAAAATGTGGACGATGCTTATGGAGTTTGTGTTATTCATCACATCAAAATCACAGATTATTGTATTTGATGCTTGATAAACGGCCCTGCTATCGGCATGATTTATCGTAATATTTATCCAGAGCATTTGTTACTTCATGAAAAAAATCGCAATCATCGGCTTGTCAGTCCTGCTTTCTGCTTGTGCATCTGAAACTTACATCACAGACGTAACTTCTGAAAGTTATCGAGAGGACTACAAATCAGATCGTATTTCTAAGCCAATTATGGCGTCTGAAAACGCTGTAGTAGAAAAAGACGTACAACCAACTGTTGTGAAAATGACGGCAAAGCCTGAAGAGAAGAAAGTAGTCAAGCTAACGCCAAAAGAGCAGGCGAAGCCAGTTAAGATCGTACCACCGAGTAAAAAGCAAGCAGGTATTCAACGATTCGGCTATACCATTCAAGTCGCGGCTGTGGGTAGCCAAGCGAAAGTCGATCAGTTTGCAAATAAGCTGCCACAGAACGGTCAGCCAATTTGGGAAAACTACAAAGTCGTCAACGGTACTAAGTGGTTCTCAGTTTTATACGGAGACTACGCAACAAGCGCGGAAGCCAAGCAAGCGATTTCGACTTTGCCTGCTCAATTTCAGCAGTTAAGACCATTTGTTAAAAGCATTGACGCCATTAAAAACTCAGCTTACCCAACGCTTAACAAATTAAACTAACACATCAAATAAGGGAGCGAATAGCTCCCTTATTTATTTGTTCAAATCCTACTCGAACAAAATTCCTCACACTAAAATTACTGTACGTCACACTTTAAAGGTTTATCATAATAAATAGTATCTTTTGTAGGTCACGGAAAGATTGATTCATGATTAAAAATATTCTTCTACTATGCGGCGGCGGCTCTTCTGAGCACGAGATTTCATTATTGTCTGCAAACTTTGTCGAACAACAATTAAATCTTATTGAAGACGTTCACGTTACACGCGTAGAAATTAAAAACGAAGGTTGGATGACCAACCAAGGTGAGTTTGTTTACTTGGATCTCAATACCAAGCAGTTGTGCTCAAGTGAATCTAATCAAACCATCGATTTCATTGTGCCTTGTATACATGGTTTTCCAGGCGAGACAGGTGATATTCAATCTCTGTTTGAAATCGCAGGCATTCCTTACCTGGGCTGCGGGCCAGAAGCAAGTAGCAATAGCTTCAATAAAATCACATCTAAGCTTTGGTACGACGCTATCGGCATTCCCAATACGCCTTACTTATTCTTAACGCGCAACGATGAAGAAGCTCATGCTCAAGCTCATAAAGCGTTTGAAAAATGGGGAAAAGTCTTTGTCAAAGCCGCTTGTCAAGGGTCATCTGTTGGATGTTACAGCGTCATAGAAAAAGATAAACTTTCCAATGCAGTAAATGATGCGTTTGGGTTTTCTGACCAAGTGTTGATTGAAAAATCAGTAAAACCACGAGAGCTTGAAGTTGCTGCATATGAGATGAATGGCCAGCTGCACATAACGAAGCCAGGCGAGGTTATTGCACCTGACGGTGCTTTTTACTCGTACGATGAAAAGTACAGCAGTTCAAGTCACTCGCTCACCGAAGTTGAAGCGAAGAATCTAACCCAAGCACAATTAGATGCAATTCAGCACGCATCTGAAAGGGTATTTAAGCAAATGAATCTTCGCCATTTGTCTCGTATCGACTTTTTCTTAACGGAAGATGATGAGATTTACTTAAACGAAGTAAACACATTCCCAGGTATGACTCCTATCTCGATGTTCCCTAAAATGCTTCAAAATAACGGGCACAAATTCCATGAGTTCTTGGAAGATTGTATAAACAGTGCAAAGTGATTAACGTTATCGAGGCGCGTTTTATGATAGAAATTGTTTTCTAGAGCAAGGTTTATTCAAGCCGTATTTGAATATTGCTCAGTAGCAATTATGATTATATCAACGCATTAAACAGATGACTCAGTGGTATGGCGATTTCAAACTATAGAGGTTTTAACCTGCAGTCAGGCGGACCAGATGGCAGTATTTGGAAGGTTAAAATCAAGAACCACGTCTTACAAGGTAGTTTGACGGCGGTAAAGAAAAGCATTGATTGGTGGTGCGATACCGCATCAATTATTGATCCCAAAGAGTTTGCTGCGCTTGGACAAAGAGCGCAGCAAGTTGGTGGTGCAAAATCAGAACTCTTTAACGGTTATACTATTCAAAATGATACAGGTCAGCCCAACTCTTGGTACTGTATGTTTAATGGTAAACTGATTAAGGGCAGTAAAACTGCTATTCAACGTCATATCGAAGCTTATTTAGTTGCAAAGCAAAAAGCGATGCAAGCTCAACAACAAAAGAAACAATAGAATGACTCTGGTATATTCAACAGAAACCGGTCGAATTAAGCCGGAAGAAGAGAAAACATCTCGTCCCAAAGGCGACGGTATTGTACGAATTCAGCGCCAAACGAAAGGACGTAAAGGTAAAGGTGTATGCATCGTTACAGGTTTAGACTTGGATGATGCACCTTTAAAATTATTAGCTGCAGAACTCAAAAAAGTCTGCGGCTGTGGTGGCTCGGTAAAAGATGGCAATATCGAAATTCAAGGTGATGCTAGAGACAAGATCAAAGCGCATCTTGAAAAGAAAGGCATGACAGTCAAATTAGCCGGTGGCTAATTTACATTAAGGAAAACTCAGAATGGCGTCTAAAAATAGACGCCATTTTTTATTTTAGTAAGTAATACGCTAATTGCAGAACAAGCAATCGCAGATTGATAGATCGATATTAGCTATTTTATGGTAAATAACCATTATGTTTAATACTCACATTAAAGGCTTTAAATTTCAAATTCACAGGGGAATAGGAGCGCTCATTGGCAACATTTGGCGTACGAGTGCAATATTTAACATAATATACATAATACGCACTTTAGAGTTAGAAGATTAGCATTGAAGATGATAGCTTGGTGACGCCGTATTTGGCTTTTCGCTTTATAGACTGCAGTAGCCGATTAAGGTCCTGCACTGTATCTTTGATTACGTTCTACACTATACGCGTTTGTTCTGCATCTTGCTCATTCAAGTAGACGAACAGTTGGATTGGATATTCCATTATTTCTCTGCAACTTTCTGAGTTAACAAGATCTTTGAACCGTGACTTACTTGATCTATCAGTTCAAGCTGGCGTTCTTGAAGTTCTGATACTAACTCTGCTGGGCATGAGCTAGTGTTTAAGTTATATCAGATAAGCAACCTAACGATTGCTTAAAGCCTTTGTCTGCAAATTTACTGCTCATTATATCCTTTCGATAACTTATGTTTTAAGTTATCGAAAGGATGGGAAAATTCAATGTTCTCACTTATGGGCACGTATTTTTCATCCCCAAAAGTGTAATTATTACATTAGCTTTATAGGAACAAGGCATCCATTAGATGTAAACTCTCTACTGTTCAATCTATACCTAGATCTTTCTTCATATGTTCACTCAACTCGCTAGTGGTTCTTACATTAATTTTATGTTTGCAATGATGGATTCTCAACTCTTCACCAAATAATTTCACTAATGATTTTGTATACAAAGCACTAATATTATTTATTATTCTATACAATGTACCTTTCTGATAAACAGATCTTTTCGAATTTTGTATTGCAGTCTTCATATTTAAATATTCTCACATTTTTAACTTTATAATCTAAGGAATTATTTTCAAGTTCGATATTTATTATTGCTTTTGTCGATATTGAATGAGTCATTATAAATGATGCGCAATCGACAATTAAATTACCTGAATCCAACTTAGTAATTTCACGAGAGAGAACTTTTATTTTTAAATTTTCCTTTTCGTTACTTAAGTCGATTGAGTTAATTTCTTCAGGATATTTGTTTAACTTAATATCCAATATGGTTTTATTAAGATAGTAGTCTGCCATTATTTCATGACGGCTTTTAAATATCATTGTCCCCCTCCGTTGATGCAAGTTATACTTTCCCTCCCCTTAAAAGACAACGTGACTCAGAGTTGCAAAAAGGTAACAATCATGGAATTGATGAACAATGAGCTGGTCTGCTTTGCAGCCATTTGTAAACACCTCTCTCTTACAGAGGCATCAAAAGAACTTGGAAAGTCGAAAGCTCAAGTCAGCAGGCAGCTAGCGGCATTAGAAAAACAACTTGGTGTAACACTCGTCCACAGGACAACAAGAAAACTCGTTTTAACTGATCATGGCGAAAGCATTAGAGAGCTAGCCATCAAAACGTTAGAGAGCTTGCAGGAGTTGAATTACAGAGCTAGCTCGTTGAGTGAATGCATTAATGGAAAGTTTAAAATTACAATGCCCAACTCTATAGCCTCTTCTATTTTTGGCTCTGTTCTTAAAGGCTTACAAGAACGATATCCAGCAGTGAACTTTGAAATATCATCAAGTAACAATGTTGAGAATTTATTAGAAAGCAATGTAGATTTAGCGATTAGGCTTAATAACATTATTGATGACACTCTGATTGCACATAAAATTGGTAATTATAACGATGTTTTAATATCTACAGTTAACAATGCCAATAACAACACGCTATTAATCTACAAGAATCACTCGAATAAGGAATCAATTAAAAAGCAGTACACTGACGTTATCGAAGTTGATAATACCTCTATTTTAATAAACTTTGTCTCTGAGGGGGTTGGGGTTGGCGTCATCCCAAATTATCTTGTAAAAGGTAACCATATAGACAACAATATCCAAATTTCACAAAATTTTGATATAGAACGCTCCATGTATATCGCCTACCCTTATCAAAACCCTTTACCAAGAAAGCTAGCTGAAATATCTACTTTTATTAGGTCTGAGTTATCAAAAATATTGAAAAATGAATCACTTTAGGATGGCTTTTCAGGTTTATAATTTTCCTTTGATAACTCATGAGGTCTAGCGAGAAGCTTTGTAACGTATTGTTTCAAAGAGCCTCGTTAGGCATTTATGAAAATCCCCATCTTTATGCTTGTTATCACAACATGAGATGCTATACCGTTTCATTATCAAGGCTTTGCGTGGAATAAATCACGTGGGTTGATAGATTGACTTACATTAAAAATTTAATCGAAAGCAGCTTTATATTAAATTGATTTCATACCGTTCTGCGTGTATCTTCTACCCATATCCCCACAATAACCAAGGAGAATGCCATGGATAAGCTACTCGCGTCTGCACTAGAAATTAAGCAGCGAACTATGGTGACTGGCTTTTTTGCTAGAAATGGATTCAAAATCGCTATGACCGATTTTGATGATGTCACTTTTGAGCGAGAAGGTGTGCAAGTTAACGTGCATTTTGATTTGCAGTCAAACGCAGAGTCTGCATCTATTTTATCCCAAGAGGCTTCTGCCATTCCTGGTTAATTATTTTGTCGTCAATCATACGTAAAGCCGAACACAAACGTTCGGCTTTTTAATATGCGAAAAACGGGATTACAAAAGATGTGGCACAAACCTGCGTTACTGTCACTCATCCAAGTAAACAATCAATAAATCCGCTTCAACCTCATTCGCTACCTTTGGTACCGATGAAAAGAAACGGCTCAATAAATTATGATGATGACCGCAGACAACTAGGTCTATTCCCTCTTTTTTTACGATTCCCGACAATTTGATATGAAGGTCACCGATAACTGCCATCGTCTCGTGTACTGGATATAGGCATTTATCAGCGAGTTCTTGTAGCTCCTTTTGCAACTTTTGTTCTTCTTTCGGCTCCATGATCACACGATCAACATCCACATAAACGAATGAAAGTTTGGCGTTCGAGTTCTTTGCTTGAGTTATTGCTTTTTCGATAACGACTTGGCTAGATTGAGATAAATCAACAGCGACTAAAACGTGCTTGTAACTCATTCTTTCTCTCCTAGTTAGTTTTCATGTGCTTATAGTAAGTCTAGTTCACTAAGAGCGAATGCAATGTCTAAACTCATATTTCATGAAAATATTGGTGTTTGATATAAGAATGTGGAAACAGCCGAGCGATCAGCTATCTAATAGCCTTGAAGGCTCGTGAAGTCAACTAGTGACTTAGGAACCGGTTATTGATATGTGGCCCATTTTGTTCTCCCTCCTTAAGATGTACATAACTATGTAACTAACGCAAACAAACCCACGTTACGCCGTCACTACGCTTCTAAACCCTGTCAATTTCTATTGCAGCTTGTTTTATATTCCTAATTACAACGTCGCCTAGTTTAGTAAAACCACTTGGCAATAAGTAATTTTTTCGTGTAATCCATCGATCAAGATTAAGAGTTATTTCATAGACAACACTGAATTAAAGACAAGATTTAGAGTTAAAACAGAGTCCAACACTCCTATATTCAACCTAAAACCGACATACGTCTGCGAGCACTTACTGTCTATATAACGTCAACTATATAACTATATTCAGATTTTATTTTTCTGTTACAACGTGTCTTTTTTATCTTCACAGCATAATCCTCTACTTGAAAACATACCCAATCATCATCTTGTAATTTAATTACACAAAAAGATATTCGAAACATAACCGCAAGACAAAAAAACCAACACAAGTCACTGATTCTATTAGTTTTAATTTAAAAATAGCATTTCACCCCATATTCGTTCAAGCCAGAACGAATCAAGGTTAACTTAAACAAGTAAAATTTTACTAACTGCTTAGTACAGAATAGAGGAAGTTGAATAAATTGAAAGGTATATAAATAACGTTACGACGTAACTACGTTAAGGTATGAAAATATTTGAGGATAAATATGAGGACCAAAAAAACAGGGCCAAAGCCCTGATATGAATTAATTAGTTTTGTTGCTGTTGTTTTTCTGCGTACTCAGATCGAATCTGTTCGGCAACAATTTTGATGGCTTCTGCTGTACTTGTGCCCTTCGCCATCAATTCTTGAATTTTCTCTACAGCTTGTTGTTGCTCTTGGTGAGATAGAGGGGGTAAATCGTCAAACATAAAAAAGCTCCTCATTTTGAGGAGCAGACTATAACGATTCAATTAATAGGTCGCAAGGAAATTAATGGATGCCCCCATTGCGTTCTCGTTCGTGTACTGAGCAGCAATATCTAATTCGATCAACTTAAGTGGAGACAGTCCAATACCTGCAGTAATGGTACCTTCGTCGCTACTTCGAGCTAAGTTTTTCATATAACCCGCTCGCAATGCCATTTGACGCAAGATATCAAATTCAATACCAGCTCGAATCATTTGTGTATTATCATCAAAGGATGAAAAACGTTTTTCTTCATTAAGATCGTAGTCGACACTCATAGTAAAGTAATCGGCAACAACCCCTGCCCTGACCGTATATACGGGACGCATGCTGTATTCGTATGATTTTATCGTATCACTGCCATACATGAACGATTTTGTTTTAACGTCTCTTCCGATCAAGTTTTTTGCTGAAATAGCGACACGATATGGGCCAAAGAACCAAAGCGCGCCCGCATCCAAGTTAAACATCGTTTCCGCTGTCTCATGTTCACGTAAGTCTTTGGTATCGAAATTCTGAAAACTCGTGGCGTAAGAGTACGTATAAATACGCTGAAGTTTAGGCGTAACACCAAATGAAAGGTGTTGATTCATAAAGTTGGTGTATTTAGCAAGTGATACGCCTGCTTCAGCAACACCAATAGAAACACCTTGTACGTAGCTATCGTCTAACGGATTAGTACCTGACGTATCTACTTTTGGTTGTACGAATGATTCAGTGTATAACTTACCGTAAGCAGTTGCAGATAAAAATTTATTAGGAATACCTATAGCGACAACGCCACCAAGATCAAAGTCAGTTTTTTTTCCATCTATGGCATTCATCGATTTTTTGATTTCATCGACATCGGTCAATTTGCTGATGCGTTCGATTTCATCGACAAGATCATATTGATCATCGTAGTTACCACCAAAACTTGGCACGATCATTCCTGCATCATCGTTTCGGCGATAAATTGCAGTAAGTGCGGGGTTGAAAAAAGGAGCAGTCAGATAAGTTGCTGATACCGTACCAACGCCACCCATCGCATCGCTACGAGCTTCTATCGCATAAGTAGCTGCCGAAGCAACGTTTGCGAAAAGTGTGGTGGCAACAGAGGTGGCTAGAATTTTATATTTGGTTTTCATACTACACTTGTGATTTTGGTTCTTCCTGAACCTTTATCGGCACAAATGGTATTTCTTTAACTATTCTTCTTGGGAAAGATCATAGGTTCGGCTAATAGTTTGAGCTTGCTCAACAATTATATCGCCCTGCCAACGACGACTGTTGATACTCACTGCCAACACGTATCTATCATTTGGGACGCCCGCAAGCTCTAGTGAATTGGGATAGTTAGACTCGTACGTCTTTTTCCACATTTGCTCGTATTGACCATCAATGTAGTCATATAAACCAACTTCAAGTTGCGGTAATGGACAATGGGGATTACGAAGCGCGCTCTTTTCTACTTTCCAATTCTCTTTAGATGTCCAACGAACATATTGCGAAGAATTGGAATCTCCTAATATTACCCAAGTTCGATACTCTTGTTTATCTTTAGAAACAATAGTTAAGTGATACAAGCCAGCTTCAAGCTTACCCGTGAGGTTATAGCGTTTCGAATAACTACGCTCATTGGCTAATTCCGTACCGCTCGGCTGTTCTTCATAACTGAATGAACTGTCTGCGGATATAGAATCATCCACCCATCGATTAAATGAAATATTTTCGATGTCAGTTGTAGCTCTTAGCTTGATCACTAATCTAAATGTATCTCGCCCAGGGCTTTGGATGGTCTGACGAATAACGTTCACGCCACTTATCCATTCAGGCAGCGTTACACCAGTGAGAGACTTGCCACAGTTTTTAGATAGAGACTGACCAAGAAGGTCATTGAGATGAGGAGTCAAATCTTTACTTGGTTCCGTTTGCCACAGTTCAACAAGAGAGTTGAACATACCGGCAAGATCATCTTCAAGTAAGTGTTGATGTGCCTGCGTTAAAGGCGTGTTGGTTTGAAACCAGTCCATTGCATGGACTGGTTTCACTAACGCTAATGAGAGAACTACGGGGAGTAGTGTTTTCATTATGATTTATGCTTTCATCTTGTAGCCAACACCGCGAAGTGTTTCAATTTCCAGTCCTGGCAGTTTTTGACGAAGCTGCAATACGTGCGTATCCACAGTACGTGTCGTTGGGAAGTGATTGTAACCCCAAACGTGGTCAAGTAGCTCATCACGAGTAAACACGCGACCTAAGTTCGACGCTAAAAATAGCAGTAGATCAAACTCTGTACGAGTTAACGTAATTAGCTCATCTTTATAGGTAACTTCACGAGTTGAACGATCAATTTCTAAGTCTTTTGTGATCACTTTATCAGCGCTGCTTTGCTCTGCTGAATCCGGTGCTCGTAGCTGTGCACGGATTCTCGCAAAGAGTTCCGCTTCAGCAAAAGGCTTCGTTAAGTAGTCGTTCGCGCCGGAATCAAGGCCTGCAACTTTATCTTTTACGGTAACAAGTGCCGTTAGCAAGATAACTGGTACGTCTTTAATCTGTTTCCATTCTGGGAGACATTGTACAGAGTCACCATCTGGGAGTTGGCGATCGAGAATAACCAAGTCAGCTTTTTTCCATTGTGGTTCTACGTCTGCAATACGTTCCACATGTAAACACTCATATCCTGCTTGTTCCAGGCTTACTAACAGGCCATCAGCCAAGTTTTTATCGTCCTCAACGAGAAGCAGTGTCTGTTTCACAAGGTATCTCCAATATAAAGGTTGTAGGTGGTCCCATCAGGGACATTTTTCCGCCCATGCGGCCTACCATAGATTCAACGATTGTTAACCCAAGTCCTAACCCGCTCTTACTGACGAACGGTTTCTTCAAATTTGCCCAATCTTTAGCCGTTAGGCCACCAGCATCTCGGACTTGGAATACTATTTTTTCTTCACTAGTTGAAACATCCAATTCAACTGGTGCAATACCGTACTTAAGCGCATTACGAAGCAAGTTATCGATACAAGTTCCTAACCAGTACACATTAACTTTAGCAGCCACATCTTCATTGATGTTGAAAAGCACGGCACTATCAAATTCTTCTTCGATCTTAAATTCTAACCAGTCTGCGACAGACGGAACCCAGTCTGTTGCAAGCATTTGGTTATCAGATTGCAAATAATCTTTACTCGCTTCTGCCAATTGACGCAAACGACGTGTATCTTCACACAATCTGCGAAACTCATCATATACGCTTTCAGGTAGATGCTCGAACTCTCGGCGAAAGCCCTCAACCGTCAGTGATAGAGATGCAATCGGTGTTCTGAGCTCATGCGTTAAAATTTGCAACACAAGCATTCTACTACGGAGCTCTTCTCGCTTACTATTCCAGCGGTATACAGCCCAACCAATCACTAGAAGAATATTTGCGATTACCAGTATGATCATACTGATCCGCAAAACTTGTGAGTGATCTTCTACATCCCAACAAATATTGCCTCGTTTAACAAAGCAACTTTTGCTTTGAGACGCTAGAGCGTACGACAGACCCGCATTAGCGACGTTTTCTTCCCAGATATCTTTCTCGAAAACAAAGTAACGGTCACCACGTCGTAACCAAAGTTCGTTACCTTCGATAAACATGCTCGCGCCTGCAATCAAAGCATTAATGGCGTCGTCGTCCATGTTTTTCAAGCTTTCTAACAACTCATCCCCTTCCTCATTGTCACGCTCTTTAATATGCATGTATTGAGCAAGCTTGGGTTTGAGTTCTGGATACTTATCCACATAGCGTGCAGCATAAGTCCCACCACCTGGGTGAATGAGCCCACTACGCGAAAACCAACGTGGTGTCAGTTGCGTCCCTTTACAGATAGCTCTTGTAAATACTAACGGCTCAGTAATTAAAGGACTTAGTGGCAATTTACCACGACAAGTATTCGCTAAGCTGTAAAGCTGTTGTATATCTTTTAACGGATAGTCAGACGTTTGCGGCAGAAGCGAATCTGGCGCAAGTAACTTGGTAGGATAATTTGATTGCAGAATACGAATATCATACGATTTAAGAGCTACTTCATAATTAAATAGCTCTGTAAACGTATCTATTCTTTCTGGTAGTGAATCGGAAAATGCAGGTGCCGAAAAAAGCGGCAATACAGTTGCAAAACCGAGCAAAAACTTTTTAATCAAACTGTTACCGTCACTTGTTACATTAGCCAAAACTATACATCAATCTACAAGCAATTGACATCTGCTAACAGAAGGATTTGCATTACTATAACATTGAAACGGAACAAAAAAGGGCCAGCGATTGCTGACCCTGTATAGTTTTAAATCAAGAATGGTTAGAGTGCTTTAAAAATAGACTCAACACTTTCCTTCGCATCACCAAATAGCATTGATGTATTTTCTTTGAAGAACAGTGGGTTCTGTACACCTGCGTAACCAGTATTCATTGAACGCTTGAATACCACTACATTTTTCGCGTTCCAAACCTCCAGTACAGGCATACCAGCAATCGGACTGTTCGGATCTTCCAGAGCTGCTGGGTTTACCGTATCGTTAGCGCCGATAACCAGTACTGTATCTGTTTCAGCGAAGTCATCATTGATTTCATCCATTTCAAGAACGATATCATACGGTACTTTCGCTTCAGCAAGTAACACGTTCATATGTCCCGGAAGACGACCTGCTACTGGGTGAATACCAAAGCGAACCTCAATACCTTTTGAACGAAGTACGTCAGTAATTTCATGCACTGGATACTGCGCTTGCGCTACAGCCATACCATATCCTGGGGTAATGATTACTGATTTTGAGTTCTTCAGCATTTCAGCGACTTCTTCTGCCGTTGTTTCGCGGTGTTCGCCCTGCTCTTCGTCACCTGAAATTACAATCTCTTGACCAAAGCCACCAGCAATAACACTGATAAACGAACGGTTCATGGCTTTACACATGATGTAAGAAAGAATCGCACCTGAAGAACCAACCAACGCACCTGTTACGATTAATAGGTCATTTGCGAGCATGAAACCTGCTGCTGCTGCTGCCCAACCTGAATATGAGTTCAGCATTGAAACGACAACTGGCATATCAGCACCACCAATTGAAGCAACTAAGTGGTAACCGAACGCGAACGCAATCAGTGTCATCACAATCAGAGCGAACATGCTGCCATCTGCTTTTACGAAGTAGATCATAAGAAGCGTAGAAATCACAACCGCTGCAAGGTTCATTTTGTGCTTGTGAGGTAGGTTAAGCGGCGAAGAAGAAATCACACCACGTAACTTACCAAATGCAACAATTGAACCCGTGAATGTTACGGCACCAATGAAGACACCCAAGAATACTTCTACAAGGTGGATAACATGTTCAGCATGAGTCGCCGCTTCTGGCGCATCTAGGTAACTGTTGTAGCCAACTAAAACCGCAGCTAAACCTACAAAGCTGTGCAGTATCGCAACCAGTTCTGGCATTTCGGTCATTTCTACTTTCTTCGCATAGAAAATACCGATCGCCCCACCTATCGCCATCGCAATAATGATCCACCCAAAGCCTTGAGCATCAGGGCTGAAGATCGTCGCGATCAGCGCGATCGTCATACCTGCGATACCATAGTAGTTACCATTACGAGCGGACTCTTGCTTTGAAAGCCCCGCCAAACTCATGATGAAAAATAATGCAGCAACAATGTAAGCTGCTTGTACTAATCCTGCAGACATTGTAACTCCTATTTATCTTTGCGGAACATTTCAAGCATACGCTTGGTGACGGTGAAACCACCGAAGATATTGATGCTGGCGATCAATACAGCAATAAAGGATAGGAATGAAACGACCCCATTACCTTGCCCAATTTGCAGTAATGCACCAACCACAATAATGCCGGAGATAGCATTCGTTACCGACATAAGCGGAGTATGAAGTGCATGGGTAACATTCCAAACCACGTAGTAGCCGACAACACAAGCTAAAACAAATACAGTAAAGTGAGAAAGGAACGCTGCCGGCGCAACCGATGCAATCCAAGCAAAAGCACCTACTGCCGCGGCTACACCAATAATTTTCTTCGTTGGAGAGGTAGGTTCTTCTACTTTAGGCTCTGGTTTCGCAGGTTGCTCTTGTTTCACTTGCGGCTGCGCTGAAACCTGGATTGGTGGCGCAGGCCATGTAATTTCACCTTCTTTAACCACGGTGACACCACGGATAACAACATCTTCGAAATCAATATTGATGTTACCGTCTTTTTCTTTACACAGCAGTTTTAGAAGGTTAACAAGGTTTGTCGCGTAAAGTTGAGAAGATTGCGTTGGCAAACGGCCGACCATGTCAGTGTAACCAACAATTTTTACGCCATTATCTGTCATGATAACTTGGTCTTTCACTGTGTATTCACAGTTACCGCCATTAGCAGCTGCCAAGTCAACAATGACACTGCCCGCTTTCATGCTGTCGACCATTTCCTTGGTGATCAGCTTCGGAGCAGGTTTGCCAGGGATTAGTGCCGTTGTAATGATGATATCAACATCTTTAGCTTGCTCTGCGTATAACTCTGCCGCTTTTTTGTTGAAGTCATCGGACATTTCTTTTGCGTAGCCGTCACCAGAACCAGAGTCTTCTTGGAAATCCACGGTCAGGAACTCTGCTCCCATGGACTCAACTTGTTCTTTTACTTCTGGGCGAACGTCAAATGCACGAACAATAGCCCCTAGGCTACCCGCAGCACCGATTGCAGCCAAACCAGCCACACCCGCACCAGCGACCAATACTTTCGCTGGTGGTACTTTACCGGCAGCCGTGATTTGACCTGTAAAGAAACGACCAAACTCATGAGCTGCTTCAACAACCGCACGATACCCAGCGATGTTAGCCATCGAAGAGAGCGCGTCTAAGGCTTGTGCACGAGAGATACGAGGAACAGAATCCATGGCAAGAACGTTAATGTTCTTACTTGAAAGTTGTTCCATCAACTCTGCGTTTTGAGCAGGCCAAATAAAGCTAACAAGTGTTGCACCATCTTGTAGTAGTGCGATTTCGTCAATGCCTTGTTCTTCATCTACGATTGGCGCATTAACTTTTAGAATAAGACCAGATGCCCAAACTTCTTCACTAGAAACGATTTTCGCACCAGCAGCTTCATAAGCAGCATCATCGAAACTCGCAAGCACCCCCGCTTGGGATTCAATCGCGATATCGAATCCCAACTTTATTAACTGCTCAACCGACTTCGGCGATGCAGCTACTCGCGATTCACCCGCAAGTATCTCTTTAGGTACACCGATTTGCAAAACGCATACTCCTTGTATACATATCAATAAATTAGTCCCAAAACAGAGCGTCGCTCTACTCTAACTCTTTTTTATTTCTATCTGTTTACCACGCAAGACAATTGCAAACGAAAGATGGTGTTTGGGGCCACCCATTTGCACAATAACACCTTGACTAACAGCCCTGTTATTATTCTGTTTGTATCGAACGCGTCTCATTACTTCAAGTGTTTTGTAATTTAAATACTAAATTTCATTACATATAACGCTAAGTAATGAATGATTGTCGCTCTGAGCACGAAAAATAACAACGCCATGCCTTACTAGACTGAGGTCTAACCAGATCATAATTAAATGCTGACTTAACAAACATTTAAGCTCTAAAAAAGAAAGAGCCATCAGCATATACACTAATGGCTCTTTTTAAGATGATTGGAATCAAGTTGCGGTGAATTGTTAGTCGAAGATTTTATCGCCCATTTGATCGATAAACATTTGAGATTTCTTCAACATAAGTTCATTGGCATCTTGTTCCGAGCCGAGCAAATCTGAACGAATAAATCGATGAGTTTTCACTTCATCGTCGTATTGCTTTTCTATTCGACCGGCAATGCGGTATTGCCCACCCTCTGAAAGGCTCTCTTGGTAAATAAGGAAACCTTTGTACTCAACTGGTTCCACAGTTTTTACTTCAGCAGTTTTTTCACTACCACCAAACAAACGCGAAAAAAATCCCACGGTTCCTCCTTGGGTAAGCTCATCGATAGATTAAGCTTGTATCACTTAATATTGACATTGAGGATTGGTTTTTCATACCAGTCCAATTCTTTGTCTTCATCATAACTGGTATGGGTAAAAATTACAGGTACATCATGATCTCGGTTTTTACGCCGGTCTTCTTTCACCATTTCTGCCGCGTTCTTCACCGCGATATCCGCACTTTGCTTAAATTGGGTGAGCTTTTGTTCCGGAAGCGAAGATAAAAAATCAATATCATGACGAATATAGACGGGTTTGAGCTGAATAAGTGCAAGGCACGCGATATCTGCGAGCTGCTCGTTGTCATACTGCTCTACAAACTGAGGCAAACTGAGCACTTGTCCAACAAATGTTTCCATGTAGTTATGCACATCTGAACTTATCTGCATTGGCAAATCTCCCTTGTTCTATGAAAACAAGTATAGCAACGACTTGTTTATAACAACTTATTGATTGCTCTTAATTTAATCAATCTCTCTCTTTTTGTCGTAATGTCTCCCAAAATACTTGGGAAAATGAGCAAATAGACGTATTCTTGCTAGTTCTCGAAGCATGAAAATCGATAGCAGATTAATATCTATATTGATGAAACGCTTAACCTAACCAATTATATAATCAACTATTTTCAGGCAATTTGTAATAGATGTCCTCATCATCAATGACTTCATCAGGCTTTCGATTCCTTTTCCCATTTATGTTGTTGGGATTAGTGAGTTCGAGCATGAACAACATCATTCAGATGACTCAGTCAAACTGGGGTATTGCCGCAAATTTGCCGTACATACTGTTAGGCTGTGCACTGCTCCTTTGCTATTCATTTAAGCAAGGTCGGGAGTCAATGGTGTGTTTAGCGACGTTACTGGCCTATTTCGTGATACAGCACAGGCTACAAGTTCCACTTCAAAGTGGTACAGCCTTACTTGAGCTGACCATTTTAGCCACGCTACTTCCTGTTTCTTTTCTTGCGGTATTTTTGTTTAGTAAAGACGGTTTCGACTCAAGAGCCATGTTTACTTACCTCTTGATGTTAACGATGTTCGTTCTTTGGTCTTACCTTACGTTAGCGTATTACGTTGAAGGTGGGTTTGAACAATGGACAAGCGGCATTTTATTTATCGTACCTACGGTTTCTAAACTGCCTTTTATTCTAGTTTTATATTGTGTGGGTATTGTCTGCTTCCTCGGAATTCTTGTTTTAAAGAAGAATGAAATCATCCATGCTATGACCTACTCTGCAATGGTGCTGGCGTCCGCGACGTTCATTTTCTTTGATGTGCAATACATATCTAGCACCATGTTTACCCTAACGGGATTGCTTATCATTATTTATGCTGCCTCTGCCAGCCATCAATTGGCTTTCACAGATAGCTTAACGCGGATCCCGAGTAGGCGCGCACTCGACCTTGACTTAAAACACATGGGCAAAAAGTTCACGATCGCAATGCTTGATGTTGACCACTTTAAAAAGTTTAACGATAGCTACGGTCACGATACGGGTGATGACGTATTAAAAATGGTCGCTTCGCGTCTAACTAAAACTCCCGGTGGCGCAAAAGTATATCGATTTGGCGGAGAAGAATTTACCATCGTCTTTAAAGGCAAGTACGCAGATGAGTGTAAAGAGTTTTTAGAAGAAGCACGTAAATCCATTGCAGAGTATGAGATGATTTTACGTGATGAAGAATCCCGCCCAGATAACCATAAACAAGGCCAAAAAAAGCGTGGTAACGACAGTTCGAGGAGAAAGTCGGTCTTTGTTACCGCAAGTTTCGGAGCGGCCGACAGCAGAAATGGGCAAGCACCTCAGGACGTGATTAAGTTAGCGGACGAAGCGCTTTACAAAGCGAAAAAAGCTGGACGCAATTGCGTGAGGCTTCATTAATACCCCAGAGCGAAAGTTAGCTGACTAATCTTGATTAAAGAACAAGACTAAGCTTCCTCCTTTTAACGCACTGCCATAATTGATCGTTAATCCGATCCCGATATTATCTATCCAATCGGAGTCAAATGGTGGTGTCATTAACCATCCAACACTGGCTTCGTAGTAGTGCACAGTATTCATGGGTTTTCTTGTATCACCACCAATATCAACTCGATTGAAGCTCGAATACACTGACTGCACAGTATCTCCAATGTGGGTAAAATCATAAAACACCTTTATTCCATTGACCCAATACCAGCCTTCCGGATTGCCAATATCACCATTATTTGCTTTACCCCAGCCAGTGCCATAAAAATAGTGAGGAGCCGACCAGAGGTACCATTTCCCCCACGATTCATGCTCTAGGTATTTAAGCTTTGTGTTGACTTCTCCGACAACGGCCCAAGCACTGGTGTTTAGGTATACACCTTCTAGAAATGGTTTTAGGTCATTCAGTGCATTACTACGATAACTATAATCGTTTTGATAGTACATTAAGTGTGAGCCGATTGCGCCACTAAGCGTTAGCTTATCAGTGAGGTATTTTTCTCCAGCAAACTCAATATATCCGCCCATGACTAACTCTTTACTTTTATCTGGAATCTGTCCTTTTTGGTCTACATACACATCTTGCTCTGTACTTAAGGCATAAACTCGGCCATTCAATAGATAATGAGTTTGTATTCCCTCTTGTTCAAACAAATCAAAACTAAATGGTAGTGTTGATACAGCGATCTTCTTTCTGAGATCAACCGAATCTTGAGTACCAATGTCTTCGTTATCTATGTTGAAGTATTCGTTCGGATCGAAATCATGAAATCCTACCGTAAAGACATCGCTATCTGACAGAACGATCCCAATAGCAAAGTTCCTTTCATACTCTTTTTGTATCTGATCTTGAATCGAATTAGCCTTAGAACATAATGAAAAAAGTGACAGTGTAGCTAAGGCATAACTATTGATAACAGCTTGTTTCAACTTGCATTTACCACCGTATGTGTATTTCTTCCTAAAGATTTTGAGGTATACAGCGCTCTATCCACCGTCGCATACAAATCAGACTGCTGCTCTTTTCCCGTCGGTTGAAAAACAAAAACACCTTGTGACACTGTCACCCTACTAGACACACTAGAATACTCATGTGGGTAATCCAGAAAATACATGGCCTCTTGTATACGTTCTGCTTCTCTCTCTGCGGTTTGGGCGTCTGTGCAACCCAGTAACACCACAAACTCTTCTCCGCCATAGCGCCCTACGTATTCGCCAGAGCGACAAAATGTTGCTTTAAGTTGGTTCGCAATGGCTTGCAAGCAACGATCTCCTTCTATATGACCGTAATTATCATTAAACGGTTTGAAAAAATCGACGTCCAATAAAATCAAAGCCATTGGCATGTTGTGACGGCCATGCCATGCAACCATCGATTCTAACTTATGATCGATATAACGGCGGTTATAGAGTTTGGTTAAGCCATCTTCATTCGCTTGCTGGGTCAAAAGTTGGTTCACTTTCTCCAACTGAGCTGTCGCTTGTTTAAGCTCTCGTCTCATATGGGCAATACGCTGCATTGCGATAAGCTTAGAGTTCAGTACGAGTTTATCTACGGGTTTAATTAAATAATCATCACCGCCGGCCTCTATGGCTTTTGCAATCATTTCTGGTTCCTCGTGACTGCTCAGGAAAATTATTGGGATCCAGTCGGGAAAGGTTTCTCTGATATGAAGAGAGACTTCAAAACCGTTCATATCTGGCATCGATATATCGAGTAATACCAGTTCAGGATCAAAACTCTCGTAGGTGTTTAGTGCTTCTAGCCCACTACCCACCGCTTTTACAATATGTCCAAGTTGCTTAAGACGAATAGCCAACTGCATCCTGTCTAGCTGAACATCGTCAACCAGGAGGATTCGCATTGATGTCCCTGTCGGTTGCATAACGCGTTCCATTTCTTATTTTGTCTTTATTAAACATATACCATACTCATAGAGTTGTTGCATTCGACTCATAATTAAGTGCTATATTTTTGTTTAAATATCACGGAATCAATTGTCTATAACGATTACACTGAGAATTGCCCTACCAAAACATGACCAACGAACGTTAGTTCAACAAACTCACGTGTTCTGGTCATCTTACGGACACATGGGTATAGCTATTTGATGCATTTGGTATTAATATTCCCGCCTTTTTGTAATGAGAGACACACCATGTCAGAAGCAACTAACAGCGAAAGCAAAAAAATCGATCTAGCAACCATTTCTCCTGAACTACGTAAAGTTATTGAGTTTGACGAAGTTCCAGAGCAAATGTTCGAAATGGTTACCTCTATCCATGAAGTGTCTGAAGAAGCAGTGCGTGAGTCTTGGGACGAAATGCCTGCAAGTGCTCAGAACATTCTAGATAACTTCGAGCAATTTCATGCTCTAGTTTCTGTTGGCCAAGCATTTGCTGGTATCAACGTGATGGAAGAATTCCCTACTCTTAATCTGCCAGAAAACATGACAGATGAAGATAAAGAAGAATACCGCGCTCAATTACTTGATAATGTGCTTCACAACTGCGTGAAAGACATGGTTAAGCAACTTAAAAAAGCACGTCGCGACCCACTTCTTAAACGCGAATTCAAAGAAGTGTTCGCAAAATAACGTTTTTCCGACAAAATAAAGGCCGCGTTTGCGGCCTTTTTTGATCATTAAGCGTGCGTAGCTTTAAACAATTAATGCGGCGCTAATGCCACGTCTTTTTGCGTGACACTGACACCTTTAATTTGTGCGAATACACTATCACCTGCCTTTAAGTCGAGATCATCAAGCGCCCAAGGTGTTATCGTAGCCCACAAATAACATCCCTCATCTAGCTTTAGCGATACATTAATACTCTGTTTATCATCAGCCGCGTTAAACACCTCGATTGAATCGACCGTCGCAGGCAGGATATTTCGAATAGAAGTCGCCTTAGGTTGCTCTAGCGTAATAGAAACGTCGTTGGCACGCACTTGTAAGCGAATTGGCGTCTCTGGCTCACCATCAATCTTTTGCACCCATAGTGATGCATTAGGTGCAAGGCTGACACAAGTCAGCGCATAACGCTCATGATGTTCAGCAATTCGGCCTTCAAATAAGCTGCTTTGATCCGAGAAAGACTGCCATGGACGCATCGCATGAGAAGCCCACACGTCTTCAAGCTTACCTGAACTCGTAATTTTACCTTGGTCAATAATTGCAAGGTGCTGAGCAAGCCTTAAAATTTCTTGGAGACTGTGTGTGACATAGATAATAGGGATATTTACCTTCTCCGATAATTCCTCCAGAAATGGCATCACCTCACGTTTTCTCGGCATATCAAGCGACGCAAGTGGTTCATCCATCAAAAGTAAGTTGGGTTTTGATAGTAATGCGCGCGCAATCGCAACACGTTGCTTTTCACCGCCAGACAGTGAGTTCGGGAAGCGCGTTAGTAACGGTTTGATAGACAAGAGTTCGGCGACTGCATCAAAGTACTCGTCATCTTTTTCTTTAACGCCATACAATAAGTTGCCTTGAACCGAATAGTGAGGAAATAAACGCGAATCCTGAAACACGTAACCAATACCGCGCTTGTGTGTTGGTAAGTTGACCCCCTGTTCACTATCAAACAAAACGTGATCACCAATCGCAACATGTCCCTGCTTTGGTGCAACTAATCCGCTGATGATATTAATTAACGTGGTTTTTCCCGCACCAGATCGCCCAAACAAAGCGCTAATTCCGTTACACGGTAACTCAAGTTTGATATCGAAATCAGTATCACCAAGCATTTGTTTAAATTGAACTTTAATCGTCATTACTTCGCACCCAATCGACTTGCCGCTTTGCGATTTAGCCATTCAGAGATCATTAATGTAGACAAAGCTAGCGCGATAGAAATGATGCATAGGCGAGCCGCCTGCATTTCCGCGCCTGGCGTTTCAATAAAGTTGTACATTGCCAGTGGAATCGTTTGGGTCTCTCCCGGAATGTTAGAGACGAAACTGATCGTCGCCCCGAACTCACCAAGACTACGAGCAAAAGACAGCATCGTCCCAGTAATAATTCCGGGAATGGTCAGTGGTAACGTAATGGTGAGAAAAACTTTTAAAGGAGAAGCGCCTAACGTTGAAGCGGCATGTTCCAGTTTTGGGTCGACGTTCTCTAAACTTAACCGCACAGACCGAACCATCAAAGGCAAGGCCACGACAATACAAGCGACTACTGCTCCTTTCCAATTAAAGCTAAAGACTAGCCCTACATGTTCATAGAGCCACTTGCCAAGAAACCCTTGCCGCCCAAGAGAAATCAACAACAAATAGCCGATAACCACTGGCGGCAATACCAGTGGTAAATGAATTAAGCTATCGAGGATCGATTTACCGAAGAACGTTTTTCGAGAAAGTAGCCAAGCAAGAAAAACGCCGAGAGGAATGAGCCAAAGTACTGCGTACGCGCCCACTTTGAGGCTTAACATTAAGGCTTGGTATTCCAGTTCTGTCACGCTTCGTTCCTATAATTGAAAGCCGGTTTATTGCTGAAAGCCATATTGAGCAAAAACGCGTGCGGCTTCGTCCGATTTTAGGTACTGGAAGAACTGCTCGGACTCAGTAGAATCATTCACAACCGCAGCCGGATAAACAATAGCCGCATGCGTATCACTCGCGAATTCACCAACAATTTTGACTTTGTCGGTTAACTGCGCATCGGTTTTGTAGACCACGCCTAAAGGTGCTTCCCCACGTTCAACCAACGCCAACGCTAGGCGCACATTCTTTGCTGGTGCGATTTGAGTTTGAATCTCTTTCCATACACCCAGTGTAGTCAGTGATTCTTTCGCGTACATACCAGCAGGCACTGACGTCGGATTGCCTAACGCAAGGCGATTTCCATGCAATGCCTTTTCCCATGCTGTTGCATCAGAGAAGTTAAATGAGGTTAATTCTGAAGACTGAGGCGCAATCAATACTAAGCTATTGCGCACCAAGCTTGTGACATTGTCACGAGAAATAACGTCTTTATCGACCAAATAATCCATCCATTTAGTATTCGCAGAAATGAATATATCCGCTGGTGCGCCGTTGATAATTTGTCGAGCGATAGAAGAAGAACCACCATAAACGGGAGTGATAGAAACGTCATACTTTTCTTCAAAGTTTTGGGCGATTTCGTCGATCGCATTCGTCATCGAAGACGCCGCATACACTTTGAGGTTCGTAGCTGCGTTAGCTGAAAATGAAATGCTTAATATTGCCGCGAGGCAAGCATGCGTTTTCCATGCTTTCATAGAGAAACTCCAATACAAGGCAAGCGAAAGAACTGGTTATTTGGGTTGAAAGTTCAATCAGTTAATGTGCTATTTAAACAAAAAATCAAGGTTCATATGTTGTTCTATCGCATCTGCAATACGATTAATTCCTTGTTCCTTTAACTCTTCAAAGTCTTGTTGTTTGATTTGAGTGCCGTTTACCCACTCTGACACCAGGCTTAAGACATCTGCCTCATCAAAGAATCCGTGAAGGTAGGTTCCCATGATTTGGCCACACTTGCTGATAGCCCCCTCTGCTTCACCGGAACTTAATGTAAGAGGTTGAACGCCCTGCACTTCACTTTGTCCTACGTGGATTTCATAACCCTTTACATTGGCTGTTTTGCCATTAAGAGAAAGCTGTGCTTGCGTATTTGTAAGCTGTTTGCTGTTAGTTAGCGTCGTGGTGATGTCTAGTAAGCCAAGCCCTTCGCTTTGACCCGGCTGGCCTTCGACGCCATTTGGATCATCAATCAAGCTTCCAAGCATCTGGTAGCCACCGCAGATACCAATCACTTTTCCACCAAGACGAATATGACGTAAGATATCTTTATCCCACCCTTGGCTTCTTAGATACTCTAAGTCGTCTCTAACTGATTTGGTCCCAGGCAAAATAACAAGGTCGGCTTTATCTATTTTTTCGCCTTTGCCTACATAACGTAGATTGATGTCGGGATTCAATCGCAACACATCAAAATCAGTATGATTACTAATCCGGGTTAAAACAGGCACAGCGACATTCAGTTTTACCTCAGAGTGCAACTCTTGCTGCGCGGTGATCGCGTCTTCTGCTTCTAAATTCAAACCATGAAGAAAAGGAAGCACGCCGAGTACAGGTTTGCCTGTTTTTTCTTCTAGCCAGTCGAGGCCCGATTGCAATAAACGAATATCACCTCGAAAACGGTTGATAACAAATCCTTTTACTCGCGCTTGTTCAGATTCAGAAAGTAACGCGAGTGTTCCGTACAAATGCGCAAATACACCACCACGATCAATATCAGCAACAATGATCACCGGAACATCAGCGGCCTCCGCAAAACCCATGTTCGCGATATCGCCTTCACGTAAATTGATTTCAGCAGGACTCCCTGCACCCTCGATCATGATCGAATCAAATTCTTGAGTCAGACGAGAGAAGGAATCTAACACCGTGTCCATCGCAACTTTCTTGTAATCATGAAAACCAGCCGCATCCATATTGGAAAGCGCCTTGCCCTGCAAAATG
The DNA here is from genome assembly GCF_024181935.1 of Vibrio sp. Y51_MX_L26. Taxonomy (NCBI): domain Bacteria; kingdom Pseudomonadati; phylum Pseudomonadota; class Gammaproteobacteria; order Vibrionales; family Vibrionaceae; genus Vibrio; species Vibrio sp. Y51_MX_L26. Next base: position 702,408 of record NZ_JAMZAS010000001.1, read on the forward strand.
ATCTGAGCACCTGTATCACTATTGGGTTTAATCAAAACCGGATTCATGTGCACGGTTGGCTCAACATTACACGCCTGTGCCTGAACTGCCTGAGCTCGACCTATTTCCCCGCCATCTCTGGTTACTGCACTATTTAGTGCCATGTTTTGTGGCTTAAATGGGGCAACGTTTATCCCTCTTCTCGCTAATACACGGCATAAACCTGCCACAAGGACACTTTTTCCGGCATCCGAAGTGGTGCCTTGAACCATTAAAGATGGGATCGCTGATTTCATGAACATTTGTAAGGAATAGAGGAAGATGAACAATCATAACGTCATCGTCCCCACTTACTCAAGCAAATGAATAGAATATGAATGTTGAAATCATCATTGGTTCAAACAAGCTCTGTTTTAATGAACCCATCAAAACAAACCGATGAGGATGTAACATGAAAAAGAATACAATTATCGCAACAATCGCCGCCTTAGTTATTGCTCCTTCTATCGCGTTCGCGAAAGATCACGCTCAAAACCAATCAAACTTGCAGTTTAATGGTCCTGTCACTGTGGAAAAATTGGACGCCTTGCTAAACGACTCCAATATGTTTACTGAAAAAGATGTAGTCGTTGAAGGTAACTTATTACGTCAAGTTCGCGCGGATAAGTTTGTCTTTAGCGATGGTTCCGGTGAAGTCATGGTCGAACTGGATGACGATATCCGACTAAACTCTCCGATTGATCACACGACTAAAGTCCGTCTGTTTGGCGAATTTGAAGGCGGAAACAAACCAGAGATTGAAGTCGAACAACTCGTGGTCATGTAAAACAAACCCCGATTGCTGTGCACATCGACATGATGTTGTGACGATTACAGCTAAATGGTGACGGCAAGCACTTAAAATGATAGCTTTATCAATCTTGGTCTGCTTTTTGCAGACCATTTTTTTGTTCATTTTAATCATCTTGCCCGGAGACACCATGCTAGGTAAAGCTCTAAAGGTTGCAGCCTTTGGTTTGTGCGCTGTTTTGCCACTTTCCGCACATGCAAATAATTTCAACTACAACACGATGGAATTTCGCATGGGCACTAGCCCTGGTACATTTGGTGGCGAGTTCAATACCTACTTTACAGAAAACACCCACTTCATTGCTCGCGCAGACAGTGAGTTTAGCGGAGACTGGGATATTGCTGGTGGTATTGGCTTTAACGGCCCAGCAGGCCAATTTGCAGATATTTATGGCCAAATGTTGGTACACAACATTAAAGAAAACGGCAGTGATAAAGTGGGTGACGAGTGGCGCACTGAGGTGAATATTGGTACTCGTATTTGGTTCATGCAAAATGTTGAGCTACATGCCCGTATCGGTCAAATCATGGATAACGACGATTCCAATACCGTTTATAATTTTGGCGCAAGATTCCACTCTACTCAGCAACTATCACTTGGCGCGGATTTCAAAAATAATGGTGTCTATGGCCAACAAATTGTGATGTCTGCTCGTTTTGCATTTTAATTAAGTAACTAAGCAGTTGCATTAATAAGTGTGTGATTCAATAAAAATGGCCTCCGGTTTCGGAGGCCATTTTTGTTAAGTACCGATTGTTAGCAGGAACTAGTAACAAGGCTTTAATTTTTGCCGGATTTTTTAGGTTTATCTTGGACATACTTTTTCGATACATCCACAACGGCGATATCTCTAAAAAAGCTTCGACCAAGTAAAATTGGAAACTTCATATGCCCACGTTCAGCTAACGTAAACTCTGTCTTTTCTTTGTGGTCACCGACGGTAATATACGCTTTTACTACCGCTCGTTTATCCACCTCTTCTGACGATGACTGCTTGATTTTAGCCCAGCGCTCTACAGGTACTTTAAACTCTTTAGTTTCTTTATCGCCCAAGTCGATCTTAAACTGAACCCAATCTTTACCATCACGCTCAAACGGAACAATGTCTGTCGCGCTAATTGATGATGTTGTCGCCCCTGTATCAACCCTAGCTTTGAAGGTTTGATCAATTTCAGGAACGTAAACCCACTCTTCAGAACCAAGGATCAACATGCCGTCTGGTGTCTTTGTCACTTTGGCTGGTTTTGTCGGTTTTGGCTCGGGCTTTTTCTCAGGTTTTACTTCAGGCTTAGGCTCAACCTCAGGCGTTGGATCAACCTCTGGTTTCACTTCTGGCTCTACTTTGACAGGTTCTTCGACCTTCGGCGACTCAGGCTCAACAGGTTCCTGCGTCGTTTGAGTTGACGTACAAGCAATTAAACTGCCGCTCATCATAAGCGGCAGAATCAGTTTCCAGTTTTTCATCCACACTCCAATTAAGCTTGAGATACTTTCTTAATTGCGTCCGCTACGTATGGAATATGAGTTTCGGTAAGTCCAGCGATGTTAATTCGACCATCGCCAACACCATAAATGCCATAATCTTCACGCAGTTGCGCCATTTGGTTTTCACTAAAGCCTAGCACAGTAAACATGCCTTTGTGACCCTCAATGAAGTCAAATTGATCGGTATTATGGTTGTTTCTCAATTCGTTACACAAACTTTGACGAAGACTAACCAAACGATGTTGCATTTCACTCAACTCTTGCTTCCAAATGGAAGTCAGGTTGTCATCTTGAAGAATCGTCTTAACCAAAGCCGCTCCATGATCGGGTGGCATCGTGTAAGTAGAACGCGCTAACGTAAGTAGCTTGCCTTTTGCGTTGGTCACGTCTTGCATGTTCTTACCAACGACAATCGCCGCACCTGTGCGCTCGCGATATAGGCCAAAGTTCTTCGAACATGACGTCGTTATTAACATCTCTTCAACGTTATCTGCCATGAAGCGAAGCCCTTTTGCGTCTTCCTCTAAGCCATCACCAAAGCCTTGGTAGGCAATATCAACAAATGGGGTGAAACCGTTCTTCTGTGACAATTCCGTAATGGCTTGCCAAGCAGAAAAATCGATATCTGCGCCTGTTGGGTTGTGACAGCAACCATGCAGCAATACAACATCGGAAGGCCCTGCTTTCGCAAGATCATTCATCATTTTTGCTGTGTCTACTTGTTTCGTTTCTGGAGAAAAGTAATGGTAGAACTTAACTTTAAGACCTGCCGCTTCCATCACTGGTTTATGGTTTACGTAGCTAGGGTTTGAAATCCAAACCGTCGTATCTGGCTGTGCGACCTTCATCAGGTCACCTAACATACGCAGCGCACCACTTGCACCTGGTGTTTGAATGGCAGCAACACGATCCATTGCTGACGTTCCCGTCAGTAGCAAATCGATCATGCTTTTATTAAATTCTTCGCAACCCGCAAGACCAACATAAGATTTGGTTTTTTGAGTTTCAACAACGACATCCTGCGCCATTTGAATGGCTTTCATGATCGGCGTTTCGCCTGCGCTGTTCTTATAGACGCCAATACCAAGGTCAACCTTGTTTGGACGGTCATCGTTACGGTATGCAACGGATAGAGATAAAATAGGATCTAATACGGGAGTTGGGAGATTAGAAAACATGAAAGTCATAACCCTTTGAAATTCAAGTACCGAACCTCACGTTAACACCATCGCAAAAAATGGCGAAATGATTTTTCACTTATTTCATCAATTAGAGAACAAAATTCTGGGTTACGATAAGTTTTGTGCGCTCTATCGGTTATAAAAAGAACGATTCACTCCTCAATATACCAATCCACTCTTCCGTTTTTCCTAAATTCTCTTGGCGTCATGCTCGACCACGCTTTAAAACGTGTACTAAAGTTGGCACTAGTTGGATATCCGACTATCTCTCCAATATGTTGAATCGGCCATTCTGTTGAACGAAGTAACCTAGCAGCGTATTCCATGCGCATACGTGTTAAATGTGCCATCGGGCTTCGACCAAACTGCTTTTGAGTCAGACGGTGCAAATGTGGCTCCGAACATGGATATAAAGCTGCCACTTGCTCGACACTCCAATCCTTATGGAGCTGACGCTGGACAAGATCGAATACGCGCCGAAGCCTCAATTGGCTGCGTGATATCGACTCTGAGGGCGGCATGTTTAACATCAGCTCTAACTGAGCCACGCTATGTGCACCAACCGCACCACCATAATCAATGGGAAGATTAATACTGCGTAACAACGTTTGGATACACGCATACATCACCTCAGGTGCAGATGTGAGCTGGTAACTAATATTACTCTCTATCATTGGCCATGCTCTATCAGGAGTAAGAAAAAGCCATGCGATCTGCCAGGGTTCCTCTTCCATACCAAAACCGTTTTCAACACCTGCAGGCACCGTGATCAACGAGCCAGGCTCCAAATCATATCGACACGCCCCACTTTCTAACCAACCTTTACCGCGCACGGTGTAAAGCAGCATGTGTTTTTTTTGGTTTTTACGATAAACAGAGAAGAAGTCACGACAGGTTGCAATTCCGCACTGCACAATGCCTCTCTCCTCCAATGCCAGTACTCGACTGTGATCAATAAACTCTTGATAGGTTTTTTCTGAAATCGCGTAGCGTTCTTGTTTATCTTCCATGATTTATTGGCTCACATATACACTAGTGGAGAGTTTTACAAAGGTTTTGGATGCCTTTGAAAAATACACCGCCAAATCATAGGGATAAACTACTCGCATTAATCTTTAAGGAGAAATGCGATGCTCTTAACACGCGAATACATCGATAAAGCATTTTGGCAAAAGCTGATTGCGATTGGCCTTCCTGTTTCACTTCAATCCATGCTTTTGCGTTACTCGGCGTCGTGGATATTTTCATGGTGAGCCAACTCGGCGAATCCGCAACGGCTGCAGTCGGTGTCGGAAATCGCATTTTTTTCTTTAACCTTGCAGTCATTTTCGGTCTTTGCGGTGCAGTAACGGTGCTGGCTTCTCAATATTACGGCTCAGGGAACCTGGCAGGAATCCGCAGAACATTGGCGCAATCTTGGTTTATTTCCATTTTAGTGACGCTGCCGTTTATTGTTCTTTATGCGATTTTTGATAAAGAGATCGTCTCTTTCATGTCAGACGATCCCGAATACGTCACTTATGCACGTGATTATCTTGTGGTTACGGGCTTTAGTCTCATTGCAACGGCGATAGTGGTACCTATTGAAGCGGTATTGCGCTCCGTAGGCCAAACCAAACTGGCAACCAACGTTAGTATCTCCGCGATTGTCGTGAACGTCGTGCTTAATTATGTTTTGATTTTCGGTTTATTCGGCTTCCCTCAATGGGGCGTATTTGGTGCAGCCGTTGGCAGCTTTGTTTCTCGATTTTTCCAAACGGCAGTGTTGATTTACTTTTTCTGTAAACGCTATGCATACCTTATTCCGACCAAGTTCGATTGGGCGCAAGGCCGTTTAAAGCAGTATCGTCAAAAATACTTTAAGGTTTCTCTACCCATGCTGGTCCACGATGCGCTCTGGACTGGTGGACTGATCGTTTACAGCATCATCTATGGTCAATTGGGCGTTTCAGAACTTGCGATCATCTCATTCTTATCACCAATTGAAGGTGTACTGATTTCAACCTTTATGGGGTTTGCGGTCGCAGCATCCGTTCTTCTTGGTAATGATATTGGCGCAAAACATTATGACCGGGTCGAGAAAACGGCATGGTGGTATGTGTTAACCAGCGCAATCTTAGCCACCTTACTGTTTTTCCTAGTGTGGTTGAGCTCGCCTTTAATTCATCATCTATTGGTACTAAGCCCATTAACCGATGCAGAAATGGCACTTAACGTATGCTTAGTCATGGCGCTGGGTATGATTTTGAGAGTGTTTAACATGGTAGGGATTGGCGGCGTACTAAAGAGTGGCGCAGATATTCGCTACAGCATTTTTATTGATACGTTCGGTCAGTGGGCTATTGGTATTCCCCTTACCTATTACACTGGTATGGTACTCGGGTTGCCTTTGCATTTTGTCTTGATGTCTTTGCTAGCTGAAGAATTTGTGAAAGGCGTACTGACGACTTATCGTATCCAATCTAAACGTTGGATAAACAATATGGTCGAAGATGACCAAACAGTGACAGCGTAACTGAAAATACACTGACGAACTCACACCAAAAGGGCTCACACGTTATGCACGTGTGAGCCCTTTTTATGTTTGGAGAATGCTTGATTAAATATCCGTAAAGCGATGAATGATTTGGTTTGAACTGCCACGCCATTCGAGATTGAGATCTTTCTTGTCTTGTTCAAACTTACCATCAATCAAAACGTCGATGTATTGCACCACTTCTCTTTGCGCGTCATCCAGTTCAGCCAGCGTATAGCCTGTCCAAACCCAGATGTCTTTACCGGGACACTCTTCTCTCACCCTTTTCACGATCTTTAAAATATGAGGCACATTAGCAGGATGAAGCGGATCTCCGCCCGACAAGGACAAACCGCGACGTTTAATGCGCGTGTCATTCAAGTCATTGATGATTTTGTCTTCCGCTTCTTGCGTGAACAACACTCCCGAATCCAATCGTTGCGTCGACTGGTTATAACAGCCACGACACTGATGTACGCACCCCGACACAAACAATGTGCAGCGCGTACCCGGTCCGTTAACAACGTCAATTGGATAATATTGGTGGTAGTTCATAATGCGTCTCTTTGTTATCGCGAAAAAGAAAATCAACCTAAAGCAGGTTGATTTTCAAAGTGTTGAATCGAGTGGTAATTAACCTTATAGGTGTTTCACTCGACGTTTAACTTCTTCTTGTTTGCCGAAGTTAAACGGACGTGCGTCTGGGCTGCCCAAGTAGCCACATACGCGACGTGTCACCGATACTTTGGTTGAATCGTGGTTGCCACAACTCGGGCAAGTAAAGCCTTTGCTTGTACATTCAAACTCGCCGGTGTAACCACATTCGTAACACTCATCAATCGGAGTGTTGGTTCCGTAGTAAGGAACGCGGGTGTAACTGTAGTCCCACACGTTTTCTAGCGCTTCTACGTTACGTTGCATGTTCGGGAATTCACCGTAACAGATGAAGCCACCGCTTGAGATTTCTGGGTAAGGCATCTCGAAGTCGATCTTGTCGTAAGGGTTAACCTTCTTCTCAACATCCAAGTGGAAGCTGTTGGTGTAGTAACCTTTGTCTGTTACGCCTTCAATCAAACCAAACTCTTTGGTGTCGATGCGGCAGAAACGACTACATAGGTTTTCACTTGGTGTTGCGTACAAGCTAAAGCCATAGCCAGTTTCGTCAGCCCATTGATTCACCGCATCTTTTAGATGTTTGATGATCGCGACCGCTTTTTCACGCAATACGGCATCATCGTAAACGTGCGCTTCAGTACCAAACAACGCGTTGATAGTTTCATGCACGCCAATGTAACCTAGAGAAATTGATGCACGGCCGTTTTTGAAGATTTCTGCAATCGAATCGTCCGCTTTCAAGCGCACACCACATGCACCTTCCATATATAGAATTGGTGCAACGCGCGCTTTTACGTTCTCTAAACGAGAAATACGCGTTTCCAGTGCTTTACGAGCAAGACGTAGACGATCATCAAGCAGTTCATAGAACTTCGCTTCGCTGCCTTTCGCGCGAAGCGCGATACGTGGCAAGTTCAAGCTAACTACACCAAGGTTGTTACGACCTTCATGGATAAGTTCGCCATCCTCTTCGTAAGTGCCTAGGAAGCTACGACAGCCCATAGGTGTTTTGAATGAGCCCGTTACTTCCACGACTTTGTCGTAGTTAAGAATGTCTGGGTACATACGTTTTGAAGCACACTCAAGTGCAAGCTTCTTAATGTCGTAGTTAGGATCTTCTGCCTTGTGGTTTAGACCGTCTTTAATACCGAACACCAATTTAGGGAATACGGCGGTTTTACGGTTTTTGCCAAGACCAGCGATACGGTTTTTCAAAATCGATTGCTGAATAAGACGAGACGCCCAGCTGGTACCAAGACCAAAACCAAACGTAACGAATGGCGTTTGACCGTTATGTAATATATACATCTATTCTCCCTAATATTTTAAACACACTACAAACTTGACTCCTTATATGTCAGTAACTTAAGGTATTAACAATACAAGAAATGAGGTTTGATACGCTCTCATGAAATTAAAGAACATCAGGTATGAAACACGTAAGCAGGTTACCGTCGTTAATTCACGCGTAATCGAAACAACTTCTCATCATCTCTTCAGAGTTGACGATGACACTGAAATTGAGGAGTTCAGAGTCTACGAAGAGGAGATAGTCCGTCTAGCAGACACCACTAATAGAAAAAAGAACTTAAGTGCTAACTCAATCAATACGTACCGAATGCATGTGATTAAATTCATAGATTATCTCCATGAGGCTGGAGTTATGGGTTCTGATACTGCCCTCATACTGCATCGTGCACATAAGTTCGTTATGAGCTACCCAGCGTACATCCAAAAAGAATTGCCTCACAACGCTACTCATGAGATTGAGACGATAAGAGAGCTTATGGAGGGCTACCGCCCAAAACTTGGAAATAATTCAATTAACGTGCATTTAAATGCAATTGAGCACTATATCAAGATCTCCGAGCGTCATGGTAGATCAGCGCATACCAGACTCTGCCGTGCTATGGGAGTTTCACCATCAGAGTCCGAATATCAACCACTGTTTGAGCAGGTTTGGAATTCCACCGAGATAACTCAGGCACAAAAATTATATTGGCAGAATCATACCGCTATTGGGGCAATTCTGGGTGCGCACAATATACGTGGAGAAACGAATCAAGTATTTTCACGCCGTCCTTCCGATGATTCACCAGTTCGAGATAAGGTCGCCATAACACAGGAACAGATTGAACAGTTCCTCAATCAGGAATCCCTGTCAGATCGTGACCGTACCCTATTCGCTCTACTATTCGCGAGTGGGTTAAGAATCAGCGAGGCACTGCTGTTGCAGTTGGGACATATTGATTTCACACAGCGTAGGATTTTCCTGCCCCCAAATATATCAAAACGAGGTCTAACTTCTGAGGAGAATAAATTGTGCTCAGCTTGGAAAGGTCGCAAAACCCGACACCATGAGGTGAACCTGTTTGGTGTGGCAGAGGAAATATTTTGGAAGTCACTCGATAAACTTCTGTTGACCATGACCACGGACTATAGTCACGATTTTTTGTTCACGTTTGACAATGGCAAGAACAAGGGGCGACCATTTCTCCTAACTCAGCGTGCCGATGAAAAGCGTGGCCACACAAATATCGTTACACGTTTCAAAAAAGCGCTAAGGGAGGTAGGTATCTCTGAGGATTTACTTCATGGGCCACATTTTGCTCGGCATGCACTAGTTTTCTACCTGCATTACGAGTGCCCTCGCTTAACTGAGGGTGGAGAGTTGCTATTTGGTTATAAAGCGGAGGACGTCAGTCGTCTGATAGGACATGTCAGTTTCACAAGTACCGTAAATTACAAACGAGATAACTCAGAGAAGCTGAGTCAGGAGCATAAGTTATCTCGTGATATCACACGCCTAAACCTAACTGATCAACAAGCCATTCTATTGAAAGAAAAAAATAAACACCTAGCTGAAGCTAGAAGGATCGAAGGTATGTTAATGAGACTCGAGGCGCACAAACAATGATCTTTAACACTACTAACACCCTTTATTACCCTTCTGGTAAAGGCGATGCTGATACGCGTTGCACTGAAATTGCAATACAGCTAAAGGCGCAGGTCTCAGCATTCTTTTCTAGCGTAGGTGTTGACAAAAAGTTCTCTGTTCCAGAGATGGACGTGTTGAATCGTGGTTCAAACATTAGCTTAGGCAAGGCTGACGTACGATGTGTCATATGTGAAATAGCAGAAAATATCTCGGATACAAAAACACTGCTTACTATCGCATCTCAAGCAGCTAGTGCTTCCAACTTTGCCACCAGAAAGAGCAATGCAAGAAGACCTAACCATAAAGGTTATCATGGAGCGGTGAAGTTCATTAGGCAAACAGAGGAATTATTTGCTTCAGTAGGTATTAAGCCCGAGCAGATCAGTAAAAATGTTTACCAAACGGTAATCCTTTATTCCAGATTAATCCTGATCAAGTTGTGGAGAGAGGGATTGGTGGTATTACCAGTCACTGCCGACCTTGAACTAGGTTCAAACAAGTTTGAAGAGTTTGCTCAATTCAAATCAACTGGGCACCCCTCCAGACCTCCCATGTTTGGAGCGTCTGACTCGTACTGTAAGTCTCTGCAAAGTGAGTTTACACAACTAATTTGCGACATTCAGAATGCGCCACCATTAGAAGTACTCATCATAGAGCGTGACGGTGGGCAATGTTACGATAAAATGTCCAGTATCATCTATTGCAGCACTCTACATTCACCTGAAGACGTTAGCGTAAGCTCTTACGATGACGTAACTAAACTACTCTGTCTGTATGATATGTATGACATAAAGCGACCTGCTGATGCCATGCTGCTCAAAGAGCTGTCAAATGAAGTTGTTCCATTTAAGGCTCTGAAAAGCAGGCTAAAAGAGTTCAAGTTATATGCGACCAAACAAGGCTATCATAAAAAAGATACATTATCTGGTCACACACGCGCTTTAACCGTTGCCTACAAATCTGAGCTTCTTCAACTTCAAGCAGGCGGTAATTTCAATTATCAAGAGGTTGTGTATGAGCAAGACGAGGAATCTCTTTTCATGTTCTTCGCTGATAATGAATTCGCAGCCACACAAGAATTTTACAAGCGCGGTTTGATTGAAAGGCCCGACTTTTCTAGCTGGGATGACTATAAAGATAGCCACCTTAGCTCTCTTTCAAAAGCCGCTTTCTCCAACGCTCAGTGGGGCTGGAATGTAATTTACCAGTACTTGGGTTATGTATCTTGCTGGTGCGAATTATTCCCTGAGCAAGCAGAAACCGAGAATATTTATATATACTCCGACGAAGTTTAAAGAGTTGGATAGAGAAACATTTGTCATTCGCTCACATTCTAATCAAGATATAGATACAGATCAGTGGCCTCGTACTCTCGGTGAGTTTTTGCTGCGCAAGTCCGTTTCAGTTGCTACATGGGTAAAAGCAGCTCTGAACTCTGTTGAAAATAATTATGCCTTTAACACAGAACATGTTAGCTCAACAGGCAAAACTCTATTGCCACACGAGTTCACCAACGCATGGCATAAATCTGAACGAGGGATAAAGCTCGGCACACTGAGCGAGTCTGTAAAAAAGGTATTTACACGAGATGAATACGCAGTCGTTTTGCAGGTCGCCTACGCTCTAGAAAAGTACGGTGCATACCTGCAAGAGCGGGTACTAGAAGGTTATGATTATGAACTGCTCGGTTTTAGGCCTGCTACTTCATACCATACTGATAACCAATACAGACTGATTGAAATAGGCGCAAAAATCGCAACTCCTGTTGGAATATTGAAATATCAACTACATAACTCTCCACTAAACGGTGATGTAGTTGAGAACAAGCCAATTGCTAATGTATTCCACTGGGCAGTACCGTTGGAACATTACCATGACGTGATACGTGTGAGAGAAAACAATAGCAAAGCATTTAAACGAGCAATTTACTCTCATGATTGTGCAGGGTTTTCTCCAATAGTTTGGTACGTCGATGATGAACTCAAGCACTCCTATGTTCGAATGGATAAACCTTCGAAGATCATTGAGAACCCATTCTCGATGACTAATTTTGGAACCATAGAGACGAAGGTTACACAGTTAGTTGCCCCATTGCTTGGGCCAATCAGGGGCATTATCGTCGCACTTGAACAGGGAATACGGCACAAACATATCCGCTACCTAGACAAACGTTATTTTGATCAGTTTGTAGAGGCGGGAAATGTGGACGGTATCGTTCAACTATTAGTCAGCACTGATAAAAGTCTACGTAAGCCATGGAAAGCGAGTTCTCACATCGACGTCATAACGATGCTCCGAGCAGAAAGGGACTTCCAAAATTTGAGATCAGATGTTGACCACCTCATTCCTTATAATGATACGGGTCTAGAAATCGATGTCCTATTTCGCAACGCATCAGGACAGCCGTTTTCAGAAACAGTGTGGGCTGATATTTGGAAGATATTCCTAGGCATTTCACAGAGTGTTATCAATTATTCTTTCAATGATGTGATAGAAGAATGTGAGTTTGTAAAAATGGTGCCTTTATCAGCTAAGGACTCTATGACATCACAGACAGCAGAGAGAATAATCACAGCTGATAGTGAGTTCGTTCTACGAGCTAGGGTTTCAGGCAAGAATCAAAAACTTGGGTTTGATGCTGAGGGGCATCGCGTAAAGTTATTGGCGCTACTATCTCCCCACTCGACTCGAACCACCTACGTCAGTCACAGAGTTGGCTACATACCCGTAGAGACTGTGAGTAAGAATATCGGTCACATGAAAGTGACTACAACCATCTATTACAACAAAGAGACAGAGGAAGATCGAGCGCGCAAGGTCGGAGAATACCGCAGAGCTAACCTGATGTTAGTACGTGGTAACAAAAGAACTGATGAAATCACACCTATGCACACCAATGATGTTTCACAGGCTCAAGTTAAGGAATCGTTCAAACAACGTCCCAACGAAACAATGTGTATTTACGGTTTCACATCGATTCCAATTATCACTGTTGACGATGAGGGTAATGAAATCATTAATCCCACTGGTATGGATCTTGTTGCCTCCACCCCTATATCCATGATCGCATTTTCATCAACCCATATCTGTGTGCACAACATGGAATGCCCTTCAGAAATTATTGCTGAAAATGGTGGTTATCAGCGATGCGGTGTTTGTCGAATTAAAATCTGTCATATAGATAACTTGATTTCTATTTCACGCATGGTTCAGCGACTAGAGTTGGATTTGAAGAGTAACGTAACGTCCCTAATTAACCTAAACCGAAATAAGATTGGTGATGAGACTGTGCAGAAAGTTGAAGTCGCCCAACTCAAACGCGAACAATCTGTTTTGCAGAGTGAACTATTGGGTTGGCAAGCAGCTCTGCGTATTGTTGAACAAACGAGGATAAGGTTGTTGAACAAGAAGAATGCTAATAAATTTGTTGTTCCTGCACCACGCCTGCTATCAGAAACAATATCATGTGAGACGTTCAAAATGTCTTTGCCTGAGTTGTTACTCAACCACATGACTAGTGTGAGTGACGTACCTTCACTGAATAGCCCTGAAATTCAAAAAACTGTAGCCAGAATTGAGAGGAAAATCTTAAACGATTCTAAGAACGCTAGTGATGACATCATGAGGGAGGTTGAAGCCTGTTTCGTAAATGATTCTTTAGACCCTCGACATATCATGTCCCCGATCATGAGCATGTTAGACGCGAATATTATTACTAAACAGCAAATTCTGGAGGTGATTGAGAGTGACTTATCGGGTACTCCACCTCTAACGAGAAGCCCTTTACAAAACAATGTAATAAAGGCGTTATCTAATGGTTAAGAATAAAAGGGCAGAATCCCTTAACGGGCGAATCGAGTTGGTTACTAAAACTCTAGATACATACATCGCAACTCCTAGCCTCAAGGCAGGTATTTCGAATATGGATCAGTTGGCAAAAAAATTGGAACGGGATACAGGGATTGGTTATTCCACTCTACTTAAAAGCGAGAACAAGGGGGGATACTACCGAGGATACCTTGAGACTGCCTTGTTAAAAATTGCGCCCAGTACAAGCAAACTGGACTCCTTAGCTCAACCTCAACCTAAAAACTGGGTACATCTAAAGGCTAGGTATGAGTCAAGAATTGGGCTTCTCAACGACGAGATAAAGAAGCTGCAAATTAACCTAAAACAGGCTGAACTTGCAATTTCTGATGCATCTAACTCACAACTGACACTGCACGATGCAACTGAGTTTAGACAAGCTGACATTAATGTCGAGAAACTATGCCGAGCGCTTGCTCGAATTCTTGATCACGAGGATGTGGGGTTAGACCTGATGCCAGATGGGCGTATTGAGTATTTTGGTGAAACCCTAGTGAGTTCTGAACAGGCTCAGCCATACCTAGCATGGCTGGAGCGCACTACACCCGCTCCACTGAAGGAATAGAGATAAACATGGGAATAGAACCTGTTAAATTGACACCTGAGCAGGAAAGCCTGCGGGGTAATGCCAAATCTGCTTTATATGTCGAATGCTATAAGCAGGTTATTAGTCAGATGCGCCAAAAGGGGATCAAGTTTCCGCGAGACGAACGTGGCACGAATGAACTAGGAATCAATGCTAGTGAATTGGCTAGATGGTGCGCGTTCAAGGATCGTGCAACACTGTACAAAAACTCGCTGATTAAGGAAGCACTTCCGAAAGATATACGCAACATTGGGGTTGAGAACTCTCAACCAAGATCAATAACGTACAAAAAGCGTGACGAATTAGTTGCGAGTCAGGCTAGCGATATAAACGAACAGGGTGCTCTAATCGTGACTCTCAATGCTCGAATACAAACACTGGAGCAACAGTTGAAAGAGAAAGAGGCAAAGATCCATAGGTTGGAGCTGACCTTGGCCGCCTCAGAGCGATCTGTTGACGAACATATGAGGAATCACGCAGATCAGGTCAAGAATTCTATCCTAAGCGGAGGAAGAACATTTGATCGAGTTTAGATTGCTAGTTACAAGTGTGCGTAACTTACTAAATGCCTACATTGTTTATGGCAATTGCACTAAAAGAAACAAACGATTGTCTGTTTTCATTAGGAAAGAGCACACTTACAAGGAGCCATGTGTAGCTGAGGTGTGGGTGTTTTCATGTGCAAGCCAAAAAGCGCTGATTAATTATCGCCCACAATATTCCGCAACGTCAGGTCGGTTAGTTTTAGACGCGTTTAATGATATCGAGAGTGATCTTAGGCTTTACGAGCGTGCATTACGTCAGTATGAGTTGCCGACCCTTACTAAAAAGCTATTCTTCACGCATCCAGAATTCCGAGGTATCGGGTGTGGAGAGTCTCGTATTAGTAAAGCTATCGAAAGAGCTGGCTCGGCAAGGCAATTCCTGAATGTACTAAGGAACGGCAATCTACCTGCCCTAGTCGATGCATTTGACAGCACTGAACGTGGGCTGGCGTTTCTAACAGCCTATCAGACGGTGCAGGCTGAATTTGAGTCTATTAAATTCATTGAAAAAGCTGGTTATGACAGACGCACTGCCCATAGACTGATGAGGTTATTGGGTCGCTCCGCAAAAAGTTTGTTAACCAGCAATCCTTATGCACCTATCCGCATGGGAAGTCGCTTTAACAATGCATGGGGCGTTGCTGAACGACTAAGAAAGACGAACGAGATGAGTATTCCTGACGACTCTCCTGTCAGGTTGATTGGCGCAATTGACTACGTGGTGTATCGCGCACTCAAGCAAAATCACACGGCTATCAGTGAAGAAAAGTTTAGGGTGGCACTGTCATCGTTGATTGGTGAAAATTTGGTTGATGTTGCCATTGATACGGGTCTTTCGCTAATTGCCCTGTGCAGAACGAGTAGAGGTGACTATCAGGGTGTCGGCCTAGCGAACCTTGAGAGTATCGTCGAGAAATCAATGGCAACAAAAATAGTGTCTTCTAAGGACGCTAAGTCATCCAATGGACGAATCATCACCTTGATAAATGAGTTTGATGAATACTCATTTAAAATGAACGGGTTCAATCTTACCGAAGAACAGAAAAAGCTCGCCTTCAACGCGTTGACCAATGACCTTTCAATCGCTCAAGGGGAAGGAGGTACTGGTAAAAGTACCGCTATGGCATGTGTTAAGTACGTCTGTAACCGCCTAGACCGACCAGCATATTTTGTAGCGGTTGCGGGTATAGCAAAAAAACGCGTCAATGACGAGCTTGAACGAATGTGTGTCATGCGAAAGTCATACACTAGCCTATTCGGTGATGGAGAAGACGAGATCTGTTGTTACACTGTCCGAGGACTAATTCGTCAAGTCGAACTCACCGTTGAAAGTCCCAATATCAAGAATGCGATACAACTAAACGACAACCCGCTGATTGTGTTTGACGAATCCTCAATGCTTGATCTATCACTAGTAGTGGAGTTTCTATCACTATTTGACAAACATTCCACAAAATACAGCATTTCAATGGTAGGAGACATTGCTCAAATCGCTCCTGTTGGCTTTGGTGTGGTTTGGCAGCACCTCGTAAGCCTAGGAAAACTAAAACCTGATACAGTGCCGTACAGCGAACTTAGAAGTGTCCACAGACAGGGAGCAGGCAATCCGATTAGAGATGTGGCGACGCTAGTACGAAACGTCGGCCACAGTATGAAAGCTGAGTGGGATGACAGAACATGTGGATTTTCAAACGACCCACTGAGTGCCCTAACCGACCTGAGTTCATTTTCTGGTCAAGCTGGCGTCTACTACCTACAAGTTAATGATTCTCAGATAATTTCAAATGCGTATTCACTATCCAAAAAGTTGGGATTAGATAGATCACAGGTAATTACACCTTATTCCAATGCAGATAACCCCCTATCTACCATCAGCATTAACGACCACTTCATAACAAATGAACGAAACTGTAGTGGTTCTGAACCTTTATGGGGTTTTGCCAAGGGGGAGCGTGTTATTGTCACAAAGAACTTTGCACCACTTGACCTGTACAACGGTGATATGGCAATTGTCACTGGTATTATCTACGAGCAAGAAGAGGCAGGTGAAGACATACAAAAGAAATTAGTCTGCAAGTTTGCTGAAAAGACAGTCTATATCGATGAAAGTACATGTTTTGATACCGGGTTAGTACATTCTTACGGTATCACAATTCATAAAACTCAAGGCTCAGAGTTTGCCTACACTATCGTTCTCTTGCCTAGGTCTACCTCCACATCATTTGTGGAGAACAGCATGATTTATACTGCACTAACACGCTCAAAAACTGCCTCCATTTTTATTGGAGATATGAGAACATTAACAAAGGCAATCAACAGCAAACCCGCATACATGAGAATTTGTTCGGGGTTCAACCTTGACGCTGAGCTATCACAGTATGTTTCGTCAGCCGCATAGTTAGACACATGTGATGACAGCCCCGCGGGGATAAGGGCGGAAAGAAAATCACGGGGTTCGCTCCTCTGAAATCCGCCCGAGACCCAGCGAAGCTGGTTACAGAGTATAACTGGCAGTGATACGCGCTTGCGCCTCCTGCTAAGCCCTAACATATCTAGAAACGCGCACTACTGTTAATACGTTAGTTATGTGACGACGTTTTAGTACGGCCCACTGAACTAGTAATCGGCTATTACGCCCTAAAACGTGTATACACAAAAAGAGCCAACTGGTTCGCACCTCTGTGGCTTACAATTTTACCATCATCTGGATTTATCAGGGTGTAGTCTGGCACTTTGTAAATCACGGTTTAATCAGATCTAAAAGAATGTTCTAACTGAGTTATGCCCCAAAACGTGTTAGCAACAGGTAAGAAATCCTTACCTGTTGCCCCATCTTTGCCCGTTTCTTTGTTAGGGCTATTTAGTGTATTGACACTGACTCACACCTAATTCAATATGTATCGAGTTGTGTATATTGGCTATATGTTATGGAATTTATTGAAAATAGGCTCACAATTAACGAGGAGCTTACTAATGAGATGTGGGAAAGCGTACTGGAATTACTGAAAGATCATGAGGGCATAAATGTCGTTGTTGATAATGCAAGAATTCTTAGTTCCAAACTGACTTTATGTGAATCAATGAGTTCTATATCACTCAATAACTGTTTATTTCTCCAACGTACTGAAATTATTGGGACAGACAAGATTATCGATTTTACGATGAACAACTGTAAAAGAGATTTCTTATTTGGAGGCATAACATTAAATAATTTATATTGCAGCTACTTCACATTCATTGAGGATAAAGAAGATAAAGAAGATAAAGAAGATTATGATTTAATAAATCACATATCACCTGTTATTGAAAAGTGTTATTTCTATGTGTGTAAAATTAAATCTTTCGAAATGCCAATATTTGAGTTTGTTGCATTTTCAGAAAAATTGATGTTGATATCATTATCACCAGATAAAGATGAAACGGTAACTTTTAATAAATGTGTTTTTTTTGACTATTTAAAAATCACCTTATCAGATTTTTTTGGTTTAACATTTAATATTTATAACTGCAAAACAAAATCCCAAAATGAAAGTGTTACTAAATCTACTAATGTTTCAGTTGTTAGAGAAACAACCATAAATTATCTAAATTTTAAAAATTCAGAATTAGATGGAATGAATTTTTACTTTTATAACATTCCAGTTAATAATGTAGATATAATCAAGTCAAATGTAGGGATACTTGAGTTGTATTCAGGAAATGAAGATGAATGTAGCCCAATATATAATTTAAACATTAAACAATCAAGTGTTAAAAAACTACAGTTGAATAATAGGCATATAGTTCATCCTTTTAGTTTTATTGGAAGTAGCTTTGAGTTTCCACCTGAATTTTTCGGTTCAAATATACCTCATGGCAGTTCTTTCCCACAAAAAGATGGCTTCATAAATCGCAATGGGGATAAAGATGCTTCTTATTACAGGACAATTAGATTTTTCCTCGAATCACAACGTAACAGAGATCTTGAAGGTATGTTTTTCTCTCTAGAACAAGAGAGTATTCTAAATAAAAATAAGGGGTACAAAAAGTATTTAACTATTTCTTATCTATATTCGATTTTGAGTGATTATGGGACTAGTTATACCCGACCTCTATATATTCTATCTTTCACTACAATACTTTTTACACTTATATATTCGCTAATAGCCTCACCAAAACTCTCATTCTACTTACCAATTGATTGGGAGTTAATTTTAAATTCACTTATTTTTTCTGTAAAACAGGCACTTCAACCATTCTCGTCATTAAAAGATATGTCTCCTATTTTAAATAAAGATGCACCATTAAATGGTATATTTGTGTTTTTAGGTATTATTAATAGCATTATTTCAATTGGATGTATAACATTAGCTGGTTTAGCCATTAGATGGAAGTTTAAAAGAGGATAATACTAGAATATCTTAAGTTATGAGGAGGGAAACTTGTTATAAGTTTGGCGGGCTCCACAACATGTCTAGTTTGCTTCACCTAACATTAAAGAACTGATTTTAGAAAATAAAGGCGCATCATAACGAAAAAGAAGTATTTTTAATTGCCTAACAGACGTTATATGTAAAGGAAGTTTATGAACCAGTCTATTACAAATCCATACTTGTCAGGGGATGAGAAGCTATCAAGAGAATACCGTGAAATACTATATTCTTGTTTGGAGATATTAGATCGTTATGCAACCCCTACGCAAATTCGAAAGTTAAAGAAAGATTTGCAATTAGAAGAATCAACATTTAATGAAGCTAAGTTCTTACAAGCAGCTTGTGAAACATCTGTCGCAGCATCGATCGCTTCTTCTTTTCCTCAAACTTTTGTCTATGAACCTAAGCTAAATCCACCATCAGATGTAGATTGTTCGTTTAGCTATAATGGCTTTAAATTTAATATAGAGGTTAAATGTCCAGATTTTTCTAAGGCGCATGCTCAAAAAGAGCGAAATGTTTTTAACATTGGAGCATTTGGAAGAATGCCCGAATTTAAAGACACTGCCGAAATGTTATCTAATATTTTTGAAAGTATGGGCAATGCTTTTGAGATACAACCTCATATGGATAATAAACTGAAAGACTATCTATTATCTGCCCAAAAAAAATTTTCCAATGAGATAAACCCAAAAGAGTTGAACGTACTATTGGTTTGTTGCGATACGGCAATGGACATGCAGAAGTGGTTTCATTATATGTATGGTATGCAAGGCTTGTTTACTCCTGACTCTTTTCACAATCCTCTAGAGTATGAACGAGTTGACGCGGTAATGCTTACCAATCTATATCATAGGCATTATTCATATAAAGATAAGTTAAAAATCAAGGATCATTGGTCTCTTGGGAAAGCGTTTAACCTTATTTTCAAAAATCGTAGCCTTCAAAAAGGTAAGGATGATGCAATTTGGGCACTTGTTGATATAATCCCCAACTTTTCACGTGAGATAGTAGATTACTTACCAAGCCTTCAAGATATAGATAAAAATTTTGCAATTCCAATGTTTGTAGGAAGTAAATTAACTGAAACTAAGCAGTATTATTTTGAGCCCAAAATATAACAGAGTTTAAGTATTCAACTTACCTTTACTAATCTTAGTTCGGCGGGCTAGAACTGAAACTCTAGCTCGTTTCTGTCCAGAGACGTGCCTGTGTGCTCATCGCTAGCACGTCTATGCCCCTAAATGAGTTTCAGCCACTCAAATTCGGGATTAGCAAAACCTAAGGCTCATTTCTGTCCAGAGACGTGCCTGTGTGCTCATCGCTAGCACGTCTATGCCCCTAAATGAGTTTCAGCCACTCAAATTCGGGATTAGATTTGCTAGGATCATGTGAATAACTCTACCTTCAATTATTTTGAGTGCCTGTTTTGTCTTGCTGATGTTCTTCTAAAGCATTGAAGATGACACAGAGTGATTCATGGCATCTTTCGCAGAGGTCATTGAAGTGGTTTCTAAGTGAACCAAAGTCCTTGATAGCATCTAGTCTGATTTTCTCAGCGGTTTGTCCTGAAATATGTCCCTTGAGGACGCTTCTCAGATTATGAGCATCATGCCAAGGAGTAAGGACGCTACGAGCATGTTCTGCATCAAAACCACACCCCAAGAGGCACCATTCAACTAGTTTCAATTCTCTATCTTTATCCGGTGGATTTTGACCAAGCGTCTTCGCTTTAGCTTTCAATTGTTTCTTGACTAAACCTTCGACTAATACCTGATCCAACCTTAAAATCTCCTCTTTCCACTCATCGACAGACTTTGAATAAACAGAGTGGAGGGATTGCTTCACAACACGGTTTTTCATTCTCCACCAAGTTGTTCCTTTGGAATCAAGCTCGTCCAATTTTCGCTTGAGATCTTCAACTGGGTTACAAACTTTAAACCAATTTCCCTTAAAGTCTGTTTCTAAAGATCTCTCTGAAATAGGTGCTTTAGGCTTCTCATTATATTGCTTCCAGTGCAATTGTTCTGAGTATGGCAGTTTCTGTAGATCGCCTAGATAAGTATGTATTTGTCCAGCTTCGTTAATGTCGTAGCTCTTTAAATACCAACCAGCTCTAGATGTTATTGATCTTTCCTCTAAGGTGTATTTATCAGTGTCGGACTTGTATTTGAGAATGACTTCAGCATTGAAGAATGCTGGGCTTAATTCAAAGGCTTTATCTGAGTCTGTAAAGTAATTATCAATAGCGGATGGAGCACATGATATCTCTTCAACACGCTTGTTCTTCCAATCTTGAGCAATGAAAGAGGCATACTGCTGTTCTTCTGAGGTATCGTCTTCCTTATCTTCATGTATCGGCGCAAATGCTTGAACACCTCTAAAGTAGCTAGCATTAGAGATGACTTTGCGCTTGCCAAACACACCTTGTTCAGCCACGACTTCTTCTGGTGATGAGCCCCAACTAGTGAAGTTTGCATAGTCAATTCTATCAACATCAAATAACCTTACGACTGCTGTTTCGGTTAGATAGCAGTACTCTGCTAATACGCTGAATCTAATCGAAACTACAGTGCCATACTCTTCACCTTCTCTCTCCAACTCATGAATTTTGATGATTTCGTCGATATCACCATTTTTATCAAGTTTGCACCAAGAATTCAGTTCATGCATGTAGTGCAAATCCATAACTTGCAAGAACTTTTCAGAGACCTCTATGTAGCTCTCTCGCCCTCTTACACCGTGAAAAGAACGCTTAAATATGAGAGGCTCACCTTTGCTCAGAACATTAGGTTTACAACTTTCTAGTGGTGGCTCGACCCACGATTTGTCACGCCCACCACCGCTACAAACAGACCATCCACTATTGTTGTAATCCCAAGAAGCCATTTGATGAGGGTCAGATTTAGACAGTTCATTTTTAAGCACAAGGACAGTATTAAGAAGAGTAGTTTTTGCTGATGCATGAAGAATTATGTCATCGTCATTTGCATCACTAACGAAAAAATCAACGACATCCTTCTGCGATACCCACTTTGTAAAATCCTCCTTTTTAGAGGGCATTGAAAAAAAATTGATAAGACTTCCAAGACGACAAACATCCATTGCAACAATCCTCATGCAGGGCTTATGATACCAATAACATACTAATCTACTATGCACATATTGAGCGGCTGTTGCAATTAGTGGCCTGATTACAGGTTCAGCAGTTCACATATGAGGATTAAAAATCGGGTTGTTAACCATGAATTTCAATTATCTTGAATCGTTCCCTCTGTCAGAATCCATTTTGCCACATAGACTAAAAGAGTTACTGAAGCCTGTAGGCCTATCTCCTGATTTACGTGTTGAGGTCGCTTGCATGCAGGAGACTGATCTTTTTGGAGAAAATGCAGAACACTTACACCTTCAGATGGCTGTTGTTCCTGAGGATAACGATAGCCCAATTGAAGTCTTGAGGGAGGCAGGTGAAGGTGTTGTGGCTTACTCTGTTCCTTTTGGTGAAGAAAAGGCAGAGTCTGCTCAATTCAGTCCTTCAATCTCTGGGTATGATTACATAGTTGCGGCTTGGGGGGACGCTTCCTTTTACACTTTTAGCCTCGCTGAAAAAGTTTGGATGACTCTTGGCCTCACCCCTCGCTGCATAGGTAATGAAGAACAACGACTCATATATGACGCCCTAAAGCTACCAGAATTTGACGTCGCTGAAGGGGAAGTATCAAGCGAATATCAAGGTCACTTGAAGCGCGATGTATGCTGGAAAATGTCCAATGAATACCTCCGCCGTTATTTATGGCTGCGTGGTGCTAAAGGCGTGCGGGTTTTTTTCTACGAAGCTCAATTAGAAGACACTCCAGAGTTGCGAGAATCATTGAATGGTAAATCTCATATTGTATTAAAACCAACTGAAGGCCCCCAATGGTATGAGTTAGACCTCCGAGAACACAAAGGAGGGATTCTCCTTCAGCTCTGGGCTTCAGTTGAAGCCGTTTTACCAGAATTGTGCTTGGAGCAAGACGCAGAAACCTTGCTCTGGGCAGATGACAAAGAGCCTATGACACATGCTAGGGCAAATGCGCTTATGGCTAACTACAACGTCTACTTGGATGATCGCTTCCTCGAAAAATATGAGCAAAGTAACTTCTATGACACCACACCCATAAACATCTATGGACAGTGGTGGTGTGCACCTTCATATAAAGGGCAGTGGAGCTTTACAGAATGCCAACGAGTTGGGAGAAACTTAATCCGAGTACCGGTTCGTGAACTGTATAAGGCTAAGCCTGATAGAGAAATTGTTCATGCGAATAATTACGAGGTCAAACCAGAGGTTGTTGAACAATTAGATCTAGACGAAGAGCATATAGCAATAAAGGTGCAAAGACTTCTAGAAGGCCTACTACGTTTGGGAGAAGGGTTATCAGCACTAGGAGAGACTACTGGGCAACTGTATTCCCCTGAAGACCTCACAGGTTTTAGTCGAGAAGAAGTAGACGCTAATGGATGGTTGCATTACCCATCTCTTGTGCGACTAGCTCAGGTCGCACCGCTAGATATGACACAACAGGTGTTTTTGGCTCGGTGTAAGAGTCTCCATGAGATTCTTCAAAAAACCCCAAATGGCTTTCTCAAGTCACTTCTTCGCCATGCTGGGTGTCCAAGCGCTGACGTGAAAAACCTAGGAAGTTTAAAGTTGATGCAAAGTCTTTTGAACGTCCTCGAATCTTTGAACGAACAGCATGAAACTATTGATTGCTTTACATCAGAAAATGAACCCGAGGGTTGGAAAAAGCGCAATGCCACACTAGCGTCGCTGTTCTTGAATAATGACCTTAGGATCGCTGATGCCCATGATGCAGTTAAGAAATGTATTGATACTCTGCAAGACCTTGGATTTGATACCGCCAGTTTAAGCGTCGGCTATGGAAGAGCTTTTGACTTTGTTATAGATGCTGTCAGTGAATCGATTAGCTGTATTGCCACTCACATTGAGCAACTGCTAGAGCGACATTAATTGCTTCTCGGATTAAAAACTGAACTGAACTGAACCACTATACTTTTTCTAATCCAATCGATTGGAGCTAGAGCAAACGTTCTAGCTCACTTTTGTCCAGAGATGTGCCAAAGCCGTTCACTGCAAGAACATCCTTGCCCTGTTATGAGTTAGATGGCTCATCTACGGAGTTTTTATCTAACTGCTGCTCTAAGATGTTTTTTATTTTTGAAAGCTCTACGTACCCTACGTCGCCACAAAAACCGTTCATCTCGGTTTTTACTAGATGCAATAATATTTGCACCTGCTCATCTGTTAGTTTCAGTTCCATGTTGACTCCTCGCTGTACCAATGGTGTTGCGCATCAATTTAACAATTCTCGATTTCGTATAATAGTGAAATGTTTTAACCTAGCTCAGAGTTGTCCATTTCTGAGTTGGCGGTAGTCTTATTGGTTACATAAAAGCATTTAATACAGCAACTTAGCACCTACGTTCACAAAAAGCACTCTAAAGATCAGTCTCTACAACGATATGTCTATATCAATGAAGTAATCCATGTACGATCTTACCTGCATTTACGAAAACACTACAGCGTTCAGCGAACCATAGATGGACTGAAATTAGCATGCACTATCACTTGATGATCAGAATTTGCATTACTTGTTGGATATAGGGAATGGAATTAGATTTATATACCAAACTCGCAAATGTACATTCCGATTTGGTGGTTACAAAAAAATAGTTAATACAAACACTTAGAATTTTCGTTCACGAAAAACACTATAGTTTGCCCTCTAGGGCATATTCCCAGCGAACATCGGACGAACTGAAATTAGCATTAAAGCGGCATCCTGATCGGGATTTGCATTAAACCAGATCAGGATTTGCATTTTACTGAGCTTAGGGAACTGAATTAGATATATCAAATGCATAAATGTCCAATAGTGTACTAAATCGAACAGGAGCTGCACATTGTGTCCAATTACATGTTATGGCATATTGTACGTTCTGTAAGTCGTCTTCTCGGAAGTGTCAGAGCGTGTATGAGCCACTACATCTTAAATCAAATCCTTTGGACCAATAATCTTATTGCCTTAACTTAAGGAGATGCCATTGAGAATTCTATACCTCGATCTACATGCACTCCTGTATTCAATTGACTACTTGAACAAACACGAAGATGTGTTTGATTCGTTTAAGTCGCAAAAGCCATTTTGCTCCACAGACACCTTTCTACTAAATGTTGAACCCGATAGGTTAGGTGCCCAAAAACTAGCCGCCGCCGCATTCGAAGCTGGCCTTCTCCTATATCCAACTGGCAATAATTACACTAGAGATTTGCTTGTTAAGCACAATGTATTCCCTGATCTCCAATTAGCACCATATGTGGATGTAACGTCGAAGGTGAGACCGGATGATCATGATCCAATCAGGCGCATGTTTGCCCACGCTAATGCACTGGAAGCTGAGTGGTTTGTATGCGGAGATATTGCATCTGATGAACGATTTAAGTCATTTCCGCATCGTTATCTAGTGAGTCGGTTTGATGAAGGTGTCAGTGATGAGCTGATATCAAAGATAATTGCTACTAAGGCTTGATGACATACGTTTAGAGTACTTGTGTTAACAGATGAACAAGAAATGAAATGCCGAATGCTGGGAGCCGCCAAACTCCCGGCTCAGCCCCCAGCGATACTGCAACATCTTTGGGGTTAGTGACACGGTTATTGTAGCCCTTTAATTATTAGGTATATTTCTATTACCTATCAAGTACTTCTTGAGCTTTGTCTTGCTGCGCTTTTGTATTTTCGAGATTATCAGACAATGTTTTAACGTTTTGATTAGTTGCTATCCGTTCTGCAATGATGTAATCCATGTACGATCTTACCTACGTTCACAAAAACACTACCCCCTTCAGCGAACCATGGACGAACTGAAATTAGCATTGCCTGTAGAACTTAGGGAACGGAATTAGATATATATCAAACACGCAAATGTCCAGAGACGTGCCTACACGATAAGTCCAAGCATATTTTTGCCCTATTACGTACTGACACCATTTCAGGATTCGGAACTCTATAGAGTGAACCTATGTATGATCTGATTCGAACTTCCACGCCATAGTAATTCAGGATCGTACTTATCTTGCTCAAACTTACCATCAATTAGAACATCTATATGCTCTACTATGGATCTTTGATCTGAAGACAGTTCATCTATGGTATAACCAGTCCACATCCAAATATCTTTATCAGGACATTCCTCTTTCACTCTAACCACCAGTTTATATATGCTCGCAGTGTTTGCAGGGTGTAGAGGGTCACCACCTGATAGTGATAGTCCGCGCCTCTTAATGCGCGTATCTTTAAGGTCTTTGATTATCTGGTCTTCCATCTCTTGGGTAAATGGGTGGCCAGAGTTAGGATTTAACGTTGATTTGTTGTAACAGCCTCGGCAGTTATGTTCGCACCCTGCTACAAACAGGGTGCAACGTGTACCTTCACCATTAACAACATCAACTTGCTGATATTTATGGTAATTCATTAGTTTTTACATGTGTTTAACACGTCTAATAACTTCTTCTTGCTTACCAGAGTTAAATGGTCGAGCGTCAGGAGAACCCAAGTATCCACAAACACGACGTGTAACTGATACCTTTTTAGGATCATGGTTTCCACATTTCGGACAAGTGAAGCCTTTGCTCGTACACTCGAACTCACCTGCAAAACCACACTCGTAACACTCATCAATCGGAGTGTTAGTGCCGTAGTAAGGAACTCGGTCGTAGCTGTAGTCCCATACATTCTCCAGAGCTTCGATATTGCGCTGCATGTTAGGGAACTCGCCGTAACAAATGAAACCACCACTCGCTAGTTCTGGGTATGGCATCTCGAAATCGATCTTGTCGTATGGATTAACTTTCTTCTGCACATCAAGGTGGAAGCTGTTCGTGTAGTAACCTTTGTCCGTAACGCTATCTAGCACACCAAACTCCTTGGTATCTAGTGAGCAGAATCGTGTACACAAGTTTTCAGAAGGTGTGCTGTACAAGCTGTAGCCCCAACCGCTTTGTTCTTTCCAGCCATCAACTTTGTTCTTCAGGAACTTAACGATATCGATACCTTTCTGGCGCAGAACTTCATTATCGAAAATGTGCTCACCATCTTTGGCATATAGTGCGTTGATAGTCTCGTGAATACCGATATAGCCCATCGAAATAGAGGCACGGCCATTCTTGAAGATGTCTAGTACTTCATCATCTGGGTTTAGGCGAACACCTAAAGCACCTTCGGTGTATAGAATCGGTGCTACGCGAGCTTTCACACCACGAAGTCGATCAATACGTGTCTCTAGTGCACGGCGAACAAGTTCAGTACGCTCCTCCAAGATTTCGTAAAACTTAGCTTCGTCACCATTTGCCTCAATAGCAATACGTGGCAGGTTAAGGCTCACTACGCCAAGGTTATTACGTCCTTCATGAACTTCATTGCCATTCTCATCTACGTAACGACCTAGGAAACTACGACAGCCCATTGGGGCCTTAAATGAGCCAGTAACTTCTACAACTTTGTCGTAGTTCAGAATGTCTGGATACATGCGTTTTGAAGCACATTCTAGAGCAAGTTCCTTAATATCGTAGTTTGGATCTTCTTTCTTAAGGTTGATGCCATCTTTGATTGTGAACAACAGTTTAGGGAAAACCGCAGTCTTCTTGTTTTTACCTAATCCCTTTATTCTATTCTGGAAAATAGACTTTTGAATGAGTTTAGATTCCCAGCTTGTCCCTAGACCAAGGTTCACACTCAAGAACGGGGTCTGCCCATTACTTGAGAAAAGCGTATTGATCTCGTACTCAAGAGATTGGAATGCATCATAGACCTCTTTCTCTGTAAGTTTACGCGCATAAGCCTCAGGGTTCGGCACATCCCACTCTTTTGCCGTAGCAAGGTGCTTCTCATGACTTGCTGTAACGTAAGGTGCTAGTACCTCATCTAGTCGGTTCAATGTAGTGCCACCATAAGTATGGCTAGCTACTTGCGCTACTATTTGGGCAGTAACAGCTGTAGCTGTTTGGATTGACTTAGGTGTGTCGATTTCTGCGTTACCCATGCGGAAACCGTTCTTCAGCATGTTCTCTAGATCTACAATCATGCAGTTGAACATCGGGAAGAATGGAGAGTAATCCAGATCATGATAATGGATTTCACCATTCTCATGTGCTTGAACGATGTCACGCGGTAGCATGTGGTGCTTTGCGTAGTGCTTAGAGATGATACCTGCAAGAAGATCGCGCTGTGTCGGAATTACTTTGCTGTCCTTATTTGCATTTTCATTCAGTAGGTCAGCGTTGCTTTGCTCTACCAAACCAGAAATTTCAGCACTTAATGCACTTGCTTTTTCACGTTGTATATCACGGTCATGGCGATACTCAATGTAAGCACGAGCCACATCTTCATCGACATGCATTAGTTCTTTTTCTACTAGAGACTGGATCTCACAAATCTCAATCTCGGTTCTGCCATTCATCTTCTCGCATACGTTAGCGGCAACAATATCGCCAAGTTCGCGCTTAGGGCAGTTGATGCTTTCTGCTGCTGATTGAACAGCATTCTTAATTAGTTGAGCGTTAAAGGTTGCTTTTGCACCGTCACGTTTAACCACAACTGCTGATTCGTGTTGCTTCATAATCATGTTCATTTCTCCTTATAGTTTTAGTTTTTAAGCTGCAATTTGAAAGGCTTGTTTTTGAAGGTTTTGCTTTTTCGCAAACTTACGAGAGCACTCTCGTGAAAAAACAGCCAATTCAGCTAGGTGAAATGAATTCTGTAGTGCCATTGAACCAGCTAGTTTAGAGGCTTGTAGTGCAAGTGAGAAGTGTCCTTGAGAGAAACAGTACGCACACACACATAGAAGTTTCATAAAGTTCTTTACTACATAATGCCCGTTTGCCGTGTGCAGTGTGTTTACTTCATACTCTAGCGATTGGAATGCGTCGTAACACTCTTTCTCGGTGCGCGCTTTAGCGAACTCTTCTGGCTCGGCAATGTTCCACTCTTTCGCGATCTCTAGGTGCTTCTCATAGCTTGTCATAACGTACGGAGCAAGCACTTCGTCGATACGGTTGATTGTCGTACCGCCATAAATATGGCTAGCTACTTGCGCAATAATTTGCGCTGTTACTGCGGTCGCAGTTGAAATCGATTTAGGCGTATCGATTTCTGCATTACCCATCTTGAAGCCGTGCGTTAGCATGCCTTTCAAATCGATAAGCATACAGTTAAACATTGGGAAGAATGGCGCGTAATCCAGATCGTGGTAGTGAATGTCACCCACTTCGTGTGCTTGAACCACATCTCGAGGCAGGATGTGCGTTTTCGCGTAGTGCTTCGCCACGATACCCGCTAAAAGGTCACGCTGAGTTGGGATAACTTTGCCGTCTTTGTTCGCGTTTTCGTTGATCAAATCAAGGTTACTTTCTTCAATCAAGCCTTCGATTTCACGAGTTAGTGCACTTTGCTTTTCACGCGCGATGTCGCGGTCATGGCGATATTCAATGTAAGAACGTGCTAGGGCTTTGTAAGGACCTTGCATGAGCTCATTCTCGACTAAGTCTTGAATCTCATGGATGTGAACTTCATCGTGATCTTTTAGCTGTAACTCGACAGCAAGAGCGACATTAAGAGCATAAATGGCGACATCTTTATCTTTGTTTTCCGCTGCCGCTTCAACTGCTGCTTGGATACGATCCCTGTTGAACGGAGCTCTTGAGCCGTCACGCTTGATTACGATTGGTTTCACTTTCTTCTCCTTACCCCAGCATACTCACAGAGTTATCCACAAACACACTATATGGGGTTATTTTTTATTCTGCTAACACAATATATTGTGGCGTATTTAACGAAAAGCACCACTTGAAAACATTGATTTTGATCAATAAAGATCGGCTAGCGGACAAGAACAAATCGATCTTATTGGTACTGATCTCAGTTGCGAAGAAAACCATGAAAATTGCAAAATTGGTACGAAATCTACTTGCTTTTTTTAGAGCGCTTATAGGATAAAGGTTGGAAAGGAATACGCTAAAATCCAGGAGTGAAACAAGCCAATATGCGATCACTATTTGTTACTGCCTTATTAATTTTTAGTTCAACGTCACTTGCTCAAAATTCCATCAACTTAACCAGTTGGAATATAGAATGGCTGTCTATAAATGGAGGTAAGGTTTCGAGAACCAGTGACGATTTCGTCAAACTCAACCAATATGTGGATAAAACTCAAGCCGACATCATCGCCTTTCAGGAGGTCGACTCCAAAGCCGCGGTTCAAAAAGCCGTAGGCGATGGCTACGCGATTTATCTCTCTGATCGAGCTCAATCAAACAATAAGCACCTTCAGTTTTCTGATACCAACCAGTACACCGGTTTTGCTGCGCGCAAAGACATTGAAGTGTCTGACCCAGCAGACTTCGCGATCACGCGTGGTAATAGCAAGTTGCGCTTTGCCAGCTACATCGTCGTTAACCCAAACCAAAAGGACGAGCTTCACCTGCTCTCTGTGCATTTAAAAGCTGGATGCAGCGGAGCATACAAAAACAACCGCAATTGCCAAACACTGAGCCAACAAGGAGAAGCACTTGCTAAGTGGATGAGCGAGAGAGAAAATAAAAAAGAGCAGTACGCCGTAATGGGCGATTTTAATCACAACTTGTCGTATCAACGTGATTGGCTGTGGGCGATCATGACGCTTGGTAACGATGCACAATTGGTAACGCGAGATACCAAAGCGGATTGCAAGGTTCGCTCAAATAAGAACCCAAGAAAAACACACCAATTCCGCTCTTTGATTGATCACATTATTGTTAGCCCGCAAATAAAAGCGAAAAACGCACATCAAACGCTGTTCAGCTCACAAGATGTTTTGGATTACAAACTGAGCGACCATTGTCCTGTAAACGCAACGGTAACGCTTAACTGAACGAACAAAATAGCCCAGCATCATGCTGGGCTGTTTTATGTTCTTTGTTAGATAGACGTTTAACTAGTTAACAAAAGAAACCGTTCTATCAAAGCGCTCTTGGATTCAGCAGTACGACGTCACCCTGCTTCAACCCCGTTCGCACTCTCCCCAACTCTCCAAGCTGAATAAGCCGAGTTTCTACCTCACCGCTGTCTTGCACCACTTTTACGTAGTCCAATTGGCCAACTTGGTAAACCGCCTCTTTTGGCACGCGAAGTACAACATCGTCGGTCAAGGTCAACGCGACTCTGGCGTATGTACCTGGATAGATAGCCGTTGGCGGCTCGAATTGAAGCTTTACGGTATAACTGCGCGAGTTGGCATCTGCCGACGGCGTCACT
This sequence comes from Vibrio sp. Y51_MX_L26, assembly GCF_024181935.1. Taxonomy (NCBI): domain Bacteria; kingdom Pseudomonadati; phylum Pseudomonadota; class Gammaproteobacteria; order Vibrionales; family Vibrionaceae; genus Vibrio; species Vibrio sp. Y51_MX_L26. The sequence goes on from NZ_JAMZAS010000001.1 coordinate 733,734, forward strand.
TCTTTTACAGCCGCTTGCGCATTGAGGTTGTAAGACGGGAAAACAACGTCCACTTCTTTATCGTAAGTCACATAAGGCATGACAGACTCAGCAAAGTTCACCTCTATTTCCAACGAGTTTGGATTGTACATTGATAAAAGCAAAGCCCCCGGCGTCGCGGTATCACCTTTGTTGATGGGCTTTTGCGTGATCAAGCCATCAAACGGTGCAGTAATGATGCTGTAGCCAAAGGTCGTTTCCGCCTCGGAGACCGCCGCTTGCGCTTTATTGAAGTTGGCTTGTGCGGTTTGCAAGGCACTTTCCGCTTGGTCAAATTGCGATTGAGGGATCAGCTTTTTGTTTAAAAGCGCTCTGACACGAGAAAACTCCTTTCTCGCCGCGTTTAGCTGCGCTTGTGCAGAGGATAAAGCCTGCTCACTTTGACGAACTCGCGCGTCGAGATCATCGCTTTCTAGCCGCGCCAACACGTCTCCTTGCTTCACTCTATCGCCAACCTTCACCAATACCTCCATCACCGATGCCGTTAACCGTGCCGCGATATCGGCGTGCTGCTCTGCAACGACGACGCCCGGAAATTCTCGAACAACCGGTTCGCTGGTTAACATCAGTTGATGTGTCTCTGCGTTATTTACATCAATCTGGTTGGTTTTCGCGTCATGTTCTGTCGGCAACTTTTCTGTAAAAAATCCAGCCATATAGAGAAAAAGAAGCGCGAGTATGGCAAACAGAATCACGCCTAACCATTTGGTATCTAATTTCATTGCTCTTCCTCCATCTGAGGTAATCCATGTCCTTTGGTGTTTTGGTATGCAAGGTTGTAAACCACCGGAACCACAAGCAGCGTAAAGATGGTCGAGGCGGTAATACCGAATATGATTGCCCAAGCCAAACCGTTAAAAATTGGGTCTAACGTAATCACGACGTTACCCAGTAACGTTGTACCCGCAGTCAGCAAGATTGGCCGCATACGAACAACGCCAGATTCAATCAACGCATCATGTAAGCTACGACCTTCAGCCAGCGATTGCTGAACAAATTCAATCAAAACGAGTGAGTTACGCACCACAATCCCAGCTAGCGCAATCATGCCGATCATCGCGGTCGCCGTGAACAGAGCTGGGTTGGGGTAATTACCGATGTCACTGCTTAACACATTCAAAATCCAGAACCCCGGCATAATCCCAATCACGGTCAGTGGTATCGCCAGCATGATGATGCCCGATACCGCAGGTAAACCTGTTTGAATCAACATCACCACAAATACGCCAAGCAGCGCAGCGCCATAAGCAATGCCTAAATCGCGGAATACGTCTACTGTGATTTTCCATTCCCCCTCACCACTCCAAACTACTTCGATGTTGTCTGGCACGCTCCAAGTGACACCAGCTCCATTGCTCAAGTACGTGCGATCTTGCCAGTGACGATGCACATCTTCCGCGTGAGTTGTATCTTGGTCAGCCATCACATCGGCAATCACTTCACCCGGAACACGCCCAACTACCTCGGCGTAGACATACACAACAGGCTTGAGGTTTTTATGGAAAATCGGTTTGTCCGCTGCGCGTTTCACAAAATGACCGACTTCAGACAACTGCACGATAGGCTGAGGAGCATCCACAACAGCCCCATTGGATTCTACTTTTGCAATCCCCGGACGGCCTCGCACATAAAGCTGCTCTAGTTGATTCAGGTTATCTCTGTCTTCGCGTCGGAGCTGCACTTCGATAGGTAGTGGATCCACTTCTCTTGGATCGGCTATATAACCGAGCACTTTGGCGTTCGCGGCGGTAATCAGCGTGTTATTGATATCAGCAACAGAAACACCGGACAGCGCCGCTTTTTCTTGATCAACGATGAATTGCCACGTTTCTAAATCACCTTGGATGCTGGTATCCACCTCAGAAACCAACTGTTCTTTGCGAAGCCTATCCGCAACTTTCTCTGCTTGGATCATCAGATCTTCATAAGATGACGCTTCATCACCGTAAACTTCTGCCGTAATGGTGGCGATAACAGGCGGGCCTGGTGGCACTTCGACTAGCTGCACGTCAGCGTCAAACTTATCTGCAATCTGCTCTAAATCCGCCCTGAGTCGTGTCACCAGTTCGTGTGATTGCATTGCGCGGCGATTCTTCTCTGCAAGAACGACTCGAAGCTCGCCTTGGTATGGTTCGCTACGCATAAAGTAGTGGCGCACCATGCCGTTGAAATCCATTGGGGAAGCGGTACCTGCAAAGCCCGACACACTTGTCACTTCCGGCACCGTCATTAAATAGTCCGTAAAGTTCGACAGCGCGTTGGAGGTATCCACAAAGCTTGAAGACTCTGGCATGTTTAATACCAATTGGAACTCATTTTTATTGTCATAAGGCAGCAACTTGAGTGGAACTAAGCGAAGTGCTGGCAACAATGCTGCCAAGACGAACAACAAGGCAACCAAACCAAGGAAAAGCCATGCTTTCTTGCGGCTTTCAAGTAGCGGAATCAACACACCACGATACAAACGATACATCGGCGAAGATTGGATGTCATAGTGGCCGTTTTCCTCAGCACCTTTGAGTAGCTTCTTGGCAAGCCAAGGCGTGATCATAAACGCGACAACGGTACTAAAGATAACGCTGATCGGAACGTTGAACGCCAGTGGCGCCATGTAAGGCCCCATCATCCCAGTGATAAAAAACATCGGCGTAAACACGATAACAATCGCGACCGTCGACATTAACAAGGCGCTACGAATTTCTGCCATGGCGAGAACAATCGCATTGGTTCGTGTTAGATTTTTTCGTTTGAGGTAGCGTTCAATGTTGTCGATACTCGCGATCGGATCGTCCACGATCAAACCTAGCGCCAAAATCAATGCAAAGAGTGTGACTCGATTGATGGAATAGCCAAATGCCAAGTCCATCCCGAGCGCGGCACCATAGCTAATCGGAATCGCGATACCAACCACCAATGCGCTTCGCCAGTTCAAGAACAAACCGACAAACACCACGACCGTTAGAATAGAGATGCCAAGGCTTGATACCAAGTTGTTCACTTTCGCATTCGCCGTTTCGCCATAGTCACGAATGACTGCAACTTGAACTTGTGGAGGAAACTGCTCGGATTGAAGCGCCGCCAGTTTATCCCGAACAGACTGAGCGACGTTAACCGCGTTCGAGCCTTTTTGTTTAGCGACAGAAATGAACACCGATGGGTATGCTTCATCGTGGTTTTTATCGCGATACCAAGTATCGGATGTTGCCTCACCTTCACCGTCGTAAATACGTGCGACATCTTTCAAATAAACGGGTTTGCCATTGAGCACCGCGATAACAAGATCGCCAACCTCTTCGGCGTTAGTCAGAAACCGTCCCGACTCCAATGTGTAATTTTGCCCGTTTACGCGAATGTTCTTGCCTTGGGTTTTGCTATTACTGAGCTGAATGGCCTGTTCGAGGTCATCGATGGTTACTTTGAAGTTTGCCATCGCAACGGAATCAAGCTCTATCTGGATTTTTCTCGGCTCACCGCCAATCACTTCCACCTTGTTGGTGGCATCCAATGATTTAATGCCTAACGTGGCTTGGTCTGCAATACGTCTCAACTGATGGCGATCGAGAATGTCTGGATCGGTGGAATAAATTGCGGCAACAACAATGGGTACATCATCGATTTCAACAGGCTTTACAAGCCAGTTAGTGACAGAAGGAGGAACTTTGTCTTGGTTGGAGTAGAGTTTGTTGTAAAGCTTAACCAGAGCATCTTCGCGGTTTTCGCCGACATAGAAACGAACGATGACTTGCGCAGCACCTTCCATTGACGAAGAATAAACGTATTCCACACCGTCAATTTGGCTAACAAGCTTTTCTAATGGTTCAGTGATTTGATTTTCGACTTGAGAAGCGCTTAGTCCGGGAGCCGAAACCAATACATCCGCCATCGGCACAACGATTTGCGGGTCTTCCTCTTTCGGGGTCAGCCACAAATCCGCGGCACCGACCATAAGCGCGAGTAAAATCATGATCGGAGGGAAAAAGCTGTTCATCACGGACTGAACAAAACTTCGCTTTAGTTTGTCGGGCATCCTTTCCCCTCCATATCAGATTGATTGTTTACGCGCTCGCAGTTTTCATCTTCTTCGCGTTACGGTGAGTAATGATCGCCTTCGCGAACAGAGATCCAACTAACATCGCAAGGAAGAACACCACAATGCTCACGTTGCCTAATGCCAGACTCGCAACCGCAGGGCCAGGGCAAATACCTGCCACCCCCCAACCTAAACCAAAGATCGCCGCACCAGATAACAAACGTCCGTCGATGTTCTTATTGGTTGGTGTGCAAAACGCTTCACCGCTAACTGATTGTTTTCTCGGCTTGATGATTAAAAAATAGCTTGGCATGAATACCGCGAGTGCGCCGCCCATCACAAAAGCCAAACTTGGATCCCAACTGCCAGAAATATCTAAAAATCCAATGACTTTAGCTGGGTCGATCATACCAGACACCGCCATGCCCATACCGAATAACACACCGCTCAAAAGAGCAGAAAAACGAAAAATAGTTTTGTTCATAGAATCTCTCTTAAACTAGGTGAAGTCGAACGAATACCGTTAGGCCAGCGACAGCCATAAATACACAGGTCGCCACAATAGAGCGCTTAGACAAACGGCCCATGCCACAAATGCCGTGCCCACTAGTACATCCGTTACCCAGTCTGGTTCCGATTCCTACCAATAAACCAGCGGCAATCACCATCCCTAAAGAAAGGTTCGCGGTACTAGGAACCGCAACGCCCAACATCAGAACGCTAATCAAGCCACCAGCTATCATTCCAACCGCAAAAAGCAATCGCCACGAATAATCGCCTTTTTTCGGTGACATAATGCCATTCATAATTCCACTGATTCCGGCAATTTTCCCGTTAACCAACAACAATATAGTGGCGGAGACCCCTAACAAAATGCCACCAAACAACGATTCCCATGGAATAACGTTTAACATTATTTACCTCTAAAATCTTAGCTACGAATTAGTTACAGAAAACGCTATGAAGCGCCTTGATTAATGACTCAACTCTCGGTTCTGACAACGAATAAAACACTTGCTGTGATGCCTTACGAGCCTTGATCAATTTGTGTTTGCGAAGCACCGTCAAGTGCTGTGAAAAGGCGGATTGGCTAAGGAACGAGTTCTTTTGCAGCTCCCCAACACCAACCTCACCTTGGGTCAGTTGGCACAACACCATTAGCCTTTCCGGATGTGCCATTACTTTTAGGAGATCAGCAGCTTCATTGGCATTGCCTTTCATTGCTGCTACATCCATATCTGTATAGCTCATGACTAACCTCTACATTAAAAACTAAATTAGATATTACTAAAACAAAACATTTAGTCAACGCTAAATTAGCAATTGTGAATTTAGACAAATTAACATTAGACATTTCTAATTTAGATAATTATAGTGATGAATATCAAAGGATGGCGTTCTCAGTTTGAGAGTACGAAGGAGAAGAGTTATGACGTTAGAAAATGCAGTACGAATTTTTGCAGGCACGATGGTATTGATCTCGGTCATACTAACCGTGTTCGTTCACAGTAACTTCATTTGGTTCACCGTGTTTATCGGCGTTAATCTTATTCAAAGTGCTTACACGGGAATCTGCCCTGCTGCTTATTTTTTAAAGAAATTTGGTTTTAGATAATCTAGAGCGTAGTGACCTTTCACACTGGCTATTCGTGAAAGGTCAGTTCGCCCTAAAACTTGGAGTTAAAAATGACTAAGATCTTAATCGTCGGTGGTGTTGCAGGTGGTGCATCTGCGGCGGCGCGTGCTCGTCGTCTAAGCGAAGATGCCGAAATCATCATGTTTGAACGTGGCCCATTCGTTTCATTTGCCAACTGTGGCTTGCCTTATCACATCGGCGGCGATATCCAAGAACGCAGTAAGTTACTACTACAAACGCCAGAAAGCTTTTTAGCACGCTTTAACGTTGATGTTCGCGTGATGAATGAAGTGGTTTCTATTAACCGACAGGACAAGACCGTTACGATCAAAAACCTGTTAGATGAGTCTGAATACGTAGAATCGTACGATTTTCTGCTGCTTAGCCCAGGTGCCGGCCCTATTGTTCCGCCAATTCCAGGTCTCGATAACCCGCTCACCCACTCGCTACGTAACATTCCAGATATGGATCGCATCATCGAAACGATCCAAATGAACAAGCCAGAGCATGCGACGGTTGTTGGCGGCGGTTTCATCGGTTTAGAAATGATGGAAGCCTTCCACCAACTTGGCATTAAAACCTCTCTGATCGAAATGGCAGACCAAGTCATGACGCCAGTAGACCGTGAAATGGCAGGCTTTGCTCATGCAGAAATTCGTGACAAAGGTATCGACCTAAAACTTGGCGTCGCGCTTGAATCTGTGAAATTCGTACCTAACGAGCACGTTGCAAGTTTCGACTCTGGTGAGAGTGAGAAACACCAACACCTAGAAGGTGAATTGGAGTTAACACTGAACAACGGTGAAAAACTCACTACCGATATTCTGATCATGGCAATCGGTGTACGTCCTGAGACAAAACTGGCGCAAGAAGCTGGCCTTCAAATTGGTGCGCTAGGCGGTATTTACACGAACGAATACATGCAAACCAGCGATCCTTCGATCTACGCTGTCGGCGACGCGATAGAAGAGAAAGACTTCGTGACTGGCGAGCAAACTCTAGTGCCACTTGCAGGCCCGGCAAACCGTCAAGGCCGTATGGCAGCGGACAATATGCTTGGTCGCAAAGAAACTTACCAAGGTACACAAGGTACTGCGATTTGTAAGATCTTCGACCTTGCTGTGGCTTCAACAGGTAAAAATGAGAAACAATTGAAACGCGCTGGCGTTGAATACGATAAAGTGTACGTGCATACCGCAAGCCACGCGAGCTACTACCCTGGTGCAGAAGTGGTGTCGTTCAAAATGTTGTTCGATCCAAAATCAGGCAAGATTTTAGGTGCTCAAGCAGTTGGTAAAGACGGTATCGACAAACGTATTGACGTTATGGCTGTTGCACAACGTGCTGGCATGACGGTTGAACAACTACAGCATCTTGAACTGACTTACGCGCCACCTTACGGCAGTGCAAAAGATGTGATCAACCAAGCGGCGTTTGTGGCAAATAACATCATCAAAGGTGACGCAGCGGCGATTCATTACGATGAAATCGACAACCTGACTGAAGATCAAATTCTCCTCGACGTCCGTAACCCGGGTGAATTGGAGTCTGTTGGTTATCTTGAAGGGGCAATCAACATTCCGGTTGACCAGTTACGCCATCGTATGGGTGAACTACCAAAAGACAAAGAGATTGTGATTTACTGTCAAGTAGGCTTGCGCGGTAACGTGGCATACCGTCAACTGGTCAACAATGGTTACAAAGCTCGTAACTTGATTGGTGGATACAGAACACTCAAATTCTCGCGCTTATAACGGGATAATAAAAACAGAGAAAACCGAGGAATTGGTTTTCTCTTTTGTTTATTTACATGGACTCAAATCTAACTCATTAACCTTCTATCGCCAAACGGACTGCTGCTTGAGCATGGATAGAAGTGGTATCAAGTAGCGTAACATCTGTGTGACTTTGGTTTACAAGTAAGGCAATTTCAGTGCACCCGAGAATCACGGCTTCAGCTCCCTGCTCTTTTAGTTTTTCAATAATTTGCAGGTATATCGTTCTCGATTCTTCTTTGATTTCACCTTGGCATAACTCTTTATAAATAATGTTATGCACTATAGAGCGATCATCTTGAGCGGGAATTATGACATCCAGCCCATAGAGGTCGGAAAGCCGTCCTTTATAAAAGTCCTGCTCCATTGTGAATTGAGTACCAAGGAGTCCGACCTTTTGAACCCCTTTCTCACGAAGTAACTCAGCAGTCGCGTCTGCGATATGTAGTATGGGGATATTAATGCTGGCTTCAATTTGAGGAGCAACTTTGTGCATTGTGTTCGTACAAATAAGAATAAAATCAGCGCCCCCTTTTTCTATTGAAGATGCAGCATCAGATAGAATACTTGCCGTTTCTTCCCATTTACCTTGGTGTTGAAGTTTCTCTATCTCTGAAAAATTCACGCTATACATACAAATTTTTGCGGAATTTAGGCCGCCTAACGCCTCTTTGACTCCTTCGTTGATCAATTTGTAATAACTAAGCGTCGACTCCCAGCTCATGCCGCCTAGAAGACCGATAGTTTTCATATAACTCTCCAATCGTTATACACCACCGTGGCAGGGGTGTTTTTACAAACAAAATCAACTACGTGAATAGACAGCCTTCTAGCTTTTTCACTAGTGAAAACTGGATAAACCTGCAATCAGAAAAAACGAGAACCAAAAAGGACGACTACGCGATTCTCATATCTCCTCGCAACATTGTTACCGCACTTCCAGAAAGCTTAACGTATTCCGGACTCAATAGTTCTGTATAAACAACTCCACTTCTCTTGGATGCTTGGAAGCCTTTTAATTGCGCTTTACCGAGCTCTTTGGCCCAGTAAACACATAAAGCGCAATGAGCAGAACCTGTTACTGGGTCCTCATCAACACCCACCCAAGGGGCAAAATAGCGAGAGACAAAATCAGCGTCAGTGCTTGATTGAGCAGTGATAACAACTCCACGACCTTTTTGTTTAAGTAACGCACTAAAATCAGGTTCGAGTTGCTCTATCAAAGACTCATCATTGATGACGATCAACTGCTTATTATCAAACTGACCATAAGCGTTTACATCAGCCACATCGAGCCCTAAGCCGTAAAGCAAGTCTGTGTTAATACTTGCTCGCATATCTAAAATAGGAGCAGGAAACACCAAATGAATGTCGTCATGATCAAGTTGTGCAGTTAAAACGCCGGATAGCGTGCCAAACTCAATGGTATCCCCTGTACTATATAACCCTTGCTCTCTCAGCACGTGCGCCGTGGCCAATGTGCCATGTCCACACAAAGCGACTTCCGTTTCAGGTGTAAACCAACGAAGTTGCATTGTGTTTAATGACAGAAACGCGGTTTCAGATAGTGACATCTCTGCCGCTATGGCCAACATCATTTCCTCATCAAGGCTTGATTCTGTGATACACACACCTGCAGGATTGCCTTTGAACACATCTGATGTAAACGAGTCGACCTGAAAAATTTTAACTTCCACAAAATATCCTTAAGTTCTATCAACCACTGTAGAACCATTAGCAGCACTTAGTGCATTTGTACCACGTAATGTATTGCACCAGTTCTTTGAGCAGTAAACCTTTATTAACTAAGAAGAAACCACTTTTTCTTCTGATGGGATTTATTGGTATTTTGCCGAAGTAATGAACTCACCGAATGTTTCACACCAAACAACAACAGTATTGTATTCAGAAATGGAAATCCCTTGAGGAACCTCAACAACGAAGTTATTGAATGTTTTGACATCACCAACCAAGCTCATCTCAGATTTAAGGTCATTAAACGCTTGTTCAGTCTCGACAAATTTAGGAGATAAATAGAGTTTATAGTCAGGCCCGGGAGCGAGTTTTCCTACCAGCGTAATAGCTTGGGAACTCAAATGAATTTCACCTTCTCCCCAATGAAAAGCGTCGCTACCTTTGAGGTCCCTCGTGACAACTGCACTGTATTCTGCACCTTGCATGCGCTCAGAAACTTGCTCATCGGTCGGCGCAGGCGGTGCAATAAGAATCGGTAAAGTATAGATACCTATCGCAATACCAATCGCAACAGCCACTAAGTGGCTTAACGTTAATTTAATTATACTTTTCAAGATCATCTATCTTCTTGTTAGTTTCATCAGCTTAGATTTAGGCTCAAATACAGACATCCGTCAGGTTATACGTCCAATAGCCTAATTTCATTAATATTATACACAAGCAGGGCCAATGCGCCTTAACTGCTGCCTTTCTTTAAGAACGCTATCCAATAAGCCCGTTACTAACCAAAATAACTATTTTTTAATTCAGCCCCTATACGCCTTCGACGAAATGATCTAAAGGCAAAGTGAGCAATTAAAAACGGCTGATAATTGATATCAGCCGTTTGCTTATCTGGAATGTCGTTGTGCTGGTTTGGGAACTATTCTGCTTCCACCAAAGCGATCTTATCGGATGTCGATTTTTCCAATTTGATCGCAATAAACTTAGAGGTTGGCGTAAACGTTCTATCCCCATAACTATCTAAAGGAACCAATGGGTTCGTTTCTGGATAGTAAGCCGCCGCCTGACCTGCTGGTACGTCATAGGCAACAAGCGTAAATCCGCTCACACGGCGCTCAACGCCATCTTCCCATAATGACACCATGTCCACTTTGTCGCCCGTTTCAAATCCGAGTTTACGAATATCCGCTTCATTGATGAACAGCACTTCGCGCATGCCAAATACTCCACGATAACGGTCATTCAAGCCGTAAAGTGTCGTATTGTATTGGTCGTGTGAGCGCATGGTTTGCAAAATCAAATCTGGCTTTTGGCCTTTTTCGAGTATCGCTTCGCTGATCAACTGCTTCGGCAACTCGCTAGAGCTGAACTGTGCTTTGCCGCTTGGTGTATTCCATCGACGCTCGGCTGCTGGGTTTACCAAGTGGAATCCACCCGGGTGTTTAAGCTTATGGTTAAAGTCGGTAAAGCCCGGAATGGTATCGGCAATCAAATCGCGAATACGGTCGTAATCTTCAATCGCCCACAACCAATCAATTGGTTTTGCCCCGAGTGTAGCATTGGCAATACCGGCAATAATCGCTGGTTCTGAACGCAAATGCTCCGAACGCGGTTTTAGCTGACCAAATGAGATGTGCACCATGCTGAAGGTATCTTCAACCGTCACGCCTTGTGAGCCAGTCGCTTGCTGATCAATCTCGGTACGACCTAAGCATGGAAGAATAAGCGCATCTTTACCTGTGACAAGGTGAGAACGATTTAACTTCGTCGAAATGTGTACGGTTAAATTACAGTTTCGCATCGCGTTGTGCGTACGTTCTGTGTCTGGCGTTGCTTGTGCAAAGTTACCGCCCAAACCGATAAATACTTTCGCTTGCCCTTCTTCCATCGCTTTAATGGCTTGCACAGTGTTGTGGCCTTCACCACGCGGGACGGTAAAGTTAAATCGACTTTCAATGCGATCCAACAACAGATCTGAAGGTTTTTCATCAATGCCCATCGTACGGTCGCCCTGAACGTTACTGTGACCACGCACTGGTGAAAGACCCGCGCCCGGCTTACCAACGTTACCTCGTAACATTTGCACGTTTGCGACTTCTTTAATGGTTGGCACAGAGTGACGATGCTGAGTCAACCCCATTGCCCAACACATGATCACACGTTCTGCACGTCGATACATGCTCGCCACCATCTCGATTTCACTTAAATCAAGACCCGATTGTTCCGCGATGTGTTCCCAAGAGGTTGCGTCCACTTCAGCCAAATACTCATCAATACCTATCGTGTGTTGTTTGATGAATTCACGGTCAAATACCGCTTTGCCACCGTTTTGCAATGCCTCGCGTTCCCATTGCAACAAGAATTTCGCGATGCCACGAAACACTGCCATGTCTCCGCCCAAAGCAGGACGCAGGTACGCCGTGTTTGTAGGTTCTGAGCCGTTACTCAACATCTCTATCGGCATTTGTGGGTTTTGGAAACGCTCTAATCCGCGCTCTTTCAGCGGGTTTAGACAGATAACCTGAGCACCACGTTTTACCGCTTCGCGCAGAGGTTCAAGCATTCGTGGGTGATTCGTGCCCGGGTTTTGACCAATCACGAAAATCGCATCAGCTTCTTCAAAATCATCAAAGATCACCGTGCCCTTACCAACACCAATGGTGTCTTTCATCCCGATTGCACTGGCTTCGTGACACATGTTGGAACAATCTGGGAAGTTGTTGGTACCGAATGCGCGGACAAATAGCTGATACAAAAACGCCGCTTCGTTGCTTGCACGACCAGAGGTATAAAACTCCGCTTGGTGCGGTGAATCCAATTGATTGAGATGTTTCGCGACAAGGGCAAAAGCCTCATCCCAAGAGACTGGCACATAGTGGTCGGACTCGGCATCGTATCGCATTGGGTGCGTGATACGGCCTTGGTATTCCAACCAGTAATCGGTTTGAGTTGAGAGAGAAGAAACGCTGTGATTGGCAAAAAACTCAGGATCAACCAGACGATTGGTCGCCTCCCAGTTTACCGCTTTCGCGCCATTCTCACAGAAATTGACTTTACCACTATCTGGCGACTCACCCCATGCACATCCCGGGCAGTCGAAACCGCCATTTTGGTTGGTTTTGAGCATAGTGCGAATGTTTTTAACTGCATTTTCACTGCCCCACCAACTTCTGGTTACGGCTTTCAGTGCACCCCAACCACCAGCTGGACCTTTGTATGTTTTTATTTGTTCTTTTTGGCTCACGACTTTACTCCTCGCAGATATACCAGCAAGCAGGGTGCCCGTGAAAACAAGCGCGTTATTTATTGAGATAATGCGGAAGTATTGAAGGGCTTAGTTTCTAATCCATGTATTTTTTAATCCAAATAAGTAACCACTCAACATGCTCTCGCTTGTCCGAGCGTTTACTTATCTAGATTCTTGATATCGGATACCCGCCTACTGTTTCTAAGACTGGTAGATTCAATTCGCATTGTTGCGTCTTGATCTAAATCAAAGATTAAGTCGATATTCAATATGCGTCCAATTGATAATCCTGACCGAGTGATAAACAAAATCTATGACGAATTTTTCCACTGACGGCCATCACATTTTTAATCAATACAATTTATGAGGTTAATCATTTTCCCATTCGATTCCACCTAGTTCGCTTAACGAACTCAATAAAATCGGCCCTCTTGATAATAGATAGTATCTATCACACTATAGATACTTTAAATTTGACCCTAATTAATATCAGGAATAGCCTTGATTCAGATCAATTTTGAGTGTGGTTTTATTCTTGACTTGGTTTTGGTTTTTCATTCCCCAGTTAAAACGCTCCAGCGCTTAAAAAGTACGGTAGTGCTGTGCCCTTTTTAGGGAGTTCCCCCGTACATGTGACTCACAACGCAAGGTTAACAAGCCATTATGGATATCAAACAACTTAAATATCTCATCGCACTTGAACAGACCAAACACTTTGGTCAAGCCGCCGCATTGTGCCACATTACGCAGCCTACCTTGTCCATGAGAATCCGGAGCTTAGAGGAAGAACTCGATCTCGAATTAATCCAAAGAAGTCAACGATTTGAAGGATTTACTGAAGCCGGAGAACGCATTTTAGCTTGGGCAAAAACCGTCTTAGCAGCTCATGATGGATTGCAAGCCGAAGCCGCCAACTGCCGTGGTCAGTTGGTCGGCTCTCTTCGGCTTGGAATGGTGCCACTCGCCAGCCAAAACCCTATGCAATTGCTCAAACCATTAGCTCAACAGTTCCCTGAGTTACGCTTTCAAATACTCTCCATGACGACCGAACAGATCATAGACCAACTCAATCGCAATCAACTGGATTTGGGGATGTGTTATGTCGATCAAGTCAACACCGTTTACTTCGATGTTATCGAGCTAGATTCAACCAAACTTGGCGTTTTATTCGATGAGCGTCATTTTGATTTTGCCGAATCTGAAGTGTTATGGGAGTCACTCAATAACATTCCGCTAGGGCTGCTTTCGAAGGGCATGCACTATCGCCACTCAATTGATCTTAGCTTTGTGAGTAAAGGGCTGGTTCCGCAAACCGTCATTGAAAGTAACTCCACCTTTCACTTGATCCAAGCAGTAACCAGTGGCCTTTGTTGCGCCATTATGCCGCTGAATTGTGGATTGGAAGAGTTGAACGATACGCTTCGCATTATTCCTATCGAAGAAGCCGCCGTTCACGCCCCACTAGGTTTGTTAAAGCGAAAACAAGAACCCTTCTCCGCGCTAACCGATCAGTGCTTCGCAGAAGCAAAAAACATATTCAATCGATAACAACAATCCACACGTCAATTTTTGGCATACATAACGGCTTATGAGGTGATTTCATGAGATGTACTACTCAATCTTATTTTGAACTGTCCGATTTCAATCAAGCACCACCTCAACCAAGTGCGTTCAATTACCGAGAATTGATTGATGGCCGCCCAGTGCAACAAATGTCGCTGGCGAGTGAATCCGCCTTAGCTATCAGCTATAACGGCATTAGCCAAGCGGTCATGATGGTGACGCCAGGCCATCTGGAAGACTTCGTGAAAGGATTTAGCCTAAGCACAGGCATCGTCCACGACTTCAAAGAGATCAAAGACATTGAAATTGGTGGCGATCACGAATCTCACTATGCGGAAGTGGAAATCAGCAACCGAGCTTTCTGGGCGTTAAAAACACAGCGCCGAAATCTTGCCGGCACAACCGGATGCGGCATTTGTGGTGTCGAGGCTCTGGAACAAGCTTTGCCTGATTTAGCACCGCTAACACCGTCTCTTCCTCCGCGCTCCGATGTATTCGAAGGGCTGCGAGACAAAGTCGCACTGCATCAAGAAGCCGCACGTGAATCTGGCGCGTTACACGCCGCCTTATTTGCGGATTTACAAGGCAACATCAAGTTGTGCCGAGAGGACATCGGCCGCCACAACGCGCTAGATAAGTTGATTGGCGCATTGGCCAACAATCACATCGAGCCTCAAAGTGGCTTCGCAATCATGACAAGCCGTTGCAGCTTGGAGTTGATCCACAAAGCCGTTCGCGCGCGCATCCCCACTCTGGTTTGCTTATCTGCACCTACAGCGTTAACCGTCGAATGGGCAAGAAGAAACCATTTGAACCTAATTCACTTACCAAAACACGGCTCGCCGCGTCTATACAGCCCTGCGCCTTAACACGTCAACTTAGCCGAATTCCTAATATTTCTAACAGAGACCTCTGGGTCTCTGTTGTTTGCTTCTCGTTCCCAATTGATACTTAGCGACAAGACACTACTCTCTCCAACCAAACGTGCTCACCCCTTGTCTGCACTAAGCTTACGCATATTAACCCGCTTGCATTTGAACGCTTTCCAATCCGATAAGAACCCTGTCAAAAACCCATATATTAGTAAGGATTTTGTGTGACTCTTTTCACGCTTTTCCGCCTTCCTAGGCATTTCTAGGAATTTTTCCTAGCCGATCTAGGCAACCATCTCATGTGCCTCACAAAACCACTCTCTAGAATTCCGCTCAGTCAAAGGTAACAAGAGCGCATAACGGTCTCCGTTGTGTTTCTAAAACAATTACAAGAGAGTTCATCATGTTAAAATTCCTCGAACAGGTGCGGAAGCCGACCCTCGATCTTCCTGTCGAAGTTAGAAGAAAGATGTGGTTTAAACCGTTCATCCAATCTTACTTGGTCGTATTCATCGGCTACCTAACCATGTACTTGATTCGTAAGAACTTCAATGTCGCGCAAAACGACATGATCTCAACTTACGGTTTGAGCATGACAGACCTAGGTCTTATTGGCCTTGGCTTCTCCATCACATACGGCATCGGTAAAACCGTTGTGTCTTACTACGCTGACGGTAAGAACACCAAGCAATTCCTCCCTTTTATGCTGATCCTTTCTGGTCTTGCAATGCTTGGTTTCAGCTTCAGCATGGGCGGCGGTAGTGCAAGCCTGTTCTTGATGGTGGCTTTCTACGCTCTAAGTGGTTTCTTCCAAAGTACTGGTGGCCCTTCTAGTTACTCAACCATTACAAAATGGACACCTCGTAACAAACGCGGCTCTTACCTAGGTTTGTGGAACATGTCACACAACGTTGGTGGTGCGGGCGCAGCGGGTGTTGCTCTTTTCGGTGCTAACTACCTATTCGACGGCCACGTAATCGGCATGTTCGTTTTCCCTTCTATCATCGCGATCATCGTTGGCTTTATCGGTATGCGCTTTGGTAGCGACTCTCCAGAAGCTTACGGTCTAGGTAAAGTAGAAGAACTTTTCGATGAAGCAGTGAGTGAAGAAGACACCGCCGCTGAAGAAAACCAGATGACCAAAAAAGAAATCTTTGTTGAATACGTTCTTAAAAACAAAGTTATCTGGCTACTTTGCTTTGCTAACATCTTCCTTTACATCGTTCGTATCGGTATCGACCAATGGTCAACGGTATACGCGTACCAAGAGCTTGGTCTGTCAAAAGAAACGGCAATCTCTGGCTTTACTCTGTTCGAAGTCGGTGCACTTGTGGGTACGTTGATGTGGGGTTACCTCTCTGACCTAGCAAACGGTCGCCGCGCATTGGTTGCTTGTGTATCTCTTGGCTTGATCATCGTATCGCTTGAGTTCTACCAGCACGCCACTAGCGAGTTCATGTACTTGGCCTCTCTATTTGTATTGGGCTTCTTGGTGTTTGGTCCGCAACTTCTTATCGGTGTTGCCGCGGTTGGTTTTGTCCCTAAAAAAGCAATCAGTGTGGCTGACGGCGTAAAAGGTACATTCGCTTACCTAATCGGCGATAGCTTTGCAAAACTAGGCTTGGGTATGATTGCCGACGGTACACCTATCTTCGGCTTAACAGGTTGGAAAGGTACCTTCGCAGCCCTAGATACCTCCGCCATGATTTGTATTGTTTTGCTTGCTTTCGTCGCTATCGCGGAAGAGAAGAAGATTCGACACGCGAAGAAGCTTCAACTTGCACAAAACCAAGCCTAACTTCTCTGCGCGCTTTACTTCGGTAAAGCGCGCAAGATCATTAAAAAGCATGGTTCAATTCAGTATCATTAAAGATTTTTCTATTGGCTCCTGTTGGAGCTTATTGTTGTTAGTCGTCTGCTCTATTTGGTTGTAATAATGATTCATGTTGCTCTAGTTGATGATCACGTCATCGTGCGTTCGGGTTTCGCACAATTATTAAATTTAGAAAGTGATATTACCGTTGTTGGTGAATTCGGCTCTGTCGCAGAAGCACGCACAGGGTTGCCTGCGGTACACCCACACGTCGTCATCCTAGATATTTCCATGCCAGATGAAAGCGGCTTAAACTTTCTTAGCGAAATACCAACTGGCATTGCCTGCGTGATGCTTAGCGTGCATGACTCCCCTGCGATGGTGGAAAAATCACTAAAGCTAGGTGCAAAAGGCTATCTTAGTAAACGCTGTAGCCCAGACGAACTTATTCAAGCCGTGAGAACCAGTGCTTCTGGTGGCTGTTACCTCACATCAGATATTGCACTTAAACTTGCAACGCCTAGCGACAACACCACCTCTCTATGCCAACTGACAAAACGTGAAAACGAGGTATGTCAGCTACTTGCGACCGGGTTGGATGTAAAGTCTGTCGCGGCAGAGCTTGGCTTGAGCCACAAGACCGTGCATGTGCATCGTGCGAATGCCATCGACAAACTCGGCGTGAAAAACAACGTTGAGCTCGCCAAACTATTTTCTCAAGAGTCCTTTTAATGCGAGCTTACGCTGTTACTACCATTTGCGGACTATTTGTTATGGCTTGCGCTTGGTTTTGCTTGTGGGTGATTGCCTATTACTTTGTCAATGATCCCGAGCTGGCGATCTTATTGTTTCCTTTCGCTTTACGATTAGGTGTCGCCCTACACACTCGCACCGCTTATTGGCCAACGATTTATCTTTCAGAGTGGGGGCTTTCCATCGCACTTGCGATGTTACTGGGTCAACCGCAGTGGCTTACCGTGCTGATTGCGAGCATTGCCAGTATCCCGGTCACTCTGATTGCGAAAAAATACTACTACGGAGACCAAAACCGCCATTTAGCCGTGATGAGCGCAGTCATTATCATTAGCGCGTTTATTAATGTGATGGCCGTTGGTTTTCACGTTCCTTCGGTTTACATGGTATGGCTGGCTAGCATTTCTGGAGGCTTGCTCGTGGTGCCTATGTGCTACTTGTTATGGAGTTATTTGTTCCAAAGTCGTTGGTCTCCGCTTAGCTCTCTCCTACTTAGTAATACCGTTGTATTTCAGGTGCGTCATATCGTGCTTTATGCGCTGCTTTTGATCGGCAGTATTTTGGTGCAAACCAGTTTGCCTGAAGAGCTAAAACGATTTGCGCCATTTTGTATGGCGATTCCAATCATCGTGCTTGCTCTGCGTTACGGCTGGCAAGGTGCCCTGCTCGCCACCATGCTCAACAGCATTGCGCTGATTGCGGCTCGTAGCGGCGTATCGAATCTAGAAATAACCGATTTGTTATTATCTCTCTCAGCGCAAACCATCACTGGCATTATGCTCGGCTTAGGGGTTCAGAAACAAAAAGACCTCAATCACAAACTGCGCGGCGAACTTGCACGCAATCAGAATTTGTCTCGCCAGCTTATCAAAGCTGAAGAGTCTGTAAGACGCGATATTGCGCGCGAGCTACATGACGAAATTGGACAGAACATCACGGCAATCCGCACACAAGCCAACATCATTAAGCGGGTAAATAACGCAGAAACAAGCGTGGGTTGCGCCGACATGATCGAAGGGCTTTCCCTCAACGTGTACGACACCACTAAGCGACTGTTAAGCAAGCTAAGACCAAAAATGCTGGATGATTTGGACTTAAAAGAATCCGTCGAGCAACTAACGCGAGAGATGGAGTTCGCCAATCACGGAACCAACGTTCAACTGAACTGGCAGGGCGATTACACCAGCCTGAGTGACACACTCAAAGTCACCCTATTCCGTTTATGCCAAGAGTCATTGAATAACGCAGCCAAGTACGCAGAAGCGCAGTTGATCAATATTGAACTGACAATTGGAGAAGCTGCGGTGTCACTGATGATTCACGATGATGGTGTCGGCTTCAAAGTTCAGGACAGCATGAAAGGCATGGGCGTTCGCGGCATGCAAGAGCGTGTGCACGCGTTAGGTGGAAAAATGGTTATCTACTCCACCAGCGATCAAGTGATCGGCACACAAATCAGCATTACTTTACCTAAGGTGTAACTCAAGATGTTTGGATTTTTACGTTCACCTAAATTTACTCAACCGAGTCTGAGCAACGAGCAAATCGACCAGCGTTACCACCATTGGCGTTTGCACATTATGTTGGGGATGTACATCGGCTACGCAGGTTTTTACTTTACCCGTAAGACCTTTAACTACGCCGCACCAGCGATGATTACCGATCTTGGCTTAGATAAAGGCGATTTGGGTCTTATAGGCACGCTTTTCTACATTACCTACGGCTGCTCGAAGTTTATTTCTGGCACGATTTCGGATCGCTCTAACCCTCGTTATTTCATGGGGCTAGGCTTAATTGCGACAGGTCTGGTCAATATCGCGTTCGGTTTTTCTAGCTCACTCGCGGCTTTCATTACTCTGTGGATCTTAAACGCCTGGTTCCAAGGCTGGGGCTGGCCTTCATGCTCCAAGCTGTTAACCACTTGGTATTCACGCTCCGAGCGTGGCTTCTTATGGGCGATTTGGAACACCGCACACAACGTTGGTGGCGCGCTGATCCCTATTTGGGTGGGCTATTTAACGTTGCACTACAGCTGGCGTGAAGGCTTTATTCTACCCGGCATCATCGGTGTATTACTCGGTCTATTCGTTTGTTGGCGATTGCGCGACAAACCCACAACAATGGGCTTACCAAGTGTCGGACAATGGCGCAACGACGCGCTAGAACTTGCGCAAGAAAATTACGGACGTGGCCTCACCTACCGCGAAATTCTGAAATCGTACGTATTTAACAACAAATACATCTGGCTGCTCGCGTTCAGTTATGTGTTGGTTTATATCGTCCGAACCGCAATCAATGACTGGGGAAACCTGTACTTAACCGAGCAGCATCACTATAGCCTGATTAACGCCAACGCTGCCCTTTCTATGTTTGAAATCGGCGGTTTTGTTGGTTCATTGGTTGCGGGTTGGGGCTCAGACAAACTCTTCGGCGGTAACCGTGGGCCAATGAACTTGCTGTTCGCGATTGGGATTTTCTTATCTGTCTCCGCGCTTTGGCTGATGCCTCTGACCAACTTTGCATTCCAAGCGGCGGGATTGTTCTCCATCGGCTTCTTTGTCTTTGGGCCACAAATGCTGATCGGTATGGCAGCGGCTGAGTGCTCTCACAAAGATTCTGCCGGCGCGGCAACAGGATTTGTGGGCTTGTTCGCCTACATGGGCGCAGCATTGTCTGGTTATCCATTGGCGTTAATTCTTGAAGAATATCATTGGACGGGTTTCTTCATCACCATTTCAGTTTGTGCAGCCGTTATTGGCCTTTTGTTACTGCCATTTTTGCAAGCGCAACCATCACGAAAACCACTCGAACCAAAACCTCGGTTGTAAATCGGCTTATCGCCCTTCGGGCAAATTGGCGAGTGACCTAACCGCGCTCGCCCTCCTTATTTAACGTATCTCTGCTCAATTTTTCCTCCGATTCAGTTCGGAGGGTTAACTATGGGAAAAATTCATGAATTTGAACACTATTTCATCACTTAGCTTCTTTCAAATGAACAACAAAATCCAAAACTACGCTTGGGGAAGCACCTCTTCTATTCACGATTTGTTTGGCTTTTCTAACGAAACAAATGAACCTCAAGCAGAAGTATGGATGGGTACTCACCCAAACGGCTGCTCTGAAGTTCAGGTTGAGCAAAACACGCTGCCTTTGTCTGAACTGATCAAACAAAACCAACCCGCTTACTTATCAGCAGAAACCGCAGCGAAATTTGGCGACCTGCCCTTTCTGTTTAAGATCTTAGCGGCCGAACACGCACTGTCGATTCAAGTTCACCCAAGCAAACAAGATGCCGAAATAGGTTTCGAAAAAGAGCAAAGTGCTGGGATCCCACTAAACGCGAGCCATCGTAACTACAAGGATCCAAACCACAAACCTGAGTTGGTGTACGCGCTGACAAGTTACCAAGCCATGAACGGTTTTCGTTCGTATGACGAGATTATTGAGGCATTTAGCCTTTGCGATATCGATGAGCTACGCGCGCCTCTTGACACATTCAAACGCGAAATCAACTCACAAGGTTTACGAGATTTCTTTGTGCACATTCTGACCATGGAAGGAGAAACAAAAGAGCGAGCACTGAAACAGCTTCTTGCCCACGCTTCACGTCAATCGGAACAAGGCACTGACAGCAATGTTTTCCAGCTCATCTTGGACCTATCCACTCAATATCCCGGCGATGTCGGCTTGTTTGCGCCATTACTGTTGAATGTCATCACGCTGCAGCCTGGCGAAGCGATGTTCCTGAGCGCAAAAACGCCACACGCTTACATTAAAGGGACGGGATTAGAGATCATGGCGAACTCAGATAACGTTTTGCGTGCAGGACTCACGCCGAAACATATGGATGTTGAAGAACTGGTTAAATGCACAGATTTTGTGCCTAAGCCTTTTGACAGCCTTGTTTTAGAACCCAATGCCAATGGTTGCCAGAGCCTTTACCCCGTTCCAGTCGCAGACTTTAGTTTCAGCATTCTTAACCAACCGAATCACGACGTGCTTGAGGCAAACAGCGCAGAGATTTTGATGGCGATTGATGCCGAACTGACACTCATCAGTGATAACGGTGAGACGTTAACCGCCGCGAAAGGACAATCTGTATTTGTTCCTGCTTACGTTGGCCATTATCGCATTCAAAGTGCGGGACGTGTGGCTCGCGCCTTCAACTAGTTTTTGAACAACTGATTCAAACTAACGTCTGATCCAAGGGACTGGGTTAGACAATTTATTCCTTTCATAGATTGAGCCTGTCCGGTTTTAAGGTACTCATTGTCAAAACTCATTTATTTCCGGTAAATTCGCCGCTCCAATATCAAATCACTTGGATAACAAAGGCGCTTGCAAAGTGGTATTTGTTGCAAAACGTATAATCAACGTTGTAATCAAAGCCTCAATCACTACAATCTCTGGTTCGATTTTTCAGTTAACGTTTGTATGCCGAAGTTAAACCAAGATAACCCTGTTCAAAGCTCCGCCCTTTCCGATATCGAAACCAGCAGTAAGATTCAATCGGCATTAGAACCGAAGTTTCACAAGCCAGAGAAACGTCTCTGCTTAAGCCCTGGTCTATCGGATAAGCATTTGGCGCGCCGGTGGCAAGTATTGGAACACGTGACCAATAAAGATCATCTTCTTGATCCTTTCACGCAGTCACATTGCGACGCTTACTCCAACAACATCGAGCACTTCATTGGTACTGTCAATGTGCCGGTCGGCATCGCAGGCCCTTTGCGCGTCAATGGTTTGTATGCGAACGATGACTTTTTGGTTCCGCTCGCAACGACAGAAGCCGCGTTAGTCGCTTCCTACAACCGTGGCGCAAATCTTATTACCGCCGCTGGTGGCGCGAGCGCATTGTTGCTGAGTGAAGGGGTGAGCCGAACGCCAGTGTTCGCCTTTAATAATCTTGCCGACGCTGGCCAGTTCGTCAGTTGGGTTGTGACCCAGTTTGACGCATTTCGTCAAATAGCGGAATCCACCACCTCACATGGCAAACTCAAAGACATCAATGTAAACATCGAAGGAAACCACGTTTATTTGGTCTTTGAATACGTGACAGGTGACGCTTCCGGACAAAACATGGTGACCATCGCAACAAACGAAGTGTTCCATCATATTTTGGCGACCAGCCCAATCAAACCAACTCAAGCATTCTTGGATGGCAACTTATCAGGCGACAAAAAACCAAACGCGCACACGCTGCGCTCGGTACGCGGTAAGAAAGTATCCGCCGAAGTGACCATTCCTGCTGAGTTGGTGGAGAAATATCTGCATACCACGCCAGAGTCTATGGTTCAATTTGGCAAAATGACCACGGTGGGTGGTTTACTCAGTGGGACGATTGGCGTCAACGCGCATTACGCGAATGCTCTTGCCGCGCTGTACATTGCTTGTGGTCAAGATGCCGCTTGCGTTGCAGAGTCTGCTATTGGTATCACTCGTATGGATGTCGACGCTCAAGGCAGCTTGTACGCGTGCGTGACCTTGCCAAACATCATGGTGGGAACGGTTGGCGGGGGCACAGGCCTTCCAACGCAAAAAGCATGTTTGGATATTTTGGGTTTGCACGGCAACGGCAGTGCGAAAGCCTTAGCCGAAGTCGCAGCTGCGCTTTGTCTGGCCGGTGAACTCTCAATTGTCGGCGCATTTTGTGCCGATCACTTCTCCCGAGCTCACCATAAACTTGCTAGAAAATAATCCTTTTACTTTGTACAAGAGAACACCCATGCGGTTTTCTCTTGTGCCAATAAAGCAACTTTATTTATTAGCTCATAAATTAGTTTAAGTTGTATTGTAGACTTAATGATTACACCACTCTCACGTTGACCGCATTATTGCAGTATCACCACACATTCCTCGCTATATCACTGTTTGACCCTACCCTATTCTCACGCAATATTAAATATCAGTACGTTACCTAAATAAATATCAAAAACATCTAGCACTAAAGTACCAAATTCATAGATTGAGTTTTTTGTTAGTCACTTATAGAGACTATACTCGTTCCTGCAGCTGCTTGATTTTTCTAAATTTATTATTTAGCTCAAATGAGCTTAATCACTCCCGTTAAATGGATTTAAGTCGTTCCCTCGGGTAAGCGAGTTAACTATGAGACGTCAGAAACAGAATGAAATCTCTTGTTGGGTTCTAGGGTTGATTATCTTATTACTAAGTTACGTCCCTTCAGTACCAGCAGAAATGGAACTAACGCCCTCCGATCAAACCGTTGCGCGTTTCCTCTATCAGAGCACTTTTGGGCCAACACCAACATTAATTGATGAGGTAGAAGAAGTCGGGATGGAAAGTTGGATATCTCAACAAATCTACCTTCCTGCCACCTATCATCAACCGCTCTATCGGACACCTTTTTCCAAAGGCGCACAATCCAATCGCGAAAACGCTTGGTATCAAATTGTTATTACCGCTGATGATCAACTCAGACAGCGCATGGCGTATGCATTAAGCCAGATCTTAGTGGTCTCTCGCTATGGCGGTGTTCTTTCCAGTAAGCCCACTGGTCTAGTCGACTACTATGATGTATTGATTGCTAACGCTTTTGGCAACTACCGAGATTTATTATATGACGTTTCCATTCATCCTGTTATGGGCAGCTATTTGTCCATGCTCGGTAGCGCAAAAGAGAACAACACGACGGGTGCATTACCTGATGAGAACTTCGCTCGAGAGTTGATGCAGTTGTTCACCCTAGGCTTGTATGAACTGAATATCGATGGCAGTAAAAAGCTTGATCGTAAAACGGGTAAGCCTATCCCCACATATACGCAAACGGATATTCAAGAGCTCGCTCGAGCATTAACTGGGTGGAAAAATGCCGATTTAGCGTTTGTTGAACCGATGCGAGTCATCAGCCACCGACACGATGGTGGCGAGAAACGATTGCTTGGTAACACAATTCCTGCGGGTTTAACTGCGCAAGAAGAGCTTTCAAAAGTGATCGATATTTTGATGTCTCATCCAAACATGGCGCCGTTTGTTTCTAAGCTACTTATCCAACGTTTTGTAACTTCGAATCCAAGTCCGGAGTACATCGCACGTGTTGCTTCGGTATTCAATAACAATGGCGAAGGAGAAAAAGGAGATTTAAACGCGGTCATTCATGCCATCTTGCTCGATTCTGAGGCTCTAGGCATGACAGATACCCCGCCAATAAAAGTGAAAGAGCCAATACTGGTCCTAACTAATTTTCATCGAGCAGCGGGTTTTACAATCAAATCTACACGTTACGAAGACGCTACTACGATGATGAATATCGCCAATCAAGGACCTCTTCGTTCTCCTTCCGTATTTAATTTTTACTCTCCTGACTACCAACCATCTAACGAGTTTACGGAGTCTGGTATTAGCTCTCCTGAGTATGAGCTACTGAACTGGTCTGTTTATACCGATTTGGTCAACTATATGTTGACCAGCACTCGCAGAGGCGGCGGTGATTCCTACACTCTCGATCTCGGCGAGTTTTATCTTCTTTTGGATGATCACGATGCCTTAGTCGAGCTGGTTAACGCACGCTTCTTTGCTGGAACGGCCTCGGCGGAATTAAAAAAACTCATGCTCACCGTATTAGATGAATATCGTGAGGACTATGTGCCAACAACAAAGCTCGCCTTGGTGATTTTTACCGCCATTTCCGGCGATGAATTCTATATTCAGGATTAGGAGTGGATTATGGATATTTCACGACGACATTTTATAAAAAGCACTGCATCGATGGGCGCTTTAGCTTCGCTTGGTCTACCGGGTTATTCTCTCGCGGCGCCATCCAATGACTTTCGAGCATTGATATGTGTTTATTTAGCAGGTGGAAACGATGCGTTCAACACTGTACTGCCGTTGTCTGACGCGCACTATAACCAATATGCCAAAGTCAGAGGGGCTCTTTCTGTCGCTAAAGACGACATACTCCCTATCAATTTGCGTACCGCCGATAGCTCGGATAATCTGGTAGAACTTGGCTTACACCCCAAACTAAAGGCGCTGTCTTCAATTTTCGAACAAGGCGATGCCAATATCGTGCTCAATAGCGGCATTCTCAACCATCCCGTTACAAAACAAGCGATTGAGCTAGGTGAAGCGTCACTTCCCGAGCAACTATTTTCCCACAATTCACAAACTGAAGCTTGGTTACTTGGTGGTATGCAAGAATCTAGCAACTTGGGTTGGGCAGGAAGAATGTTGGACGTATTAACTTCTGAATCAGAAATAACCCCACTATACAGTGTGCACGGGAACTCGCTTTGGTTACGCGCGATGGAACACCGCCAAACCGTGCTGAAAAAAGACCGTGCGGTTCAGCTTACCGCGATTGATAACCCCCTATACAAGGGGATCTATGATCAACTGCTTTCTCATCAAACAGAGAATCCGTTTAGTGGTCACTTTAATTTGATGGTTGATGAATCGATGATGATGAGCCGCGTGCTAAGCGAGCAACTCAATAATATTGATGACGCGCCGCTGTTCACCTCATCAACACTCGGCAAGCAGATGCAAACCGTCTACAAATTGATCGCAAGCCAAGATGTGTTAAAGCAGCAACGACAAGTCTTCTTCGTTAAACACCCTGGCTACGACCTACACGATTCTCAATTAGTTCGACACCCCGTACTGCTCGAAGATCTAGCGACTAACCTCTTAGCAATGTATCGTGCGATTGAAGGGTTGGGGCTAAACAAGCAAGTCACCTCTTTTACAATGTCTGACTTTGGTCGACGGATGACAAGCAACGGTAACGGCACCGATCACGGTTGGGGTGGTCATCAACTATTGATTGGAGGCGCAGTGAATGGTCAGCGAGCTATCGGCACATGGCCTGAACTAGTATTGGGCGGAAACGATGACTATTCTCAAGGTCGACTCATACCCCAAATTGCAGCTGATCAAGTGGGCTCAACCCTCGCGCAATGGATGGGCGTGAGTGATAACGCGGCATTGGAATACGTGTTCCCGAATATCCGCAACTTCGCTAATTCAAACCTTGGCTTTATGGCTTAAGCTGCTTTAATAAGCTCTTAATTAACGTGTCATGAAAAAGGGAGCATTTGCGCTCCCTTTTCAATATCATTTCTGCTGAGTGTCCGTTACGCTTCGTCGCGACGGCGCTCGTTACACAGCTTAATGGCACGCTCAAGCAATTCTAGCGCGGATTGCTCACATTCAGGCAGAGCCGCATCACTTTCACCAATTGGCGTTACGCGGTCACCCCATTTCAATACTGCCGCACCCCATGTCAAACCTGCACCAAACGCAGCAAGAAGCATGTTATCACCTGGGTTAACTCGGCCTTGCTCTACCGCTTCACATAATGCAATTGGCACCGTCGCTGCAGAAGTATTGCCGTAGTTTTGGATGTTCACAAACGCTTTGTCGTGTGGGATCCCAGATAGGTCACATAGGGTTTGAATAATACGAATATTCGCTTGATGAGGAATAACAACGTCGATTTGGTCGGTAGTTAACTGTGATGCTTTAAGCACGGTTTTCGCAGCTAGCCCCATACCTTTTACCGCACGTTTGAAGATCTCTTGTCCTACAAAGTTGAAATCCCAGTAACCGTTGTCCTCAGCAAAACGGTCCATACAAGTACCAAACTTTGGTACGGAAAGAATATCGCGACCTTTAGCGTCACAACCAATTTGAGATTGCAGTAGACCCGTTTCTTTTTCTGTTCTTGATAACACAACGGCGCCCGCGCCATCACCAAATAGAACAGCGGTATCTCGCATGGCCCAATCGATGTAGAAAGACAATCTTTCCGCGCCAATAATGATCGCGTTGCGATAGTTACCTGATTGAATCAAACGTGTGCCCGTTTCAAGGCCGTAGACAAATCCCGTACATGCGGCATTTAAATCAAAGGCCGCCGCAGAGCGAATGCCCAAGTTCTGCTGTATTTTAGATGCGATGTTTGGAATAAGTGAATCCGGAGAACAAGTCGCCACAATGATTAAATCAACGTCGCTGGCGTCAACGCCCGCGCGCGCCAATGCGTGTTTGGCAGCAACGGTTGCCATGTCTGAAGTATTTACATGGCTAATACGGCGGTTTTCGATACCGGTGCGGGTACGAATCCACTCATCTGAAGTATCAAGGAAAGTGCTAAGATCATCGTTAGAGAGCACGGCAGGAGGAACACATTTCCCCCAACCTGTAATTTCAGCGTAGTAATTTGTCATCGCAGACCTATTTATTGTTGTATTTTAATAAAATTTCTTAGAACCTTAGGCTCAAATACAAACCTGCTCTGCGTTATTTCGGCAGGTTAAAAAATAAGTATACAAATAATGAGGCTGACTGGTAAGTCATGTTTTCATCAATACGTAATAAAGGAAGAAGTCATGTCATCGTTTAAAACTCGCTGCCCTTCATGCGGCGGTCTAAATCGTGTCCCGAATGAGCGTGTTGCAGAGTCTGCAACTTGCGGTAAATGTAAAAGTGCACTTTTTGATGGCGCGCCTATCGAAGGAACGCAAGATAACTTTTCTGCCCTATTACAAAGTGATACGCCTGTTGTCGTCGACTTTTGGGCCCCTTGGTGTAATCCGTGCGTCGGTTTTGCCCCTGTTTTCTCGGATGTCGCTCATGAACAAGCAGGAACGGCTCGTTTTGTAAAGATTGATACAGAAGCACAACAAGCGCTCGCTGCACAATTTGGCATTCGAAGCATTCCTACCATCATGGTTTTCAAGAACGGTCAACGCGTTGATATGATCAATGGTGCGCTACCGAAAAGTCAGTTTGATCAATGGTTAAATCAAGCACTTAATAAGTAATTCTCCACGCCAACCTCACTGGTAGGTTGGCGTTTTTATGCAACTTATCGACCTATCTATTTAACAAATATTATTTGTCGAAACGACTTAAATTAATCATTTTACTTGCCTAACTATTAGCCTCATATTCGCGCCGAATAACCCATAGATTTCATTTAACTTATAGGCGCAAAACAGTGGAAAACACAGTCGTTCCTGCAGCATCACCACGAGTTACAGTTCCAGTCGTCGCACTGTCTCTTTATGCGGTGGCTTCGGGCTATTTAATGAGCTTGATCCCTCTCATGCTCGGTGAATACAACATCTCAGCAGATTATGCGAGTTGGTTGGCGAGTGTTTTTTATGGCGGCTTATTGGTCGGCGCGATGTTTATTGAGCGTGTCGTGCGTCAAGTTGGTCACCGTAAAGCGTTTATTGGCTGCTTAGCGGCATTCTCGCTAACGATTGTCACGCTACCCGTTTTTGCTAATGGGTTAGTGTGGCTTGCTGCTCGTTTTATCGCAGGTATTGCCGTTGCGGGCGTTTTTGTCATTGTTGAATCTTGGCTAATGTCTGGCGACGAAGCATCACGTGCAAAACGTTTGAGCTTGTACATGCTATCGCTTTATGGCGGTTCTGCATTAGGCCAATTTGGCATTGGTGTACTTGGCGTAAGTGGCGGTGTTCCGTTCATTGCAATCACAACGCTGATCCTAATGGCGATGTTGGTGCTGATGTTTATTGAGTGTGAACAACCAAACAGCCATGAATCAACCGCTTTGTCATTTAAGCAAATTGCCAAGCTAAACCATGCTGCAATTATTGGTTGTGTTGTATCAGGTTTGACCTTAGGCGCGATCTACGGATTAATGCCTGTTGAGCTAACTAACCGTAAAATCAACCATCAAGACATTGGTACATTGATGGCACTAGTGATCCTAGGTGGCATGTTGGTTCAACCAATGGTGACCACATTGAACAAATACATGAGCCGCACAGTGCTAATGGCGTTCTTCTGTATTTTGGGTATTTTTTCGATCGGTTTGACCTTTATTTCATCGTCAGCCGTGGTATTAGCTGCTGCTTTATTCTTTTTAGGTGCAGCTACTTTTGCCTTGTACCCAATTGCGATCAACTTAGGTTGTGAAGGACTTGATGAGCGCTTTATTGTCTCTGCCACACAAGTCATGCTGTTCAGCTACAGCATTGGCTCTGTTGCTGGCCCGGTTGTGGCTGATAAATTTATGGGCCAAGAACATGGCTTACTAGGCTACTTGTTTGCCGCTTTGGTTGCGACTGGCGTATACATGCTACTTGCAGCGAGCAAAACTAAGCAGCGTATGGCCGCTGGCCTCTAACCAAGCAACTTCTACTCAACGAAAACGAGGGCATGTCGCCCTCGTTTTTTATTCTTCGCTTTTTTGTTTAGATAAACGTTTGTGACGGTTTGACGCGTTCGCTGCAGGTTTTTCCGGTACCGCGCGCTTTTCATGAAGTAAATGACGAACCGCCAAGATGGGATGTTTCAGTAGCATTCTGGGGCCAGAGTAACGCATCACCAAACGCATTTGCTCTTTCGGATCCGGTTTATAACAGTGAATCGGACACTTGTTACACGTCGGTTTATTCTCTCCATAAGGACAGCGGTCAAGACGAACTTCTGCGTATTCAAGCAGCTCACGACATTCTGAGCACAAGTCACTTTTTGTTCCATGGTGATCGTGACAGTAAACCTCTACCATGGCTTTTACCGTCTTAAATTCAGTGGCGAGCTTGCCAAGTAAAATATCGCTCATGAGCTTCCAAAAATCACAACGTCATTGTGTAAAGTTCTAACGTTCGACCATTATCGTATTGCTGCTCAACTCGTTCAAACTCAAAGCCCAGTTTTTTGAGCAAACTTATACTACGAATATTGTCATTGTTGGTGATGGCAGCCAACTTATCGAGTTTCATTCTCTCTCGAGCATATTCCAGCACCGCGGTTGCCGACTCGACTCCGTAGCCGCAACCATAAGCAGAAGGTAAAAAACCATACCCAAGATCGTAGTGTTGCAATGTGTCACGTTTAACTAGCCCACAAATACCGATCGGTTGTCCATCGTCTTTTTTCTCTACTACGAGTAAACTCACACCTTTAACTTTTTGCATGCGTAGCATGTTTTCTTTTATATAACGCGCCGCTTCATATTCAGTACGAATTTGTTTATCTCCGACAAAAAGGTAAAAGTCTGGGTGGTTATAAAGTTCTAATATGAATGGTGCATCATCTACACTCACAAGACGTAATATCAAACGTTCAGTGATCAGTGTTTTCATTTTGACTCCATTAAAACGCGAGAGATGATTGGACATAGAAACGTACTTGAATCTTGCGACCGACGTAAGGGCTTATTTAGTTGTAACTTGATAAAAAAATAACTATCCTGCCCCGCTAAATTAAAGGACCACCACCATGAACCGCAAGAAGAAAATCAATCAGATCTTAAAAGCGAAGCAGAAGAAGCACAACGCTAAGCTACATAAGAGCAATAAGCCGCGTTATATCTCCAAAGCTGAACGTGCAAAAATGGAAGCTGAAGAGCAAAACCAAGCTTCAGAGCACACGGAAAACGTTGTAGACACAGCGCAGACAGATCAAGCCTAAAAGAAAAGCCGCTTTAAGCGGCTTTTTTGATACTCGAAGAGAGTTAGCTTTAGTATTCAATACTGTAGTTCAGTGTGAATGTGCGACCTCTTCCTTTGTAGTCGTACGCTGCTGCATCGTAGTGTGCTGCATAGAGAATCTGCGCACGTTGACCCCAGGCGGTTGTGTAGTCTTCGTCAAATAGGTTTTGAATACCAAAGCCTAACTGCCCAACAGGTAGTGTTACATTACCCAGAAGATCAAACGTGGTGTAGCCCTCCAACTTATTGTTGGCGTCATCTTCGTAATCAAACATCGTCTGACTTTGTAGACGAATCGAGTACGAATCTTGGTAGTATGCAGCCCATGCATTAGCCTTAGACGTACTGGCTTTACCTGCGCTCAAATCTTCCCATTTACCATCGGTTTTCAGCTCAGAAACTACGTAGTGTCCTGATGCCCCTAACAGGATATCGCGGGTCACCCAGTAATTGATGTTTGCTTCTGCACCGTAAACACGCTGCTCGTCGTCAACATTCGTAATCAACAACGTTTTTCTATCATACTTGATGGAGTTGTCTGAAAGCGAGTAATAGCCTGCCGCCTGAAGCGCAAGAGAGTTGGTATCAAGACGGTAACCGATCTCATAGCTGTCCGTTTTAATGCCTGACATTTTTGAGTCAGACACATTAATGCTGTTGTTCAACGCATAGTGCCCGTTTGCATCCACAGCGTCATAGCTGCCTTGACCATAGTACTTCGCAGGGTCAGCAAGTTCGAAACCTTGGGAGAAATTTGCCCAAAGTTGAGATTCATCATTAAGCTGATAAATGGTGCCCAAATTAAACAGACTTACAGAGTAGTCGGTGCTGCCACCTGGTACCGCATCCGCTGATACGCCATTACCCAAGGCAATCTTCTTTTGTACGCTATAGGCAACAAAGTCATCAATCTTGTTGTCCATGTATTGATAGCGGTAGCCTGCTTGAACGGACCAATCTTGATTAATTTGATAGTCACCTTGAACAAACATTGCGTAAGACGTTACATCTACACCTGGGTAACGACCAACTTCGGCGTACGTTTTATTAATCAAGTTTCCAGAGTTGTTTGCAATGCTTGGATCGAATAGAGCTTGATTGCTCTCAAAACGGTCTAAATACGCATCAACACCATAAACAAGGTTGAATGATTCCCAGTTTTTTGCCAGTGCCAAACGTCCAGCAAAAACCTCTGTCTTTTGCTGAGAAGCACCTTGGTAATAAGGAGTAAACGTTTGGTCTTCACTTCGGTAAGACAACTCGCCAATCAGTTGATGGCCGAATACGCTGTCGTGAGCGTAGTTCGCACTTAAGAGAACTCGCTCTGTACCGTGTTCACGATCGGAATCGAATCCCTCTCGTACATCAACAAATTTATTGTTAACAATGTACAAGCCGTATGGCGAATCTTGCTGGCTGTCATAGTATTGTGCGACAAGGTTTAACTTGCTGGCATCGGAGATTTGAATCTCTGTCGATCCCATCACATCAAGCGTCGAGTTGTATTGCAGAGAACCTTGGGAAATATCTGGGGTGACAATGTCGCCATTTGCGTCAAATGCACCTTGTGTCTCGGTGTACACAACCGAACCCCTAGCGGCAATTCGCTCATTACCACCTGAGATAGACTGAGCTAGTTTGTAATCAAAGTCATCGCTGCTGTTAAAACCTGTAGTGCCACTGACATACGATTCAAACGATAAGTCATCCGAGTAAGCTTTCTTGGTGATAATGTTAATAACACCACCTGTAGCGCCAGCACCATAAATGGAGGTTGCACCAGATAGTACTTCAATTCGCTCGATGTTGAATGGGTCAATCGCATCAAGCTGACGACTAATTGGGCGAGAAGACTGCAGTGAGACACCATCAATCATCACCAACATCGCTCTGCCACGCAGGTTCTGGCCGTAGTTAGTTCGACCACCCGTACCAACGTCTAACGAAGGAATGGTCGCAGAAAGAATGTCACCAAGTGTCTTGCCCGCGCGATATTGCTGGGCAATTTCCTCTTGCCCTACAAACCAAACCGTTCCTGGAATATCAGAGATCGATTTCGGCATCACACTGCCCACGACCACCATTTGTTCATCACTTGGTGTTGATGTTTGTTGAAGTTCTTCCGCAGCTATTGAGCTAACTGCGTATCCACTGCTCATCGCAAGTACGATGAGATTAAGAGAAAACGTCCTTTTTATCATTGTATTTATCTTTTTGTTGTCAACAAGAGTATGCAATGATACTTATTCTCACTCTCAAATCGAGCACTGTTACATAAGTTAACCAAATGTTAATTAGAATTATGCTTGCTCATAAGCTGTCGATTTTTTTCTAAACGAGGACAATCTTCACAAAGCTTTCTGCCTTCACACTTATAGACCAAACAACAGCTTTTTCTGACCAATTTTAGCGGCTGATCCAGTGATGTTTCATAAAGTGAATGACTATTGTTGGCATCTAAACCCAATGCCTGTAACCACAAGATGGCATGCTCACGCAATGTCGTGTTGGTCATTTGCGGAAAACGCTGTTGAAGACGAATCAAACAAGCCATGATCCCATCCGACATCAATTGATGAGTGAAGCCTGGGCGAATGCGCGTCCATTGACTCATTTCTTGTTGGTAGAAATCGAACAACTCTCGAATTTGACGTCCGGCCTCTTTTATTAATTCTTCTGGCTTACCATGTATATGTGTTTCGTCAGCGAATCGATATCCAGATACAAAACAAGGCTTGAGTTGCTGCGCCATCTCACGAATGTTTGGCAACGTGTGGAAACCGTAAATAGAAATGAACGCAACATAAACAGGCTGCCAACACAACAAATCCCACGTTCTCGTCAACCAATACGCTTTTCCTGCTTCCGGATGAGCCTCAGACAACTGTTGGTAAAGGCCTTGAATGATCGGATTGATATCATTTTCGATATGAATAACTTCTTGCCCTATTTCGCCAATATCACCGTGCAGGTAAGGCGTAATCTCACTCGAAGTTTGAAATAGTTGCGGGAAAAATTGCTCAGACATGATGGTTTATTGTTGGTGTAGTCATTCTGACACCTTTATACCCAAGCACTAATCGCAATGCAAACTATTATCCTTTGTATTTACATAACAAGAGCCTATTCTCATCTGTGGTCTCTGCCTCTATTTTCAAGCTCTTTGCGCCCGTAAGGTCTGGTTACGTATGCGATGAATAGCAACAAACTCTTAAACCTCTTCGCATTTAGCGCTGACATGATCGCAAAAATATACAGCATAAAAACACCCTGATAAAACTGTGTTAACAGTTTCCCTGTGTAGCGTGAGTTATTGCCAATAATTGAATATTGCTGTTTCTTATCCAAAGGAGTGTGAACAACATGAAGTATTTTCTTTCTGAATATCGGGACAATGTAATTAAGTAATTTGGCTATATAGCCCCCTGTTTTGAATAAGGAAATCCACATGTTGTATCTTGAGTTTCTATTTTTGCTCGTGATGCTGTATATCGGCTCACGTTATGGTGGTATAGGCCTTGGGGTCGTATCTGGTATTGGTTTGGTGATTGAAGTCTTCATCTTTAAGATGCCGCCAACCTCCCCTCCTGTCACCGTTATGTTGATCATCTTAGCAGTGGTAACATGTGCATCCATTCTTGAAGCGGCTGGTGGTTTGAAATACATGCTGCAAGTTGCCGAACGTGTGCTTCGTAAAAACCCAAAACGCGTCACCCTCATCGCTCCTTTTGTTACTTACTTTATGACCTTCTTGCTCGGCACAGGTCACGCGGTTTACTCCATCATGCCAATCATTGGCGACGTTGCACTGAAAAACGGCATTCGTCCGGAACGTCCAATGGCAGCCGCTTCCGTCGCTTCGCAAATCGCGATTACGGCCTCTCCAATTTCAGCGGCAGTCGTTTACTACTTGGCACAACTCTCTGATATTCAGCACGAGATCACTCTGCTTTCTATTCTGCTCGTTACTGTACCTGCAACGCTATTCGGTACGTTGCTGATGTCACTTTACAGCCTAAAACGCGGTAAAGAACTGGAAGACGATGAAGAATACCAAGAGCGTTTAAAAGATCCGGTGTGGCGTGAAAAGATCCTCAACACCACTGCAACGTCTCTTGATGAAGTGCTACCAACAAGTGCTCGTAACTCTGTGTTGCTGTTCATCGCGTCTATCTTGGTTATCGTCGTTATCGCGATGTGGCCGGACATTCGTACCATCGTGGATGGCGCGAAACCAATCAGCATGGCCGTTGTGATTCAAATGATGATGCTCTGCTTCGGCGGTATCATTTTGCTTGCAACCAAAACTGACCCACGTGACGTACCAAACGGCGTAGTATTCAAATCAGGTATGGTGGCTGCCATTGCGATCTTCGGTATCGCCTGGATGTCAGATACTTACTTCCAATACGCAATGCCTCAGTTCAAATCTGGCATCGTTGAGATGGTAACCAACTACCCTTGGACGTTCGCGCTTGCGTTGTTCATTGTATCGGTTGTGGTGAACTCTCAAGCAGCAACGGCTCGTATGATGCTGCCTGTTGGTCTTGGCTTGGGTCTGGATCCTGCACTGCTTATCGGCCTAATGCCTGCGGTATACGGTTACTTCTTTATTCCGAACTACCCTTCAGATATCGCGACAGTGAACTTCGATACGTCAGGTACCACTAAGATTGGTAAGTGGTACTTCAACCACTCATTTATGTCGGTAGGTTTGATTGGTGTGATTGGTGCTTGCTGTCTGGGCTACTTGTTAGGACAAATGATCATTCCTTCATAATTAGCCAAATCAACAATAAATTAGAGGCGAGTCATTGTACGTTAGCGTACAGCCTGAATGACTCGCCTTTTCTTTGTCACGTTAGTGATTACAATAAGAAGTCATCATCAACCGCGACAAAGTTATCGGCACAATCAATCAGAGTTTGGGATGTTAGCTTAGGCACACCATAAACAGTCACCGTTTTATTGAAGCGCTGCTGAATTCGTTCCACCAGCAGACTAAAGTCCCCATCTCCAGAAACGAGAATCACTTCCTCAACTTCAGGGGCAATTTCAATCGCATCAAGAGTAATACCGACATCCCAGTCGCCTTTCGAGCTGCCGTCGCGACGCTGAATGTAGGGTTTAAGCATTACCTCGAACCCAACACCGCGTAAAATGTGATGAAACTGACGCTGTTTTGGATCGTTACTCGCGATGGCATAAGCACGAGCACTCACCACCTCTTTCCCTTGCGTCGCAACATACCAAAACTGGTTGTAATCAAAATTACTGCGATACGCTTCGCGACAGGTGTAATACACATTCTGTACATCAACCAAAATGGCGATCTTTTGTTTTCTTTCCGAATTCATCTTTTCTACGCTTGATTTATTTGCTGCCTACCCTAAGTCAGTTTTGGTAAAAGCACAATGAGCCAATTCCACTAAACTTAACGTATAAACGGTATTTGGGTTTCTAGGGGAACTGTCATGGGCGGAAAGTTACTAGTGATACTACTTTCTTGTATCTTGTCATCGACAGCATTCGGTTATCCAGCACATTCAAAGTACTGGCCGCATCGGAGTGTGCTTTACTTCGCTCCAGAAAACGATGAATACGTTAAACAATTCTTACTAGAAACACTCATGAATGAGTGCGAGTTGGAAGACAGAGATGTGGTCACATTAGTCATTACAGAACAAGGCTATACGTCTCCAGCTTGGCTCAAAGAAGAGTTTGATTTGAAAATGCTTGCCAAGCTGTATGAAATTGAAAAAGGCTCACATACCGCAATTTTACTTGGTAAAGATGGTCAAGAGAAATACCGATGGGGCGCAGAAACAGATTGGCCATTTATCAACAATTTGATTGATCAAATGCCAATGCGTAAGCAAGAAATGCAGAGGCAGCAAAGCCCCTGTAAAATATAGTCACTTCTGGGCAGTGTTACTTTGCGAACCAATCCAACTTGTTGTGAAGTTGAGTCACGCTGCCAACCACAATCAATGCTGGGCTCACGGCTTGCTCTGCCATGATCGATAGCTCGTTCAACTTTCCTTGGAACACGCGCTGCTCTGGGCGCGTACCGTTTTCAATAATGGCGCATGACATCTCAGGATCTAACCCATGAGTGATCAGCTTATCCATAATATGGCCGCTTTGCTTCAACCCCATATAGAACACAAGTGTGTTGTTGGATTGCGCTAGTGAATGCCATTCAATTTCGCGACCGTCTTTTTGCACGTGACCAGTGATAAATTGAACGCTTTGTGCATGGTCGCGGTGTGTTAATGGAATACCAGCATAAGCCGTCGCGCCCGCCGCCGCCGTAATACCCGGAACCACTTCGTATTTGATGCCGTATTCTGCAAGCTCTTCTAACTCTTCACCCCCGCGTCCAAAGATGAAAGAATCACCACCTTTTAGGCGCACAACGCGTTTACCTTCTTGTGCTTTTTGTACCAAGATTTGGTTAATTTGATCTTGAGGTACACAGTGAAAGTCCAATTTTTTGCCTACGTAGATCATCTCCGCTGATGCATGCGCCAGTTCAAGAATGTCTTTCGACACCAATCGGTCATACACCACAACTTCAGCCGCTTGAATCGCTTTCAAACCTTTGACTGTCAGCAAGTCTGGATCGCCCGGCCCCGCACCTACTAGAGAAACAAAGCCGCTGTTTAAAGATGAGTTCGCAGTAGTCATATCAACGCCTATCGAAAATTTGGATATAAAGAGTAACACTCACGTTATTAACTTAAGGTTCAAACTGCTCCAAGGAGTTATTACTTTTTATAGCCAAATCAATACAATATCTATTGAAAGTTAAATGAGTTGAGTAGCCCTACCTACCATAGGTAGGGCCAGATAAAAGCAGTTTATTTTGCGATTGCAGGCTCTGCATTTACTTCTTCTTCAGCATTAATAGAGGGCGCTGTTTTCGCATGAGTTAGGTACAGTGGCAGACAAGTCATTACGAGACCACCAACAATGTTACCTAGAATGGTTGGGATAAGGTTGAAGTTCAACCAAGTCGCGATACCAAAATCCGCACCTAGAATCATACCCAGTGGGAATAGGAACATGTTTACCACGGTGTGCTCGAATACTAGCGCGAAGAAGATGAAGATTGGGAACCACATCATCGCTACACGACCAGATACTGAACGTGCTGTCATGTTGCCGATCACGCCTAGGCACACCATTAAGTTACAGAAGATAGCGCGTACAAAACACGTGATCCATCCGTCCATACCCATGTTTTCGAAACCAAGGCTACGGGCAGTCGATACAGCGACAAACTTCTTCGCTACCGCGTTGAGCTCTAGAGAGAAGTTACCGGTTAGAGAGATTGCCACTAGGTAAGCCACAATTAGAGAACCGATAAGGTTACCCAAGCCTACAAGACCCCAACAACGGAAGATACGACCCCAAGTGATACCAGGACGGTTTGCAAACTTAGCCAAAGGAGCAAGACCAAAAACACCTGTGACAAGGTCGTAACCCATCACACTGAGAATCACAAAACCAACAGGGAAAACAAGTGCGCCCACAAGGCCAATTCCCGTTTGCACCATCGCCGTAATCGCGACAACTACCGCTAACGACAAAATAATGCCGGCCATCGTGCCACGAAGCAGAAGGTCGCGCGTGCTTGTATTGGTTTTTGCTTCACCAACGTTGATCATGGTTTGCACGAATTCAGCAGGTTTAAAGTCTGTAGACATGAATGTGTCCTTATTCAAAATTGAAAGTTAAAAGTTGAAGATTGAATAGAGAAAGGCTTCCCGCTGACATCTACTGCTGTCGACATCATCTCGCTTCCCTGTCCCCCGGAAATGATGCTTGGAAAGCCTTTGTCTATTGAATCTATGAAACGGATACCAAAAGGCGAAGAAACATCCCTCCTCCGCAGAGGAGGGATTAAACTTACGCTTGAATCTCGACTTCGCCGTTTGTCACGCGCGCTTTGTACGCTTTCACGTTAAAACGCTCGTCTTCCATACAAGCACCTGTTGTCAGGTTAAAGCGTTGCTTTTTAAGCGGGCTCGCCACCCAAAGCTCTCCTTGATGCTCACAAATCAAACCGCGAGAAAGCACGTTCGATTGGAAGAACGGGTCGGTGTTGCTGATCGCCAGCACTTCTTCTGCTTGTGTTGGGCGGAATACCGCAACTTGCTGACCATCAACCAGTGCACAAACGCCAGTGCCCGGTACGATGTCGTTGATTTGGCAAATCTTTTCAAATGACATGTTCAACCTTCCCTTATGCTTCAGTGATCGCTACGTGTAAGATGTCGCCTTTCGCTTCAGGATGTTTCTCCGTGAAGGTCGCTGGACGATGCTGTTCGCGCTCTTGAACAAACACAACATTGTCATCGCGCTTGTCAGAGTTGATGAAGTGTGCGAAACGAGTCAGTTGTGATTCGTCATTGATGGTCGCAGTCCACTCACACTCGTACTCATCTACAAGCTTCGCTACGTCTGCTTCTAGTTGAGCGTTAATGCCAAGTTTGTCTTCAACAATCACTTCGCGTAGGTAGTCAACGCCACCTTCCATGTTTTCCATCCAAACGGATGTGCGTTGTAATGGCGCAGCTGTGCGAATGTAGAACATCATGAAGCGATCGATGTACTTGATTAGCGTTTCTTTATCTAGGTCACTTGCTAGTAGGTCTGCGTGACGAGGTTTCATGCCGCCGTTACCACATACGTACATGTTCCACCCTGCGTCAGTCGCGATAATACCAAGGTCCTTACCTTGTGCTTCCGCACACTCACGAGTACAGCCAGAAACACCGAACTTCATCTTATGAGGTGTACGAATACCTTTGTAACGGTTCTCGATGTAAGAACCTAGACCAACAGAATCTTGAACGCCGTAACGACACCACGTTGAGCCAACACAGGTCTTCGCCATACGAAGTGCTTTTGCGTACGCTTGACCTGTTTCGAAACCAGCGTCGATAAGCTTGCGCCAGATCTCTGGAAGATCGTCTTTTTGAGCACCAAACAGACCAATACGTTGAGCACCGGTTACTTTGGTGTATAGGTTGTATTCTGCAGCAACGTTCGCTAGCGCACCCAGTGCTTGAGGTGTTACTTCACCACCCGCCATACGTGGGATAACAGAGTAAGTACCGTCTTTTTGGATGTTACCTAGGAAGTTATCGTTTGTGTCGTGCAGCTTAACCAGTTGTGGCTTAAGGATGTGCTCACCCCAGCAAGAAGCTAAGATAGAGCCTGCCAGTGGTTTACAAACTTCACAGCCGTAACCTTTACCGTATTTCTCTAGAAGCTCATCAAACGTTTTGATCTCTTCAATACGGATTAGGTGGAACAGCTCTTGGCGCGAGTAAGCAAAGTGCTCACACACGTCGTTCTTCACTTCGATACCCGATTTAGCAAGCTCTGCATTTAGAACAGAAGTGACTAGAGGAATGCAGCCACCACAGCCTGTGCCAGCGCCAGTCACTGCTTTGATGTCACCCAATGTGTGGTGACCATCAGCAACCGCTTGAGCGATCTTGCCTTTGGTTACGTCGAAACATGAACAGATCACTGCGCTTTCTGGTAGTGCATCCGCACCGAGTGCTGGTTTCTCACCACCTGCGTGTGCAGGAAGGATCAAGGCATCTGGATGCTCTGGTAGGTCGATTTCGTTCAACATCAGTTGAAGCAGATCGCCGTAGTCAGACGTATCACCCACTAATACCGCACCGAGCAGTTTCTTGTTGTCTTCAGAAACGATAAGACGTTTGTAAACTTCTTGCTCTTCGTTTTGATAAACGTAGCTCTTACAACCTTCAGTGCGACCATTCGCATCACCGATAGAGCCCACTTTCACACCAAGCAGTTTTAGCTTCGCAGACATATCAGCGCCTTCGAATTTGCTTTCTGTGTTACCTAGTAGGTGATCAACCGCAACGGTCGCCATCTTGTAACCAGGAGCAACAAGGCCGTAGAACATTTCATTCCAAGACGCACACTCACCAATCGCGTAGATGTTCTCATCAGAAGTCTGGCAGTGGTCGTTGATGGCAACACCGCCACGAGGGCCAAGTTCTAGCTCCATTTGGCGAGCCAGTTTGTCTTGTGGACGAATACCCGCAGAAAATACGATGAAGTCTGTCTCTAACTCAGTGCCGTCAGCAAAACGCATGACGTTACGAGCATTTTTACCTTCTGCTGCAATCTCTAGCGTGTTTTTGCTGGTATGAACGTTCACGCCCATACGCTCGATCTTTTGACGAAGTTGGTTACCACCAGCAAGGTCAAGTTGCTCAGCCATCAGCTTTGGTGCGAACTCAACAACGTGTGTTTCTACACCCAATGCTTTTAGTGCGCCTGCTGCTTCAAGACCGAGTAGACCACCACCGATAACCACGCCGGATTTACTGTTCTTCGCACACGCTTCGATCGCTTTAAGATCTTCGATAGTACGGTAAACAAAACAGTCTTTGCTTTCATGACCTTTGATAGGCGGGACAAATGGGAATGAGCCTGTAGCAAGAATCAGCTTGTCGTATTGAACTTCACGGCCAGTGCTTGAGTAAACAATGCGGTTTTCACGGTTGATGTTAATCGCGCGTTCGCCGATCAGCATATTAATACCGTGTTTCTCGTAGAAGCCTTCTTTTACTAAAGAAAGTTCATCTGCAGTATGGTGAGAAAAGTAAGAGGAAAGGTGCACACGGTCGTATGCGACACGAGGTTCTTCACAGAAAACGGTAATCTCCATATTAGAGATATCAGCTTTCTCGACTAAGTCTTCAATATAACGGTGCCCTACCATACCGTTACCGATGACTACTAGCTTCAACTTGCTCATTATAATTCCTAAGGGTTAGGTTCTTATCACTGAGCGCATTGTTAATTGTGAAAGAAAATTAATACATGATGTAAATCAATTACAATTTCAAACTACCCTAAAGGGGTAGATGAACGTTTTTATCTTGATATTGAAGAGTAAAAGGTAATTTATTAACGGATGTTGGTAGTTTTTACAAAATGAGATAACCGCAGTCATGCTCACAAAGGGCTATACAGTTTTGGCTTTTACAGAATGGCAATGATTGTCGAGTTAAACCACGCTAACGATAAACCCTGCTTTGTTTAAAAACAAAGCATTCGTTTTAACCTAGCAGTTTCAAGGCTATTAAAGGTGAACAACTGAAGTGACTGAAAGTTTTAGAAAAATCAAGTCTCACAACAAAAATCTTTTACTAGCTAAGTCGCACTATAAAGACTAGAATCTGATTTAGTTCATATGGAATAAAATCCATATGATTGATACCGTAATTGACATATAGAGTGCCGTCCCATGTTTGTGAGGCGGCCTTTTATTTGGGAGTCATAAAATGTCAGAAAACAATTCTATCTACATTTCAAGCTTAGATATGAACCGAATCACGGCTTTGTTGGATAAAATGCCAAACATCGCGGCGGAGCTTGTTGAGCTAGAAGCAGAGCTAGACCGTGCGACGGTTCTTGAGCCAGAACAAATGCCATATAATGTGGTCACGATGAACTCAACTGTAGAGTTTAAATTTGCAGGTGAAGATAGAACCATGACAAAGACACTGGTTTACCCATCTGAGCTGAAAAGCAGTGATGATATTTCCATTTTTGCGCCCGTAGGCAGCGCACTGATCGGTTTGTCTGTTGGTCAAAAACTTGAATGGCCAATGCCAAATAATCAAGTGAAGACAATTGAAATTGTCGATATCACCTACCAGCCTGAGCGTTGTGGTGCACTAAACCGCTAACCCTCAGTAGTCCCGGTGCAAAGGCCTCATTTATGACTTTGCACCAGGAGAGCCCCTCGCTTATCCCCTATTTCCTTCTTTGTTTTTCCAAGCATTTACTTTGCTGCTCTTAAGTAACATCACCGATTCTTTATTATTTACCGCATATTCAATGCTTATATCTCCAAGCTCAATCATAGAAATTGCAAAGTATTTTTCGTATATTGTCGCTCCGAAAACGACGTAAATTATGCGCAAAATGGAAGAATATCTAACTAAAATTGCCTGCTTAGAAAAAGAAAATAAAGAGCTGAAGCGGAAGAATGCGCGACTACAAGAAAAGTTGAATGCTGCACTCGACAGTAATGGACTGTGTTTGTGGGAGCAGCATATTCCTTCAGGTACTTTGACGATATTCAATATGCAGTGGGGCAAAATGCTAGGTTATCAGCCCCATGAGTTAACCGCGACGGTTGAAACGTGGAAAAACAATCTCCACCCTGAAGATTATGATCTTGCGGTGGGTGCATTTGAAGATCACCTAGCTGGCAAAACCGACCTTTATGAGG
This sequence comes from Vibrio sp. Y51_MX_L26, assembly GCF_024181935.1. Lineage (NCBI taxonomy): Bacteria > Pseudomonadati > Pseudomonadota > Gammaproteobacteria > Vibrionales > Vibrionaceae > Vibrio > Vibrio sp. Y51_MX_L26. The sequence continues at coordinate 776,897 of NZ_JAMZAS010000001.1, forward strand.
TAGTTCATCGCATGATTCATAAAGACGGCAGTGATAGTTGGGTCTACGATCGAGGGCGCATCGTCGAGTATGGTTCTGATGGCGAACCACTACGCATGATGGGCACTCATATCGATATTACAAAAGAAAAGCGATATGAGCAGCAACTGGCTAAGTTAGCTTCGAATGATCCATTGACCGGACTGTTAAATAGAAAAGCAATAGAGGAAAACTTTAATCATCAACCTCAAACCAAGCCGTCTCAGCAGTCTGCCTTAGTGTTTGTTGATATAGATAATTTTAAAGCAGTTAACGACCAGCTAGGCCATCATACTGGTGATACTCTCCTCATCAATATCGCCAATAGCTTAACAGAGCTTGCGCCAAGCAAGTCTCAAGTCGGACGCATAGGAGGAGATGAGTTTGTCGTTTTAAGCTCTTATTCAAATCAAGAAGAAATATCTCAACTTTGTGATCGACTCTTAAGTTCCATCATTCCTGCGATAAATCAGGACTTAAATAAAGTAACGATTGGAATGAGCATCGGTGTTTGTCTATTTGATAAAGGAAAACAACAGTTTAATGAAGTTTATCAAAAAGCCGATCATGCAATGTATGAGATAAAGAAAAATGGCAAAAATGGCGTTGCCTATATCCAGATATAATAATTCTCTTGTTTTTTTTGAAATTAATATTTCTTTAATTTGACAATTTTCTCTACGGAATTGATAGCGTCTTATTTTTTAATAAGTCATTTATATAGGAAACAAAAGAAATAAAAAACAATTAAGAGTGTTGCATACTACACGGTGTAATATTATTACTGTCTTTGTGACTGCTTTTGTTGCACACAATATTATTTCTTATTATTTTTATAAAAACCACTAGTAAAAAGTAGTTAAACATTATAATTCATAAACTTATAAAAACCGAAATGCATGGTTGAATTTTAACCACCCCTTCTGCTAATATCTCGCCTCGTGTTTAAAAGTAATAAACACACACAAATATAAAACAAACTTTATAAAACATAATGCACACTTGATAATTACTGGTTCTATTTGGGTAGAGCTCGGTATTTATTTTATTTAAAACATTATGAATTTGTAATTTCATTTAATATCAAAATATTAAGTAGGTATATAAATTGAAGAAGGTCATCCTCCCTCAATTGGGCTTTGTTGCGTCAAATTTACGCTTGCTAGCTCTTGGCTTTGTAACCCTCGTGTCAGCATATTCTTTTTCATCAGAGGTTTATGCTGAGCAAGTGGCTAGTGGTGAACAAAAAACATTAGTTGTACTCGTCAATTTCCAAGAAAACCCTCAAGAGATCCCGATCTCTAAAGAAGACGCCCATCATGTTGTTTTTAATACCGTTAGCGACTTCTATTCGCAAATGTCCCAGGGGCAACTTTGGCTATCTGGTGATGTTGCTGGAACATTCACCTTACCGATATCAAACCAAATTTGCGATGATGATGCTGTAGCAGCGGAAGCCGACAAAATGGCTGAAACTGCGGGATATCAACTATCAAACTATGACCGTTTTATCTACTTAACAACCAAAACTGGATGTGCATCAGAAGGCTCTGGTAGCCAAGGAGTAACTCCCTCTAGAGCGTCAATAAATGCGGTTTTCGAGCCTCGAGTTATCGCCCATGAATTAGGACATAATTTTGGATTGCATCACGCTTCCGCACTCGACTGTAAAGACGGTACGTTAGCTGGTGATTGCCGTGTCATAGAGTACGGTGATAGCTACGATACAATGGGTAACTACGATATGGGTTACTTTAGCGCCTTCCAATTGGAAAACTTAGGGTGGCAGACCTCCCCTGCTCAAATCATTTCTAGTGATGGTGTTTACTCTATTGATGCCTATGAAGACTTTGAAAGTACTTCATCAAAAGTTTTAAAAATCCCAAGAGGTACCGATCTAATTACAGGTCAGCGCCAATGGTTTTACGTTGAATATCGACAAGCTCTTGGCTACGACAGCTTTTTACGTGACCGTTCGTACATCGTATACCGCCAAGATGTGACAGAAGGTGTGGTTGTGCGCCTAGCGACAGACGGTGATCTTAAAAGTAGCCGCTTGCTACACATGAAGCCTGACTCCACTTTCAAACAATTATTTGGGAGTAATGACTGGGAAGACCCTGCTCTTCCGATTGGTGGAACGTTCACCGATCCAAAAACAGGCGTGTCGATTACTTTGGAAAGTGCTAATGGTCAAAACGCACAGGTCAGTGTCATATTTGGTGGTGAATCCGGGCAATGCGTTGCGACATCGCCTCTACTCTCTCTAACCCCACTATCAGGTTCTGATGCTAATGCCGGAGAAACGTTAGCGTATAATCTTAAAGTGACGAACCAGAACAATACAGAATGTGCAGACGCGACTTATACAACGGCTTTAAGCGTTCCTGACGGATGGAATTATGACGCAAGCGCCTTGACGGTTCCTTCCGGCATGAGTGCAGAAACGACGGTCATGGTTACGTCAAACAGCGATGCTCAGCCGAACTCTTACAGCATAACCGTTGACATTATAGATGCTGAAAATGAACAATCAGCCAAAACCGAGCTATCTTACACAGTGTTGTCTGAGTCAACGTCACCACTTGAGGCGGTGAATGATAGCGTAACGATCAGTGATAAATCCGTCGTTCGCATCGAGCAGTTAAATAATGACTCGTTTGAACAATCGACCTCTCTTGCGATTACGGTCGCTAAGCCAAACAAAGGCAGCGCCCGTGTACTGAGCGATGGCTCCATTGAATACACACCATCGAAGAAGTTCAAGAATAATGATTCATTTACTTATACGATCAGTGACGGTCAATCTTCTTCAACCGCGACGATTAGCATCACCTTACAATCGACTTCTGGTGGGAATGGTGGTGGAAACGGTAAAGGGAAACCGAACTAAATCACGAAATTCATATGAAAAAGCCTGGAGAATACTCCAGGCTTTTTATTCAAAAGACGTCAATTAGTTGCTTGGTGCAGGACAAATATCACAGTCTGCAGAAGCTTCATTCGTCGCTTGAGTATTATCGATTTTTAAGAAACCAACCGCTGTCACTGTATCACGGAAAGATTGCGTTTCTGCATTGCTAAATGCCGTTGGGATATAACTACCAGTATAAGACTGACATTGATCCGAAGCGAGTTCGATATTATCTACCACTTTCACGTCATCAGAAGTATCCTCAGGCGTACCTGAGTCATCCACAACAGAAACATTCACTAAAGTAAGTCCAGGCGTTGTGTTACATACCATTCCCGAGAAGCTCACTTCTGCAATGATACCGTTTTCAGTAAGTTTGAAGCCGCTTTCACATGATTTCGTTACACTAATCATTGGAGACAAGCTCAATGACTCACATGGATCACTTGCGGTATCAGTAATGGTCGCTTGACCACCCGGAGTCGCAGCTGCTGTGACTCTTACCGTATTAGTTAGACCGTTATTTGTACTTTCAAAACTGCCGCTGTATGAAGCACTGTCACCTGAAGCAATAGCACCTAAGCTATGTGTAGTACCTGCTTCTAAATCCTCTACAACAACATCGTATAGCGTACCAACACCATCATTAATCACGTCGCCGCTGTATGAGTAAACGTAACCATCTTCTGTATCATTCACGACCGCTTGATTACATGTTTTGGTGATATCAACACTACACAACTCAAAGTCACCAACCACAAAGTCTTTCAACTGAGCGGTAATACTGCTTGATGCTCTTGTTTCGGCTGCAAACGAGCTAAAACAGGTGTCTGTTTGTAGAAGTTCAGTAAGATTTACACCACCTTCAAAGAAGGTTTCTGGAGGGAAGACATTTTCGACACCACTTTTTGGCGTATACGCCCATGGTGCAGGTGAGTCAGTTGTATTGGTTGAAGCACACACATCTTGCGCGCCTGGTGAACACAGTGCATTTGTCTTAACTTTCAAACGTAAGTTTGTCGCAGCACACTGACCATCTTGTGGATTATTGTTATCAGCTTTCGCACAAGTTGTGTCCCATTCAAGAACCAAAATTTCTGGCCCCTCATTTGCCCCTTGCAAATAATTCACCTGAATCAAAAGGTCGCCAGCAATATGTTGACCAGTGAATGTACCGTCTGGGTTTGTACTGACTGAGTCTTGATAAAACCAAAAACCTAAGAAGGCATCACCGCTGTTACCAAAACGGTCTGCACCAAAGGTGAGTACAAGGTCATTATTAATGTTGTATGCCGCTGCATACGCATGAAGAATGTCCCCTTTATCAAGTACCGTACCAGTCTTCCAACCAAGTTCCGGTATGTCTTTGATGTCTTTATTACCACCAGTAAAGATTGTATCCGGTGTTGCCGTGTCATTCTCAAAGCTAAATACTAATGCTCCACCACTGTTTGGCGGCGTTGACCAATCATCTGGAGCACCTACTCCAGAGTCATCTATCGCATTAGCATTTGCTTCTAACTCAAATACGCCATCTGTTGGTGTTGCAAATGCAGAGCTACCTATTAGCAAGCTTGTAAATATTGCATAAAGAAAGCTCTTCATCGTATGCCAGATACCTGACTTACAAGAATTCATAACCTACTCCTTAGAACGCTTCTAAAGCTAGACGAAGGTCCCTATGTCATTAATTGCCTTTTAAGAAAGAGTGAAAGCGAGATACAACTTTCGTTTCGAGCTCCTATAACGCATAGAGCATGCCACTACTTAAGGTTATGATTTTATTAAACTAAATATTTTCAACAGCGAAGAGAATGAACAGAGTGTTCAATTTTAAAGAAAGAGAAAGAAAACAAAAGAGACAAAAAAACCTACGATAACAAAGATATATACGTGTTCTAGGATAATGTTACAGATTGACACTTTATTGTTTACACCTGTGACAGGTGCACAAAAACGACGGTATTGAAACTGTCCACTATGAATATGAAATAGACGCTTACTCACCTGCTCCAACTAATGTGAAGGTGATGTGTAACACCTGTTTGCATAGTGTTACATCCTTTACACATCTAATTGAATACTCATTTAACTAAAACATATTCAGTCGTTTAGCGAATAAGTTTTAGCTCAACCATTTATGAAAATATAAACAAACTGTTCACCCCTCTGTACAAAAATAAAAAATAATCAACAAATACAAAAGGTTAAATATGGAACACTCTATGCTAGTCAACTGGCGCAGTTTAACTCTGTGAGAAAACTATCACGTATGTGGGCTCAAGGACGTAGCGAGCCCACTTACACAAGGAGGTTTTATGAAAACCATATTTAACTCTTGGTGGGGCAATAAGAGTTACCGTTGTTCCACTTTATGTAGCCAGAATATACTTACAGCGATCAATATCAGCAGCATGTTTAAGCTGTTTACTTGGGTCATAGCGGTTAGCTTAGTGCTGAGCTCTCAAATTGTTTACGCATCCGCTGGCGACCCTTCAAGCCGAGGCGTGCAACCAATATTTGTTGAAGGGAATAACACCTGTCAACAATTACTTCCAGGGATCGATGGTTTGATAGAATACAAGCTTGAGCCAGTTACAGACGGCACTTTCGGTGATGGCATGCTTGAAGTGGTTATTGATCAACAACCTGGGGCAAAAACCTTCAGTTGGGATCAAGGTGATAGCCCTGTGATTATGCAAGCTATCTTCGTAAAAGGTGGTCCTGACGGAAACCTATATAACTACTTTACAGATGGATTATTGTATCAAGATGATGCCTTACTACATGCACCTGTGGGTAACAATGGTAGATACTATGGCTTAAGTCATATTTCATTCTGTTACACACCAGGCGTACCAGACATTAAAATCACTAAAACTTGTACATTTGGTGATGTTGTCAATGGTAACACTTTGAAATACAACTATAAACTCACTGTAGAAAACACCGGTGACTTTGCATTGTATGATGTTGTGGCAACAGACACTACAGCCGTTGACAACGATATGGCTGCTGGTGACCATGTGTTCAATTTAGCTATGCTCGCCGTTGGACAAACGCAAGAGTTTAATGGTTCGTTTATTATTGACCAAAACGGTATCACTAACTACGCAGAAGTAAGCGCAGCACTTGAAACTGGTGGTGGTGTTGCGGTTTCTGACAACGCAGATTGGGAATGCCCAAGCCAAAACATCCCTGGTTCATTGTCTCTAGAGAAAGACTGTAGTGTCGTCGTCGTGAATCGATTTGAAGATACTGGTATTAATGAATACGGTCTTCAAGTCAATTACAGTGGTAGTGTATGTAATACCTCCAATGTCACCATTGACGGCATTGTCGTAATCGACAACAAAGACTCGAATCCAATCCAGGTTGGTATGCTTGCGCCTGCTGAGTGTTACGACTTTACTGGTAACTACGAGCCAATCCCAGGAGATGGTGAAGGCCTTCCATTACCGGGTGAAGAAGTCAGAGCGTTTACAGATACTGTGGATGCGAGTGGTGAAACTATCTTCGGTAATGTTGTCGTAGAAGCGATAACAGCGTCTGCAGAATGTACGCTATGTCCAACTTGTCCAGAGCCTGTTAGCTGCCCTGAATAAGGTCTACTTACAACTTAATAAAACAACGCCTGACGTTAACTCGTCAGGCGTTTTCTTTCGAACTATATCGTTCTATTTATTCTTACCTTTCCCATTGTTACCAGAGTTGCCAGAATCTCCACCAGATGAAGACTCTAACTTCACTGAGACCTGAGCGGTCGAGCTGCTTTGACCATCACCTATGGTATAGGTAAAGCTGTCGTTATTTTTGAATTTCTTCTCAGGTGTGTAACGCAGGGTGCCATCTGATAACAGCTCTAGTCGCCCCTTGCTTGGTCTAGTAAAAGAAACCACGCTTGCAGAGTTTTGCTCTCCAACAACATCGTTTGCCATCACATCGATAATCACCGACTGTTTCGAAGACATAGTCACCTGATCATCAACAGCAACGAGCTCTGGTGATGGCGAGATTTCAGTGGTTACAGAGTAATTTACGGATGCTGCGGTTTGCAGACTTGAGTCCTCGCCGTGCGTCACGATCATATTCAAAGCATAGTCTTTATCACTAGCGTCCACCGAAGATACGACTGATATCATTACTTGTCCGGTTTCACCTGCTGCTAGCGTGATTGCATTGCTGCTTGCTTTCCAACCAGTTGGCACTGACGCGTTTACAGAAAAACTGCTCGCAGAACAATCTGCACTATCTTTGTTAGTAATAGTGACCTGATATTGAACCTCATCGCCGGCTGCAACCGAGTTGTTTGTTGCAGCTTTCGCAGTTACTGATGGAGCATTAACAGTACAAGTCCCGATATTACCGTTGTCAGAGCCGTCAAAGACAACGCTTACTTCGGCGATGCCGTTCGCTGCACTCACCAAACTCAATGTTACACCTGAGTCTGGGTCAGTATAGCTACCACCGACCGGCATAGATGGGTCAAACCAGTCATTTCGGCCAAAAACCGCACGATATTCAGAATCAGTTTTAAAGTGAAGCAGATTACTGCTGCGCCCATCGCCTTCTACAGCGCTTCGAATGATGATGCCATCCGTAACGTCCCCACGATAGAACGAGTAAGAACGAGCATCTAAAAAGTCGTCAAACCCAATAGACTGGCGGTATTCAATGTAAAACCATTTTTTTGCACCTGTAGAAGGATCAGTACCACGAGGTACTTTTATCGTAACTGGCTGATCACTAGTCGTCTCGTAATTCGCGATGGAGTAAGTACCATTTTGAGTAACTTCCAGTGTCTTTGAAGCGTGCTCTCCCTCTAGCCATCCTAGTCGCTCGCGCTGGAAAGTATTCAAATAGCCGATGTCTGGACCACCCATTACATCATAGGTATCACCGTATTCACGCAACGTACAGTTGTCTGAAAGCGTATGTTCGCCACAATCAAGTGCACGAGAGTGATGCAAACCAAAGTTATGTCCAAGCTCATGAGCGATATTCATCGGAGAAAAATCACCATTGATGTGCGCGCGTGAAGGCATGCCATCAATAGTTGCCGATCCAGCGACACCACATGCCGTTTTTGTCATCAAGTAAACAATACGATCGTACTCTTCAAGCTTCACTCCCGCAGCGATGGCTTCTTGATCCGCTGCATCTTGAACAGCGGTAAAATCACAAACCTGATTAGACAACGGTAGATTAAACCAACCCACGACTTTCCCAGACAGCCACATTTGATCAAAAGAGCTTTCACGGTAGAAGTCATTCACTGTGCCAAAGATTAGATTATTTGCCTCTGACAAAGTTAATGGCTGCTCATTTGGGTTTTCTTTGAAGTTCAGCAGGATAACCAATGTATTTTGCTGTCCCGTCGTACTTCCTGCTGCACTGGCGTAATGGATGCTCTGTAAACAAGCGAATATTACTAATAAAAATGACAACCCTTTATTTAGGATTGTTCTATTTATTTTAATATTTTTTATCACTGCTTCACCTAATTTTAAATTAATAACTAGTTCACCTTCCCGCCAATATAAGCAGAAATGGTAGGGTAAAATAATATAAATTTTAGGCAATAAAATGCCCTAGCCTATAAAGCCAAATATGTTCCTATATACATCAACATGGTTATAAAAGGATAACCACCAAAAATATAAGAGCCGGAATCATAGCAAAGCAACCGGTCAAAATTCAACCAGAGCGATAAGTAATTTAGGTTAAGTTTGTGTAATAATAAATTTGTCCATTTTTGTCAGTTACTTAAAATAACCTTATGATTGTTTTATATGAACAAACTTTGTATTCAACAATGACTTTAATAAATCACTTGCACTACAGCCAATTTAAATCATTAAAAATCAAAAAAGTAGAAATTGAACTAAAACAACCTCAATTTCATCGCATGAAATTATAACCTTTAAATTCATTAACTTAATAACGAGTCATTCGAATAATATACCTCAACAACTCTTGAGTAATATTATCCATCTTTAATTGTTAAATTTACGTTAAATTAAAGTGGTGAAAAGTTTTTTGCTCACCTAGTTTTATACTCGATTAAAAGACAGACTGAGCGATACAGTGCAATATCAACTAAAGACATATAGAGAAACAAGCAGGATATATGCGCAACTTTATTTTCAGTATTGAACTAAAATCACATGACAATATGACGCTATAGATAGCAATTCAGGAAAACCAGTTAAAGGGTGATTAGCTGATAATTGAGGTTGGTATTTGTACAAAAATTAATTATTCAATAAAAAATGTGTATTAGAATAGTTTGACAATACCAGATAGTAAAAAACCGGCACTAGGCCGGTTTTTAGAAATAGTGGAGGCGCCTCCCGGAGTCGAACCGAGGTCCACGGATTTGCAATCCGCTGCATAGCCACTCTGCCAAGGCGCCTTTCTGATTTTGTATCTCTGTCACCAAAGATTTTGATGGTGCCCCGGGCCGGACTTGAACCGGCACAGCGCGAACGCCGAGGGATTTTAAATCCCTTGTGTCTACCAATTCCACCACCAGGGCAACGCAATCATGCGATGGGTTAGACACCATCTGTCTCAGCGGCCTTTGCCGTGAGAACGAGGCGTACTTTAACGGATTAATTTATCTGGTCAACAAAAAATTAGTCTTTTTTATTCAAATGGTTAAAAAGCCAACTCAAACGAACAAAGGGCGATCATTTTGCTCACAAGAACATCAGCTTGTGTTGCTCTCGTTTACTTTGCTTCATCACTTCATATCAACGAGGAATCGACAAGTCGCACAAATTGACAGTATGGGTATAAACTTAACTCGTACCGCAGGGGATAAATAAGCGCTCATCATGTTTCGAAAGTCATCATTTCAATTACCGCTACACACTGATTCCGAACTCGACTTCGTAGTACCCCACTTCTTACTTACTGAATTTGATTATGCACGCTCTCTGGAACAGGGGATCGTCCATGACTTGGGTCCTGAATATACACACCAATATCGCGTCACACTGAGGCGCATACGCTCACTATGCTTGCTACTTCGCGAATTGATACCTCCTTTTGAACAGCGTATTTTGAAACCTCATTTAAAAATAATGATGAAGAAAACAAATAAGCTGCGTGATTTGGACGTATTTATCTTGGACAAAAGCCAATACATTGAAATGCTCCCAAACCACAAACCCTCTCTTGAGCAGCTTTTTGGCTTTATAGAATCCGAACGTGCTTACGAACAGACAAAAGTTGCGCGTTGGCTAGCGACACAAGAATACACTATGCACTGCACTTTGGTCAGGAATAGTCTGCTGCGAAGTACACAACACGAACGAGTGGATAACAACGTACCTGCGTTACTCTTCGCAAGCCAAAAAGTCTCCGAACAATTTAAAAAGGTCGACAAAGCACGGCGCAAGATCTCGGACAAAAGTTGTGACAACGTGATTCACTCGATGAGGATAAAGTGCAAAGCGCTGCGTTATTTGTTAGAAGGGTTTTCCGCACTCTACCCTTCCCCACAGCACAAAAACAACGTGAAACAATTAAAACTATTACAAGACAAGCTCGGTGATTTTAACGACACTTCAAGTCAAATTGAATTTTTCACACCGCTCAAAGAGGCAGTAAACCTCAATAAAAAAAATCGTAAGACCCTGAAAAAGCTGCTTAACGTGCTTAGTGAACATCACGATATCTCGCGCCAGACCATCTTAACGCACTTAGACCAATTTGAGGCTTTCATCCACGATACCAACACACAATGCCTCTACCAGCACTAACCTAGGTTCACGTATTTTTAATATTCATTAATTACAGTCAGTCGTTAGGCTCCATAAAGAAAGATAACGTGAAACCATTAAAACGATACCAATATGAGCGCTATGCCGTACTCTGTAATCTCGCCTATCCTCGCGTCTTCAGACAAACTCAATACGGATTCGATCCTAATGGGCAACGAGTCATTAGAAATGAACACGGTAAGATTATGATTCGTGTGCTCTGGAGTAAAAAACAGAGTGAAGTGGTCGTAGTGATTAAAGGCTCACACAGTATCAGTGATTGGTTGTTAAACTTCGCGATGTGGACGAGAAGCTGTCGAAGGTTGGGACTGAATTACCGCATTCACGCGGGTTTCTATCATCTTCTGTTTCAAGAAAGTTTACCGAGCCGAAATGAAGATCGGTTGGGGTTGACCGTGATCGAGCGCCTCGAAGGTATCGTTGTACCGCTCATTCTTAGGGGAAAAAGAATCACCATTACTGGTCACTCTTCAGGTGGCGCGATTGGCAGTGTTTTTGCCGACTATATTGAGAAAAAATACCCAAAGAGCATTAAACGCGTTGTGACTTTCGGTCAGCCCGCGGTTGGAGATTGGACCTTCAAAAAACGCTACCGTTTGGGGCACAAAACTTACCGGATTTGTTGCGATATCGACATCGTGACATTTATGCCGCCAGTGCCTTTTCTCTATTGGCATGTAGGCAAAATGTTATGGTTGTATAACGGGAGAATATACGAGAATACGCCAACGTTCATTCGACTTGGCTGTTCTCTATTTAGTTGGTTGATGCGACCATTCTCTTATCACTTTATGAGTAAATACATCCGCGATAAAGACTTCTTTGACGAACGCTGAGCTAAGTACCCTAAAACTATGATGTACAGGCACTAAAAAACCGGACTTAGCCGGCTTTACGTTTTTGTGGTGAATTACAGAGAGGCAATTTCTTTTTCAAGTTGATATTTGCTATCTGTGACTATGCGCTCTAACACTTCAACGCGTCGCTTCAAGTCACCAATTTGCTTGTTAAGGTTATCTTGTTCTTCTTGGCTCATCGTATTACGTTCAGATATTTCCAAGGCTCTTACTTCTTTACGATGATTCAAGATTAACTTAATTATCCCGCCCCCAAATATGGCACCGAACACAATAGCCACAACCAATACATCAGCAATAGATTCCATTCTTCATCTTCCTCTAGATAATGCTCAAATATAAGTTACTCATTTGTTATGTGAATATCAAATAACGTATTGATTCACTGCAAAGTTTCATCAAAATTTGCCTGTTCTGTATCAAAATCACAAGAATGGATTACTCAACGCTAACCCAAACCGAGACAGATCCACCATTTACAGGGAACTCAGCCCACCCGTTCGCATCTGTCCAAATGTCTTCAGTTCGGATGCCCAACTTGTCGACATAGCGTGTACTTGGCTTGCCCGTATACATCCACTTCGAGCCACCTGGTCCATCGCTCATGATCACTGCCATTGAATGTGGATGTTCTGCATCGCCCTCGCGAGTCCAGCCAATTACATCCCAATGGTCGAGATAAGAATGTTGTTTGCCATACGCATGGTCTTTACGCAGTGTTACGAGCTCTTCGATGTAAGGCACTTTGACCATATTGATGTCATGCCCTTTATCACTGTACTGCGCGCCGTAGTAATCTGCATAAAACACAGATGGATAACCTTCTTCACGCAATAAGATAAACGCGTAAGCGAGCGGCTTAAACCACCAATCGACCGTCGACTCCAACGCCTGCAAAGGTTGAGTATCATGGTTTTCTACTAAGGTTACCGCTTTGACTGGATTGTCCTTCATCAGCGTACCATCCATGATTTTACGCATATCGTAACTACCACCCAATTTAGACGCATTGTAGAAGTTCATATGTAGCGGTGCGTCGAACAGAGACATGCTGCCAGAAGTTTTGGTGATAAAGTTATGCAGCTGATTCACATCGTAGTTCCAGTACTCTCCGACCGTGAAGAGTTCTTTCCCTGTTTTCCAACGTAGGTGATCAATCCATTCTTGAAGATATTGGTATTTGATGTGCTTCACCGCATCCATTCTAAAACCATCAACACCAGTCATGTTGATGTACCACTCACCCCAATCTTTCAGTTCTTGTTTAACTTCAGGATGATCCATGTCTAAGTCAGCATACATAAGGTAGTCGTAATTCCCCTTTTCAGAACTGACTTCCCAATCCCATGCCTTACCTTCACCTTTGAACTTAAAGATGGCTTTTTCTTTACCTGCATCGTCCCAGTCCACGCCATCAAAATGGTACCAAGTCCAATGGAAGTTAGAGTACTTGTCGTTGCGTCCAGGGAAATCAAACTCCACCCACGCTTCAATCCATTTATCGCCAAGTTCAATGTTGCGGTTGTTCCAATCTACCCGCTTAGTATCAACCCAAGATTTTCCATCCGCACCACCACGGTGGTTAAACACCACGTCACCATAAACCTGGATATTGTTGTTGTGAGCGGCATTGATAGCGCTAAGATACTGATCTTTCGTGCCGTATTTGGTGCGCACTGATCCTTTTTGATCAAACTCTCCCAAGTCGTACATGTCATAAACGCCGTAGCCGACATCATTACTGCCACCCGCTCCTTTGTATGCAGGTGGTAGCCAGAGCGCTGTGAATCCGTTTTCTGCTAGCGTTGGAGCGTTATTTTCCACTTGAGTCCACAGTGTGCCATCGTTAGGCACATACCAATGGAAATACTGCATCATTGTGCCATTCCCAGCAGCCAATGCAGATGAACTTAGCAACAAGGTTAAAGGTAAAATAGTGCGTTTTAATTTAAATGTTTTCATTATTTTTCTCTCACGTTAAGGACTAAAATCCTCCTTTCTGCTCATACACACCAAGCATTGCCAACGGTCACGCTAGCCAAGTTGCTGCCTGTGATACAAAAAGTTCGGATTACAATCGAAGAGAAATTAGCACCAATCACCCTATACAATTATTGAGTTATTTAACATTTATAAAATCAATGACTAGCGCATTGAAAATATTGAATGGTGATCAAAACATGGGAGGAATTTAGAGAAGCGTGAACGAGTATAGAATGATGGATTTAAAACGAAGAAAGCCAGTCATTTAAGACTGGCTTTCGAAATAGTGGAGGCGCCTCCCGGAGTCGAACCGAGGTCCACGGATTTGCAATCCGCTGCATAGCCACTCTGCCAAGGCGCCTTTCTGATTTTTATATCTCTGTTACCAAAGATTTTGATGGTGCCCCGGGCCGGACTTGAACCGGCACAGCGCGAACGCCGAGGGATTTTAAATCCCTTGTGTCTACCAATTCCACCACCAGGGCAACGCAATCATGCGATGGGTTAGACACCATCTGTCTCAGCGACCTTTGCCGTGAGAACGAGGCGTACTTTAACGGATTAATTTATCTGGTCAACAATAAATTTTATCTTTTTGATTTAAGTGCTTAAAAAGCGACCCAGACGGTACAATTGGCATTCAATTAGGCCAAGAAACACTCGTTAGCTTTCATCAACTCTAAGTCACACACATGTTGATGCCCGTAACGGCTTAGCTTGTAAACGCCTGACTAACGCGGATCGTAGTCACCACTCTCTTCAGCTCTGTAACATCTGTAACAATTGGAGCCCCTACTCTTGGCACTGTTTCACACGAAATATCATATTTTGTTACCGATAACTTTGCATCGAATGTGGTCGTACCTTTATAAAATCATTGACATTTTTTATTTTCAAAAAAAGCTCAATTCATTATCGAAAATATCAATAAATAATGATAGCTTACACTCGTTGCAGTAATTTAATGGACATATATCACATATAAGGACGTGGTTTACTTTGGCGACACACCATAAGAAAAACAAGGTATATCACTAATGTCTATCAAGAATCTTTCTATAGCGAAAAAGATATCGCTATCGTTTTTACTCATTGCCATCGTCAACATTGCGTTTGGCGTATTTTTATCTACAGAGCTCAAAAGCATTAAATCTGAGCTTTTAAACTATACCGATGATACGCTTCCTGCTATGGAAAGAGTAGATTCGATCCGAGATCACTTGTCTCGCTGGCGCCGTGCTCAGTTTGCGACATACACTTATGAAGACGCAGACCAAATCAGAAACAAAATTGCCAGCAACATTCGCGAACGTGAAAAGATCAGCAAAGAGCTCGATTCTTACGGTGAAACGATTTGGCCTGGTGAAGAGCAACAAACTTACCAGCGCCTTATGCGTCAGTGGAAAAAGTACTTGGTCACTATGGATCAGTACAACGAAGCGATGCTAGCCAACGACAAAAGCAAGGCCCACCCTATTTTGGCGAACTCTTTACCTGCTTTCGAAGCGGTTGACTCTGAGCTCGGTGAACTGATCCGTCTACTTAAAAATGCTATGGACAGTAACAAAACTCATATTCTTTCTTCTGTAAATGGATTGAGTAACTCGTCAATTGCAAGCAACGTGATTATTCTGCTTATCATGGTAGGCATGACGTACGTGCTGACACGCCTTATTTGTGGCCCACTAAAACTTGTTGTCGAGCAAGCAAATGCCATCGCAACAGGTGACCTATCAAACGACATCGATCGTAAAGCCATCGGCAATGACGAGCTAGGTGAGCTGGCAGATGCGACCACTAAGATGCAAGATGACTTGCGCCAAGTTATCGACAACGTGATTGCTGCGGTCACACAGTTAAGCAGTGCAGTAGAAGAGATGAATCAAATCTCCGACATTTCTGCATCTGGTATGAAGGATCAACAACTGCAAATTACACACATTGCTACGGCAATGACAGAAATGAAAGCAGCAGTAGCCGATGTTGCACGTAATACTGAAGATTCAGCGAACCAAGCTAACGAAGCAAACCGTCGTACACAACACGGTGTTCGTGAAACGCAAGGCATGGTTGACGCGATTCATGAAGTTTCAAACGTAATTGGTGCTGCGGGCGATACTGTGGCAGAGCTTGAACAGCAATCGAATAAAATTAACGTTATTGTTGATGTTATCCGTGACATTGCCGATCAAACCAACCTACTTGCGCTTAATGCAGCCATTGAAGCTGCGCGTGCTGGTGAGTCTGGTCGCGGTTTTGCCGTGGTTGCGGACGAGGTTCGAACGCTTGCAGGCCGTACGCAAGATTCAACCAGCGAAATTACGTCGATCATTGAACAGCTACAATCGCTTGCAAAAGACGCGAAATCTGCGACAGAACTTTCTAGAACCAGTATCTCAGAATGTGCAGAGCAAGGCATTCAATCAAAACAGCTGATGAGCGACATTGAACACTCGATTTCTGATATCTCAGACATGGGCACCCAAATCGCCACGGCTTGTAACCAGCAAGACTCTGTTGCAGAAGAGCTTAACCGCAGCATTGAAAACATACACTTGGCATCTCAAGAAGTATCACAGGGCTCAGAGCAAACCGCACAGGCTTGTCGTGAGCTAAGCCAGCTGTCAATTTCTCTTAAAGATGTAATGAGCCGCTTTAAACTGAGTTAAACTCAGTGGATACCTTAGTTGATATTGAATCAACCTCGATTTGCACAAATTGAGTGCAATCACTGAGGTATATTGAATCATGATCTTCAAAAACGCTCCAAAGCACTACTTGGAGCGTTTTACTTCGTCAGGTACTTTCCCCAAGTACTCAATAACATAACCAATACAAAAAACGCGTACGGAGACTTTATGCGCTTAAATAAAACCTTACTATCACTGACTATCGCTGCTGCAACCGTTGCTCCTGCGATGCAAGCTACTGCAGCCCCTCTTCAAATTAGCAACACTGTAGTAAAAGCAGAGCAAGTTCAAGGCGCTAACGCTTGGCTGGAAATAAACTTAGGTCAATTCCGCGATAATATTGAGCAGTTCAAGTCGCACATGGATGGCAAAACGAAAATCTGCGCCGTGATGAAAGCCGACGCATACGGTAATGGCATCGCGGGCCTGATGCCGACTATTATCGAACAACAAATCCCTTGCGTTGCCGTTGCAAGTAACGCCGAAGCACAGACCGTTCGCGACAGTGGCTTTAAAGGTCAACTTATGCGTGTACGCTCGGCGGATATTGGCGAGATCGAAGCTGCAATCGACTTAAATATTGAAGAGCTGATTGGCACTGCAGAGCAAGCCAAAGTACTGTCTAAGCTAGCAGAGAAAGCGGGTAAAGAAATCAAAGTTCACCTTGCTCTTAACGACGGTGGTATGGGACGTAATGGCGTTGATATGACGACAAAAGCGGGCAAGCAAGAAGCGCTAGAAATCGCTCAACAAGCTGGCGTTAATATTGTTGGCATCATGACTCATTTCCCTAACTACAATGCAGACGAAGTTCGTCAAAAGTTATCTTCGTTCAAAGACAGCTCTGCATGGCTGATTAAAGAAGCGGGCCTAAAACGCGAAGATATTTTGCTGCACGTGGCCAACTCTTACACTGCACTTAATGTTCCTGAAGCACAGCTTGATATGGTTCGTCCTGGTGGCGTTTTATACGGTGATCTGCCAACCAACCCTGAGTACCCTTCTATCGTGTCTTTCAAAACACGCGTGGCATCCGTTCACCATCTGCCAAAAAATAGCACTGTCGGTTACGACAGCAGCTACAAAACGAGCAAAGAAAGCCTAATGGCGAACATTCCTGTTGGTTACTCTGATGGCTACCCACGAAAAATGGGCAATACGGCAGAAGTACTGATCAATGGCCAACGAGCAAAAGTTGCAGGTGTGGCTTCAATGAACACCACCATGGTTGATATTACAGGTATCAAAGATGTTGAGCCTGGTTCTGAAGTTGTACTGTTTGGCTCTCAGCAAGGCAAAACGATTTCGGCAGCAGAAATGGAAAAACATGCAGAGGTCATCTTCCCAGAACTATACACGGTTTGGGGTGCTGCGAACCCTCGTGTCTACGTAAAATAAACCCTTTCAGTTGTTCGTAACAGAACGAAAAAGCGAGCCTCGTGCTCGCTTTCCTACTTATATACTAATCTGTAACAATCCGTGCTCTTCTCAATTGAACAGAGTTTGCTATTTGCGTTGCGTTACTTTCCTTGAGCCCTAGCAAGTGACAAATCCTCTAACCCCTTCATCTTAAAGTCGTTCAGGTATACTTGTTTTTTTATATAGCACTTAGTGTTTGAAAGCCATTTCAATTGATGTTAAACATGAAGTTTACAAAAGAATAACAAACGCATTCATATGGCACTGCCCTTTTTGCCTGCTGGCTAGGTATCTCTATGACAGAAAATACTCAACATCTTCAGCGCTCCTCATCAGAGTTGCACGAATTTACCCGGATCGACGTGTGGAACGGTTTCACCCAACTTTTACCTCTGTCCATGTTTGTGGTCATATTTGGCCTCGCATTCGGTGTTGCCGCCGTACAAACTGGACTAGATGTATTTCCCACTATGTTGATGAGCACACTGGTCTTCGCCGGTGCTTCACAATTTGCCACGCTAGAAATGTGGGGAGCAGAAGTACCTCTGATTCCAGTGCTTATTACTGTATTTGCTATTAATGCTCGTCACCTCTTGATGGGCGCTACGCTTTATCCATGGTTACGACAACTCCCACCGACAAAACGTTACGGTGTAATGCTAGTAGCATCAGACGCGAACTGGGCAATGGCACTCAATGCATTTGGTAGAAAAGAACCAGGTTTTGGTTTGCTTGTTGGTGGCGGCTTAGCGATGTGGTCGTTTTGGATTGTTGGCACCTGGATCGGCATTTATTTTGGTAACGCAATCAAAGATCCGGTGAGCCTCGGACTCGATATGGTTATGGGATGCTTCCTGCTGTCTATGGTAGTGGCTGGGCCGAAAGACTTAAGAATCTTTGCAATTTGGGCCACAGCAGCAGCCTCTTCTATGTTGGCGTACTGGTATTTACCAGAGAATAGCCACGTAGTGGTTGGCGCCATTACTGGTGGAGTCTTAGGTGCTTGTTGGAAGGAGAAAAAAGCATGAACATCGAAACGAGCGTAGGTGGCACACTGCTTATCATCATCGCTATGGCGTTAGTCACGCTCATAACCCGCTGGGGCGGAGTGTATGTTATGTCATTTATTCCAATTAGCGAACGGGTTCAACGTTTCATCACTGCGATGTCAGGTTCCGTATTAGTTGCCCTTTTAGCCCCACTAGCGGTTGAAGGTGATAACGGTGCTAGAGCAGCACTTTTTTCTACTGCCGTCGTTATGTTCATCGTGAAAAAGCCTCTGCCCGCAATTGCAGCTGGCATCATCGCAGCCGCCGCGGTACGTGCTCTTTAACCGTCCTCAGCTAGATAATTACTTAAGCTCACATTCTTCGATTGTGAGCTTAACCGAGCCTTATAAACTAACCACGACAACTTAGTCTCGACTTAACCACGGCGCTTTTTGGCATTGCTCTTTTAGGAGAGATAAAAAGCCAGTGACTCGCGCTGACCTCTCATGCGCAGCAGAACTCACGAGGGCAACAATATCGGCATTTGGAAGCTCGTAATCTGGTAATAATCGCACTAATTTACCACTATCAACCTGTGACTGAATATCCCATTCAGATCGCATGATGATCCCTAAGTCTCTTAAGGCCCAGTCTTTAATCACTCTGCCCTCATTACTTGCAAGTGAAGGACGAATTCGAACATTTTCTATGGCTCCTGAGACTGTATGAGTAAAGCTCCACAACGTGACATCTTCATTATTTTCTCTCAACGCAATACATTGATGCATCTTAAGATCTTGCGGAGTTTCAGGCTGTCCATAACGTGATAAATACTCCGGCGAAGCGCAAACAAAGCGCTTGTTTGGGGCTAAACTCACCATCTTAAGGCTGGAATCCGCCAGGTGACCAATGTAGATGATAATGTCCCATTTATGATGGTTGGCCCAGTTTGGCTTATCTGATAACTCTAGCTCCACTTCTAGGCGCGGATGAGCTTTTTTATACTCACCTAATAAAGGTGCTATCACATCGTTGCCAAAGCCAAGGGGCGCCAATACTCTTAGACGACCACTGACATCCCCTCTGCTTTCATTGAGTTTATCGGTGAGTTCATCCAAATCCTCAAGGATAGAACTACCTGTATCGACTAAAACGCGCCCTTCTTCTGTTAAGCTAACTATGCGCGAAGGCCGTTGAAGTAACTTAAGCGATAGCTTCTTTTCGATATGTTGAATACGCTGAGTGACTGATGGAGGCGTTATATTGAGCGCACGAGCCGCATCTGCCAATGTCCTATGGTTAGAAACTACCACAAGAAATCGAATATCTTCTGTCGTTAACATTAACTTCCAACCTAATGTATAAGTAGATTTTTGTTAATATAATTCAACTTCTTCCTACTTCATAATCATTTCATCAATAGTTAATTTCACTTTGCAAGCTTAGGTAAATGAAATGATTAAGCATACAGAACACCCTAATTTAGAAAAACAATACAATGCTATTGGCACACCATTTCTCTATTTGGACAAACAAAAATTTTTGAGCAACCTTACTCAAATGCGCAGCCATATGTCGAAACTAGGCACACCACTTAGGCCCCACTTTAAGACAGTAAAATCGTTAGATGCGCTTCCGTACTTAATTGACTCTATAGAGGATCCAATCACTGTATCCACCCTTGAAGAAGCAGAACAGCTTGCCAGTTATGGTTGTAAAGACATTCTCTATGCTGTTGGCATATCAAAAGAAAAGCTATTGCGAGTCGAACTGCTACTGAAACGTGGTATGAGTATTGTGGTTTTACTTGATAGCATGGAACAAGTCGATTTCGTTAACAGCTACTGTCAAGAACGTGGGTGTGTTATTAGCTGTCTGATAGAGATTGATTGCGACGGACACCGAGGTGGTGTAAGTGCAGATTCCGAAGCCCTAATTGCAATGGCTAATAGCTTAGATAAGGGTTTGGCCGATTTTAAAGGGGTGATGCTCCACGCAGGTGAGTCTTACCACTGTAAGTCTCGAGAAGCGTTAAACCAATCCGCCAGTAATGAAGTAGCGACTGCACAACTTGCAGCGAAACGCCTCGAGTCGGTTGGGATTTACTGCGATATAGTCAGCGTGGGGTCTACCCCGACGGCATGCTCATACACAAACACAAGTGGAATCACAGAAGTCAGAGCTGGCGTCTATTCGTTGTTTGACTTAGTGATGCATCGGCTTGGAGTGTGTACCTTAAACGATATCGCAATCTCAGTAGTAAGTAGTGTTATTGGACACAACAAATCGAGGGGGCAAATATTTGTTGATGCTGGTTGGATGGCTCTTTCTTTAGATAAAGGCCATGACGAACAATGTTATGGCGTGGTTCTCCAACCGAACGGCCAAGAGAATCAAATACTGAAAGTCGTGCAGGTAAATCAAGAGCACGGCATACTCGAAGCGGCTTCTGGAAGCGAGATCGACTTCGAATGTTTTCCCATTGGTTCTAGAGTACACATCGTCCCAAATCATGCATGTTCTACAAGCGCTATGCACAGTAAATACTATGTCTTTGACTTGGTCGAGGGTCAAATTGAGCAATGGCAACGTGTTTCAGGGTGGTAAACATGATTTATCTAGATGAAAAAACGACAGCAGCGTTAATTTCTCACGAACTGGCATACAAAGCGGTCAAAGCGGCATTTTCTTCAGTACAAGATCAGCACTCATCAATATTTCCGGTCGTTAACGCATCAGGCCAGATCGAAGGCTCAATGTTTTCACTCAAATCAGCATGCACAAATCAATTACTTGGTTGGAAAATGGGAAGCTATTGGCCTTGCAATAATCAGTTTGGGCGACCAAACCATGGTACTCATATCTTTCTTCTTTCACCGGATACGGGGGAAATGAAAGCCATTTTGTCAGCAAGTTTGGTCAATGCCTACCGAACTGCAGCAGCTGATGCCATCGCTGTTGATCTACTGGCGAGACAAGATTCATCTGTACTCGCGTTATTTGGCACAGGTCATCAAGCTAAATACGAAGCGCTTGCCATTTCAAAAGTTAGGAATCTATCTAAAGTCCTGATTGTTGGTAGAAATCAGACTAACGCCAACCAATTAGCGCAAGAGCTAAGCAAAGAAGGGTTAACAACAGACATCAAATCCGCTCAAGAAGCCTGTGAAAGCGCTGATATTATTGTTACCGTTACAGCGTCCACCGCTCCTTTGTTTGAATCTTCATGGGTAAAACCTGGAACTCATATTTCTGCAATGGGAGCAGATAAAATAGGAAAACAGGAACTTCCACCATCGCTATTTGAGAACGCCACCCTCTACTGTGATTATTTATCTCAGTCCAAAACGATTGGTGAGTTCCAGCATGCGCCAGATAAAGAGATCTATCAGATCGGTGACAAGCTTCAATTAAAAGAAAGGAACAAAAACGACACTACTATTTTTGATAGCTCAGGAATTGCCTATCAAGATCTTTATGTTGCGCAAATGGTTTTAGATAAATACCTATCCAAGGAAGATTACCATGAATAACGTTAGCTTTTTAAAAATAAACGGTAACACCATCGATGACATTATCGACCTCTCCGTGGAAGAGTCCCAAAAACATCTCATTGCTAATAACGCAGAATGGCTTGCAGAGGCGAGTTTCAACGACGATAGCGTCAGTTATGGCATTTATTTAGACGACAAGCCAGCTGGGCTCATCTCTCTTATCGATCCAAGACTACTCGACAAGTTCGATGATCACTTTCAAAAGGATCATTTGTACGTGTGGCGCGTCATGATTGACCATCGTTTTCAAGGAAAGGGATTGGGAAATCAAGCGATTAACTTTAGCAAGCGATACGCTTCCATTATCGGTTTACAAGGCGTGTCCCTGACCACAATGGATAAAGAGGAAGGGAATGCTCTCCATATTTACCAAAAGCTTGGTTTTACCCCAACAGGAAGAAGACTTGATGATGAAATTGAGTTGATTTTTAGCGTCAAAGAGTAAAAAGCCAACCTGGTCGGCCATATAGTGTTCCACCAGGTTGACTTGATGAATATTCAATGCTTATGCACAGCAGTTACAATTGCGCTTATATTTGTCCATTTTGCCAATACCAGGGTTAAAGGTGTTGGTTGGATCTAGCTCGTGGTAAAACTTCTGCAGCGAATTTTCAGCTTCGTACAAGTGACCCACATTATGTTCTGCTGGGTATTTAGCACCACGGCTATTGAGGTGTTCTAACATCAGCTTTTTCATCAACTTCGTGTCGGTCCCTTTTTTGAAAATGTAATCTTGATGGAATACATAACACATAAAGTGACCATAATAGAGCGCTTGAACAAGGTTCTTACTCACCTCTTCTGGTAAAGTTTCTAGCCACTCTTCATCATTACGTCGCAAAGCGATATCAAGTGCAACGATGTCTTCTACGTCTTTTCGGTGAATCGTCTCGTAACGAATTGCTGCACCTGCTGCTGCAAAGCGATGTAAATAAGCTTTTTTACCCTCTTCCGGCGTACACTCGAAGAAATCACAGTCATCTTCAACAGCCCAAACTTCTTTGAGGTATTTTTGCGCTTCAGCAATACCACCATCACTCATTTTCAATACCAGGTGATGCTCATACTTGTCACGGAAATCCAGCATTCGTTCTGGTAAATGTTGTGGGAACAACTTACTCGCGTAGTACAAAATGGTATCCGGCAGGTATTTACTAACAAACGGGACGCGCTCTAAGAAATTTTCTACTTTAGCTTTAAGTGCAAACATTTTTGGCAGCTTATCTGTGCCTAATAAGTCGATGGATAAGAAGACATCTTTGCCGTACTTCTCTGCCATGTTGAAGATATCTCGATGCAAGTATTCTCCCATCTCAGGCAAGTTCTCAAATGTAGATAAGAAATCTTTTCGCAGCTTCGTCAGTTTCGCAGGATCATTGGTGCCAAGGTAAAAAACCTGCTCTTTTTCGGGTACTGGGTAGCTATCAACTCGAACGGCGAAAACACCCAATTTGCCAGCGCAGCCACTGGCTTCAAATAATCGACGTTCATCGGCATTAAAGCGAGAAGGAATGTCAGAAGTCACGTCTCGAACACGTTCATCGTATTCTTTGTCTGATGCCATTCGCTCGTCATGAATGATCTTCGCTGGGTCAAAGTTTCCTTCTTGCAGGTTTGTCAGAATTTCTTCTGGCGTTTCACCTAACCCTTCAATACCAAGGTGGTTAACCAGGTGTAATTGGCCTTGCTTATCGACCTGCGCATAGATCGCCAGTTCGGTGTAAGCAGGACCACGCTTGACTAACGCACCGCCTGAGTTATTGGCGATACCACCAACCACAGTGGCACCTAATGATGAAGAACCGATGATAGAGTGCGGCGCTCGGTTCACCGCCTTCAATTCTTTTTCCAATGAGTGCAAACTTGCACCAGGCAAGCATACCGCCTGCTTACCGCCATCTAATAAGTGAATCTTCTTGATTTTGGTAATATTGATCACAACCACATCACGGTCATAATCATTACCACTTGGAGCTGAGCCTTCTGTTAAACCTGTTTTGGCAGCCTGCATAATAATAATGCAGTTTGCTTCAACGCACTGTTTAATGATCTTCCATTGTTCTACAAGAGTATTAGGAAACACGATAGCAAGCGCAGTGCCACTACCTGAGCGAAAACCCGAGCGGTAGTATTTTGTTTTAACCTCGTCGGTTAGGACATTTTCTTCCCCAACGATAGTTTTAAATTCGTCAATCAGCTGCTTTTGTTTCATATCCGTATCTCTAGTTATTGTACTTCGCTCACATCACCGTTTAGTGACGGTAATGGGCGTTTGAGCCACTATAAGCAGTCCATTTCTCGGCGTCTATGTCAGGCAGGCGAGCAACACTTAACCAATAGACAACAAACAAAATAATTCTTTTATTTTTCTGTCACTTATCTTTCACATTCGGAAAATTTAACGCAAGAAACAGACCGTTTCTTAAAAGAAACAATAGCAAAACCATTTGTTAACAGTTGTGCGCAGCATCTTGTTATCAATATTAGTGATAAAACAAGGAGAAAGCTTAAGCTTCTAAATTTATAAGAATTATTAGAAATGAAGATGGAAACAATAACTCAACACCAACATAACGATTAGTGTTGAGTTATTGTCTTAAAATCGATGATTTTGACTTTGAAAGCTGGTGTATAGATGATCAATGAAGATCTTAATTTTTTCTGGCTGTTGACGAGTGTAAGGATACACTGCATAAATACCCAAACATTTGGCGGTTTCGTCTTTGAACAATTGAATCAGGCGGCCTTGCTTTAAGTCTTCATAAACCAAGACACGTGGCACATAGATGATTCCCTGCCCCAACAGTGCGACGTTTCTCAATACCGAAGAGTTGTTGGTACAGAGGTTACCGTCGACGGTGATTTGATACACCTCGTCTCCGTCTTTAAACGCCCACTCACGCGCCCCGGTTTCTTGGTAGGAATAAACCAAACAATTGTGCTTATCCAAGGCTTGAGGTTGCTTAGGAATGCCATGTTTAGCAAGGTATTGAGGTGACGCACAAACAATCCAATTCGCATCCACCAGCTTTCTTGCAATCAGACTAGAATCTGGCAACACACCCGTTCTAATTGCCAGATCAAAACGTTCATTCACGATATCGACGAAACGATTATCTAGATCCATATCGATATTGATGTCAGGATATTTCTGATTAAACTCATTGATCACTTGAGGAAGAATTAACTCACCAGAGATAGTGGGTACAGAAACTTTAATGTTTCCAGATAAATTCTTACCTAACCCCACAATGGATTCTTCTGCCGTTGCCACCGCTTGATAAACGGCTTTTGCATGAGTAAAGAACGCTCGCCCTGCCTCCGTCAACGTTAACGTTCGCGTTGTTCGGTAAAGAAGCTGTACACCAAGCTCTTGCTCAAGCTTCGCGATGCGTTTACTGACAACCGATTTGGTCAATGACATGTGTCTTGCTGCAGCGCTAAATGAGCCTTGCTCGATCAGGTGATAGAAAATGATGTAATCGTCGGTATTTCTCATGCGTCTTCGTCAAATCCTTTGGAGACCGACATTTTAAACTGATATTGGTCAATCTGCGAAATATCGGGTCACACTTAACAGCATAACTGGTGACAGAAACAAGTGTTATACCCACAGTTCAAGAAATTGGGATGGCGTAAATTTATCAATATTCAGATACAAAAAAACCAGCTTTCGCTGGTTTTAAGTTGATGCACTTGGCATCGAGATACCGCAATTGCCATATCTGAATAATTTGGAGCGACACACGAGGTTCGAACTCGTGACCTCAACCTTGGCAAGGTTGCGCTCTACCAACTGAGCTAGTGTCGCATTGATTCTCGAAAGCCATTCACTCTCAAAGAATAATGGAGGCGCCTCCCGGAGTCGAACCGAGGTCCACGGATTTGCAATCCGCTGCATAGCCACTCTGCCAAGGCGCCTTTTTTACTTCGCTTCAGGGCTCTTCCCCGTTGCGTTGGTGGCTACTTTACGGATTGAGAGAAGATAGTCAAACAAAAATCTTTCATTTTCTGTTTGTTTGATTTCTTTTAAGCCAATTAGACCAAAGTTCGATCTTATCGGCTTAAAACGAAGCAATATAAATCTAGCTTTCTGTACGTTTTACTCAATAGAATTTCAATGTCACTTAGTAATTACCGACCCGTTTAAGCAACCTGCCCACAACATTAGGATGATAAGACCACGTGTGATCAAACATCGACATCAATGCCGGGTTTCCGTATTTAGATAGGCTGATCGCGTGAAAACGGTTTTTCTTCGCTTTAAGCGCATCCACTTTGGCAAGCAACTCGTCTTGTTGTTTTGGCGCGATAAAGTCGGAAATGACCACCATATCGGCATTTTTGTACTTATCACCGCTCATCAAGTCGATAGATTTGATCAAAGTTGGCTCTAAGTCTGTACCACCATGGAAGCTATAAGTTAAAAAGTCCGCCGCCTCGCGCAGACCATCTTGTTTGGTTAGCTCGTACGTAATGTGTTCCGTCGAAAAAATAATGACATAGCAATCACGTTGCTCCGCTAATGCAATTTGCATCAGCGCATAAGCCATGGCTTTGGCGCATTGCTCAGGAAACCCGCTCATTGAGCCGGACGCGTCCACACACACAATAAACGGTCCTTTTTCGATATCTACCGCTTTGTTGTCAGGTCGGTGAGCTTTAACTTTACGTAACGTGCGCGATTTGCCCTGTGTACGGTAGTTCATAAGTCGTTTATCGACTAAGTGTTTATAGAACACGACCTCGAGTTCAGGATACGCCAAAAACATCGTTTCGTTGGGAAGTAGCTTATTTAAATCATCGCTTTCGTGAATGCCGACAATATCATCTGTCGCTTCATCACTCTTCTCTTCGATCATTTGTAGCTCTTCGGTAGGCGCGCGGTTAAGTTCGGGATCATTCACTTGCCCCGCCATACGACCAAGTTGCTCGGCTATTTCTTGCAAGCCTTGGTGCTTCTTCAGAAACTCCGCATGGCGTTTCATCACTGTTAAGTCAGTTTTGCTCAACTTGGCAGATGCCATATCCCATAAGCGCCCTACACTTTCAGCATCACCCGACTCCGTGACCTTATCCATATTACGCATGGTCTCCATACGCTGATACAGGTCATTCAGCACTTTCTCTTTATTGGCCTCAAGCTCGCTTACTTGCGCTTGCTTAATCGCATCGGCCAGGCTTTGGTACCATTGATCACAGAAGTAATGTGGGAACATGGGATTATTCATCCCCTTGTTCTTCTCCATCATTCGGCGAGCCTGCATATAAAAAGCGGAGTGCCACTCAAGCTTTTTAATCACATCTTCGATGTTTTCGAAAAACGCCTCTTCATCCCAGTGAATGACCTCTTGATATAAAGACAGCTCTTGTTGGAAACGCTCTGTCTCACATACCTTGGTAATCCGTTTTTTAACACTGCCTCGCCACTTTAATAAGTGGCCTTTGACCGAAGATTTAACGCCTCGGTTTTCTGCCATCATCATGACTTGTGAACGCGCCATTAAATCATTAACTGCGCTATCGATGATGCCAGAGTCGGCTACCATCAGCGCAAGGTTAAGTCCGTCTGCACCTAGCATGTCGTCTCCTTATGAGAAAAACTGATGTAAGTTTTTAAAGCGTTGGATAACTTTCTCGCTTTCAGCTTGGATAGACTCAAGTCTCTGACTGACCTGCTGAAGACTCGACTCCATTAGGCGTGGTAGTTCAGGATCAACAAAGCTATGCGGAAGCGCATCATGGAAATTCGCTTTTACCTTGCGCATATGGTGCTCTGCTTCACTGAGTTGATTTACGGCTTTTTCACTCTGCGTTAACCACTTTTGGTAAAGCTCTACATCCAAACCCTCTTGAGTCACTAAGCTCACCAGAATGCCTCGGTTTGCGATATCACGAATAACTAGGTTATTTGCGGCATCAACATCAAATCGTAAACGACACATGTTGGTGTTTTGATTGACGTAGCCATACACATCACCGTGTCCTTCTTTGATGACTCGGTCTAGTTCATCTTTTGGCACGTAAACCCAGCGGCTATCGCCTTTCTCTGATTCTGAAACCGACATGTTGCTTTGCAAGACAACCAATTTAACTAAGTTAACGGCTGCGCCAACTTTGTACATCTTGGCTTTAGAGGTATCAAAGCGCATGGTTTCTTTGCGCAAAATACCCGTTGCCGCTTCAGACGTTAACGTCATGCGGTAGGCATCTTCAAGTTCATGCTGAACATCGACCAAAGACTCACGGCAATACTCGATTTCCTGCTCCGCGTCTTGTTGATCAAATGCATGTTTTAAGGCGAACTCTTGAACCACTTCACGTACCACATCTCGCGATTCAGGACTGTTCCATAAGCAATCTTGCAACAGTAGAAGGTCAAGCGGATTGATTTCATCGCGACCATTAAAAAACGCGCTCGCTTTTAACAACTTCACGGCTTTCTTCCAGCGGCGGTCAGACACATACATGTCGGTATTAGCGACATCGCCAAACTGAGCTTCGACTTTGCTTTCTAACATCGTTTTAAGCTGGAAAAGCTTCTCGAATGCATTATCGGTTAACGTCAGCTTGTCGAGCTGCTGTTGCCATTGATGATATTCTTCATCTGTTATTGCTAGCCCTTCTGGCACTTGTGCCTCTTGTGACGTGCCTACCGTCAACATCGACTTAAAGTTTTGTTTATTCTGAATTCGATTCACAAACACGCGCACCAACATGCGGTCATAGAGTGCATCCAAACCACTGTCTTCATCTGGCAGTTCATTGGACGCCGATACCAACAAACGCATTGGCACACGCTCAATATCGCTGCCATTTTTGAACGTTTTCTCATTGACCACTGTCAGCAATGTATTCAGAATGGCGGGGCCCGCCTTCCAGATTTCATCTAAAAATACGACTTGTGCGGTTGGCAAATACCCTTTAGTTAAGCGAACATAACGACCGTTATCTTTGAGTTCTTGAATACTCAGTGGCCCAAAAACTTCTTCAGGTGTTGAGAATCGCGTCATCAGGTATTCAAAGTAACTGCTATTATCGAACGCTTGGATAAGTCGCTTGGCAATTAAGCTTTTTGCAATGCCAGGTGGGCCTAAAAGAAAAACACTTTCACCAGCAAGTGCCGCAAGGAGGCAGAGCTTGATGGTATGTTCGCGTTCATAAACGCCATCCGTTAACGCTTTAGCCAACTTGTTGATGCGTTCTGAGAGAAGCGCTTTTTCGGCATTTGAGGCAAATAAGGTTTGTGTCATACGTTCTCCGGCTGCTGAACTGGTATTGCGTTAACATTTTTATACACTTGTTATAACTTTGTTACAAATGTATTTTGTTGAATTCCCCTTATAGCAGATGCTTACCCCCTTCTTTAGCCAGCAATCAAAGTTTCCATTTATGAGATACAGCTCACTGAAAGTGCAAACGCTTTCGTTGTGTTGCAACATTTTTTGCTTTTGTTTCCCACCATTTGTGGTTAATGTCGAAAAACGTCAAAATGCGGTAACAGCTAGGGTTAATAACTGCATGAGCAAAATAATTCATAAATGGAAGCAAATTTCTCTGATTGAAGAAGAGGTTATGCTTCCTACAGGACAGGCAATTACGCACACCACAATCCATCATCCGGGCGCTGCGGTGATTCTCCCGATTACAACGGAAGGAGAGATAGTCCTTGTCCATCAATTTCGCCCTTCACTTAATAAATGGCTTTTGGAGCTTCCTGCTGGTACAAGAGAAGGCAATGAAGACCCTCTCTGCTGCGCGAAAAGAGAGCTAGAAGAAGAAACGGGCTATAGTGCAGAAAAATTCACCTCTCTCGGCCAAGTCACTCCCCTTGCCGGATTTTGTGATGAGATACAGTACCTATTTGTTGCTGAGAAGCTCAGCCAAACCAACCGTTACGAATGTGATGAAGATGAAGTGATTGAGGTTGTTACCTTGTCACTCCAACAACTCGAAGACAAGATTATTGATGGCACAATTACCGATGCCAAAACGATCGCTTGTTTAAGCAAAGCGCGCCTTTGCGGATATATTTAGGACTTTGACCAAGGAGACATTCATGGATTTTCGATCAGATACCGTTACACAGCCTACCCAAGCCATGCGAGAGGCCATGTTTAAGGCCCCCGTTGGGGATGATGTTTATGGTGATGACCCTACGGTCAATGAGCTTGAGGAGTTTGCCGCAGAGCTTGCAGGATTCGAAGCGGCTTTGTTTACCACTTCAGGCACGCAAGCCAATCTGCTCGGCCTAATGGCGCATTGTGAACGCGGAGATGAATATCTGTGTGGGCAGCAAGCACATAACTACAAGTACGAAGCTGGCGGCGCAGCAGTACTTGGGTCAATTCAACCTCAACCAGTCGAAAATAACCCAGATGGCACACTCCCATTTGATAAACTGGCAGCGGCGATTAAGCCAGATGATTGTCACTTTGCTCGTACCAAGCTGCTCAGCTTAGAAAACACGATTAATGGCAAAGTGCTGCCTCTGTCTTACTTAGCAGAAGCTCGTGACTTCGTGAATAAACATAACTTGCAGATGCATCTCGACGGCGCAAGAGTATTCAATGCAGCGGTTGCTTTAGATGTTCCGGTAAAAGAAATCGGTCAGTATTTTGATTCAATGACGATTTGTCTGTCGAAAGGTTTGGCTGCCCCTGTTGGTTCGTTACTGCTTGGTAGCAAAGAGTACATCGCAAAAGCACGTCGCTTAAGAAAGATGGTCGGCGGTGGTATGCGTCAAGCGGGTATTCTTGCCGCAGCTGGCAAACTTGCCCTTACCGAACAAGTGGAACAGCTAAAACAAGATCATGTCAACGCAAAAAATTTAGCAGAAGGTTTAGCAGAACTGCCTGGCTTTTCAGTCAACCCTGATTTTGTTCAAACGAACATCGTGTTCGCGAAGCTTGATCCTCAAGTGGACATAGTAAGTATCGCTGCGAAACTAAAGGAACAAAATATCACGATAACACCTGGAAACCCCATTCGTTTCGTGACTCATAAAGACATTTCAGCGCAAGATATCGACAATTTCTTATCAAGCATTAAATCTCTGCTTTAGTTTGATTTTGATCATTGAGCTTCCCCTAAGGGGAAGCTTTATTGTATCGATATGACTTTTTAGCGAATAGACAATCTTCATGTTCAGATTTGTACTTCTAACCTCTCTTATTTTCTCTTCCGCTAGCCATGCCGCGCCTTTTGGTGATGCTGATAAAGGTAAAATCAAATCCCCTAGCTGCGTCTATTGTCATGGTGCAACAGGCGTCGCAGGTAATGATGCCTATCCAAATCTTGCAGGTCAAAATGCCCAGTATCTATACGATGCGATGAAGTCTTACCAAGCAGGCGAACGTAAAGGGCCGCTTGCCGAAATGATGGGCGCACAATTAAGAATGTTAAATGATGAGGATCTTCGTGATGTCGCTGCATTTTATGCAGAACAGACGCAAGACAAATGATTTGTTTATCTCGGCTCACAACAAGAGCTTGTGAGCCCTCGACCCGAGCCAAAATATTTAACCAAACTTTGCTTGTAAAATAATCATAATGACTTCACTTCAAATATTTGATGAATTTATAGTTCAATATTTTCATTAATATTGACTTTTTATTCTGGTTTATTGATATTTCATGCTTCATTGAATTTAACGTGAAGTAAGTTATGTCTCACACACATGCGCAACCAGCAGACTCGGTTGCTACACCCAAATCATGGCAGATGCCAGATACCCTCATTTTGATCTTCATTGTTGGTATTCTCGCTGCGATTCTTACCTACTTAATTCCTGCTGGCCATTTTGACAGTCAGCAAGTGACTTATATGGTCGATGGTGCGGAAAAAACACGCACGGTTATTGATCCATCTTCATTCTCTTATGCAACCGATGAAAACGGTGAATTGGTTTACAACAAGGTTGGCCTGTTTGCTTCTGGTGGTGGCATTGGTTTAATGAACTTCCCTTTCGAAGGGCTAGTTTCTGGCTCTAAATGGGGCAGCGCGATCGGCGTGATTATGTTCATGTTGGTTATCGGCGGTGCTTTCGGCGTTGTAATGCGCACAGGCACCATCGACAACGGTATCCTGCGCCTTATCGATAAGACCAAAGGCAACGAAGCGCTATTCATTCCAGTGCTATTTTTGCTGTTCTCGCTAGGCGGTGCGGTATTTGGTATGGGTGAAGAAGCCGTAGCATTTGCGATTATTATCGCTCCGCTTATGGTTCGCCTTGGTTATGATGGTATCACTACGGTAATGGTTACCTATGTTGCGACTCAAATTGGCTTCGCTACTTCTTGGATGAACCCTTTCTCTGTTGCTATTGCACAAGGCATTGCGGGTGTACCTGTTTTATCCGGCATGACTGTGCGCATGGGGTTATGGGCTGGCTTTACGTTAATCGGTATCGCCTTCACCATGATCTACGCCGCTCGCGTGAAGTCAAACCCAGAACTTTCTTACAGTCACCGCACAGATAAATACTTCCGTCAGCAAGAGCTTGGCAATCAAGAGTCTCGTTGGAATATCGGCGATACACTCGTCATTCTTACGGTCATCGCGACCACAGTATGGGTTGTTTGGGGCGTGGTCGCTAACGCATGGTACATCCCAGAAATCGCTTCTCAATTCTTCACTATGGGCTTTGTTGTCGCGATCATCGGTACGATTTTTCGCTTAAACGGTATGACGCTCAACTGCGCAGCCGATGCGTTTAAGGAGGGGGCGGCTATTATGCTTGCTCCTGCTCTATTGGTTGGTTGTGCGAAAGGTGTGTTACTTATCCTAGGTGGCGGTACGACTGATGAAGCGAGTGTACTGAATTCTATTCTGAACAGTGCTGGCGGCGTGATCAGTGGGCTTCCTGACGTAGCTGCGGCATGGTTAATGTATGTATTCCAATCTATCTTCAACTTCTTCGTTACTTCCGGATCTGGACAAGCGGCACTGACGATGCCTTTATTAGCACCATTGGCGGATATTGCAGGTGTCACGCGCCAAGTTGCCGTTTTGTCATTCCAACTTGGAGATGGCTTTACCAACGTTATCGTCCCTACTTCAGCATCCTTGATGGCAACACTTGGTGTCTGCCGCATCGACTGGGGTGACTGGGCAAAATTCTGCTGGCGATTTATCCTATTACTCTTTACCCTGTCGAGTGTCGTCGTTATCGCAGCTCATATGATGGGGTTTGCGTAAAACGAAATCAATTGGCACTAAGGCGAGACACGTTCTCGCCTTATTAATGCTCTTCGTATGGCGACGTTAAGGTTTTAGATTGGCTTATGGTTTTGGAGTGGTAACTTTAATGGCAACACAACTTCTCGATGACATGATTCAAGGTCATCAAGTGATTCAATCTCTCAATGTAGCAGACCTAGGTCCGGGTGAGCATAAGTTTTGGTTCCGCATCGCGACCAACGCGCTCTCTCAGTGGCAACATCTTCCTGTTTTGGTATTCAAAGGTGAAAAACCTGGCAAGAAAATCATGATCACCGCAGGGGTTCATGGTGATGAATATAATGGTGTGTTAGCAGCGCAGAAGACCGCTAGAGAACTCATTGGCACTGAAGTCGCTGGTACTGTCACTATTATTCCAACCATTAACATGCCAGGTATGCTAAACCACAGCCGCGATTTCTATTCCGCAGACCCGGATGCGTCTCCTGCAAACTTAAACCGCTTTTTCCCTGGTGACCAAAACGGCAATGAGGCACAACGCTACTTATATGCATTGTGGAATGATCTGCTCAAACCAAATGCTGATTTAGCCATTGACCTTCACACTCAAACCAGTGGTGCGGCCTATCCACTATACGTGTTTGCAGACTTCCGAATTGAGCAATCATTAGAAATGGCTCGTCTCATTAATCCTGATGCGATTTTAAATGATCCCGGAGATGCAGGCGTCCTTGAAACAGTTTGGAATAACCATGGTGTCCCAAGCATTACGGTTGAAGTGGGTATGGGGCGCTACACAGAGCAAAAACTCATTAGTCGAACCGTATCAGGCATTTTTAATGTGTTGAAGCAGCATAACGTCGTAGAAGGTGAGATAGAGCCTATCACTTCATGCTTGGAAGGAAACGAGATCGTCAGTGTGAAAGCGACACATGGCGGCTTTGTACTACCTCATGTTGGTTTGATGGATTTTGTCGAGCAAGGCCAAATGGTTGCTATTCAATACGACAGCTTTGGCACTGAAGTTGAGCACTACACTGCCCCAACAAGTGGTACAGTGCTCAGCCACAATGTGGAATCTATTCGGGCGCCTGGCTCTCTGATCGTTCGTTTGATTAAGTAAACCATAACCGTTTGTCGATAGATCCACCTTTCGACGCTCACTCAAATTTATATAAGCCCCATCACGAGTAATCACAAATGATGGGGCTATATTTTTGATTACATGAGGTTACAAGGTAACAAAAACATTCCAAGCAAAACTCAAAACCGCTAGACAGAAACTTCGCTTCTGTTGATTTTAGAAGTCACATTGATGAACTTAAAACTGTCGTCCACTCTCTTGATCAACGAGAATTAGCTCATCTAACGCGAAACCTTTCTCTTTAGCAACCTGCTTAAAACGCTCCAGGATTTTCTCATCAACGTTGGGTGTTCTAGACAATAGCCACAAGTAGTCGTGGTTGTAACCGGAGACAAACGCATAGTCGTAGTTTTCACCTAGCTCAAACACAATGTAAGAAGAATAGATTGGCCCCAAAAAGGAGACTTTTAAGTGCCCAACCGTTTCGTCTTCAACAAAATAAGCTTTACCTTCAGCTTCGGACCACTGTTGATCTTCTTCTGAATATCCACGGTTTGTCACCTTAACCCCACCATCCTCGCGAAGCCGATACTCGGCCGTAACGTTGGATAGACCACTCTCAAACGAATGATCGAGCCGTGCGATTTCGTACCACTTGCCTAGATAAGGCTCTAAATCAAAATTGTTAACTGGCTCCACCCCATCAGGTTTAGAGGTACAGCCAAATAAAGTAACAAGTGATAAAAGTAATAATGTTTTTAGCGATTTCATACAACACCTAAATTTGATTTAGTGATTGATTTTACTGTAGAAGGTAGCAAATCGATCACTAAGTCGCACCACTGTCCAAAAGGTACGTAGCTACACATCACAGTTCTTCATTATCAATAGCATGCTGAACACCAAAACCTCGTTATGTCAGCAATTCCCTAACAATATTGTTCATGTTTTACTTACAAGTTGGTCATACTTGTATATTTTGTCAGCATTTAACCGTATGCATATTGAAACTTTGCACAATATAGACATACGCTGTCATATCACCCTCCTATAATACGTCGCGATATAGACAGAGGTTATTGTTATGAAATTAAAAACAGTGTCAGTTTGTGCACTTTTGGTATTGCTTGCAGGTTGCCAGCAGGAAAACCCAAGCCAAGCGACACAATTAACAACCTCGGCAGATGTATGTAATACACAAGGAAACATGCCAGGTGGGTGGAATGAGTTTAATGCTACCCCTGATGCACAAAAGGCAATGGCTTTTGTTTTGAAAAGAATGGACACAATAGCGTCGTTCAAACAAATACTGAACGTTCGCGCGCAAATCGTTAGCGGCGTCAACTATGCCATTGAGTTTGAATTGGATGATGGCTCTATTTGGAATACAGTTGTTTATCGCAACCTAGATGGTGAGTATGCGATTACCCAGTCGCCAAAAGAAGGCCACTTTTGCGAACAGTAGAGATTAAGTAAGAAAGCCCCTAGATAGGGGCTTTGGGTTTTGTGATAGCAACTGAATTAGACAGCGAAGCTACATTGAGATTTGACCAATACTGTCGAACCGACTCTTGATGGTTCAACATCAATCCTCTGCGCCATTTGTTCTTTTAACTCAGAAACGTGAGAAATAACACCGATCATGCGTCCAGTCTGTTGTAAATCCACTAGCGTTTGAATCGCGAGATCCAAAGATTCTGGGTCTAAACTACCGAACCCCTCATCAATGAATAAAGTGTCTAAACGGATACCACCACTATAGGATTGCACAACATCCGACAAGCCAAGCGCCAAAGCGAGCGCTGCCATAAACGATTCACCACCGGAAAGTGTCGCAACATCACGTGTTTTTCCTGTGTAGCCATCTTCAACCATTAAATCTAAGCCGCGACCCGCAGCGCCTTTGAAGCCCTCTGTTTTTCGAGCAAGAATATAGCGCCCTTTACTCATGAGGCTTAAACGTTGAGAGGCCTGAATCAATACATCATCCAACAGTACACCAAGAACAAAGCGATGCAGGCTAACCCTGCTGCCTGTTTTACCGCTGGCAACGTCGTATAACGTACCAAACACTTTGTACTCTTCTTCTAACTTGCTATTTTTCTCATGCAGCGTAGCAATATCTTTACGAACTTTTTCAATTCGCTCAAAGGTTGAGCGCGTGGTATCGAGCTGATTCCTTACTTCAATATACTGCGCCTGCAGAGTGGTTAAGCTGTCGTTAAGCGAATCCAAGTCCGGTCTTTCAAGCGCTTTCAATGCATGGTTTAAATCATGTAGTGTTTGTTCAAGCTTGGTTTGTGCCTGTTTGAAGTTGTCTATTTCTTTCTGCCACACTTGAAGCTCATCATCTGTCACTCTGCTATTTAGATAACTGCTTTCATCCTCAAATTTACTCGCCTGTAACGCCTCATTCCACGCTAATTCTGCTTGGCTAAGCTTTTGTTCTGACTCAGATAGCCACTGCTTGTTCGTCACTAACTGACTTTCAGCATTCGATTGCGCTAATACCGCTTGCTGCAAAGCGTTTTGTGCCTTTTCTAAACCTGTATTCAAGGTAAGAATTTGCTCTTTTGTGAGCGAAATCTCACGCTCAAGCGCATCAACGGAACTGTATTTCGGATCAATGGAAGCTTGTAATTGAGTCAATTGTTCTTGGTTTGCTTGAACGGTTGATTCATTTGCCGCCATTTGATTCTGCAGCTCATGAATTTTATTTTCACCCACTAAGCAGCGTTGATTAAGCTGTTCAACGTTCTTTTCTAGCTTTTCAATATCAATAGATTGTAGACGTAGAAGTTGATCATTAAGCGCCTGCAACTCAGTTTGAACCGTCGAGATCTCAGATGCTGCATGCTCACCAAGCTCTTCTTTCAACTGGTCGATTTGATTCTGATGCTGAATAATGACAACGTTATGTTGTTCTTGCTGATTACTTAGCTGGTTCAGTGAGGTTTGAGCTTCTCTTTCTTTCACTCTGGCAGCCTGAACTTGCTCTTTTGTAACGACTTCTTCAACAAACGTCGCAGGGTTAGGATGCGCTTGGCTGCCACATACCGGACATGCTTCACCTGCCTTTAGTCGCTGCGCTAATACTGCCGCTTGAGCGTTGTGCCACTTAAGCTCTATCGTATCAGCGGCTTGTTGACACTGCATATAGCGCTGACTGGCCTCCTGTAATGACTGCTGCTTGCTTACGGTTAACGCCGTGAGTTTAGAGAGCTCCAAAGTAAGACCATGCAGCTTTTGTAGATCCTGTAGTAGTCGTTGTTTTTGTTTTATTTCCGCATCGATGCTGCCAACAAGCGCAACATCTACTCGGGCTTGCTCTAGATCTTTCTGGCCCTGTTGCGCCTGAAACGCCAACTTGTCTCTCAGCTCTATGTACTGTTTTAACGTTGCTTCAAATTGTTGCTTTTGTTGATGACCTGCCGTTATTTTTCTTTCCAAGTTGGCTTTTTCAACCAACTTGTCTTTCATGCTTTCAAGTTGATACTGCAGTTGCGTTAACTGTGGGACTTTTGCCGCGGCTTCTTTTGCACTTTGCTGCAAGTTTTCTTTTTCTTTCGTAACAGCATTGGCTTTATCAAGGCTCTCTTTCAAAGCTACGATTTTTTGTCTGAGCTCTTGAGTTTGAGTTTTTGCATTTTGTAATGAGACGTAGGGTAATTCTATCTTATTGGCATTTTTAGCATTTTCTAATTGCTGTTGACGAACTTTTATCGAGTCTGAG
Source organism: Vibrio sp. Y51_MX_L26 (assembly GCF_024181935.1). Taxonomy (NCBI): domain Bacteria; kingdom Pseudomonadati; phylum Pseudomonadota; class Gammaproteobacteria; order Vibrionales; family Vibrionaceae; genus Vibrio; species Vibrio sp. Y51_MX_L26. The sequence goes on from NZ_JAMZAS010000001.1 coordinate 815,110, forward strand.
TGTTCTAGATGCAGCTTGAGTGCGTTTTCTGCTTGCTCTCGTTTCGAAAACTCTCCATTAATAGTTTCCGCTTTTTGCAATTCAGATTTAGCAACATTTAGCTTATCTAACGAAGCTTGTTCTTTCTTTCTATCGACCTCTAGCTGCTCAGCTGCTTGTTCAAGCTGGTGTAATAATTCCTGCTCTGAACTCACTCCTGCAACTTGTAAAGCGCCTCGAATTTGATTATCAAATTCATCTTTCGCTTTACTGATTGCGCTCGCTTTATCTTTGAGCGCGTACTCAATTTTTTTATATATGTCCGTTTGAAAGAGCTGACCAAAAATTTCTTCGCGCTCTTTAGAACTAGCAAGCAACAGCTCCCGGAATTTTCCTTGAGGCAATACCATTACTTGGCGAAATTGCGTTTCATTCAAACCAATAATATTGCTCACTTCTGTTTTAACTTGAGTCGTCTTGCTAGTGATGAGCTTTTCGGTCTCGCCGAGTTCATAAAGAGCCGCAGTGTGCTTTTTTACCGTCATCCCTTCACCACGCGCTTTGGGCGCTTCCTGCTCTGGAGATCGCACAACTCGGTATTGTTTGCCATGTAACGAAAATTCTAGAACGACTTCGGTTGGTAAGTCTTGCGCCGATAAGTCACATCGCATCTGGATGCCTTGCCGCTCATTACCGGTAGTTTCACCGTAAAGGGCAAAGCAAATGGCATCTAAGATCGACGTTTTACCTGAGCCTGTAGGACCATTAATCAAAAACAGAGGGTTACGGCCAAGCTTTTCAAAGTCAATGACTTCGGTTTTTGCAAACGGACCAAAGGCTTGCATGGTAAGTTTAATTGGTTTCATCTTTGGTCCCTATTGCTGTGATAATTGCTTAATAATGTCAGTAACGGCTTGTTCTTGCTCTTGGGATAATTGACTATCTTGTGCCTCAATAAAAAAGTCTCGGAACATATCAATTTCGCTTCGGGCCAACTTTGCTTGCGCCATTTCCTGCTCTACCCCAATTAACATACCCGGTTTCTCAAGATGTAAAACGTTTGGATACACCGAACGAAGCTTTTCCATTGGATTTAAAATCGCATGTTTATCCATCAAACGAACTAACAAATAATCTTCATTTTTAGGGTCAGTCTTGCCCTGCTCTATGACTTTATCTAGCTCTCCCTCAACAATGCGCATTTCATGAGGGGCAATTAGCTCAATATGTTTAGCAGAGACAAATCCTTTCTTGTCTAGTTCGACTAACGTGAAGCCTTTCTTCTGGTTCTGTTCACCAAAACTATACTTCATAAGTGAACCAGAATAACGGATATGCTCTGCGCCTTTCTTCTGAGGCTGATGTAAATGACCAAGTGCGACGTAGTCGAAATCTAAGAAATGCTCATGACTTACGCGATCAGAGCCACCAATAGATAGTGGTCGTTCAGAGTCAGACTCAATAGCACCATCAACAAAACAGTGACTAACGAGAACACGCCTTTGCTCTGAAATGAAATGCTCTCTTATTTGCTCTACAAGCAGTTGATGTGCCTCATCATGAGTTGATACCGAGGTTTTGTAGGCAAATCTGACCTGTTCAGGGTCGTTATAAGGCATGCCATAAAACGCTACCTCACCCGCAGAGTCCGTTTTTATGATGATGGGAGTTAGCATATCTTCAAAGTTACTAACAATATGAAGGCCTGCATTTTTCATTTGCTCTGAGCCAAAACCTAATCGTTCTGCACCATCATGGTTGCCAGATATCAATATCATCGGTGTTTTCAGTTCAGTACAAATACGCTTCACGACTCGATTTAGCAGTTCTATTGCAACCGTTGGTGGCACCGAACGATCATAAATATCTCCCGCCACTACAACGGCATCGACGGGGTTGTGTTCAATATAGTTAATCAGTTGTTCGAGTACTGCTTGTTGATCTTCGAGTAGTGATACATTGTGGAATTGTCGACCAAGATGCCAATCTGAGGTGTGGATAAACTTCATTCGAATTCACTTTCCGCCAAATCTTTAAGCAAGGTTTGCTCCTGCAAGAATCCGAATTTCAGCCGTGTAAACATCAGAGTATTACGTGACTGGCTGAATCTGGCACAAACCAAAGCTCAATTTATTTAATTTGGGTTAGGATATCTTGAGTCGAACAGCTTTTCATGTAGTTTATGTTCTATGGTTCACTATTTCACCGGAAAGCGAGAAGAACGTTGTATAAACACCTTTTAAGCAACATTAAGTGATGGTCTCGAGTAAACATAACCGTCACATTTAAACCATTAAAAGCCAACGTTTAGAAGGGACAAACTAGATCCAGAACTACTCGTTATGCCAATTGTATAGAACTCCCACCGTATAACCATCTGGCTCGATATCAGCTTGCAAAACGTGGAAGTCTGAGTTGAGGCTACTTCTTTGATGCTCCTCAATCATTAACACTTTTAAAACACCTCCGCATGCGCCCAGCCCTCCTAGTTTAACATCAATAAATTGATACTGAGTTTGATCGGTCACCCAGGGAGACAAGAGTTGCATAGCATTTAACCATCGAGGCTCATCTCCATCAATGGATAAATGCAACTCACTAAGTGAGTGATCACACCCTACTCCAAGTTGTTTGAACACTTTATCGACAGCAATGCTTTGTTGTTTGGTATCTAAATCAATTCGAACATCATCAGTAACAAGGCCGGACTGTTGAAAAAAGCACTTCGTCAAAATGATCGAGTTTTGAGATTTGGCATGCTCTTCTGCATCGCGAGCAATTTCTATAGCCAGTATCCAAGTTGCTTGTGTTTCGTTAACTTCACGGTTTATCCGATTTAGCGCCATCAAGAACGCCGCTTGACCATAAGGATAAAAATAAATTTCTCTATTGGCAGAGTTACCAAGGATAAGAGAAAACTCGTTTATCAATGCCTTAAGCAAGCTTTTATCTACCGAAGACGGTAAAAGAACACAGATATTCCCTTTGATATCACTTTGCTCCAGTATCTCGCGCTTAGAGCGCACAAGATTTAATATCTGCTCATACAGTGATTGATCAGGATAGGATCTTGGTGTTTCTGCGGGCAATCTAAAACATTCGTTAGCTATCTCACGAACAGTGTATGGCCTGCCATTAATAGCAAGAAGATGAGTTTGAAATGCGAGTGGCATCTAGCCTCCGATTAAAACCGTAGGCATGCCAGACAGAATTTTACCACCATGAGACGTTGAATCCCCGACCCTTGCCGCTGGCTTACCGTTGATTGTAACGCTAGAAGAGCCTGCTGAGATGCTATCCGGAGGACCTATACATATAAGCTTATCTCCCTGCCTAGCCGCTGGAATGCCGCCAATTGTCACGTTTGGCGAGCCAACTACGACGGGGCCACCTACATGAGGAATTTTTCCTGTTTTTTTAGGACAAAGATGAAAGCTGCCCAATATCGCGGCTGGTTTACCCACTTTAAATCACCTTAGTTCAATGAAATTTGCCCAGCTTTAAGAGCGATAGCAGAGCCGTTAATAGATATTTTATTGCCTTTGATGTTGATTTCTCCGGAACTAGACATCTGAATCGAAGCGCCACCGACTTTGATCTCGATACTCTTTCCTGCATTAAAAGACAACACTTCACCCGTTTCATTAGAAAAGTTTTTACCTACTTTCAAGGTCGCATTCTTGCCAATCTCTTGATTGACATCATTCGTCACTTTTTCGGTTTTACTGTTTTCAACGGCAATATCAACACAGTCTTCAACTAGCATTTGGAAAAGTTTTTCGGCATGAAGATAGATGTGTTCTTCACCGGGTTTGTCATCAAAGCGCAACTCATTAAAATTAGATGTGCCTTTTTGTACAGAACGCGATTTATAACCACTTTGAGAGCTTTGCTCTGGTAACGTGTAGGGAGGGAGTTGACTACCATTGTACAGTGACCCCGTAACAATTGGCTGGTCAGGATCGCCATTGACAAACTCGACGATGACCTCTTGTCCTACTCTAGGATGAAACACCGAGCCCCATCCGTTACCCGCGATATTTTGCGCAACACGAATCCAACATGAGCTGTTTACATCGTATTTACCAACACGATCCCAGTGAAACTGAACTTTAATACGACCGTGTTTGTCTATGTAAATTTCGCCATCTTTGTTTCCCGTTACCACTGCGGTTTGCAAACCTTTCATCTGAGGTTTCGGATAGTTCACTGAAGGGCGAAGGATTGTTTTTGAGTCAACACAACTAAATGATACTTTAACACCTTGCGCAGCAGTGCCACCTTGACCAGTCTGATTATAAACAGCCGCAGATAAAAAAACGGAGGACAGTACGTATTCTTTGCCGACTCGAGACTTATCTTCATGCTTTTTAAACTTAAAGCACTTTCCCACACTGAACGTTCGACACGTTGCCTCGCCACGGCACAGATATGCGTTTTGCTGTAGTGCTTCTATAGCGTGCGTGTTTCTAAGTGCGTATTGGTCATCACTTTCCGTTTCACCCATGTATTCAAAATACTCGCTTTCAGGCACGGTAAAAAAATCACTTTCACCCTTGGCAGTATTTTTAGGATTAGACGAAGGCTTAAGCATGTTATAGCCAGACTTTTGGCTTGCTTTAGTCGTCAAAACTTGGGTTTCATGCCAAGAAGAAATATGGCTAGACTTAGCTGTACCTGTATCAAAATCGACTAAAAACTCTGTACCCGGCTTATAGAAACTGATGTCGTCAAAAATCTTAAGCGTGTGGACAGACTTAGTGTGTGTGAAACAGAACGATAGCCCTTCTTCTGACAATAAGCGTCGGACAAATTCAAGGTCTGACTCTTCATATTGCACTTTGTATGTGTATTTAGGGTACGACTTAGTTAACTCAAAACTAAAGGCAACACTATGCTCCGAGAGTACTTCGGAGATAATTTCTTTTATATCTTTATGCTGAAATATTCTGCAATTTTTTCTATAATCGGCGAAACGTAATTTAGGCTCTATTAATAACTCTATATTTTTATAATTCTCACCATTATGAGTATTAGAAACTCGTTGCCCTTCTAATCTTGCAGCAGATACATAACCATGTATATAACGAGGTTTTGAAGAAACATCCTCACTATTTTCAAGGGTAATTGTTACTTCTTTACCAATTATTTCGTTTAACTCACTTCGTTGATCATTAAAGTAAGCTTTAGCACGCAATGAAAAAAGTTCTGAGATCTCTTCTCTATACTCAAATGAGTTTAGTATGATGGCATCTTTTCCGAATGGAGAGGAAATTCGGATGAAATTGTTATCTTGAGTTGCTCTTTTCATTAAATACTTCTTTCAAAAAATGCGGGGGAATATTCCCCCGCATAAAAATTACATTTGTTGACCTTTAACACCGCTGTAGCCGTATACCAATGGCGCAGAAGTGTTGTTTTTATCGTCAGTAGGAGTCACTGTCATCATCATTTCAGTGTAAGAAATAGTGATGGTTTCAACTGGACGATCATCCTGGATAGAAACTGAGTAGTTAGAAATCATCGCATCAGTCAGTTCGATCTTCATGATTTCTTCAACTTTCTCACCCTGCTTAGTAATATGGAAAACCGCAGGTTTACCTTTACCAATTGTCGCTTCTTTAAATAAGTCAGGAGAAGAACGGTCTTGAAGTTTAGTGATAGTCAAATCATATAGACGAGTAGCGCTCGCTTCACGGTCCATCGCTGTACCAGTGTATGATGAGATCTCACGACCTACACTCCAATCTACAGATAGTAGTGTAATCAAATCTTTATATTGCTCGGCAGTTGCCTCACCCTTAATATCTGCGTATTTAAGATACGTATTAGACTGCATGCTAATCTCCTATAGCATTATTAATTGACATATATCGTAGTAATTTAATTATCTGACGTTTGATGATAATTAGTGATTAATGTATCAAAAACTTCATTTTAAATACGCCCTGTTATATCTTTAAATAAGACTTAATTTAAGCGTTTTTTATAAAAAATAATAGTTAATATGAACCAACTCCCAATTATTATTGAGAGTGTAAAGGATGTTAAACTATTGAGACATCAAGTCCACTAGTTGTACCTTTAACAATAATTTCATCAAACGTCTTATCATTAAGAATTGCATGCAATATTTCATGAGAAATCTTAGGAAGTAATGTGTTTTCTATGGTTGTCTGTACCACACGTGCACCGCTCCCCGACTCATCACTATTGTCTACAATATCATTAATTAGTTCTTCATCAAAAAATAGGTCAGCGCCGTAGTTTTTACGAATTCGATTCGTAACTTTGGCTAATTTTAATTTTGTTATTTCTATCAATACTTCTCTTGATAGAGGCAAATAAGGTAATACATTAACACGTCCTAAAAATGCAGGTTTAAAGTCAACCAACAAATCGTCACGCAAAGCATCTTTTAGTGCTGAAGGTTCTGGAGATAAATCAGGATCAGAATACAAAGACATCGTCGTTTCTGTCCCTGTATTCGCGGTCATAATAATAATAGTGTTTTTAAAATCTATATCGCGACCTTCACCATCTTTAATTGAGCCTTTATCGAATACCTGATAAAAAATATCTTGAACTCCAGGGTGCGCTTTTTCCATTTCATCCAAGAGAATCACACTATAAGGTTTGCGTCTGACGGCTTCAGTAAGTACACCACCTTCGCCATACCCAACATAACCTGGAGGAGAGCCTAATAATAAGGAAACTTTGTGCTCTTCTTTAAACTCGGACATATTGATAGTTGTGACATTCTCTTCACTGCCGTACACTTTCTCTGCAATAGCTAAAGCAGATTCAGTTTTACCCACTCCACTTGGTCCCGTGAGAAGAAATACACCATTTGGTCGTGTCTCATCCGTGAGCTGTGCACTGGCGGTTTTTATCACTTCAGACATGACTTCTAAAGCGTGCTCCTGTCCGACAACTCGTTTACACAAACTCTCTTTCAAACTCAGTACAGCTTGGATTTCATCATCCTGAAGTTTACCCAGTGGTATCCCGGTCCAATCTGAAATTACTTCTGCAATAAGCGCTTCATTGACATGCGAAAATACTAATGGCTGCGAGTTAGCGGAGAGGCTACTTTCGAGCTCCTGTAACTTGTCCCTAGCAGTCTCAGAACCCTCCTTGATTATTTGAGCTCTAAGTGACTTAGCTTCACTTACCCACTCTTTTTCTTTCTCCCACAGCATCTCTAGTTCAACTATTTCACTAGATAGAACATCAATCTCTTTTCTGACCTCTTGCAATTGCATATCAAGAGGTGCACCTAGCTGACTTTCTTGGCTTAGGTGCTCATACTCAGCTTGCTTAGCTTTTAGTTTATTCCTTTTCGCATCTAGACCTCCCGGTGTAGACGATTGACTTAACGCGACTCGCGAGCAGGCTGTGTCTAAAACAGACACAGCCTTATCTGGCAGTTGTCGGCCATTAATGTATCGAGCTGAGAGTTGAACGGCAGCATTGAGGGCCTGGCTAGTGATGTGGACGTCATGGTGTTGTGCCATTACGTCAAGTAAACCACGTAACATCTCGATCGCTAGCTCCGGCGCTGGCTCGTCGACCTTCACTACTTGAAAGCGCCTGGTAAGAGCCGCGTCTTTTTCAAAATACTTTTTATATTCTGCCCAAGTTGTTGCTGCGATCGTTCTAAGTTCACCTCTCGCTAACGCTGGCTTTAGAATATTCGCTGCATCACCTTGTCCTGCTTGTCCCCCACCACCAATCAGACCATGTGCTTCATCGATAAACAAAATAATGGGTTGTGGTGCGTCGTTAACTTCTTTCACAAGGTTTTTAAGTCTGTTTTCAAACTCACCTTTCATGCCAGCACCAGCTTGCAATAACGCCAGATCCAAAGACTTAATCGCTACATTTTGTAGAGCAGGAGGTACATCGCCATCAATAATCTTTTGCGCCAAACCTTCAACAACGGCTGTTTTTCCAACGCCAGCTTCACCAGTTAGAATCGGGTTGTTTTGTCGACGTCTTAATAAGATGTCGATCATTAAACGGATTTCATTGTCTCTACCAATAACCGGATCTATCTTACCTTCCCTAGCCTGCTCAGTAAGATCTGTTGTAAATTGATTCAGCGCAGAATTCGCGTTTGATTTCCCTAGGTCATTCGATCCTGATTGACGCGTATTACTTTCTTTAAAGTTCAATAACCGAGATGGTTCTATCTTGTTTAACTCAGGGCTAATCGAACCAGCCATGTTGACTAACGTATCATCAGACAAGTAGGCAAATAAAAGATGAATGCAATCCAACTGCTCCTGATTGAACTCAATCGTTGCCGATAGCAAAGCATTTTGCATCACAGTCACTGTGTGAGCTGAAAGACCTGGGACCGATTGACATCCCGTTTTGTATTTTTCAAGTGTCTTTTGAAGATCAGTTTCAACCTTGATTTTATCGACATCAAATTCGTCGAAAACTTCTGAATAAATATCGGCAGGATGTTGAATAATCGTCATTAACCAGTGAGACATTTCAATACTGTGATGGGTTCGAGAGCTTGCCATCGCAGCTGCTTGTTCAAGTGTTTCCTTAGCCTGAGGAGACAATCTTTCGACCAACGCTGAAAGTGAGAGTGAAGCCATTATGTTTCCTTTAAAGAGTAATTGTTATGGTTCGATCTTTTGTGCGTTTATGTTTTTTAAGTACAGAACCAACACCTAACTGACCATGTTTTTTTGATAAACAAACTTGAGGTAATAAACTATGTTTGGTGGTGAGCTGCCATTTCACTTGCTTATGCTTACCAATAAATTCATAAGCCGCACGTTTAATAATTTCTACATTTGGATGGTTAGGCAGTAATTTACTAACCAGATCTTTGTGCTTTGGCAGAAACTCGATCGTTGTTCCTGCGTTTATATTCCAAGCTTTCGAGCCTAAGGATGCTCCGGAACCAAGTTGAGCAAACTGCCCTTCTGGCATAGTTCGAGATGAAAGACGTGTTTGCTCTTCTTTTGCAAGATGTAGCCACTGCCCTTGAAACTCATGAATCTTTACTTGGCATCCAGATAAACATTCAAGAACACTTTTTAGTCCAGCTTTGCTTCTCGTCGGTGAAGCAAAAACACCACCATAATGCAGGGACAACGAACTACCCTGGCCAGTTAATGCCGACTTACAATCTTCTAAAGGTGAACGTAATCCCTGTGCATGAGCACGAGACTGAACGGTCAATTGACTCAGTTGCCAGCATCGATAGTAAAGAGACAGTAAACGATGGTTAAAAATATCGTAGAAGTCCACCATTGCCGTATCGCCTTCTTTTTGACGATGTAAAGCTAACTCGCTGTAGTGCTGAGGAAGCACCCCCTGCTCACCCGTTAGGCCTATTAAATTGGTTTCAATTGCTAGCTTGTGGCTATCAATATGTTTTAGATCGCAAAGCTGCGCATTTTCAAAACCTAACGATGGATTGACCTTTAAGTTTAGTTTTTCATGCTTCGGTAGAGCATCTGTCCCTATTTGTGCCTCGGCTTGCAAGATCTCGTGTTCGATAAGGTGAATTGCTTCAAACAACGAATGTTGCTTTAGATCTCGATAAAATTGCTCCGCGATCATAGCAACACCTTATCGCCAGTTAATGCAGGCCATAAGTGGAAGGGTTTTCCCGTTGACTTAAGTCTTATTTCTAGCTGCGTAAAAATGTTAATTTCAGCATATTGTGCAAAGTAAACGGATAAAACACTACCTAGGAGGAAGATTTGCTCTTTAGGTAAAATTTGATCAGAAACCGTCAAAATGATTTTTATACCGTGCGCAAAACCAACTTTACCTTTCTGACTGACTCTGCCGGTAGTCGGCTCGAACTCTAACTTCGCTAAAGCATCAATTACCGCTTTCGTTTCTGCGGTCCCAGAAAATGCATAGAGATTCAGAGTTTGCTTCAAAGTTGTTAATCCATCTTCTTCGGTAAAGTGGTTTAAAGTTAGAAGCTTAGTTAACTGCCATCGTGTACTTTCATCCATTTCTGGCCGGAGGGTTTCTGATATAGAAACTAAACAACGAACTGACTCGAAGTTGTCATTTACTTCCGGCAAAGAGACTTTTGGAAGACCACCTCCAAATGGAAGCTTCTGCGCTAAATTACGATTGCAGCACTCAGCTTCAACGTACATTAACCAGTTTTCTCGGCTCTCTGGACTGAACAATTGATGCCTTTTATCAACAAAAGAAATGTAAGTTTCCCTGCCCGGTTCATCGTATCCACCAGCCCAATTTTTATCCTCACGTCTCATCAACCAATAAATTTCACTCGCGTTCATATAATGCGTGTGCTCACCAGCGTGATAACATGGCAGGTTGTGATACGTTTTGTTCCAGTTTCTCAACGTTACGTCAGAGATAGAGACAACCTCGTTACTCTCGGCTTCCTGGTATTGCGGTGATAAGTGGTAATCGTACTCGGTTGGTAGAATACGCTTTGGCTCCATAACACTTTTAAATAAGTTTACGACTGGCACACAACCAACCATCAAGCTCTCTTCATCCACTTGCTTAGGAAGCCAATCATCATTGGTATCAAAGTAAAAATACAGCTCAACTTGCTCTCCAAGAGCTAGTTCTGATAATCCGAGTTCAGTGATATCAAAGAACATGAACTTCTCAGGAAAGTGCAGATACTCAACAAGTAATCTTGCTCCCGAAAAGCTTCTCTTACTGTATGGAACAACCTTCTCATCTTCTGAAAATCCCACTTCAATAAGATGCCTTTTCGTTAAAGAACGAACTTCTTTGCCACCCGCAACGACAGATAAACCAATTAGATTTTGAAATAGCATTTGGTAAAGTTTAAACGTCAACTGAGATTGCCCGTTTAAATAAAAGCGCAACCGTTCTAATCCCATGTCACTCAGAGATGTCTCTTCATCTTGGGCGGTGAGCTGGATTTTCAAAACTGAATGAGCATGGCTTTCCCATTGGGAGCCCACCGATTTAAGCGGTGCATTTTTGAAAGCACCAGAGGTCACATCAACAGGGTACATTCTGACCGGATAACAGGTTCTAAACTCGCATTCGTGGTATCCAGGAGCACCGATAACGACTCGCTCACCTTCTTCTACGTCAAAAAAAGAGGAAGTGGAGCTAGAGCAGTTCATCTTAATGACGGACATTGATGGAATTGGTGCGTGAAAATCCGGATATAACTGCCCCATCAAAGATTCAGTGAACTGAGGATAACTATTGTCTAAACTTTGTCTAATCCTTGCCGTTAGAAATGCACAGCCTTCTAGCAATCTTTCTACATGTGGATCGTCAACCTGCTCCTCACTGATACGGAGTCTCGCAGCGATCTTAGGATACTGCTCCCCAAACTCTTGTCCTTTGTGACGTAAATAAGCTAACTCGCGATTATAGTATTTGAGAAACTCTTCACTCATTTCGCTCTACTCAGTTTCATACCTAAATTTACCGGCTCTACTTCAGAATTGAATCGCACTTCATGAATGCTGTTATCAATTAAGCAAGTGGCGCTGATTTGTAACCTCAACACCCTATCAATAGCGTTTTTCTCGTCCGAAATCTGGACATAAGGATTCCTTAACCTCGGCTCGAACTCTTTAATTGCATCATGAACAATGTCACAGAGCTGATTCTGCCCCTCTTGGCTGCTATAAGGCATCGAGGAAAAATCTGGCAGACCATAATTCAATATTGAGTAGCGAACCTCTAAAAGGTCATCAGGAATGTTTTTCCATCCGATACGACTATTTAACATAGACTCCAGATCTCTAAGCAAGCTGTTCAACATCTGTTGTTGGCTCGTAGGGAAATCTTTTTCATCTCTAGTTGAAGGATCACTATCCATCAATTTGTCCAGCAGAGAAACGGTTAATGACATGTTCTTGTTACGCTATTTGTTTCGATTCTAACAATGTAGTCAAGTCACAGATTGGGAGGGCTGAATCACCAACTAGCCAACATTTTTGGCCTAAACCCACGAAGGATTCTTGCTCACCAAGCTGCTTCCAATCCGTTTCTCGACCTAGCTTTTGTGCGTCAGTTTCTGAGTCAACATAGGTCAATGGCATATGACCTTCTCCTTCGCCAAGTCCGTCAATATCAAACTCTACAGGTCGCCAAATACTTTCTAATAAAGAGGTAGGTGCTTTTATTTCTAGCGCTTGAATGCTAGAAATTGGAACAAGAAAATAGTTACCCGCGGTGGAAAGCAGTTCAATGTAACCACCTAAACGATCATCAATATCCCTAGCATCTTCATAGTTTGTACCGTTTATGTTAAAGCCTTTAATAGTACGATGCTCTTCAATGCTATGCGCTAGGTGTGACGCTTCTGCATAGTCTTGATTTTTGAGAGCGAGGTTAAAGCGAACAAGCTCTTTAGTGAATTCCTCGTCACCTAATACCTTGGCACTAGCCGCACCGTCGATAAAATCTTTTCTAGCCTGGGCCGCTTTCACTAAATGTCGCAACTGACTTGCACCAGGTAGATACTCAGGAAACAATTTGATCGATTGCATAAGTTGCTCATCCGCACGCTCGAAGTCTCCATCAATGCAAAGCAGCTCAATGAACGAGCTTCTCAAGCTTGCATCTTTAGGCGCCGCTTTAATTTCATCAATTAATAGCTCTAGAGCTTGTTGCAATTGGCCTTGGGACAAAGCATTTTTCCATTGGGTCATTGTTATTTCCTTACACCAAGTGCTCTGGTGATAATTCAGTAATTAATTTAATGCTAGATACCATTTGATCGAGCTGGAAGTGCGGTCGCAAATGGATAACAGAGTAATAGTGTCCTGGAGTTTCTCTTTTCTCTCGAACCGTAATTTTCGCTTCATTTAAGGGATACTTCGCCCTAAGTTCATCAGATGCTTCATCCGACGCGGTAGTGTACTGATGCAACCATCGTTGAAAGTCTCGCTCTAGGCTTTCTGCATCTTGATACCCACCAATCTTGTCACGCCCCATAACCTTGAGATAATGTGCAACTCGCGACACACACAACGTGTATTGCAACATCGACGTGAGCTTTGCATTCGTTGAAATGTGTTTTTCTGCATATTGCTTAGGCTTGTAGAGAGATACATTCGAGGTCATCCCTACCATATCGGTTTCAGGTACAGGAGAAATAGAAATGAAACCGCATTCAGACAACTCTTGTTCTTTTCTCTCAGAGATCTTTAAGTTTAAAGGACATCTTTCACGGTCATTCTTGCCATTAACACGCATTTTGTTCCTAGTAGGAGCGACGATAATGCCCTGACTATAATCCCCTTGCTTAATGCCTCGCATGTGCGTAAACCACCCATGCTCCTGAAACGCTCTAATTGATACGGCCGCAAAACAATACGCACTACTCCCCCATAGCAAATCGCGATTAGAGTCGTAGACATGCTCTTGAAAGTCGAACTGATCGTTGCGTGAACCATCACTTTTATATGGCTGACGGAATAAAACATTCGGCGCAGTCAGGCCAATAAATTTGGTATCATCGTTGTCTCTCAAACTGCGCCATTTTGCGTAATCTGCCTGTTCAAATTGGGCCGCAATATCTCTTATCGCAGAGAGCTGTGAAAAACTGTCAACACCAAACATCTCCGGCGATGCTGACATAATGAACGGGCTGAATGCTGCCGCTGCAGACTGAGAGATCTTGCTGAGCACAGACAGATCTCTATCAAAATAATTTTTACTCGCATCACAACGAAGTTGATAATCGCCAACTACCACGCCAAAGGGTTCTCCCCCGGCCATGCCATATTCATTTTGATAGAGCAGCTTAAATAGTGCTGATTGGTCAAACTCGATGGCTTTTAGTGCATCTTTACTGACTTCATTCCATGTTGCCGCCAACACCTTGACTTTGACGGAGTCTGATGAGCGAGTGTCGACCTGTTCGCATAAATACCTCACGCCGATCCAACCTCTTTCGAGTTGTTGAAACTCAGGATGATGTATCATTTCGTTTAATTGAGATTCTAATAGCTCATCAATTCGGTTTATCGTGTTCATCACACTATGACGAAAACTGTCCAAATCTCTTGAACGCGTACCTTCTAGCCAAATTCGAGCTGCCTCTACAAGATCAGAAGATTCATTGAATCGAGTCAACCAAGGGCTATCAAGCTCAGCATGGCCTCCTGTGCTGAATTCATGCTTTAGCTTACTGGGATCGCGAAAGTTAAGTGACACTGCTATTTCCATCTAGAACATAACGATTTGGTATGGCTGGCCTTACGACCAGCCAATTCATTTCTTATCCACCCGACTGAGGGATCTTTGCAACAAGTCGCAAAGATGTCGTCAATTCTTCCATTTGCAGCCAAGGCTTAAGCCATGCTACAGCATTGTAAGAACCTGGTGCGCCAGGGATTTCCTTAACCTGGACACGAGCATCTGCTAGAGGGTATTTCGCTCGGATCTCTTGACCACCACCCTCTGAAGCATTTACATAGCCTAGAATCCAGCGGTTCAACCAAGACTCAACGTCTTCTGCTTCCATAAAGCTACCGATTTTATCTCGAGCCATTACCTTCAAATAATGCGCAAAACGAGATGTCGCCATCATGTAAGGTAGACGTGCTGAAATCGCCGCATTAGCCGTTGCTTCTGGAGATTCGTGGTTCGCCGGTTTTTGACAGGTTTGCGCACCAAAGAAAACCGCATAGTTGGTGTTTTTGTAGTGACAAAGCGGTAAGAAACCAAGTTTACCCAGCTCTGCCTCACGTCGGTCGGTAATACCAATCTCTGTTGGACACTTCATATCAGGATCGCCATCATCACTCATGAAGAAATGTGTTGGCAAATTATCCACTCGACCACCACCTTCTGCACCACGGATAGCTGTACAGAATCCATATTTTGAGAAGGCGTCTGTTAACTTAACACCAAGAACGTACGAAGAGTTCATCCAACAGTAGTCATTATGCTCAGCATTGACAGCAATACCTGACACTGGATCTACTTCGAACTCTTCAAATCCAAATTCCTCAACTGGAGCAGTGGCTTGTCCGTATGGTAAACGAGCCAGAACTTTCGGCATAGTCAGGCTAACAAACCGTGAATCAGCACTCTCACGGAACGAACGCCATTGAGCGTATTCTAGCGACTCAAAGACCTTGTCTAGATCGCGTGGTTTTGACAGTTCAGTCCACTCATCAAAACCAAATAGTGCTGGTGAGGCCGCGGACAAGAATGGGGAGAAGCCTGAAGCGGCTACATTTGACATTAGGCGCAGCGACTCAATATCCTCTGGGTGGTTGGTAAACTCATAGTCACCAATTAATGCACCATAAGGTTCACCACCTGCACTGCCAAACTCAGACTCGTAAACTTTCTTAAAGATCTGGCTTTGGTCAAATTCAACCGCTTTACTCAAGTCTTTATGTAACTCTTTCTTAGTCATACTCATCATGCGAATTTTCAGAGTAGAGCTCGTCTCTGAGTTCATCACTAGATAATTTAAACCACGCCAAGAACCTTCAAGTTTCTGTAATTCAGGATGATGCATTACTTCAGACAACTGATCAGAAATCTGTTTATCAAGTAAATTAATCGCTTCACGAAAAGTTACCGTTAGGTTTTTGTTCCAAGTAACCGTCCCTTTCATCGCTTCTTCAGTGAGCGTTTTAATTAGCTCTTCAGCACGAGAGGCTTCTGTCTGCTTAGTTGCACCAATAGCTTGATCTAAAAATGAAGTTGTTTGTTCATTAACAGTTGGATCTAACTGCTTTTCAGCTTCAGTCGTCATTATTCCGCTCCTTCAGTACTGTCTGACTTCGCTTTCTTGCCAAGATCTAACTCGCCCGCAAGTTTTGCCAGATTGTCTGTGTTGTTCAAAACATCCTCTAAGATGTTTTCAAGCTCTTCAGAACGGTCAACTTTTGTCATCAAATCACGCAGTTTATTACGCGTTTCCATCAGTTGGCGCAGTGGATCAACTTGATTTACGATCGCAGCGGGCTCAAAGTCTTGCATTGATTTAAAGTTCAAATCCACCTCAAACTGTGAATCGTCGTTCGCAAGCTTGTTCGCAACTTTGAACTTAACCGATGGGTTCATCTTTTTGAGCACATCATCGAAGTTGTCTCGATCGATCTGAATAAAACGGCGGTCTTTCAATGGCTTCAACGCTTCAGTGTTTTGACCAGCGAAGTCACCCATTACACCTACAACAAAAGGTAGCTCTTTCTTAAGAGTTGTACCTTCAGTTTCAACATCATAGGTAATGTGGACACGAGGCTTCCGTACTCGTGACAGTTTCGAGTGGATACTCGTCATACCATTCTCCCTTTATTAATTTTCATTTTGTTCTGCTATGCCAACCAAACGGAAGTAGCTTTTCTTTGCATCTCCGTCGGAGATAAGTTCCGCCAGTAACTCCGGCAGAGGCATTCCACACCAACGAATGATCTGTTCGATGGAGTAAGAAACTGGTGAGTGAGGCTCACTCTCTCTGAAGAAATCAGCCACTTGCTGCAATTGTCTAATCGCCTGCTCTCGTGATTTCATGTTTGTCGCTAATAGTGCATCAGAACTTTGTGAACTCACTTGTTGTTCCGAAGAAGAAGATTCATCCACCTCCTCCAGTTCTTCAAACACAGCTTGTGGTTGATTAAAACGCTCTCCAAGGAGATGCTTTAATGCCGAGTGTATTGATTCAAGCCTTTTTGATATATAAGAGCTAGGAGTAACATCACCTACCGCTTCATCTAATCGCTGACTGAATTCATTAAATGACTCTGTGGCGAACTCCAGATCAGCGATTAGCTCACGATAAAAGGCATCAGAGGTAGATTTAACTGTAGTTGTAATATCAGATAGCTCTGTAGCGCCAAGATCGACTCGATTTCGGCGCTTATCTTCATCTAAACGCTCCAACTCAATAGCTTGCTGATATTCCCAGTAGGCATACGCTTGCTCAACGCCTACGTCAGTAAGCGGGATACAAGCAATAGGGAAAATAAGTGTTCCTTCGCTATCGATACCATTGAGGCCAGTAATCGCCGATATTCTTGTTTCAATGCCATCCTCATCAGGCATTGGATAGAGATCATCCCAAAACTTCTCGATGAACTCGGTTGCGAGTTTGTACCCAACGCCCATACCGCGAAAACCATACAATCGAGTTAGAGCCTCTATAAGCCAAGCCACAAACTCTAAATCTTTAGATTGATTCGTAAGTATCTCTGGTACTTCTTCTATAAATACCCGCCATAAGTTACTGTGGGTATAAATACTTTCTTCTTCTATAAGTGCATTGCGCTCTGCATTTCGCGCAGCCATACGCTGATCTTTTAATCGGTAATAAGCGGACTGTGGCGATACATCTTCTCTAGGATCAACACCTGTGGGATTCTCTTGAGATATAGGAGCCAACGCTTGTTCATACCAATCGAACATCTCACTATTCATAAGACCTCCCTCTAAGAAAAACGGGGATCGTCGCGTCTTCTCTCGTTACTGCTTCAAATTCTGTCTGCGCTTGGCGAACTTTGACTAACGCACAAGTAACGTTATCACTTGCACCTCTCACTAACGCCGAATGCATGAGCGCTAATCCTGCTTGATTTACTGAGTCCGCATACAATGTCCGGTGAATTTCATCACTCGTTAATTCTTTAGAAAGCCCATCACTACACAGAAGAAATTGATCTCCGTCAGCCAACTGCCCCGAAACTTGATCAATAGTGATACTCTCATCTACCCCAACAGCTCTGGTAATAACATTTGCGAGAGGATGTGACTCAGCATCTTCAAATGCCAATAACCCTTGATCGACTAAATCCATAACTTGACTATGATCGCGTGTTTTTTGAGAAAAATGACCATTTCTAAGCTGGTAAATTCGGCTATCACCGACCCAAAGACAGTGGTAATACCCGTCCTGGATAAACAACAAAACGAGAGTTGTTCCCATCGTTTTACCGTCTAAGTGATTTTGTGCGTATTGATAAATTTCTAAATTCGCGGCTTGAACCACACTCCGGATATCATCGATATTGGTATTTGGGACATCCTGCATATGGCGCGCGATTCTATCCACTAGCATCTGGCTTGCTATGTCGCCAGCACTATGCCCACCCATTCCATCGGCTACAACCCAAATATGCTGCTCTGTCATATCTAAAAGAGCATCCTCGTTATAAGGGCGTACTTTTCCTGCGTGCGATTTAGCAAAGGTAAAATAGTTCCAATTCATTCTTCTATCCTACCAATTCCACTTTTTCCAACCGCCATCAAGCATGGCAGAAAATTGACCAATAGAAGGGAAACCGCTGGTCATAAACATACATGGTTCAACTAGAGTCGAGCCTTCAGTCCACCAAAAGCATGGCTTACTCAATTTTTCTTTAATGAGGTAATTCAAAAGTGCGCTTTGATCTGCTCCACCTTGATCATGAAAAATCGTAGATATTTGGCTTTGATAAAGAAACTTAAGAGGCCGCACTTCACTTTTTACATTCGCCACTAAATCGTTTTTTTCTTGCATGCTCTTATGCCAAACATCAAATACAAAGTCGTCCTCAAGTACTGCTAGGGCAAGAGATGCACTGTCCTCGGTCCAAGCTTTGTCCTCCCAATATTGCGCAGCTTCACCTTTTACGGCACGAGCTATAGTAAAGAAAAAGTATCTACCGCATGCATCTACACTAGGAATCATGCTACCAATGTATGTCGAGTCTTCTAAGTAACTAACATCCAGAGCAAAGTGCCACACAGGCGCGGTTAAAAAGTGCTCATTCCAACTTTCACCCAATTGTTCTCTGCTGACTGCAATAACAGCCTGCTGCCAGTCATGCCAGCGCTCTGAAAAATCTTGTGATAAGCCATCTTTCACAAAGTCTCCTTTTGCAGGCATTTTACCGATATAACCCCAGGCTGATGTTACAAGGTTCGTGGACATCTGAACCTCTCCATTTCATTTGACCAAAACGGATTAATGGCACTAGACGGAATAAGCTCTAGTTGCACCTTATTTCCCTTTAAATCAATCATAACTATGTTGTCTTTACGCGATTCTGGTCTTGCTTTAAGTGATTGATCTAACAGTTTGAATATGCCCCACTCACCTTCATAAGTATGGGCAATCTCACGTTTAGATTCTGGTGGTGTGAACACTATTCGAGTCTGGTCTTGACCCGCAGGCCAGCTCAAGGATTTAGCTCGTGCTGGTCCATGCTTATAAACCAAATCTTGCTTACCTAACTCTAGAACAAACCGAGTAATGTGCTGATCCAGATACACTGGTTTCATACCGAACTCTACGCGCAATGAATTATCAGATTCAAAGAAAGACTGCCTGATACGCTTCGCTCTTTGAAAGACCATCAGCGTTTCTGGACGAACTCCAATTTCCTTTTCTAATCGCCAACGACTTTTCGACGTATCGACAAACGGTTCAAGATACTCTTGGAAGAATGAGTCAAGCGTACCTCCATAACCAAAGAAACGTTTGAAGTCCTTCAGCCTTACTTCTCTGCTCGCATTTGGCTCGAATGGGTATCTACCCGCAATAGTCCGCTGATAAGGGCGCACCACTTGCGTAACCCAAAGCTGATTTAGATGATCTTTCGACCCGCTCTCCGCAAACTTAACTGACTCTTGAGAAAGTTCACCTAGCCATTGATTAAATGGCCTAGGCAAAAGTTCTTTAGCGCGAGCAAAGGAAGCAGCCACATCTTGTGTAACGGTCCCATCTAAAATACTTTTGTAAGCAATTTTCTGATTATTACCTGAGCTTGATAAATCGCTTAAATACGAGCGCAAGTTAACCATAGCTTGTTGAATATCATCAAAGTCTTGTTCGCCGAGACGTAAGATCTCAGAAAAATGAGATTCGACTTCTTTACCTGGCAGTGCAACATTGAAACCATTTTCTTCAGGCAAGTACATGTCTAGTCTATCTGCCGTATTCGAAAATTTAACTTTGGCAACCTTACCTGCGACTTCAGAAGTGGCCTTCTGATTTTCTGACAATGATACTTTCGACAAACCAACTTCTTTTTGGATTGCCCTCAACAACGATTCGATTGGCCTTTCAACTCCAGATAGAACTCTAGCTTGTTCTGTTGCAAGCTCTAGGCTCGGAGCCTGCTTAAGTTGAATATCTTCGATCAGAGTTTTCCATTCATTCACATAATCTTGATAGTATCGAGATTGGACTCCTTGAATAGCGCTATCTTGATCAATTTCATGAGCCTTAAGATCGTCACCATAAACCCAGTTCTCTTCCATTAGGCTTTTTACTGTACGGTTGATCTGAATCTGAAAAATGCTATGAAAGCCATTATACGTATAAAAGCCCGAAATGCCTTGTGATAACGGCTTTCCACTCGCTCGTTCAAACTGCTCAAGCCCTTTAGGCCCCAAGACATCAGTCAAACGAAATGAAGGAACATGACTCTTCGAAAATTGTATCTTCATTCGCTGATAAGCACGTTCTGGTAGAGACATTTGTGTCAAAACCTCGCGAGCATTAGTCACGGCAGCAGTATTATAAGAAAAGCCTTGTCCATTATTCTCTAATAAATTTTGAGTGTGCTGTAACAGACCTATTCTTAAGTCTATATTTAGTTCACCCGGATATTGACGTTCAAAATAGAAGTTAAACCAAGCCAACACTTCATCTTGTTGGTATTTGTCTGGATTAAACAACATCAAATAAGTTTTCAACGTTTCATACAAATACTCTCGATGCTGTTGATTACTTTCCATTTCCGTCACCAAGCTATCAAGAAGCAAGGGAGCGTAATATTGGGTCAACGCATCAGAATATGCATTGTTTGCCGCCTGTGAGACTTTATCTCCTTGATAGAGACCAAACCTTTTTACGGAATCAGCATCGCCGTAGTTGCTTTGCTTTCCTAGAGGAAGCGTCATCAATCGGTCTAATGTCTCTACGGCTGAGATAATATCCGCCTCAAAATCTAGGCTCTCAGCACCAATCATTGCTTCAATATGGCCGGCTTGCTCATTGGTATCGACAATCAACTGAGAATTCCACTTGTAGCTCATAAGCCAAAGTGCAGACGCACCTAACAGTAGAGAAGCACAGCCAATGTAAACACCTCGGCGCATCCATCCTGACTGCTTTTGATAGTGACGATTAACCGTTCCTAACAGTTGTTCCTTGAAAATAACCTTATCAAACAAGTTCTTCACGAAATAACTATGAGACCCTGTTGGGCTCTTTGCTAGAGCGAGGCGATTTAGTCCAAGTCCATTGGTCGATTCATTCATTAACTTATCGACTGGTAAGCCTTCTTGGACCGAGCTCAACATAAACACACCACGAATCAAGGCTGGCTCTTCAAAACTATTTTGTGCAAATATTTCCGCTAAAAATTCATCAAGGTTAGCTTGCAATACCCTTAGCTGTTTAGGAAACTCAAAAATAAGTGCTCGCTTCTCTAAATCATCTTCAGTTTCAAGGATTCTCAGCATTCGCGCATCAAGGCGCTCCAACATGCCATGAAATTCTTTATTGAATAAAGAAATAACCCCTCTTTCATCAGCCACTTCACGCGGAAACATGAAACCGAACAATTCCTCACGCTCTTCCTTACTTAGATCAGAGAAGAACTCATTGAAACCCGCAACTAAATCCATTTTGGTCAGTAGTACGTAAATAGGAAATTGCATCCCTAACTGATTCTTCAGTTCTTGAAGGCGCGACTTGATAGCTCGAGCATGAAGGCTTCGCTCGGTTCTTGTCTGCGACATCACACTGGCTAAACTGATCGTGACAATTGCACCATTAATTGGCCTTTGCGTTCTATATTTTTTCAACAACCCTAAGAAGCCGTGCCATGCTTTAGAGTCGACTTTTTCTTGACTGTCTTGTGTCGTGTATCGACCGGCCGTATCAATCAGAACGGCTTTATTTGCAAACCACCAATCACAATGACGAGTTCCACCGACACCAGCAATAGAGTCAGAACCAAGGCTATCCGCTAACGGAAACTCTAGCCCTGACTGCTTTAACACTGTTGTTTTCCCTGTCCCTGGAGGGCCGATCAACACATACCAAGGCAAGTCATATAAGCTTCGCTTTCCTTTATGTGTTTTCGTTACTACTTTGACAGCTTGCTCAATACGCTCGCGCATTAAGTCAATTTCACTCGCCGCTTCTTTATCTGATTGACTATCAACCTCAAGTAACGTTTGAATACTTTCGTCTTCTTTAACTTTTTGCTTGTGCTGCTTAGTCACGTTGAATAAAGCCCAGACAAACACCAGCACCAAAATCGTGACGAGTCGTTGGAAGTCGCTCTTTAGTGGCTCATATCCCGCTATCGTGATAAGTGGACCAACAACCCAAATAAAAATTGAACAAGCAGCGACACCGATAAGACCGAGAAACCACCTTTGAGTAAATATTCTGCCAATTTCTTTAATACGCATCTCTATCTACCTGTTATTAATTCGCGACAAGGAGGTCGATTTCAATTCGACGGTTAATAGCTCGGTTTTCGTCACTATTGTTTTCAACCAATGGTCTTGCATCACCCAGCCCTTCTGGTATGACTCGACCTTCTAGTGCGCTATTCGAGATAAGTTGTTCAGACATAGCAGTAGCTCGAGCTAATGATAGATGCCAGTTCGAAGGATATTTACTCGTGAAAATTGGCCTATCATCGGTATGACCTGTCACAATGATCTTGCCTTGGGTCGACTCCAACGTTCTAGCGAGTTTAGAAATTACGGGTTGGATATACGCAACAACATCAGCACTACCTGATTCAAATAGATCTTGCGACTTTAACGAAATTCTTACCCTGTCTTGCAACGGCTCGACGTTAATTAGCCCCTTCCCGATCTCAGTTGCCAGATACATAGAGATCCTTTCTGCAATTGGCGCTGATTTTGATTCTGACGTTGTATCTTGATTAAGCTGTTGCGGTTGAACCAAATTGACTAATTGAGAAAAGGTGCGGTTGGAAGCCTTGTTTAGCTCATAGCTAAAATACATAAATATACAAACCAATAATGCAGCCGTTACGGAGCACACAACCCAGAGAGGAGCTCTGTCGGAAGCCTTAGAGCCATTCAAAATGTGTTGTTCGATACTATTGCTTAGCTCTTGAGGTATCCCTCTTCCGTAAGACTTAAGAATAGCGATAATCTGCCTTCTCAGTTTTCGGTGAGACTCCAGTCCGTTTTTTTCCAAACGATATTGGCCGAGAAACCCAAGCGATAGGCACACGTACATCAATTCAAGCAAATCTAAATTTGTATCTGGTTGCGCCATGCACTTATCAAGGTACTTAAAGAACGCTTCCCCACCCTGGCTGCTGGCATAGAAAGAACTAAGCAATGAGTCATGGCTCCAAAATGAATGCCCCCCCCAATTAGTATTGAGCACCGCTTCATCTAACGAGCAACACAAACAGTAACGAGCCGTATCAATAGTGTCCAAATCAACGTCGTGGTGACGTAGTCGGTTCTCATAATCTCTAAGTTTTTGTGCCAACGTCTCTTTTAGAAACAACGGGTCAGAATGAGTCGCTGTCGCTCGAATTTGACCAATAATGGATAAAAGACCATTCGCTTCTGCCAATAAAGGGTTGTTCCCATAAGCAACCACTGAATCGTTATTCACCAATTCAGGACTTTTTGAGATAACTACCGTATTATCTGCTGACTTTTCTGATTGTGGTTTCGGTGCGGGCGCTCTTCCACCCGGTGTTGGTTTTACGATCGTTTGTTCCATACTGAGCACACCTATTGACTAATACTCCACAGCTCAAGGTCAGCATTCGGAAAATGCCCCGATAAATGCAGCGCAATACCACCACTGTCTTTCAGCCTCATCCAAAACGGGCCTTTCTTGACTACTTCGAAGTAGACATAACCCGTTTGGTAAGGGATCTGCCTCGGTACTACACTCAATGGCGCTACGTTTATTCCATTAATCTGATTGTTGATCAGATCACGAATCTGCTCCGCTGGTCCAAACTTGAGCTGCGCCGGGACTAAACGTCTGATTTCATCTGTTGTCGTATCAGCTTTGACCGCAAGCACAAACTGGCATGATTCAAGTAAACGCTTATCTGGAAGTGGCGTCACTTGAATTCCATATTGTCGTGGCTCCAAAGGAAGTTTGCTTGCTGTTTGATCAAGGACAACGCTCAGATATTGACTCAGAACTTGATTCAATTCGCTATAAACACTTGATACATCTAAGTGATCGTATGTAAGTAAGCTTGGCATCCTCTTAGTTTTGTCAGAAAACGTAGCTAATTCACCAATATAACCTTTCAGGGTCGTCGCTAATTCCAATGGATGTAGCCTGTCTAGGTCACTAAAGTGCTTTAACATCGCCTCATACCTGTTCAACATTTGTAGCATGATGAAATCAACAGCAGATGCAGATGCGGCTTTGCCCTTAATCAATCGCTGCGCAATAACGTCGGCACGCATCTTTGTCATCGCAATAACGTTACGCAAGTAAGCCGACATAACTTTGTCGCTAAGTAAATTGATAAGCGGTGGAACATACGAATCGTCTAGTATTACTTCGCCTTCTGCCGTTACCTCTTTTATTTTCAATATCGGTAACTCAACATAACCCGCTAATTTGTCATTGCTGGCTTTCAGTTCCAGGTTTAGGGCTGCGACTTGAATCGTTTCTTCATCCTGCCCAGTGAGATTATCTATAACGTCAACGTCTTTAAGTACATAACGAGAAACGATCGCCTCACTTACATCAGAAACATTTTTACCTTTGACATTTGAAAGGGGAAGAGTGATTTTTACTAACGTATTTTCTACGTCTTTATCAATAAATAAAGGCACAACCGAATCGCTGGCTGTTAAGGTATTAACCAGAGTCATATCTGGCAAAACTGCCTCAAAGTGATCTAATTCAATCAGACCATCTTTTAATGCATGTTCTTTTACTCGACATTTCCAAACCCCCCAATTATAAGCCCCACCAAACTGATGTAAGCCTTTGAATTCTTGAGAGGTTGCGCGTTCATGTTGTTGAAAGTGCTGGGGACGTAAAAACATCCCTTCGCACCAAGCCGTCTTGGAGTATTGCGTCATTTATAATTAGCCAACTAAACGTTATTTTACGACCAAAGACAGATCTTCTAACAGAATTTGATAGGTGTTGTAACCGGTCTTATCCACTTCAATGACTTGTCGCCAATTTGAATTTTCAATATCTCGAAACGCTGCGACAATGCCTAAGTATTCAGTCTTTGGAGACATACTTGCCTGATATGTTTCTTTCTGACCTGGAGTTAATGATATTTCATATTTATTCACTAAATCAGGGCCTAAGACTTTTTCACTTTCTTCATAAATTGAAAAAAAATCCTGACTTTCAAAAAGGGTATTTGATGTTAATTCAAAAACATACACGACTACAGGGGATGGCCTACCATTGGAGTCAGGATTAATATTGTGATTTGCTGTTATTTCTAAATCTGAATATGGGTCAACAACTAAATTGGCTGCTGAGCATCCAAATAAAACCATTGAAATTAATAACAAAATGTACTGATAAACTCTTTTCATCACCCTATTTCCTAGCTTTTATTTTTTAATGCTAACTCATAGTGTTTAGCGAAATCTTCTAAATAAAATGGAGATTCTTTATTGATAATGTCATCGGATAGCTTTTCATGAATATCCTCAAACCGCTTCCAACTTTGAGCATATTTTCTTGCTGGAATAACCTTATTAATAACCGTGTCTTTAGCTAAAGCTTCTGAGTATATCGACGTAGGCTCAACAAGCGACATAACACTTGAAACCGTACCCTCAACACCTTTCATTAACGCTTGTTCATGATTTTCTATATCACTAAACGCTTCTTTAATGGCTGCACTTGGTTTTAGGAAACTTGCAGTTTGACGGTTATATAAGTTATGAATTGCATCTTCTAAATTCGCAGAGAACTTCAGAGGATTATTTTCTGACTTCCGAAACGCAGTATGACTTAGTCGATTTGTTTGTTTAAATACCGCTCGATTGTGCAGCGTTTCCATTAAACCAACTAACATCAAAGAAAATGATTCCCCCAGTTGTTCAAACCATTGCTCTCTGTTATCGCTGGGAATCATCGTTGGATCAATACCCGCCCCTTTAATGAACGCCGCAAGCTCGCTCCCTTTACTATCAAATTTGGGAGTTGATTGACGTTCTAGCTGTCGTGGGGTTTCCGGTACAGGTGTAGGATCTACACTCTGTTTTTCTGGTTTGGGGATATCAATAAAATCATCGACTAAGCCAATATCTAGTTGAAAGTCCGAAGGAACACTCTCATTCAAAAGCTCACTGGCACTAAGGCCGAGGTCTACAAACTCTGCTTCAGATGAACTCGAGAATGCTTCAGGTTCTGAACTGGAACGAAAGTTACTTTCCTGATTATTGAATGCCTCAGTGCTCGTTTGAATACTTACTGAAATTTGGTAATCCCCTAAACTAACCGTATCGTCGTCACTTAGTGCAATCTCATTTCCTTGGCCCACAGGTGTCACAGCGTTATTAACAAACGTGCCATTAGTTGATAAGTCTTTTATCAAGTATTTATCACCAAACTTGATGAGCTCTCCGTGAGTTCCGGATACTACTCTTTCAGGGTCTGGCAGTGTCCAATCACATTGCTCAGACCGACCAAACGTAACTTTGGCATGCTCATCACTTGATTCAAACACAAACTCACTCTCAATCTCTGGAGTAAATTTGTGAAAACTTGTTATGGTTAAAACCAACTTCATGTAAACCTCGCCAAAGACCTGCTAAATATTATTTTTAATTTTATTATTAGTCACTTTCTTATTAACAGTAAGATTAATAAAAACCTTAAACCTGCCATTGAAAATCATGCACGGAATAATGAATCATTTTTTTATCAAAGCAATCACGTAATGTTCAACAATTTTAATTATCCAACCAAGTTCAAATTTTTGACACTTAGACTTTCATCAATAAAAAAACGAATGTTAGTTTGGCCGCGAAATTCTAACATAATGACTTTTCATTGAGCAGAAAGGTATATATTCCCCCATCATTTATACGGAGTTCTTGTGATGGAAGACAGCAATAAAAACAATTCTATAAATAATAAAGATAGCGGAGACAAAACTAAAATTGTAAAGACTCAAAAACGAGACAATGCAATTCAATCAAATAAAGTTGCTAGCAATGAAGGCTCCGTTCAAAATAAAAATGAAACAAATACAAAACTGTCTCAAAAAGAAAACACTCCGTTAGTTAATAAGAAAACAAACAATAAAAATAACACATCAAATAATGACAAAGATGTTATTAATGAGAATTTAATAGGCACAACTGTCAAAAATCGATATGAAATCGAGTCGGTTCTTGGCCATGGCGGACTTTGTGATGTTTATTTGGCTAAAGATAAGATATTAGAATCTTCAGGTTCAGAAACCCCTTACGTAGCATTAAAGATTTTACAAAAAGAGTTTGCATCTCAACCAGAGACTGCACGCATGTTGATACGTGAAGCTCAGCAAACACAAAGATTAAGTCACCCTAATATTATTAGGGTTTTTGATTTTGGTGTCGATGGCGAAATATATTTCTTAGTGATGGAATATATTAATGGGGAAACATTAGAGAATTTAATACAACGATCTAGGCCGCATGGGCTGAAGTTTAATGCAACTTTATCGATTCTAAATCAGGTACTTGACGCCCTGTCTTACGCCCATTCACTTGGTGTCGTGCATGCCGATTTAAAGCCCGCTAACGTCATTTTAACGTCTGAAGGTAATGTTAAATTACTCGACTTTGGTGTATCTAAAACTCATCAATTAAAGCAAGATCAATACGCAGCTAAACGTAAATCCGAAAATGTGGAGACTCTTGGTTATACTCCAAACTACGCATCGCTCAACTTGTTGTCGGGTAAAGAGCCAAACTTAAGCGACGATATGTTTGCGCTATTTTGTATTGCTTACGAGTTATTGAGTTGCAAGCATCCTTATTCAAGAACTCCTGTCAATGAAGCTCTCAAAAAGAAAATGAAGGTCTCGAAACCTGCTAATATGCCAGCATCTAAGTGGCCTATCTTTGCACGCGTTTTTTCAACTGGCATCATCCCCAAAGACCTTACCCCAGAGCAGTTAAAACAAAAGTTGAACATGCGATATTGGCCTATCGTTAGCGGTGTAGCTGCAAGCGTACTATTGGTTACCGGAATCGTATTTGGCTATCAACAACAACAAGAAACCATCTCTGATTTAGAAATAGCTATTAACAAGCAAAATGATCAGATTAATGGGCAGGAATGGTTGCTTGATACACCGCCAGAAAAAAGCTTGTCACTGATTAATAGTGAGAAAAACTTACACCCGGTGATTAAAGCTGGCTTACTACGACAGCACAAGAGCTACCTTCTAAGTGAGTTTGAATCTGAGATTGATCAGGTTCTGAATTCTGATGCTAACAACTATCCAAATTATGATGAAATCGAGTCTGTACTAAACAAAGCAAAAGCCTACTACCCTGACTCACATAAAATTGAAGTTCTGGCGTTAGATATTCAATCAAGCAAGCACTCCACATTGCTTTCGATAGCGAGACAAATCAATAGCCAACTGGAAAAGTCTCGATACAGTAAAGAAGAAGACAGTAAGTCCATCTATGAACTGAAAGATGAGTTAAATCAAATTCATCAGGATTACCCATTTACACCAAGCTCATTATCTAGCGATGTTTTTGGTAAACACCTAACTGAAGCACTCAAAAATAAAGATGCTGCAGCACTTGTTGCGCTAATTAAGGTTGGGAATACTTTCTTCTCAAACGTTGAAGAGCATCAAGACAACTTAAAAATAAGCAACGCGATGAAAGATGCAGTTCTCGAAATGAAACTGTATGAGACCGCGCTAGACTCTAACGATCCTCTACCATTTCCGGACGAGGCTGCTCGAATTTTGTTCCAAGAGGAATTTGAAAACTTCTATTACCGCCTAGAAAAGGCAAGAACAACAACTCACCTCGATAACTTAGTGAAAGATGTTGATCAATTTTCGAAGAACTTTCCTATCGGTTTTCAAGATATTAACGATTTGAGATTCAAAACTGCAGATAAATACCTGCGCTTCTCCGACATACTACTCAATAAGAGAAGGACCACAAGCGCAAGACGTGCAATGAAGAAGGCGAACGAGTTAATGAGGCAGGTAGAACAGGACTCCAAGCAAAGCTAATTGTACAAAAGGGGCGCAAGGCCCCTTTTTTGCGTCAATCTACTTGCCATTATGCAACTAGGTTGCTAGCTTGTATTTGTACTCGATTAGGAGAGTTGACCTTGACTGAAGGAATAGTCAAAGTTGGCGAGCGCTTGGCTTACTTGTTTGATGATTGCTTTAAACCAGGTAGACAAGACTGTTCCCAACCCAGCATTTTATTTGTAACCCACTATCACGTAACTTGTGTTGCCACGACACGAGTGCAAAATGCTTTGCACAAAAGATTAGATCATAGACACTTGTATATAAGTCAAAGTGTACCGAACAATAACTTTGTTTTTATGAGTCTAGCTCAAGTGATAAGCACACTGTTCAGCGCTCAACTCCCCCCACTTCAACGTTCCTATCCGATACATTTTTCTACCTCGCGGTTAGTCAGAGGTAAACATGATTAATTTTGATGTTCTCAATAAATACATGGAGAACGACGTAGATCTTATCGTCACCGTTTTTTCCACATACTTAGAAGACCACGCCAATGACATACAGCGTATCAATGAGTTATACGCAAACAAATGTTGGCCGGAACTCTACTTATTGGCTCACAGTCTAAAGGGCATTCTAGAAAGCTTTGGTGAAGAAACCGCTGTCATTGTTTTCACAAAAATAGAAGCAGAAACAAGAAACGATAACGAGCCAGATAGCTCAGATATAGCTATAGTTACTAAAGAGCTAGCTGCCATTAATCAACAAATCTTTGCTTACTTGAAGAATATGCAATAAAACAAATTAAGGCTTAACTGGGGGAAATATGGCAATGAACAATAGCAATTTCAAGGAGCTGATTGAGTCTCTCAAAGACTTAACGCCAACTCAAAAGAGGTACTTGCTTAGTCGTACAAAGATGGCGTTAGATGATGAGAGCAATATGCTAAACATCAGTGATATACTGACACCAGAAGAGTTGGAAGCATTATTGTCGCCTGCACCAACCACAAATACAAAATAACAATAACATACAACGTAACCGTCAGATTAACGCTAGGGACCAGGTGGGGTGAATAGATCTTGCTTGGTTGTTAGTTTTTCGCCGTTCCTCTTCACTAAAACAAACGTGTTTTTTCCAATCTCTTTTTCTAACTTGAACTGATCAGATAATTGAGCGACTAACATCAGTCCACGACCTGAAGCAGACCAACTATCATCATCCATTAAGTTAGGAGCCTCAATCTGTTTATTTTTATGTTGGTTGAATGTCATTTCATTGATTGACGCTCCGTAGTCAGAAACCCTAAGTTCAATGAAATCTGACATTGGGTCACATCTAACCCTACACTCCACGTCTATCGGCTTACCTTCAATTTCACTGTAAGAATGGATGTAAGCATTGTTCATAAGCTCAACAACACAAAGCTCCAACGACTGAGCCGTACTTAACGATACTTGATTATCCATTAAA
Source organism: Vibrio sp. Y51_MX_L26 (assembly GCF_024181935.1). Classification (NCBI taxonomy): domain Bacteria; kingdom Pseudomonadati; phylum Pseudomonadota; class Gammaproteobacteria; order Vibrionales; family Vibrionaceae; genus Vibrio; species Vibrio sp. Y51_MX_L26. The sequence goes on from NZ_JAMZAS010000001.1 coordinate 845,719, forward strand.
AACTTAGCAACCTCTTTGCTCGCACTTCGAGAGCGAGTAAGGGATCCACCGTAAGTTCGTTTAAACTCGCTCTGGAACATTCTTTTCCTTTATCCCTAGGCTATCAGCCACGCCACCTTACTTGTAAAAGACTCGCATCATCATCAAACTCATCTTTGTTCTGCCAAGATTGTACTTGTTCAAAGACACATCTAGCCTGCACTTCTGCTTCTAATTGCGAAGTACAAACAGCTTTTATACTTGATGCCAACCTTTGTACTGAAAACATCGCCTCGCCTCGCCTCGCTTCTATCAAACCATCCGAATAAAGCCATACTACATCCCCCTCACTCAGAATAATTTGATTACCAACGTACTCCATCGGCTGCAAAGCGCCAATCATAAAGTTGTCTTCACCCGCCAGCTCTGTAGTTTCGGTGCTCGCTCGCCAAACAAGGAACTTAGGATGACCAGCAGTACAATAGCGAAGTTGTCCTGATTCTGTATTAAGAATGGCATAAACCATGGTGAAATAAAGCTGACTGTTCCTAGTTTGCTGATACCGTCGGTTTAGCCGATCAATAACGGCTGCTGGTTCACTGATACAGTAGTCGCCATCTCTTAGCTCCATGGTTATCGAATCAGGTCCCAGATTTTGAGATAACGTCTGTTGGATAGAAAAAGCCATCAAAGCAGACGAAACACCATGACCTGAAACATCGAAAACATAAAATGCGACATGTTGTTCATCAAGCTCAAAATACCCCAACATGTCACCACCAATCTGGGAGCACGGTTTGTAGGCGTAACTAAATTGCATGTTCTGGATAGACGACTCCGCTGGGAGTAGTTGCTCCATCAGGTGACTAGCAGACTGTAAATCTTGATGGATCATTCGATAGGCTGCATCTAACTCTTTATTTCTCTCAACGAGTTTGTTGTGCAGTTCTAAAGTACGAAACCCCGCACGGATTCTGGCCTGAAGCTCCTCTACAGACGTTTTCTTATCCACAAAGTCATCTGCGCCAGCATCGATGCCTTTCACGATCGAGCTCTGGTCATTTCTAGAGGACAATAAAACAAAGAAAATGTAACGTTCGCTAACTTGCGATTTTAATTGCCGACACAGCTCAATACCATTAATGCCAGGCATCATTAAGTCACTCAGTACAAACTGAATATCTTTGCGATAAGTCAGCACTTCAAGTGCGGATTGTCCGTCTTCAACAGCAATAACTTCATATCCCTGCTTTTCTAATGCACTGCTGATATAAAGTAGTACTGTTTTACTGTCATCGACCAAAAGAATGGATTTCATTCGCCTCCTTAAGACGGTAGTCGGGCACGCTAACGCAGAACACTAGTCACTGATTGCTCATTTCTAAAACGACTATAATCTTCAGCTAATAACTGGTGTTGATATCGAGTGTAAGAAAGCGCCTCATTGGAGATTAATATCTGATGCTCTTTCTCTATTAACTGACTTTGCAGTTTTTCAATCTGTTCATTCTGCTGTGTGTTATTGAGATACAGCGCGACGAGACCAAAGACCGAAACCATTAAAAGAGCAATAAGAACATTATTGATAGTTTTAACTTGAATACGCATGACCTCTCCTTGTCTATTAATAGACTTCCCACTATGAAAAGAACGTCTACAGACTAAGAGCGCTAGGCTCTAAAACGCATTGAAGCCCATTGAGGTTGTTTTTCCAATTATAGGCGATAGGAGACAAAATAAGAAAAAAGCTGAAGAATTTGAATATCCTTGTGAATTCGAAAGGCAATAGCAGCGAGCAATGATCTACTCGCTGCTGGTACATCAACTTAGAAATGCAGGCCGAGCTGAAACTTGCTCATACCAACGCGCAATGTTTGGTGCAGTAGTAAGCACATCGATTTCTAGGCCTTTAATTGCAAAACCAATCAAAATAAAGCCTGTAATATCGACGATAGTAAAATGGTCAGCGGCAATGAACTCGCTTTCACCAAGTCGCTTATCTAACAACGGTAAAAACTCTTGCACGCGTTGCTTGGACTCTTCACCCCACTCTTTAACACAACGCTCTCTATCTTCATAGATAGCTGTGATGTTTCTAAATGCTTGAAAAGCAGCATACAGACCTTGAAACTCCACCACGCGATGCCACATTTCCACTTGCGCGCGCTCAAGTTGGTTTGCCCCAAACAGAGCTAAATTATTTTCAAACGCTTCATCCAGATAACGACAAATTGCGACGCTCTCACAAATCGTCGTGCCATCTTCAAGCTCAAGCAATGGCACTTTTCCATTGACGCTTTTTTTCTTGAAATCTTCCGCTAGATTTTCGCCGTCACGCACATTTAAAGCGATGCGTTCAACATCGCCACCAATTTCCTTTAAAAAAATGCTAACTCGCTTACAACTTGGAGTTATCGAGGTTTCGTAGAGCTTCATTTTATATCCTTTCTTCTTTTTCTAACCGATTGGTTAGGATATACTGTAGCCAGTTTATAAACGATCAGTCAAGAACTTCATTTCCCAAAAGTTGTTCAATAAGTTTAGGAGTGGTTTGAGAAAAACCGCTCAGGTAGGTACGCATATGGCAAGAAAAGCCAACTTCGATCGAGAAGAAAAACTATTAGTCGCTATGGACGTTTTTTGGCGCAAAGGTTTCGCTAATACATCCATTTCTGATCTCACCGACGAGTTGAACATTAACCGCTTCAGTCTTTACAACACCTACGGTGATAAGCAGCAGCTTTACTACGAAGCACTGGATGCTTATCTAAAAAAAGTCTCGTTGCCCTCACTCACCGACTTAGAGAAAGACGGCGCATCCCTGCCAGAACTTGAGTCTTTCCTTAAGTCCTTTGCAGAGCTGCAACGCAAGCGAAGTTGTGGGTGTTTTATTCAAAATGCGTTGATTGAGCACGCTGGTGAAGACGATGACGTACTGCGCAAAGGGCATTTTTTGTTTGACCATCTTATCGACATCATTGCGGATGCGCTGACTAATGCGCAGAAAGAAACCTTAGTGCCGAAAACGCTGAAACCAGAAGAACTCGCTCGTTTTGTTCTCAACAACATGCAAGGTATGCGCGTACTTGGCAAAGCCAAACGCTATGCCGACTTGGATACGGCGCTTTCCTGCTTACTGGTTTTGATTAGGAAGTAATATGTCGATTGAAGTGATAGCAGTACGTCTTACCAAAGGCATGGACTTAAAGCTGAGCCTAGCGAAATTGGTCGAGCAGCATCGTATCAAAGCAGGCTCGATTGCTTCATGCGTTGGTTGTGTCTCTCACCTCAACCTTCGTTTGGCAGGTGCAGAGAGTACGTTAACCAAACAAGAGCCATTTGAAATCGTCTCTGTGATGGGAACACTAACGCCTGAACATCAACACGTTCATCTCTCAGCGTCTGATCGTGAAGGACGAGTCTGGGGCGGGCATTTAATGGAAGGCACAGTGATTGATACTACCGCAGAATTGATCATCCATTCTTACTCAAAACTTGAGTTTACCAGAGCGATGGACGACTCGACTGGCTATACCGAACTGCAAGTGAATCCTTCCAAATAGTAAAAAGCTCCAGAGCCATACTGTGCTGTCTCTGGAACTTTATTCGCTTATCGCTTACGCTAAGAATTTACTCATATCGAGCAAGCTAATTTCGAGGATCATTCTTCGACTAAGTAACAAACCTGATTATCGTCGACCGTTATTTGCCACGTTTTTAGACAGTGCGCTTCGTCTTCCAAACATTGCCCACTCTTTAAACTGAAGTGTTGTTTGTATAGAGGCGATGCAACACACATCTCACCATCGATATCACCGACAATCCCTCGACTCATCACATAAGCCTTACCAATTGGGTCCCAATCCTGAACAGCGTAAACACCGCTATCAGGAATGTAGAATAACGCGACGTGCTCGCCTTCAATCAATACAGTGGCACCGATAAACGGCATTAGGTCATCAAGCTGACACAGTTTCACTTTGGTTAAAGCTGCCATTTATACCTCCTGTTTCACCGGAATACGCTGACCGCGCACACGTTGGTACGGCAAGACTTTGCTGCCCGACGTGCTGTTCAAGAAAGGACGGAAGCGTTGCAGTTTCTGAGGATTATCCAGTGTACTCTTCCACTCACATTGATAGGTATCTACGACTCGCGCCATTTGTTCATCCAAAGAGTCACATAAGTTGAGAGAGTCATCCAGAATCACTTGTTTAAGGTAATCTAGGCCCCCTTCCATGTTCTCCATCCACACCGACGTGCGCTGCAAGCGATCTGCAGTGCTGACGTAGAACATCAATACTCGGTCGATCATGGTGATCAACTCTGATTTAGATAAGTCGGATGCAAACAAATCAGCGTGTCTTGGTCTCATGCCGCCATTACCGCAAACGTATAGATTCCAGCCGTTTTCAGTGGCGATCACCCCAATGTCTTTACTTTGCGCTTCTGCACACTCACGAGTACAGCCCGATACGGCAAACTTAAGCTTATGGGGCGCTCGCAATCCTTTGTAGCGGTTCTCTAACTCAATGGCTAATCCGACCGAGTCATCAACACCATAACGACACCAAGTAGAACCCACGCACGATTTCACGGTGCGCACCGATTTACCGTAGGCGTGCCCTGTTTCAAAACCAGCATCAATTAAGGTTTGCCAGATTTCAGGAAGCTGTTCTAACTGCGCGCCAAATAAATCCACGCGCTGACCGCCAGTGATCTTGGTGTACAGATCGTATTGCTGAGCGACTTCACCAAGTACGATGAGTTTGTCTGGTGTAATTTCGCCCCCCGGAACACGAGGTACAATCGAGTAAGAGCCGTCTTTTTGCAGGTTAGCCATAAAGGCATCGTTAGAATCTTGCAGAGATTGATGCTGTGGCTCCATGATGTGTTCATTCCACAAAGAAGCAAACACAGATGCTGCTGTCGGCTTACAGATATCACACCCATGCCCTTTGCCATGCAGTGCGATTAAGGTGTCGAAGTCTTTGATCTGTTCCACTTGGCAAATATGGAACATCTCTTGGCGACTTAACTCAAAGTGCTCACAAAGGTGGTTGTTAACCTCTACCCCCATGGCTGCCAATTGCGTATCCAATACCGACTTCACCATATTGCTACAGCCACCACAGCCAGTACCGGCTTTGGTGCTAGTTTTAAGGTCCGTCAGGTTGGTAGTGCCAGCTTGAATCTCGGCAACTAAGTCGCCTTTTGTGACGTTGTGACAAGAACAGATGATGGCACTGTCTGGCATCTCTCCGTCCAGCATTCCGGTATCAAACAGCAGGTTCGCCGCGTGGTCTGGCAGGACCGTTTTGTTCAAATAACACTGTAAGAGCGCATCGTAGTCGCTGTTGTCACCAACGAGAATCGCACCGAGCAATTGGGTGCCGCTCGCATCAACCACCAGCTTTTTGTAGATGCCTGCAACCGCATCTTGCAATACCATTTCTTGTGCGCCTTCGGTTTGCATTTGTGCATCGCCGATAGACGCCACATCCACCCCAAGTAGTTTGAGCTTGGTGCTCATGTCCGCACCTTTAAAACCTTCACTCGGCATTCCAGTCAAGACATCGGCAGTGGTTCTCGCCATGGTGTAACCGGGAGCGACCAAACCAAAGATCTTCTGCTCCCACAACGCACATTCGCCAATCGCGTAAATATTCTCATCGCTGGTTTGGCATTGGTTATTAATCACAATGCCGCCTCGCTCGCCGACTTCTAGCTCAGCCAACCTTGCCAACTCATCTTGAGGGCGAATCCCTGCGGAAAAGACAATCACATCCACTTCGAGAGGATCTTTGTCTTTAAACACCATACGATGCTTAGCCGTTTCACCATCGCAGATTCGCTCCGTCCCCGTTGAGGTATGCACGGTTAGCCCTAGCGCTTCAATCTTCTCTTTTAGCACTAAGCCAGCACCATCGTCTAACTGCACGGGCATCAGGCGGGGTGCAAATTCAATAACGTGAGTTTCTAACCCCAATAGTTTGAGTGCGTTTGCCGCTTCTAAACCCAACAAGCCACCACCAATCACTGCGCCTGTTCTTGCGCCTTCACATGCCTTCTTGATTTGTGAAAGGTCATCAAGCGTGCGGTAGACAAACACGTTGTCGCGGTCTTTACCTTCAATTGGCGGCACAAATGGATACGAACCGGTCGCGAACACGAGTTGGTCGTAACCCAGCACATCTTCACCATCAAGCAGAATGCGCTTTTGCTCTCTGTCGATGCCTGTTACTTGGCTGCCAAGTACGAGTTGGATGCCATGCAGGTCGTACCATTCTTGGTTACTCAGCATCAAATCATCATGAGACTTACCCGCAAACAAAGAGGACAACTGTACACGGTCATACGCGATAAAACGCTCTGCACCAATCACGGTAATTCGGTTCTCCAAATGCGCGTTTTTCTGCACTAACTGCTCGACGAGGTGTTGCCCGACCATACCGTTACCTACCACAACAATGTGGCTCAATGCGTTCTTTACTGGGATCGTTAAAGAACTGTTCATCGCTGCCTCCTTATGCCGTTTGCGCTGCAGTTTTGGGTTTGTCTTCTTTCGAAGCAGGAATCTCGACTTTGGATTGCTTCTCGTAAAGGAACTTCAACACCGCTTGTCGACACTTCTGATACTGCGCATCATCTGCCAGTGCGACACGCTCGCGAGGACGCGGTAGATTCACTTCTAACACTTCGCCTATGGTTGCTGCCGGTCCGTTGGTCATCATCACGATTTTGTCGGATAGCAGCACCGCTTCATCCACGTCGTGGGTAATCATTATCACGGTATTGTTTAGCTCGGCTTGAATCTTCATCAGTGCATCCTGCAAATGCGCACGAGTTAGCGCATCCAACGCACCAAATGGTTCATCCATCAATAAAACCTTTGGTTGAAGTGCCAGTGCTCTCGCAATGCCGACTCGCTGCTTCATACCCCCAGAGATTTCATCCGGCTTTTTGTGCGCGGCATGCTGCATTTGAATCAACTCTAAATAGTGATTCACTTGCTCCTGAATCCACGCTTTGCCCTTTTTACCAGCAATTTGCTTTACTGCGAGCTCAACGTTTTGATATACGGTGAGCCAAGGCAATAATGAATGGTTTTGGAACACCACTGCGCGGTCAGGCCCCGGCCCTGCCACCTCTCGCCCATCGACGATCACGCCGCCGTCTGTTGGCATGTGCAGACCCGCAACTAAGTTCAATACCGTTGATTTTCCGCAACCAGAGTGGCCAATCAGCGATACAAACTCGCCTTTATTGATTTGTAAATCGACGTTCTTCAGCGCGATGAACTCGCCATCTGGCGTTGGGAATCGCATCCCTAAACGCGTTAGATCTAATAATGCTTTTTCCATGATCTTTTCCCTTATCTCAACGCTTGTTGTTTATTCCAAGACAGCCACTTTTGAATTTGCAGCATGCCTCTATCGAGCATCAAACCGATAAAGCCAATGGTGATGACCGCGACCATGATGCGACCCAATGATGCCGAGCTGCCGTTCTGGAATTCATCCCAAACGAACTTGCCTAACCCTGGGTTCTGAGCGAGCATTTCTGCCGCAATCAATACCATCCAAGCGATACCTAAAGAGAGACGTAAACCTGTGAAGATCATTGGAATGGCAGAAGGTAAAACGATGGTGCGAATGTGCTGCCACCACGAAAGTTGAAGCACTTTACTCACGTTGATTAAGTCTTTATCAACGCTCGTTACACCCACTGCGGTGTTAATCAGCGTCGGCCATAAGCTACACAGCGCCACAGTGATTAGAGAGTTAATGAACGACTTAGCAAACATCGGGTCATCACTCACATAGGTGGCACTTACAACCATGGTAACGATAGGCAGCCAAGCCAAAGGTGATACAGGCTTGAGCAATTGAATGATTGGGTTGAACGCTTGATACAGCCCTTGATTAAGACCAAGCACGATGCCAAGTGGAATCGCGATAACCGTCGCCAGCAGAAAGCCCGCTGTCACAGTCACTAAGCTCGTCACGATTTGGTCGAAGAACGTCGGCTTACCTGTGTAAGGACGAATCTTCACTTCCGCGTCTGGATTCTTGGCTAACTTCGCAGCATTTCGTTTTTCCTGGCGTTCGATAAACGCTTGTTCTTTTTCTCGCTCTTGCCAATGGTCATCGACAAGGTTGCTGAACTGCTGAAAAGTTTGCACAGGTCCCGGTAGCGTACCTAATGAAGTTTGCACTTCTCTCGCTGCTAAGTGCCACATTGCCAAAAAGATCAGCAAGCCAATGACGGGCAAAAGCACCAACCGACTTCGGTTCACTACCTGCTTAGCAGGAAACAGGGAAATGACATTACTAGACATACTCACTCCTAAGAAATTTACATCCTTGTTATTGCGGGCAGACTCACCTGCCCGCTGTATTTTTTGTAGGACTGCTCATCCTAAACTTTGTCTTTTCCTTTAAGCCCGATAGAGAACTTCTCTAGATATTTATTTGGCTCGCGACCGTCATAAACGATGTTGTCGATAAAGTGTGTTTGTGGCGCACGGAAACCATCTTCAGCACTGAAATCTGGGAAGTCTTTTTTGCTCAACACACCATCTTCAATTAGCGCTTGAGCCGCTTGTTGGTAGATATCTGGACGGTAAACCTCTTTTGCCACATCCATGTACCAATCATCGGATTTCTCGCTTGAGATCTGTCCCCAGCGACGCATTTGGGTCAGGTACCAAATCGCATCGCTGTAATACGGATACGTGGCGTTATGACGGAAGAACACGTTGAAGTCTGGCACGTCTCGTTTGTCGCCTTTCTCGTATTCAAACGTGCCGGTCATTGAGTTGGCGATAACTTCGGCATCGGCTCCGACGTACTCGCTCTTTGATAGCATCTTCACTGCTTCTTGGCGGTTGGCATTGTCGTTTTCATCCAACCAATGTGCCGCTCGAATCAAGGCTTTCACTACGCGAATGTGCGTGTTTGGATACTTCTCAGCCCAAGCTTTAGAAACACCAAATACTTTCTCTGGGTTGTTCTTCCAGATCTCGTAATCGGTCACGACGGGCGTACCAATGCCTTTGAATACTGCTTGTTGGTTCCATGGTTCGCCGACGCAGTAGCCTTTGATCGTGCCCGCTTCCATCGTCGCTGGCATTTGTGGTGGCGGTGTAACACTCAAAAGAACGTCAGCATCCAATTGGCCACTGTTATCGCCTGAGTCTGGTGCGTAAAAGCCAGGATGAATCCCACCTGCCGCTAACCAGTATCGCAACTCGTAGTTGTGCGTCGATACTGGGAACACCATACCCATGTTGAACGGTTTGCCTTTATCCAGATAGCTGTCGACCACAGGCTTCAGTGCATCCGCTTTGATTGGGTGAACAGGTTTGCCATCTAGTTGTTTTGGAATGTACTGCTTCATCTGTTCCCAAGTATCATTGGAAACCGTGATTGCATTACCGTTCAAATCCATACTGAACGCGGTAATCACTTCTGCTTTTGTGCCGACACCAATCGTTGCGCCCAATGGCTGACCAGCAAGCATGTGCGCGCCAGCAAGCTCACCATCGATGACTCGGTCTAATAGCACCTTCCAGTTTGCTTGTGCTTCTAAAGTGACGTATAAGCCTTCGTCTTCAAAAAAGCCTTTCTCATAAGCAACCGCCAGCGGTGCCATATCGGTTAACTTAATAAAACCAAACTTCAGGTCTTCAATTTCTGGCTCCCCCAACTCTGCATTTACGCTGGTTGTGATGAATACCGATAACGAAATTGCTGACACTTTCAGCATCGAACTCCATTTCATTGGTTTGCTCCCATAAAAAAAGCGCCACTACTCCGAAGAGCAGTAGCGCCGTTGCTAAGTCTACAATTACCGCCGTTGATAATTGAGATAAGCGATTCAACAATAAACCCGTTTTAACTAATCCAAGTACTGTGCCAACTTATTTTCTACTTTAAATACAGCACATTAGAGTCTACCCTCGTAACCAAGCAACTGTTTTTGCTTGCTGTTAGTGCAACACGCACCACGGTAGAATTTCTGCCATAACCCCAAAGTAGTAGAGAAGTTAATCCATTAACTGCAATGCCGTAATCAGATTCTTCGCCACTTGTGAGAGCGTTTGGCTCGATTGCATGGCTGAATTTCTAAGCGCTTTATAAGCCTGATCTTCATCAACACTGTGCATCTTCATCAGCAGACCTTTGGCTTTTTCCACCAGCTTGCGCTCTTCAATCTTATGGGTCAGCGATTCAATTTCCGATTGCATACTTTCGAATTTCGCTCTCACTAATGTCGCATGTTCAATCCAGGGTTGAAGTGCAAACTCACTATCATGTGGCATGAGAACATAATCCATTTTTTCTGATAACCGATTGATATCATTGGATGATAGTTGCTTCAGCACGATAAGGAGTGGTGCCGATTTTCTGCGACAGAAATCGACAATCAAACGCAGTTCCGCCGTCGGCTGCTGCCATCCAACAACAACGCGTGCCGATGGTTCTCGCTGCATCAAATTTTCTAGTTGTGCCAATTGGCAGCCAACTATGTTGTCGTAATCTTTGCTCAACAAGCCGGACAGTCGAGCCTGCTCTTGGAGGCTATCACAGCATACTATGATGGGTGTTTTTGACGTTGATTGAGTCATGCACATTCCTTGTTTATATCTCACTCACTAAGAGAGACATAACAAGGAATGTGCCAATTAAAGTTGAAGCGTTTTAACTAGAGGCGAGATGTTCTTTGAAGAAACCTAGTGTGCGTTCCCACGCGAGCGCCGCTTCTTCTGGTGCGTAGCGAGCCGTTGAGTCGTTATGGAAGCCATGGTTGACGTTTTCATACATTAACGCCTGATATTGCGCATCGTTCGCGATCAATTGCTGCTCATAGGCAGGCCATGTGTCGTTGACGCGCTTATCGAGCCCTGCGAAGTGAATCATCAACGGCCCTTTGACCTGCTTTTGAATCTCTTGCGCCGCCGGTGTTCCGTAGAAAGGCACACCTGCATCCAGCTCTTCTGGCATTACCGCTGCAAGCATATTAACGATGTATCCACCGAAACAGAACCCAACAGCGCCTAATTTACCGTTCCCACCCTCGTAGTGTTTAATGAAATTAGCAGCAGCAATAAAATCTTGTTCGATCTTGGCTCTGTCCATCTCTTTCTGCATGGCGCGACCTTCATCATCGTTCCCCGGATAGCCACCGAGTGGATAAAGCGCGTCAGGAGCGAAAGCAATAAAGCCGTCTTTCGCGAGTCGTCTGGCGACATCTTTGATGTATGGGTTTAGACCTCGATTTTCATGAATCACCAACACTGTCGGCGATTTTAAGGTCTTCTTTTGTGGCACAACCAAATAGCCGCGACCTTCCCCATGTCCATTGGGCGAAGCAAAGGTTTCATAGGTTGCTTTGATCTCAGGATCATTAAAGGAAACTTGCTCTGCGAGTGCATAATTTGGAGTCAGAGCATCAACCAGGGCCGTCATACTAAAACCTAAAACAGCGAGGCCACCAAGACGGTTGAGAAACTCTCGACGAGAGATTTTGCCATGTGCGTATTCGTCATACCAATCGAAAGCTTCTTGTGGAATGGGATGTGACGCCTTGTTGTTAGAATTTGAGTGCTTTAGAACCATTATCCTTGTCCTCATTTCTTATCGAAAAGTAAACTCATCAGGCCTCACTGATGTTTGCCCCAATCAGCTGTGAGACACTTCAAGTGATAAATACATCACTGACAAGCTTACACAAACAATAGATAAAGGATTCCGATCCAACAACGTTTCGCGGTTAGCTCGTCACAGGATTAACTGCCACAACAATAGTTTTCCCAATAAGTAAACGCACGTTCAAAGGCCTGTTCCCTATCGTGCACTTGAGCAAAGAGTACAACTGTCATCGTTGCCAAAACCGTATTCGCCATTTGGTTCATGTCATCTTCTGACGTCCCAAACGGACAGTTCGTAGGCATTGGCACCTCAGACAGCATTTGCTCCGTCCAGTAGTGCGATGTCACGCCGCTTGTTTGGCTTAACCATACCGTTTGGCTTACTTTCGGGTTGTATTCTGATTCGCCCGATTGCCCTTTGAATGACACAACGGCGTGAGCGGTTTGACCGATTTCATATTCGACTTCTGCATGAAGTTGTTGGAAACCAGGATGGAAGCTACCACGAATACCAACCGTTGCCTGCCCCGGATTCAATGCACGAACCACGGTATTAATCGGCGTTCTCAGCCCATAACGATTCTTCCAACCGATCATGGTTTCTGCTTGTGGAGCAAATGCGCTGAGCGGTAGATACACGATGTTTTGTGTTTCTAAGACACGCTTTGCTTCTTCTGCTGATTCCACTTTCTCGATAGCAAACTTGTCGAGGTAATCTTCTGCGTGTAAACGTCCAGATTGACGGTCGTGATAGCCATGCATCAGCACTTTATGACCATTATCGGCAAGGATCTTCGCTGCCAACAGGTGCCAAGGCTGACCTGCCGCTTCACGTTTGCCTGCGTAACATGGCCAGTCGATGTCTGCACCAATAGCAGGCATGCGGGATTGGAATGCTTTTACAAAGCCAGCGATTTCTTGTTGAGTCTCGTTTTGTACGCGGATCAGCATCAGCAGCATTGCCATTTGATCATCATCGCACTCTCCGTTTAGGTATTCATCCATAACTCGAAACGCTTGATCAAAGTTCAGTGGTTTTCTACCACGTTCGCCACGACCGACTGTTCTGATACATTCCAAAATGCTGCTCATATTCCCTCGTATTCCGTCACTGACTGTACGGTTTCTATTAGTTGTTCGCGCAGTTTGACAACTTCTCCCATCACAATCAATGCTGGGCTGATGCCTTTAAGTGTAATCGATAACTCATTGAGCTGATTGAGTTGGGTAACATGAACTTGCTGCTGAGGGCTGCAACCATGAGTGATGACCGCAACAGGGAAATCTTGGTTCAAACCAGCGCCGACTAAACCGATTTGTATGTCTGCCGATTTTTCTAATCCCATGTAGAACACCAATGTTTGTCCGCTTTGCATCAGTTGGCTCCACGCTTCAAATGCGCCTGTTACCACTTGCCCCGTCACAAAGGTAACGCTGCGAGCAACGCCGCGATGAGTCAGCGGAATCAAGCTGTTTGCTGAACATCCAATCGCAGCAGTAATACCGGGGATGACTTCGTAAGCGATAGAGTGTTTGACGAGCGCTAACGCCTCTTCGCCTCCACGACCAAATACAAAAGGATCTCCCCCTTTTAAGCGCACAACTCGCTTTCCTTGCTGAGCGAGCGACACCATCAAATTACAGACTTCTTCCTGATCAATACTAGGTTGCCCACATCGTTTGCCCACGTAAATCCAATCGGCTTGTGGCGAAGTCAACTCCAAAATATCTTTGTTAACCAAACGGTCGTATAGCAATACCTCTGCCGATATAATCGCTTTCACTGCCTTCACGGTTAACAAGTCTGGATCGTGCGGTCCTGCTCCGACAATCGACACAAAACCTTTGTGGTTCGCGTCGAGGTCTACTGAGTGGTCTTCTAAAAGTTGGTTCAGTTTGCTTGCTTTGTCATGCTTAGAAAAGCGAGACGAGCGATCTTGATTCTGGTCCGCTTGTCCTTTCTTAAACCAAGACTTTTGATAAGGCGCTTCCATGTGCTTATCCTCTTTATGATTTACTTTATTTGCATCGCCAGACTTTGCTGGCTCGCTTGCTGTTTGCCCTTTTGATGCTGATGGCTGTCGACCATTTGTTTGATTTGAGAGACGCACGAGCCACAGTTGGTACCGCATTTTAGTTTGTTTTGAAGTTGGGTCAGTGAAGTGCAGTCTTGTTTCTCCATCGCGTCATGTATCTGTTTATCAGTAACACGGAAACAACTACAGACCAGTTTGGCACTGCTTTGCGATTGAGTGATGGTAAGCAGTTGCGATAGCTCCTTCGGCTTACCAATCAAGCCGGTAAAGTTGGTGTAGTCGGTTTGAATCGGTTCACTAGACACCACCAAAACAGAACGAATGATACGAACGTCTCCAACAAGGTCGTAATCCACCGCTAGCCAACCTAGGGCAATATCTATCGTAATCCTGCGACTCTTTTCCGTTCGACAAAAACTCTGCTTTTTTGGTCGTTTATCGTGTGCAAAGCGCCAGATGCCCAAATTACTTTCTGCTTGAAATGCGCTGTAGAGAAACTTGCCAGAATCAAACTGTGTCCCGATGAACATACCGTAGGTTTTTACCGCCGCGTCTTGCACTTCAACATAAGACGACTTAAACGCAGGCTGCCCAGAAATAGGGTCTTTTACGCTGTTTACTATCGCGTTAACACTGCTTTCACCTCCATATCGACCAGCCCAGTGCATTGACATAAACAGCTCCTGAAACCCCAAACCTTCATCAATGGCAACTTTGGCATAAATACCAGTGTTTGAAGTAGGCTGGAACAGCTTGATGAGCTGTCCGGATTTTAAGCGATTTTGAGTGGCGGAGAGTGTGTTCATGTACACGGTTGGCTCTAACTCAGAGGCGGCAAGGTGTGCGATATGCCCTGTACGCGTCATTGTATGCCATTGGTCGCGTTGTCTACCCGTATTGAGCCACCAGCCTTTTGCTCTCTCTAAGCGTTGAGGCAATTCACTGGTCACGACAAAACGCGCTTTACCATCTGGGTGCGAATAGATTCCATCAGCAAAAGGACGCCCTCCTCCCCATTGTGTCGGCACCCACTCTTCGTATTCTTGCTCGGTTAAGTTGGCGTATTGAGAAAGATCTAGCTTCAATGGCGAATCGGCATTCATGCCTGTCATCGCCGCATATTCCCTGAATACCGCCCGCTCAGAAGTAAATGCAAAGCCATTTTGTGTCTTTTCCAATGCACACAGAGCTTGTCCGACTTGGCTTATCGCCCACCAATCTGATTTTGCTTCACCCGGAGGTGTTTGAAACTGGCGCTGACTTGAAAGTCGACGCTCAGAGTTGGTCACCATGCCTTGCTTTTCACCCCAACCAGCCGCTGGCAATAAAACATCTGCATATTTAGCAACGTCCGACTCCGCGGTAATATCAGACACAATCACAAAAGGACAAGCCTCTAACGCGCGCTTAACCATCTGATTATCAGGCAAAGAAACCACGGGATTGGTTGCCATGATCCACAGAACTTTAATCTCACCACGTTCTACCGCCTCAAACAGCTCGACGGCTTTTAATCCAGGCTTAGTGGCAATTTCGGGTGAATCCCAAAACGCTTGGACTTGCTTTATAGAATCTGCGTCAAAAGCGCGATGAACCGCTAGTTGGTTTGCCAAACCACCGACTTCTCGCCCACCCATCGCATTCGGCTGACCTGTAATAGAAAACGGCCCACAACCTGACTTAGCAATTTTACCTGTCGCCAAGTGTGCATTAATGATTGCATTGCCTTTATCGACACCATTTTCGGCTTGGTTAACCCCTTGGCAAAACAGCGTGATTGCGGTTGGGCTTTGTGCGAACCATTGGAAGAATGTCGTGATTTTTTCTTCTGAAATACCAATGGAAGACGTTAAGTTAGTGACATCGTAACGCAAATCAGAAACTTCTTCTACAAGCGCATCAAACCCGTCGGTATGGGAATTTATGTATTCAGAATCAATACATTGCTGCTCGATAAGAAACTTGATCAGCCCATTAAAAAGTGACACATCACCATCGTTTTTAATCGGTAAATGCAAATCCGCTTGTTGTGCTGTGACCGTTTCACGAGGGTCAATGACCACCAGCTTGAGATTAGGGTTGTTCTCTCTCGCTTGTTGAATACGTCGAAATAAAACAGGATGCGTCCAAGCAGTATTCGCACCGCAGATGATCAATAGCTCAGTCTTATCAATGTCGTCGTAATTAACAGGAACCACATCTTCGCCAAATGCTCGTACATGAGCCGCAACCGCCGAAGACATACACAAACGAGAATTGGTATCGATGTTCGCGCTACCCACATAACCTTTCATGAGTTTATTCGCGACGTAGTAATCTTCAGTAAGCAACTGCCCTGAAACATACATCGCGACAGAATCTGGTCCAAACTCCGCTTTCGTTTGATGGATCTCTTGTGCAATTAAGTCTGTGACCGACTGCCATGACACTTCTTTTTCCCTTAGCTTGGGGTAGAGCAATCTTGAAGGCATTTGTAAGCTTTCTGCTAATGCGACACCCTTTACACACAGTGAACCGGAATTGGCCGGATGAAGCGCATCTCCAATAATCTTGTTATTGCTGATTTCAATTCCGCAGCCTACTCCGCAATACGGACAAGTTGTCTTTCTACACCCTTGTGACATAACGCCTCCTGCGCGACTAATCCTAAATTACAGGCAAAAAAAAGCCTCTCCCGAATCGAGAGAGGCAGCAATGCCTTTAACGCTGTTAGTACATTTTCAAAAGTAATACCCTATCCCGCTCTCGCCTGCTATAGAGAGCGGCGCATCGAGTTAACGATGAACATTTATATCAAAGCAAACGAGGTGCCAAGATTGAAAATCTTTAATTTACAAAACGTTAGAATGAAAACAACTATTGCAAAGTAATACCGCGCACTGATTGAGTGCAAGTTTCGTTCATTATCGTGCAGGGTTACTTTACTAATTCCATGACCAATCTAGACTCTTCGTCACCGAAATAATGAGCTTCTTCTTTTAATACTTTGAAGCCAAGGGAGAGGTACAAAGACAATGCAGGCTGATTATTCGGATCGACCGTCAACTTCACACTTGAGCCCAACTTCAACGGCGCGATGGCACTTTCAATCAGAGAACGCGCAATACCCTTACCACGATGCTGAGTATCGACAGCCAGTGACATGATCCAATATTGCTGCGCATTTGTGCTCGTCGTCAGCAAAATATACCCTGCGACTTGCTCCCCCTCTTTCGCCACTAGTAAGCTTTCCCCCCAACAATCAAAAGCTTGCCGAAAGAAAAATTGAGGATAGGCATGTTCTCCAAATAAAGTATTTTCAAGCGTATACACAGCCAATAAGTCGTCTTTATGTGCAGACAGAATGTCCATTCAATAATTCCTCCTTTAACATTTGTGGCGGCAGTATATACCTAAAACTCATCTAAATGCAGGACTCATAGACCTGACACTTGCTAACTCTCCAATATGCACCATGGCACATTAAGTAAGAGCACGCTTCTTTAGCATATACATCCATGATTAAGTTTTAACCACGAAATCAAAAACCATCCATCAGTAAAAATTTGAAATATAACACCAATTTATTACTTAATTTTTAGATTAAAACTCTAGTTTTTAAAAAAATTCATAGTTTGATAAGTTACAACCACCCCTTATATTCAGCATGATTCACCACACTTCCGATGTGATAACAAACACCAAAACCTATACCATTCTCCGCATTATTATTTTTATAAAAGCGAGTTTTAAGTGAAAGAATCTCGAAATGCGTTAAATTCCAGTGAATTAAACACAACAACATCTTGGTCAAAACACGACACACATTGGGTCCTTAGTCTGTTTGGAACAGCCGTTGGTGCAGGCATTCTATTTCTGCCGATCAACCTTGGTATTGGCGGGTTTTGGCCGTTAGTCGCAATGGCTGTGCTTGCTTTCCCAATGACTTATCTTGCCCACCGTGGTTTAGCTCGCTTTGTACTGTCTTCCAAGATCAAAAATGCAGACTTTACTGATGTAGTGGAAGAGCACTTTGGCGCAAAAGCGGGTCGCTCTATTTCACTGCTGTATTTTCTTTCGATCTTCCCGATCCTGTTAATTTACGGTGTCGGTATTACCAATACCGTAGACAGTTTTATGGTTAACCAAGCTGATATGGCTTCTTTGCCTCGCCCTCTGCTTTCAGGTGTACTAGTGTTTGCATTAATTGCCATTATGATGGCGGGCGAAAAAGTCATGCTACGGGCTTTTGCCATTATGGTTTACCCATTAGTGGCTATTCTTGCCTTTCTTTCATTTTACTTGATACCAAACTGGACCATGCCAATCATGGACGCCCCTGAAGCGTCTGCTTTTGCTAGCACTATGTGGTTAGCGGTTCCTGTGGTTATTTTCTCGTTTAGTCACGCAGCTGCGATTTCAAGCTTTGCAAATGTGCAACGTCGCCATTATGGCGATCAAGCGGATGCGAAATCCGAAGTAATTCTTCGACGCACTAGCATCATGTTAATTGCGTTTGTGCTTATTTTTGTCTTTTCGTGTGTATTAGCGCTGTCACCAGAGCAATTGGCTCAAGCTAAAGAACAAAACGTGTCGGTGCTGTCTTATTTAGCCAATGCAACAGACAACCCATTTATCGCAACGCTTGGTCCTTTGGTGGCTTTTGTTGCTATCACTTCCTCTTTTCTTGGACACTTTTTAGGTGCACGCGAAAGCTTAAATGGTTTAATTACCAAACACTCTAAACTGTCTGAAAAGCGGGTTGATCGTATCAGCGTTGCAGTACTTTTCTTTTCAATCTGGGCAGCAGCGATCATGAACCCAAGTATTCTTGGTATGATGGAAGCGTTGTCAGGGCCTGTTATCGCGATGATCTTATTTATTATGCCAATGTTAGCGGTATACAAAATCGATGCATTGAAACAATATCGTGGAAATGGCTCAACTTACTTTGTTTTAACTGCGGGCATTGTAGCGGTAAGTGCATTGATTTTTAGCTTCTTCAGCTAAAAAGTAGTTATTAGGTTGGATTTTCAGGGGAATACCTTATACGAGATTAAGGTGATTCCCTGAATTTTCTTACTCTTAAGCGGGTAACCATCGTTACCATTGACTCTTAAATAAGAGCAAAAACGCCCGCAATCATAAGTACTGAAGCGATACAAGTGCGGCCAATAATACCGAAGTGTGAAGGTTGAATCATTTCATTATGCATAGTTAATCTCCTGTTTATTATAAAAGCCATTTTTTATTGGCTTAATAACACTATGTCTAATATCGAGTTTTTTAACAACCCATACAAACATTAAATATTTATGACAGAAAGATAATTTTTTAGCGAACCAGCCATCTTTCGAGATGCGAATCGCACCGACTAAATGATGAAACTTACACCACTAACAATGTTCGACACACTAGATTCGTCGTACTGTTTATCTTGTCGTTAAATCAATCTTTCCACTTTTGAACAGATTTATCATTATAAATCATAATATTAGCCTCACCTTTCGCGAAACTTTCTTCACAAGCCGTTTGTAACTCGGAATCCATCCGCACTTAGCCAATAAGAAGTGATAGACTTACCTAGTATTAGGGTTAAACGAGATCACATTTTATTAATAAGCTCATGCACTTTCCGATTAAAACGCTAACTTGCGCGCTGTTCTCAGTACTTGGATTCTTCTTCCATCCAACCCATGTACTTGCCAACACAGAAAAACAGAGCTACCTGGAAGAACACATTTCTCCTCAAAGCAGCTCCATGCTCAATCTCTATTTTCGTTCAATGGGTAAGCCGCGCTCAATTGAAGAAGATGAATTAGTTGCGCCACAGAATGCGTCAGCGGAATCTCTTGCGCTTTATTACTTTGCGCGCCTATACCTAAAGCGCTACGAAGGCGTTCCGCTGCCCAAAGATATGCCTGATTTAATTGAGTTTGGGACAGAGCATAATTTACCGTGGGTAGTCGCTGAAGCACAGCTTAATAAAGCGGTAACCATGATTGAACTAGACGACAATTGGAATGCAGAACTTGTACTCCATGACATCATCGCTGAAGCCCGCGATCTCGGCTATTTAGCGCTAGAAGGAAGAGCATATCGCTGGCTAGGGAACTTAGAGGTTTCACGGAGTCAACTACGTAGCGGACTCAAGTATTACCGAACCGCCTATGAGTTGTTAGAGAGAACCGTATTTGAAATGCAAGTTGCCATGACGCTGAATAACATCGGTACCGTCTATATCGATGCATCCGATTGGGCTCGCGCCAGTAGCTACCTTACGCAAGCACTCGATACCTATTTAAACAGCGAATATCAATATGACAACAGCCTTTTCATTGGGGTTATCTACGCAAACTTAAGTATTGTTCACTTAAGCAGTGGAGATAGCGAAAAGGCAGAATACTATTTTAATGAAGCAATCCGACTCTCAATGCAAACGGGGTCAGACGTCATCAAACACTATTCATTATCCAGCTTCTCACAAATGTTAAGTTCGATAGGGAAAATTGATGAAGCGTTGATGGTTGCACAGCGTTGCGTAGCTCTCCCTATCACGGGAAACGTAGAGGCGAAGAAAATGCCTTGTTATGAAGCATATGCAGAAGCATACCTCGCAGATGAACAATACGATAAAGCTATTTCGACAGCTATCAACGTACTTGAGCAAACTAAATCAACCGATGAGCTAGAAATACGACAGCGCATTGATATGCTGTCGGTCCTAGTAAACGCGAATCAAACCCTTAATAATTTTGAAGCGGCTTTTCGTTACTTGACTCAGTTAAGAGAGCTAGAAGCTGAATTTTCTCATCATATTCACGGCGAAGAGATGATTAATATTAAGTTTGACCTCGAAGCTAAGTTAGCTCAGAAAGAACTCAAGCTACTAGAAACTAAAAATGCGTTGCAAGCTTCAGAGCTGCGTTCACAACGCTATAGAGAAATGTTCTACTTTATCGCTATCGCAGCGATTGGTGTCGTTGGCTTTCGTTACGTACTGCGCGTTAGGAGTATTAATAAAGCACTCACTCAAGAAAATACTACCGATCCATTAACTCAACTGCACAACCGTCGCTACCTTCCCATTTGGCTGGATAAAATGGCTCGTAGAAGCCCAGATAGAACGTTTGCCTTAGCCGTATTAGATATCGATCATTTTAAAACGTTTAACGATGAATATGGGCATGATATTGGCGACAAGATGTTAATGCATATTGCCAGGTTATTTAATGAATCGACTCGCTCTGGTGACCTACTCATCCGTTGGGGTGGAGAGGAGTTTGTCTTATTATTTGAAGTAAACAGAACTGAAGATTGCGCTAAATTCTTGGATCGATTGAGATATATCGTGGAAAACACGCCACTAGTGGTTGACTCTAAGTCATTAAACGCGACAATTTCTCTCGGGGCTGTCGACAGACTGTCCGTAAAAACTATTCAACAAGAATGGGATCAATGGTTTTTCTTCGCAGATCAAGCTTTGTATGACGCAAAGCAAGCAGGAAGAAATCGCTTCGTTATTCACCCGACGTCATAAGAGCAAAATGAAAAAAATCCTAACCATCGCTATTTTTGCGCCTGCACTTCTCACTGCGTGTAGTAACCATCAAGCCTCTCAACTGGGAATGCGCAGCAGCAGTGTTAACGTATATGCCCAGCAAATGAGTAACACTCAGTTGTGCGAGACCCTCTACTACAACCGTGCAACCAACCAAACCAAAGTTGCGATTGGCGCTGAGTTTAACCGACGTGGTTTAAACAAGAAGTGGTGTGATAGTGAGTTCAATAAGCTATACATCAAAAAGTGGATTGATAACGTGTTACCCAAAGAAAAGGCCAAACCGAAGAAACCAATGGCGACAATTCAACCAGCTTCAACTAAATAATCCTTCCTCTCAAAGCAGACAGTACGACCGTATTTTCTGCTTTTTACTTTTCATGCATGCGCTATTCGACATTAAAAAACCCTATAATTTCAGTGAATTAACACTGACTCATGTTGTTCGTCGAACTTTTGACGTAAACAAGTTGTAAATGGTTTTCGTCCTTATTCTTTGTCGTTAGCTTTGTTTATTCCTGTTAGAGGAATATGAAACAGGAGCTAAAAAATTCCAAACAAAGACATGAGGTCAAAAATGGAAATACGCATTAACCGCCTATTTGCTGCTATGTTGGCAGTAGGCATTGCACCTGCCGTCACGGCGTTTGATCCACTCTATTCTGAACAATGGCACTTAGACAACACAGGGCAAACTGCTTTTGCAGCTAACCCAGCTGTTGCTGGGAACGACCTAAACACCAAGCTCACTCAAGCAATGGGTATTGCGGGTATTGGTGTAAAAGTCGCGGTCATTGATTCTGGAGTGCAGATCGATCACCCAGATCTTGCAGGTAATATAGTTACAGGTAGCAGAAACTTCGTCGAAGACTCTTCTTTCCCATTAAGTTATCCGGTTGATACCAATGGTCACGGCACTGCTGTCGCCGGTTTGATCAGCGCAGTCGGCAACAATGGTGAAGGTGGACGCGGTGTTGCTTCTCACTCTTCTCTTATTGGTTTTAACTGGTTAGCCAACCAGACATTAGAAGGCTGGCTAATCTCTCACGGCATGGACCCAGCCACACGCGATGTTCGTGTATTTAACCAAAGCTATGGTTTCAGCCCGATCAACCCAATAACTTTTGATGAAAGCGATCCTCAACTTAAACTTGAAATGGACGTGATAAAAAATGTCAGCGAGAGTAACTCATGGGGACGCGGTGCTGTATTTGTTAAGTCAGCCGGCAATGGTTATCGCTATTTCAATGCGGGAAGATTCTTCGTATTACCAAGTAACTTCTTTGCTGGTGGAGACAACCAAGGCTTGCCGATGCACAACTCCGCTCAGTCTTATGACAACGCCAACTATTTTAATTTAATCACCAGTGCACTACGTGCGGATGGCACGCGAGCGAGTTACTCATCGGTGGGGTCTAACGTGTGGGTTGCCGCACCAGCAGGTGAATATGGGCAAGACTTCCCTGCCATGGTCACCACCGATTTGATGGGTTGTGAAGAAGGGCAAAATACCAGCGACGGACTTGGTATCAATGGCTTACACGGCGGAACGGAGCTAGACCCGAACTGTAACTATACCAGTACAATGAACGGAACCTCGTCTGCTGCGCCAAACACGTCCGGTGCCATCGCGGCAATCATGTCCACGAATCATGCACTTTCTGCTCGTGATGTACGTGCTTTGCTAGCAGAGACAGCAAAAGTAACGGATAAAACGCATCCAGGCGTACAACTTGAATTTACTAACCACAAAGGTGAACAGGTTAGCTACGAGGCCATTTCTCCTTGGCAGAAAAACGCCGCAGGCGTAGATTTCCATACTTTTTATGGCTTCGGCGCTGTCGATTTGGATGAAGCAATGCAACGTGCTCGCATGACGAATCGTGTTTTACCGCCTCAAGTTATTACGCCTTGGGTTAATAATGCTAAAGAAGTCAGTGTACCCGATGCGAGTCTGGCTGGCGGTTCATCAAGTATAGCTATTGCCGATGATCTGAAGGTAGAATCCGTTCAAGTGAAATTGACATTAGACCACTCTCGCCTGCCCGACTTAGCTATCGAGCTCGTTTCGCCATCAGGGACTCGTTCCGTTTTGCAAACACCACGTAATGGTCTTGTTGGTCAATCTCTTGACCCAACGATTACTGGCTACAAAGACCAATTAATGTTGTCTAACCAGTTCTATGGCGAAGATGCAAAAGGCGAATGGACATTACGAGCAATCGATACGAATGGCGACGAAGTCTTTTCTTACATTGCATATTTTAACTCTTCAACCATCTATGATGTTCCGATGGCAAACAACACTCAGCCAGGTGTTATTAAGAACTGGTCGATGCGCATCTTTGGACACTAAGGAGTCAATTACATGAAATACATATCATTTTCTATGCTGGCTCTTTCTATGATGACGGCTAGCGCATACGCTGAGCAACAACTCTCTCAACAACCCGCACCTGAACTGTTCGTGCCTTCAGAAGTGGTTGAGATTAATGGCCAAGATTATCGCAAGGTGCAAACGGGTACAGCTAGGAGCCTATCCGAAGAAGTAAAGCTTCAAGCCGGTGATGAAGTGTTTAAGAATGCATTTAGCAATGTATCCAAGGCCACTGGACTGGTTTACATCACGGTAAACAACCCTAACGAAGCGAAAGCGGTCGCCAAAGAGCTAAAGCTGGAAGTTGTCTTCGCAGAGGGAGAATCTGCGGTGTTAAAAGCATCTCAAGATCAAGATCTACTGAGCATTAGCGACTATCTAAACGCAGACAGCCGGGTAAAAGCGTCTAAAATTGAACTAAACAGCGGTAAGTACCGTGCACAATAATTCTCTAGCAAGAGAAGTTGACTGATAAAACCATGCCTCGGCAATTGCTGAGGCATTTTTATAGGTGGGTATAGAAACCCTCTTTTTTTGTAGATTACTACGGAACTAGCATGATATTTAGGGGAGCGTGTCCGGCAATGCCTGTCATTTCTTAAATAAAATAACTTCGGTTCTTAGTTTATCCTGCGTGGTTTCTTGCGGGTTATCTAAGTAGCGCTCAATCCCTAATGGACTGGTTTTGGCTTTCATACCACTCTGGCGAACCAAGTTCATCGCTAAAGCCCACGCATTTCCCAAAAACTGATATTCTCCACGGTGCTCGACGACAAATGTTTCACTCTCAGGTATGGTACCAGTAACCGCCCCCTCTGGCGCAGTTACCGCGTTATCAAGTGGCAAGCAAGTGATAAACTCAAACGTGCCTGTCTGCATATCCATCGACTGGTAATAACAAAATAACTCGCCGTTCACAGATAAGCCCTTGTCATCAACTATCTGCTTTAACTTGTGAACTTGTTCTTCTATTACCGGACCTAATTCTGGAATGCTGGCCTCGCCTTTTATTCCGATGTAATGAACCTGAGGCAGGGTTCGATTACCAATTTCAACCAAGTCTGAGAGCACTTGTCCGGTTTCAAGTTTGCTTTTGAGCATGCGTAGCCCACGTTGATAATCCATCTCTATCATCGACTTAAACATACTTTTCAAAAAGAACAGATACCAAGGAACACGTGATTGCATTTGCCATTCGACTAAACAACCATCTTGTGACGGCGTCACTATTAAAGTCACCTTTCCGTGACTCTTGATTGGGCGAAAGAAATGAAGCTCCATATCTAACCGATGTTCTTGAGTGCTTTCCAATACAATGGCACCAGTCCCAATACGCTGACCATTCCATTGGTAACCGGCTCCAACGTGACCTTGATTATCGCTGAATGTCAGCTCGCAGCTCGGTTCAAGAATGATCCAAGGTGACCAATCAGGCCAGTTATTAAAATCCTTGAGATAGCCAATAATCTCGCTTTGATTCTTATTAATTTCAATACTTCTGCTGACCTGATAAGAAAGCATAACGGTTCCTCAAATTTCCGCGTCACTAACTTCAGTCTAATTCAAATTCCAGTTTTTTCTTGTTTGACTGTGGGTTAGACGCACAAAGCTAGGAACAGAATTCCACTTTCGCACTAAATCGAACACCATCATCGTCCAGTATTAACGCCCATCCCATCCGTTCACATATGCGTTGTACGATAACAAGCCCACAACCGTAGCCGGCGTTGTACGTCTCGTTACCATCGTGACGATTCAGGATCTTGAGAGCATGACCTTTCAACTCAATTTCAATATCCCCTACACTATAGCTAAAGGCGTTTTTAATCAGATTGTTGATAACAATGGTCACAAAACTCTCTGGAGCCGTCACTACACCACTATGTTGTTCGTGCAAAGCGTAATTCGAATCTTGCTTGGCAAATAAAGGGGCCAGCTCTTCCAACTGTTTTTGTAGACAAGTGAGAAGCTGATGCTCTCCGTAATGCTGAGGCTCTATTTTCTCTTTACCGAGCAAGAGAAACGCTTCTGTCAGTACGCGCATGTCTTCACAAGCTGACTGCATTCTCGCGATGGCTTTTTGCGCGACTCGAGGTTGTTCTGGAATACGCGTTAGAATGTCTGTTGAGCCTTTGATCACCATGATTGGCGTTCTCAACTCATGCGATGCAAAACGACTAAATTCTTGTTCTCGTTTGAAATAGCCCGCGATATCGTTTTTATTATCCAGCAAAGTTTGCTCTATCTGGCGTGTCTCGCTGAACTTTGTTTCAACTTGGAAAGCGGGTTGATCCGGTGACATTTGGCTGATTTTGTCTTCTATTTGCGCTAGTGGTCGAGACAATATTCGCACCATATAAATGCCATACCCGACCATAACAAATGAAAATAAGCCACCGAGCAGTAGCGTAAACTGATGCAGCGAACTTTCGTATTCGTCGAGGTAATCATCGGAGTCATCTTGAAACACAATGTACATAAGCCCCTTCCCTGAGGGGTGTTTCAATACGACAAAGTGTTTGTCTTCTTCACCAAGCAGATATTCGTAAAAACCGGGCGAAGTAAAAGAGAGCAACCAATCCGGTGTCGGTGCTTCACTCCAATATGAGTTGAACTCCAATACGTTTGGCAATGGCGCATCCCAGCCCTGTTTCTCGAAATTCTCACTATAAAGTGCAGCTTCAGTATCAAGCCAGTGATGTAAACTCAGCACTTCAAGTTTGTTTTCTGCCACATAAATCAGCGACCAAAAAAGAGTAAACATCACAAGCGTCATCACCCCAAAACCCCAACGGATCTTGCGATAAATACTTGGATATTCGTTATGCTTTAAGTCGGTAACCTTGTCCATGAATAGTCTCTAATCGTGATTCTTCAAAACCTTTGTCTAACGCGGTTCTTAAACCATAAATATGGCTACGAAGTGCATCACTTCCGGGTGGTTCGTCTCCCCACACACTATCGATCACTTCTGTGCGCGAAACCGATGCTGGAGCACGTTGGAGAAGTAACTTTAAAATCTTGGTTTGAATTCGGCTCAGCTTAATTTCTTTGTCTTTTCTCGTCACTTTGCCTGTGCGCGCATCTAAACAAATGTCCGCAAACTTGAGCGTGCCAATATCTTGCCTTGGACCGCGATTAGCCAAAGCATGAACACGCAAACTAAGCTCTTCCATCGCAAATGGCTTCATTAAATAGTCATCGCCTCCCGCTTTAAATGCCGCGATTTTGTCATCTAACGTATCTTTTGCGGTTAGGAAGAGGATTGGCGTTCCACAGAGCTGATCTTGTCGAAGTTTCTGTACCGTACTAATGCCATCGAGCTTAGGCATCATGATATCCATGATGATTACATCGTAATGATTATCCTCGATTAGCTTCAGTGCGGCCTCACCATGATACGCACAATCGATAATCATGCCTTCAAGCTCAAGATAGTCCGCAATCGTCTCCGAGACATTGTGGTTGTCATCTACAATTAAAATTTTCATAAAAATCACATTTCTTCACGATCTCTTCACGATATGCCCAATAAGATACAGGCAATTTCCTAAACTAGCTCGTAAATTGAGGTTAATACAATGAAAAAACTCGCTCTTATTTCTGTAGTAGGTTTGGCATTGTCTGGTTGTGGTGGTTCAGGTGGTGGCAGCAATAGCGATAGCACACCAACTCAACCAGTAGTGAAACCAAGTGTAGCGATTGGCTCTGTTGAAGCGGTCAACGCTGAAGAAAACACGTTAACCGTCAATGGATATACATACCATGTGTCTGGGGTGGTTTATAGCGATACATCAATGCAATTGGCCGATGTAGAACCCAAAATGATGGTTCAAGTAGGAACAGATGTTCGTAAAGCGTCTGACGATGGCTTCTTAGTAACACTTGAGCCAACCATTACCGGACGTGTTACAGCAATTGATTATGTGAAGAAAGCATTTACGGTAAACGGCGTAGATCTGCAGTTTGACGGTTTAAGTGATGATATAGAGATCAACGACTGGGTGATGGTGTCATCCTTGCCGACTGCTGATGCGGGTTATCGAGTGTTGTCTGTGGTCGAAATCGACGTAGATAACGATTACCCAACTCTTGAAAGCTACTACGAACTGGAAGGTCGCATTACTAGTATCGATGAAAATGCTGGCACGTTTAAGCTTGGTACAAATATAACCGTATCTTACGACAACATTAGCCAACTTAGCATCGGCCAATGGGTGGAAGTAGAAGGTGAAATGCAAAACGGCGTCTTCATGGCAAATGAGGTAGAAGTTGAAGGCTACGACGTCATAAGCAATGACAGCGATGTGGAAGGCATCGTGACTTGGGTTGCAAATGATTACAGTGAGTTTTCATTAAACTACCGAGGTGCATTCTTCATCGATAACGCAACACGATTTGAAGATGGCAGCAAAGCGAACCTAAAACAAGGTCAAGAAGTGGAAGTAACGTCTGTCATGAAAAATGGCAAACGCATCGCTACCGTTATTGAGTTTGAGCAACCAGACTTTGACGATAACAACCAATGGCACGGTAAAGAATTTGAATGTGAAGGATACGTATCAAACTACGATGCTGAAGCAAGAACATTTAACATCGAGCGTTGCGAAAACGACGCAGATCAATTGCTAAACAACACTACCGTTGTGATTGATGTACAAACACGCTTCCAAGGCATCGAAGAACTTAACCTAAATGGTGCTCGTGTCGAAGTCGATGGTGTAATCATCAACGACCAAAATATTGCCCGTGAAGTGGAGTTGGACGTTTACGACAACTGATACCTTCTACGCTAAAGAAAAAGTGTCACTTCGGTGGCACTTTTTTGTTTTCACCTTACTATGCCTCCCTAGACTCAAACTAGCAAATTTCCGCGTAACTCTTTTCTCCAAATTACACTTTACCTATGTTCCACAATATTGGTGACTACTATGAAAAACGTTATCTCACTCTGCTTATCTTACTTTTAGCTTCATCCACCAGCTTAGCTAACGTGACTCCCCCTGACTGCGATGCAGAAAAAACAACCAAAACCGTTGCGAAAAAAACCGTGGTTGGTATTGGCAGTTGTTGTACACCTAAAGAAACATTGAAAGATACCGCGATTGATCCAAGAAAAGACAAACTGCCAGATGAAAGGGTGGCGGGCAAAGCTGTTGATACAACGACACAAGAAAAAAGAGAGGAAAACGGTGAAAAGACGTGACAAAAAAGCTCAATAAAAATTAACGTCTACACCATAGAGTTTGAGCGTAGAAAGCATGTTGCCGAAATAAACTGATTACTTACCTGTTGTTTGATGCCCAAGTTCAACCTTGTTTTCTCATATTCCAATACAGGACTTTGACCTCGTACTATTTTTACTACACAAGTCAATTAATTAGTAATAGTTTCTCTTAACTATGAGACTTTGAGCCTAATGAAAAGTGCCACAACTTGCATACAAATCACTTGTCTATATTGTACACATACAATATATGAAAAAAGGAGGTCTAACGATGGTTAGAGGTTATAGTGAGCAGACGCTAAAAACCGAACCTGTAGTTCAGTTGGCGATACTGACAGGCTTAGATGCAGATTTGAGTTTTATCAGAAACAACAGAGAAAAGGTTTTGCCTGTAATAACAGGTGTCATTTTGTATCGACAGCTCAATCGACTCGACCAAAGAAAAGTCCTTGAACAAGCACAGTTTAGGGAATCCGAAATTTTTCGGTAAGGTTCAAATGCTGATAGCGCAAAGTATTGCTAAGCCCATGTGGAACCCTTGGAGTCTATCAGATGGTGAGTTGCGCCAGTATTTCGATACTCATCAGGCAGTCGCAGACTTCCTTTCTACATGGTTTATCACCATCGATATTAAACTTGAGGTCGGCTTTGCAGCAGCTGTTATATACGGGCTATCAAAAGGTCAAGGGGCTGCATTGATTAAAGAAATGGCTTCTGTGCACATCGCTGAAGAGACTTTCAAGAAACTCAGCCTCTCATCAACTGCGCAACGAGCTGGCGCGAGAGCATTTTTTGTAGCGGTTATTCTCGCGAGTGTACTCAAAGGCTTTAACGAGGCTGATGCGCTAGCTGCAAAGCAAGAGTTATTACGACGTAACATGCTTAGAATAGAGGATTTGTAAGCTATGTTTTGGATACTGGGTCTTTTTATCTCGTTGTTTATCATGTACTCGGATTATGCGCATTATTTCTATACCAAGCGGCACGGAAAGAAATCTAAGGTTTCTCGCTTATTAAGCTTGCTGATCACGGTAACGCTTCCTATGATTGCTACTACCGAGATTTTGAACGATCTTGGGGCAGGGAAAGTCACCTACCAAGTGTGTGTAATTTTCGTTTCGGCTTTAGTTGGTCTTCTGGTCTGTTTGTCGGAACAGTATCGTTTTAAGGCAGAAAGAGATTAGTCGTATCATGTTGTGTAGCTATCAACAAAGGCACCAAATTAGCGCCTCTTTCATTCTTGGTGTATTAATAACCGATTCGGGCGGGTAAGTTTGGAGCAAATGTTTCCTCACGTGTATCCTCGATCACGCGACCGCTATTATGACTTCCTGAATGAAGCAAAATGTATCTTTCGGCTAATTTTTAACTCGCTGACTTAGAACCTTTAATCACCTGAATACGCATAGTTCATGCCCACCATTGAGCCGTCTGAACTATTCGCTGTACCATGATAGAAAATAGTTTCTGTATTGAAACATATATCCCTTGCGCGTGAATATTTAGCTGACTCGGACATATCAAATCTAGCCTCAACTGATATCCAAGTGAACTTTCAATTTGCAAGACCAGTTGTTCATAATTTATTTAAAAGTTAAAAACTAGTTAATGGCGAGCTAATACAAAAAAGAGCGCCGATTGACGCTCTTTCCGATCTCTAATTGATAACCAATTATGCGGCCTCTGTCTGACCTATCCAATGATAATGGTGGTTGGCTTTTTTACCCACTAAACCGAGCTCTGCCAATTCCTCAAACACCTTGTCTACCTCTTCCGCAGATAGCCTAAATTGTTTTGCAACGGCTTTTTTAGTGCACGTAATTTGATGCGTTTTAAGTGCATCGCTCACTTGCTCTAACAAAGTTTTCGGTTCTTTTGGCTCTTCAGGCTCCGGCGTTACTGGTATTTCTTGCTCTTCCTCCTCTTTGATATGAGGAAGATACCCCGCTGGCTCTGGATCGATATCGCGAACCGTTTTCAGTATCATGCCCTCATTTCGGCGATAGAAATGTCTGAACCGTTGCTCTTCACCAATCAGGCCGACAAAAAATGCAGCAAAGAAATCCAACAGAATCGAAAGAAATACAACCAAGCCAAGCTGAGCTTGCTGAGAGGTGGTACCAAATGCGTTGGCCAGGCTATCAATCAAACCAATAACTGAGCCTTGCGTGACCGGTGGCAAACTATCACGTTCCATAGCCAAGCGTTGCTGCTCTTCGCGTAAGGTTTTGTTTTGCTCCTGAATGCGAGTTACACCAGTCGCGATACGCTCCATCTCGATGTATTTCTGCGCTGCCATATTGTTGAGCTCAATCTGTTTATCGATTGCCGCAATCTGGCGATTAAACGCTTCCACTTTCGCCTGCTCTACCGAAATATGGCTTTGTGCGCTGTTTGTTGCACTGTTAATGCCACCAATACTACCGCCAATGGAGATCGCAGCTAAGACTAAATAAAACACGAGAGCGGTTGCCGCCCCTGTATAGTTGCGATGGGCTCGGCGCTCACCGTATTCATACCAAGCGTAGAACTTACCCGCTTCAAAAATAATCGCTAAACCACCAAATAAGGTTTGCATCATCGGGTTTTCGTCGATCGACAAAAACAGCAATAGAGAAAAAATAGTCGATGCTAAAATCGCAGCACCAGTGAATGCGTATACACTCACCATGGCAAATCGACCTTTAGGGTATCGATATCCAATCTGTTGTTCGTATTTCATTTGAGAAATTTCTTAAGATTAATCGCCCCTCCGACTAAGTAGGACGGACGTTCTGGCATGTACAAAGGAGCGCAGAATACCGTATCCTTTATTAAATTACTGTCATAATTCCGTTAATGGAAAACAAGTGAAGATTCGGTGTGCACTTTGAATCGATATCAGCCAAATCTAGCACGTAAGAACACCACCACGACACCCACTAACCGAAGCTTCAGTGACATATAAGAGAGATTTATTCAATATCTTCAAAAGCGACTAGGCAAGACAGACAAGCTGAATTGGAGGTTATGAATTCCAGCCTAATCAAGACATGCCATCTGCCGTAACACGTTGCTTTAAATCGTAAAGAGCCAAGCTATTAAAGCGTTAAAAATAGGCAATAAAACAAATAATGCACACTTGCATCACCTTTTAGTAAACTGATAATTACATTGTTTGGTTAATTTGTTAGTATCCCGCGCCGAAGAAGATAAGCACTCAATTGTATGGAAAACACTCTAATACAGCATAAACACCATCGCTTGCACGCTATTGCGGTTATTATCGCGGTGTTGTTTCAGTTGTATTTAGCGTCCACAGCGACTCTTAACCCAACACAAGTTCACAGCACAACCTGGCTTAACAAAGTTCAAAGTGAAAAGGTCTTACTGTGTACCGCAGATGGTTTCAAATGGGTGGATATCAATACGCTGATTGAAGCTAACGCTCAACCTTCTTCTACGCTCATTCAAGATCTTAATTTACATGAAGGCTTTCAGTTTGAGTGTCCGCTTCTTCAAGCGGTTCAATTCTTTCTTTTGGTTGCGATTGGGCTATACCTGACTACCATCCATTGGCTGCGCCGAGTCAAGAAAGCTCTGACGCCTTACCGATTTTCAAAATGCGATAGGCTCGTTTACAAACACATCGCGCCTAAGCACTCTCCGCCGAGTGTTTTTCCTGCCTAATAGGCATCTAATCATTGACAACTTTATTCAAAAATAACGATGACTCTGTTTGTTGTCCATTCAGAGAAGCTATTCATTCAAAAGGAAAAACACATGCTTAAATCATTGAAAACCGCCGCTATCGCGCTTATTGCTGTCATCGCTAGCCCACTGAGTTTAGCGCACGATTATGAAGCAGGAAAAATTCATATCGACCATCCATGGAGCCGCGAAGCGCCACCAAACGCACCTGTTATCGGTGGTTTTTTTCAATTAACCAACCACGGTGACAGTGAAGATGCATTGATCGCAGCAGAAAGCCCAATCGCAGGACATGTCGAAATTCACACGCATAAGAAAGAAGATGGTGTGATGAAAATGATTAAGATTGACGAAGTGCGCGTTCCAGCCAATGACTCAGTGTTGTTTAAGCCAGGCAGCTTCCATTTAATGATTTTCAATCCAACACAAGCGCTCAAAGAAGGTGACCGCTTCCCTATGACGTTAACATTCAAAAACGCGGGTAAAGTGGAAGTAGAAATGGCGGTTGAAAAACAAGGTCACATGGAAAAACACATGCACCATTAATGACGTAAACAAAAATGCCCGCTGATTTAGCGGGCATTTTTATTTCAGCTTAGTAAAAATCATTATTCCGATAGATCATAACCCGATTCTTCAGAATAATGGCAGCTAGTAGCGCTTAGCGAGACGAAGTCATATACATAACAGCATGCTCGGACAATAGATTCTGAATCACGCTCGTCCCTCATTGTTCAGAATGATATTGAAAGATTTAAGAACCCTAACAAGGTTCCCTACTCGCATGAAACTCAATCTCTCAGCGAAGTCTTCCAACCATTATTTGATAAGCCTAAGCGAAGTCATAAATTTGGTAACAATGCGCCCATAGCGCAATTAGTTTTCTTTCTACTTGAAACAGACCTCAGCCCAACGAGCTAGGCCAGCAGTTACCGAGCCAAAATAATTTCCACTGACAACCGGAATATTTGGCAGTACGGTTTGCACCGCATCGCGCAAAATTGGCGAGCGTGCCGAACCACCAGTCATAAAGATAGCATCGGGTTTCACCCCAGCTTGCTCTACCGCTTCTGTCACCAACGCAGTCATTTTATTCTTCGGCGACTGAATCGCTTCGATCATTTCGTCTCGTTGCACATCGACTTCAATCAGTTCTGACAGTAAGTTGATGCCAGTTCGGTAAGATGCTTGCTCTGAAAGCGCCACTTTCGCTTCTTCGGCACGGCGAACAATGTTGTAGCCTAAAGACTCATGATACACCTCTAGCAAACGAGCAAGCTTTTCTGGCTCTTGAGCCTGCTTTTGAAGCAACTTCAACGCGGATAGATTCTCTCGAGAATAGAAATCACTCTGCGCTTCTACATTGTTGATTGCTATCGGGTTCCAGAATTGGGTGGTCGGCATCACAATACCTGACTCCATTTTGCTTTCCATGCCAAACGGGAACATGAGCTGCTTAAATGCTAACGCGATATCAAGATCATTCCCGCCGACGCGCTGGCCACTATGAGCCAACAAGCTTGCGGCCCTATCCGCTTTGCCACGCCAAGACGGCCCCATTTGAATCAACGAGCAGTCCGTTGTACCACCGCCAATATCGACCACTAGAATGGTTTTGTCTTCACTGAGTGTCGCTTCATACTCTAGGCCCGCCGCGACAGGCTCAAACTGAAACTCCACATTTTGGAAGCCCGCACGTTTCGCTGCCCGCAACAAAATGCGTTCAGCCTGAATGTTAGCCGTTTCACCGCCACGCCCATGGAAGTTAATTGGCCGGCCGATAACAGCATCGGTAGTACTTTGCTGCGCATCGTTTTCGGCTTGCGACTTAATATTGTCCATCATCGCGCAGACAAGATCTTCAAAGAAAGCCAATTGCACGTCACGCAAGCCAGAAGCGCCAAGAAAAGACTTCGGCGACTTTACGTAATAGATATCACGAGGATCTTCCAAATAGAGATTAAGCGCCGCCTGACCAAATGCAATGTCGTCAGATTCGAGATCAATACTTTCTTCTCGGTTTAAATTGATTGCCCGGCGTAAAACCTGCTCACCAACTTGATCTAATGGTTTAATATCTCGATGGCGAAATAAGTGCTCGGATACCGATTCACGAGTCGGTGCAGCAAGGGTGGAAGGAATAAATGGACTGCTCCCTTCTAGGTTAAGCATTACTGGCTCACCCGATTCCATTTTTGCCACTGAACAGTTTGCAGTGCCATAGTCAAAGCCGATAAACATAGTTCCTCCCACTAATAAGGGCCTGTAGACCGTTAAAAAGCCGGCAATGCTAACTTAATGGCATAGGAATTACTATCCTAAAATCGTGTGTAATTTAACGTGGCAAGTCTATCTAACGTTTATTGCTCTCTTTTTTCATAGATGGCAAAACAACCGCAACCAATAACGCTAATAATAAGAATACAGGAGTAAGCGTTAACCCGTGCCAGATCGAATAACCGTCATGGAACAACCAGAAAATACCAACAGTCAAGAGATACGCAAAGTAACTGCAAAACACTAAGCTAATCGCAACAAAGCGCGTTCGATTGATAATAAGAATCCGCACTAGATACTGACTGAGAATACCAGAACAGTGCATGGCAAGCTGCCAATTGATGATAAAGAAAGCAAGCGCAATAAACCCTGCAACCACTAGTGAATCGTGAGTATTTAAAATAAAGTAGCTACCAAATCGGCTTATGATGATCGGGTAATCCCCTTCATATACTGTTGACCAAGATATCGCATTTGCTGCTGCAATATAATTCGCAAAATAAGCGATGGCGTAAAAAGTCGTTTGAGAACTGAACGGCTGAAATACATCCGTACAATATCCTCGCCATTCTTCTTTGTTGGCTGTAGGTCCAACCCAGTTACGTTTTTGATGAGCGACGCGCTCGGCGAATGCAGGTCCGTTGCGAAACAACAACCAAAATATATACAGTGAAAGTATGACCAAGAGTATCGAAAACATACCCTTCCCCCTCAGAAATTATCGGCTCCACTGCCAATGGCGTTGGGGTCGTAAACTGCACTTCCCTGCTATACCTATTTCATTTATCTGAACTTATTATTTTATTGCTGCCAAAACTTATTTAACGACATGCTAAACAGAAACATGGTCTCACTGATGCTTAAGCTCAAAAACCTACTTGTAGGTTTAGCACACAAAAACAGGGCCTGCAGAATGGAGAAAAGGAAATCGCGACTTATTAACGAACATGAAAACGCTAACTTGCTACGGTGACCGCGATGAGGGGAGAAGCATTCAAAGCGGTCATACATGCGGGAAGAACAGCTATTTCTCTAGCTTCTCTTCAAATACACCAATCTCTCTACCCAGCCAAATCGCGCGTTCCGTATGATCGAGCAACTCTTCTTCACTCACAGGATGGATAAGCACAGAAAAATCACCTCGAATCGTATCGAGCCAAGCTAAAAACTCTTCACTCAATGACTCTAGGTGAATTTCAAACATCGGCATTTTATGTGGGCCAACCAATCTTCCAACCAAAGGAAACACACGCAGCACATCTTGACGCTCTTGACGGATGATCTCGTTCAAGGCTTGCGCTTTATCTTGTTCTCTTAAAGGAAAATAAACATGAGCGTGATACATAATTTCTCCATAATCACTTCGACTTGAGCACCATCTACTGTTGATAAGCTCAAGGACCGCCGAGGGTATACATTTGTAATGCCGTCACCCTACCCTGATTCCACTCTGTTGGGAAGAAGTTATGTATTCTCATAAGGCCGGAGTTTCGGGCACAACAAAAAATCTCAATACAACACATAACAACTACTTGAGTTCATTCATTAATAATGACTCACTTTGTCAAATTTTACAGCCAAATTTTGTTGCAAATATGTTTCATTCAATAGCAATTAAATTCGAGTTTAAAAATGCCAACAATTAAAAATTAGCATATTACTCTACAAAATCAGGGTGTAAGCAAAACTTTACTACTGATCAAAAGTCAAAATGAAGCACAATTTAACAATTTGTTTACACTTATTGTATCTGGCTATACCACGATTTAGTTAGAGGGTTAGATGCAGAAAAAATGTTTCTCTGTGTCTTGCGATGAAATAGCCGCAGCGGTGTTATCGGAAAATAGTTTAAAGGACGTACAGATGCCTACAGCTATAGAAAACACAAGCAACCTTAGGTATGGCCTTTGCGCTGATATCAGAGTTTGAGTACCCATACAAACTCTGGTTTGATATGAACAGCTGCAGTCCAAAAGACACGCAGCGTCAAAAGGAGCTTGAGATGAACGTTCAGGCATTACCCATGCATCGGTTTATCGACCATCATGGGGACCTAGTCGGCCAACTACCCAACTGGGCTGACACTGAAACTTTGGTCGGGTTTTACCGAGATATGGTATTAACTCGCACTTACGACAACAAAGCCGTTGCATTGCAACGCACCGGCAAGTTAGGGACCTACCCTTCGCACCTAGGTGCTGAAGCCATCGGCATTGCGGTCGGCAGAGCGCTGAAAGCCGATGATGTATTTGTCCCTTATTATCGCGATATGCCTGCAATGTGGTGTCGTGGTATTGGCATGGAGAAGAATCTTCAATACTGGGGCGGTGATGAGCGCGGTAGTGATTTTGCTCCAGAGGGCAGCCCAATTCCTAGCCGAGATCTTCCATTCTGTGTCCCCATTGCGACGCAATGTACGCACGCTGTCGGGGTGGCTTCCGCATTGAAAATTCAAGGTAACCATGAAGCTGCGCTAGTCATGTGTGGCGATGGCGGTACATCCAAAGGGGATTTTCTAGAGTCAATAAACTGTGCGGGTGCTTGGAATATTCCACTTGTTTTCGTTGTGAATAACAACCAGTGGGCAATTTCAGTGCCGCGTAGCCTTCAATGTGCTGCTGATTTCTTATCAGAAAAAGCGCAAGGCGCTGGCATCCCGGGCATTACGGTAGATGGTAACGATGTCGTCGCCGTTTATGATGCAACTAAGACCGCACTTGAGAGGGCGAGAAAAGGGAAAGGCGCAACACTCATCGAAGCGGTCAGTTACCGATTAAGTGACCACACTACTGCCGATGATGCGACTCGTTATCGTAAAGAGGACGATGTTCAAACCGCATGGCAATACGAACCTATTGCACGTCTTAAAACGTATCTCCTTAATCAAGGAGCTTGGAGCGATGAACAAGAGCAACAATGGCTAGAATACTGCAAGGAACAGGTGGAACTGGCAGTTGAGCGCTACCTCAGCTTACCGTCACAAGCACCAGAAACTGGGTTCGATTATTTGTATGAATCGCTTCCCCAAGAGCTTCACGCACAAAGAGATGAGCTCATCAACAAAGCAATGCGAATGCAGGGAGGCAAACATGGCTGAACTAACGTTAGTTGAAGCAGTAAACCTCGCTCTGCACCACGAAATGCAACAAGACCAAAATGTTGTCGTGTTAGGTGAGGACGTAGGTGATAATGGTGGCGTATTCCGTGCCACCGTAGGGCTCAAACAAGAGTTTGGTCTCAAACGAGTGATCGATACGCCCCTCGCTGAAGCGTTAATCGGCGGTGTTGCGGTCGGTATGGCAACGCAAGGATTACGACCTGTCGCCGAATTTCAATTTCAAGGTTTTGTTTTTCCGGCAATGGAGCACTTAATGTGCCACGCGGCACGCATGCGTAACCGAACTCGCGGTCGCCTCACTTGCCCCGCAGTTTTTCGTGCGCCATTTGGTGGCGGTATTCACGCTCCAGAGCACCACTCAGAAAGTGTAGAGGCGCTATTTGCGCACACTGCTGGCTTTAAAGTAGTGATTCCTTCTTCACCTCAACGCGCATACGGCCTGCTTCTCGCCGCGATTCGAAGTAATGATCCTGTCATGTTCTTCGAACCGAAACGCATTTATCGAACCGTAAAATCTGAAGTCGTTGATAATGGCGAAGCACTTCCACTAGACACCTGCTTCACCTTACGTAAGGGGCGAGATATCACGCTTGTTACTTGGGGCGCATGCGTCGTAGAGTCACTTCAAGCCGCACAGACCTTATCTAGTCAAGGGATTGAAGTCGAGGTGATTGATTTGGCGAGCATTAAGCCAATTGATACCGCGACAATTTTCAGCTCACTAGAAAAAACCGGACGTTTACTCGTTGTTCATGAAGCGAGTAAAACTTGTGGTGTGGGCTCTGAGCTTTTAGCTCGAACAGCCGAACACGCCATGTGCTTACTAAAAGCCCCACCTAAACGAGTAACTGGAATGGACACCATTATGCCTTATTACCGTAACGAAGATTATTTCATGGTTCAGGAAGAAGACATTGTGACCGCAGCGCGCGAACTCGTGGAGGATTGGAAATGAAGACGTTTAACTTACCCGATCTCGGCGAAGGCCTCGCTGAATCAGAAATTGTAAAATGGCACGTTAATGTCGGTGACATGGTTAAGTTGGATCAAGTGATCTTAACTGTCGAGACAGCAAAAGCGACGGTCGACGTTCCCGCCCCCTACTCGGGCCGTGTAGTCAGCCGCCATGGGGAAGAAGGTGATATCGTCAATATTGGCGCATTGCTACTCGAAATTGACGAAACTGGCGCAGAGCGCGGGGCAACGGTAGAGAAAAAAGAGACCGCTGACGCCGCAACCGTTGTCGGCAATGTTTCTCATCAAGCACATCACGTTAACGTCGATGACTTCTGGATTGGAGGCAATCACAACACGACTGAGAGTAATCTAGTTACTGCTCTACCGTCGGCTCGTCTATTGGCACAAAAACTTGGGGTAGATCTTAATCTCGTGTCAGGCAGTGGTCCAAACGGTCTTATCGTTGATGCCGACATTTACGACGAAGCCGGAAAACAGCGTCCGGGCACAGAAGTATTGAAAGGTGCTCGACGCACCATGGTGTCCTCGATGACTGAGTCACACGAGCACGTTGCTGCCGTGACCATTACAGAAGAAGCGTTGCTGGAAGACTGGCTGCCGAACGAAGACATCAGTATCCGCCTGGTTCAAGCGATTGTTCATGCGTGTCAGGAAGAGCCCGCTTTAAATGCTTGGTTTGATGCAGAAACCATGACGCGTTGCGTGCACAATACAGTTAACCTTGGTATTGCTGTAGATAGCCGTCATGGCTTGTACGTACCCGTATTGCGCCACGCAGATGAATACGAGCCACAAGATGTTCGTCGTTGGCTCGATCAAACTGTTGAAGGGATCAGAGAGAGAAAAATCGGTCGAGAGCAATTACAGCACGCGACGATTACGCTTTCCAACTTCGGAGCGATTGCCGGCATTTACGCGACACCTGTCGTCACACCTCCACAAGTCGCTATTGTTGGTGCTGGTCGAATACTCGACCGAGTGGTGATAAGAAATGGTCAAGCAATTTCGGTGAAAGCAATGCCGCTATCCGTAACGTTTGATCATCGCGCTTGTACTGGTGGTGAAGCAGCAAGGTTTACTAAAGTGCTTGCAGAACACCTGCAACGCCCGAGCGAAAAGTAACTGGTAAAAACCAAATGATAAAGGCTTCCAGTTCGGAAGCCTTTTGTTTGAGGAAGCTGATTATATCTACAGCTTCTCTAGCAACTCCGGCATCACCTCAAATAAATCGCCGACCAACCCATAGTCAGCGATGTCAAAAATAGGCGCATCGGGATCGCTGTTAATTGCGACAATCACCTTTGAGTCTTTCATTCCCGCTAAATGTTGAATAGCACCAGAAATTCCGACGGCAATGTATAATTCAGGTGCAACAATTTTACCAGTTTGCCCGACTTGATGGTCATTAGACACATAACCCGCATCAACCGCCGCT
Organism: Vibrio sp. Y51_MX_L26; assembly: GCF_024181935.1. Taxonomy (NCBI): domain Bacteria; kingdom Pseudomonadati; phylum Pseudomonadota; class Gammaproteobacteria; order Vibrionales; family Vibrionaceae; genus Vibrio; species Vibrio sp. Y51_MX_L26. The sequence goes on from NZ_JAMZAS010000001.1 coordinate 886,032, forward strand.
CGGGACGCTCCTACCGCTCCACCTAGCTTATCAGCCAATTGTTCGACTAAAGCAAACTTCTCTTTACTCCCGAATGCACGACCACCCGATACCACCACTCTAGCCGCTGGCAATTCTGGTCGCTCACTTTCTGGCGTTTGCTGCGAAATAAACTCACTAAGTTTGTTGATAATCACCGTATCGACTTGAGTAACCTTAGGGACAACTGGCGTATCTGACAGCTCTTGGGCATCAAAAGCCGTACTTCGTATGGTCATCACTTTAAAGGGGTCGTTCGACGTGACTCTCGCCAATGCATTCCCGGCATATATTGGACGAATCACCGTATCGATAGACTCGATTGTCATCACGTCCGAAAGTTGCCCTACATCGAGTAACGCCGCCACGCGAGGCATCACATTCTTACCAAATGTACTGGCAGGAGAAAGAATGTGTGAGTAATTTTTGGCTACTTGTGAGATCAAAGGCGCAATGTTTTCCGCTAACCCATGCTCGTATTCCTTCGCGTCAACCCAGATAATTTCTGCAACGCCCTTAACACACTTCAACTCATCCAAAACCGATTGGCACTGATAACCAATAAGCAATACAGACACAGGAAGCGATTTATCACCATCCTTGATATCAAATGCCGCTTTAATTGCACACAGCGTCCCTACAGCCAACGATTGGTTGTCATGTTCCGCAATGGCAAGTGTTGCTAATGGTCGGTCATCCATGGTCATGCCTCGTATAACACGTCAGATCCATTACTTGAGCTTAGTTCACTTCACGTTAACGTCAACTGAGCTATAGTTTTCTGTATAGAAACCAAAAACCTGTCACGCAGATGACGATAATAGAAAGGAAGCATAGAGATGGAACGAGAATGCATGGAGTTTGATGTCGTGATCGTGGGAGCCGGACCTGCGGGCTTAAGTGCCGCTTGTCGCCTAGCTCAACTTAGCCAAGATAGTGAAGGTGACGCACTTTCAATTTGCGTTGTAGAAAAAGGCTCAGAAGTGGGCGCACATATTTTATCTGGCGCTGTTTTTGAAACTAATGCCTTGGATGAACTTTTCCCCGATTGGAAAGAAATGGACGCCCCGCTATCAGCCTCAGTTCAGCAAGACCATTTCCTTTATCTTACTACTGAGCAAAACCATATTCGCGTCCCTCATTTCCTTACGCCACGTCCAATGATAAATGGCGAAAATAATTATGTAATTAGCCTTGCCAACCTTTGCCGTTGGCTCGCTAACCAAGCAGAAAGCCTTGGGGTGGAAGTTTTTCCTGGCTTTGCCGCTGCAAGCATCAATTATGATCAGACTGGCGCCGTGACAGGCATTAATACGAGCGATATGGGACTAGATAAGAACGGCCAAGCCAAACCTAACTTTGAGCCAGGTATCGAGCTAAAGGCAAAATACACCCTTTTTGCTGAAGGTTGTCGCGGACATCTGGGTATAGAACTTATTCAAAGGTTCGACCTAGACGCAGGCAAGCAACCTCAGCACTACGCGCTTGGCTTAAAAGAGATATGGGAATTACCCTCTGACAGCAAGGATGTATCTGGCAGTGTTATCCACTCCGCTGGCTGGCCTTTGAGCGAGACAAATACCACTGGCGGCGGTTTTCTCTATCATATGGAAAACAACCAAATCGCGGTCGGTTTGATCGTAGATTTAAACTACAGCAACCCTTACTTAAGCCCGTTTGACGAGTTTCAACGCTTTAAGCATCATCCAGCTATCAAGCAACATCTTAAAGGTGCCCAACGTATCGCATATGGTGCAAGAGCCATTGCGAAAGGTGGGCTTTCCTCTCTGCCGAGACAACAATTCCCCGGCGGTTTATTGATTGGTTGTGATGCAGGAACTTTGAATGTCGCTAAAATTAAAGGCAGCCACACAGCCATGAAGTCCGGAATCATTGCAGCAGAAGCAGTACATACTGCCCTACAAACTGGGGCTTCTGAGCCAAACTACCAGTCATTGTTTGAATCATCATGGTTGTATGACGAGCTCGCCGAAACACGTAACTTTGGTGCGAACATCCACAAGTTTGGCAGCATACTGGGCGGTGCACTTTCGACCTTTGAGCATAACCTATGGCAACCACTGGTTAAGAAGCCGTTACCTTGGACTGTCAAGGACTATTCGTACGATCACGAACAGTTAAAACCTAAACAAGAGTGCCAACCAATTACATACCCAAAACCAGATGGTGAAATCAGTTTTGATAAGCCTTCGTCGGTATTTTTGTCGGGAACACAGCACGAAGAGAACCAACCTTGCCACCTTGTTCTGACTTATCCTCACATTCCAATTGATGTGAATTTGGGTATGTATGACGAGCCGAGCCAGCGCTATTGCCCCGCTGGGGTTTACGAAGTGGTGGAAGTTGAGAGTAAGTTGAAGTTTCAGATAAATGCCGCCAACTGCGTGCATTGCAAAACCTGTGACATCAAAGATCCTTCACAAAACATCACATGGAAAGCGCCAGAAGGTGGTGGCGGACCAAGCTATCAAAACATGTAACCAAAGAACCACTTAAAGTGCGAAGCAGTGCATTTACTACTGCTAATTTTTGAAGTGGTTAAGCAAAAAGTCGGTAGCTAGCCGCGGCAGAAATAAAAAATAGCACCTGATGATTCAATCAGGTGCTATTTACTAAAATAACTTTATCTTCAGGTAATATTAATCCACGCTAAAAACTTGGTGATGGAACAGCTGATCAACGATTTCATGAGATGTCGCTGACGACCCTAGCTCCAACCCTGATAAATCAAAGTTCTCTAATGCCACGGACATTGTGTTGCTGTCTTCTCCAGTAATCGTCAAGTTCAGAGTATCTTGGGCACTATCGTAGTCTGCGCTTACGTGTTCCAACAAGTTATCCATATCCGTTGTGTCGTCACCGACAAACTCAAGAATGTCACTCAAATCCAACTTGTCTTCATCCAGCCTAAAGTCTTTAATCACATCTCTTGATGACGTCATGTCCAGTGATTCTTGAGTAAAGGTGAAGGTGTCAATACCCTCTCCACCTGTCAAGATGTCACTGCCTAGGCCTCCCATCAGGATATCGTTTCCAAGCCCACCAACCAGAATGTCATTGCCTGCGCCACCATTCAACGTATCTTCACCTGCTTGACCTAGCAAAATATCAATGCTTTCGCCACCAGTGATGCTATTCGCAAACTCATCTCCCACCGACGCATGGCGCTCAGTTTGGGTAATATCGGTACCAGAATCGTTTAATGTAAGTGTAAAGACGTTTTCACTTATGCCACCTTTACCATCAGACACTTTAAACAAGAAATGCAAATCCGCCTGCTGGTCCCCCTGTAGAGTAAGTTCATCGCTTTGAGTAAAGCTATAACTGCCATTGGATGACACTTCCAAAGTACCGAACGCTGTCTGGATATGAAGTTGACCATCTACGTCACTGTTTGAAGAAACTAACGGCTGATTTACGCTTACACCGTGCAGATCTGCGCCCAACAGAGTGAAATCGCCTTCTGCCAAAGAAATGGTCATGCTATCACCATCAGCGTCCTGGCTTCCCGCCAGCAACTCACCGGCAATTGGATCGGGAGAGAACTGGTTTAGGTACTGCCCCAAGTCTTCACCTGAGTCGATAAACACCACTTTGTCGCTAAGCTCATCTAGAGCCTCTGCTGCTTTGACATTATCAGAGAGAGCAATACCAATCCCATATACCTTGGCGTCATGAGTCTGTTTGTAATCTTCCCAGCGCTCGGCTAGATCAGGAGAAGTAACAGCGCCCTCGCTAGGGTTGGGTTCGCCATCTGAGATAAAGAATATGGTGTCCTTACTCTCAGACGGTTTTTCTGGACCGAAATAGTCCCAACCATCCTGCCAAGGGTAAACGGCATTACTTGCCTCACCAGGCTCCATTACAGCCTCTAAAGCTTTATCGTAATCCGTATTGGTACCGTATTCTACGTCACACCAGTTGCGCACATATTCTGACACTTCATTTTGGAAACTTAAATCGTTTGGATCACGGCCATTCATCTCTGGTGGGCGTGTCATCAACTCAACTTCACTCAAGGTCAGCCAGCTATGTGTGGATGTATCTCCGTCGAAACGTACCAGGCGGATATAGGTATTTGATTCTCCTCCATCGGCAATCATGTTTTCAACCATGGAATGTAACGCTGCTGCTGCTTTGTAAGCTCTCGATTCAGTTTTCGGTGCGGTTGCCTCACGACCCACGGTATTTTCACCGTCAAAGGTGCGGGTCATGCTGTTCGAGTGGTCGAACACTACCGTCACTTTATTGATCGGTAAGTCTTCCATCTGAGCAAAGCCCTGAACTGGAGATGAGGTTGGGGCATGGTTCTCAGTGACATTCAGGATAACCTGAGTTGTATCGGTATCCACACCATCGCTTGCAGACACTTCCAACTGATACGTTTGCTGAGTCGAGTGATCCAGTTTTACACCATCTTTCAGCCAAATCTCACCACTATTAGAGTCAACACGGAATAGATCAGCATCACCACCACTCAATTCATACTTTATGGTGTCACTGCCATCCGGATCAAACGCTTCCACCTGGCCGACTAATACCCCAACTTCTTGCTCAGCGACGTCAAAGCTTGCTGTATCTTCTGTTGGCATACCGTTGGCATCGGTGCCATGGGTTTGGTCTGTATCACCGACACTGATGAATTCTGGTGCGCGATCTCGGATATCAATGGTAACTTCGCTATTTGTAGTATCACCGTCAGCATCGATAACCGTAACGTCAAGCTTCTCTTGTTGATGACCTACAACATTGCTCGCTTGATAGTCGTAGTGACCATTTTCAAAGTTAATGGTCAGCTTGCCGTGGTTGGTATCAATCTGCGCCAGAGAATGATCCGATATTTTCGTGCCATCGCTGTTAGTGACATCACCGTTTACTTTGTTGTAGTAATATATCTCGCCATCGATAGTGATGTGATCTACCCACTGAGCATCACCGCCATTGTCATCCAGAAGGTTGCCTTGCAACTGGCCTGAGACCGTTTTACTAAGCAAATCCCCAATCTGAGAATCATCTACAACGACAATAGCACTGCCTTTATCTGTCGCGATCGACTCCAGATGTTCCAGAGACGCACCATTACCGATACCGACAGACCAGATATTTTCAACATCCTGACCGCTGCTGCTGATGCCATTTTCCATCGCATTTTGCAGAATGATGCCCTCTTCTTCAGAAGTAGGCTGAACCCGACCATTCACTATGTCCTGATAACGCTGTTCACTTTCAAAATCATCTGATGTTGACCACTTAATCAAGTTTTCACGGGTTTGAATTTCTCCCACGTTCGTTTGATTTGTCCAATAGGTAAAATCGGAAGGTCGACCATCTGAGATAAAGTAAAGCTGGGTATCGGTATTACTAAGCAATGCGTCATCTTCTGGGTCACTAAGTATTTCATTTATTTGGTCAACGGCCTGGTTATATGGCGTCGATGCATATGGATGTATACCAGAGATAAAGGCATCAATGGCCTCGGCAGAATCTAGCCACTCAGAAATCTGGCCAGATGGTTGTCCGCTGTAAGTTGCAATTCTAAAACTTACTGGACCCAAATCTTGGTATTGCTCAAACATTGACTTAATAGAGTCTTGAGCAAGTTGCCAGCGAGTAACATATTGTCCGTCTGCATCTGTTACCCAGTCGAGCATTGATTCTGACGCATCAAGTGCAATCACAACACTATTACTTTGTGAATCAACATCATTTATTTCGTAGTGAGCTGAAGACGATGACGGTAATGAATCCGTTACATTCAGATGCAAGGTGGCACTCTCAGACTGACCTCCGGCATCCACCTCGACGCTAGCGCGGATATCCAGCATGTCCGCCCCCTGCTCCGCATGATCAAGAGGCATATGTTGATCAACTGTGAAATGACCCGTTTTGCTATCTATGTTGGCTTGAACCACTTTGATGCGGTCGGCGCCTGTTCCAGTATAACCAGTTAGAGTGCTCTGATCTGCACTCACTTCAAACACGACCTCTTTACCATCGCTGGTGAAACCACCTAGGTTTTGATCGGCGTTGAAGTGATATTCAGCCTCCGTTGCAGACCCGAGGTTTGCGATAAAGTTGCCTTCAGCATGTACGCCAGTATCCGTACCAACTTGAGATTCATCCAATGCTGCGTGCGCATCACTGAGCGACATAGGCTCACCCATCACACTAACGGTAACTTCTGCTTTATCAGTCAGACCATCGTCATCACGGATGGTGTATTCGAAGGTATAATCTTTCACTTCACCCGTTTTCAGGGTTTGTTGATCAGCTGGCAGTGACTCTAGGTACTTGGCCGCATCAAAGACCAATTTACCATCTTGCAGACTAAGGAAGCTTTCTGATGGATAGTCGATAATAGTCAGAGCGTCACCATCCGGGTCGCTGTCATTCGCTAGAACATCCAGCTCTAAAGTGCCTGAGCCGTTGGTCTGGTAAGCTTCATCAAAGGTCGTCAGGTCCGCTGATACCTGAGTAATAAAGTACTCTGAGCCTTTAGGATCAATGACACCGTCTTTATAGCTGGTAGTAGACATTTCAATACTATCGAAGAAACGCCCATCTGCATTGATGTTGACTACTTGATTACCACCAAGGGTACCTTCAAACACACCTGTCGCAACCAAGTCACCTTTGTAGTAAGCCTTCCAAACACCGCGCTCAATACCAGGCTCCCAGCTACCGTTCGAAGTGTCTGTCCATAGGTTTTTCACTTCAACTTCAGCATGATCGGCAACCTGACCATTAGCGAAGGAGAAGCGCATTGCTTCACTTTGTCCAGTTGCATCATCATATCGAATCTGACCATCTTGAACCCGGTCTGAGCCGCTGTCTAGCGCAGAACTAACGCCATATTTGTGGTCGCCGTCACCAACATAATCAGCTTTCGATGCATCAGAAACCTTGTTTCCAGATCGAGTATCAATCACATAATAATCAACTGTGATATCAGTGCTATCATCCCAGTTGCTCTGGTCAAGTGTCTTGGTTGTTTTTTCAATGCCCTTATCATCTTCAGCAATAGGGGCTTCATTAATATCACGAACCAACACTTCGACCTGAGCGGTGTCTTTACCGCCAAACTGGTCACGAGCTTCCACTTCTAGCTGGTAGTTATCGATAGATTCATGGTCCAGATTTGCACCATTTTTGACACTGATCTCACCAGTAAGACTGTTGATTTCAAACAGTTCGCTATGACCGTTTAAGTGATACGTTATCTGACTGTCCTGATCGACATCGAATGCATTTACTTTTCCAATTACACCCGATTGACTGTTTTCATCAACGCTAAACTGGTAACTATCGATGTCGGTTTTACCTTGAGCATCCAGACCAAAGTTGTCATTACTCCCACTAACAAATTCAGGAGCATCATTAGTGCCCGTAATATCAATCACGATCTTTTGTTGGGTGCCATCGGTCGCCGTGAGAGTGATGATGTCTTGCACCTGGTCACCCTCGTCCAACTGTTGAACCTGGCTTTGATCCAGCGTATACGTCCACTTTCCATCCGCCAATACTAGCTCACCGTAGGTGCCCGTAACGGTAGTGTTGCTGAACACTGGCTCATCGCCATTATCAACATCAGAGATAGTGATGGTGCCTGTTGCAGTCGCGACATCGCCGAGGTTGCCTTCGCTCACCTTGCCAGTAAACGTACCGTCAACAATAGGCGTGTCTTCGGTGCCCGTAATATCAATCACGATCTTTTGTTGGGTGCCATCGGTTGCCGTCAGGGTGATGGTGTCTTGCACCTGCTCACCCTCGTCCAGCTGTTGAACCTGGCTTTGGTCCAGCGTATACGTCCACTTCCCATCCACCAATGCTAGCTCACCATAGGTGCCCGTAACGGTAGTGTTGCTGAACACTGGCTCATCACCATTATCAACATCAGAGATAGCAAGGGTGCCGGTTGCGGTCGCGACATCACCGAGATTGCCTTCGATCACCTTGCCGGTGAACGTACCCGTCACGACTGGCTTGTCTTCGGTGCCCGTAATATCAATCACGATGTTTTGTTGGGTGCCATCGGTCGCCGTGAGAATGATGATGTCTTGCACCTGCTCACCCTCGTCCAGCTGTTGAACCTGGCTTTGGTCCAGCGTATACGTCCACTTTCCATCCGCCAATACTAGCTCACCGTAGGTGCCCGTAACGGTAGTGTTGCTGAACACTGGCTCATCGCCGTTATCAACATCAGAGATAGTGATGGTGCCTGTTGCGGTCGCGACATCACCGAGGTTGCCTTCGCTCATCTTGCCAGTAAACGTACCGTCAACAATAGGCGTGTCTTCGGTGCCCGTAATATCAATCACGATCTTTTGTTGGGTGCCATCGGTTGCCGTCAGGGTGATGGTGTCTTGCACCTGCTCACCCTCATCTAACTCTTGAACCAGACTTTGGTCCAGCGTATACGTCCACTGCCCATCCACCAATACTAGCTCACCATAGGTGCCCGTAACGGTAGTGTTGCTGAACACTGGCTCATCGCCATTATCAACATCAGTAATAGTAATGGTACCTGTTGCGGTCGCGACATCACCGAGGTTGCCTTCGGTCACCTTACCCGTGAATGTGCCCGTCACGACTGGCGCATCTTCGGTGCCCGTAATATCAATCACGATGTTTTGTTGGGTACCATCGGTCGCCGTGAGAATGATGATGTCTTGCACCTGCTCACCCTCGTCCAGCTGTTGAACCTGGCTTTGGTCCAGCGTATACGTCCACTTCCCGTCCACCAATGCTAGCTCACCATAGGTGCCCGTAACGGTGGTGTTTGCAAAAATCGGATCGTCGCCGTTATCAACATCAGAGATAGTAATGGTACCTGCTGCGGTCACAACATCACCGAGATTGCCTTCGGTCACCTTGCCCGTGAATGTGCCCGTCACGACTGGCGCGTCTTCGGTGCCCGTAATAGAGATCACAACTTCATGCTCAGTGCCATCTACAGATAAAACGGTAATACTTCTGATGACTGGGTCACTGTCATGATCCAAAGCCTGCACTTCTTCGTGCTCATTATTCAGCTGATAATTCCAGTTACCGAAAGCATCAATTGAGAAGACGCCCCAATAACTATCTTGAACCTCATTCTGTGATTGGAATAACGCTTCACCTGTATTTGGATCAGTAACACTGAGGTTGCCAGAAGTTCCAAGCGTCACGTCTTCTTGAACGGCACCTCTATCTTCACCATCAATCAACGCTTCAGTTTCACCAAGCTCTGAGGTTGTGAATCGAGAAATATTAAATAGCGTTGTACTTTGCTCTGTCGTCACGCCGGCGGTTTCAAAAAAAGTACTTGCTAGTACTTCTGCCCCCGTTCGTTCAACAGTACCAGAGGCCGTCAAACTTGAACCCGTAACTTCACCAGCTTCAGTAGCATATTCATCACCTAGTTCGCTCGGGTCTTGTCCTTTTTCGATGGCCTCTAATATTTTCGCAAGCTTGTCGGTAGAATCAGTTTGAGCTTCACCTTCTGTGTCAGCAATATATACATGCTGAGGTTGGATCTTCCCCTCTACTAATTCAACGACCACTTCTCCCGGTAACAAGTTTTCTTTAGACGCAAAAGCTTTAATTTGACCATCTAGGCCGATTACAACATAGGTTTGTGCGGTTAATTTTGATGGTCCAACCAAGAGCTTATACCTCATTTAGTAAATACAAAAATCTCAAAGTCCATAAAACTAAAAAAGTAATAAGACTTATTTTCAAGAAGCGATATACACAATTGGGCGTAAGCTAGCATCAATTAACCCATCTAAAACACGCAATTATCCTATCAATAATTTTCATGTTTTAAATTTGTTTTATTTTGCACCGTAAAAACATATGTTATGCGACCTATTTTTAATATTCTTTAAACTTGTCATTAAATTTTCATTGAAATAGCAGCTTACATTCCGAAAAAGCAAGCAAAGGGAAACGTTTGCCTTGGGTAACATTAGTAATCTTTAATATTTATTTTTGAAAAATAACTGGCGTTAAATTATTTGGGGAGATTTTAGTGAAGCTAAGTAATATTAGTATCGCGTGTTTTGGTTTGCTAATACCACTGGTTTCTAGCGCACAAACTTTAGAACAAGCAATAGCGACAACATTTGCAACGAACCCTGATATCAAAAGTGCGTTTAATGAGTATATGAGTAGTCGTTATATTATCGATAAATCACGTGGAGCATATAAACCTAGTCTCGATATTGACGCGGGTATCGGTTACGAGAGCATTCACCCTTCCGACTCTACTGGTAAGAGTGATACCGAGATGACCCGTAAAGATATGGCAATTACTCTTACCCAGTTGATCTGGGATGGTTCAAAAACCCTATATGACATTGATCGTACCTCTGCAGATGCAGAGTCTGTGCGTTATCAGTTGCTTGCAGATGCCCAAAATGTTGCGTTAGAAGTCATCAAAGCTTATTTGGATGTAGTAAAAACACAAAAGCTGACTGCGCTTTCCACTAGCAACCTAAACACACATAAGCGAATTTATACTGATATTAAAAAGCGTACAGAGTCAGGAATTGGCTCAGTTGCCGACCTTAACCAGGTTAAAGCTCGTTTAGCAAAAGCTCAGAGTAATGTTTTAGCTGCACAAAATAACCATAAAGACGCTCAAACAGCATTCTTTCGCTTAGTTGGTGAAGCACCAACTAACCTTATTTTTCCGCACGCAGACCAAAACTTTATCCCCAATTCTCTAGACGAGGCCCAATCGCAGGCTTTTGACAATCATCCTGTCATAAAAATAGCACTCGCAGATGTCGATTCTGCCAGGTTCCAATATAAACAAGCAGATGCAAACTATTTCCCAGTCATCTCATTTGAAGCGAAACAAAGCTGGAACGATGATGTAGGAGGAGTAAATGGTCTCAACTCTGAAACACAAGCAATGCTCCGTGTCCGATACAACCTTTACAACGGTGGCCGAGACTCTGCAAACAGTGACAGTATGGCCTACCAACTCAATAAAGCGAAAGACCTCAGAGAGCGAGCATACCGAAGTGTGGAGCAAGAGCTCCGCCTTTCTTGGAGCGCTCTTGAGCTGACTAAACAACAAAAGTCTTTTTTAATACAACACGTTGATTCCATGTCAAACACCGTTATTGCATACCAAAAACAATATCGTATTGGAAAGCGCACCCTACTTGATCTGCTGAACACTGAAAACGAGTTGTTTGAATCACGCAAAAACTACTTAGAAACACAATTTGCGCAGCAATACGCACAATATCGGACCCTGACTTCAACCGGGCAGCTTTTAGACGCATTGCGCGTCGACATACCGGAAGCGTGGACTCAATCGGTGGAGTACTAAATACAATGAAAAAGAACCTTCTAATCACTCTGGCTTTAATCATAATTAGTCATCATAGTGCGTACGCACAAGATGAGCTGACGTACATTCCTATACCAAAGGCGAATCAGATTGCTGACCTAAACGACTTGGACCAAGATGGTGTGATAAACGCTCGTGATCTTTGCGCAGGTACTCCAATAGGGGCAGAAGTGGACAATGATGGTTGTGAAACCTATTTGCATAAAGAAGAGCAATACCAACTTAAGATTTTGTTTGATAATGACTCTGCTCTTATTAACCAAATTTTTAAAAACAAGATAGATGAGTTGGCTGCATTTCTTAAAAAGTATCCAACCACTTCTATAGAGATACAAGGATACGCAAGTAAGGTAGGACGCGCAGAATACAATTTAAACCTATCTCGCCATCGTGCAGAGAATGTACGCGATCTATTGATAGAAAAAGGAATCCCGGGTGACCGCCTCGCAATTATTGCTTTTGGCGACACACAGTTAGCAGAGCCGGGTATGGATCGTGTCAGCCACGCATTAAACCGCCGCGTTACTGCCACTGTTGTCGGCCAGCAAGGGATGGTTAAAGATGAGTGGACGATATTCACTACCTTCCCAGAAGTAAAATAAACTTATACCCCTGCTTATTTACATAGATGAGTGGGGGTATTTTCATGTCATTACGCCCAACTAATTAGACACAACTAATAAAACAAACACTAACATTAATCATAACTCACTAATATTATAGTAAAAATTAAAAGTGAGCCTTTGCTCTCTATTAGTAGTAATATATTAGAGTCAAAATGAAAACCACCAATACTTTTAAATGGGAAGAAGATAAGCCAATCAATAACACTGAGGGGTTTAAGCAATCATCTTTCTTCACCACAATATGAAATCAATTTATTATATAGCTTTAATAAATCAATCATCTATTGAGGAAACATAATAAAACATGACAGAAACATGTCTTCGTAGATTGAGCCAGTTATTAAAACATTACAAACACTCTCAAACGTATCAGGTAAACCTCGACGATTTAGAACTGGTTTTTTCAACTTCTAGACGCAACATATCTAATATACTGAGAATACTTGACAGCTACAATTGGATCCATTGGGAGCCAGGTCGTGGTCGTGGGAAAGCCAGCACACTAAAAGTGACGGTAACAATACATCAAGCCCTCTACTTTACGATTCGTAATGAAATCAACAATGGTAGCTTTGACGTCATCTCGAGGTTACTTGAGCATTACCGTAGCACCGCTGTAAGCGCACTTAGCCAAGCACTCGCAGAAGTTTCAGAAGAAAACAAAGATTCAAATACACTCATCGTCAGCCAGTATCCTTGGGTAGATGAGCTAACCCCTTCACTGACTTATCGCTTTTCAGAACTGCAGGTAATACGCAGCTTGTATGACACCCTATTTACCGTTGATCACTACGGTCAATTAAAAAATCACCTCGCTTGTGAGTACAAAAATGAAGGCAGTTGTATATATATTTGGCTCCGCCCTGATATCTACTGTCACGATGGGCTAACATTACAAGCAGAAGATGTCGTACACTCTTTAAATAAGCTCATTACAACCGATGGCCCCGTCCAAAAATTACTTCAGCAAGTCACTCGTATCAGCTTCGATAATGCCAAACAAGCTATACGTATTGACTTAAAGCAGCCTAATAACTTATTCATTTACTGCTTAGCAACCGCAAATGCGTCTATCACTACTCGACGTCAGAAGAGCTTTAAAGGTCGCAGTATCACAATAGGTACTGGCCCATTTGTACTTAGGCATTGGGATACCGACAAAATAGTACTGAAGAAACATCATAACTATTTCGCAAAAAAGGCATTATTGGAGCAAATAACGCTCTCTCATCAAGGGACTGAGCTGGATCAATACATCAGTTATAATCAGGAAACTGACGATACCGAATGTTATATGATTCAGGCATTTTCTTTTTTAGCACGTAATCGTCGAGCCGAGTGCTCAATAAGCGAGCAAACTTGGCAGCGCCTATTTTCTTTTATCGAGAGTCGTAGATTTGAATTTGCCAAAGCGAATGGCTTGGAAACGATGCACATTCTCGATGATAACTCTCACAACGAGATTGTTCCTCAGCTTGAGGGAACGTTAGTCATAACCCATCCAAAGTGGACGATTGATTATTTAAGTAAAGCGAACCAATGGATCGTAGATTTAATCCGTCAAACTGGGTTGCATGTAGAATTTGTGGAGCTAACTGACGCTAGCAATCCTCAACTTGTAAAAGAACAAGCCGACTTACTCTTTGTCGAAGATGTCATTGAGCCACCTTTAACCTATGGAATTTATGAGTGGCTATTAACAGGTACTGGTATTCGATTTGCTCTTCACTCTGATGAATTTGAGCAGCACGTTAATCACGTACACGATGCAGTCTCAGATCCCACGCCTGAAAAACGTTTGGAGGGAATACTCTCGGAGCTCAGAGCTGATACAACAATCTTGCCATTGTTCTGGGGGCAAGAAAAAATCACCAGAGCGAAAGGTGTAAGCGGTGTTCAACTCCGTAAATCTGGGTACAGTGATTTCTACAAACTAAGAGTCAGAGCCGGACAAGACTAATCTGTTAGAAGCTTCTGTTTGCTAATTACTTTTGTAATCTACGATGTGAGTTTTCAAAATAATGCTTAATCGCATTAAGCGAGCACAAAATTGAACTCACCGACGACACGACCATCAATGTTGACAGGCTCAAACTGCAAATAATCACGGGCTTTTCCGCCCCACCACTCGTTACCAGTTCGCCCTTTCAAATAAAGCTGAGTCGTTAACAGCTCTTTCTCTCCACGCCACAATTTTACGTGGATGTGGGGAGGTCGAGAGCTATATGGAACCGGAAATAACGTTTGAAAAAGGTAATTCCCATCTTCGTCAGTTAAAACTGCACCAAAGCCTGCGAAGTGAGGATCAAACTTATTATTGTTAGGTTGATTCGGGTGTTCATAGATGCCTTGTCCATCACATTGCCATATTTCTATTTTCATTCCAGACAATGGATTCCCTGCTGTATCCATTACCTTACCCTGAAGAAAAATGGGCTCACCAATAAGACCTTTCGACTGCAAAATCAAATTTTGACGAAATGGCACTGGAACCACGGGATAGAATGGTCCTTCCGTTTGAGGCGGTGTCGGCTTCATTGGGCTAGCGGATTTTAGCGAAGGCGCAAATATTAGCGACCATAAAGCTAAGAAGTGTCGACGTTCCATATCATCACCAGTGATTGTTTGCCTTACTTAAGTTTGGTGATTCTTGATGATTTTTCCAGCGTAGCAGTACACTAAAACAAACATGCCTCTGTTCAGGGCAACGCTGAACAGAGGCATTTACAAATTAGCTACTAATAATTAAACGGCTTCAAAGGCTAGTGCTTTCTTCTCTACCTGGCGGAAGATAAGAGTGAGCACACCATTTACGGTTAAATAAAATGCGCCTGCAATACCAAACACCGTCAACGTATCGTAGGTTTGTGCGTTAATGCGCTGCGCGTAACCCATCAGATCCATGATCGTGATCGTGCTTGCTAGTGAAGTACCTTTGAAGACCAAAATCACTTCGTTCGAATAAGCCGGAACGGCACGACGAATAGCGTATGGCAGCAGCACTTTTAGCGTTGCGGCTTTGTTCATCCCTAGAGCACGACACGCTTGCCATTGACCAGAAGGAATCGCGTTAAACGCGCCTTTAAACAGCTGAGTGCTGTATGCAGCGGTATTCAGTGCTAACGCTAACATCGCACAAAACCAAGGTTGGCTTAACCATGTCCAAAAAACACTTTCTCTCACTACATCAAACTGACCCGGACCGTAGTAAACCAAGAAGATCTGTACCAACAAAGGCGTACCAGTAAACAAGGTGATGATGCCACGGCTTACCCAATGCAAACCCGGAGTACGTAGGATCAGAGTCAGCGTCATCATCAAAGCTAAGAGGCAGCCGACAACCAAGGAAGCGGCGGTTAATTGAAGGCTAGTACCTAAGCCATCCAGCATTTGCCAAGCGTGTTGTTCGTTCATGCGGTAGCCTCCTGTCCCATACTCATGCCTTGAATTGAGAACTTCTTATCAATCAGTTTTACGGCACGTTGCGTAATCAAAGTAATGCCTAAGTAAATCGCCGCAGCAGTTGCGTACCATGTAAAGGCTTCATGAGTTGCTGCCGACGTTAGCTGCGCTTGTTTCAACAAATCTGTTACGCCGATCAGTGATACAAGTGCGGTATCTTTCAACAGAACCAACCATTGGTTAGTTAAACCTGGTAGCGCGTGTCTTACTGCTTGTGGCAAAACAATGCGAACAAAAGCATGTGCCTGACTGACGCCGAGTGCACTTGCTGCTTCTCTCTGCCCTCTTCCAACGGCTTTTAACGCGCCACGTAGAGTTTGAGAAGCATAAGAAGCGAAGATTAACGACAACGCCACCACGCCAGACAAAAACGGGCTAACTTCAATAAAGTCGCCGGTGATTAAAAACAGAACCTGCGTCGAACCAAAATAGATGAACAACACGACAAGGATTTCTGGCAAGCCACGGACAATCGTCACAAATGCCGTCATTGGCCATTTAACGAAAACGCGGCGAGACATTTCACCACTGGCGAATACCACTGCCAGAATCAAACCGACTAAAAGGCTTGTGAAGGCTAGCTGGACAGTCATCCAACTAGCTTGAACAAGCGATAAAGAGTAACCCGTTAGTGCCATATTACTTACCGAAGTACTTGTTGTAGATTACGTCGTATTCGCCGTTCGCTTTCACTGTTTTCAGTGCCGTGTTCAGCTTGTTCACTAGCTCATCGTTACCTTTGTTTACTGCGATACCGAAACCGTTACCGAAATATTTAGGGTTAGTAACGTGCTCACCCACGTACGCTAGGTTGTCTTCTTTCTTGAACCATTCAGCTACGACTGCTGTATCACCAAATACAGAATCAATACGACCGTTTTTCATATCGATGAATGCGTCTTGGTAGCTAGAGTAAGGAACCGCGGTTACGCCCGGCATTTGCTCAATCAGGTAACTTTGGTGTGTTGAACCGTTTTGAACACCAACGCGCTTACCTTCTAGTGCTTTTTGATCAGCAACTTTTTCTTTGATAGAAACAAACGCTGCTGAGTTCTCATAGTATGCATTCGTAAAATTCACTTGCTCCAAACGCGCCTCAGTAATATCCATTGCAGAGATAGCCGCATCGTAACGTTTGAATTTTAATGCAGGGATCAGGCTGTCAAAAGATTGGTTATGGAAGGTACATTTGGCTTCCATTTCTTTACATAGTGCGTTCGCCAGATCCACGTCAAAACCTTGGATTTGGTTATTTTCATCCATGTATTCGAATGGTGCGTACGTCGCTTCCATCGCGAATTTGATCTCTTCTTGTGCTGCTGCGTTTGCTGCCATAGTTGCAGAAGAAAGGCCGATTAGTGAAGCTAGTAGAATCTTTTTCATTGCAATACTCCGTGTGTACTTAGTGGGCTGACACTCGCAATGACAGCCGAGCTTATCTGTTAAATAGACTGAACTTTAAAAACGTAATTTAGTGATTTAGGTAGTCAGCAAACTGGGCGGTTTGCGGGTTAGAAAACGAATCATTTGTGCCGTGCTCGACGATGTGTCCTTTTTCTAGATACAGTACGTGGCTAGCGATTTTCTTAGCAAAATCGACCTCATGCGTTACTACGACTTGGGTGATGCCAGTTTCGCTTAAATCTTTAATAATCTTAACGACTTGGTTAGTAATTTCCGGATCAAGCGCTGCGGTCGGTTCATCAAAAAGCAAGACTTCCGGTTTCATCATCAATGCACGAGCAATCGCCACACGTTGTTGCTGACCACCAGAAAGCTGCATCGGCCATGCATCCGCTTTGTCTGCCAAATGCAGTGTTGCGAGAATTTGCATTGCTTGGTTCTTCGCTTCTTCTTTATCCATGCCAGATACTTTTACCGGAGCCTCAATCAGGTTCTCCATTACTGTCATATGCGGCCATAAGTTGTACTGCTGGAACACCATGCCTACTTTACGACGAAGTGCTAAACCTTGTTTCTCTTTGATTTCAGTAGAGAAATCAAAAACATCATTTGCGATGTTTAGCTTGCCGTTATCCGCCCCTTCAAGAAGGTTAAGAACACGCAGTAGAGAGCTCTTACCTGCGCCACTTGGACCAAGTAACACCAATGTTTCCCCGCTTTCACACTTAAAGCTGACATCGTGAAGCACTTGTGTCTCACCGTAGGATTTATTGATTCCGCTTACCTGAATAGTCATGCTGACATACCGCATTAATTGTCACTTGGTATTTATATTACTCAACTGGACTTTTTATGCAATAAAAATGTATAAAAATTTAATTTGTTAATTTTTTGTATGATCTGCAACCACCAAGACAGAGTATCTGACTGGTTTGAAGAGTTAGTTTTAACTGAATTTGTTGAAAAAAACCCAACAACATGGTGACGACCGAAACAAGGTTAAAATGGTGGTTATTTTTGTGCTGACGTGTAGAGGAAGTTTTGAGTCTATGAGGATGATCTATTCCAAGTACACCCGCTCATTTTTGCACAGCATCCCCTGTTAGTTTTCCTGTAAAGTCCTCTATGGCAGGGTCCTGATTACGACTTCGCGAATGGACTATAATTTCTTTTTGTATCTGACTCTTAATTTGAGTCATCTAAGTATTAATGGGATAACTCCATGTTGAAGTCGCATTGTTTTTCTCTCGTTACACTCATTTCTTTGAGCTTGCTTTCTGTACCCAACGTTTGGAGTAGAACAGCAATCGTGTTACCTGGGTTGCATGAACAGGGTATTGATCTTCAAGATAAGCCTATCTCTGCTGCCGCTGCACTTGAATGGGAGTTGGATAATGCCGATATCGTGTTTGGAGCTTACGAAAATAAGAGTGATAACGAGCGTGTAAAAGCGCTTGGTTACATGTACAACCAAAAGCTGGAACTTAACTCAGGTTGGCTGGAAAACGATATACGTAACCAAGCAGAAATAAATAACATCGATTATGAGGACTTTTTTCTTCATTTTTCGGAAGACACTATCCTAGCTGAAGTCGACTCAAGCCATGGTGAAAATACCTTACTCAATCGAAAACCGATGATTGTTGGTTATACGGCTAGTGCTGACCACGCCGGTTTTTGGCTATATCAACCACCGCCATGGGATGCTGATGTATTCGGTCAGGCGAATAATGGTGGTGCCCTCTATGTTTATCACTCAGAGAAGTTCGACCGCTTAACCCTTACGTTTTCCCAGTTTGCTCAAGGTGGCAACTTCATAATTGAATACCCTTCTGCCATCGATTCATTCGGTCTGGTAACAGAATGGAAAAGCTTCGCAATTAAAAAAGACAAGACTGAGAACATGACTAAAAACCAAACGGTAAACTGGTCTGTTCCTTCGGATTGGGTTCGCGCTACGACACACGATGGTAGCGGACAAACCTATGGTGGCGGTCAGTATTTTGGGTCCACTTTTTTACGCGACGGCGGCCGCCTTTACGTTGCGAAAATTACTTGGCATGACGACAACATAGAAAACCGCCCACGCCTCGAAAACATTCAACTCAAAGATAGCTTCCCTGTCGTCAATGTCTTAGGAGCACCAACGGAGACACCTGAAGGTCAAACCATTCAGCGCTGGCGACAAATTCGAGGTTTTGACGAATCAGCTGATCGAAACCAAGATAATTATCTTTCTTGGCAAGAGTTCAAGAACCGCTCAAATAAGAATGCAACAGCACGATTTCGTTGGGAGTCACGCGTTATTCCATTTGGTCGCATGTGGAATCAAACCTCTTCTTGGGCATTGACTAATCTCGGCAATCCCGATTTTGCCAATACAATGCGCCACTATTATCAAGCTGAATGGGCAAAACAAGGTTTAAACGGTGCGTACAACGACGATACGAATAAGTTACTCGGAGAAAATCAGTTCTACGTTTATTCCGGTGGTACGGTGGATGAGCTTGGTTTGGTGGCGGGAAGCCAAGCCGCTGATGATGCATACAAAGCGCAATTCTCGGCGTTCTTAAACAAATTGGCGACGCTGGATGCGGATGCGTTAATTGGCCTCAACATAGGCACGGCCAACTTATTCGGTCGTAACGGCCAAAACCACTTGGTTGGTGCTGGCTCCTTGTACTTGCGCGAGCATTACCTTTTCCCTTCTACCGGCTTTAGTGGCTATGCTGGCTTGGCTAAGTTTTGGGACAACTCTTCTCTCGCCAAAGTTGACCAGAAAGTGATTTATCAAGCAACAACGCGTTATGGTCGCGTTCAATACTTTGGTAACACAGAAAACAATTGGAAGCAGGACCAATATTCTGCACTAGCGGTGTTCTACTTAAACTATCACCCTGAGCGCAGTTACTTTAATCAGTGGAACAATGGCTACTTATATGGAAGTAATAACACAACAGGTGATAACTTCTGGAAGGCAGGCGTACCAAAGAATATTGCTTATCAACCTAGCACCTTGCTTGCCGTTGATTTAGGTACACCAGCCAATCAAATCCCAGATGGGTATCAGGCGACTCCGCTAATGATGTCCACCAGCACGCCCTATTCCGCCGATTACACGGTGATTGGAGATGCTTCTATGAGCAAAGTGGCTCATCCTGACTTGCCTAATGGCGCTATCGATTTGTTACCAACCCATACGTACTTTGCGTATCGCTCAGAAGATACGGTAGTGATGCATGGCCCTACGGAGATGGTGTTAGCCCGCGAATTCACCAAAGGCCGAGTGCTGTATCGGACTGATTTCTTTGGCAAGAATATCGATTATTTCTCCTCACCGAAGATAACTATCGCACTTCCAGAACCTATGCGACCTGTAGATCAAGACGGTAACATCGGCGACTATGTTTCTCACATTGAGATCGGCGGCTACGAAGGGGTGTTCTTGCTGTATTAACTCCCTTTCAAACACTCTCACTCAACGCTTCATAAATCGCCGTTTTTATGCTTAACGTCACTGAAAAAACCTTGTTCACTGAATCTTTGTAAACCGATGTATATACTGAAGCAAATGACAACGACAAGGAAATTCAGTCACATGAAGACGACACCTTCAATGCTCTCTGTTCTGCTGCTATCAGCATTATCAACTCATGCAAATGCGGATGAATGTGGAAAAATAACAATCGCGGATATGAATTGGAATTCGGCAAGCTTAATGGCGCACATCGACCAATTTGTCTTAAATGAAGGCTACCAGTGCGATGCGGAATTGATCCCTGGTGATAGCGTTCCTACAGGCACCTCTATGATTGAAAAGGGACAACCTGACGTTGCGCCAGAGTTATGGACAAACGGTATTAAAGAAGCACTTGATAAAGGGATTGCGGATAAACGCTTGCGCATCGCTGGTGAGTCGCTTGTCAATGGTGGTGAAGAAGGGTTTTGGGTTCCTGCCTATCTGGTAAAACAGTATCCAGAGCTCGCGACGATAGAAGGCGTCATTAAACACGCCAAGCTGTTTGAACACCCTGAGGATGATGACAAGTTCGCCTTTTATAGCTGCCCTGCTGGTTGGACATGCCAAATCACCTCCGGTCACTTGTTTAATGCATTAGGGTTAAGTGAGCACGGCTTTGAGATGGTTGACCCAGGCTCTGGCGCAGCATTAGCTGGCACCATCGCCAAAGCCTATGATCGCAAAATGCCTTGGTTTGGTTACTACTGGTCACCAACACCCGTATTGGGCAAGTATGATATGGTCAAAGTGGATTTTGGTAGCGGAACAGATTTGGAAGAGTATCGCAACTGTACCACCCAGCCCGATTGTGCTTCACCAAAAGTAACAATGTACCCACCTTCTCCAGTTCGCACGGTAACAACTGAGGCATTTGCGAACAAAGAACCCCAAGCATTCGCGTACTTGCAGAAACGCGGATTTACCAACGAGCAAATGAGTGAAATGCTGGCCTGGATGGAAGATAACTACGCAGATGGTGAAGAAGCGATGTTTTACTTCTTTAATACCTACCCTGACTTATGGAAAGGTTGGGTATCTGAAGACGTAGCGATGAAGATCGAAAAAGCGCTCTAGTGATTGACGTCTAACTCGTACCAAATAATTTGGCCTCCCATACCGTTTGAATAAATAGTATTGGAGGCTAATCAACGGTTCGTTAATACATGGTGTGACCATTCAGTGTTTCTTTAGGAATCTCTTGCAGAGCGTCCCAATGTTCGACGATTTTCCCATTATGATCAAAACGAAAGAAATCCATCGTCACGTATTCAATATCATTAGGCCATGTTTGGTGAGTGTGTAGTGCCACCAAATTCCCCTCAGCAATGGCTCGCACAAACGTAATGTCTTTATTGGGATACTCGTTTTGCATCCGCTCAAAATACTCGATAAAAGCCTCGGGGCCATTTCCAACTAATGGATTGTGCTGAATGTACTCATCGCCAACGTAGTCTTCAACTGCCTTTTTTGGATTACCTCGATAGGCGGTTTCGTAAAACGCAATGGCATTTCTTTTGTTCTCTTGCAGGTCCATTTTTCTTCCCTATGTCGCTCTACTTGGTATTTAACGATAATCATAGCCTTAGAACCTAAGAAGTGACCGAACATCGCGCACAAAAAAGGCCGCTAAACCGCAGCCTTCATCACTTGAAACTTGGAATCACTGTCCCTTCAGAGCTTAAACCACACCACCAGCGCCCTGCATGGAACGCTCACTGTTCTCCACCAGCAACGCGGTTGCGGTTTGTTTCAGTGTTTCCCACTCTTGGTCTTCGACAAAAATACCATTTTGCCAAGAGGCTTGTTGCGTGTTGCTTAACTCATCGCCTTCAATGTGAATGGTGTATCCTTGTGCGCTTTTCTCGATATCGAAATCGTTCACAGAGAGTTCGATAACCATACTATGCAAATCCGTATCATGTCCATCAAACTGATCCGAGAAAAAGACTTCTGGCGCGATTCGTCCACGATTTAACACATAAAGCGTTCGTTTTGGACTAGAGCCATTGACCCATTGTGCACGGCACGCAATGCCTTTTGCAGAGAGCTTCAACAACTCACTAAAACCTAGCCAACGGTTATGACACTGTTTCAACGTGATAGTAATCGACTTACTGTTGATCATTTTCTCAAGTGCGAAATCCAACACGGCGGGTAAGTGGCACGCCACACTGCCATTGTGCAAATCCATCTCGATACTCGCTGACGTGTTGTTGGTCACCGATACGGCGCAGTCCGAATCTAACCCAAGAAACAGGCTGGCGTTATTAAAGTGACGCACCCCGTGCAAGCCAACCATTTGCAAGTCCGCCACCATGTTCGCAATGACATCCGCCTCACCACAGTGACGGCGCATGCCAAGAAATGCCTTATTAACCGCGGCCACCAATTCGTTGTGAGAGACGATCATAATGCAAATCCTCCGTTGATTTTTAGATTGTCACTTTGCGCAATTTCTTCTCGTTCCGGCATGCTTGGGAAAATCCATGTGTCCGCCAGTTTTGGATCGTGAATTTCATCTAACAGCGGCGCACCTTGGAAGAAAGTTACTCGAACCCAACGATCCGAGCGCGGATCAAACTTAGTCGCACCAAAGATCGCCAACTTACAGCGCAATAAGTGCATTGGCAGTGCATCTTGGCGCAGCACGTTCATTTGAATATCACCCATTGCTCGGTTACCTAACGTCCATACACGACGTGTGATCGAACGATAAGTCGGGTTCTGCAACAAAAACTCCGCTACGGACATTTCTTCATCACAACCAAGCAAGGCGTGGTACAAGCGATTCACTTGTCTGCCGATATCAAGCGGCAATTCTTTTTCTTCTCCTGCCTCTTCCCCACGAACACCAAGCCTTGGCTCTTCTTTGTCTTGTGAGCGATACCAGAACCAGTAGTTGTTCTCGGCTAGTGAGTAATCCGCATTAATCGCCCAGCGGTATTTGCTTTGCAGCACCTCAAGTAAGTCATGGATCTTTTTCCCGCCCGGAATCGATAACGTTTCATCCGTATTCATTTGGCTGGCAAATTCGTCCACCAAAGATGGGTAGAGTTCAATCAAGCAAGAGGTGAGGATTTCTTGGGCTTCCACACTCATTGTTTTCTTATGCTCGACCAAACTCGCCCAGTTCGGATGTGATGCCATTAACGTTGTTAGCTCCGATAGCAGTTGTTTGATGTCTGCTATCGCTTGATGATTGAGCCTGTCTTGATGTTCATTGATGGTGATGACTTGCTCTAAATGACGCTGTGCTTTTTGAAGCAATCCTTGCAAAGGAGCATGGAACGACGCTTCACACGGCATCGCAAAGACTCGCGCTACCGCACGTTCGCGAGAGGTCATCCATTGGTCAACGATGCACGGGTGATTAATCAAGTATGGAGCCATGCCCAAGCCAGTCGCATTGCCGACACCAAGGTAGCGCTGCAAGCCACGATGCAAAGCCACCGCGTTGTCGCCTCCTTGCTGAAGTGCCAGGTAGTGCACCCAATCCAGGCTGAATTCACGCAACATATATACGGCACACATTTGCGCACTAAAAGACTGGCTGAAATCTGGGTTATTCTCTAACAGTTTGAAATCGGCGATACCAAACTTTCCGTTACCATACACAGCAGTGGTACGAAGGATATACCCCACTTCCGCCAACTCTTTTGGCTCGGGCTGCTTGCCTTGAGAAAGAGCGCTAACAATGTGCTCAAACACGCGCACGCTTTTGTTTGCGCGAGCCAGAACAAGTACGTTGTTTGGATTACGTCCCGCTTCTTGCAGCGGTACATTTGCTCGCAATCTTTCCAACAAAGTAACATCAACATCGCCTTGAACCAGTGCGAATGTGACGTCCCACTTTTCAGCAATGACGCGGTCATTACGCTCGTCATCAGCAATTTCATCACAGAACACCACCAAATGATAAACGTGCTCTAGCGTGGTCAATTTGTAAATAACGTGACCATAACCACGCGGACAAAGTTGCCACTCATGCTTGGTTACTTGCCAATTTTGGCTTGCCATATTACGAATCAGACTACGAACAAAGCTGATTCGGTTTTGGTGCATTGCGCCAAGCCTTTCGGCTGCCATGACAATCGCTGCATCGCGCATAGTTGCTTCCGTATAAGTAGAACGATGTGCATCCATTTTGCTCACCACCTATTTGTTATTGTAAGAATACTAGGGTTTGTGCGGATGCAGGAGGAAAACACCCGCACAAGCTCCACGTTGTTTGAATTAGATAATTGTTAAAGCCCTTGCTCTTTCGCCATTTTGATTGCGATTTGCGGCGCATTCCAAAGTGATGGCAACAAAATCAGCGACACCGGAACCGCGGTTATCACAATGAAAGATTGCAGTGCAGAGATGCCACCAGAGCCAAGAGAAATCAGAATCAGTGCCGTGACACCCATCATTACCCCCCAAAAGGTACGAATGATCGCGTTTGGCTCCGTTTCACCACTTATCACGACACTGATGGTGTATGTCATAGAGTCGCCCGTCGTCACGATGAAGATCGTGGTTAGAATCAGAAATAGGATCGAAGTCAACATCGGCATTGGCAGTTGTTGAGTAACTGCAAGCAAAGCTCCTGGTAGGTTGAAGCCTTCGAATGCCGTACTCACACTACCTGGGTCTGCAATTTCAAACGCAAGACCAGAACCACCAACAATTGTGAACCAAAAGCATGTTGTTAGCGGAGCCACAATACTGATTGTTGAAATGACTTGGCGGATAGTGCGACCACGAGAGATTCGAGCAATGAAGATTGCCATCATTGGCCCGTAACCAAGGAACCAGCCCCAGAAAAACACCGTCCACCAACTTAACCAACCTTCATCACCGCGGTACGTCGCCATCGGGATGAAGTTGTCCAACATCGTTCCTACCCCTTGAATGTATCCGTTAAAGATAAAGTTCGTAGGGCCAAAAAACAGAATGTAAACCATCAACGCCATAGCCAGAATTACGTTGTAACGGCTGAGCAGTTGCATGCCTCGGTTTAAGCCACTAAGAGCCGACAGGGTGTAGAGCGCAATCGCAAACAAAATGATAATAAGCTGAGTAGTAAAGCCATCAGGAATCTCAAATAGAGCATTTAACGCGTAGCTAACCTGCAATCCCAGAAACCCGATTGGCCCTATGGTGCCAGCCGCCACGGCGATTATGCAGCACGCATCAATCAACGCCCCGACTTGCCCTTTAAGCGCTCGTTCACCCAATACTGGGTAAAGCAAAATACGCGGCTTCAATTGTAAGCCTTTGTCATAATGCAAGTGCATCACCACAATTGAAGTTAAGCTGCCCACAATCGCCCAAGCCAAGAAGCCCCAGTGCATAAAAGATTGCGACAACGCATTTACCGCTCCTTGTTGCGGGTTATCTTGCGCACCATACAAAGGTGGCGGGCTAACATAGTGAGCGATAGGCTCAGCCGCAGCCCAGAAAACACCACCGCCAGCAAGTAAGGTGCAGAATATAATTGCCATCCAACGGAAAGAGTCCATTTCTGGCTTTGCCATTCCACCCAACTTCACCTTGCCTGTTCGCCCTGCTGCTAACCCAAGACCAATAAGAAAAGTGAGAAGAAGTAGTAACTGCCAATAAGGACCAAACACTTGCACTGCCCAGCCAAACCCGGCGTTAACGAGCGTTGATAACAGTTCACCATCATAAAGAGCGATAGCGACGAACAGCGCGATAAAGCCACCGCTATACCAAAACGCAGGGTTATTCAGCCCTAATTTATCCGTCGTATTTTCCGCAGTTGGTGTGTTGTATTTTGCTTTTGACTTGCCCGATGACACGCTCATCGTGGAAGCTTTCATGCTATTGGTTAAATCAGACATACTCTGGCTCCAGAGGTTCTTTGCAGCTGTCAAAGACTGGCCACAAATGTGAGTTTTACGCCTGCCGTATTGTTGTTATTTTGACAGGCGGTTCCTAATTTGGGGAATGCTATGAAATAGGCTCTAATCCTTCTTTGAGGAAGTGGAACCAGTTTTCACCCAATATTTTTCCTGCCTCAGATTCACTAAATCCGTGACGCATTAATCCGTTGTAGATGTTCTCCATTCCTGCACTGCCGCAGAACCATGGCAGCGCATCTGGCCAGCCCGAGTTGCTTGCTGAACCTTCACCGTAGTCCATCGCTTTTGACCAACGGCCGTTGCGCATCCATTCCAATACCTGTTGCGGTTGGTTTAAACACAGATCGCTACCGATGCCTAAATGGTCGACGCCAAACATGTCAGCGGTTTTCGCTACCATCTGGCAGAAATCATCCAAGGAGCATTGGCTGCCATTTGGTAAATGGAACGGGTATAAGCTAAATCCAATCAAACCACCGCGTTCAGTCAGCGCTTTAATCACCGTATTGGATTTATTACGCAGTGCGTCATGCGCAAACGTCGGGTTGGCGTGGCTGATACAAATTGGACGCGAAGAAAGGTCGATGGCTTCAAGTGTTGAGCGTTCCGCACTGTGGGACATATCAATGATCATCCCGACTCGGTTCATCTCTTCAATCGCTTGCTTACCAAAGCGAGTTACGCCGGAATCGTTTTGTTCGTAACAACCTGTCGCCAGTAAGCTTTGGTTGTTGTAGGTCAGTTGCATGATCAGCAGACCTTGGCGGCGCATCACTTCAATCAAGCCAATTTCATCATCAATTGGTGAGCAATTTTGCGCGCCGAAGAAGATGCCGACTTTGCCTTCTGCTTTGGCTTTTTCTACATCTGCCATTGAATAAATAGGCATGATGAGGTCCGCATTTTGCTCGAAGCGCAAGTTCCACTCAGCAAAACGCGTTAAGGTTTCGCGCGCAGTTTCGTGGTAGACGATGGTGGCATGAACGGCGGTAATGCCACTCGCCTTAAGCGTTTGGAAATACTCTCGATCCCAATTGCAGTACTGCAATCCGTCAATCACAATCCGTTGTTGGTACATAACCACTCCTTAAACAATTTCTTAGCCTTTCAGTGCGGGTAACTGACACCATCAGCTACCCTGCTGTTCTTAGTAAGGGCGCTGATAAGCGGTTTTCACCACGGTGTAGAACTCTTTGGCGTACTGGCCTTGCTCACGAGGGCCAAAGCTAGATTCTTTACGGCCACCAAATGGGACGTGATAATCTGTACCCGCAGTTGGCAAGTTAACCATGACGCAGCCCGTTTGGACTTGCTGTTTAAAGATCGCACTATTGCGCAAGCTTTGCGTGATAATGCCGCCTGTCAGGCCAAAGCGCGTATCGTTCGCGACTGCAATTGCCTCATCCAGATCAGAAACGCGAATCACGCTTGCCATTGGTGCAAAGACTTCTTCTTGGTTCACTTCCCAGCTGTTTTGTGTGTTCAAGAACAGGGTTGGTGACATGTAGTAACCGTCATGCTCTAGGCTCAGGCGCTCGCCACCGAAAGCCAGCTCTGCGCCTGCTTGGCGTGCGTTTTCAATCCACTCAAAGTTCGCATTCAGCTGGTTACCATCAACAACAGGGCCCATGAATACGCCCTCTTCCAGTGCGTGACCCACTTTAAGTTCGCTCATGCGTTTGATTAGCGCTTCAACATACGCGTCGTGAATTCCGTCCATAACCACAAGACGAGAAGACGCGGTACATTTTTGACCAGCACCCGAGAATGAGCCTGCGATTGTGGCTTCAACGGCAATTTGAATGTCTGCATCATCTGCCACTACGAGCGCGTTTTTACTGCCCATCTCTAGCTGACAACGCACAAAGTTTGGTGCCGTAGCCGCTGCAACTTTACGGCCAGTGTCCACAGAACCAGTGAAGCTCACGCCGTTCACGTCTTTCGAATTGATAAGGGTATTACCAACTTGCGAACCGCTACCCAAAACGAGGTTAAACGTGCCAGCAGGTAAACCTTGGCGATGGATAATCTCAGTCAGCGCAACGGCACTTGCTGGAGTTAGGTTGGCAGGCTTCCAGACGACACTGTTGCCAAACGCAAGTGCTGGCGCGATTTTCCAAGCCGCTGTTGCTGTTGGGAAGTTCCAAGGAGAGATAATGGCGATAACGCCGACGGCTTCGCGAGTAACTTCAACGGAGACACCTGGACGGACGGAAGCAGCGTTATCGCCAATTTGACGCAGTACCTCAGCAGCAAAGTATTGGAAGAATTGGCCAGCACGGTAAATCTCACCTCGACCTTCAGCAAATGGTTTACCTTCTTCACGCGAAAGCAAGGTGCCCAATTCGTCACATCGTGCAATGAGCTCATCACCAATCGCTTGCAGCACTGCCTGTTTTCGCTCGATTGGTGTACTTTCCCACTCTGGCTGCGCTGATTTAGCCGCTTGAATCGCTTGCTCTACTTGCGACACACTCGCTTGTGCGAAATCACCAATGTTTTCGCTGATATCAGAAGGGTTAATATTGGCGATGGTGTCCATGCCCGATTGCCATTCACCTGCTATATAGAGGGATTTTTCTGCTTGAACATTGTTAATAAAAGTCATGGTTCTTTCCTTGTTCTTCCGATTTGTGATGGCAAGCCACCCACTCACTGATCTCAATTATTCTTGTTGGATTTATTCTGGTTGGCTTGCCGACGCATAGACGACAAACTCCACCAACATTTCTTCTCGTGCTAACCCTGCAACCACCATGGCGGCGCGATTTGGGTACGGCGCTTCAAAATATTCCGCGTACACTTGGTTAACAGTTTTTAAGTATTCTCTGTCGGTCACGTAAATCAGGACCTGCAATACAGAGTCCAAAGACTCCCCTGCACACTCCAGGGTGTGAATGAGATTGTTAAAGGTTTGACGTGTTTGTGCTTCGATACCGCCTTCCACAACCGCACCTGTGTCATCAATAGGAATTTGAGCCGTATACAGGGTTCCGTTGTTGACTATCGCCCATTCAAGCGGCGCTTTAGAAGCAAATAGACTGGTTTTAACTGGGTGTTTTTTAGTAGGAGTATTCACGTGCCTTTCAACCTTTGTAACAGTTTTGTTTTAATATGGTTAAATGATGCACATTGACAGGCGATAAATCTAACGGTAAATTTTTTACATTTGATAAATAAAACTTATCACCTCATTGAGAATAACGTAAATAAAGGGATTAAGAGGTATTAGGGATGAGTATTAAGCTTCAACAATTAATGCATTTTGTGATGGTAGTCGAGGAAGGTGGGTTTCGAGCCGCTTCACATCGTGCAAATCGATCTCAGGCTGCGCTCTCCACGTCGATAAAAGAGCTAGAGAAAATGCTAGGACAAACGCTGTTTGAGCCCGGCAACAAAACCAAATTAACGCCTTTTGGTGAGATTTGTTTGCCCAAGGTGGTTCAGTTTCTCAATATCTACAGTGCGCTGGACAACGATCTCAAAGCTGCCGCGGCCGGACAGCAAGGGAGAGTGCGAATTGCGAGCGTTCCTTCTGTTGCAGCGAAACTCATCCCGAGCGTGTTGGGTGCCTTTTGCGAGCAGTATCCAAATGTAGAAGTAAGCTTGATCGATGATAACGCGGCGGGCGTCGAGGCTCGCTTACTCTCTGGTGAAGTCGACTTGGCGCTCGGTAACCCCTCTCACCTTGATGAGGGCGGTATTGACTTTACGCCGCTGCTATCTGATCCAATTGGTGTGGTGTGTTTAAAAGATAACCCTATTGCCAATCAAACAGAGGGAATCGAGTGGCAAACCTTGCTCGAACAACCTTTTATTCGTAACGGCACCTGTACGCTTCTCGATCCAACCCCAGCCAGAGCACTGAGTGAGCAAGCGCTCTATTCGGTCGAGAATATCACTTCGCTGTTTTCTGTCTTAGAACTTGGGATTGGTGTCACGACCCTACCGAAGCTTGCTTTCCCAACCAATGAAACACGCTTGGTTTGGATCCCGCTTATCGATCCACCGCTTGAAAGGCAAATTGGTATCTTTACGTTGACCGACCGCACGATCTCGCCTCAAGCAAAAGCGTTTCATGATTTGTGTGTACGTTATCTAAACTATCAAGATGAAGAGACGTAGTTCGAAGGTTTTAGCTAACAGTGGCTCCATTAGATTTTAGAGCCACTGTTATTTGATATTAAGTGACAGATCCGGTCATATGAAATGACGACGCTCTTATTGCACTTATTCTGGCTTGATATTCTGATTCATTCTGAACAAGTTATTTGGATCAAACTTCTTCTTCACTGCTTGTAAACGCGCAAAGGTTGGACCGTAGGCAGACTCTGTACGTTCAGCTTCGTCTTGTGTAAGGAAATTGATATACGCTCCGCCACTTGCATAGGGCTTAGTCTTGGCAAAAAATTCCCTTGCCCAGCTGATGCAAGCTTCATCATCTTCTGCTAAATCCCATCTTCCATGCACATTTAATACATAGTTTGCATCACGGCTAGAATAAGCCATAGACTCGGGCTCAGGTCTAGAGGCAGCGCAGCCAAGAGAGGCGATAAAAATCTCACACTGAGGCGATGGTAACTTACCTGCGTATTCTATCGCTGCATCAATCACACCTTCGCTTAGCGAGTTAAAATTGTGCGATTTCCAATAGTTACGTGCGCCCGGAGTAAGCAATGGATCAAACGCTTGCTGCCACGCCGCAAATGGCTGTACACCAACATGCTCACCATGTGCATCACCAAACTCTCTCAACGGTGCAATTAACTTCTCACCTTCAGCCGGGTCACCCGCATAACATATCGCGAGTACAACCACTTCTTTACCGTGAACGCTTTCAGGTAAGAATGGGAGTGGCGGCGCTTTCCGACTCACCATCCAGACACTTAGGTCATCAGGGGCCGACTCAGTGAATTTCGCAAACTGGGTGATAATGGATTTCGCTTGCTCAAATGGAAAGACAATGAGACCACTAAACACCTCTGGACCGACAGGATGTAGCTGGAATTCAAAACGCGTAACGATACCAAAGTTACCGCCGCCCCCACGTAACGCCCAGAACAAATCGGCATTTTCTGTCTCATTCGCGAGCAGTTGACGACCATCTGCAGTTACGACATTTGCAGAGACCAAGTTGTCAATCGTCATACCATATTTTCGGCTCAACCAACCAAAACCACCACCAAGCGTTAACCCCGCAATTCCCGTGGTTGAATTAATGCCGACAGGCGTTGCTAATCCATATTTTTGTGTGGCCTCATCGACATCAGCCAACGTACAGCCAGGTTCAACGAAAGCCCTTCTTTCGCTTTCATCCACTTGAACATGATTCAAAAGCGACAAGTCGATCATCACACCATGATCGCAAACCGCATTGCCCGCAATATTATGCCCGCCACCTCGGACCGAAAGTAGCTGATTGTTATCCCGAGCAAAGTTAACCGCCATCACGACATCATCGGCAGACTTGCAGCGAGCGATAACACCGGGACTTCGATCTATCATGCCATTCCAGATTTGACGAACTTCGTCGTACGTAGGATCTCCGGGCAAAACAACATCACCCTGAAATTGATTTTTGAAGTGTTCAATGGTTGCATTTTCTAGACTATTCATATTAGTTGCCTCTCACGTTTTACATGAGGCTTGCAAAGCACAATGCAACGACAAGCTAATACAAGTCCCTCACAATTAAACGTGACGTTTGAGTAGCTATTTTCAGCAAATAAACAAGGCCCCACAGTAACGATACCGTAGGGTCACAAATTCCCTTACTCTCTTGGGTTCGATAAAGCTGAAACACAGTTATAAAAATCAGATAGTTATAGCAATGATACCGCACCTCAAAGCACCTTCTGTATTCTTTACCCTGCGTGACACTCGCACCTAATTATTAATAAGTTCATTGTAAGTTTAGAATGCAATTTAGTTTCAGATATGAAACTTTGTCTTATAATTAATATTTTTAATAATTAATTATATTACCTTTATTTATCAATTAAATAGGATTATAAAAATATTTCGGACTGCGAATAGTGAATAGCCGTTAGAGGCAGTGATATTGAACTAAATTGAATAGCCTTCTTAGTGTTTTAGAAGACTATTACACTATTTATCAGTGAAATACCGCCACTTAAGGTGGGTTATTTACGACGATTTCGGTTCTTATACACTACGCAAAAGTTACCACGTTTGGTACGGCATTTTGAGCAACGCTCGCAATCCACTGGCGCTCGATTACCCTCTTTCCAGCGTTTTATTAACTGAGGTTCAGCTAATAAAGGACGTGACACAGCAAAAAATTGGATATCTGTGTTTTCTGCAATTTTCTCAATCGCATCAATCTCACTCAACCCGCCGACAGTAATCACCGGTATGTTAACGTCCTGACTGATCACGTGCCCATATTCGTGAAAGTAACCTTCTTCTTGTAGTGTATAACCATCGAACGTTTCACCAACAAGTTCGTTTGCTTTGCCGTGAACATTGCCAGATACGATGATCGCATCAACGCCTACTTCTTCAAGTTTCTTACAGACGACGCGAGTTTCATCGAACGTTAAACCGCCGTCAAAGAACTCTGTTGCCGTC
The DNA here is from genome assembly GCF_024181935.1 of Vibrio sp. Y51_MX_L26. Classification (NCBI taxonomy): domain Bacteria; kingdom Pseudomonadati; phylum Pseudomonadota; class Gammaproteobacteria; order Vibrionales; family Vibrionaceae; genus Vibrio; species Vibrio sp. Y51_MX_L26. Next base: position 918,891 of record NZ_JAMZAS010000001.1, read on the forward strand.
AGTTTAACGAGGATGGGAAATTCGCTCCCAACCAGCTTTCTGGTTTCAGAAAAGATTTCTAAAAGGAAACGCATGCGATTTTCTAAGCTACCACCGTATTCGTCTTCGCGACGATTATAGTACGGGCTTAAAAACTGGTTAATTAAGTAAGTGTGTGCCGCATGAATCTCTACGCCGTCAAAACCAGCGTCTTGAGCACGTTTACTCGCCAATGCGAATGCCTTTACGATGTAATCGATCTCGTCCTTAGTCATCGCTTTGCCTTGCGTATTCGTGCCACGCTCAGGCACGTCACTCGGAGCGAAGATGACACGCTCACCGACGTTGTAGGTGGTTTTGGTTCCGCCGTAAGCAATTTGCATTACGATTTTAGAATCGTGTTGATGTACTAGCTCTGTTAGCTTTTTGTATTCTTCAATAAAAGAGTCGTTGTAGATCCCCATCATCCCAGCGTTGGGTTTCTCTTCTTCCACGATATTGGCATAACCAGTAACAATTAAACCCACTTCACCTTTCGCCAACTCTTCGTAAATATCGTAAAGCTTATCCGTCATGTGGCCATTTTCAGTCGCCATGTTTTCCCACGTTGCGCTGCGCACAAAACGGTTCTTTATGGTCATGTTGCCAATGCGGGCTTCGGAAAACAAAATGCTCAAAACCAGTCCTCTTAATGTTGTCTTTATGGTTCTATCTTTTCCCAAGTAACCAAGAACAAAAAAGGAACAGCGATACACAACGTATGGCTGTTCCTTCTCTGAATCCGTGAGACCTGCAAACTACAGGCGCACCTTAATGCCTCGTGGGTGACAAAACTTTAATCTGGATTAAGGTTTAGTAAGATAAGCTTGTAAGCAAAGCAACTCGGCCGATTTCTCAGTTTACCTTCACCCTACATTCTGGGGGTAAGATCTTCTCTTTTTCGAATGAGACTTCACAATCCACAAGAACGCTTCCTCCCCCATGTAGGTAAACGTAATCAAGCACGAAAAATACTTTATTATCACGCTCTCCATACTCTTCTACAAAAACGCCAGCACTATTGTTGAAATCCAGTTTTTCATTATCTAGAGAAATGGAGGCAACTCGAAATACATCATTTATTTCATAATCTGAACGATTAATTGTATCGACTTCAATCACTGGATTAATCTCCATGTTGTGGATAATAAGCCTGACAAGAATATCTCCAACGCGATAAGTTTCCACGGAGCTAACCGAGGACGGAACTTGGGCTAATACGCATGAAGACATTGCAACAATTGAAAGAAGAGTAAAACGACGAAACATGAACCAAGACCATAGTAAAAAGGGATAATCATATTATCTCTTTTAGGCATGAATTCGAGTCTAGCAAAGCATGTAGCTCTCAGAATGGGAGCTACATAGAAGTGATATTAAAGAATTTCAAACTCAATAAATAAATGGCAACGGAATAAGCTCTAATCCTAGTACACCACTGATCCCCATCACCACTAGCAGTGAGACTTTAAACACCGACTTTGACCAAGCGATGTAGTTGCTGTCATCAATGCTGCGAAAGGTCACTTTCGTCCACATAAAGCAAACGACCGCTGCAACCGCTAAGTATTCATACCCGGCTTCACCAAGTAAAAATAACCCCAACGATACTGCTCCAAACGCCACGACATACGCTTTCATGTGTCGATGCGCTTTATGAATGCCTTCTTTAACTGGCAATACGGGAATCCCGGCTTCTCGGTAGTCTTGCATGCGGAACATGGCAATCGCGTACGAGTGCGGCATTTGCCAGAGACAGAACATGGTAAAGAGTAAAATCGCTTCCAAGCTAATGAAGTTTGTTACCGCCAGGTAACCCACCAATGGCGGGACTGCGCCTGAAATACTTCCCACTAAGGTTCCATACACCGAGTTACGTTTGTACCACATCGTGTAAAAGAACACGTAATACACGTAGCCAAGCAAAACGACGACAGCGGATAGTGGGTTCACTCGGATAAATAACAGTGCGGTCCCTACCAGCAATAAAGCAAGCGCATAAACAAACGCAATATCGATATTGATGTTACCTTTCACTGTTTCACGATTTCGTGTACGTGCCATCTTTTGGTCGATATCACGATCGAAAATATTATTCACCACACAACCTGAAGCGATGACTAACCCCACACCAACTAACGTTGTAACGAACAACATTAGACTAGCTGGTTCTGTTTTTGCGGCGAGGAAGAACCCCGCCGCAACAGAAATCAGGTTGCCGAAAATAATGCCCGGTTTGGTGATAGACAAATAACTTTTCAGCATACCTTGGCCTACAACTTCATGTTGACGTTCATGTTGTAGATGATCCATACCGAGCCAGCGATAAGGATAAGTACAACAATGGCGGTAAACATCAGTGATACAAGGTTCCAACGTCCGTCGGATGTTTTTGTTTCCATGTGCAAGAAGTATTTAAAGTGAACAAATATCTGCACTAATGCACATCCAAATAGAATCGCATAGGTCGTTGTATCTGGTAATGATTTCGTCCAAACAAAGTAGAACGGAATTACCGTCAGAATCAGTGAGGCAATAAAGCCTTTCACGTAATCTGACGCACTGGTTTCTACATGTTGATCCATTACATTACCCCCAGTAAGTAAACGATGGTAAAGACACAAATCCAAACGATATCTAGAAAGTGCCAGAATAGGCTTAAGCAGTTAAAGCGCATTGCCATATTGTAGTTCAGACCTTTCGTCGACAGTTGGTGATATGCTACCGCCAACCAAATCAGACCAAAGGTTACGTGCAGGCCGTGCGTACCAACCAACGTAAAGAATGCCGATAGGAATGCACTTGTTTGTGGGCCATAACCTTCTTCAATCAGGTGATGGAACTCATAGACCTCCATACAGATAAAGCCAAGACCAAGCGCGAACGTTACTAACATCCAACGTTTGAGACCAGCAACGTTGTTGCGCTTCATCGCGATAATGCCAAAACCAAATGTGATACTGCTAAACAGCAGCAGCATGGTTTCGACAAACACGAATGGCAGTTCGAAAATGTCTTTACCTGTTGGGCCCGCAATTGAATTGCTCGACAGCACAGCGTATGTCGCGAACAAGGTCGCAAACAGTACGCAGTCACTCATCAGGTAAACCCAGAAACCAAATAGCTTGTTGCCATTCGTGTCATGGTGGTGATCATGGTCGTGATGTGCTGCGATATTAGTTTGCATACGTCACCTCCAGATCATCTTTACTTTCGCTGTCTTTCACTGAGTTTTTCTTCGCTTCTTCAAGCTGAGCTCGACGCTCGGCCTCAATTGCTTTGATCTCTTCAACTTCCACGTAGTAATCCACGTCATCGTTGTAGCTGTGCTGAATACACGTCACGATAATACCGACCAAACTTGCCGCCGCTAGCCACCAGATGTACCAAATCATGCCGAAGCCAAATAGGAGCGACCAAGCCGACACGTAGATGCCTGTTGCCGTGTTTTTTGGCATATGAATACGTTCGTATTCCACTTCTTTAGTTGGATCGAACTCGCCACTTTGTTTCTGGTACCAGAAGGCATCCAGCACATCACCTTTTGGCAGGTGTGCAAAGTTGTAGAACGGCGGTGGAGACGATGTTGCCCACTCAAGAGTACGACCACCCCACGGATCACCAGTTAGGTCACGGTTTTGCTCGCGGTCACGGATACTCACGTAAATTTGGATGAACTGAGACAATACGCCCAGCGCAATCACAACCGTACCTGCTGCGGCAATCGATAACAGTGGGAAGTATTCAGGGTTGATGTCTTGGCTTAAACGACGAGTCATACCCATAAAGCCCAGCGCGTAAAGCGGTAGGAACGCCATTAAGAAACCAATAATCCAAAGATAGAACGCACGTTTGCCCCAAGTTTCATTCATGGTGAAACCTGTCGCTTTCGGGAACCAGTAAGTGATCGCAGCGAAACATCCAAACACCACACCACCGATGATAACGTTGTGGAAGTGAGCAATCAGGAATACTGAGTTATGCAGAACGAAATCTGCGCCCGGAACAGCCATTAGTACGCCTGTCATACCACCAACAGTAAAGGTGATCAGGAAGCCCACCGTCCACATCATTGGCGTCGTAAAGCGGATGCGGCCTTTGTACATGGTGAATAGCCAGTTGAAGATCTTCACCCCTGTTGGGATAGAAATAATCATCGTGGCAATACCGAAGAAGGCATTTACGTTCGCGCCAGATCCCATCGTAAAGAAGTGGTGTAGCCAAACGACAAACGCAAGAATCGTGATAACTACGGTAGCCCAAACTAGCGATGTGTAACCGAACAACTTTTTACGTGAGAAGGTTGCGGTGACCTCTGAGAACACACCAAAAATTGGCAAGATCAAAATGTACACTTCTGGGTGGCCCCAAGCCCAAATCAGGTTGACGTACATCATTACGTTGCCGCCAAGATCATTGGTAAAGAAGTGCATGCCTAGGTATCTATCCAGCGTTAGCAGAGCGATAGTCACCGTTAGGATTGGGAATGAAATGATGATCAAAATGTTTGCACACAGAGACGCCCAAGTGAAAACTGGCATCTTCATCATTGGCATAGACGGTGTACGCATACGCAAAATGGTCGCGAAGAAGTTCACGCCTGTTAACGTCGTACCGACACCTGATATCTGCAGCGCCCAAATCCAATAGTCGACCCCGACTCCTGGGCTGGCCTCAATACCTGAAAGCGGCGGATACGCTAGCCAGCCGGTGCGACCAAATTCACCTAAGCCGAGAGACATGTTTGTTAGAATGACACCAACAACAAACAGCCAAAAGCTCAAGTTATTCAGATACGGGAAAGCTACGTCACGCGCACCAATCTGTAATGGCACGATGATGTTCATCAGACCAATAACCAATGGCATCGCTACGAAGAAGATCATGATCACGCCATGGGCAGTAAAAATTTGATCGTAGTGATGCGGTGGCAAGTAACCTGCTTCACCCGCAGAAGAAAGGAGTTGCTGACTACGCATCATGACTGCGTCAGCAAAACCACGAACAAGCATCACCATCGCTACTGCGATGTACATGAAGCCAAGTTTTTTATGGTCTACTGAAGTAAACCATTCATTCCACAAATATTGCCACTTTCCGGCTTTAGTTACCGCGTAAACTACGGCTAAACCAACCAGCGCCACAACCGCTAAGGTGATGACGATAATAGGTTCGTGGAATGGAACTGAATCAAGAGTTAATCTTCCAAACATTACGATTATCCTTGGTTTTCAGGCAAACAGTTCATTGAACCAGGATGCTGAGTCACAACGTCGGTGAACAAGAACGGAGGAACGCTAGAGAACAAAGTGACTGGCTCTGCGATACTTGGCGCTGCCAGTGAGCTGTATTGCTCCCAATCTTCAATACGATCAGGGCTCGCCTTCACTTTCTGCACCCAATTTAGGAACGCAGCACGATCAGACATTGCTGAAGCTGTGAACTTCATTTGCGAAAAGCCTTCGCCGCTGTAGTTCGATGCAAAACCCTTGTAGTCACCTTCGTGGTTCGCTATCAGGTTGAGCTTGGTTACCATTCCTGGCATCGCGTAGATCTGTGTACCTAAACGAGGGATGAAAAACGCGTTCATGATGTTGTCCGAAGTCAGTTTGAACTGCACTGGCACGTCTTTCGGGAACGCCACATAGTTCACCGTCGCAATGTTTTCCTCTGGATAGATGAACAACCATTTCCAATCGAGTGACACCACTTCGATGGTCATTGGTTTAACATCACTTTCCAATGGTTTGGAGGGCTCTAGTTCATGAGTCGAACGCCATGTGATCGTCGCAAGAATCGCAATGATGATGATTGGAATTGTCCATACCACCACTTCGATTTTGGTCGAGTGTGACCACTCGGGAGCGTACTCTTCTTCAGTGTTAGAGGCGCGGTATCGGTAAGCGAAGTAAATCGTCATTAAAATCACAGGGATTACAACGATCAACATCAGCAAAAGAGCAGTAATAATTAGCTCTTTTTCCTGCACACCAATGGCACCTTTGGGGTCAAGTAAAGCTGAATTACATCCTGAGAGCATAAGTATGACGGACGCCAAACTTCCCCTCGACAAGATGCGTTTATATCTTGAGGCTTCCATTAACTTTCTCGATGGTTGTCTGGTTTCAAAACAAATGCCAATCACAGTAAATAAGAGCTCAGAAACAGCGCAGGGGAATGTTTGATAAAAAGGCAAAAATTTTGATAAGTAGTTATTCTACTTACAAATTTTTCAGCGCCGTTATCAAGCATCTTAACCAGCTAGAATGAACAATTACTTGCTACGATTGGTATCAAGCTAAGAACCAGTTGTTATAGTCATTAGAATGTTTATGTGTTGAGCATGAGTAACGTCGGGATCAGAGCGAAACAAAACGGAATTGAGTGGAGATCAAAACCACACTATTAGTGTGAGTTTATTGTTACACTTTGAAACACAATGTTACATTTGGCGCATTATGAGGAGTAAAAAGTTAAAGCTCATTAGCCACAACTGGAAACTAACCTTCCATTAATGAAACTCACACTCTTTAAATAGGAGATTAACCTCAACACGAATTTCACGTACTTCAAAGTTAATGTCTTTTGAAACAGACAGTTGCAAATTCATTTTGATGAGACTGACTATCAACTGCATTTACATAGATAGCTTGAGTACGAAGGGGAAATTAAAAGTGGAAAATTGTGATCAATATCAAATTAATGATTTCACTTAGTATTTGAGTGGTATTTACTTCTCATTATTTACTTTTGACAAACCATTCGCAGGGCGAATCCAAATATGAGTAATAAACACTTACGTTACCCAGAACTGGCTCTCGGAAAAATAGGAAATGTTGAAAGGGAAAGAAGCTTGTCATTCCGGTCTGTGGGGCCTAACCCTAGGGCTTTACATACGAATGCCTCCATCCACTTCTAAAACTCTGCCAGTAAAGTAATCACTCTCAAGAATGTATTTTACTGCATGCGCGATTTCACTTGTTTCACCCATCCTTCCAATTGGGATCATCTTTTCTAGCCGTTCTATGGCTTCTGGTTTCATTTGCTCTGCCATCGCGGTGTGTACCACACCTGGTGCAATCGCCGCCGCGCGGATACCGTATCTTGCTAACTCACGGGCCCACGTTGTCGCCATGGTTGCGACCGCCGCTTTAGATGCAGAATAATTGGTTTGACCGATATTCCCTGCTCTCGCGACACTAGAAATATTGATGATAACGCCTTGTGAGCCGCTCTCAATCATCTTAACGGCAGCTTCACGCCCACACAAAAATGTCCCCGTAACGTTGACGTTCATGACCAAATTGAATTGATCCAAAGACATCTTACTGATCACGCCGTCTTTTGATTTTACAAGTAACCCATCTCTTAGCACGCCAGCGTTATTGACTAGCCCATTGAGTTGGCCAAAATCTTGGATAACCGCGTCAAACGTGGTTTCAACGTCGATTTCGCTCGTTACATCCACTTGATAAGTCAAAGCTTTCGCACTCAGCATTCGGCACTGCTCTTGTGTTTCCATTAAACCGCTAGCGTTTACATCTAATAACGCTAAATCTGCACCGGCTTGAGCAAGCGTAATTGCCATCATTTGCCCAAGTCCTTGCCCTGCACCTGTAATGGCAATGACACTATTTTTAATATCCATAGTTACTGCACTCCATCGCTAATAATGTTCCCTATTTCAAACCTGTTTAGGTGGTCCGAAATGATGAGTTTTACTTCACCATTTCAGACGGTTTTGTAGCAAAACTCAGTCTAGCCCTTCTTACTCTTGTAAAACTCAAACAAGCTTGAGAAGTCGAGCTCGCCATGACCGCTCGCGTTGTGGAAAGAATATAAATTACGCGCCAGTGAGCCCATCGGAACCGAAGAGTGTGTTTGTAACGCCGCATCTAACCCCAAACCGAGATCTTTCAACATGAGTTTGCTCATAAAGCCCGGTTGGTAATCGTTGCTGGCTGGTGCACTGTCCATCACTCCTGGGCAAGGATTGTAAAGCTCCAATGCCCAATTTCGGCCAGAGCTTTGCAGCATGATGTTTGATAACACTTTGGGATCGAGCCCATGATCGATACCTAGATTTAGCGCCTCGCACGTACCAGACATTAAAATGCCGAGCATCAGATTATTACAGATTTTCGCCATTTGACCATCGCCCGCTTTACCGGCATGGAAAACATTTTTCCCCATGTACTGCAAAATGGCATTGGCTTTAGAAAACGCTTCATCCGAGCCACCAACAATAAAGGTTAATGTCGCCGCTTTAGCGCCGGCAACACCACCCGAAACGGGCGCGTCGACAAACAGCACGCGTTTATTTGCCGCTTCATTGGCGACTAATCGCGCAGAGTCCGGATCAATGGTTGAACAATCAATCATCAAGGTACTTGGCGAGACAAGATTGAGGACACCTACGCCGCCGTGTAAGTCACCAAGATACACGGAACGAACGTGAGAACCTGCTGGTAGCATCGTGATGACCGTGCTTGCACCATCCACGACTTCCTCGATAGAGCTCGCCACCACCGCACCAAAAGGTGCAAGTTGCTTTGCCGCTTCGCTATCGACATCGAATACTTGAACGTTAAATCCAGACGCTAATAAGTTTTGCGCCATCGGATGCCCCATTCTTCCTAAACCGATAAATGCGATGGTACTCATGATCATTCTCCTTATTGACCTAGTGTTTGTTCACCCAAATCAGCAAGCGGATGTTCGTCATCCGGCCAAAGTGAGGTAAACAAGGTATCGATGACATCTTCATCGACTTCACTGACACTGTTAAACATCCAATTAGGTTCGCCATCCCGGTCAATAAGCCGAGAACGGACGCCCTCTTTAAACTCACCTAATAAGGCGCTGCGAACCGATAAACTCAGTTCCAAACGGAAGCAATCTGCAAGTGGTAAGCTGTGGTATTCTTTCACTTGTCTGAAGCAAATATGCGCGGTGATCGGACTGCCCGCGGCGAACGTTTGTTTCGCGTTTTCTATCCACTGACTGTTCCCTTCGATAGCCATGACTCGCTGTGCTATCGCATTAAGATCAAAGCCTTTGCACGCTTCCTCTATCTGATCTAAGTATGGACAAATTTGCGTGGTTGGTTTGCTATCAATAACCTGTTCTTCCATTAATTGTAGTAGCGCAGTTACCAACTCTTTCGCATCCTCTTTGCCCCACTGGAGTCGCTTTAGCTCATCCAGTAAGGTGGGATACTGCTCTTCCAACAGTAACCAATCGGCCAAACCAATAGTGACAGCGTCACTTGAATTCACCATTGAACCTGTCAATCCGAGGAATAAACCCACTTGCGGATCTATCTGGCTTAAAAACCATGTACCTCCGACATCGGGATACAGTCCAATATTAATTTCTGGCATAGCAAGGCGTGATGTTGTTGTCACAACTTTGTGGCTGGTTCCCATAAAAAGTCCCATTCCACCGCCCATGACAATACCTTCTCCCCAACCGATAATAGGCTTGTTGTAAGTGTGAATGAGATAGTCACACTCATACTCCAACGAGAAATAGTCCGTACAGAACTCTACGATTTTTTCTTTACTCTCGTTATGCATGACGTGATACATAGCTCGAACATCGCCACCAGCACAGAATGCTTTTTCTCCAGCGCCAGTGAGTACCACACAAGTCACATGCGGATCGTCTTGCCACTTGATAAGCTGATCGTTGAGTTGGACCAACATGTCATACGTCAATGCATTCAATGAAGCGGTGTTGTCTAACGTTGCGATACCAATGCGGTGCACGCCATCTAAGCACTCTATTTCACTGATGGTTACCATCCCTGCCATGTGGCCTCCTATCGGTTTTTCCATTGCGGTGGGCGTTTTTCTAAAAAGGCGCGAACACCCTCAACTTGATCTTCCGTATCAAAAAGATTCAGAAACAACTCTCGCTCTTTCATTAAGCCGTGCTTAAGTGGCGCAGAGCGCATATTTTGAATGAGCGCCTTACATGCGGCGACAGAAGATGGTGACTGGTTCGCAACAGATTCAGCAAGCTCCAACGCTTTACTTAACGCTTCGCCTTTGGGAACCAACTCCTCAGCCAAGCCTAGTTCTTTTGCTTTGTCAGCGCTAACTTGTTCTCCACATAAAATGATGCGCTTTGCCCAGCCTTCTCCTACTAACGCTGTGAGGTTTTGGGTACCGCCAGCGCAGGGCAAAAGTCCGACTTTGGCTTCAGGTAAAGCAAGTACCGCTTGCTCTTCAACTACTCGAATATCACAAGCTAATGCCACTTCTAAACCTCCGCCCATGGCGTAACCATTAATGGCGGCAATGGAAACACCACGGAATTCCGAGAGTGTTTCAAACGCTTCACCAAAGCATCGCGCCATGTCTAACGCAACCGCTTTGTCACCATCAGAAAATAGCTTGAGATCCGCACCAGCAGAGAAAAACTTTTCTCCACTGCCGGTTAAAACCAGTGCGTAGACCTGCTTATCATCGTTAAGTGTGAGTATCAGCGACTTCAGTGCCTTGAGGCTCTCTGCTGTCCACGTATTGGCTGGCGGGTTGTTCATCGTCACCACCGCAACGTGATTAGCGATCGTATGTTGAATGGCTTCTTGGGTTAATGGCATATATGAATCCTTTCTCAATGAACAAATCCAATACTTCGCTACAGCAAGGTCGACTCCTCAGAGAGCAAACGGCGCGCGATGATTAAACGCATAATTTCGTTCGTTCCCTCCAGAATTTGATGCACACGCACATCTCTGAAATGACGTTCCATTGGATACTCTTTGATATAACCATAGCCGCCATAAAGCTGCAGCGCTTGGTCGCAAACATGAAAGCCCACATCGGTTGCGAACCGTTTTGCCATCGCGCAATAAGCAGTGGCATCTGGGTCATTTCGGTCGAGCTTACTGGCGGCATAGCGCACCAACTGCCGCGCAGCCACTAGCTCTGTCGCCATGTCTGCCAATTTGAATTGTAAGGCTTGAAACTGCGCAAGCGGCTTGCCGAACTGCTTACGTTCTTGAATATACCGTGCCGCCTGATTAAGGGCCTGTTGCGCCGTACCGACGGAGCAGGTCGCAATATTTATACGCCCTCCATCAAGCCCTTTCATCGCAAAGACAAAACCTTGCCCTTCTTCGCCCAGTATATGGCTAGCTGGAATAACGACATTTTCAAAAGTAACCGCTCGTGTTGGTTGGCTGTTCCAACCCATTTTGGGTTCTTTGCGCCCATAGCTGATACCATCTGTTTGAGCAGGAACAACAAATGCAGACACGCCTTTGGCACCCGCTTCTCCAGTTCTCGCCATCACGACCAAAACATCTGTCTCTCCTGCGCCAGAGATAAAGGTTTTGCCACCGTTGAGCACATACTTATCCCCCTTTTTTGTAGCGGAAGTGGTCAGTGCAGCGGCGTCTGATCCTGCGTTGGGCTCGGTTAAGCAATAGGAGCCTAACCATTCCCCCGTAACTAACTTCGGGCAGAACTGCGTTTTGGCTTCATCGGTAGCAAAACTGGCTATCATCCAACTGACCATGTTGTGAATCGTCATAAACGCCGTAGTGGACGTACATCCCATGGCCAGTTGTTCAAAGATAATTGAAGCATCTAAGCGACTCAGCCCTAGGCCACCTTGCGCTTCTGGAGTGTAGAGGCTGAGAAACCCCAGTTCTCCCGCCTCTCTCAATACGTCTTTGGGGAAGATCTGTTTTTCATCCCACTCCGCCGCCATCGGCGCTAAACGCTCATCGGCAAATTGCTGAGCGGTATCGGCAAATGCACGTTGATCTTCATTAAGTTCAAAGTCCATAAAAGCTCCTTCTATTCACTCAGCGCAGTTGGATGGTCAGATTAGGCCCCGTTGGAATATCGTCATCAAACCAACGTGCCGTCACCGTTTTAGTCTCGGTATAAAAACGTACCGCTTGTTTACCATACGCATGCAAATCGCCATAGAAACTGCCTCTCCAGCCTGTAAAAGAGAAAAATGGCAAAGGTACCGGAATAGGCACATTGATCCCGACCTGACCAACTTGAATGTCATGCTGATATTTTCTTGCAGCAGCGCCATTAGCCGTAAAAATGGAAGTGCCGTTCCCGTATGGGTTGCGATTCACTAACTCAATGGCTTCTTGTAACGTATCCACTTCCATGCAAACTAAAACAGGGCCAAATATCTCTTGCGTGTAAATCGACATATTCGTTGTTACACCGCTAAACAAGGTTGGGCCAATCCAGTTTCCATCGGGAAAGCCTTCCACTTCACACTGACTGCCATCCAGTTCACACACTGCGCCTTGTTGCTTGCCATCTTCAATTAGGTCCAATACGCGTTGTTTAGCCTGCTCACTGATCAGTGGGCCATAAGCAGCTTGCTCATCGTCCCAAGGCCCTGGGTGTACTTTCGCCATTGCCTGTTTGATGTCTTTAATCCATTGTTTTGAATCGCCGACAAATACCGCAACAGAAATCGCCATACAGCGTTGCCCCGCCGCCCCAACGGAGGACCCCACTAGATTATTCACCACTTGTTCTTTGTTCGCATCAGGCATGATCACCATGTGATTTTTAGCACCAGCAAAAGCTTGAACGCGTTTAAAGTGTTTCGTACCCGTGGTGTAGATATAACGGGCAACAGGAACCGAGCCAACAAATGACACCGCTCGAATGTCAGGATGAGCCAGCAGAAAATCGACTTGGTCTTTGCAACCGTGAACGATTTGCAACACTCCTTTCGGCGCGCCAGCTTGCTCAAATAGTTCGGCTAAACGAATAGAGGTCAACGGCACTTGTTCGGAGGGTTTAAGCACAAACGTATTGCCCGCCGCGATAGCGATTGGGAACATCCACAACGGAATCATGGCAGGAAAGTTAAACGGCGTAATGCCGCAACACACACCTAGGGGCTGAATCATTGAGTAACTATCAATATCCGTGGCAACATTTTCGACGGTTTCGCCCATCATATTGCTGGCAATGTTTGCAGCCTGCTCAACAACCTCTATACCTCGCCACACATCGCCTTTAGCATCCGCTAAAATCTTACCCGTTTCATGAGAAAGCAGAGTGGCAAGCTCATCATGATGTTCTTTGAGAAGGTGCTGATAACGAAGCATGACTCTGGCACGCTCGGATACTGCCACTTCCTTCCAGGATTGGAATGTCTCTTTCGCATTATCAATGGCGGCTTCCATCTCGTGATCCGTTGAGCAGGGAACGTACGCAATGACATCATTAGTGGCAGGATTGGTCACCTCAACCCAATCCGAAGTTTGAGATTCACGAAACTCTCCACCAATAAACAAGGGAACCAAACGAGTCATCATTTACTCCTTTCTGATTTCAATTAAAGCGGTATTTCAATGCCTATCGCCGTTGCCTCTCCGCCACCGATACAAAGTGTCGCAACGCCTCGCATCACTTTTTTGGCGTCTAGATCACCGTCGGTACCTAAAGCTTGTAGCTGACGCAAACTATGAATCAATGTCACCAGAATTCGTGCGCCACTTGCGCCTATCGGATGCCCGAGTGCACACGCTCCGCCTTTAATATTGACTTTGCTCATATCAAGCCCAAGTTCTGCTACCGCGATTTGTGTCACGACAGCAAAGGCTTCATTTATCTCCCACAGATCCACTTCGTCAATTGACCAATCCAACTGGGACAACAACTGTTCAATCGCATAAACGGGAGCCAAAGTATATTCAGCAGGTTTTCTGGCGTGTGTGGCGTGAGACTTGATAACGGCGTGTGGCTCAAGACCTTGGTGGATCGCAGTCTCTTCATCCATTAGAACAAGCGCTGCAGCGCCATCGGAAATCGCACTCGAATTAGCCGCGGTCACCGTGCCTTTTTTATCGAATGCAGGTTTGAGTTGAGGGATTTTATCCAGAACAATCGAGCGCGGGTGCTCATCGTAATCCAACGTTCCTTGTTCAGACTTGGTGTTGAATTCAATCGGTGAGAGCTCGTCTGCAAATAAGCCTCGCTCTTGAGCTTCCAACGCACGTTTTGCCGACATCACTGCCCATTCGTCCATTTGCTCTCTGGTAAACTTAAGCCTGTCTGCGACGTGCTGAGCATAAACACCCATTAAGTGCCCTTCGTACGCATCTTGCAATCCATCGAGAAACATGTGGTCATACGTCGACTGGTGGCCCATGCGCATTCCCTTTCTCGCCTCTTTCAATAAATACGGCGCATTGGTCATACTCTCCATACCACCAGCAATGGCCGTTCGAATCGTTCCAGCTTTGATAAGATCGTGCGCCAACATGACGCTCTTCATGCCGGAACCACACACTTTATTGATAGTCGTGCACCCTACACTCATGGGTAAATCCGCACCAATTGCCGCTTGTCTCGCCGGGGCTTGCCCACAACCCGCAGGGAGCACACATCCCATGAAGACTTCATCTACAGATGTCACATTCACTTCGTGCATTGCCGCCTTGATCGCCAGTGCGCCTAATTGGGGAGCGGAGTAAGTTTGCAACTTTCCTTGAAAGCGCCCGATCGGCGTTCTCTTCGCGCTGACAATCCAGATGTCTTTTTCCATGATTCGCATTCCCTTGAGGTATATGTGAACACTAGACTGACTGATGACGCCCCTGCATGACATTACTCACCAAGTGCTACGCCAGTCTTTGTCGCCCTTTCTCACTGACAAACTTTCATACTGCGATTTCTTGACGTTTACGTAAGCATAGCACTAGCCTTTACAATGAGATGAAAAAACACACCAAGTAGGCGTTTATCTTTCAAAATTTGCGTTCGGCCTTTCCGTTGAAGGTTCGATTTCCAGAAACTGGATTTTTATTCGAGGTAAGTATGTTATGGAAAAATACAAGATCAGTGACCTCGCCAAGGAGTTTGATATTACCACTCGTAGTATCCGGTTTTATGAGGACGTAGGTCTGATTGAACCAGAGCGAAAAGGCAACATGCGCGTTTATCAACGCAGAGATAAAATTCGTCTCAAACTGATTTTAAGAGGGAAACGGCTCGGTTTTTCACTGGCAGAAATTCGTGAACTTTTCGAGCTCTATGACATGCAACAAACCGAAGGACAGTTATTGAAAATGCTCAATATCATTGAAGAGAAACAAGCCGTCCTACAACAGCAACTCAATGACATCAGCGTCGTAATGGCAGAGTTGAATGCCGCTAAAGAACGCTGTATTCAAACACTCAAAAGCAAAGAGACATAACCGCTATACTCAAATAGCGACACTGCAATCGGCTTTTCCACCTTACCTCTGATATCGGGAGACGTTATGAAAAGCACCTACGCCCCACTCAATTTCGGACTTGGTGATACCATCGATATGCTCCGAGACCACGTTAATGCCTTTTCTACGGAACATATTGCTCCCATCGCCGCAGATATAGACCGCGATAACCAGTTTCCAAACCATTTGTGGCCTTTGTTTGGAGATATGGGGTTGCTCGGTGTCACCGTCGATGAAGAATTTGGTGGTGCAGGCATGGGATACCTCGCTCACGTTGTTGCAATGGAAGAAATCAGCCGTGCCTCTGCATCTGTCGCTTTAAGCTACGGCGCTCATTCTAACCTGTGCGTCAATCAGATCTTTCGCAATGGCACGCCTTCTCAACGCAAGAAATACCTTCCCAAACTCATCGATGGTACGCACGTTGGCGCCCTAGCTATGAGCGAGCCCAATGCCGGTTCAGACGTGATAAGCATGCAACTGAAAGCGGAGAACAAGGGTGACCATTTTGTACTGAATGGCAACAAAATGTGGATCACCAACGGTCCCGACGCTGACATAGTGGTGCTTTACGCTAAAACGGATGTCAATGCAGGTTCACGAGGTATTACCGCATTCATTGTTGAACGCAACGTCGAAGGTTTCAGCCATGCTCAAAAGCTGGACAAACTAGGCATGAGGGGCTCGAACACTTGCGAACTTGTATTTAACAATTGCGTAGTGCCGAAAGAGAATATTCTTGGCGAGCTGAATCAAGGCGTCGAGGTGTTAATGAGTGGACTAGATTACGAGCGCGTCGTCCTCGCTGCCGGACCACTCGGGATAATGCAAGCTTGCATGGACATTGTGGTCCCGTACGTACATGAACGAGAGCAGTTTGGAAAATCCATTGGCGAGTTTCAGTTAGTTCAGGGCAAGATCGCCGATATGTATTCTCGAATGAGTGCAGCAAAAGCGTATGTATATACCGTCGCAGCGGCTTGTGATCGAGGTAACGCAACACGCAAAGATGCCGCAGGAGCGATTCTGTACAGTGCAGAACTCGCCACACAAATGGCACTTGATGCAATACAGTTGCTCGGTGGGAATGGCTACATCAATGAATACCCTGCTGGTCGTTTGCTACGTGATGCAAAGCTTTATGAAATCGGCGCGGGTACCTCAGAGATTCGCCGCATGTTAATAGGCCGAGAACTGTTCGAAGAATCTCGCTAAAGGAACATACGACAAGGAAGTCATTATGGCCATTATCAAAAGTAAAACTAAGCCAACTGACGAGTTATTTCTTTCCAATAAAGCTGCGATGGAAACGTTGGTCACTCAACTGAATCAACACATCGAGACCATCAAACAGGGAGGCGGTGAAAAAGCCATTCAGCACCAGAGGCAAAAAGGAAAACTCCCCGCCCGAGAACGCATCGCGCGCTTGCTTGATGACAACACTGACTTTCTTGAAATCAGCCAGTTTGCCGCCTGGCAAGTGTATGACGAATCCATCCCCTGCGCTGGCGTTATCGCCGGCATTGGTTTCATAGCGGGGATTCAATGTATGGTCATCGCCAACGATGCTTCGGTAAAAGGCGGAACCTACTACCCACTCACGGTAAAAAAACACCTTAGAGCGCAAGAGATAGCCCAACGCTGCCAACTCCCCTGCGTATACTTGGTGGACTCCGGTGGCGCAAATCTCCCTCATCAGTCCGACGTCTTCCCCGACAAAGAACACTTTGGTCGCATTTTCTTTAACCAAGCGAGGATGTCAGCAAAAGGCATCCCTCAGGTTGCTGTTGTGATGGGGCTTTGCACTGCTGGGGGCGCATATGTTCCTGCCATGGCGGATGTGTCCATTATGGTCAAAGAGCAAGGCACCATATTTTTGGCGGGACCGCCTCTAGTTAAAGCGGCCACTGGCGAAGTCGTGACGGGTGAAGAGCTCGGCGGTGCAGACGTGCATTGTCGTAAATCTGGTGTTGCTGATTATTACGCTGAAAATGATGAGCATGCCCTAATGCTAGCTCGAGAAGCCATTGCCAATGCCAATAGAGCGAAATCGATTAAGCCGGAAAACACCGTGCTACCTCCCCGCTACGATGCTGAAGAAATCTACGGAATCGTGAATGCCAACTTACGACTATCATTCGACGTTCGAGAAATCATTGCCCGCATCGTCGATGATTCTGATTTTGACGAATTCAAAGCCTTGTACGGCAGAACGTTAGTGTGTGGCTTTGCTCGCATTCACGGACACTTGATCGGTATTGTGGCAAACAACGGTATCTTGTTTTCTGAATCGGCACAAAAAGGCGCGCACTTTATTGAACTTTGCGCCAAACGGAAAACACCGCTTCTCTTTCTCCAAAACATTACCGGATTTATGGTCGGGAAAAAGGTGGAAGAAGAAGGCATCGCAAAACATGGCGCCAAGCTGGTGATGGCCGTCGCTTGTGCTGACGTACCGAAGTTTACCGTGATCATCGGTGGGTCGTACGGCGCTGGCAATTATGGCATGTGCGGCCGAGCTTATGATCCAACCATGATGTGGATGTGGCCGAACGCTCGTATTTCTGTGATGGGCGGAGAACAAGCGGCAGGCGTCTTAACACAAGTTCGAAAAGACGCGAAGGAACGCCAGGGAGAAGCGTGGTCAGAGCAAGAAGAACACACTTTTAGAGAATCAATCATAGACTTGTATGAAACACAAGGACATCCCTATTTTGCGAGCGCTCGGCTATGGGATGACGGAATTATTGACCCCAAACAAACGCGTCAGGTGTTGAGTCAAGCGCTAACGGCAGCATTAAATGCCCCCATTCCTGATAGCGAGTTTGGCGTCTTCAGAATGTAAATATCCAGAGATAAATTAAGGAAGTAAGTATGCAGGAAATGCAACCAAGCATTATTCCCAACGCCCAAAGACAAGATGATGTTCTTTGGCATGTCGATGACAATGGCGTAGCGACCATCACTCTAAACAGAACAGCCAAACACAATGCTTTTGACGCTTGTACGATCGACTTGCTGATCCACCGCCTAGATTATCTCGCTTTACGAACGGATGTGCGATGCTTGGTATTAAAAAGTAACGGCAAGCACTTTTCATCCGGGGCCGACCTGAATTGGATGCAGTCGATGGCCGACAGCACGAGGCAAGATAATTTCGTTGATGCCCAAAACTTGGCAAGACTCATGGAAACCCTAGATTCGTTCCCTCAACCCACCATCGCGGTTGTACAAGGCTCCGCTTACGGCGGCGCGCTGGGATTGATTTGTTGCAGTGATATCGCCATCGCGAGCCAATGTGCTAACTTTTGCTTAAGTGAAGTTAAGCTTGGTTTAGTTCCGGCAACCATTGCGCCTTACGTCATGCGCGCGATGGGGAATCGACAAGCTAGACGCTATATCTTAAGTGGTGAAGTCATTTCAGCCGAGGATGCCGAACGGTTTGGTATTGTGCATGAAGTGAAAGAAGCCAAACAACTTGAAAGTGCGGTCGATAGCGTGATCAAGACGTTACTACTTAATAGCCCAGATGCGATGCGTAAAGCGAAAACGCTCTGTCACCAATGTCATCAAAACCCCATCGATCAACAACTGATTCACTATACTAGCAAGCTCATTGCGGACATTAGGGTATCGCCACAAGGCCAAGATGGCTTGCAAGCGTTTCTTGAAAAACGAAGCCCAAGTTGGGTAACCAAATCACAGGACAAGTAATGCTGCCTTCCAAAGTAAATATTGTCGAAGTAGGTCCACGAGATGGGTTGCAAAATGAGTCTCCTGTTGCGACCCAGACTAAAATCCGGTTGATCAACTTACTCTCTGATACTGGGCTAACGCATATTGAGGCGGGCTCTTTTGTTTCGCCCAAATGGGTGCCACAAATGGCGGACTCAACAGAGGTCATGAAAGCAATAACAAGGCGAAATCATGTTACTTATTCTGCCCTGACACCAAACCTAAAAGGCTTCGAACAAGCCTTGGAGGCTGGTGCCAATCAGGTCGCAATTTTCACTTCATCATCAGAAGGCTTCTGCCAACACAATATCAATTGCTCGATTGCAGAAAGTTTAACTCGCTTCGAGCCTGTAATGCGATTAGCCACCAAACACGGCATCCCTGTTCGAGGTTATCTATCCTGCGTTGCCGATTGCCCTTACGACGGTCCAACAGCCCCTAAACAGGTGGCGAGCGTGACCAAATCGCTCATCGATTTAGGGTGCTATGAAGTATCCCTAGGCGATACCATCGGCACAGGCACGCCAAATCGAATTGCAGCCATGCTGGAAGCCGTCATGTTGGTTACACCTCTCCCCCAGCTTGCTGTCCATTTCCACGATACATGGGGACAAGCGCTCGCCAACATTCATCAAGCCTTGAGTATGGGCATCAATACCATCGACAGCAGTGTCGCTGGGCTGGGTGGATGCCCATACGCTCATGGGGCCTCGGGGAATGTCGCGACGGAGGATGTACTGTATTTATGCCAAGGATTAGGGATCGAAACGGGGATCGACTTGGAGCTGTTAGCAAAAGCTGGCTGGATGATCAGCGAAGAGCTTAATCGAGAACCCACGTCAAAAGTATCGCTAGCTTTGCGTAACCGTATGACATCTCAAACGTAAGACGTTTATTAAACCTCGTAGTTTGCTTTAATACCAATATCAAAATGAAGTGGCATCCGCCACTTTGATATAGACAGGAAACCCATAATTAAGCCAGACAACCCTGTTGCAATATTCGCTACCGTCAGTATTTCGAAACAAAACGCAAAGGTTGCGATGGCAAGTAGCACTGGCACCGCTTTCAAGCCTGGAACTTTAAAACAAAAGGACTCTTTCAGCGCCACACCGGAAAAAGTGACAAAGACAAAACCAAGAGAAAGCCACACGCGGGATAAGTCTGGATCGCTCACCATGAAGAGCAGTCCCACCCAAGTTGACCAGCTGATGACAGTACGCACAGTTTTACTGTAGACATGGATATTTGCTGCAGTTAATACACCTGCAATGGCGATGATCAGCAACACATTTCGATCATAAAATGCCGAACCTTCAATAAGGTGCAAACCCGATATCGTCATCGCGATAAGTCCAAAGGCAAATACGCTAATTCCTAAACGATATAAACAGACACTTAAAATATCTAAAAAGTCTAGTGATTCCTGATGCTCAGTATTGGCCATGCTTCACTCCTAAATTGTTCCCTACCCACATTTCTTGAAGCTACCTAGGGATAGACAAACGAAATCGACCGCCAGTACGATAAATAATAAGAGAAAATAAGATAAGCACACAGCCAACTAGCTTATTTGCCGTTAGCACTTCGCCATACCACAGCACGCTCAGAATGACGGTCCAAACTGGCTCTAATATCATGATCAAGGCAGCATTACCTGCCTGAACAAATTTTTGACCCATGGTTTGCATTACGTAACGCAAGCTCGTCGCTAGCAAGGTGCTCAACGCGAACCACCACCAAATGGAGGAGTCAACCTCTGCCGGAAAAGACTCCATAAAGAAAGAAACCAACAAACCTAAACAACCAGCAGAAAAAAGCTGCACGCAAGTAAGCAGCAACACAGGTAGTTTTTGAGAGTATTTGCTGTTCACATTAAAATGAAGCGCCAAAACCAGTGCTGCACCAAGAAACCAAAATTGACTGGCCGATTGTTTCCAGCCACCAACTAAAGAGAGACAGGCGAGCCCTAATACCGCGATAGGCAAAGAAAGCCAGAAAATTCGTTGTGGTCGTTGACGAAACATAACCCACGCAACAATCGGCACAAATAGCATGGAGAGACTCATGATAAATGCGCCTTCCCCGAGCGTGTCGCTGATGGAGATGGCGTAAATCCATGTCATAACGGCACTGCCTAACAGGAACCCGACACCACCAGCAGAAAGCACATCTTTCAAATTCGCTTTGAGCAAAGGTCGATAGCACAACGGCAGCAGACAGAGCGATGCAATAGTAAATCGCGCCCCGATAAAGCCGAAAGGTGGTAAACCCTGTATTGTTTCCTTAGAAAAGATCCAACCAAGTGCCGCGATCATCGTTGTCGCAACCAGAATAACCGTCGCTTTGCGTTCTGAGTTAAACATAAGTACTCACAAAATATGGAACACAGTATCGCAGCAAGGGAAGTTTGCTGCGCTGTTGTATCAATTTGAAAGGAGTTTCTGTCGAGCGGAAGTGAAAGCCCGATTCTCTCCTGTGTTGTTAAGCAGATTGAAGTTCTGCGGTCGGATACATTAAAGGCAGGTAAAGTCTTAAGGCAAGCGTTTTCGTATACTAAATTGCCTAAGCATCTTATGCACTAAACAAACTGGCTAAAACTTGGACCGGATGTCGAACGACCTCCCCTTCAAAACGCTTAACTTGACTGCGGCAGGAGTACCCCGTGGCTAACACACGCTCAGTGGGCAGGTTCTTTATATTCGGTTTCCAACTCAGCTGATAAATAGCTTCAGACGTACTTTTCTTATCCACTTCATGGCCGAATGTCCCTGCCATGCCACAACATCCCGTAGGTATCACATGCAGCTTTAAGCCAAAGTGATGAAAAATAGACTGCCAAGATTTCTCAGTCTCCGGGATTTTGGTCTTTTCTGTGCAATGCGCCATCAAATACCAAGGCTCTTCGTCTGATACACTTACTGGCGGCCATTCATTGAGTGTATCCACCAGCCACTCATGAGCCGTATAAACTGTAAATTCGCCCCGCTTTTCTTTTAGAGCCTGACGGTATTCATCACGATAACAAAGCACTAAGGCTGCATCGATACCGATCATAGGAATTTCAAGCTCAGCAACTTGTTTGAGAAAATCCGAGGTGTTTTGTGCATTTCTGGCAAATGCCTTAAGGAAACCTTTTACATGTTGAGCTTTCCCATTGGGTTTGAAAGGCAGAACAACAGGGTGTTTCCCTAACCGCTGCAATAACTGAATAAAGTCCGCAACCAACTCGGCTTCATAAAAGCTGGTAAATGGATCTTGAACAATCAAGACGTAATTTTGCTTCACTTCTGGGGAAAGCGATTCTAGATACGCAAAGTCGAACGGGCTCACGCCAAGTGCCTGACATCGACTTTGCAACGTAGGGATCGATAGCACTGGCGAATCAACAAAACCGATGGATGTCTCTAATACCTGCGTAACAGGCCTACTAGATGCAATTCGATTAACCAGCTTGGGGGCTTTTGCCATAATCGGCAGCAGTTGCTCAATATTCGACACCAGATAGTCGCGCAGAGGTCTGCGATAACGCGAGTGATAGACGTGTAAAAAACGTGCTCTAAAATCAGGCACATCAACTTTAACAGGACACTGACTCGCACACGCTTTGCACGCTAGACAGCCATTCATCACCTCATAAACTTCATGCGATAGGTCGTCAGATGTGGGGCGAGATATCAACTTACTCAGCTTCTGAGTCAAAAGCTTAACCGATAATGTTTGATTGAGAAGCTGTTGTTCGTTAGCGAGCAAATCGAAGCCACTGTCATTAAGGCGACGCAGCCATTCACGCATTATCCCAGCCCTCCCTTTCGGAGAGTGGCGACGATCGGCTGTTACTTTAAATGATGGACACATTGGGCTATCAGCATCGTAATTAAAACACAGCCCATTGCCATTGCAAGACAGCACGGGCTTAAGCGACTCTCGGACTGCTACGGGGATCTGACGATCATAGTAGCCACGCTTGGTCGCTGTGACTTTTACCATTTCAGCGTCGCTATTCAGTGGTGTGCAAATCTTCCCCGGATTCATTTTATTGTCGGGGTCAAACGCCGCTTTAATGCGCCTTAATTCAGTAAAGAGCTCATCACCAAAGAAGGCAGGTCCATATTCTGAGCGATATCCTTTACCGTGCTCTCCCCACATTAAACCATTGTATTTTGCCACCAGCGCGACCACATCATCGGATAGTTGATGCATCAACGCTTCTTGCCCAGGGTCACACATATCGAGCGCCGGACGCACGTGAAGGACGCCAGCATCCACATGCCCAAACATGCCATAATGCAGGTTATTGTCGTCCAGCAACGTACGAAATTCCGCGATAAAGTCCGCCAAATTTTCAGGCGGCACACAAGTATCTTCCGCGAATGCAATCGGCTTTGCCTGACCTTTGGTCGCGCCAAGCAGCCCAACCGCTTTCTTGCGCATACCATAAATGGCTTGGATGTCTTGGGGTTCACGACAGACTTGATAACCGATGATACCACTGCGTCGGTGAGCCATTTCTTTATCGAGAATTGAAAGTAAGCGTTCAACTTTATCCTCAATATCATCGTTGTGACTGCCTGCGAACTCGACAAAGTTAATCCCTTGCATCTCTTTGCCCTGCACATCTGAGATCGCATGTTTTACCGAGTGCCAGACAATGTCTTCTCTTGCAAGATTGAGCACCTTTGCATCAACCGTCTCTACCGATAGCGCCTCTGCTTCGACCATCAAGGGAGCATTTCGCAATGCAGAATCAAAACTATCGTATTTAACGTTCACTAACCGTCGCGTGGTAGGTATTCGCGTAAGATTAAGCTTGGCTTCAGTGATAAAAGCTAACGTACCTTCAGAGCCACATAATATTCTCGTGACGTCAAACTCTTCACTCTTGTCGTTTATGGCATTTTTTAGGTCATAACCAGTAAGAAATCGATTCAGAGGAGGAAACTTATCCAGAATCTGTTGACGCTTGTCTCGACAAACTTCCTCCGTAATTTTTAACGCTCGCGATACTACATCACTGTTTAACCATTTGTTTTGTTGAATTGCTTCGGTATCGAGCACCGAACCATCCGCCAATACGGCTTTGAGCGCCAACACATGATCCGAGGTTTTACCATATTGCAAAGAGCCTTGGCCTGATGCATCGGTATTAATCATCCCACCTAATGTTGCGCGGTTGCTGGTCGACAGATCTGGCGAGAAGAAATAACCATAAGGGCGAACGATGTCGTTGAGTTGATCTTTGACTATCCCAGTTTCCACTCTCACCCAACCTTCCTGCTCGTTGATCTCTAACACTCGATTCATATAGCGAGACAGATCAACCACGATCCCCGAGTTCAATGATTGTCCGTTGGTGCCCGTTCCGCCTCCTCTGGGCGAAAAGGTCAGGTGTTTAAATTCATCACGAGCACTGACCTTGCCAAGTATTACCACATCATGATGGTTGGCAGGAAAGACGACCGACAAAGGAAGTTGCTGGTAGACGCTGTTGTCAGTCGCCATACTCAATCGAGTGGTATAACGAGCATCAGTATCCCCCTTGAAACCAAGTTGTTTAAGGGTGTTAAAGAACTTGATAACCACAGGATCAGAGGAAACCTGTAGCGGAAGTGCAGGAAGCATAATTTGAATCAGTGCCTTACGGTTGTCTTTTTAGGTTGGTAACATGAATGTGGAGTTAAAAGCGGTAGAGGCGCTTAGGGTTATCGACCAGAATCTTGCCAAACAGTGTCGTATCTTGCGTCCAGTGCCACAAGGTATCTAACAACTGGCCATCATTTGGCATCTCAGCAGCAAAACATGGATGAGGCCAATCCGATCCCCAGACACATTGCTCTTCATTCGCTTCTAACAAAGCTTGAGCAAATGGAGAAACGTCATCATAAGGCGGTGATTGAGGCGAAAAACGATACGGTGCCGACAGTTTTGTCCACACTTTGCCTTCAGCTTTAAGCTTCAATAAGGTTTGAAAACCAGGATGAGAAATAAGCTTGTTTGTTGGCATATGTCCAAGATGATCAATCACTACGGGCACGGGTAAAGCCCTTAATCGCTGATATAAGTCATCAAACTGCGAAACATCAATTAAGCATTGAAGGTGCCAGTGTCGCTCTGCAAGGCGAGCCGCTAAACGTTCAACATCACGCCACTCAATACCACCTTTAAACAGCAGGTTCATCCGCACCCCACAAAATCCGGCTTCTTGTAGCTCATCCAGCGTTTGCTCAGACACATCCGCATCCACGACCGCGACGCCTTTGTAGTCGTAACCTTGCTGGCGTAAATACCGTAATGTATCAAGATGCAACTGGTTGTCATTGCCATACACACTCGGCTGAACCAGAACGCCATGACGGATGCCTAATTGCTTGTGCAAATGCAGGTACGCGCCGACGCTGGCATCAGGTGGCGTGTAGGTTCGCGTTTCACAGTACGGATAACGTGAAGAAAAAACGTGGGCGTGACAATCAACCGCGCCTTCAGGAATCGCGATTGTTGGTTTATGTACAAATGGGTCCGCCGCTTCACAAAATGGAATTATGCTCATCGAAAATCATCCTGTCAGAAAGGTAGAGGTGCCATCAACGAAAGCACCTCTTGAAGACTTAACTGAAGTTCTCACTCAACCAGTTTGCGATCACGCCAGAGAACTGAATAAACTTAGGATCGTCGTCCAACATCCACTCGGTGTGACCACCTTCCGGCAGTAAGAATAGAGATTTCGGCCCAGGGTATTTCGCGTACAGCGACTTTGCTTCGGTCACTGGGTGAAGGTCGTTTTCTGCACCGTGCGCAATCAAGATTGGCGCGTCTGCAAATCGCTCATCCAGTAGAGCTTCCGGTTTGAAATTGATGAGAGAATCCGCAAAATCCAGATCAGATGTCACGCCGTAGCCCGGCGCTTTGACCAGTTCAGTGAATACATATTCGCGGCTTACTGGATCAAGCGGGTAGATTTCAAATGGATCAATCCCCTGCTTTTCTCCACCAAGAGCAAGACGTGTACGCTCTTCTAACATAAATTGACGGAACGCTTTCCAGCCGTGCTCGCCACGTTGAGCAACCTGAACACGTACCGCATCATAAAAGCCGTTCATGGAGATAAGGCCATCAATCGCATCTTGGCAAACTCGGTAAGCATCAAGAATTAATCCCCCCGCCATGCCCCAGCCAGCCAGTACGACTTTGCGGCCTTCCTCGTCAGCGCGCTGTTTCACAACCGCAACCGCGTTCGCGATGTCGCGTACTTGTTCATCCAAAATAACTCGCTCACGAATGCCCTCAGATTCACCAAAGCCACGGTAGTCAAATCCGAATACCGTAAAGCCCTTCGCAGTTAAGGCTCTCGCGTAACGCTCTGGGTGAATATTTTTTTGCCCAGTAAAGCCTGAGCAGACAATAACGATCGGTAAGTCTGGGTTGTTAACGTTCTCGTCAGTAAAGAAAGCGCCATCAAGGCGTAGACCATCACTAATTACTGGGGCTTTTTGTTCAATCATAATTATCTCGTCCAAATGAATGTGTATGCTCGACAAAGAAGTCCTTGTCTTAAGTCACATCATGTTCGAATTTTGATAGCAATAATTTAACAATTGCGACATTCTTATCCAGAAATACGACATAGATGAACTGCCCACTTGGTGACCACAGAGAATGAAAACGACACACACGTATCGCATTGGTTTTTTCCTTATTCCTGATTTTTCGATGCTCTCTTTTTCGGCAGTTATCGAACCTCTTCGAATGGCCAATCGCCTCGCTGGTTGCGATTTGTATCAGTGGGATATTTATGGATTCGAAGATAAAGAAGTGTCGGCCAGTAATGGCGTTTCATTCTCGCCAACACAGTCAGTCAACAACATTGCTCATTTAGACTTGCTGCTGGTTGTAGCGGGTATTGGCGCCCACGTTGCTGCCGCGAGTGGGTCGGTGAATCAGTGGTTAAAACAGGCGCTTCGTCAAGGCATCGCCGTGGGCTCGACTTCGACAGGCAGCGTGTTGTTAGCAAAAGCTGGCCTGTTAAAAAACAAAACGTGTACCGTGCATTGGGAGTCCGCCAACAGCCTGGCAGAGGAGTTTCCAAACATTAACGTGACCAGTGAGTTGTACGAATTCGACCCACGCACACCAACTTGTTCGGGCGGTCTAGCCGGTTTGGATATGATGCTTCATTTAATTACAAACCAACATGGGAGTGACTTGGCGAATCAAGTGGCAGAGCAATGCATTCACCCTGCGATTCGACCAGCGCATGATAAACAGCGGATGTCGTTAATCCGTAAGCACAACATCCGCCACCCGCGCCTGCTCGACGCTGTAGAGATCATGGAAGCCAACATGGAAGAACCGCTAAAGTGCTATGAAATTGGCGAGCAAGTAGGGTTATCGGTCAGGCAGATGGAAAGGTTATTTTTACAATACTTGCAAGACAAACCAGGCAATTACTACCTTCAACTGCGCCTAGAGCGCGCTCAACATTTGTTGTTGCAAACCATGTTGTCCATTACTCAAATCAGTACCGCTTGTGGGTTCAGTTCTACATCGTATTTTGCGCGCTGCTACAAAAAACGCTATGAAAAAACGCCGCGTGAAGAGCGACGTTTAACTTAAGATTGAGTAAGAGAAAAGAAATTCGATCTCTTCGATCTCATCGTGATGTGTCAGACGGCTTATCAGACAAAGTGCCTTGGTAAAGCAGTGATAGCCAAGCAAGTACCTGCTCTTTACTGGCTTTATCAAGTTGCAAACAGCCCTCTTCTATCGCTGACACGCGCGAAGCGGACAATTCTTTCTCTGCCAAAGTGCGAAACTTACCTTGCATCTCGTCTCGACTGAGAGGATTTTCAGGATTACCTCGCGCAATACAGGGAGGCGACGTCAGTTTGTCGCCATTTTTCAACGTCACCACGACATGCGCCCAGCGTTCGGCTGGAAACTTATCATTGTAAGCAGGCTCTTCAATTAACTTCATCCGCTCCGTAATTGCCAAGCGAGCAGGATCTTTCAGTCCTTTGGTAACGGCTTCTACCGTGACCGTATTATCCATGACCGCACTCGCGACTGAAAATGGCAAACTGTACTGAGCCTGCTCGGTTGTCTCAGGGCGCTTGGTATGCAGGCACACCGCCTGGTGAAAGCTGTGAACTTCGATAAGTTCAATCTCATCAGGTTTTAGTTTATTTTCTTGTTGCAGTGCTCTCACCGCTTCAACCGCAGGTTGAGCCCAACGACAAACCGGATACGGTTTAAAGTATTGCTCCAGAATATACCAGCGCTGCCCTAAATCTGCCCACAAAGCGTGAGTTTGTTGGTCCAGCAGAGTCACGGCTGGCGCGCCAGTAAATCCTTCTTCTGCCAGCTCTGCACTGGCAAAGCCCGCCATTGCTCCCCAGCCAGAGCCGTCTTTGAGCATGGTTGGATGTTCAATACAACGCATCATTTGGCTGCGTGGACCATAAAACTCAGCAATGCCGAGCGCATGCTCTGTTTGTGCATCCGTTAAGTCTTTTCTTCTTGCAGACACCGCAGCGACGCCCAACGCATTCCAAGCACCAGAAGTATGATAATCACAAGCGGTTTGATGCAGCGCGATTCCGGCGCGAGTTGCTATTTCGTAGCCAATGACGAGGGACGTTAATAACTCTTCTCCCGTAACTGCTGACTCATGCATACTGGCGAGCAGCCCCGGCAAAACAGCGACACCAACATGGCCTTTGGTCAGGACTTGGCCGTCGTGCGCGTCCATACTGTCAATCAACATTCCGCCATATAGAGTTGCCCCACAACCACTGGCCGTGTGATCAGAAAACAGCATCGGCGTATCACCGGCAAACTGCTTCTGCGCGAGTTTGGCTACCATGTTTTGCAGCTGCGTCGCTTTACCAGCTGCGGCGACACCTAACAAATCCAAGACGCAATATTTCGCTTGTTCAATAACGTCAGCAGGAAGCTGTTCAAAGGTTAATTCGTGAATAAATCGATGAATAGATTGCATCATCTACTGCTCCAGTTTTAGCGTTTTGCCTTCGACAATAGCGTTGTGATCAATGGTGTATTGCTGTCTCGCATGGTAGGCAGCTCGAATCTGGCTTTATCAATATCGTCCAATGACAAGGTCGCAGTTATCAAGGTTTCACCGTCTTCTGCCTGCGCCAAGAGCTCGCCCGTTGCAGACAAAATACAGCTTCCTCCCCAAAACCACGCTTCGCCCTCTGGCCCGTAACGATTGGCCATCAAAACTGGGGTTCCGTAGAGCACCGCATAGAATTTAACGTTAACTAACCAGTTGTCTTCATTGGAAAAGTCTTTACTGACAATACTGCTGGCCGAATTGATCGGCGCGAGCAAGATTTCAGGCTTATCGAGTAGCGCGCAATGAACCAAAGGTGGATTCCATAAATCGGCACAAATTAAAACCGAGCCTCGCCAATTTTCATCAAGAGAAACGCTGGTGGTTGCGTCTCCCGAATGAAACCACTTGCCCTCTTCAAGCCCACCATAGGTTGGTAAATTGATTTTGCGATACACAGCAACCACCGTACCACCGAGCAACCAAGCCATCGCGTTGTAGTACTCTCCCGGAGCGGCCTGTTCCACAAAGCCAACAATCACGGACATGTGCGGCGCAAGTTGCGCAAGCTCTTTAAGCCGAGCATCATCACGCTTCATGGCGACTTCACGCACAGAGGATTGGAGCTGGTATCCGGTCAAGGAGAGTTCAGGAAACAGCAATAGCTGCGACCCTATGGCCGCAGCTTGCTTTATGTAATCCTGATGAGTATTCAGATTGGCATTCACATCGCCTAACTGGGCGTTGATTTGGGCCACACTGACTTGCAGGATAGTCATGGTATTACCCCAAGTTATGCTCAGATAGGAACTGGCTTGCGACTTCTGAGATCGAACGTCGCTCCACATCAACTTGTTGATTCAATGTCGACATCGTATCGCCATCGATCGCCGCAGAAAGCGCGTTCATTTGCTCGGCAAGCTCTGGGTTCGCATCTAGCGTTTCTTGGCGAACCACAGGTGTGATCGCGTAATCAGGGAAGAACTGTTTGTCATCCGTTAAAACGGTAAAACCGAATGCTTTGATACGACCATCTGTTGCAAATACAAGCGCAGCATCGACTTCTTTCCCTTTCAGCGCATCATAAGTTAACCCAGTATCCATGCGTTTCACTTGGTCACGTGAAGCTTTGAATTTGTAGGTTTTCTGTAAAGGTCGGAAGCCATCTTTTCGTGCATAGAATTCCGCATTCAAAGCAATGGTCATTGGCGGGTCTTGGCGCATTTGCTCGGCGAAGTCGGATAAGGTTGAAATGCCACGTTGTTTCGCATCGTCACTGCGCATAGCGAGCGCGTAGGTGTTGTTCGCTTTTGAAGGGTTAAGCCAAACTAGGCCTTTCTTGGCATCCAGTTCCTTAACGCGTTGATACACTTGCTCTGCTGGGAGCTTATCTTTGACTTTGTTGTAAATAATCAGTGATGTGCCCGTGTACTCCCAATAAAGATCAATCTGGCCGTTTTCTTGCGCTTTACGCAAAACCGCACTGCCCATGCCCGAACGCTTATCAACGTCGTAGCCTTTTTTGGTTAAATATTGAGACGTGATCTCCGTTAAAAGCTGTTGTTCTGTAAAGTTTTTACCACCTACCACGATTTCCGCGGATGCGTGAAAACTTGAAAGCAGTACACCAACGGCCAGCAAGCGGCGAGTAATTTGCTTTAACATGTTTGACTCCTGTCTGTGTTCAATTTTTAGGATTGTTATTGTCTAGCTCTAATAGGGTTACAGCCTTTAGGTACAGTGACATAGGAAACGGCTCCTACCACACTGTCGATAGCGATAGCCAGCATCGCTGTAGGAATAGCGCCTGCCAGCATCATGATGGGTTCATCCAGATCAATACCAGTAAAAATGAGCTCCCCTAACCCACCGCCACCAATTAAGAAGGCCAGTGGAACGGTGCCCACGTTGACAGCTAACGCCGTGCGGATACCGGCAAAAATGACGAACAGCGCATTAGGAATTTCAACCTGAAACAACATTTGTAACTCGGTCATACCAATGCCTGACGCCGCTTCTTTTAAATGAGCGGGCACTTCTTTCAGTCCAATGTAGGTGTTTCTGACAATCGGCAACAACGAGGCAATCGTCAGCCCAAATACCGCAGGCACGGTGCCAATGCCAAGAAAGCTCATTGCCAGCGCGAGAATGGCTAAAGTAGGAATCGTGGTCCCCACATTCAAAACCTGCATCGCCGATTCTGCGACTTTCTGAAAACGGGGACGGCTGAGCAATACGCCGACGGGAATCGCGATTAGGATCGCCAATCCACCAGACAGCAGCACCAGTTCAATGTGCTGAACCGTCAAATAAACAATGTCTTCTTGGTAGTAAAGAAAATCATCGATCGTACCCGCGCCTTGTAAATAAATACCCAGCGCAAAGACACACGCCAATAAAACGAAATAGTAGATTTGTTTGAGCTGGTTGGTCACGATGCCTCCTTAGCCTGATGCAATAGCTGTGGCTGACTAGGAGAGATATCGCGCTGATAAGTTGCGCCTAGATAATGGGTAATGCCGCGCTGTGTGACTTCGCCCACTAAGCGGCCATTCTCGTCAACACACGGCATCCAAACAATGTCGTGCGTGAACATCTTCGAAGCGACTTTACGCAGATCATCCGTGGTTCGGGCGATTGTTTTCAGGCCGACATAATGTTCACCGCAGTACCCCTTCATATTGATTGCGGTAGCTTTTGGCACATAACCGATAGGCTGGTGTTGGTCATTCACTAATATCACGGCGTCGCGATACCCATACGCGTCAATTTTGGTTAGAGCGTCGGCAAGCGTATCGTTAGGTTTTACGTACGCAAAGGTGGTCTGCATGACGGATTCAGCTGTAACTAAGCGAAGACGTTTAAGTGCGCGATCATCTCCGACAAAGTTTTTCACGAAATCATCTTTCGGGTGTGCGAGCAAATCGTCAGGCGTATCGTACTGAACCAGGTGACCATCACGGAAAATCGCAATTCTATCGGCCATTTTGACCGCTTCATCAATGTCATGACTGACAAACATGATGGTCTTGTTGAGCTCTTGCTGCATTTTAAGGAACTCATCCTGGATTACTTCACGGTTGATCGGGTCAATCGCGCCAAAAGGTTCATCCATCAGCATAACGGGAGGATCCGCAGCTAGCGCTCGGGCAACACCAATTCGTTGCTGCTGTCCGCCAGACAACTCATTTGGATAACGATTAAGGAAGACACTAGGATCAAGAGCCACCATCTCCAATAGCTCTTTTGCACGCGTCATGTACCTTGCCTTATCCCATCCTAATAACTTGGGAACCACCGCGATGTTTTCGCCGATCGTCATGTTGGGAAATAAGCCAATTTGCTGAATAACATAGCCAATGTTGCGGCGCAGAGTAACCGTATCCATCCCAGAAGTATCTTCACCACCAAGGTAGATCTTGCCCGATGTCGCGGGAATAATTCGGTTGACCATTTTCAGCGTGGTGGTTTTGCCACAACCGGATGGGCCAAGTAACACACATATTTCACCACTGGGAACTTCCATCTCAATGTGATCTGCGGCAGTCACCGGGCCATTAGGCGTTTCAAAAATTTTGGTTAGCTTGTCAATTTTGATCATTTGAATGTCCCTATTATTTGTCCTTTATCAAGCAGCGGTTAGGCCCGGTGGCGTTAATCTTTTTTGTAGTCGAATCAATCCGTAATCCGCGATGATAGCCAGAAGGCTGACGGCGATGGCACCAACGATCAGTTGTCGAGGATCACTTTGCGATATGCCACGGCTGATAAACACGCCCAACCCTCCTGCTCCGATATACGCGGCGATCGCCATAACGCCAATATTCATTACTACTGCCGTTCTCACACCCGCCATAATCACCGGAATCGCCAATGGAATTTCCACCATTTTCAAACGCTGAAAAGGCGTCATCCCGATGCCGCGAGCTGCCTCTCGGAGTGACGGTTCTACGTTGTGAATGGCGGTATAAGTGTTGCGAATAATAGGCAGCTGAGAATAAAGCAGTACGGTAATCACGGCGGGCACGTAGCCAATCCCATGACCAATGGTCGATAAGAGAGGAATCATCAAACCAAACAGTGCGATTGAAGGAATGGTGATAATGATGGACGCTACGTAAAGCACCACTTTCGCAACGCGCTCATTTTGTGTGATAAGAATGCCGATAGGTACGCCAGTTAGGATGGCAAGCCCAACAGCCAGAGCGACCAAAGAGATGTGCTCCATGATAAGCGTACCTAGCAGCGCTAAGTTATCTATGGTGAAATTTAGTAAGTCCAAGTAGGTCTCCCCCAACTGTGATTCGCAACCAAGTTAACAGGAGATTAAATTACGCTACTTTTTATTAACAGTGTTGTAAAATAGCGACACGTTAAGATAGAAATACGAAATATTAAGGAGGGAAATAATTGGCTTTCTCATCACCAAAAAAAGCGCTTTATTGGCGATGAGCAGCAGTAGTAAACAAGTTGATTATATCGGAACTGAAAAAAGCCATTGATAGCATGAAGAACCAACTACAATGAGCGGTTAAATTGCTCCACAGCCTCTACGACACGGCTAGCGCCATCTTGTATTTCGTTCATCACATTCCCCGCTTTTTCTGAAAGTTCTAGCGTATCTAGTGCTTCTTTTTGACATTTGGCGATCAGTTGGACAGCATTATCGGTTCGCTCTAAGTTTTCAGTTACCATTGTGACAATTTCATCAGTGGTCGCATTGGTTCTTGTGGCAAGCTGTCTCACCTCGTCAGCCACCACGGCAAAGCCTCTACCATGCTCACCCGCGCGAGCTGCTTCTATCGCCGCATTTAACGCTAGTAAGTTAGTTTGGTCTGCAATACCACTGATGCTATTAACCAGTTCACTAATGCGTGATGAGTGCGCTTTGAGCTCGTCAATGGCCGTATTCGCTTGCTGCATCTGGTCAGACAGTGTTTGCACCTTTTCTAGCGTCGAACCTATCACTTGCTGACCTTGCAGTGTTTGTGTTCCGGTCTCTTGAGAAACTTCATTAGCCAATTGCGCAGCCTGAGCCATTTGCTGCTCTTGCATCACCTGCTGGGTGATGTCGGTCGCGAACTTGACGACCTTGTAGAGCTCTCCTCTATCGTTATGGATAGGGTTATAGGAGGCTTCTAACCATACCTCTTCACCGTAACGGTTAACTCTCTTAAATCGGTCTGAAGCAAACTGTCCTTTTGCCAAACGTTGCCAGAACTCGCGATAAGCTTCAGAACCTGCCTCTTCCTGATCGCAGAACATACGATGATGCTTCCCTTTAATTTGATCCAGTGTATAACCCATCGTACTAAGGAAATTATCATTGGCTTTTAATACATTACCATCTAACGTGAACTCAATAACCGCCATAGAACGGCTCAACGCATTAAGCATGTCCTCTTGCTCACGCGATGTTTTGATCGTTCGCGTAAGCTCAGAAGCAAACACAAAAAAGCTTTCGACTTCTTGATGTTCGTTTAAAACAGGCTGGATAACCGTTCGTAACCACGCTTCTTCGCCGTTGCCTTTAAGTACTTGCATCGCACCATTCCAAAATACTTTGTCTTGAACGGCTCTCTTCATTCGATGAAAGTGCTCTGTATTGCGCGAATTTGATGGAACCAACTCGGTAATCGGTTTCGCTAAAATATCCGCATCAGTGAAAAAGAGTTGTTGCTGAAATTTTGTATTTACAGAGGTAATGCAGCCTTTCTTATCCAGCGTTAAGCGAAGCATTTCTTCATCTAAACTGTGTTGGATTTGCTGCAAGCGTTGCAGATCCTGCTTTAATCGTTGGTTTTCTTGCTGAAGCGACTTATTAAAAAACATGACTTTCTCTCATTTGACTAATCTTCGAACTAGTCAACGGTTTATTATTTATATGCCCAATAGCCTGCAAAGATACGATTTCGTTTGATCGTTCTTCAAACGCAACTCCTGTCTCCGAGCTGAGATACCTACATGACATAAGGCTATTTTTCTTTGGTATGACTTAAGCGCAGTATACTGGAATTTCTTCACCGCCCAAGTTGTTTGTATATTTATCAATATTAAGGCAATTGGCAGCTATTAGAGATCCGTATTAATGCGGGTAGTTATATGGAGAAAGGATGTATTTGGATCAAAAAAAGCCCTTTCCATAAAGGAAAGGGCTTTGACTTAGTTCCCAAAATTTTTGCCGTTTTACAGCAGTTCCACCGACTGTTGAGCGATTACCCACTCTTCATTGGTAGGAATAACTAGTGCTTTCGCACCGAGCAACTCAGATGTTGCAATAACACCTGCGTTGCCAAATCTTGCATCTTCGTTGCCTTTCTCATCTTCAACAAAACCTAGCAGTTTTAGGTTTTTCAAGATTTCACGACGAATTGGTAGTGAGTTTTCACCAATACCACCAGTGAAGATGATGCCGTCTAATGAATCCAGAGCAGCTAGGTAAGAAGTAATGTATTTCGCAACACGGTAAGTGAAGATTTCAAATGCCAACTTCGCACGTGAGTTACCCGCTTCCATGGCTTCTAGTACACCACGTGCGTCACTTGTTACACCGGATACACCTAAGAAGCCTGACTTCTTGTTCATCATCTCGAACACTTCGTCTTTTTCCCAACCTTTACGGAAAAGGAACTCGATAACACTTGGGTCGAGGTCACCACAACGAGTGCCCATCATTAGGCCAGCTAGCGGCGTCAAACCCATACTTGTATCAACACATTCGCCATTTTTAACCGCACTCACTGATGCACCATTACCTAAGTGCACGGTGATAAAGCTGCTTTCTTCAACCGGCTTATCTAGCATTTTCGCTGCTTCACGGCTTACGTAGTAGTGGCTTGTGCCGTGAGCACCGTAACGACGCACTTTATGCTCTTCGTAAAGCTCGTAAGGAAGCGCGTACATAAACGCTTTGGCAGGCATTGTTTGGTGGAAAGCAGTATCAAACACAGCGAATTGAGGCAGTGAAGGGAATGCTGCCATTGCTGCTCGCATGCCTTCTGCATTCGCTTTGTTATGAAGTGGCGCTAGCTCAGCAAGACGCTCAACTTCTTGAATAACTTGTTCATCGACTTTTACTGTGCCTTTAAAGGTTTCGCCACCAGCAACAATGCGGTGGCCTACAGCTACAAATTTTGAGCTCAAACCCAAAGTCTCGAGTAGTTTTACCACTCGCTCAACAGCGTACTGATGATGGTTACCGCCAGCAGGAATTGCTTCAACGGTTTTTTCTCCCTGATATTTCCAACTGATTTCAGCTTCAGGTAGGCCAAAACACTCACCAATACCTGATACCAAAGCTTCACCGGTTTCAGAATCAATAACAGCAAATTTTAATGAAGAGCTACCAGAGTTGATCACCAGTACAAACGAATTAGACATGAAATAGTTATCCTGTTGTAGAGCAGAGGTTGTAATAGCGCTTGTGCGCTGCGTACTTCTTGTTTGCCCCTCTATTATTCAATAATTTTTTAATCTTTCAACAATCTTTTAGTAAAAGCGATTTGATTGAACAAATTTTGTTGATCTGTAGCAAGTTTTGATTTTATTTGAAGACTGAAAAATATGACTTGTTAAACATAATTTATGAATAGGTCAATTTGTACAAATTCAGAGATATGAGCTACGTTGTTTATTGGGTGAACAAAAATAATAAACCAATCAATAAATCGGGGTAATAATGTGCCCACTATTGCATTTCTATTAGTGATCTTAGGTTTGATTTTGCTCTGCTGGGGATGGCAGATGACAAAAAACATCTGCTCGAGAACTGATGTACCCGGGTGGACTTTCCTATTGTTGTTAATCAGCTGTTTCATTTTTGCGTATGCCGCTTTTTTACACGCTATAATGCAAAAACCTATCGCTTCCCTCTTGGAAACCGGAGTTTCTCTCATTCTATTCGGTGGCAGCATTTTTGTGGTGCTGGTTATCAAATGGAGTAACGACTCCATACTAGAACTTCATACCGTTGCTGAAAAAGAGAAGCGTAATGCCGTTCACGACGCACTTACTGGACTCCCTAACCGTAAATACTGCTTTGAGTTAATCGAAGATAGAATACAGTCTGGAGACCCTTTCTCAGTGATCCTTTTCGATGTCGTTAACTTTAAACAAGTCAACGATGCTATGGGACACTTTTGTGGAGATCAACTACTGATTCAAATTGGGCAACGTCTCCAAGAGAAACTTAAAGGCAGTGACAAAATTTTCCGCGTTGGTGGCGATGAATTTGTCATCCTCACCTCGTCAGCATGCGAGGAAACAGGCAAAAGTCTCATCGAAGAGTTAGATTCGGCACTGTCTAATCGCTTCCATTTAGATGAGTTTCAAGTCTCTTCCCGCGTTGTTTTCGGTGTCAGTACCTACCCTTATGACGCTCTGTCC
Source organism: Vibrio sp. Y51_MX_L26 (assembly GCF_024181935.1). Classification (NCBI taxonomy): domain Bacteria; kingdom Pseudomonadati; phylum Pseudomonadota; class Gammaproteobacteria; order Vibrionales; family Vibrionaceae; genus Vibrio; species Vibrio sp. Y51_MX_L26. Next base: position 956,321 of record NZ_JAMZAS010000001.1, read on the forward strand.
AATGATCTATTGATAAAGCACGCAGACATTGCCATGTATCACGCCAAACGAAATGGCAATCTCTTTGCATTTTATAGTGAGGACATGAACGTCGGGGCCAAGTACCAGCTCGAAATCTCTTCTCGTATTCAATGTGCGCTGGAAAAAGAGGAGTTCCAGCTATACTACCAACCGTTGATTGATGCACATACTAACTTAGCTGTCGGCTTTGAAGCCGTGATCCGTTGGCATGATGAAAATGGTAAAACGATTTCGCCTAACGACTTCATCCCCATCGCGGAGCGAAGTAATCAAGTGCACAACATCACCATGTGGGTCCTCAACCAAGTTGAAAAAGATCTCCAGACCTTTATAGAAAAAGACATCAAGCTTCCTGTCCACGTTAACTTATCTGCAAAAGATCTCTCATCTAATTTATTGTTCAACCGCTTGGAAACACTGCTCAAAGTAAACCCTCAATTTGCTGACCTTATAAGCTTAGAGATTACTGAAACGATGGCGATTGATAGAGTTGTTGAGCTCAACCCCCTAATTCACCAAATCAAAGGATTGGGTATTAAGATCAGCTTGGACGACTTTGGCACCGGGTATTCATCTCTGTCGCTTTTGAGAGATCTCCCAGTTGATCAAATTAAAATCGACCGATCATTTCTTTGTACCGCAAGCCGGACAGAGGGCACTCGCTCTATCGTTGAGAACACAATAGCGTTAGCGCATGGTCTAGGGTATTCAGTCGTCGCAGAAGGCGTTCAAGACATGGATACACTGCATTTTTTACGCAGTCGTGGCTGCGACATCATTCAGGGCTACTTGTTCTGCCCAGCCCTACCCTTAAACGAAGTAATAACCTGGGTAAATGAGCACGATGAAAAACAAAGCCGTATTCGACGCGCATAAAAAAGCCGAGCATTTCGCTCGGCTTTCAATTCTTGCGGCAATTTAATCAATTGCTCAAATCACTGATTCGTGATTATGCTTCTTGAGTGCGACGACCACGGCCGTGACCACGCTCACCACGGTGGTTACCACGGTGATCACCACCACGGTTACGATCGAAGCGACGTTCGCCACCTTCACGGTTACCATCGCGGTTGCCGTCACGGTTACCACGGAAGCCACCTTCGCGACGACCGCCTTCACGACGATCACCACCACGGTTGCCGCCTTCGCGGTTGCCACGGTAACCGCCGCCATCACGACGACCACCATCGCGACGACCACCGTCACGGCGACCACCACGAGACTCTCGGAAGTCATCGAAGTCACATACTACAGCACCAACATCTTGTTGACGGATGCGTAGTTTGCTTAGCTTGCCCGCAGCTTCAGAAGTCATTGCTTTTGGTAGCTGAACGAATGTGTGGCCTTGTGCTAGCTTGATCGCACCGATAGAGCCTTTACCTAGACCTAGTTCGTTCGCTAGAGCACCAACGATGTCTTTAACTTGAACACCTTGCTCGCGACCAACTTGAAGCTGGTAAGTATCCCAATCTTGGTTGTTGAAGTTACGACCGCCGTCACGACCACCTTCACGGCGCTCTTTACGACGTTGCTTATCACGCTCAATCGCTTCAACCATTGGGTCTTCGCCAATGTAGAACAGAGGACGTTTACCTTGCTGGCGCTTAAGAAGCATAGCAGCAAGCGTTGCTGGGTCGATTTCTAGAGAAGTTTGTAGTTTCTCTACTAGCTCAGCAAATTTGTCTAGAGCTTTGTGCTCTTTCTCTGCTTCAAGTTCAGCGCCTAGCTTAGCTAGACGAGCTTCAGCAACTTGGTCACGTAGAGGAAGTTGAATCTCTTCCATAGATGACTTAGTTACACGCTCGATAGTGCGAAGCATACGAATTTGGTTAGTGCGAACTAGAAGGATCGCTTTACCTTTACGTCCAGCACGGCCAGTACGACCGATACGGTGGATGTAAGACTCAACATCGAATGGGATGTCGTAGTTGAATACGTGCGTAATACGTGGAACGTCAAGACCACGTGCAACAACATCAGTTGCAACTAGGATGTCGATAACACCTTGTTTGATGTGATCAACAGTACGCTCACGTAGAGACTGAGGAATGTCGCCGTGCAGAGCGGCCGCTTTAAAGCCACGTGCAGATAGCCAATCAGCTAGACGCTCAGTATCTTGACGAGTACGTACGAATACGATTGACGCGTCAGTTTCTTCAGTTTCAAGAAGACGAGACATTGCTTCATCTTTCTCTACACCTTTCACTACCCAGAACTGTTGTTGAACTTTGTCTACAGTGTGGTTTTTACCAGCAACGTCAACCGTTACAGGGTCACGAAGGAAACGTTCAACGATCTTCTTCAGCATTGGAGGCATAGTTGCAGAAAACAGAACGCGTTGTGCTGACTCTGGAGCGTGCTCCATGATCGCAGTTACGTCATCTACGAAACCCATGTTTAGCATTTCGTCTGCTTCATCAAGAACGAAAGTACTAACTTCGTCTAGGTGTAGACGTTCGCGATTGATAAGATCTTGAACACGGCCTGGAGTACCGACAACTACATGAGCGCCACTTTTAAGAGCACGCATTTGGTCGACAATAGATGCGCCACCGTAAATCTCTAGAACTTTCAAACCTTTGATGTTTTTACCAAGGTTTTTCATTTCCGCTGCAACCTGAATTGCCAGCTCACGAGTCGGAGCAAGTACAATCGCTTGCGGTTTGCGTTGGTTTAGATCGAGTTTGTTGAGAAGAGGCAGAGAGAACGCTGCTGTTTTACCTGTACCTGTTTGAGCTTTACCCAGCGCGTCAGCACCTTCCAATAGGTGTGGGATTGCCGCAGCCTGAATTGGAGTTGGTGACACGAAACCCATTCCGTCTAGAGCAGAAAGGATAGAATCATTCAGAGATAAATCACTGAATTGAATAACAGAATCTTGCATTGGGATCCTACTTAATTAAACAAAAAAACAGTCCCATATGCTCTTCCAATTCGATACTGATCCATTCAGACGGGAACACAGCACAGTACACAACCGCGATAAGCCATTAGGGACGACTAAGGGAGGCGGATTATTCCTTAAAAGCATAAAAAAATCCAGAAAAAATTGAATTACATCACAATTTATTCTCAACAATGGTATTTTTAGCATATTTTTCCACCAACCCTACCATTCCCCGTAGATTCGCGTAACTCACAGATGAGAATTTCATCAATATTTAAGCCAATTTCTCGTGGTTAAATTGGCAAAATTCACGGCGAAATTACGCTCCACAGGTAGTAATAATAGCTCGCAATGATTATAGTGTGCCCAACTCCATAGGTAATTTAAGAAAAGATGTTTCAAGATAACCCACTACTCGCTCAGCTTAAGCAGCAAATCCAAGAAAACCTGCCTAAAAAAGAAGGCTCAATAAAAGCCACAGATAAAGGCTTTGGCTTTTTGGAAGTGGACAGTAAGACGAGCTTCTTCATCCCGCCTGCGTACATGAAAAAGTGCATGCACGGTGACAAAGTCATCGCCATTATCCGCACCGAAAATGAACGCGAAGTTGCAGAGCCACAAGAGCTGCTAGAACAAGCCGTGACTCGCTTTATTGGTCGAGTAAAAATGTTCAAAGGCAAGCTCAACGTAGCACCTGATCACCCACAGCTTAAAAAGCTATCTCTTAAAGCGAAACTAAAGAAAGGTCTAAAACCTGACGAGTTCGCCGAAGGTGATTGGGTTGTCGCACATCTTATTCGCCACCCTCTAAAAGGCGATAACTCTTTCTTCGTAGAAATTTCTGAAAAAATCACTGACGCGAATGATAAAATTGCGCCTTGGTGGGTAACGCTTGCTCAAAACGATCTACCAAACTCTGAGCCAGCAGGCATCGATAACTGGGAACTGAAAGACGACGCGGAGCTAGAACGCGTAGACATGACTCATGTTCCATTCGTCACTATCGACGGTGAATCGACTAAAGATATGGACGATGCGCTGTACGCGAAGAAAACCGTATCTGGCGATTTCGAACTCACCATCGCTATTGCGGACCCAACCGCTTACATCACACCTGAAGATGAAATGGATAAAGTAGCGCGTGAGCGTGGCTATACTATCTATCTTCCAGGACGCAACATCCCGATGCTACCTCGCGATTTAGCGGACAACCTATGTTCTCTGATTGAAGGTGAAACCCGCCCTGCTATTTGCTGTACCGTAACGGTAAGTAAAGATGGTGTGATTGGCGACGATATTAAATTCTTCGCGGCAAACATCAAATCACATGCACGCCTAGCATACGATCACGTGTCTGATTGGTTAGAAAACGGCAGCTCTGAAGCATGGACGCCATCTGAAGAGATCGCGACCATCGTTCGTGATCTTTATGAGTTCTCTCTTGCTCGCGCTGAATGGCGTGAGAAAAACGCAGTGGTCTTCCCTGATCGTCCTGACTACCGTTTTGAGCTCAGTGAAGATAACGATGTAATCGCTATCCACGCAGACATGCGCCGCAGTGCAAACCGTCTTGTTGAAGAATCCATGATTACCGCAAACATCTGTGCAGGTCGTACATTACGCGATAAATTTGAAACAGGTGTCTTCAATACGCATGCAGGTATCAAGAACGAGAAGATTGAAGAAGTGGTTCAACTTGTCAATCCAGAAGGCCAGTTGGAGTTCACAGCGGAGTCTATTGCTACGCTAGAAGGCTTTGCTGCGTTGCGCCGCTGGTTGGCAGCTCAAGAAACGTCTTATCTAGATAACCGCATTCGTAAGTTCCAAGCATACAGTGAGGTGGGTAATCAGCCTCTGCCTCATTACGCAATGGGTTTAGACATCTATGCAACTTGGACATCACCAATTCGTAAATACGGTGATATGATCAACCACCGTATGTTGAAGGCCGTCATCCTTGGTAAAGAACCCGTACAAAAACCAGATGACCAAGTAGGCGAAGAGCTAGCTCTACATCGTAAACATCATAAAATCGCTGAGCGAAATGTCTCAGATTGGCTATATGCACGCACGCTTGCTGATGAGCCGAGTAAGAAAACTTGTTTCACAGGTGAGATTTTCGATATTAATCGTGCAGGCGCACGTGTCCGACTTCTCGAAAATGGCGCAGCAGCCTTTATTCCTGGTGCACTAATTCTTGATAATAAAGAAAGAATTGAGTGCAATGGCGACAACGGTACCATCTCTATCGATAAAGAGGTCGTATACAAACTTGGGGATACATTGGAAATTGTCCTTACGGACGTAAACCAAGAAAACCGCAGTTTAGTTGCAAAGCCAACCCAGGTATTCGCTGAACAACCAGCAGCACAAACAGAACAGACTGTAAGTGAGTAATACCGAATGAAGTTAAAAGGCGCTCTATTGAGCGCCTTTTTTATTTGTTATGTAAAACGATAAGAAAGAGTATGCCGAACATTGAGATCATTCGCTTTAATCACTTCACTGCGCGCAAAAGTGAGCGTTACACTGCAACACATAATGGGTTATATATTGTTGAAGAAGGTGCCCTATTAGTTCATCAACCTAATGGCGAGCAATTTGAACTTAAAGCCGGAGATTTCACACTCTATAACTCCGCAGATCTGAGCAGTGCAGAAGCCGTCTCTAGTGACGGAGGCTTTAAAGCACTGGCTTTAGTCTTCAATCCAAATATATTCTGTGACTTTAAGAAAGCGCACCCGATGCTACGTTCCAAAACGGAAGAAAGGCGCTTCTATCCTTTTTCAACGCAATCCAGTAGCGAAGTAGCACAATTGAAGGACATGTTGGTTAAGTTAGCGAGTCGCAATGCTCCAGACTACACACAAAGCCATATCGCAATGGCATTGCTGTCGTTGATGGTTGAGGTAGAGCCAAACATCCTATCTATCATAGATGATGCAAGTAGCCTGAGCGACTCTCAAAAAGCCATTAAGTACATTGAGGGTAATATTGAAAAAGACATCACGCTAGAAGGCTTAGCGGCTCATATGAGCATGTCCATCGCAACCTTAAAACGTCGCCTCGCCGCAGATGATCTTTCGTTTTCTCAGATATTAAAGGTGAAACGGATAAACTTCGCAGCAACCCAACTGCGCAAGTCAGAAAAATCAATAACAGAAATAGCGTTTGAGTCTGGCTTTAAAAGTGCAGCGCATTTCAGTACAGCATTTAAATCCGTTTACAACATGACCCCCAAAGACTTTAGAAACCAAGTTGTTAGGCCTAAAGTATAAATCATGTCGGCATTCGCATCCGTTGGGCTCGCCCTATTCCCAAAAACACGCTTGAGGATCGCGCTCCAACTCGTTGAGTAAGTCCTCAAGCATTCGGCTAAATGGAAGTGGCTTATAAGGCACCCACCTTAACAGCTCGTTGTGATATGTGGGAACATAGAAATACCAAAGTTGGTTTTCCTCATCAAACATGATCTTCGCGACGGGAGAAGTATACTCGCTATGCTGGGAGTCGAGGAGAAAATGCGCCCGATGAAGCTCAACGCCATTTTCTACTAGCTCATAGAGGCACTTGCCCTGTTCGACAGGCAAGTTAGCATTACGCGCAGAGCAGAGCGATTGAACTGATTTGTATAAACGACTTGTCGCCATTTGGGACACTGACATCAACGTTCTCCCGATGGATGATAGTTAGAGCTGTCGATCCTAGTATATAACCTTTACATCATCACCGATGGTAGTTATCTACCTAACTCAAGTATAAGATAGCTATATTATCATTTGCCCAGATTATCATCTCAGTCCACTTGGAAACGCTAGCTCCATCACCTCTTGACTAGAAACAATTCCCCTGTTTAGCGCTAACAGTTCACAAAAGTGTAACCTGAACGCAATATCATAAACTCTGCTTTATCCCGTATATGGAGTTTAATATGTTACGTTTTACTGTGGCGACGTTATTGGCCATAGCAGTCTCCCTCCCTACCATTGCAAAAGAAATCAACATCTCGGGTTCAACGTCGGTTGCTCGTGTGATGGATGTACTTGCTGAGGAATACAACAAAACACACCCAGACGATTACGTTGCTGTTCAGGGCATTGGTTCGAGTGCTGGTATCACTATGGTCAATAAAGGAGTAGCCGAAATAGGCATGAGCTCTCGCTATCTGACTGAAAGCGAAAAAGGTGAAGATCTCAATGTATACCCTATCGCTTATGATGGCCTCGCTGTTGTTGTAAACCGTACCAACTCTGTAGAAAACCTTTCTCAGCAACAGCTGTTTGATATTTACAAAGGTAAGATTAAGAATTGGAAAGAGGTCGGGGGCGCAGATCAGCCTATCGCGGTGGTTACTAGAGAAGCGTCTTCAGGTTCACGTTACAGCTTCGAAAGCTTGCTGGGACTGACCAAAATCGTTAATGATCGCCTTGTCTCGGATATCAGCCCAAACAACTTGGTTGTAAACAGCAACAGCATGGTAAAAACCATTGTTAACCATAACACTCGCGCCATTGGTTTTATCTCTGTAGGGTCAGTAGATCGCTCGATCAAGGCGATTCAGTTAGATGGTATTGACCCAACCTCGACAAACATTAGCAATCATAAGTACAAGTTGGCGCGACCATTCCTAGTGCTATACAAAGTAGATAAGATTAGCGATGCAGGTAAAGGTTTTATCGCTTTCCTTCGTTCAGAGCAGGGACAAAAAGCGATTGCAGATTACGGTTATACGCCAGTAAAAAACTTTAATCAGTAAAAATGAAAAAGAGAGCACCCTGATGCTCTCTTTTACTATGTCGTGTTCTATCCGGTTTCGGAATTAGAAATGCAGTTGAATTACAGAGACCACAACCGCACCAGGTCGACGAATACCTTCAATTTCCACTTTAATTTCGCGCTCAATCTCCAAACCTTTTTTGATTGGCGTTACTTTTGTTAACGTGCTGACTGCACGAACATTATTGCCTGCTTTGACAGGGTAAGGGAAACGGACTTGGTTTAAACCCAAGTTAACTACCATTTTAGCTGTTGGGAACATTGGCTTGTCTGGATCGACTGAATCCGTCAGTTTAGGCAGCAATGCTAATGTTAAAAAGCCATGAGCGATAGTTGTCTTAAATGGAGATTCAGTTGAAGCACGCTCTGGATCAGTATGAATCCATTGCATGTCTTCCGTTACCGCACCAAATTGGTTAATACGTTCTTGAGACACATGAACCCAATCACCAGTGTGAATAACTTCGCCAATTTTTTCACTTAACTCGTCATAAAGCTTTTGAGCCTCAGGTGCCATTACGATCGGTGCAGGTTGAGGTGCAACTTCTTCGTTGACGGCTGGCTGCTGGTGATCACGAACTTTTGAGAAAAGAAAGCTATTTTGAGCTTTCCCCAAAAAGTCACTCCAATAATCGCGTAACGTTGGAGACATCCAATTCATAAACTCGGATTGATGAGCAGAAATCGCATCAACTTTGTCTTTAAATAGATTTGTGACCTTCATAAACACCCTTAAGAATTCTAAGCACAACTGGCTATACCAGTTAATTTTGAATTAGTTCACAAAGTCTTGCAAATACTTTCGGGCGAACACATGTACCCTAAAAGCATGTTATGTCTTATATATCAGCAAGATAACAATAAAACACCATTTTATTGACGTGCGCCAATATAAAGTAAAAACTCTATAAATTGGTACTTTTTGTCCCTTTTTCACTCCGCTTTCAAACTGTCCAACATCACATCAGTGATCATAAAACAAGCAAACAGTACTTCTATTATAATTCAGCACTTTACAAGTCGGACTATGCTCCTTATTATACCGCCCACAACGGAGAGATGGCTGAGTGGTTGAAAGCACCGGTCTTGAAAACCGGCATACGTTAATAGCGTATCTAGGGTTCAAATCCCTATCTCTCCGCCACTTATTTAGAGAGCTCGCATTTATTGCGAGCTTTCTTCGTTTTAGCTCTTACAAAAACGAGATTTGTAACTCCTCGCTCGTAAACGAATCCGGCACTTCACTATATTCCAGTTAAAAGCCCGCTAATGTTTAGCGGGCTTTTAACTTCGATTTTCTAAAGTTTAAGCAAACTTCTTAATCATTTCAGACAGGTCATTGGTGCAATTTTGCACTTTGGTGTTCATATGATTCGTTTCAGTCATCAGTTCATACGATTCACTGTACTTTAAATTAAGCGACTGGATGTTTTCATTTATTTCATCCGTTACATAAACCTGCTCTTCTATCGCGACCGCAATTTGTTGGTTTCGTTCGACGACGTCCTGAACAAGGGATTCCAATTGTTGAATGCTATCCAAAGCAGTACCTAACAATGCTACCGTTCCGGTCGACATTTCGTTACCTTTCTCTAACGCAGAAACCGCTGATTTGCTCCCATTTTGAATCCCTTCAATGGCCGATTTAATCTCTGTTGTCGATTCCTGAGTTCTTTTAGCTAAGGTTCTCACTTCATCTGCTACAACGGCAAACCCTCTGCCTTGTTCGCCTGCCCTCGCGGCTTCAATTGCAGCGTTCAACGCTAATAAATTAGTTTGTTCGGCAATACCATTGATTACTTCAACAACGGTTCCAATTTGCTCGGTTTGTTGGTTCAAACGTATGACCACTTTAGATATTTCGCCGAGCTCACCCACCAGCTCTAGTACCGATTGGTTAACATTATCGATAACGCTACGGCTGTCTATCATCGTATTTTGCGCTTCTAACGTAGCCTCGGCGGTCGCTTGAGCATTATTTGATATCTCAGATGAAGAGGCTTGCATCTCGTTGACCGCTGTTGCGACCGAGTCAATCTCCACTTTCTGTGCGCTTAAGTTCTCCGTCACTTGCTGGCTATTTGTCGCAGCACTGTTAGCACTTGCGCGCGTTTTTTCGCAAGAGTCTTTTACAGACACGCCAACGCGCCCCAATAGCGCATTGGCAAATTGCTTACGCATCTTCATACCCAGCTCAATCTCAGCCAGATCGTTGATTCTTCCGCAATAAATATATTCCATGAGTGGATTGTTGAAGTCTTGCCTAGCCTGTTTAGCGAGCTTCTCAACTGGTCTGGTTAATACATAAATAGAGAAAACGGAAAGTAACGCAACAACGCCAAACGCTATCACTGGTGATTGATTCATTTGTAGAATGAGTAAGCCAAGAAGGTTTGAAATTAAAAGGAAGAAGGCCGATCTCATCCACAAACGTGTACGAGGAAGATACATTTTCCACGGCTTACGATTATTTCGAAGCTTCGAATACGCTTTTTCCGCTCGCTGGATGTGTATACGCTCAGGTTTAAATCTCACTGATTGGTATTCCACAACTTCACCATTAGATTTTATAGGAGAAGCAAACGCGTCAACCCAATAATAGCCGCCGTTTTTACGTCGATTTTTGACCATTCCCATCCAGTGTTTGCCAGTTTTCAGGTGAGTCCATAAATCTTTAAAAGCCTGTTTTGGCATATCAGGATGACGCACAACATTGTGGGGTTTACCGATAAGCTCCCCTTCATCAAACCCCGCTACTTCATTAAAGTTTTCACTGGCATATTTGATGTAACTGGAGGTATCGGTAATGGAAACTAGGCTGTAACTCGAAGGGTAATCGTATTCCGTTTCACTCATAAACATGTGTCCTTACATTGATTAATTAACAAACGGCAAATATGAATTTATCAGCATAACATTTACATGCATAATGATAGGTTGATTCAAAAATAAAACAAAATTATTGACAAGTTTACTTGTTACTTAATGACTCTAGTCGCATTTTTATCCTCTAATACAAGGCTTCGTTAATATGCACAAGACTGAGTACTGTTCAAAATTAATACACAAAAGCGCTTCCGTACTGAGTTCGTAAATTGTTATAAGTAATCCACTAAAACGAAAACAAGGAAGACAAACACAATGACTATTCACTTTCGTCAGCTTGCAGCTAAGAGAAATACGACACACTTGTTTATTGACGATTGGAAAATTAACACTCAGCAGTCTTGGGGGATATTCAGCGCGGATGGAGATATTGGCTCTCTGCTTGGAGACCTTATTTGTGATGAAATGTCACCAAATAGTGGGGAAATTGAGCTAAATGGGCTGTCCGTTGCGCAAGTGTCGTTATCAGAGCAACAGCGATTACTGGAAAGAGAATTAGAAAAGGATGATACGGATTTTCTTGATCGTATCGACCAAGGAAGCACTGTTTATTCATTAATCCTAGAGCAGAGCCAAGACACTAACTTAACTGAACAGCTAATTAATGATCTCGACCTAAGTCATCTTAAAGATAGTGGCTTCCGCGTTCTCTCTACCGGAGAAACCAGAAGAGTAATGCTCGCCCGAGCTTTAGCCACACAACCTGACTTAGTATTACTTGATAATCCATTTACTGGCTTAGATATTGAGCACCGAGCTGCTCTCGCTCGCTATTTACACTCGCTTTCTCAAAATGTGCAACTACTCATAACCTTCTCTCGCGAATCTGACATGCCTGAGTGGATCAATAGCATCGCGCTTTTCAGTGCAGGAAAACTTGATAGTACAATGGATAAGTCCAGTTGGGATAATCATCCAATCATTGGACAAATTAAATCTCAGTCAGAACAACAGAGTGAAGAAATGATGAGCTTGATACGTCAGCATCAGCACTCGACGCCATTCAACAACCCAATATTTGAACTAAAGAATGGGGCTGTTGAATACACCGATAAGAAGATTTTTACTGACTTGAACTGGCGCATAGACAAGGGCCAACATTGGCAGGTCAAAGGTCCAAATGGTTGTGGAAAGAGTACCTTACTTGGATTGATCTTTGGCGATCATCCGCAATGCTACAGCAATGACATTGATATTTTTGGTAAAAAGCGTGGTACTGGCGAGACAATCTGGGAAATTAAGCAGCATATCGGCATGGTGTCTTCAGCGCTACACCTCCAATATCGAGTCAATTGCAGCGCATTAGAAGTCATTTTGTCAGGATTTTACGATTCGGTCGGGTTGTATAACCAGCCAACTCGCAAAGAGATGGATATTGCAAACGAGTGGCTCGATATCTTACATATGAGCCAGTACAAAAAAACCTCATTTAAGCAATTAGAGTACGGCCAGCAGCGACTATTACTGATTGCAAGAGCCATCGTGAAACAACCCACATTATTGATTTTGGACGAGCCGTATCAAGGGTTAGATTTTTTGGGTAGACGGTTAGTTAAGAACACACTTGAACTCATCGCTAGAGAGAATTTAAGCCAACTATTGTATGTGTCTCACTACCAAGAAGATCGCTTAGATAGCATCAAAAATGAGTTAGAGTTTGTGTTTGATGAAAATGCTCAGTGTTATAGAGCTAACGTCTACCAATCATAATGACTTCGCTGCGCAAGCTGCTCATAAGGTAATGGTTTGGAGTACAGGTATCCCTGATGATATCTCACTCCCATCTGCTTTAAGTGTTCAGCTTGCGCTATGGTTTCCACGCCTTCAGCGATCAATTGTACTTGTAATTCTTCCGCGAAGTGAACCATCGCTTTTAAGACAGAAGCACTAAGGCTAGGAATACCAATGGTTTCGACAAAGCACTTATCGATTTTTAAGTAATCTATGCGCATGTGCTGTAGAAATGCTAACGAGGTTTGGCCAGTTCCAAAATCATCGATCAGCACATCAATACCATGCACTCGCAGTGCTGCAATGCATTTTCTCGCCTCTGAATCAATGAGCTGACGCTCCGTTATCTCTACCCCTAATGAGACTTTGTTTCGGCTCAACTGTCTGTCGAGCAATTGAATTTTTCTGATCGCGTTTGGTCCGACTAAATAACCAGGCGGCACGTTAATACCAAGGTGGACAGGCTGATCAAAGCCTAATTTACTGAAGTCCTCTGCCGCTTTATCCAGAACGAAATCGGTAAGTAAAAAAACCAATCCACTTTGCTCTGCCGCAGGGACAAACTCATCCGGAGAAATGAACCCCTTACTTTGATGCTCCCATCGCACTAGCGCTTCAAACCCGAATAACTGGCCGGTATCAACGTTAACTTGCGGTTGGTAATACAGGGTCAACTCTCCTCTTTTTATCGCTCTTTTAAGATCCAGTATCAAATTGCGATGAGGATCAATAAACTTATTCAACGCATACAAGCAAAGGTAGATCACGAAAATAATTGGAATTGAGTACAAAAAATAGGAAAGTGTTCTCTGTTTGACGAAAAGATCGCTGGCTTCGCTCAAAGCTTCATACTCAAACATTTGCGACGATTTGATACCGATAGGATTACTTCCCGCTCTTAATGCTCCTTCAGGTGAAACTTGCTCATGGATAAACAGCGCAGAGCGTTTTAGGCGTAAATCGTTGTTAAACCCTATTGTCGCATTAAAGTAGTCATGATCGATAATCGTTACGGCTTGATAACCCCGCTCTCCTTCCGTTACCACTAGCAAGAACTGATCGTACAAGCTATCAACACTACCAAGCGCTAGCGTTTGTCCCTTGGGAAAGGCGATGTGCTCAGCTAACGGTTTAGAGATACTTCCCAATTTCGAAGAACAAGTAATGACTCCCTCTTTCACAATGAGCATTTCTTCAATATCTCGTTCAAACATTAAGCTTTGCTGGAGCTCTTCACATCGTTCAGGGTGTAGCAGCGCCGTGCGGTTTTCTGTCTCTATTTGGAATAAAATTTCATCTGCAATTTGCACATTTTTTTCTAATAAATGATTGAGATTGTTTTGCACGCTTTCACGAGCTAAATACAAAACCTCTCCAATAACCAAGGGAATAGGCAGAAGGAAAATGATGGCTTTTTTAAAAATCGCCTTATTCAGCATATAAAAGTAACCTTTTATAAAACCGATTTACTGAGATGGTACCTCGATTCCGATACCCGCTAGCAACTCACGTTTTTTAACATTATTTGTTTGGATTAACTCAGTATGCGAAACGCTGAGTAATACCGCAAACTAAACAATGTCTTAATCACTCCTGTTCCAATTTAGTATCAAGCGCCTCAAACCTGAGACTTTAATTCGACACCATGTTATGTCTATCGGTACTTGCGAAAGTCTTTACCTGTCTGTTTCTCATCATGTAAGAATTACCCATTAAAATTATTTTTCTTTTCTCAGTGATTAAGAATTATATTTGTCGTAACTCCGACAACACGTTACAACACTCTCATGACGACAAACAAAGCTAATGCTAACCAGGTAAACGAAAAATCACTGCAGTTGTTAATGCAAGTTGCAGTTAGTCCGTTCCCAGTTTCTGCGAAAACGCTAAGCGAGCAATTGAACGTTCCTTTAAGCAGCCTTTACCGACACTTAAAACTGCTTAAAGAGTGGAACTTGATCGAAGAAAGCGTTCACGACAAGACATTTGTCGTTGGTCCAGCGGCATTATTACTCATGCACAGCTATGAGACCGCGCAACATGGGCTCGACATGGTCGAAACCATACTGGCTAGGTTGGTACAACAAACCGGGGAAATGGCCGCTTATATGGTACCAGCTGGTTATCGTGCGCTTTGTGTCAGACAGAAAGAAAGTATGCAGGCGCTGCGTTGCAGCTTCGTCCAGGGTCAAAGTCAACCTCTGCTGCGCGGTGCCTCATCTAAAGTGATGCTCGCTTTTATGCCTCAAAGTCGATGCGAGAAAATCTTGAGATATTTTAATCAAGATCACCGACGCGACGAGTGGGAAAAAGAGCTCACAACCATCCGTAAACACGGATATGCCGTCAGTACTTCTGAGATTGACCCTGGTGTGTCAGGTATTAGCGCACCGGTAATGAAAGGAAGCAAACTGATTGGCGCAGTCTCGGTGATGGCTCCGGCCCACCGAGTCGAAAAGGATAAGCAGCGCATTATTTTACATGTACTGCAAGCGGCAAGGGCACTACCACCAGAAAGGTAATTCATCATGTTAAGCTTTTTCAAACGCTATAAACTCCATCACACAGTGAAACAGCCGCAACATTACCCTTTTTCTTTTATGACAGTGTGCGAGTATTTACCTCCTATGTCGAAGGGTGCGTTTGAATTAGCTGATCAAAGTTTGGAAAATGCTAGTGATTGGCTTTACCAACAACATGATCATGAAACCGCTGAGAACTATGGGCACTTCAACCACGACAAACTGGAGAATGGCGAGTTTCAGGAAGCGTTAAGCCTTTCGCTTTCTCGCCACTCAATTCCTGTTTTAGTAACTAACTGTACCGAGGCAATCTTGTCCATGTTACCTGTGGTCGTATCCTATCGAGACGAAGTGGGTGTCGTAAATATCGGGCATAACATGAACTTGAAACCGACACTTGAGCCACGCTTAGGCTCTGCATTCCATTTTGCTCTTTCTCGCTATCAAAACGTACGATTGTTTTTTGCTGGCGTCAGTGAGCAAGAGACGAAGCAGGAAACGTGGGAATACGCGGAAGATCAAGGTTGTGATTGGGTGACCGAGAAAGAGTTTTCTTTTCGTCATCGCAATAATGTAAAGCAGTTGATCGGCAATTACCTCGACCATTGCGACCAAATAATCCTCAGTATCGACCTTGGCTCCCTAAAAACCAAAAACAGCCTTGATGGTACCTCAGAAATTGATATCCAAATGGTTCTACGCACCATTAGGCAATGTCTGGTTGCAGGTAAAGTCAGAGCCATTCAACTCGTAGGCGATCGCGATCGTCTGGTCTATTCGAGACAAACGAAAGCCATACTAGAAGAGTTATATCAAATGGCCCCACTCATTGTTCACGCAGCCTAGGATTAAGTTCGGTTCAGAATCAGGACGCTCAAGCTACTGATTCTGAATCAACATGGTTAATTATTATCTTTTACCAACAAATAGTTACATGAATAAAGCGACTCATGTCACACTTAGCTATTGAACTAATCTCATACTTACGTTCTAATAACGCCACTAAGCTTTGGTATGACATACGAAATAAAAATAGCCAAAGTTCAATAAGTAAGCGGATTAAAAACCAAAAACACCGCCGACATTTCAACTTCTGTGAGCATTTGCTCACGCTCGCTTGATGCCATCTTGTTCCACTTTTTTAGGACATTTGATGATGCGTCTTTGCAGTATTTTCGCTGCGGTTCTTGTTTTACCGCTAGCCTCACACGCCACCACTTATGACGTCAAAGATCTATCTGAGCTAGGTCAACTTTGCTCACACAAGAGTTTTAGTATCGAAAGCGATGGCACGACTTATCGCTGTACAGGGGAAATAGTCCTACCTGCAGGTGACAAAATTACCTCCTCATTACCGGAAAAAGAGATAACGTTAAAAGCAGATTATGGCATTGTGTTAGAGGGTAACAATACGATTGGTGACCCCAATAAGCGTATCTCTCTACACGCACTCGCTACCGGATTAACGGTTAACAATGAGAAAGCTTCAAGCATTGACGATTACCAAAACAAGCACACTGTTATCTATGGTGATCTTCTATCGGCTTATCCAACAAAGCTGCATAACATTCTCATAGACGGGAATATTAAGCTAACAGGTTCGACACTTCACATTGATGGAGCGTACAACACCATAATTGGTGATATTTCGACACACAGCACGACCGATATATTCAATGCAAACATCTGCGGTAAGGTCGAATCAGAAGGCGACACACTACACCTAAAAACAAACCGTCCTTTACAAGATCATTTTGTCGTCGGTGACATTGTGGCGCACAGTTCTCTGCTTATTGATGACATGGAGATCTACGGCACTACTGAGACTAAAGGAGCATCTGCCGCATTGAACGGTTCGTTCTATGGCTCTACAACAGCAATTAAATACTTCCAAACATTGAACTTCAACAACGCTCCAAATCAGCCAAGTCAAGTTTGTGGTGAAATCCAACAAACGCCAGGAAGTGCACAAACGAAAGCACAAGACAACAAATACACGCAATACTGTGGATTAGACGACACTGATTGTCACTACTCCTCTCAGGTCTGTCCGATCACCCCTCAAGATGTTCCGAATTGCAGCATGCAACCTCCATCAGAGAACGACTTCGACCTAAGCGTCACACCATCGGACGATATGGCACTGATGTGCGGCGACGATCTTCCGCAATTTACAGCAACAACAACCAATAATGGAGAAGTTGTAAGCGCAGAAGTCAGTGCTGCCCTATCACACCCTGACTTGTTCACTTTAGAGGTGGTCAAAGGTCAGCAGACATTAAAAGCAAACCAATTTATGTCTGACGACAATGGTAAGCTCGTTGTTCGAGTGGTCCCGAACGATATTGATACCATCGCGTTAGGTACTAACTACACGCTGACTTTCACTATGGCCGAAGACACCAGCAAGCATCAAACGGTTAGCTTTATGTTTACGCCATTTATGTTTGAGGCCTACTCAAAGACGAAAAGCGCCACTTTAAATGAAATACGCGTTATTGCAGGTAAACCAGAAAACGTGCATACGCGATTGCTTGCTTGTGCTTCCACCGGCGAACCTGTAGTCGCAAGCAACTACAATGGTACTCCTAAGATTTTTCATCCATTGGTTCAACCATTAGGAGGAAGTGAAGGAAACTTTAGCTATTCAGCGGAATTTAAAGACGGCTTGTCTGAGCATGGTCTTATCACGAACGAGTCCGGCATATTTGAAGTGACATTATCCGATCATTTTGAATGTGAGGGATTTGAAGAGTGCCCAGAAGAAGGCAAAGTGGAAGTGAAAGGAACATTTAATGTGTACTCGCGACCATGGACACTGGCTATCTGTGACAACCAGCGTGCTTTGCGTTCTGGTACTTCTGAACAAGGAGATGGGTTTATCGCGGCTGGAGAACTTTTCTCTCTAACAGTGAAGCCCATCATTTGGCAACCTGACGGCTCTGTAAGTGGCTCTGTGGAATCAGCACGTTATTGTGATGCCTCTATCACCCGTAATTTTATGCTTGATGATGCTCCAGCAGCATCGGTTGTCTTGTCGAGTGAGCAACATACGCCATCTGAGACAGCGAACCAAACCTCGAAATTGCTAAAAAGTAGTGACTCACTGGCTCAGGCGCATAATTCAGCCAAGAATGATCAATTCGTCTTTAATGGATTATATTGGGAAGAAGTAGGGAGCTTGAGAGTAAAAGCAAACCTAGAAAGTAAATATCTAGGTATGACTGTTAACGAAGGCTATCGTTACATCGGTCGTTTTTACCCAAAATATTTTCAAGTGCAAGACCAAGAATGGCACTACCCACATGGCCAAACTTTTGCTTACATGAATCAACCTTTTGAGAAAGTCACTTACGATGTTGTCGCACTCAATGCGAATAAAGAAAACGTGAAGAACTACGTCCACTTTTCATCTAACCTTCAACAACATTTCGATTTAGGCGAGCTAAGCTCATACTCCGAACGTTTTTTGCCGCCTAAGCCTAAGAAGGTAGACTGGAAACTACTGGGTAGCGCGAGTGTTGGAACGTTTGTTATCGAGAAGCCCTCAACCAACGCGACTTGTAACAATAGCCCATGTTGGAAAAAGAACACAACCGATAAACAATACCCTGATGGCCCATTTAATAAAGGGACTAACAGTGACAGCAGCAAAATAGGTATAGTCACGACTAAAGCCGTTGATGAGGTAAATTTCTTTGATAACAGCGAAATGCTCACTCAACAACCGGACATTCGATTCGGTCGTTTGAACTTTCAAGATGTAGGTGGCAACCAAGGCATGGTGATCAAAGTGCCACTTGATGTGGAAATTTGGCAAAACGGTCGATTTACGACTAACTTCGATGACAGCTCAACAACGGCGAATGGTGAATATTACTTCAGCACGCCAATTTGGTCGCATGCGCCAGCAAACAACGCCCTGCTTTCTGGCGTTGGAACGATGAGTATTGGCAGAATGACCGATATCGTTGCAAGCCAAATTGACTCAGCGCGCGAGCAAATACAATTCCACCTAGATTTAGACAGCTCAGGCAATCGCATCCCTTGGCTGAAATACGACTGGGATAGCTCTACAAGTGAAGAGGAAAACCCACCCGTCATTGTTACGTTTGGTATTCACCGAGGAAACGATCGCATTATTTATCGTGGTGAACCCAATATGCTTGGCCTAAATTAACACGAAACGGCAAACAAAAAGAGCCCCTCCATTGAGGGGCTCTTTTCATCACAAACTGATGTAATTTACTTTGCGCCACGACGCGCTTTCAGGCGCTTCACCATAGCAAGACGACGCTCTGCCGACCCTTGGTCTGTTGCTGACTGGTTCGGATTATTACGACGACCTTGACGATTCTTAAATGCTGGTTTTGAGTGCAGCTTTTCAATGTAAGATTCACGCTGTTTTGGTTCATAGCCTGCAAGCTCAATACGGCGAATGCGTTGCTGGATTAGATTTTCAACCTGAACCACCGTGAGCTCTTCATCTCGGTTTACAAATGAAACAGCATGACCTTGTTTACCTGCACGACCCGTACGACCAATTCGGTGAACGTAATCTTCCGCTAGGAAAGGCATGTCATAGTTCACTACGTGAGGTAAGTCTTCAATATCTAGACCTCGAGCAGCGACATCGGTAGCCACCATGACACGTGCTTTACCGGACTTGAACTCTTCTAGCGCACGACGACGAGCGCTTTGAGCACGGTCACCATGACAAACCACCGCTTTGATACCATCAAGTTTCAGCTCTTTTACCACTTCGTTTGCGGTCTCTTTGTAGTTCACAAATACCAACACTTGTTTCCAGTTTTTGCGACCAATTAGCTCTGAAAGCAGTTCCGTTTTTCGCTCTTGATCAACTGGATATAGCACGTGAGCAACTGTTTGTGCCGTAGTATTTGCACGCTCTACTTCGATACGTTTTGGTTTACGCAGAATGTCTTTCGCTAACAGATTTAGCTGGCTTGAAGTCGTTGCCGAAAACATCATGATTTGCGGATCTGTATCCACATCCAGCATGATCTTACGAACTGCATGAATAAAGCCCATATCCAAGATACGGTCTGCTTCATCAAACACCAAAAACTCTAAGTGTGCCACCGAGACATTACCTTGTTCGATGTGTTCTTCCAATCGACCAGGTGTAGCCACAAGGATATCAACACCATTTTCCAGTGCCGCAACCTGAGAAGACATTTTACGGCCACCGAAAATCGCCGCCACCGACAGATTGGTGTACTTCGTGTAAGCTTTGATGTTGTCAGCAATTTGTTCAGCAAGCTCGCGAGTTGGAGCCAAGATAAGTGCACGAGCAGTCTTACGAGAAGCGCTACGGTTACTGTCTAACAACTGCTGAATCATAGGCAGAGAAAACGCAGCCGTTTTACCAGTACCTGTTTGTGCTGTAGCGAAAATATCATGGCCTTTGCGAGCCATTGGAATCGCCTTCTGTTGAATTGGCGTTAACTTTTCATAACCGCATTCTGCCAGTGCTTTAACCACTTCTGGCGCAAAACCTTGAGATGAAAATGACATTGAGCGTATTCCTTAAACAAACCACTAAAAATAGCTTTAAAAATTTAGCCGTGCACTATACCCGAATTTGAGTGATTTATCTCACTTTTCTCATTGAAACGCTACAAAAGCAAAAACGGCGAACGCAGACAGATTGCTGGTTCACCGTTTCCGTTTAACATTTGTTCGATTTAACGCTTGATGCCAGACAACTGAAGGAGAATTTGCTCAAGTTCATCCCATGGCAACAGCTGAGAATCTATCACTTCTAATCGTGATTCAAACCCTTCTAAGCTGATTTCATTCACCGACACGACTCGGTTGGCAACATTAAACGCGTAACACCCCTGATCCGTGTTGACCACCGCTTTAACACGTTCAGCCGTTAAGTCCGAAAGCATTGAGAAGAGTTTATCAAAATCAAACGTGTACTCTGCCCCAAACAACCACCCGCAACTAAAATACCCTTGCCCTTTGTTCTCTTTACGCACAAAGGCTTCACCAGGCGGCAACTGGAATTGAGGCTCTTGGTGAGCATGGTCATGATGGTGTGACTCGATATGGGAAGAAGCGCTGCCGTAAACTCGTTCGATATCCAAGACTTCTATCGGTAACTCACCGTCATGAATAAGCTTACTGAATACTTTTGAGGGAGATTGGTCCGTCACCCAGTCATTAAACACATCAATGTCGTGACTGGTACAAAGGTCAACCTTACTGCCTATAACCACATCTGCGCTGTCTAACTGGTCCACGAAATTTTGGTTAGAAAGATATTTTTCATCACTTAAGTTACGCGGATCAACCAGAGCGATCGTCGCTTTTAGATCAACGTAAGGTTCATACTGTTCTGAGGTAAGCGTCGCGATAACCTGTTTTGGATGACCAAGGCCTGTCGGCTCAATCAATAAACGGTCCGGTTTTTGGCGCAGTAACGCGGTAATACCGACCGACATTGGCACGCCCGCCGTGCAACACATACAGCCACCCGGCACTTCTTTAATCAGCGCACCTTGGTCTGTCATCAATGCACCGTCGATGCCAATCTCACCAAATTCATTGACCAAAACCGCCCAGTTTTCGTTTTCCGGTTTGTTCTTCAGTAGATTTAAAATCGTGGTCGTTTTACCGACACCCAAAAATCCGGTCAGTATGTTGGTTGGTACTCGATTTGACATGCTTATCTCCGACACGTTAGTGCATTAATGCTCCAGCAAAGTATACGGAGAATGTGACTCGCTTCAACGCTTTTTATCGCGCTCATCAAGCTCATTGCGTGATGCGTGGGTACACATTTTTTGAGAGTGATCAGAGTGACTTATCAACTCTGAACGCTTCATATCAGAAAGATACATACTGGTGTAAATGACGCAGGTAAAAAACGCGATAATAGCGACTACGATGGGAAGAACTCCGAGCGTGTTTTCGAATTTAAGCGCAGCGATAGCCAATGCGAAAACAACGACAGAGATAAGTGCGATAGACTTACTTTTGTTGCTTTTCATGATAACTCGCCTTTCGTAAGGGTAGCCCCTAACACCTCCTGTATTAGGGGAGTGCCAGTTTGAACAACATCCAACCTGACTATTCAATGCTACTCCTTTCGCTACTTGTGAAATTTGACAAAGCTAACATTTATTACAACATCAAACGATGAACTTATTACTAGCTTTCATACACTTAGTGGACTGTAAAACACTTACTAGCAAATCGACCCGCCGCTGACCAATATGTCGTTTTCATTGGCAATACAAACTTGAGCCACCAGCCTTAGCCCTTCGACTATCATCTCCAGAGACATGGAAGGCTGACTGCCATCTGCTGCTTGTTCTGGCAATAATGGGATATGAACAAACCCATGACGAATAGGTTTGTCTTTTAGATAATGTTGGATGCCATAAAAAAGGTGGTTACATACAAATGTTCCGGCATTGTTGGAAATCTGGCTAGGTATCCCCTGCTTTTGCAGCGTTTGAACAATACGCTTTATCGGCAGCGTCGAGAAGTAAGCATCTGGGCCGTCAGCCACTACGGGATCATCAATCGGCTGATGACCAGCGTTATCTGGAATACGAAAATCATCCACATTAATTGCGACACGCTCTGGGGTGATCGCGCCACGTCCAGCCGCTTGCCCAACGGTAATCACACAATCTGGTTGGTGCGCTTCTATTGCATCAATAACGGTATTCACTGACTCATACCGAATCACAGGAACTGGGCAAGTAACGATCATGGCATCTTCTATTGCCGCAGCCTCTAATCGCTTGACCGCTTCTAAGGCGGGGTTAATGGCGTCACCACCAAAAGGTTCAAAACCGGTAATCAGGACTTTCTTCATAACAGCCTTTAGGAAAAGAGTTTCACAAATTATTGCACTCCCCTTCACCCCATCCAATAGCAAAAGTATTGTTGACATAAGCCAGACAACATTATGTGACTCATGTCTAACCAGCGAGGGTTTTCACTTTATTGAATCTAGACAAGTTCCGGACTATCGAGACTAACCATTGATAATTAATGGCAGGACAAGGCTCTCTCATTACATGACTCACGCAGAAACTTGGTTTCCACGCTTAACTTAGGTAGAGTACGCGACCGCAATGCAATTCGAAGAGATTGAATACAATGAATATTGATAACCATGTAATCGAAACGATTGAAGAGTTAGAGGCATTTCTGCATTTAGTAGAAAGCGGCGCTCTGGGTCTTGAAGGTGTCACTGGCGTTGCGCTAGCCACCTCTAATACCGATGGCCGTCCATTTGTTGCCGTATTAGGAGAAAAGCACCAATTGCTCCTTGGCCGCTGGGTTTCGCAGCACGTATATGACAATGGTAAAGACATCGTTCGTAACGGCTCAACCAGAAAACACTAAGCGCTCAGCACCATCTATAACACCATGCCGTCTTATACACCAAGCGTATGCTTTGAAAGCAATGCGCTTGGTGTACTTAAAAAATAAAAAAAGAAAAGGCTAGCCTTTATTAATTTTGTCGGTATACTGCACATCAGCTCTTACGGAAAGAGCTATTAATGTAATTAAAGATCAAAGTTTCTCTCAGTTCCACATCGAATTCCTCGTTTACGTTCCTGCGACAAAATAGTTATCTCTAAAATCATATAGTAGCACTTGATATTAGCTAAAAATTCAATATTTAAAACAATCAAATATAGAGGTATCTATGTCTAATAAATTAACTGGTTCAGTAAAATGGTTCAACGAAACTAAAGGTTTTGGTTTTATTTCTCAAGACAATGGCGGTGATGACGTATTCGTTCACTTCCGTTCTATTGTTTCTGAAGGCTTCAAAACTCTTACTGAAGGCCAAAAAGTATCGTTCGTTGTTGAACAAGGTAACAAAGGTTTACAAGCTGCTGAAGTAACAGCACTGTAATTCTTTGTGTGGCATCAACGTTGTTGGTGCCACAATCCCCTTCCACTTATTGCCGCCCTTACTATTCTCTATCTAAGTTTATATACCCAAATCACTTACCTCTCCCACACCGTCATTAATCACTTTCAATAAAGTCACTTTGGTATACATCTTTAGGTAATCACACTACCTACCTTGCAATTCCAGTTTGGAATTAAGTTAATCTGATTCATATCTGAATCACTTCGCCTCATGCTTTGCTCATATAAATAAAGTTTATAAAATAAAAGCGATTGGCGAATATAAGAGAAAAAAATGAAATTAAATATATCCGCACAATCAATAAATTCTAATAATTACGAGCAAATTATCCCTAGCCGAGACGTTATCCTTAGCCTATTCGATAAAGTCAAAAATCACTTAAGTCACGAGCAAATTTCTCGCTCTACTGGCTTAGATGAGAAACCACAAAAAGACGCTTTAAAAAAACGTTTACGCGCTATGGAGCGCGATGGCCAGTTGATTTTCACGCATCGCCGTGGTTATAAGAAAGTCGATCAAACCGCTTTGGTTTCTGGAAAGGTCAGCATTCACGCAGACGGCTTTGGTTTTGTCACTTACGACAGTAATGAAAAAGACCTTTTCTTACCTAAACACCAACTTACTCATGTGTTTGATGGCGATATCGTACTGGTTCTGAAAGGCAATGCTCAGCATCAAGGACGCTCAAATCATCGTTTCATCAAAATAGTGGAACGAAAAACAACCCACATCGTAGGCTTGTTAAAGAGAAAAGGTTCGAACTTCTATCTAGTGCCAGAAAGCGCGAAACTGACTCAAACCATTCAGGTCACACCAAATGATCTTATCACCAAAAGTGCCGGTAAACTCGTTCATTGTAAAGTCACTGCCTATCCAGATCACAGACAATCAACAACGGTTGAAGTGGCTGAAGTATTAGGGCGTCCGGGAGAAGCAGGGATTGAAGTTAAATTGGCGTTACGTCGACATGGCATCAATGATCATTGGGATGATGAAGTTCTTCACGCCGCCTCCGCATTTGGCAATCACGTAGAAGAAAAAGACAAAACGTCCCGAGTAGATTATCGAGATTTACCGTTCGTCACTATCGATGGGGACGACGCGAAAGACTTTGATGATGCCGTTTACGCATACCAAATGGACAATGGGCATTGGAAGTTATTCGTTGCGATTGCAGACGTATCTCACTACGTTCAGCCAAACGACCATTTAGATCTTGAGGCGCAATCTCGTGCAACGTCCGTTTACTTCCCCGGATACGTTGTACCAATGCTACCAGAAACATTATCTAACGGTTTGTGCTCGCTTAACCCGAATGAAGACCGATTGGTTATGGTATGTGAGATGACCTTTGACGACGAAGGTAACATGCTAGATTCAGAGTTTTCTGAAGGGATCATTCACTCGCATGCTCGTTTAACTTATAACGAAGCTTACCGCATTGTTTCCCAATCAACGGAAGCAAAAAAATACCAAGGTAAGAACCCAAAACAAAACATTAAACAGCATCTGGTGAATCTCCATCGCTTGTATTTGAACCTATCTGGTCAACGTCAAGTCCGTGGTGCCATTGATTTTGACACGCAAGAGCTTTCATTCACGTTAAACAATAAAAAGAAAATCGCGTCCATCGTTCCTGTAGTTCGAAATGATGCCCATCGAATGATCGAAGAATTCATGCTGTGTGCCAACGTTGCCACCGCTCAATTTTTGCAGCAACAAAAAATACCGAGCTTATACCGCGTGCACTCTGGTCCTCAGATGAAAAAACTGTCTTCATTAAGAATGATGCTTGCAGACAAAGGGCTAACGCTTGCGGGTGGTGATAAACCAACTTCTCATGACTACAACGCATTACTGGAACAAGTACGAGATTTAGATGAGTGTGATGTGATTCGTACCCTACTGCTACGTTCTCAGAGTCAAGCCGAGTATTCGCCGAAGAATATGGGTCACTTCGGTTTAGCCTATGACGCATACGCGCACTTTACTTCGCCAATTCGTCGTTACCCAGACTTACTCGTTCACCGCGCCATTCGCGCTAAACTTCGAGAGCAAAAAACAGGCAAGCTACGCAGTCTGCTCATGAAACTAAAACCTATTCGTCAATTGACAGGTGCGGCGAACAACTACCCTTACGATACAAAAGTAATCGAGCAACTGAGCGTGCACTGTTCACATCAATCTCGTCAGGCAGATGAAGTGAGCCGAGAGGTTGAGTCTGCACTGAAATGTCATTACATGAAGCCATTTATCGGGCAACACTTCATGGGGACGGTGTCTGGAGTCACACACTTCGGAGTATTTGTTGAGTTAGAGGAAAACCGAATCGAAGGTCTCATTCCTTTATCAAGTTTCCAAAATGGTGAGTTCGAATTTGATGCAGTCAAACAAAAAATTTCTAGCCAGAGCACCACGTTTACTTTAGGGACTAAAGTGCACGTGTTGGTTAAAGACGTCGATTCGAAACAAAGAAAGATCATGTTCAATTTAAAAGATGCAGAACACACGGTAGGTTAGTCTGTTGTAGTCTATTTTCTAACCCATTGTTCAAAAATAAAAAATAAGCTTTAGATACCGCGATTAACTTGTGACATTTCGCTGACATCAGCTCATTCTAAAACCCTAATATCTGGCAAAGGAAACGAATCTAACTTTTGTTTCCAGACACCATCGCAGAGTGTATTTCCAGCACTCTGTTTGCCTCGAGAGGTTCTTATGACAGCCTAGGATCTCTCGGGGCTTTTTTGCGCCTCTTAAACCCCACCTTATGTTGTATCCAACCCGTTAAAAACCACACAAATTGTACTTTTTAACTAGTTCACTAGAGCGCGAATTCTGATTTAAGCAACTGATCACACAACCTCTTCCAAATTTTGGGTATAAAAGTATCAATACTTTCGTTAACTAGGATGTAAATAATGAAAAACTCGTTTGATCTCACCATGCCAAATGAAGAAGGATACTTTGGTGAATACGGTGGTAGCTTCGTGCCGCCGGAGCTTGAACAAATCATGCGTGACATCAACGCAGCTTATGAGGAATGCAGCAAAGATCCTGAATTTAAAGCGGAGCTCGCTCGCCTGTATAAGCACTTTGTTGGACGACCTAGCCCAATCTTCCATGCGGAAAACTTGTCTAAAAAATACGGAGCAGACATCTACCTAAAGCGTGAAGACTTAAATCATACAGGCGCACATAAAATTAACCACTGCTTAGGAGAAGCCATTCTCGCTAAAAAGATGGGTAAGAAGAAACTGATTGCAGAAACTGGCGCAGGACAACACGGTGTTGCGCTTGCTACAGCCGCGGCATTGGTTGGCTTGAAATGCGATATTTACATGGGTGAAGTTGATATCGCCAAAGAGCATCCGAATGTCGTCCGCATGAGAATCCTTGGTGCTAATGTCATTCCTGCCATTCATGGGCGCAAAACCCTCAAAGAAGCGGTAGATTCTGCATTCGAAGCTTATCTGAAAGATCCTGATACACAACTTTATGCGATAGGCTCTGTCGTTGGCCCTCACCCATTCCCTAAAATGGTACGAGATTTCCAATCAATTATCGGCAACGAAGCACGTGTTCAATTCAAAGAAATGACTGGTAAGCGACCCAATAATCTCGTTGCATGTGTTGGGGGAGGATCTAATGCGATGGGGCTATTTACTGCTTTCTTAGACGATGAACAAGTCGCTATTCACGGCGTCGAGCCCGCGGGCCGCTCTTTGAAAAAGGTTGGCGAGCATGCTGCAACACTCACACTCGGTGAGCCAGGTATTATGCACGGATTTAAGTCTTACATGCTTAAAGATGAGCAAGGCGAACCACAGGAAGTCTATTCTGTAGCAAGTGGCTTAGATTACCCATCGGTTGGGCCTCAGCATAGTTACTTAAAAGACATTGGCCGTGTCAATTACGGCTCAATCACCGATGACGAAGCGATTGATGCATTCTTTGAACTGTCTCGCGAAGAGGGGATTATCCCAGCGATTGAATCCTCACACGCTGTCGCTTACGCGATTAAACTCGCGAAGCAAGGAGAAACTGGCTCAATTCTGATCAACTTATCCGGTCGCGGTGACAAAGACATTGATTTTGTCGTTGAACACTACGGCGCAAAATACGGCATTGAATCAATCATTTAGTCACTACTTCGTAGGCTAACTGTCTATACAAAAAGCTACCTATTACTAGGTAGCTTTTTGTTTGCGCCTTACTTTCCCTACATGCGCTTTAAAGGCTTAACTACACAGTTCAAACCTTTTACTTTTGAGAAATAGTCATAGCTTGAGAAAGCCCTCTCACTCACCACTCCAACTATGCCTTTAGAGCATAATTCGATTAACCGATCAGAGCAGGAATGCCCGGAAGTTGACCAACGACAGCAAGCGAGCCTGCACAGACGATAAATGCAGTACCAGGAATCAGGTATTTATCTTTTCTCGAGAGTTCGTTGGCACGCTCATGGTCGCCGATAAGTCCAAGGTTATCCAGCAGCATCGTGATTGCCCAGCCAAAGACTGGATTAACGAATGCACAGGCAAAAATACAGATACCGGCACTGAGTGAATCTTTATGCTTGTGGATCATCTGCATACCCGCTTCTAAAAGCGGTAAGAATACACCGACAATCAAAGCAACACGCAGAACAGGCTCCCACATCGCTAGATCCATAGGGTAACCAATTACCGCCGCGGCAATACACATGAAACCCGTTAACAGTGCGCCACCTGGAATAGGACGTTTAGCAATTGCGGCTGGAATCATGTACGTCCCCCAAGAAGAAGCTAAGTTACCGCCCCCTAAGAGTGAGCCAACCCCCTGACGAACAGACGCTCCGACCATCGTGTCGTCGACATCCATGAGTACGCCTTTCGCTTCTTTTGGGTAGTTAAGTTCTTGGAACACACGATGGCCGAGATAATCAGGGGACCACATAGCGACTGCCAGTAGCGCAAATGGAGTCACGGCAATAAAGTGCTCTAAGGTTGGCCAACCTAGTTGCCAGCCTGTATCTTCACCCCACCAGTAGAATGGACTGAAATTAGGCAGGCCCGGTTCTGTGGTAAAAGCAAACTCAGCGCCCATCAAATAAGCAACAATACCCGCGAGTGCAGAGCACAGAGGGATTGCCAACCAACGCTTGTTGATCTTAGCTAGGTAGGCATAAACCATAACGGTTAGGCCTATGACCACAAACGAAATGTAACCTTGGTCTGTACTTGCAGCCCACGCCTCAGTCTTATTAATCTGTCCGAGCAATCCAACAGCGCCTAGGTAGATCAATAACCCTCCTCGAACCCCAATGCCAGTCAAGGTCATGAGTTTAGAACCGCCTTTAGTCAAAGCGAGAATTAAGCCAAAAGCACATACCATCAAGCCAAGCGCCAGAGGATGACCTCCTGCGGCAGCAATCATGGGAATCAGCGGTATCATTGGGCCGTGGGTACCGGCTAGGTTTGCGTTCGGGTTTAGGATGGCAGAAAACAAAATAACGAACAAAGCACCCGCGATAAGCAATTCGTAACGCACGTTTTCTGCAACGAACTCCGGAGATAAACCGAACTGAGCAGCAAAGGCAGCAACCATAGCGGTGACCATCACCACTTTACCAATGGTTGCGGCTAATGCAGGCACCCAGTCTTCGATTTCAATACTGTAATCACGTGATGGCAAATGAATACCCCAGCGACGAAAGCTCATGATAGTTAAATCATGGTTTAGAAAGTCTTCACGACTTTCAAATTCATGCGGTTTTTTGCGCACATCCCTGTAAAAGGTCTTACTTGAGTCAGACATTGAGCTATCCTTTGTTATATTTCAACGTTGAACTATGCCAACTAGAGTTTCGCTTGGTATACAGACCAATACGAGACAACACCCACATCAAACATCGAGACCACACCAAGAAAGCGGTATGGCTAATTTTTGATTTGAACCTATTAAGCATGTGTTGCTATCGGTAGGAATATTAGACATTAGTAAAAGAACAACAAAAATCTCACTTATTACACAAAGATTTAACATTACATTAGAGTACGCTGATCTTTAGTGAGAGTTTTTGAACAGCAATTCAAGAAGAGGAGCAGTCGCAACTCCACCTGTGCTTTTCAAGGTAGAAAAAACATATCCGTATTCACACAGGTAATTGGTTAATTTTGCTCATGCAAGTACGCACTAACAACATCAAATCGAGTTGCAACCCAAACCATCGCTGCCTAACTATAGATATCTCTGTAATGTATACTTTGCTAAACTCCACCCTTTGATGAGTAAGGCCCCGAAAATGATGACTGACGAAGAAAGAATCGAACTGCAACGGAACAACCCACTGCACGGGTTAAAGCTAGAAACTATGTTGCAAGAGTTGGTGGATTTTTATGGCTGGGACATTCTAGATACAGCAATGCGCTTTAATTGCTTTAACACTAAGCCTTCGATTGCAAGTAGTGTGAAGTATTTAAAGAAGACCGAATGGGCGAGAGAAAAATTAGAAAACTTTTACCTTTATCGCTTTAAGCGCATGCCACGCGCAAGTGAAGAAGAATATGATTTACCACCGAGAGCTCGTACTTTCCCTCATGGTCTTGAACCTAAAGAGCCAATGCCGCTAACCGTTGACTCTATCCTTAAGTCACAAGCTAAAGCTGCATCCGCATTTAAAAAACGTTCACCTCGTGGACGTCCGACGCGTCGATAGCACATTACCTTGAAAAGCAATAGAGCCCTACTGGTAGCTCCAGCAAGGCTCTATTGTTCTTTAAAGAAATGGCTAGAAGCGAATACTCAAGCTAGTGCGCCCCCTTCTCCAGCACCTCCCATAAGTAAACTCACATGTAGTTTACGTTTTCTATTGATTGCGCTTTTTCTTCTTTTTCCCTGTACCTGCTGGCTTTGCACGCGGCTTCATCGGTAAAAAGTAGGCTTCACTTTGGTCGTCTTCCACTTCAAAGCCCTCTACCTGCTCACGTTCAAGTTGGAACTTATTTTTCTTTTCTATCACTTTGAAATGGTGATAGTCATCGTAATCGATAAGGGATAGCCCTAGACCCACTTCACCAGCACGACCACTACGACCGATTCGATGCATATAGTCAGCAGGACTACGCGGAAGATCGAAGTTAATCACCACTGGCAGCTTTTCAATATCAAGGCCACGTGCTGCGATATCGGTGGCAATAAGAACTTGAATCTCGCCAGACTTAAAACCGTCAAGGACACGAGTACGAGCGCCCTGCCCTTTATCACCATGGAAAACTTCAGCAGTAATACCGCGTTTTGACAGTTTTTGAGCTAAATGGTTACAGGCATTCTTAGCATTCACAAAAATCAAAGTCTGTCGCCACTGATGCTGTTTGATTAAGTGCGCAAGTACCGCCGTTTTATCACCTTTATTTACACTAAACACGCGTTGCACCAAAGTGCTGGCTTCTGCGCTCTGCAACTGAACTTCAACAGGGTCACGGAGCAAGTGCTGAGACAGCGTCGTGACTTTATCAGGGAAAGTAGCAGAAAATAACAGCGTCTGTTTCTTCTCTGGCAGTAACGCAAGAATCTTATTGAGTTCTTCGGTAAATCCGAGGCTCAACATACGGTCAGCTTCATCGAGCACGAGCGTTTTTACTTGGTCCAACTTAATCGCGTTACTGGATACCAGATCAAGTAATCGACCTGGCGTAGCTACTATAATGTCACAGCCACCGCGAAGCGCCAGCATTTGTGGGTTCACCGACACACCACCAAATACGGCAACCGTTTTGATCGTATCTCTAAGATGGTATGAGTAAGATTTGACGTTGTATGCCACCTGTGATGCCAACTCACGAGTTGGTACTAAAATCAGGTGAGAAACGAAGTTACCACGGCGATGATTTGTTTCGTCTTGCTGAACAATTTTTTGCAGAATTGGCAGCGAAAAAGCAGCGGTTTTACCAGAGCCCGTATTGGCACCGCCAACAATGTCTTTCCCTTCAAGGATATAAGGAATGGTATGAGATTGAATGGGCGTCGGTTGGCTGTATTCTAACGCTTCTAGTCGCTCGACTAAGGTTGGAATCAGGCCAAGATCGGCAAATGTCGCTTGCTGTGTTTTATCTGTCATTACGATGAGTGGCTCAGTGCTAGTAAAGGCCGTGTATCTTATGCTATTTCGCGTCTGGATGTTAGCGATAATGAGCCAAACAGAAGACTGGTGAGAGAAGCACTGTAGGGAGCAGGAATTTCCTTTCACTAACATGAGTTAATGGTTTCGATAACCAAGGCTCTACGACTCACGGTGGTAGCGTTCGCGACGAACAAAGGGAAAAGGAGCCAGGCATCTGAATCCTGTAAAGCAAAATACATTGTATTTTGGAAAAATTAAGGTTGCAGAGACAGACCAACTCCGCTTGAAAGGCTTAATCATACTATCTAAACCTTCGGTTTTGAGAGCAGAATACAGCTTGAGCAAAGCCCTAGGTCACTAATGTCCATCGTTATCTATTTAGCTAATGTTGTGGACTCGGTTGTATAGATTGCTTTCACCCGATACCACGGTTCTTCTCAGTGTAAGTTTGACTGCTGTAGCCACAATCGTTGCTGATGTCGTATATGGAAATACCTGTTGTCAGAAAGGTAACGCGCCAAGATGAGTAATGTTGCATATCATCCTCGTAAGCCCAATTCCTTCACGAGGTAGTAATGGAACAAATTAATTTGCCCCGATATCTGATATGTAGCTTCGCCTTTGTGTTGCTTTATCCTACGGCAATAGATCTCTACTTGGTTGCTTTACCACAAATCGCCAATGACTTGTCTGCGAGCGAATCACAACTTCATATTGCCTTTTCTATTTACCTCGCTGGTCTAGCATCGACGATGGTTTTTGTTGGGCGGGCTGCTGATTGTTTTGGACGCAAACCTGTTGCCATTTGCGGTGCAGTGATTTTTACCCTTGCATCAATGTTCGCGGGCTCTGCTGAGACCAGTAATAGCTTTCTAATAATGCGCTTCTTCCAAGGTGTAGGTGCCGCATGTTGCTATGTAGTGGCCTTTGCCATTTTGCGCGACACTTTAGGTGAGCAAAAGCGAGCTAAGGTTCTATCGATGCTCAATGGAATTATCTGTTCTATCCCAGTACTTGCCCCCGTGATCGGCAATCTGATTATGATCAAGTTTCCGTGGCCCGTGTTATTCACTGCCATGGCGATGATGGGTATTGCGATAGGCTTAATTGCTTGCTTCGTCTTAAAAGAAACCTTGCCTAAAACCAAGCGCACACTTTTAGATATGAGTGAAGATTCGAACGAATCACTATATAACCGTTTTTTTATATCGCGCGTTATTTATACATCTTTAGGCGTCACAGCGATTCTCTCTTATGTAAATACGTCACCAATGATAATAATGGATTCGATTGGCTTTACTCGAGGCGATTACTCAACCACGATGGCACTACTCGCAATGGTAGGTATGGCAACATCGTTTTCAGTCCCATTTGCTCTGTCTTACTTCAAACAAACCACATTGATGTTCGCTGCACAAATGACCAATTTTTTGTCGGCTATCGTTATTCTCGCGGCTCACTTGAATAGCGATAGTCCGACACTTTATATGGTAGGGTTCACTCTGCTCAGCATGAGTTTCCCTATGGGGTTTGGTGTGGCGATGAGTCAGGCGCTAAGTCAGTTTTCTCGTAAAGCTGGTCAGGCAAGTTCTATGCTTGGCATAGGGCAGGTTTCTTGGTCTGCACTTTACATTTGGTTGATGGCGACGTTAGGTGTGTCGGCTGTGATGATGTTAATGATAGCGTTGGTTGCTAGTAGCGTTATTGGACTCTCCATAATATTATTATTTCCAAATCAGAACGTTAGTGAGCCTCATGAAGAAATCTCTTGCCCGACTTGATCTTAATTTACTGCTCACTCTGCAATTGCTACTGCAAGAGCAGAGTGTTACTAAAACGGCGAAAAAACTTAATGTAACTCCCTCAACCGTGAGTAAGTCTTTAGGCAAATTGCGCGCTTGGTTTGATGACCCGCTTTTTGTGAATACGCCGCAAGGCCTAAAGCCAACAAATCTCGCGACAAACGTGCAAGTGCTTTTGTCAGACTGGATGCAGATCGGTAACCTGATTGTTTCACACCGAGGTGATGATGCGCCAAGCGGGGTTAAATTTCATCTTGGAGTAGAGTCGCCATTGTCACTCATCATGGCGGATGAACTGACTAAACGAATCCATGATTTTTATCCAGACTCAACGGTAAAGTTCCATAACTGGGATTACGACTCGTTAGACGCCATTACCAGCGGTGAAGTGGATATTGGTTTTACTGGCCGTGAAAGCCATCCTCGCTCCAAAGAGTCGTTAGAACTGCTCCCGTATTTTATTAATTTCGAAGTGCTGTTCTCGGATTTACCTATGGTGTATGTCCGCAAGGATCATCCTGCACTCAAGCAAGAGTGGAATTTAGATACTTTCTTAAGCTATGCCCACATCAATGTAGCATGGGAGAAAAATGACAGTTGGGCATTGGATGAGATCTTGGCTGAACAGGGATATACTCGAAACGTTAGCCTAACGATGGCGAGTTTCGAGCAAGCTTTATTTGTTGCAGAAAAGCCCGATCATCAAATGTTAACCACAGCACCAAAATATTGTCAGCGATACTGCGAACAGCTTCACCCCAACTTAATAGCGTTGCCTATCCCCATTGCGGAAGATTATCAGCACAAGCTACTGATTCCATTCACTATGATTTGGCACAAACGCAATAACAAGAACCCTAAAATCGTGTGGTTGAGGGAGACGATAAAGAGCCTGTATGGCACAAGTTGAACGGGTAATTTTGAAGTACATTTAAAGCAAAGGAATGAACATTCTCCCCCCTTTAAGTTGTCAATAACCGTAGGAGTGTGGTCTTGCCTTCCATTAGATTAAATATTTTAAAATCTTGAAATCTTGAAATCTTGAAATCTATTATCCACTTCGAAATTGATTTCAGCTCATTTGGGCAGAAAGAAGCTAGAAGCACTTGCACATGTTGGGTGAGTAAATGTATGTAAACCTCAGTACATAAAAACGAACCTAATTTAGGTAAGCTCTTAGCAACTATATGCCACGACTCGAAAAGTAACGCGTGGGTGAATCGCCATAGACCCGACGAAACATCGCGATAAAGTTACTGGGCGTCGAATAACCCAAAGCATGTGCAACCGCTCCTACAGATTCTCCGCGTGCCATCATTTCTAATGAATGTATTAGCAGTACTTGTTGCCGCCATTCACTAAAACTCATGTTTAACTCACTTCGAATCAATCGTCTTAACGTCCGAGATGAGACTGCCCCAATATTGGCCCAATGCTCTACAGAATGCTTGCTGTTTGGGTCTATTAAAATTGCTTGAGTAACTTTTTGCAGTCTCGGATCTCTGGGCAGTGGGATGTGGAGTGACTCATGAGGGCTATTGACGATTTCATCGGATATTACGGCGAGAATACGTAAAGACTGTATGGATAGATCGTCTGTTTTGCTCCATATCGATGCTCTAACCGATAGGGCTTTCAACACATCGCTCATTTGGATAACACAAGGTCTCATTGGAAACCGCTCACAACTCTCTGGAGTAAACAGTAATGAACGACCTTTCAGAGAACCACAAAAATAAACACTGTGCATCGCACCCGGGGGGATCCAACCAGCTCGGTGAGGGGGTAGTATCCACGTTCCTTCATCGGTTTTGACCTGAATTAGCCCTTCATCTATACACAGTAGCTGGCCTCGATGATGACTGTGCCAATTATGTGGCCGTTGATCCAAATGGTTGAAGTCGCTCCTTTCATGCTGCCACTCCTTAGCGATCAACGCGGCGCCATTTTTCCATTCGCTGTAGTCAGAGTTTGTCACTTTATTTACTCAATTCCATTTTGGCCATTATTCATTATTTTCTGTCCTCTTAACGTTACCATAGCAAGTTAGCGTTCGAGTAACATTTTAGCAACGACCATTTTATCGAAGGCAGAACCATCATGAACGAACCTATCTTTATTATCTATTACATTACAGCAGGCTTGGGCATCGGCTTTCTCGCTGGACTCGTTGGTGTGGGTGGTGGTGGAGTGGCCGTCCCGATTTTTGCGTTTCTGTTTTCACTACAGGGAATAGCTGATACAGAAGTGGTCCATCTTGCGTTAGGGACATCAATGGCTTCGATGATTATTACAACATTGGGCAGCATGCGCGCTCACTACAAAAAAGAGAATGTAGACTCGACAATGGTAGTAAAAATGTTGAGCGGAGTTCTAGTCGGAACATTTTGCGCCACATTCGTAGCATCGTATCTACAGGGGATCTATCTGGCAGGTTTTTTCAGCGTATTCATGTTGTATGTAGCTTATAAGATGTTTCTCAACACTGAAAATGAGTACAACCCGAACCCACATGGGGCTATCGGTAACATCACTGTAGGCTCTGTGATTGGCTCTGTATCAGCACTTGTCTCTATAAGCGGTGCGGGGCTGATCATCCCCTATCTTGTCCAGCAAAATTTTGAGGTAAAACGAGCTATTGGCACCTCTGCTGCGATAGGTTTCCCTATCGCGCTATCAGGAAGCCTCGGTTACATGTTAAACGGATGGGAAAATACAGATTGGAACAACTTAGTATTAGGATACATATACCTTCCTGCAATGATCAGCTTCTCCATTAGCAGCTACTTAACTACTAGCCTCGGAGTGCGTTGCGCAGAGTATTTCCCAAATAAAGTTCTTAAGAAAATCGTTGGTATTTTGTGTGT
Source organism: Vibrio sp. Y51_MX_L26 (assembly GCF_024181935.1). Taxonomy (NCBI): domain Bacteria; kingdom Pseudomonadati; phylum Pseudomonadota; class Gammaproteobacteria; order Vibrionales; family Vibrionaceae; genus Vibrio; species Vibrio sp. Y51_MX_L26. Next base: position 992,852 of record NZ_JAMZAS010000001.1, read on the forward strand.
TCTTCTAAGTTTTAAAATGCTGGTACAAGTACTTAATTAGGGCAAATAATACCGTCATTAGTAGGTCTTGTAATATGGTGTGGGGACAAGCCTGAAAAACTTATTCCTCGCTTTGCTTGTTCAAGCAGACAATGTGTAAGAAAGTACCGCATTGTTGCACTCTTATGACTTTGTTAACCTAGCCAGAATTACATCCAAAATTTGTTGGTGATTATCCTTTCTGGAAACCTCGTCACGCTCCTGGCAAAGTGCTTCCTCCCCTTCTGATGCGAGAATTTTAATGCCACGCTCAGTACATTCTGCGAACGCACTAAACTGACTCGCACTGGGGATCTCTTGAAATGTCACATTGGGAAGAGCAACGAGTGATTCGGCTGGTGTCAGTGCGGGATGTAGCCGATCAGAAAGCATCACCAAGGTGATGGTATTTTTCATCAAGGCTAGAGCTTCAGGGACAAAAGTTTTTGTTAGCTCAGGGTTGATAACGACGACCGATTTCAGTTTGTTTTCAGACTGAAATCGGGGGAATTTTTGATCCGGGATGTTGGTAATATCAACGTCATTTTCACGTAACCAATGACAGTCTACATTGGTGACGTTGTGACACGATGTTCGATATTTTTCCGGGCTTATTTGCGCTCCGGAGAGCATCAGCATAGATGTGCCACCCAGAAAAAAGCCGACACCCTGCACTTCATCAGTATCTACACCTCCGGACAGTATCCCGACCGAACTTAATTCGTTCAGCCCAAGCACCAAATCACTAGTCCTGAAAGTGATTTCATCAACAGCCATTTCTGCATTGATTTCGTTCGGTGCAGGAGGCTTTGGTACAACAACGATATAACCTTGTTTCGCTAAGCCTGAAGCTATCCAACCACTATGGGAAAATGCTGACCGTGTTCCGCCCTGCGACAAAAGCACAACGGGAAATTTTCCACTTGCTAAAGGGGCATCTAACTGCGTTTCGACTGATTTAAAAATGTTACCCCTACCAAACGTGAAGTTGGTTTTTCCGTTCGTTGTGGGATACCAATAATAGACTTCTACTGGCTTATCTCTGTCTTCACTGAATACCGTTTTGACTGTTAGCGCAGAATGGTATTTCGGCTCATTCGTACTGGCGCTAACACTGACACACAATGAAGTGAGTAGAAACGACATTATTATTTTGGTTTTCATTTTTACCCAGCCGATCAATACATTACTCTGCACGGCATCTGGAAAAATAACGCGCAGGAGATTCTCCATATATTTTGCGAAACATAGCAATAAAGTTACTTGGAGTCGAGTAACCCAAAGCAAGTGTCTGCTTTGAACTGCGCCAACAAGCTTTTGGACATTTGTGAGTTACGTGCGATCACACTTAGGCACCAACAAGTAGTAGGAACAATACAATAACCTGTAGTACATTAGTAGCATATGCGCTTGTTTTCTTTTTTAGGGAAATTCCTATGTACATCAGAAAGGTAACGATTAACAACTACCGTAGTTTCCGCACTTTCGAAGCTAAACTTCAACAACTGACAGTTGTTATTGGTGAAAACGATACTGGTAAGACGAACTTTTTCACCGCACTTTCGTTACCGTTAAGCGGCAACCTAATAGACTTCAACCAGAAGCGTTTGAGTGTTTCTGATATCAACAAAGATTCCGTTATTGATTTTCTAACGTCCGTTGTCAATGATGACACCGAAGAGAATCAGCTTAAAAAGATCCCTAAAGTATCAGTAACCGTAGAGTTCGCTGATCCGAAAGATGCTTATGAAACAGCACTGTTAGCTAAGTGGATTGTTGCAGATGGAGATAAAGAAACTTACAAAATCAGATACGACTTTAAGCCTAAAGACGACAAAGATTTGCTTGAGGTCGTGAAGAAATCGTTCGCTGGTAAGACTTTAGATGATATTAACTGGTTTACTCTACCCGTTGAGCTATACGACTACCAAGTCGTCTCTGTGAACAACGAAAAGCCTATCGCATACAGTGACTTAAAACACGTCAGTCTCCATAGCATCAATGCAGAGCGAGATGACTTCTCAGAAAGCAGTTCAATGAAGTCCAATAGCATTTTCACCAAACTGCTTATGAACACTCTCAACGATGACGACAAAGGTCAGATCAATACCGCCTACTCTGAGTTTTTTAGTGCTATTGAAAAGACTGAAACATTCGACAAAGTCATTAGAACTAATGACGATTTTGAGAATTACGACAGTATTATCAAACAGCTTGAGTGCACTCCTAACCTGCCTAACTTGAAGAACATCTTATCGAACATCACTTTGAAATACGGGAATGAATTTCTGTACCAAAAAGGCTTAGGACAACGAAATCTTATCTACATACTCATCTTGTTTGCTTACTACAAGTCATGTGGTGATACATTCAACTTGTGCTGTATAGAAGAACCAGAAGCACACTTGAGCGTTAACAACCTTCGTTTAGTAAGAGACTTCATTGAGAAAAGCTCAAGCAACAGTGGCTCGCTTGTACAAACTATCATTTCGACCCATAACCCATCGATCATCAACAAGCTAAAGATCTCTAATGTGTTGGCGTTTACTGGCGAGAAAGCAATTAGTCTGTCTGATACTCCAACTAAGCTAGTTGATTACCTAAGAAAGAGACCTAACTTCGACATCTTAAAGCTGCTGTTTGCGAACAAAGTCATTCTCCTAGAAGGTCCGACTGAAGAAATGCTAATCAGCACTTATCTGTCTAAACAGCCAGCCCTCAACGACATTGATATTATTCCAATTGGTCAACGTGGTTACGCCACTTTCTTAGATATATGGCTAGCCTTGAACAAAGATAACCAGAACAAGAAAATTGGTGTTGTCCGTGATTATGACAATTCAGATGCGGCTAAAGCCAAACATGATGCCTATGACACAGCGCATGCGAATGTCACTGTAAGAACAACAACAAACTACACACTTGAAATTGATTTAGTAGAAGCAGAAGACAACCTAGCTTTACTAAGTGATTTATTCGAAATGGAAGGCGACCTCGACGCAGTATCCAAACACATGATTAATGGTAAGACAGCAAGAATGCTTGATGTATGTGATGCGATGGTTGATGAAGAGAATCCGCTGGATATCAAGTTACCAGCTCACATCGCTGAGGTTATCGAGGCGGTATCATGATAGAAGTACAGATTGCTGGTGCAGGTGCTGGAAAAACTTATGGTTTAGCAAAGACTTTGATAGAGCACATCGAAGCTTGTACTAGTCACAAAAAGACATTTGCACTTACGTACACAAACTCTGCAACAGCGAAGATAGAGCAAGAGATAATCAAACAGCATGGCTTTATTCCGTCGAATCTCTGTATACAGACCATACATAGCTTCTTGTTAAACGAAATCATCTACCCATTCTCGTCATTCACTCTCGGAGATGTGTATAACGACGCATCAATAATGATGTTACCGAGCGATGCTAGATTCAAAAACTGGCACTTAAAGCGATTAAAAGATAAAAACATCATTCATGCCGAGAGCGTCTACAACATCGCTAAACAAATTGTTGATGAAACCACCAGCAAGCACAACAACAGAGCGAAGAAAGCTAAAGTCCGCAGACTTTTGGCTATTCTAGGAAGCTGTTTTGACAAGATATTCATCGACGAAGTCCAAGACTTAGATAAAGATGCACTTCGCTTTTTCGAAGTTCTAGGCAGCAACGATATTGACATATACATGATCGGAGATCCAAAACAAGCAATCAAGTTTCCCCAAGATCTTGATGCTTTCGTTCAAAAATTAGCTCAAAAAAAATACGCGACCATACTACCGATCAACAATCAAACTAGGCGAGTCCCCAGAGAGATACTAACTGTCTCCAACAGCTTCTGTTATGAAAATCAGCAACAAGAGTCACTATCAGAAATGGTTGGTGAACTCATGTACATTGAATCGACGGACGGGCGATATGACGATCTACTAACGCACTACTTAGATACAAAACAGCTTGTTTGTATCGACAAAAAGAATGGTCGCTATACAACTTCATCTAAACACAAACACTCATTCCCACGAGAGATCGAGGAAATGATTCGTGATTCTAACCACAAGAAAGACAAAGCTTTGTTTGTTAAAGCAGCTTTTTCTGACTTTATGGACGATGCGATCAATGAAGATAATAAGAAAGCCATAAGTAAACTCATTGCTCGGCATTCATTGGATCTTAATAAACAGCACTTCGCCCAATTACATGAGCTATGCAATTCATGCACAAAAAATGATGTTCAATTCAAAGTCCAAAGTATCGAATCTATCAAGGGATTGGATGCTGATGTGTGTGTAATCATACTTAGCCCTAATACCCTGAAATACTTAACTCAAAATGGTATTAGCAAAGCAAATCGATTTAATAAAGAATGGAAAAAAATCTATGTCGCTCTTACTCGTGCCAAAAAGAGGCTGGTGTTAGCTTTAGATCACGATTTACTCGCTAAAGAAGATATGGCGGCTGTTAGGGATTCCATAGGTGAACTGGGATTCGTTACTCATAACTAGTATGCATCTGTCCACAAACACCCATGGAGTCTAATAGAAGTCAGACTCAAAAAATGTGTGATATCTAGTGACCCTGTAAATAATTCTCTTTGACACTTGTTGCAACTCATTTTGGGGCAAAGGTGTGTTGCAGTTCTTAAATGGGGAAGTGTTTTCCTCATATTCCTTAACCAATGCAGCTAGCCTTTCAAGTTTACAAATTAGTCTTATATTTGCTCTATCGAAAGGTATTGAGGTTACTTACCTTGGCGAGATTTTTTTAAAGTGCTCAATACCGCGTTGTATGCGACATTCAACACTTGTGCTGTTTCCCAAACTCCAGAGCTATTCATTAACATATCGACAATTTTTTCTTTTACATCTGGCTTGCGGACTTCGTAAACTTAATCGAGTTGAAAGCCCTTTCGACACTCGATACACCTGAAACGAGGAAAGACAGAATGCCCTTTTCCATGTTCACGGACGGGCTCTGTTTTATTACAGAAACGACATTGAACTTGGATAGTAGCCATGAGTTAAAAAACATCAGAAATCAGGTGGCTATATTAACATCTATCAACCGATTTGAGTCATGACCAATGAAAGAATAGTTAGGTTTTTATTGCGTAAATTATCGGTAAGAATAGTGCACATAACAGGCAATAAGTCAGGTGTGTAGAATTATTCTATTTTAGGGATTTTGCTCTAAGTCTAAATGAATTTTTGCATTTCAATTTCAATAAAGCTTGGTTATTGATCATGTTTCTGAGTATGTGAATTATTATCAATTATGCATATGGTTGGTCATTGTCTAGTTTGATTTGTGTAACGTCACTGCAGCACGTATTGAGCGTACTACGCTGATTGTCTGTGTTTTCGTGTTGACAGTTTGGTACTAGGTAAAAATCAACAAGACTATGATTTCAAGGAACATTTTATGTTAAAGAAACTACTAAGTTGTTGTATCACCTCGGCACTCTGTTTTCATTCTTCTATCGCTTTTTCGCAATCTAATGAGATTGCGGACAGTGCAGAGTTACAACAAGCTCCCGACACATTGCCTGCCACTTTGATGCTTGCACCGGACGACATCGCCATTGCAGATCGCTACATAGTGGTATTTCAACAACCGCAAATGATGGCGAGCAACTCAACGGAATTCGAGCAATTCACGCAGCAGTCTGTAGACCGCATGTCTGGTTTGTATTCGATACAAGTGGAGTCGGTTTTTGACCACTCGATCAGCGGATTTGTCGCTAACTTGAGTCCTGAGCAACTGAAAGATCTGCGTTCTGATCCTCGTGTGGATTACATTGAGCAGGACAGAATCCTATCGCTTGACCCAATAGTCTCGGCAGACGCAAATCAAACCAACGCCATTTGGGGACTAGACCGAATCGACCAACGTAACTTACCACTCGATAACAACTACAGTGCCAACTTTGATGGGACTGGGGTAACGGCTTATGTTATCGATACTGGTGTGAACAACGCGCATGTTGAGTTCGGTGGTCGCTCGGTCTCAGGGTATGACTTTGTCGATAACGATGCAGATGCAAGTGACTGTAATGGACACGGTACACACGTTGCGGGCACCATCGGCGGCAGCTTGTATGGTGTTGCGAAAAACGTCAACCTTGTCGGCGTGAGAGTGTTGAGCTGTAGCGGATCGGGTTCTACGTCTGGTGTTATCGCCGGTGTGGACTGGGTGGCAGCGAACGCTTCCGGACCTTCAGTCGCCAATATGAGTTTGGGTGGCGGTCAATCTGTCGCTCTCGATAGTGCGGTGCAAAGTGCGGTTCAATCAGGTGTCAGCTTTATGCTTGCAGCAGGTAACTCCAACGCCGATGCGTGTAATTACTCCCCGGCGCGCGTTGCTACTGGTGTCACTGTCGGCTCGACCACCAGCACGGATGCACGTTCGAGTTTTTCAAACTGGGGCAGTTGTGTGGATGTATTTGCGCCAGGCTCACAAATCAAATCTGCGTGGTATGACGGTGGTTACAAAACCATTAGTGGTACATCGATGGCGACGCCACATGTAGCGGGTGTAGCAGCACTGTATCTTCAAGAAAACAGTTCGTTATCTCCAAGCCAAGTAGAGGCCTTGATCGTGAGCCGCGCAAGTACCGGAAAGGTGACGGATACAAGAGGCAGCGTGAACAAGCTGCTTTATAGCTTAACGGATGCTGATTGTGGCCAAGACTGTGGTGGCCCAGATCCAACACCAGACCCAGAGGGCAAGTTAACCTCGGGCGTGCCAGTGAGCGGTTTAAGTGGCTCAAGCGGTCAAGTAGCGTATTACTATGTTGATGTAGAAGCTGGGCAGCGCTTAACCGTACAAATGTATGGTGGCAGCGGTGATGCGGACCTGTATCTCCGTTTTGGTGCAAAACCAGCACTGAACGCATGGGACTGCCGACCTTTCAAATACGGTAACAATGAAACATGTACGGTCAGCGCGACACAAAGTGGACGTTATCACGTCATGATTCAAGGTTACTCAAACTATAGCGGTGTCAGCATTCAAGCTAACTACTAGTTGTTACTCTCGTTACTAAAAGAGAACAAAGCCCGCTTTTCGGTGGGCTTTGCTTTCGGGAATACTGAGTTTAATAGGTGGCGTTCGATGCTATTCAAACGCACCGGCCTTTTTCTTCAAGAACTCAACTCGAAGCGGCATCGAAGCTTTCTATTAGTACACCGCATAAGTCGGGTTCTCAAAGTCGTGCACATCAAATAGGGTGGCGAACTTAATCTCCTCGAGCTAGCTCTTTCTCCATCATAAATCTTGGCATGATGGCAAACCCAAGATGATACAAAACAAATTCTTTACTGTGACCGCAGTTCTCACTTGCACTTTTGGGCTGTGAGACAAACGCGTGACCTGACCTTGGCTGTTGGTCATCGTGAACGATATGGTGGCTAATCCGAGAAGATTATATCCACTCAAAACTCAGACCCTATACTGTACATGTTGATGGGCTGGCAACAGTAACATTGGATGAAATGGGCCTTGAACCACGGCAAGATCATTATAAATGGGAACTATTAGGCAAAGAGACGCTCAAACGAGCTAAATTGGAATGGGGCAAAAACGTTACAAACCATACCGACACGCCTCTGGATATAAATGTTCGAGTCCTTTTCTATTAAATCATTAATAACCAAGGATATTGCAAAGAGAGTTGTGGACAGTTAGCAGTATCAGTAGGCTTGTGCCAGTCAGGGCACCTGACTTTGGGAGAGCACTAAACATAAACCTTGGATTCTGCTACCGTAAAGCCCATATTTAATTTGAGAGAGATGGATAATGAACGACAGTTGGGCTAACTTCTTTCCGTACTTTGCTGGAGCTTTTAAGCTTATTGTATTAGGTATTGGAGCTTACTTAGCTATTAAATGGCATTTTGATGAAGAGCGAAGAGTAAGGGAAGCCGAAGGCGTGGTATTCGATAAACCAAGCTTCAAGAAAAAGTTCGCAATGATGCTAACCTTCCCATTCCTTTTAGGTCTTCTAGTCCTTCTCGTTATTTATGCAACTAACTGGTTTCTCTACTTTATTGATACGATCAATGTTTAAGCTCTCAACGGGTTTGGAGCAAAAAAGAGTCAGCCTAACGGTCTGGCTCTTTTGAATGAAAATACATAGTATCGTGGAAGCACTAGGGAGGCTGTGGCAGGTTACACTCACTTACTCCTTAGGCAGGTGACCAGTTTCCTTCGCAAGCTTTTGCATCGCCTCGGCAAACGTTGTTGTCCCGCCTTTAGCTTTAACCTGTATTACCTTATACCCCATTTTTTCCAACGCTTGGCGCTCTGCCAAAACAGCTTTGTCATCTTGCTGGCTACCTTGAGCTGGCTGATGAATGTAACATCCCTCTAATTTACCATCTTCGACCAATTGGTGGTGTTTCAGTGCATCGATATCAAAATTCATAATAAGTCTTTTCATTAAAAGTGGGAGTTTCTGTGGCAGGTTACATACGCTTCAAAGGCTTCACGACACTATCTAAGCCTTCAATTTTGAGCGCTAAACACAGCTTGAGCAAATCCCCTAGCTCGCCGCTTGGCCAGCCCTTTTTATCGAACCACAGTAAGTATTCTTCAGGTAGGTCGATTAACACTCGCCCTGCGTATTTCCCAAATGGCATTTGCATTCTAGCGAGTTTAATGAGGTTTTCTTTTTCTAACATAAGTGACAAAGATTTGAGGTAACTCGTCCAAGAATATCACTGCCGCCCTCTCCTCACCAGCAAATCGCACTCACGTTTATTTTGGCGGCTTTGACTCGCTTTGTGCTAGAGTACGCGGCATAAAAAATGAGAACGAGAAAGCAATGAAGTCACCTTGTCGAGCAGCATGTAAAAATAACGCCGGAATATGCTCTGGTTGTCACCGAACGATGGATGAAATCATCCAATGGAAAGACAAAACCGATCTCCAACGAGATACGATTATCGAACAAATCGCAGGGAAAGATTCAACGCACAATTGTCCTGAGTGCGGGACTCAAGCCCATTGTGATATCGTCGCAGGCAAAGAAACCTGTTGGTGCTTTACTATTGAAACCCGTGATTTACCCAAGCCAAGCGCCAACCAGTTGTGTTTGTGCCGAAAATGTCTAGAAAAAAAGCCAGTCGCATAATACGACTGGCTTACTGTTCTGCGTTTTCTGACTGGTGTTTATTTAGCGGTTAAAGCGGGGGCTTCAAACTTAATACCATCCCACCCTGTTACCATAAAATTACGAATATTCTGGTGATCGTTATTCTCTGGATGCTGCAATACATCTTCACGATAAAAACGGCCAAAGCAGGCTAGCGTCGCTTCTTTGTCTAGGTTATTTAGCAAGCCGAAAGCGAAGATCTTACACGAACCGTTGTTCTCACCCGCGTTGTTTTGCGTCTCACCATTAACAAAAGCGGTTGGCTCAAACGTATAGTTTTCTTCGATCACCGCCATCGTTGCTTCAAATTCGACCTGCTCTGGTGAAGCTGCCAACAAATCTAAAAACGATTTTAATTCCATTATTCCTCTATCCCTACTTCATCATTTTGATGACACATTAGTTTCATAAAAAGCCAATATAAGAGTCATCAATCATACATATATTCAGAGCCTTACCAAATCACACGTCATTCAGCGTTCCATCATTCCAATTGCGGAAATGGACAGAAGCATAAACCCCATGCTGATTGACAACGTATCGGATTGATAAGGAGATATCATGATCACCCCTTTAAAGGCAATCGGTGCACTCGCATTGTCATCACTTGCCATCGCGTGTTCATCACAACCCGAAGATACCGTGGCTTCATTCGCTACACAATGCAAACCCACCACTACGCCCGTTGCTGGGGAAACTTCAATTCAAGGGTTAACGTTTATCGGGACATTCGTTGCTGATGCCCCATTCGACACATCGGCAGCTGAAATCGTCAGTTATGACGCCTGTACGGATAAGCTCTATGTGATCAATGCTGAAGCAAAACGTGTCGATGTACTTTCTATGGATGACAACGGCGTACCAACGCAAACCGCATTCATTGATCTCAACAGCGCTGGCGAAGCAGCTGGCGTTGAAATTGGCGCTGCAAACAGTGTCGCTGTATTCAATGGTTTGGTCGCGGTTGCGATTGAAAACAGTAATAAACAAGCGAATGGTATTGTTGGTTTGTACCGCTCCGACGATTTGTCATTAGTCACGACGTTCCCAACAGGCGCATTGCCAGACATGGTGGGCTTCTCGAAAGATGGCCGATACATCGCAACCGCTAATGAGGGCGAACCAAACAGCGATTACAGCATCGATCCTGAAGGTAGCGTCACTTTGATCGATCTGAACCTTGGCGTTACTCAAGCAGAAGTGACACAAATTGGCTTTAATGAGTTTGATGGTTCACGAAAAGCAGAGCTCCCAATGAATGTGCGTATTTCGGGGCCAAACGCCACTATCGCTCAAGATCTAGAGCCTGAATACCTCACTTTTGCAGATAACGGTAAAATCTATGTCGCGCTACAAGAAAATAACGCCATGGCAATCGTCAATCCAGTGAGCAAATCGGTAGAAAAAATTGTTGGCTTAGGTGAGAAGTCTTGGTCGGACGCTAAACTCGATGCATCTAACAAAGACAAAATTATTGGAAACTTGAAAAGCTACCCACAACTGGTTGGCTTATTTATGCCTGACACCATCGACAGCTACTCAGTGAATGGGAGTACTTACATCGTATCCGCAAATGAAGGCGACGGGCGCGAGTACGGATTCAAAACCACTCAAGAACTGTGCGACAAAGCTGGCTTTATGTGGGATGAAGACGATTACCTTGGTACAGATGAATACACATCTGAGCAAGGGAGCTGTTTAAGCCATATTGATGAAGTGCGCGGTAAGAAGCTGAAAGTAGCAGCAGAACACCCATTGGCAGAGGCACTAAAAGACAACAAACAACTCGCGCGTTTAAAAGTGATTAAGCCGGCACAAACGCTTTCTGCACAAGATAAGGTTCAAGCATTTGGCGCACGTTCATTCTCGATTTGGGATGAAAACGGCAAGTTGGTGTTCGATAGTGGTGACGATTTCGCGACCATCGCGCTGCTGAATGAAGGTAAAAACTTCAACAGTACCAACGATAACAATCACAGTGGCGATGACCGAAGTGATGATAAAGGCATTGAGCCAGAGGCGATTGAAGTAGCACAAATTAACGGTCGTCATTACGCGTTTATCGGCTTGGAGCGTCAAGGCGGTATCATGATTTATGACATTACCGATCCGAAACAAGCGCAGTTCCTACATTACGTAAACCGTCGTGATTACAATCAGCCAGTGTGTACAGAAGTCGAAGATGGTGAATGCGCGAACGGCACATACAATCCAAAAGCAGGCGATTTAGGCCCAGAATCCATCAATTACTTTACCCGTAGTGGTGGTCATTTTATCGCTGTTGGCAATGAGGTATCTGGCACGACATCCGTCTTCCGAATCAATCTATAAAGTAATGTAAAAGTCATTTAGAACCAAAACGCCCGACGTAAGCCGGGCGTTTTTTGTATGAGGTAATGTCCTACTCTGCCGATGCTAGCGCGTCACATTTTGATGCGCAGATAAAATCGTTCTTATGCAGACCTTTGATCGAGTGACTCCACCAAGTTACGGTGACCTTACCCCACTCCAACAAAATAGAAGGATGATGGAATTCATCTTCTGCCAGTTCCGCGATTTTATTGCTGAAGGCCCATGCTTGTTTGAAGTTTTTGAATTTATACGCCTTTTCTAGTTGAGGTATATCTTCTCTTTCAATGATCTGCCAATCAGACAATTGCAGCAGCAGAGATTGTTGTTCTTCTTTGCTTAGTGCAATGGCATCGATACTACAAGCTTCGCATTTTTGTTCATTCAACATGAGCAGGTTCCTTTGGTTCAAAAAGTGGAGGAAGCAGTCCAGCTTCAATCGCTAGATCGGCTTGTTTCAATAAATTTAACTGACTGATTTTAAAGAGCTGAGAAAAGTCATCAATCACGTAGTATTTCGGTTGCATGATGTCGATACGATAAGGAGTTCTCAGCACAGTTTGTAATTCAAATGGATCGCGAATTGCTACATCACTCTCTAATGCATAGAGGGTTTCGCCAGGAGATGAGAGAATACCACCACCGTAAATTTTGGTTTTGTCCCCTTCTTTCACCAAGCCAAACTCTACGGTAAACCAGTAGAGACGAGCGAGATAGGCTCTTTGTTTTGGTGTAGCGGCTTGCCCTAGTTGACCATAATGCTCGGTAAATGCAGCAAAATCTGGGTTGGTTAACATCGCGCAATGACCAAATATTTCGTGGAAGAAATCCGGCTCTTGCAAGTAATCGAACTCTTTTCTGGTACGCAAGAAGGTGGCGACGGGAAAGCGCTTATTACCGAGCAGATTAAAAAAACGGTCGAAGTCAATAAGCGCAGGAACGGGCTCCACTTGCCAACCTGTTGTCTCCATCAAGACACGATTAATTTCTGGCAATTGAGGAACGCGGTCTTGAGGTAAATCAAGCAGCGTTAAACCGTGTAAATAAGCCTTACAAGCTCTGTTTTGGATCACACCCATTTGTCGTGTTACCAAATCTCGCCAAATGGCGTCTTCTTCACGGCTCCATTCAACCCTGCCTTCCTGGTTTACGGGTTTAGAACGATACTGAGTCATGGCACATCTCCATTAACAATTCCTTTACATTAAGCCTATCTTCAGTCTTGAGAGCTTCCAATCCCTACACGATTTTCTCAGTATCGATTTGATGTAACATATTGTTTACAACACATCGTAACTGCATGATTTTTATGACACGATATAATATCTAGCTTGTTTGACTTTATCGTGTATTCCTCTCAAACTAAAATCTGTTACCACTTTGTTATAGAGGGACCTATGCGCGAGAGCAGCAAAGTATGGCAACCGAGCGAAAGTCGTATCGAAGAAGCCAACATCACACAGTTTATTGAACACATTAATCGACAAGGAAATACCATTGGAAACTTCGCCGATCTGCATCAATGGTCGCTCGATCATGTGGAAAAATTTTGGCAAGAAGTCTGGTTATTCTGCGACGTCATTGGTACTCAAGGAGAGACCGTAAAGGAGCAAGCAGAAAGTCGCTGGCAGCAACCCGTCGAAAATAGAGACATAAAATGGTTCCCAAACGCACAAATTAACTACGCAGAAAACTTGCTAACCTACGCGTGTCACCAACCCGATGATCTCGCGATTTGGTTTGAAAATGAACGTGAAGAAAAGCAAACCTACACATGGAAACAATTGTGTGAAGAAGTTTCGAGTGTCCAGCAATGGTTGAAAGAATGTGGAATCAAGCAAGGTGATGTCGTCGCTGGCTATTTGCCTCACTTACCTCAAACGGTGATAGCCATGTTAGCAACCACCAGTTTAGGGGCAACCTGGACTTCTACCTCACCTGATTTTGGCGTTGAAAGCGTTTTGGAGCGCTTTGGTCAAGTGAAACCTAAAATCCTGTTTACTTGTGATGGCTATACATTCAATGGCAAAACTTTCGATATGTCTGAGAAAAACCAGCACATTGCGGATCATCTTGATGGTCTTAAACAGGTTTGCCAAATTAGCTACCTGAAACCACACATTTTTGAATGCGACGTCTGCACTCAAGATTGGCAAAACGTCCTGAATCAATACACACCCGAAGCGCTGACTTTTACTCGTGTTAATTTTAACGATCCGCTATTTGTGCTCTATTCTTCAGGCACGACAGGCAAACCGAAATGCATCGTTCATTCCGTCGGCGGAACAGTGCTTAACCATTTGAAAGAGCATCAACTGCATTGCGACATCCAACCGAACGACAGAGTGTTTTATTACACGACCTGTGGCTGGATGATGTGGAACTGGCACGTATCTTCACTCGCGAGCGGCGCATGTTTAGTAATTTTTGATGGTAGCCCTGTTTATCCGACTCATAACGTGCTTTGGGACCTCACTGAACAAGCCGAAGTGACGCTGTTTGGAACTTCGGCGAAATACCTAGAGGCATTGGAAAAAGTTTCTTTTTCTCCGCCGAAAAGTGATGCATTTCCAAGTCTGAAACCATTTGCTCAACGGGCTCAGTTCTGTATCCAGAACAGTTTGATTATGTCTATCAGCACATTAAAGAAGATGTCCACCTCGCATCGATCTCAGGCGGGACAGACATTTGTGGCTGCTTTGTGTTAGGCAACCCTATTTCTCCCGTTTATCGAGGAGAGTGCCAATCAGCGGGATTAGGGGTCGATGTCAGAGTCTTTAACCCGCAGGGTAATAGCGCAATCGGAGAGCGCGGTGAGTTGGTTTGTGCCAATGCATTGCCCAACTTCCCCGCTGGCTTTTGGAACGACACCGGGGAGAGATATCATCGTGCTTATTGGGATAAGTTCGACAATATTTGGCACCACGGCGACGATGTTGAACAAACCAGCGTTGGTGGATACGTGTTTTATGGTCGAAGTGATACCACGTTGAATCCCGGTGGCGTAAGAATCGGCACGGCCGAAATCTATCAGCAAGTGAACAGTATAGACGGTATTCTAGATTCCATCGCAGTAGGAAAAGAAGTCGATCGCAACGAACAAATATGGCTGTTTGTCCAATTAATGAAAGGGGTAGAGCTCAACGACGAGATGATCGCCTCCATCAAAGCACAGCTAAAATCTGCATGTTCTCCAAGACATGTACCTAGTGCGATTTACGCAATAAGCGATATTCCTAAGACCCGTTCCGGAAAACTGGTTGAGTTAGCCGTTAAGCAAGTCGTTAACAATCGGAGCGTAGAAAATTTAGGCGCAATAGCCAATCCTGAAGTGTTGGAGGAGATACGCAGGATAATCGCCCAAAAATAACCTCAGAACACTTGGTTGTTAGAGAACCACTTTGCGTACACCCGCGGCGACAGGTTGAAGAACAAGTGAGATTAACTTAGTTACATCCCCTCAACCGATAAGAAAAAAGCGAGCTAGGTAGCTCGCTTTTATCATGTAGTGTTCTTTATTCAGTCTTAACGGCGACCAAGCCCCATTAATACCGACATCGTTTTACCGTCAGATGTAATGTCAAAAACGTGTTGCGATTCAACCTCAGTAAAACCTGCATCTTTCAAAGCACGTTTAGACTTCGCAAGGGTAAAACCGTCTTGTTCAGATTCTGCAATCCAATCAAAATGAACAAAGTAACCGCCGTGGTTAAGTAAAGAATGCGAGATTTTTAATGACGCATCTAAGTCTTCCACAAACGCTAAAACTGACGATGCAACTACTAGGTCAAACTGTCCACGAAACGCTGGATGCTGAGCGACCAAGCCGCGAGACAATGCATCTACGACAGGTTCTACATTGGCAAGCTCTTTTTTATCGAGTTCTTCAATCATGGCTTCCGATGCGTCTAATGCTACGATGTCTTTAACCATCGGTGACAATCGTTGACTTAACTGCCCTGTTCCGCATCCAAAATCTAGTACTTTAATGCCATCAAGCTGAGTTAGCTGTTGTAACTGCTCAAACACCGACTGCGCAAATTGCTCTGTTGCTGGATTTGATTCCCAGTTTTTTGCTAAGCCGTCCCAATCTTGTGCCATCGTGGCCTCCATGTTCACTTTTTGTAACCCACATAGATTACCGCAAAACCGTTAAAAGACCATAGACTTATCTGGCGGATTCGCGTTTTTTTCGATAATCTTTCACGGCTTTGGGAGCATATCTGCATAATACCCAAATTATTTGAATTCATTTATTGGTTGTGTCAAATCATGAACTTAACTCAAGTAGAAGCCTTCTGCACCATCGCTGAGTGTGGTTCTGTTTCTGAAGCAGCAAGGCAACTCGATTGTAATCGCACCAAACTCAGTATGTCGATTAAGGCTTTAGAGAAAGATCTCAACGTTGAGTTGTTTACCCGAACTGGCAACCAGCTCACTCTCTCTGAAGCTGGGAAAGCCATTTACAAAGATTGCGAACACCTACTTATCATCGCACAGCGGATAAGAAAAACCTGTGCTCAAATCTCGGAAGGTTTTAACGCGGAAGTTTGGGTTGCACGTGACGACTCCTTACCTGATGATCTCTGGCAAGAGCTTTCGCATACATTGAATAACCGCTTCCCTTCCACAACCTTCAACTTAATCCTGGCATCCAGTGGCGACTTGGCCAACTTAGTCAGTACCCACCAAGTGGATTTTGCTTTCGGCGTTGATTATGAGCGCGTCGACGATCCTCGTATCGTATATAACCCGCTAGGCAAGATACGTATGATGTCTGTATGCAGTGCAGAACACCGCCTAAGTAAGATGCGCCGAGTCTCAGACGAAGATCTGCGCAGCCAGATGCAAGCGTTGATGGTTTACCTAAATGAGAAAGACAACCCTGAACTGCAGCCTTTCTCGACTCGATACATTGGCTTTTCGAGTTTTGACTACATGCTCAACACCATCTTAGAAGAAGACGCTTGGGGTGTACTGCCAGAACCATTAATCCGCCATTACCTTCGCCAGCAAAAGCTCGCCGTTATCAAGCATACATACGGATTGACACAAGAAGACTACTGTATGTTTTCACCTAACGGTCAAACTGAGCACCCAGCAATGACATGGTTAGCGGATAAATTGAGCGAGTATTTATTTGACTTCTAAACATTTTATCAGTGAGCGCCAATTTTATTGGCACCAAGATCATGCAGCAAGTCATTGTTTTATAAGAGTATAAACAAAAACGCAACTTTTTAGATTAGAACCTGCTCACTTAGTGGTTGCCTAAATTACCTTATGCGAGAAGAATAGTAAGGTATTAAAATTTAAAGGCATCTTTTATGTGTGACAGGACAAGCAAAAACGAAAACCGTATTCTAACCATTTCAGCCCTTTTAGCATCTGGGTTCGCTGCTGGTGGTATGGTACTTGGCTTGCTTGTAGGATCAATTGTCATCGTTTTTGACGGTGTTTACTCTTTGGTCAGCTTACTGTTAACTTTATTGTCACTGGCCGCTTCCTACTATATTAACAAGCCCTCAAAATCTGTATTCCCATTTGGAAAAGCGGTCTTAGAGCCAATCGTTATTGCGATAAAAGCGGCTGTTATTTTAGTGGTTGTAAGCTTTTCTCTTTACTCTGCAATTTCAGCATTGATGTCCGGAGGCCGTGAAGTCGATGCTTCTATTGCCACTCTATTCGGCATCGTAAACGTCATCGGTTGTGGTTACGCTTGGTGGTTTATGGCTAAACGCAGCCGTCGCTTCTCATCAGGCTTGATTGAAGCAGAGAAAAAACAGTGGCAGATGGATACGCTATTAAGTGTGGCAGTGACGGTAGGATTTGTTGCTGCTTGGGCTGTATCACTAACGCCATTCGCTGAATATGCGGTTTATGCCGATCCTATGATGATGGTGCTAATGGGCTTCTACTTTCTGAAAGTTCCTTTTGATATGTTGGTTGGTGCACTACGTGAGCTACTAATGATGACACCAAGCAAAGAGCTATGTCAGGTCGTTGGCAATGATGTACTAGAGATAGAAAAAACATCTGACCACCAGCTAAAGTTAGCAGGTATCACTAAAGTGGGCCAAGAGCTTCGCATTAACATCGATTTGCACGTCGATGACGACACCATTGCATTGGATAAGTTGGAACAAACTCGTACTCAGTTAACAAAACGTCTGTCGAAGCACAGATTTAAACTGCAACTCCATTTAAACGTCGCAAACTGTTAGAACACGAAAGAAAAAACCAAGTATGTTTCTATCTCAAAAGCACCTAAATTGAATGTTCAGTCTTTACTAAAATGAAAAAACCGCCGATTACGACGGTTTTTTTATATCTGGATTAAACTATACCTTTGAAGTCTACTCGGCCAATTACGCGATTTACGTATTGGAAAATTTGGATTGGAGCCGAAGCTTGTTCTAGGTGGATTGGAATGTTGGCAGCTCGATAACTTACATCATTCTTAAAACCATACTTTTCAACTAACTCGTTATCGATAAGCCGATGAATGAGAGCCGTTGCAGAGTGAATATTTAACCCCGTTTTCTTGGAAATATCATCTGCATTGAGCCCAAAGTGCTTACCCTCGTATATCCGGCCACGAACCAATTCGTGATATAGAGCGATCGTCGTGTTCTTCAAAGTCTTTGTGTCTAATAAGCCAAGCATGTATAACCTTATCTAGTATTCGGATTAAGTTAGACCTTTGAAGTCTACTCGGGCAATTGCTCGTTTTACGTATTGTAAAATGCTGTTTGGAGAAGATGTTTCATCTAAATAAATCGGGACATTAACAGCTCGATAGCAAACCACATCCAAAAAATCATATTCTTCGACCAATCCGCTTGCGACAAGCCGATGAATGAGGCTGCGCGATGAGAACAAGTTGAGTCCTGTCTTTTCTGATATATCATCTGCGCTGAGTCCGTAATGCGTTCCCTCATGTATGCGTCCACGTACCAATTCTTGATATAGATTCGTCGCTATATTCTTTAAAGCTTTTCTTTTGAAGAAGCCAAACATATCCACCTCTTGCGTTGTTGCATCAAAACTTTAAGGACTGCGATTGTCCACACAATTGCATATCCAATCCTTGCAGTTCGTCACTATTTGCAATTGGTCGCAATAGAAAATAATGATCCTCGGGAATAGCAATTTTAGTTGCGTTTTAAGGGGAGTAAGTCGGTATTATTTTTTGATAATCTGGATTCAATGAGGTGAAAAAATCTTGAACTGAATCACTGTTTTAAAAGCCGAAATTGTGAAAAATCCCGCTCCGTCAGTTGGCCGTTGTAGGAATGCCACCCATCCGAAACAACGCTAACAATAATAAAAACTGACTCCCGCTTCTCGTAGGCAATACTGGCTGTATGAAATATTTTCAAAAAGTTTCACGGCATGAGCAAAAAGATAGCGGGAGTTAGCACCCCACCAGCAAAACCCACTGATTTCATTAAAGTAGTAGAGCTAATCGAAAAGTTAGATCCAATTAAGTATGGGTTTGATAACCGTGGTAATAGTTAGCAGTGTTAAACCACCAGAGCGGTGGATTTTTTGTGCCTAATTTTTTGCTAACCTAACATCATAAATCAGTTACACCTCAGAACGGCCGGAGCGTTTTCAGTTGCAGATGCGACTTCCCCTAAGACAGCTATCTCACCTTGGTAACTGATGCTTACTTTAGGAAAATGGCTGGATGCCCGTCTGATAACAACATGAAGGTTCAATCAGTCCAGCCGGGAGGCATCTATCAAAGCCTTCAAGAGCAGTAAGAGCATTAATCACTCAGATAATTTTGGTTTAACCTGCAGCTTCACGCTTCTCCTTGGTGACTACCCAACAAAGCAAAGAGCCCACCGTAACCATCACAACCCCCTGCCAAAAGCTCGGGCTCAACGTCACACCAAGGATAAGCGACGAAAACAGCGCAGAGAAAATGGGCGTAAAGTAAGAAAGTGTCGCGAGAAAGACCATGTTTCCACCAACAATCGCGATGTTCCACAAACCATAACCACCAGCCATCAACGCCGCAGAAGCAAAAAGGTAGCCCATTGCTTCCCATGAAAAAGTCATCTCTGGCTCATCAGCAAACGCATATTTCACCCATAACGAAACAGCAGTAGCAATGAAAAACAACGTAATCGCGTTATGTTTGGATTGCTGCCTTTGGGTTAAATTACAATAAAAAGCCCATATAACTGCTCCTGCAAAAGCCATAAAGTACACCAAAGGGTTACTACTGACATTGGACATAATCTGAGTAACGGATAAGCCATTCTCACCACTCACCGTCCACGCGACTCCGATAAACGCCAGCGCAACCGCTGGATAAAGCAGCCAGTTTGTTTTTTTGTTACTGCCTAAAACAGCAAACAAAACGGTGAGTGCTGGCCAAAGGTAATTAACAATCGACACCTCAATAGCCTGCGCACGCGAATTGGAATATCCCAGGGATAAAGCGAGAAATATTTCATAACAAACGAACATCGCGCCACCAAGCACGAGATACTTTGGAGAAAAGTACGATAACTTCGGAATGCCAACTACGATAAGAAGGAAAATAGAACTGAGAGAGTACAACATGGCCGCCCCGCCCACGGGACCTAGGCTCTCGGTAACCAACCTGGCAATGCCAAGTAAGCAACTCCAAGAGAAGATGGCAATACAACCATAAAGTGTGAAACGAAATTGCACTGATTTCATGTGACCTACCACTCACGAATGCCAAAGGAAACATCAGCTTAACTCAAAAATGATCAGGTTCAACGTACTGTTTTATAAAAATCAGTATAAAAATCACACCATTACGCAGTTGGAGTCGATATGAAACATTTTCTGCCCTCGAGTGTTATGCTTACACCTTTTGTTGTGCGCTACTATGATGAAGAAGACGACGATAGAGAAATCGCCGAAACTGATTCGAGCACACAACATCTAAAAGAAACAGAGCAACAAACGGAAACCTCAGACTAAAGGAATTCTCAAATGAAAAAAGTCGCAGTTATCTTCAGTGGTTCAGGTGTTTACGATGGCACAGAACTACATGAAGCCGTATTAGCACTCCATGCCATTGAAAAAGAAGGTGCATCATGGCATTGCTTTGCTCCTAACATCGATCAATTACACGTGATTAATCATCTAACTGGCGAAGAGATGGACGAAACACGAAATGTGTTGGTGGAATCTGCACGCCTTGCACGTGGCAATATTGATGATGTTGCAAGATTAAACCCAGATGAGTTTGATGCCCTACTATTACCTGGCGGTTTTGGTGCCGCTAAAAATCTCACTGACTTCGCAGTATCAGGGGCTGAGTGCTCGATTAATACACACGTAGCTCAAGCATGTCGCGCATTCGCTCATGCGAAAAAGCCAGCAGGTTATCTGTGTATTTCACCTGTCATTATTCCGATGATTTATGAGCATGGCGTGAAAGGAACCGTAGGCAACGATGAAGCGATCTCGATAGCATTTAATCAAATGGGCGGCGAGCACATCACTTGCTCTGTCGAGGATATCGTTTTTGATGAAACACACCTCGTTCTATCAACCCCAGCTTATATGTTGGCAGAGAATATCTCTCAAGCGGCATCAGGTATCGAAAAGTTAGTATCAAAGCTGATTGAAATTGCCTAATTATTGATAGATAACTTATAAACCCACCTCCCATCCCCATTGATAGTTAAGTTATTAATGGGGATTTTTTATACTTTAGTCTAATTTAGAGATATATCCGTATTAGATATCAATTTTTGCCAATCGATTGCGTCACTGATTTCATATTTGTTCTACTTTATATCTGTGTTGCACCTATACGCTGTGCAACAAGATCACTGTCACAGTTTTTCTCTTGCAAATACCTCTAAATAGGTAAACTTGCTTCAGATCAACTTCAATCTGGAAACGAGTGTGCGACAGTAAATGGCAAATTAAGAAAGATTATTAAAAATAACGACGGAGCTATCCAATATGACAAGTGCATTTTTTATCCCTACGGTAAACCTAATGGGCGCTGGTTGTTTAAAAGACGCAGCAGACAGCATCCAATCTCAAGGCTTTAAAAAAGGTTTGATCGTTACGGATAAGATCCTTAACCAAATCGGTGTAGTCAAACAAGTTCAAGACCTTCTCACTGAACGCGACGTAGCAACCGTTGTGTACGATGGCACTCAACCAAACCCTACTATCACCAACGTTAATGATGGCTTAGCTTTACTAAAAGAAAACGAATGTGACTTCGTTATCTCACTCGGAGGCGGCTCACCGCACGATTGTGCAAAAGGTATCGCTTTAGTGGCGTCAAACGGCGGCAAGATCGGCGATTACGAAGGCGTTGACCAATCCGCAAAACCAATGCTGCCTCTCGTATCAATCAACACAACGGCTGGTACTGCTTCTGAAATGACGCGTTTCTGCATCATCACAGATGAAGAGCGCCACATTAAGATGGCGATTGTGGACAAACACACAACACCATTGATGTCAGTGAATGATCCTGAATTGATGCTTGCTAAACCTGCGTCTCTTACTGCCGCAACAGGTATGGATGCGCTAACACACGCGATTGAAGCTTACGTATCTATCGCTGCGACACCAATCACTGACGCGGTAGCAATCAAAGCAATTGAACTGATTCAAGCCCACCTTCGCACAGCAGTGAAAAACGGTGAAAACCTTGAAGCTCGTGAGCAAATGGCATACGCACAGTTCATGGCAGGTATGGCATTCAACAACGCATCTCTTGGTTACGTTCACGCAATGGCGCACCAACTAGGCGGCTTCTACGACCTGCCACACGGTGTATGTAACGCGATTCTTCTACCTCACGTACAACGTTACAATGCGCAAGTATGTCCAGAGCGTTTACGTGACGTTGCTAAAGCAATGGGTGTTGATGTTGAAGGTATGTCAGCAGAGCAAGGTGCTGCGGCGGCCATTGATGCTATCGTTGAGCTTGCTAAAGATGTCGGCATCCCATCAGGCATTAAAGAGCTTGGTGCGAAGCTAGAAGACATCCCAACCCTAGCGGACAACGCGCTAAAAGACGCTTGTGGTTTCACTAACCCGAAACAAGCAACGCACGAAGAGATCTCTAAGATCTTCGAAGAAGCGATGTAGGCTCGCTAAGTAAACAATTCTCTAGTCTTAATTCAATCCCCGATCTCGTATTGGGGATTTTTTATGTTCGCATACCCTGCCAAACGTCCTCTTTTAGTGTTAGTTTTTAAGTATCTTGGACTCATATTGGAAGGAACCATGAGAACGCTCACTGCGACCCTACTCGCTTGCCTAGCTTTTTCTATTGATGCTGCGGAATATCGTGCCAATGAGGTTGCCAATGGGTTTCAAATCCCATGGGGAATTGAATTTCTCGATAAGCAACAAATGATCGTGAATGAAAAAAACGGCACCGTTTCATTACTTAATATTGCTTCGGGAAAACAGCAAACCCTCTTCAAAGTACCGAATGTGAACACCAGTGGGCAAGCTGGTTTATTAGATGTAGCTCTAGTGCCGAATACCGCTCCACAAAATCCACAACTTTTCTTTACTTACAGCAAACGTACCGATAAAGGAAATACTGTGGCCTTAGCGACCGCACAATTGAAAAACAATCAACTTGTGGATTGGAAAGACGTCTTTGTCGCCGACGCAATCACAGACACCAGCCGTCATTACGGCAGCCGTATTGCGTTTGTCGATGACAAGGTTTACTTCTCAATTGGGGACCGTGGCGAACGTGATAATGGGCAAGACACTCAAACCCATGCAGGCACTATTCTTCGCCTCAACCTTGATGGCTCGGTACCACAAGATAATCCATTCAAGACTTCTGAGGCTCGCCCTGAAATATGGAGTTACGGGCACCGTAACCCACAAGGCATGTTTTACGACGAAGCAACAAAACTACTTTGGTCGATTGAGCATGGCCCTCGTGGTGGTGATGAAATCAACCTGATTAGGAAAGGTGCAAACTACGGCTGGGCAAAAGTCTCTCAGGGTAAAGAGTATTGGGGACCGTTAGACGTTGGAGAAGCGAAAAGCTTACCGAATATGGAAGACCCAAAGTTGGTTTATATTCCGTCTATCGCGCCAAGCAATATGGTGGTATATCGTGGCGATAAATACTCTGAGTTAAATGGAAAAGTTTTAGCGGGAGCACTAAAACTAACTCACATTAACGTGGTATCCATTCAAAATGGCAAACTAAAAGAATCAGCGCGATTGATGGAAGACCTCGGCGAACGAGTCAGGGATATCACCATCAGTCCGGATGGCTATGTCTATTTTTCAACAGATACAGGCAAAATTTTCCGTCTTGAAGAGAAGTAATCAAACTCCAACATCATTGAGACTATTTAATTTGTGACGTATCAGTGATTTATTTTCGTACAAGGAAAACGTTTGAATCTAAAATTAACAGTAACCTTTTGTTTTTAGAAAGATAGCTTGGTTTAAGTCGTACGAGGTCATCATGGTTCCTTTTCCATTAAAACTTGAAAGAGTCAAAGCCGTTATTTTCGACTTAGACAATACACTCGTTAGCTCCGATATGAACTTCAAAGATCTTCGTCAGCAACTAGGCTGTCCACAAAACGAAGATTTATTGGATTTTGTTGATAAGCTTGACCATCCACATCAGAGAGAGCATGCCCATAATGTTATCTTTGATCATGAAATTTCTGATGCTGAGCAATCATCTCCGATGCTGGGTTGCCACGAGCTTTTGGCATACTTACATCAGCATAAAGTTAAAACCGCGATAGTAACGCGCAACTGCTTGATCGCTACGCAGCGTAAGTTGGAACATAACCGAATTAATGTTGAACATGTCCTCACTCGTGAATGCTACCCAGCAAAACCTGATCCTTTATCGCTCCAAGTCCTAGCCAAAGAGTGGCGATTAATGCCAGATGAAGTACTTTATGTGGGCGATTTCCTTTATGACCTACAAGCCGCATACAACGCCCAAATGCCATCCTGCCTTGTTCACCACAATACGACTGCACAATTCCACGACTCCGCCTCTCTTGCTGTAACAGAACTGACCGATTTACTCGAACATTTTCAGTCTTTTAAGCACATTCACGACTAACTAGGCACTTTCATAAACAAAAGGAGCACTCGCGTGCTCCTTTGACTTATTCCCGATTTATTTATGCGCCCCCAAGTGAGTGCTCGGGTGATGCGTCGCTTAGCCTTGTAGGTAAGCGTTAAGCATCCACATTAATTTTTCTTGCTCACGGATGTAGTCACCCATCAATGCCGCGGTACCTTCGTCGCCTGCTTCACCCGCGTTTTGTAGAATCTCACGCTGTTTTAGAAGTAGAACGCTAAAGCCTTGAACCAGACCTTGTACACACTCCTTACCAGAAGTCGCGTTTTGATGTTCTTTAATTTCACTTGCTTCCAAGTAGTGGCTGAATGCGTGCGCTGGTGTATGACCCAAGGTAAGAATACGCTCTGCAAGCTCATCGATTTTGGTTTGTAGATCCGTATAGATCTCTTCAAATTTTACGTGCAGTTCGAAGAATTGCTGACCTTTGATGTTCCAGTGGTAACCGCGTGAGTTCATGTACAACACTTGGTAATGCGCTAGTAGTTGATTTAGCTGTTGAGCTAGTTGTGCTGATTGTTCGCTGTCTAGACCAATTAGGCTTACTTGTTTGTTCATAATCTTACTCCTAGAAGGATGATACCAATCGTAGTAACGAACGATTCTCTTACTCAGATCGGTATAAAGTTTAAAAATTCTTTTGCAGTATTTGCTGCCGATGGAGTCATATTACGACTCCGGCTCGGTGAAGAAAATTTGGTTTTAGCTATGATTTAAATAGCTAAATCCAATGAGCAAGTAGACAAATATCGGCGTATCATCCAACAAAAAGCCCCAACCCTTTTTGTGTAAAAAGGATTGGGGCTTTTTTACTATTTGGTTAACGAGCAAAAGTCGATGAACAGACGTAAACCTTATCTACGCCGTTTTAAAAGTTGCCATCTGTTGATTCAGCTCGGTAACTTGCTCTTTTACTTGCAATGATGTCTCTGATGCACGTTGGCTGTTATTCGAAACCTCATCCACTGATTGAGTTATATCGGACATCAATCCAGTGATCGAATTGGTCGCATGAGATTGCTGCTCTGCCGCTGCCGCAAGTTCTGCCATTTGTTCATTCAAAGAGCCAATTTGCTCAGTAGTGATAAGCAAACGAGTTACCGCTTTTTCAATGTGCTCCGCGCCCTGCTCAGCAAGCGATTGACTGTGTTCAATCTCCTCAACCACCGAATTGGTCGAGCGTTGAATCGCATTAATGATGCCGTTGATTTCTGTCGTCGATTGAGTGGTGCGAGTCGCCAACATACGTACTTCGTCCGCCACCACCGCAAAGCCTCGTCCTTGATCACCCGCACGCGCTGCTTCTATCGCGGCATTCAATGCTAGTAAGTTAGTTTGCTCTGCCAAGCCTTCAATCACTTCCGTCACGCGGCCAATAGCTTCGCTCTCTTTGCTTAACTGCGTCACTTGCGTACTCGCGGTTTCAATGCTGCCATGTAAGCTTTCCATGGTGACTTTGTTTTGCTCTAAAGCATCACGACCTTGTTCAATCTCGCCTTTTGAATCAGAGAGCTTCTGCACCGATTGATTGGCTTGATCTAGCGTGTTACGCGCGGCTAAAGCGATTTCATCCAATTGGCTTCCCATTTCAACAATGCTGGTTTGTTGCTGTTCTACATTCGATGAAGTGACTTGTGCCGATTCCAACAAAGCACCCATGCTGGTATCCACTTGATGCGCTTTCTCGCTCACCCCTGCCACGATGCTCGCTAACGATTGGTTCATGCGGTTAATCGAATCGGTAAGGTCTGCCAATTCATCTTTCCCAGCAACAGTGAGCGGAGGCTGAGAAACGTCCCCTGAAGCGATCGTCTTTGCACGCTCCGATAAGTTTTTCACTCGGCGACCAATGGTGTTGCCCATGTATTTTGAAATCGCTATCGCGGCAAACAAAACCAATGCCGCTGCAATCAGCATGGTGGTGAGTACGTTTTTGATCGACTGATTAATGCCCTGTCCGCTTTGATCTGCACGACTTTGTTGAGCCAATACGATCGTTTCTAAACTTTGGTCTAGGGCATCCGCTGCTGGCAACAGTTCGTTCGCCATCAGCAAGTTTGATTCGTTCCACTCTGGCGACTGACGTAATGCAATGACCTGATCTGCTAAGGGAAAGTACAGTTGCTGCATTTCTTTAAACAGTGACCACAGTGATTGATCGTTATCAGTGAGTCTGTCGAGTTTACTGTCGATTTCCGCCACAGACTGATTGTGGTACTTAATCAAGTCGTGGTATTTGTCCAGATGATCTTGCTGTCCGTACAACAGGAAATCACGCAGAGCAGACAGAGCATTGGCGAGCGAGGTATAACTGTCGGCGTAAACTTTAAACAGACGTTTTCTGTCTCCACCAAATGGGTTTCCTGACTCTTCATTGATTAAGCTTTGAAGCTGATCAAGTGCCACTTCTGCAATGGGTGCCGCTTCGTTAATAAAGAGGTTGTGCGCGGGTAAGTTCTCATCACTGTGGCTGAGCTCAATCAACTTGTTCAGAGAGACTTTTACCGCGTCCCACTGGCTTTGAATCGCTTGAAAATCCTGTTCAGAGATCAAAGCCTGCAAAGTCGGAAGCGACTCGTCAGTAGACATCATGATATTACGCACGTCCTCACTCAGACGTGCGCTCGCTTCTTCATTACCACCTAGCAACATGTAGGCTCGAATAGAAGACAGCGACGCTTGAACGGACTGTTGGATACCGCGACTGGTGTCTACGGTAGGTAAATCAGATTTAAGTAGCGAAGAGGCGTGTTGCTCTACGGTGGTGACGTTGCGATACGTGAATACCGCTGATGCCATAAAAAGTACGGCTAGCAGCACAAAACTGAGCTGCAACTTCCCTGATATCGTAAGGTTCATCCATAAACTCCTGACAACGATGAGCCTTAAATATAACGATGTTTATAAAAATGTTAAATGCTTGTATCAAAAACAACTTCAGAACAAGGCATTATTTGTGATTGATTGCATTATTTAGGGATAGCAGTTAAATGAAAGGCGGCTCTAGTAACTATACCGGATATTAGCAAACACCAAAGTTGCAGGTGTTTCTCCAAATAAGCTGCCGTCCGTACCGTTAAAATGTTGAACTACAGTTAGCAGTTGCCAATTATCACTGAGTGAATAGCTGCTGGATAATCCAGCAAAGTAAGAGCCATCATCATAGTAACTAGCCGATAAGGTGACGCGGTTAAGCGCCGTTAAGTCGAAGCTAGCATCGGCATAAACAGTATGCTCCGTGAAGCTCAAGGTTTTCGCAGAGAGAGGGAGGTTTAGGTAAGTTAATGCGCTGCTCGCTGGCTTTGGTTCAGAAATAAACAACCAAGCACCTCTCACCATCCAGTTACGCACACCACCAAAACTGTAGTCTGACTCCAAACTAGCGACTGTCGTATCCTCAGTAGGCTGACCTTGATGCTCTGTATCAATAAGATCAAACCAGCTTAACTCGCCTCGAAACCCGGCTTGATAGATATCAGTCGCGAACCCTGCTCCAAGAACATAGTCTTGCCGAGATCGACCCGCAATGATTTGATAGTCCCAACCAGAAACGTTGGAGAAATATCGTAGTGACGTGCTGTTTTCTTTAGACTGCTTTGACGGAGAGAAAACGAGATCTAACCCATCGGCAAACCCAAGTTTTTTACTCACCATGACAGCGTCGGTGCCCGCCCGCTCTTCGTAATCAAAGTCGTAAATAGAATAGGCGTTGTAGATGTCGTGTGGGTTCCAAATGGTGTTCATTGACCAGTTGACCCGGAACCGCCCTAACCTTGCCCCCCAATCTTGGTCACTCCAAGAGACGTAGAGTCGATCCAGTTGGGTATTGAGGATTACATTATCTTCTCGCCAGTTTTTGCTTAGATCAAAATACCCATTATCAAGCGCCACGAGTTCCGCATATTGAGGAATCTCAAGCGCATCGCCCCACAATGCTCTATTCCTGATACCAAGATTTATTCGCCATTCAGGAGAAAAGCGATATTCAACGTTAATCCGGTTATGGAGTAGATGGTCAAGGGTATTACCCTGCTCGTCAGGCATACTATAGGTCGCCATGTATTTCACATAGCCATTGATATCCCATGCTTTTTCAGGCTCCAAACCCGGTATGCTGGCATTAGTTTTAATGCAAATTACCGCAGGACTTAACGCAAAAAAAAGCCGCAATAACTTGGATAGTAAGCTCACACCTTCTACTCTACCACGCATGGCTCTTCTCTATGGTGTTATCAATGTTGGCAAAATCTCGTGCCAAACGCCCGTCCTCAAATACTATGATTCGATGTGCGCGCTTAATAACTCTAGGATCATGGGTAGAAAAGATAAATGTCGTGCCTTCTTTTTCACTGAGTTGTTCCATGATATCAAGCAACTCGGCTGTACTTTTTGCATCTAAGTTGGCGGTAGGCTCATCTGCCATTACAAACCTTGGTTTTGGTGCCAATGCTCTTGCAACCGCAACTCTCTGTTGTTGGCCTCCAGACATTTGACTCGGACGTTTATGCATCTGCTGCGATAATCCAACCTGTTGCAGTAATGCGCTGGCGCGTTCACGACATTCCCTTTCTGTTTTCCCTTGCAATTGCATAACAAACTCGACGTTTTCAAGAGCTGTCAGTACGGGGAGCAGGCTATAATCTTGGAAGATAAAACCAATGTTATCGCGCCGATAAGCGATCAACTCTTTTTCTGACATATCAGAGATTAAGCATCCATCAATTTCCACGCGTCCTGATGTAGGGGAATCGATCCCGCCCAACATGTTTAGTAGGGTCGTTTTCCCTGAACCAGAAGGTCCCATAATAGCGACAAACTCACCTTGCTTGATCTCCAAATCTACGCTCTGAACCGCATGTACCGGAAAGTCACTCTTTGGGTTGTACGTCTTGGATAAGCCTTCCAATTTAATCGTCATTACGTTTTCTCCGCCATGGCATCCGCAGGTCGATGTTTGAGAATTTGCCTTGCTGGATACAAAGCCGCAAATAAGCTCGCGACAAAAATAGCCACAATAATCAATTGATACTCGTAAAACGATACTCTTGGATAAAGCAAGGTATCGACGCCATAAGCACCTAATCCATCAGCAAGTGCGCCAAGCGATAAGCCAGTAATACTCAGTATTTTCAGCATGACTGCGCTTCCTAATAACCCTAACGCGCAACCACTCAAACCAAGGAATAGCGTTTCCAAAATAATCAGTGTGCGAATTTTATGCTGCTGCATGCCAACCGCCATTAACACCCCAAACTCTCTCGTTCTTTCAAAAACTGACATCAGCATGATGTTGATGATTCCCAGAGTCATGGCAAGTACGAAAACGACCAACATAATTTGGTTAGAGATATCCATTGAGCTCATCATTGTTGCGAGTAAAGGCTGTATTTCTTGCCATTTTCTCACGATCAATTGTTCACGGTTGGCTTGTGGTAATATTGATAACGTAAATGCCTCTGCACGATCTAGCTGTTTAGTCTCGTTGGAGTTCAACAAAACGCCAATTTCATGTGCACCCGACAAGCCTGCGATTGTTTCGAGATCGACTTTACGTACGTAGACATTACCGTCATCAAACGTGGTGGATGGCGTTTTAAAAATACCTCGAATGCGAAAAGCTGCGCCAGATACATCACCCTTGATGTCAGATAACGTTAAAACCACTTTCGATCCAACACGCAGCTTCAACCGATTTGCGGTTTTTTGCGAAACAAGAATGGGGTTTCTTCCCACTTCGTTTAACCATTCTCCGTCTATCACATGTCTTTTAAGCGGTGTGATACTTTGCTCTTGCTCAATATTGATGCCATTGATCCGAACGCCTCTCGTACTACGCGCAGAAGCAATCATGCCATCAGCAAGAAATCGCGCCGATACCGCTTTAACATCTTGATGTGCAGCCAAAGCGGCCGTTATCGTTTGATAATTCGTTATTGTGTCACTAAGGTCAGGATTATTAAGGTAGGATTTCTGATGCACTTGTAGATGACTGGTTTGCCACGCAATCGCGTTTTTGATCATGCTGTCGACCAAACCGTTCATGAATCCAATCATGGCAACAACGCCCATTAAGCCGAACACCATCGCTCCCAGCATAATGGAAGTTCTGAGCTTGTTCCGCCATAAATTACGCCACGCCAATTTAATCAACATGCGCGCCTCCTTTTAGCCCACTAGCAATGGGCAAGCGAAGAAGTCTAGCCATCGGATACATCAGACATAACGATAAAATAACGAGAACGACAAGAATTTGATCCATTAACAAATAAGGGTCTAGCGAAACAGGTACGATTGGTTCAAAGCCACTCTCCAGCATCACTTGTGCAGCATCGCCAGTAATCTCAATCGGATTGATATAGAAATACGCAAGCACAGGCGCGCTGATCAAGACACCGAGCACAAGACCAATAACGGAGATAAACATCGATTCAATGGCGACGAGCCCCATAAGCTTGCTGCGCAACATACCCGTCGCGAGCATCACCGCAAATTCACGCTGGCGCTCTAACGTCATCATCAAAATCGTGGCAAACAGGCCAAAACCAACAATGCCGTACAAGATATAGATCAAAAAGATCCCACCCGCTTTGTCCAAGGCTATCTGTTGAGAAAGTTCTGGCGACAGCTCCTGCCAGCTTTTTACTGCGACGCCATTCCCGTAGTGGCGCTTTAGTTGTTTAACAATGTCAGGCAACACGCGTAAACTTTGAGTGTTAAGGACCCATGCGGTGACTTGGTTATCAAGCGAATACAACGCTTGTGCGGTATCAAGAGGCATGTAGACCAACTGAGAATCTAACTGCTGCAAAGGAAAGTGCAAAATACCGGACACCTGATACAGTCCAGCCGCCGTTTGACCACGATAACCCGAACCATACAACACCAGCTCATCACCAACGTTCAAATGAAGGTAGTTTGCCAAACCCTCACCAACAAGCACCGAGTTTTGTCCAGATGCAATAAAGCGCCCTTGTACGATTTTGTCACTAATGCTGGAGTAGCTATCTTCAGCGTCAGGCTCAACGCCGAGCACCATCACGCCTTTGGATCGTTCGTCTTTGGCGGCAAGCGCAAATGACTCAATTCTCGGCAGAACGATGTCGATATCAGGATTATTTTTGGCAGATGCAATGAACGCAGGCGTTTGAGGAAGGACATCATCAATGCTAGAGGAGTCCCCAAAATCGGGATGTTGTAGCTGAATTAATCCCGTATAGAACTTCGCAGCGTTTTTAATATTTGAGGAGTAACTTCCTTCTTGGAACGCTCGAGTCAGTAAGGAGAGAAACAGAACAAGAGCTAACGCAGAAGCGGTTAACAATGTCCGCCGTTTTTGCCGCCATAGATTTCGCCATGCGAGCTTGATGAGCATCCGATTCTCACCTCTTATCTAAACCAAAATCCACCCTAATCTCGCAGAGCCTTCATTTGCTGCTGGGAGAAAAAGTCATCATCGATATCAAAATCAAATTGCGCTTCGTGCGTAATCAAAACCGTTTTATTTCCTGGTTTATCTATCGGCTGCATCTCCATGCGAGTCGCAACGTCTCGCCCACCCAACGTTTTCACATCGTAAGTCGTCAAAACATTTACCAGTTCATCAAATTCATCGTAAAACTCGACTTTGCGCTGTAACAAGCTCGTTTGAGAAATCCACAGTCTGACTTTGCTCCAAACCACTGGGGCGTCAGGCTTGGCAAGTGCATCAACTACCCAAACTTTGTCGCCATCAAAGGTTTCACTTTGAAGCAGTTGATGTTGATAATCGACAACAATAGAAGATTGGTTAATTAAATCATCATTCGTGAAGTCTGATCCCATCCAAGACTGACTGAGCATGGATGGCGCAATTTTAATCACTCGCTCGATACTCGGCACCCAATTCCACATTTCTCTATGACGTTTTAACGAGGCGCTACCTTTATCTTTCGCCGGAGCAGTCACCAAGACCAAAGATAATTCCGTACCTTTCGTCCAACTCTTCATGGTCATTGAACGTGACCAGTCAGGGCGAACAATTTTCATGGTGGCTTCGCTATAACTGGATTTTCCGCGCATCGCTTGATCAGACTTTTGGACTATATCGAAAGCGCTCTCAGCGTAAGAAAAAGAAGAGAGAAGTACACAAGCGAGAACACAAAACGTTTTATACATACCTTCCCTTTGTACCGACACGACCTAGAATTTGAAGCTAAACGGGTATAATAATTTTAAATTCAATTGAGTATAGCAAGTGAGGATTTAGAAATAGCGATTGGTGACTCAAAAACGCTAAGGGGCTTGACGAAGCTCAGGTTGAACCTGGCTGTCTGTTATGACTTGAAACACCGAGCGATTTTTACCTTCAGACTTACCTTGATACATCAGTTGATCAGCGTCTTGTAAATTCACGATGTGAGTAAATTCAGGGTAGTATGCGCAGCCTAAGCTAATGCTCAAATGAATCGCTTGCCCACCAAGGATAATAGGTTGTTCGTACACGGCTTTGCAGAGCATTTGAGCAAAGTTGCGCGCTTCTCGCTCAGAGAGCGATGCCGTCACGAGTGCGAACTCTTCTCCGCCAATTCTCGCCAATGTCATACGTTCATCAGTCATTGATTTTGCTGTTTCAGCCACGGCCACTATCGCTCTATCTCCGACAAGATGACCGTATTGGTCATTAATTGATTTAAAATCATCAATATCAAATACCATTACCGTCAAGCTTCGCTGCAAGTGATTCAAGAGCGCCAATTGTTCAATCAAGTGTCTACGGTTGTAGAGTTTTGTTAGGGAATCCGTTAACGTCATCTCCAGCAATTGCTGGTTGGCAATCGTCAATTGTCTTGTGCGCAGCGCAACCATGCGTTTGAGTGCGAAGATATGATACAGCGTCGCGACCGCCATAATGAAAATCGCAATAGGTAGGAGATAAAGAGGATAGACCGTTTTCACCACACTCCAGCGATTGAGGATCCTTTCTCGATCTGTATCGATAACTTTTTCAAACGCTCGAGAGACATCCAAAATGGAAGCAGAACTATGCGACCCTGCTGCAATCCGAAGGTCTTTACTATATAAATTTATTACAGGAACAAACATGCCTGCTCCCGGCATAGTTGCCATATAAAAGTTAGCAACTTGAAGGTCCGCGACAAAATACAGCACCTTCTTATCGACAGCAGCCTGTATCATCGTGTCGTTATTGATGTACTCTGCGACGGGCGCATTAGGATAATTCGTCTTAATAAACTCAGACTCGTAACTTCCTTTAACGACACCAATTGGCAACGTCATTTCACCAGCTAAAACACTTTTGACATCAATCGAAAGCACGTCTTGATTGACATACAATTTAGTTTGAATGGGCATGATAACTGCGCCAAAATCCAAGTAATCGGCTCTTTCCGATGAGTAAACCAATCCCGCGTGAAAGTCAGCACGCCCCTCTTTTACGGCCTGTAAAGAAGCCTCCCAATCAAGAAGCAGAAACTGAACATCAATTTGGTTGTCCGCCGCATACGCTTTCCAGAAGTCGATCAAAATGCCTTTGGGTTCACCGTCTGGGCTAAGGTAAGAGAATGGCTTCCAAGCTTTGGAGTTAGCAACAATTAAAGAATGAGACTCTGACTTGTGCGCATACGTCATCGGGCAAATAGACAGCCATAGTAGTAACAAAGAAGCACACGCTTTTGTACACTTGCAACCATAAGTACCATAACTCGTCGATGACATACCTACTTCTCACCAGTCTTTTTAAACCATAATCTCGGCTGTTTTGTCTGATCTAAAGATATAGCAGAGCGGTGTCGGACAGGAAGCGGCTCCTATTGATATGAATCTAACTTAGTAGGTTTTAGTACTTATTTGGT
This sequence comes from Vibrio sp. Y51_MX_L26, assembly GCF_024181935.1. Classification (NCBI taxonomy): domain Bacteria; kingdom Pseudomonadati; phylum Pseudomonadota; class Gammaproteobacteria; order Vibrionales; family Vibrionaceae; genus Vibrio; species Vibrio sp. Y51_MX_L26. Next base: position 1,027,339 of record NZ_JAMZAS010000001.1, read on the forward strand.
ACTTTTCAGCGTCTAGTTTTAAGAAGAAAGCTAGCCAGTATAAGGTGAGATAAGAGTGATTTAACTAACACTAAACCATTGAATTTGAATAGTTTGATAAAAACCAGCTTCAATAAAAAAGCCCTATTCAAAATCCACATCGGGGAGAACTTTGAATAGGGCTCTTTGCCTCTATGCTTCATTTTCCGACTGAAGCTGCCTTTACCTTTTTTCGCTTTTACGACTCGTGTTCTGAACAATTGACTGGTGACAACCGCTTTTAACGCATTGTCCTTGATTTCACCTCTGCCGAAATCGGTCTCGTGTTGTAACTCATTCGGCTGAGGACTGGTTTTAGGTTTTGCCATAAATCCTCCTTAATGGTCGAACCAGATTGGACAATAATTATATAAATAAGTCAAATTTATAGATTTAGTTGAATTTTATGCTGAAAAACTTCACATCACCGTCATTTATTTGAAATTTAATCAAAAACATGCTGGTTAAATAGTGACTAAATACAAATATTTGTCCATAAAGCACTAATATATGTTGACTCTTCGTGGAATTAACCTAGACTCAAACACGGCTAGAAAGAAAGTTCTTTGTTTTCACATTTCGTTGGATTACTTGTAACCCGTCGTCCTGTGGTACGCAATAGCAATTTATTTTTCCACGCTATAAGCGCCGTTGAGGCGAAAGATTACATTATTTAGATATTTAGGAAATAGACATGTCTAACACAGCTACTGGCACAGTTAAGTGGTTCAACGAAACTAAAGGCTTCGGTTTCATTCAACAAGAAAACGGTCCTGACGTATTTGCTCACTTCTCTGCAATCACTGGTGACGGCTTCCGTACTCTAGTTGAAGGCCAGAAAGTAGAATTTGTTATCTCTCAAGGTCAAAAAGGCCCTCAAGCAGAGCAAATCAAAGTACTTTAATTCTTAAAGAATTTGATACGATAGCCAGCTTTTAAAGCTGGCTATTTTTTTGTCTATAACTTATTTTTGCCAACAAAAACGATATAAATCCATGGCTCTTAAACCGACTATTTATAAATTTCGTATCGCCATTTCCGATATGAATAACGACTATTACGATTCTAAAAATCTAACTATCGCCCTTCACCCTTCAGAAAAACCTCAACGAATGCTGGCTCGTGTTTTAGCTTACTGCTTAAACGCTCAAAGTAATTTAGAGTTTACGAAAGGGCTTTCTACAATTGAAGAGCCTGATTTATGGCATGTTGGCGATGATCAAAGCATTACTCACTGGATTGAAATTGGCGAACCAGAACCAGAAAGAATTAAGAAAGCCTCTCGCCTAGCAAAACACGTGAAAGTCTACACTTATAACACTAAAGCGACGGTATGGTGGGATAAAATGTCAGGAAAGTTCTCAATGCTTTCCGTCAATGTAGAAAGCTTTGACTACGACGCTATCGACTTGATTTGTCAGCACCTTGACCGAGGCACTAGCCTTTCTGTTATGATTACCGGCAGCTCTATTTTTGTTGATATCAATGATCAACACGTCGAAGTAACGGTGAAGGAACTAAAAAGCCATGACGTCTCTTAGTGAACTGAGTCAAGAGATGGGATTCAAAGAAATTCCCTTCGTTAAAGAACATAAAGCGGCAAAGCGACGTTGGTTAAAAGAACAGTCACAACTGTTTACAAAAGTTTGTGAGAACAAACCCGCCACGGCGCCTACTCTTCACCTGCTTGGTCTTTTGACTAAGTCGCATATTGAAGCCAGCGCTAACTATGAGCAACATGCGCATTCTGCCCAGCAAATGCAGCAAGTGCTGACTGACTCCTTGGGTGATGAGCACGCGGATAAGTTCACTAACCAGTCCGCAGAAGACCTTATCTTGATAACCCACCTTTGGCTTTATACTCAAGGCTATTTGAATATGGACTTTAGCTTGGCGCACGATCATGCCGAGCAAACTCAGAATACATTGCAACACGAGCTTGTTGTAAAACGCATGGATGTTGATGCATTCAGAACCGAACTGATGCAAAGCTTTTATCTAGGTAGAGAAGCCAGTCCAGCTTCGACTAGCGGTTTTTGGGGCAGGTTAAAACGCTTATTTTCCGCATAAAATACATGGTTTTATCCATTTCAAACAACTGATAGACTTCACGCTCAATGCAACAAGCATCATTATTGCATTTTTAAAGGACAATTACCCAATGAACATCAAGGGATCATTATGAAGTTTATCCGTTGGATTTTAGGCAAGGTTATCTTATTGCTGAACGCCGTGTTCTCACCTCGTGGTATTAAACGCAGTGCAGAAGAACAACAACGTATTGATGAAAAAGCAAAGCAATACGCACTTTACCAATTTGAAGCTTGCCCTTTTTGCGTAAAAGTCCGCCGTGCAATGAAGCGTCAATCAGTGAACATTGAGCTACGTGATGCAAAAAATAACCCGACTCATCGAGCTGAACTAGAGCAAGGTGGTGGACGAATTAAAGTCCCTTGTCTGCGTATCGAAAAAGATGGCGAAACACAGTGGCTATACGAGTCATCTGACATCGTCGCTTACGTTGAAAAAGAATTTGCCTAAGTTCCCCCTATGAACATTGGCGGATGTAAAAGAGGCACCTAACGGTGCCTCTTTTCTATTTTTTCTAGCTAGATGTTGCCGTGCGAGCTTTCCTTATTCAGTCTTCTTGCTCAACTCCGAACTTAAACTCCACTAAGCAAATAACGGGTATGTGAGAACAACACAACGAAGATTACCGCCCAACGTCTGCGTTATTCATCAACGATCAATGTTAGCTCTACGCGCCGATTGCAAGCTTTGCCACTTGCTGTCGCATTGCTGCACTTCGGTACATACTCTCCGAAGCCTCTAGAAAACACTCGTTGACGTGGAATACTCGTCGCCAGCAGTTGCTTTTCCACTTCACGAGCTCGCTTTTCTGACAACGTGTCATTAAAGCTGGCAGCTCCCGTGCTATCGGCATGGCCATCGATCACGACATCCACATCCGTTCTTCCTGCTAGATAGTGACCAATGTTTCGAATCCAGTCTTGAGATTGCGCTGATAACTGAGCAGAGCCAGTTTGAAAATGCACTTGCTCTTTCAAACGTATCATTAAGTGACCGCCACTGAGTGTCTCATGAGGAATATTGTGCCTGTTCAGAAACATTTCCAGAGAGGTCACATTTTGCGACTTTTTTACTGATGCCCTCTCAGTCTGATACGTGCGAGGTGAAGAAGCCACACTGGAAGCGCTCGGATAGCCCCACTCAGGATGTCTCAGCTCGGTGTTTGTTTTAGGAGCTGTATCTAAAATGTTCCCGCCAGGAACCATATCTTGATCAAGGCTACTGCACCCAACCAGAATGCCGCAAACAATTAAAAACCACTGCTTCATACCACTACCAACTTAGAAAAACTCTTGTCCATTGTGTCGACAAAACACGCCAAATCTTTAGCGCTTTTATCCACCGATTGGTTTGTATATGCAGCGTTCATGCCACTGGAATCAATATCAAGTATCTCTCAAATAAAAAGCGATGCCAAAATACCTCCCTGCAGCCTACACATCAGGAAAAGTCTGTTACCAATCGTCTCACTTTATTGTTATTTAATGGTTTTAGTCACTATCGTTAACCGATAAACTAACGCAAATTTCTTACTTAGAGCATTATTATGTTAAAAACCATATCGAAAGGCTTTGCTGTGATTGCCGCCATGATGGCCTTGTCGGCATGCGATAGCGGCAACACTCAGCCTCAGCAAGGCAAACAATACGAAGTTTTGCCTGTATCTCTTCAAGAATATGATTTGGCGCCATTGACAGAAGCTTTTGCCCTAACTTGCGGCCACTGTCGCTCAATGGAAGAGTTTGTCCCTCAAATTGAATCATTGACCGAGCAAAGCGTTGAAAAAATGCATGTAACTTTCAATGAAAGTGCACAAGTAAGCGCCATCATCTTCTACACTGCAGTCATGCAACTAGAGTCGACACCTGACAAAGCATTTATGGCGGATCTTTTTGCTGCCGTACAAATGGGTCCTGATGCGACTGCTGAGGAACGTCAAATCGCCGTAGAGAAAGCCTTTGAGTCTCGCAACCTTATCAGCCCTTACCATTTAGATGAAGCACAGCAAAAAACGCTGTTTGAGTACATCACTAAGGCAGAAGCGATCACGACTCGCGGCCAAATTAACTCCGTTCCAGCCTTTATCGTTAATGGAAAATACCAAGTCATTACTAGTGGTCATGACAGCGTCGAAGCCATGGCAGAAACCATTAACTATTTGCTAAAACAACCTAAATAGACAAGGAGCTTACGTGTCTAAATTTTTGTTTCCTCTCATTATTTTCATTCTGGCGGGCTTTTTCATTTACCGTACTTGGACAAACCATAAAGTAGCGGATGAAAACTTTGCGAAAGGCCAAGCATTCTTGCTCGAGAATGCGAAGAAAGAAGGCGTCATTACAACAGAAAGTGGTCTTCAATATATTGTTCTTGAAAAAGGCGAAGGTGAGGTTCACCCAACCGCGACAAGCAAAGTCAAAGTGCACTACCACGGCACGTTGATTGATGGCACTGTGTTTGATAGCTCCGTTAATCGCGGTGAGCCAATTTCGTTTGGTCTTAACCAAGTCATTAAAGGCTGGCAAGAAGGCCTACAATACATGGTCGAAGGTGAAAAAATCCGCCTTTTCGTACCAAGCACGCTCGGTTATGGCAAAAGTGGCTCAGGCCCAATTCCACCAGCAAGTGTTTTGATCTTTGATGTTGAATTGTTAGAGATTCAATAACTCTAGAAACTTTGCATTAAAGCCAAAGTATCAAAACAAAAAACGCCGCGAACCACGCGGCGTTTTCTGTTTAAAGAGGCTACAAACCAATATAGTGATCCGAAAGCAATGCAATGAACAACGCAAAAAGGTGATAGATAGAAAATTTAAACGCCTCCATCGCGGTATTGGGCTCTGGCGCGTATTTTAGCTTCCATGCATGGTACATAAAGCCAGCGTTAAGTAGTAACGAGGCAAAAAGATAAACTACGCCGACCATTCCAACCAACACCGGCAGCACACAAACCAACGTCAACAATACTGTATACAACAGAATGGAAGTTTTGGTGTACTCGATACCATGTGTCACTGGCAACATTGGAATATCCACCTTGCGATAGTCCTCTACGCGATGAATTGCGAGTGCCCAAAAGTGTGGTGGCGTCCAGATAAAAATGATCATCACAAGCAGCCAAGCATTCGCATGCAACTGCCCTGTTACGGCAGTCCAACCGAGAAGAGGCGGCATCGCACCCGCAATACCTGCAATTACGATATTTTGGGGCGTAGCGCGTTTGAGGTACATGGTGTACACCATCGCATAGCCGAGTAAACTCATCAAAGTCAGCCATGCCGTCAGTGGGTTAACCAGCGCATATAAAAGAACAAACCCTATGACGCCTAAAGCCGTCGCAAAGGTTATCACCGATAACGGCTTAGCTTCACCCGATGGCAACGGACGTTTGTGTGTGCGAGCCATTCTCGCATCAATGCGGCGGTCAATCAGGTGATTAAACGCTGCCGCGGAGCCTGCCATCAAACCAATGCCTGTTAGGCCAACTGCCGCCTGCAACCAAGGAAACTCAGTAACAGGCGCTAAACTCATCCCGACAACGGCCGTCACCAGCATTAATGCGACTACTTTAGGCTTCGTTAACTTCAAATAAACGGAACTTAGTCGCTTTCGCTCATTTAACGACAGTGCGATTTCTTTACTCATAGCGAACTCCTTTCGCGGTGTAACTCCAAGCTTTTTTGCCCTGCCACAAATAAAACTGACTCACACAAACAAGACTCAACATAATGGCGGCACCCAAGTTATGTGCCACGGCGACATAAATAGGAAGTTGGAATACGACGTTGCTCACGCCCAACATAATTTGACTCGCTAAAGTGAGTAGTAACCATCCTCCAATGCGCTGTGAATGATGGGAATCTTGCCTCATGAGCATAATGCTATAAGCCAATACGACGGTAGCGGTGACCATCGCACCAAGGCGATGCGTAACATGTATGGTCATTCTTGCCGGATACTCCAATACACCAAACTCGTAATTCTCGAATCCGGTTTGCCAGAAAGAAAACGCCTCTTTCCATGAGAGATGATTCATCCAATCTCCCTCACAAATAGGCAGTGAGGTGCACATGAGCGCGGCATAGTTTGACGAAGTCCACCCTCCGAGCAGCACCTGCATAAAAACAACCAGAAAAACCAATAATGAGAAGCCTCGTAGCGAGCTGGAAGATGGAGAAAAATAGAGATTATTTTGCGCTTTTAACTGGCAGTAAAAAATCGCCTGCAGAACCAGTAAAGTAAATCCACCAAGCAGATGAAGCATTACGATGACTGGCATTAATTTGAGCGTCACGGTCCACATCCCCAAAAGTGCTTGCCCGACCACCAGTACACTGAGCAGCATCGGAATAGTAGGATTCACGCGCTCAGACCTTATTGATATCACTGTCATGGCAAAAATGACCAAACCCAACGTTCCTGCAAAATAGCGATGAATCATTTCAAGCCATGCTTTCTCATGCTCGACTGCCCGTTCAGGGAAATTAAGATTGGCATGTATTACGTCTTCTTCTTGATGAGGCACACCAAAGTGCCCATAGCAGCCGGGCCAATCAGGGCAACCTAACCCTGCATCAGAAAGGCGAGTATACGCGCCTAACATGATCACCACGAAAGTTAGGAGCAAACTGAATTTAACCAACTGAATTAACTTCATATACGCCCCTTTCTAACCAACTCGTGACAATTTTAAGAGCTTGCGTAAATCCGCCAACATACCTTTGTTGAACGAGACTAAATCTTCATTCGGTTTTGGCGAGTAAGACATCACCAATTGCCCCAGAGGATCAACGATTAACATTTGTCCGGGTTTCACTTTGGCGGTAACCGATTGATTCATTTGCATTGTCGTCATCGATATATCTACGGTACCGGACAACTCTGTCTGCCAAAGCACCGGCACCACACGCTCTTGATATTTTCCTAAAGCGACATGGCTTTGCTGAAGCAGGTAAAGCTGCTGCCTGCATTGTTCTGTGCACTCATTAGGTAAAACATAAGCGAGTTGCCACCTGTGCTCCTTGAGTGGGGACTCTTGACCAAGTAGCTCTAACGTTGTGTATGGTTCAACTAACACACCTCTATTGGTCACACCGCTTTGATACCACCCTTGGGTTAGAATGACCTTAGCGATGACGGCAGGAAGCGCAAACGTACACACCAACGCAATCAACATTAGCCGCCCTTTGGTTACTTTAGATGTCATGCTTCACCTCCATGTGACGCAACTTTCTTTGCCAACGAACAAAAACAATTAAGGTCAATAACAAGAAAACGCCCGCCATCGAAAACCACTGAATCGAATAACCGAAATGCTTGGCGCTGTTGAGCGGCAATGGGTTCCAAGGAAAGTCGTAAGGCCAATTTTTTAGATTGTCTGGCTGCAAGACTGCGGGCATAAGCTCAATATTAAGTAGCTGATTCAATTGCGCGATATTCAGGTTCTGCACACGAATGGCATCGCCAACTTCTGGCATTAATTCAGAGCTCAACGGGTTAGCAGATTTTCGGTACAGACGTCCCGAGATAAAGGTCGACACTTCGAGTGTTGTGACGGTTGGTAATATTGAACGATCTGCTATTCCCTCCACAAAACCAAGCTCTAATAATGCATAGGTTCCTGATTCATCACTCATAGAGACAATCTGAAATGCTAAATAGCCCACATTGCCCTGATGCGTTTGGTTATCCAGTAAAATCACGGGAAACGCCTGAGGAACAACATTAGCTTCCACTTTTTTCCCGAGAATGCTGCCTTCTCTCCAATCGTTTTCTTCAAGAACTTCGCCTAATGCTTGGTACGCACTATCCGCTCGCGCAAGAATGGCTTGTTCCAAAGCCTGTTTCTCTTGCCCTCTTTCAAGCTGCCAAAAACCCAGTTTGACCAAAAGAGAAAACACAACCACAGTTAAACCAACTGCAACCCAAAACCGTTTCGATAGCCATAATTGTCTTGATAACAACAACGATGAAACCGGAGGTGCTATGTCCACCGTATTTCTATTCAAACTGACGCTTGTCCTTTTGCTGCTTTTCATTATCTTCAACCTCGCAAAAGCGCTTATCGAAATGGTTCGTGAAGACCCAGATAATCCCGAAAAAAGAGACAAACCTATGAGTCATTACTTAGGCCGTCGAGTCATGTTCTCCGCTTTAGTAGTTATCCTTCTACTTATTGCGCTCAGTTCAGGCTGGCTGGCTCCGAATCCCCGTCCTTACTAATCGCCCAATGCACCTACAGCACGTACACAAACACAAATAGACATAACCAAACCACATCCACAAAGTGCCAATACCAACTACCTGCTTGGAAGGCAAAATGGTTGTTAGACGAAAAATGATCTTTAGCGATTCGGAGCAATAATACGATTAAGAAAATCGTCCCAAGACAGACGTGCAAACCGTGAAAACCCGTCAGCATAAAGAAGGTGTTTCCGTAGATACCAGATTGCAACGTGAGCCCCATTTCTTGATAAGCATGAGCATACTCGACCGCTTGGTAATATAGGAAAAAGCCCGCAAGCACGATGGTGATTTCCAACCAAACAATCAGTGCCGTTCTTTTGTCTTTTTCAAGGCTTATGTGCGCCATATGTAGCGTAATCGACGACAATAACAGCAAAATAGTATTAGTAAGGGGAATGCCCTGCCACGGCATAGCTTGTGTTGTTTCTCCACCCGGAGTCAGTGTGAGTGGCCACATCGCTTCGAAGGTTGGCCACAAAACCTCGTTGGTCATGAAGTTGTTATCTGCCCCACCTAGCCAAGGCACAGAAATCATCCTGGCGTAAAATAACGCACCAAAAAAGGCACCAAAAAACATCACTTCAGAGAAGATGAACCAGCTCATCCCTTGGCGAAAAGAACGAGTAATTTGTGAGCTGTACTTTCCACTCAGTGACTCAGTAATCACATTACTAAACCAGCCCGCCAACATGTAAAGCAAGAACAGAAAACCTACCGCTAGCACAATGCTACCAATGGTTCCCACAGCCCCTTCACTTTGTGTCCCCTGAACGGTCATTCCTGCACCAACGGCAACTAAAAATAGAGCAAACGCACCGATGATCGGCCAGCTACTTTGAGCGGGAACATAATATGTTCCTGGCTTGTTACTCATAATTTCTCTCCTTACTGACCAGCCTTGGTCTGTATCTCTCTCCTTGAGTAGCTAAGAACCTGTAGGAGGGGGAAGTTTATAGAGTGTGTAAGACAGCGTTAACGTGTGTATCGACTCCGGTAAGTCCGGTTCGATATAAAAAATCAACGGCATTTGAGCTTGTTGTTTGCCATCCAAAGGCTGTTGGTTAAAACAAAAGCACTCAATCTTATTGAAATAAGCGGCACCATTCCCGGGAGAAACAGAGGGAACGGCTTGCCCTACCAACTTCTGCCCACTTTCATTAAATGCAAGGTATTCGGTTTGCACGACTTCACCGGGATGAACGTCCATCGAAATCACTTTGGGTTTAAACTCCCAAGGCATATCGGGGCTTACATGCGCCATAAACTCCACGCGAATGGTTCGGCTCATATCCGGTTGCATACCAGTTGGTTGAATGGCGGCCACTTCACTTGTTTTTCCATTGATACCCAGTGCGTCGCACATTACGTCATACAATGGGACAAGTGCGTAGCCAAACCCAAACATCAAAAGGGTCGCTAAAAGCAACTTCACTGTGAGCTTTTTGTTTGATGGATTCGGTTTCATCTCACTCACCCCGTTTGTTTCTAATCGACTTTAGGCGGCGTAGTAAACGTATGATGGGGCGCCGGGCTTGGCACCGTCCATTCTAAGCCCTCCGCACGTTCCCACGGTTTTGCAGCGGCCTTTTCACCGCCACGAATACACTTAATCACCACCCATAAAAAGATCAATTGTGACAACCCAAACGCAAATCCACCAATGGAGACGATTTGATTGACATCAGCAAACTGAATAGCGTAATCCGGGATACGTCTTGGCATACCCGCTAAACCTAGAAAGTGCATCGGGAAAAACAAAACATTAACTGAAATAATCGAGCACCAGAAATGCCACAAACTCAGCTTGTGGTCGTACATATTGCCTGTCCACTTAGGTAACCAATAGTACGCTGCCGCCATAATCGAGAATACGGCACCAGATACCAACACATAGTGGAAATGCGCAACCACGAAGTAAGTGTCATGATATTGGAAATCCGCCGGCACAATTGCCAGCATCAATCCCGAGAAACCGCCAATCGTAAAGAGCACAATAAAGGCAATGGCAAACAACATTGGCGTTTCAAATGTCAGAGCCCCACGCCACATGGTGGCGACCCAGTTAAAGACTTTCACCCCGGTTGGTACCGCAATCAGCATGGTGCAATACATAAAGAAAAGCTCTGCAAAAACTGGCATCCCCGTTGTAAACATGTGATGCGCCCACACAAGGAAAGACAACAACGCAATGCTGCACGTCGCGTAAACCATCGAATGATAACCAAACAGCTTCTTGCCACTGAAAGCAGGAAGGATGGCAGAAATGATGCCAAACGACGGTAAAATCATGATGTACACTTCTGGGTGACCAAAGAACCAAAAGATGTGTTGGAACATCACCGGGTCACCGCCACCAGCTGCATCAAAGAAGCTAGTCCCGAAATATTTGTCAGTAAGAACCATCGTCACCGCACCCGCTAATACCGGCATAACCGCGATCAATAAGAAAGCGGTGATTAACCAAGTCCAAACAAACATTGGTAACTTGAACCAAGTCATTCCCGGAGCTCGCATATTTACTATCGTCACGATAACGTTGATCGCGCCCATGATGGAGCTGATACCCATGATGTGAACAGAGAATACAAACAGCGCGGTGCTATCTGGGCCATAAGTCGTGGACAGCGGAGCATAGAACGTCCAGCCAAAATCGGGGCCGCCGCCAGGTAAAAACAACGAGCTCAATAAAATAAGAAATGCAAAAGGTAGAATCCAAAAGCTCAAGTTGTTCATGCGAGGTAGCGCCATATCTGGAGCACCGATCATCATTGGAATCATCCAGTTAGCAAGGCCCGTAAATGCTGGCATCACAGCACCAAACACCATCACCAAACCGTGTACCGTAGTCATTTGATTAAAAAACTGTGGATCAACCAGCTGAAGTCCAGGCTGGAATAGTTCGGCACGAATGACCATCGCCATCGCACCACCAGTCAGAAACATCGCGAAACTAAACCAAAGGTACAGGGTGCCAATGTCTTTATGGTTTGTGGAATACAGCCAACGAGCAATACCTTGGGGAGCATGATGATCGTGGCCATCATCAATCGCAATGGTACTGTTTGCACTGGCTTCCGCTGGAGCAGACTTCACTGCCTTATCTATTGGCTTACTCATATTTCCTCCTTAGCACTGCCTTGTGCCTTAAAGGCATTCACATCGGATGCTTGCACCCTATCACCAGTGTCGTTGCCCCATGCGTTTCGCTGGTATGTGATGACCGCAGCAATTTCTTTGTCACTTAACTGGTTCGAAAAAGACTGCATTGCAGTGCCCGGACGGCCATTCACAATCACATCAATGTGCTCTGAAATTGGGCCTGTTGCGATAGGGCTGCCCTTAATCGCGGGAAATGCACCCGGAATCCCCTCACCATTAGCCTGATGGCACACAGCACAACGCGCCGTGTATATCGATTCGCCCTGCGACATCAACTCACCCATGGATAAGTCTTGAGAGAGCTCCTCTTGTGCCGCCGCTTTTTGAAGTGCGATTTCTTCCTTCTTACTCGCTAACCATTCATCAAACTTTTCTTCTTCCATCGCATGCACCACCACCGGCATGAACCCGTGTGCACGACCACATAGCTCCGCACATTGACCGCGATATACGCCTGGCTCATCAATTCTTGTCCATGCTTCATTAATAAAACCAGGGATGGTGTCTTTCTTGACAGCAAAATCCGGCACCCACCATGAGTGAATAACATCATCAGAAGTCATCAAAAAACGCACTTTGCGATTCACAGGCAACACCAAAGGGTTGTCTACTTCCAATAGATAATGCGCGCCTTTTGTCTCGATACCATCAATTTGCTTTTGGCTGGTGGCAAGCAAACTGAAGAACTCAACATCTTCACCAAAATAGCTGTAATGCCATTTCCATTGCGAGCCTGTGATCTTGACCGTGATATCTGATTGGCTTGTGTCTTCCATTGCGACTAAAGTTTTCGTTGCGGGAATCGCCATGGCGACAAGAATGATGATAGGTATGACTGTCCAAATAATTTCCACTTTTGTACTTTCGTGGAAATGTGCGGCAACTGCTCCTTTTGACTTGCGATGACGAAAGATGGAATAGAACATGACGCCAAATACAATCAAAGCAATTACGCAGCAGATATAGAAAATCAGCATATGTAATTCATACACTTGCCCACTTATCGCTGTGACCCCTTTGGTCATGTTGTAGTCACTTTCCTTTGACCAACTGAAAGAGGAGAATGTGATTAAAATCACATTCAGTGATAAGGCTAGAGTAGTCGTTAATCTTTTCAAAAGATCTCTCCTCTGCTCAGCCGCTACGCTTGCGCGAGCTTCCTTGCGTCCCGATGCAAATATCGAACAACTTTACGAAAAATCACAAAAACTACGATTTCGACACGGTTTGTTATATTTATGTTAAAAGGCTAGTTATAGTTCCAAGGTTCTTCAAGAAATTAAATATGATTAAATTTTGTTCGGATAAGAAAAATTAATTCGGTTTATCGATTGCCCTCTTTGAAATGTAATTGAGAACCATTTACATTAATTTAAAAGAAAACATTGAGATACTTACAAAACGAAGTGTCCAAGAAAGTAGGCGCCCCCTACTAAGGAATGATTGATATGACAGCACTAATTACTCAATGGCTAGAACGAGACCCTGATCCTAAGACTCGCGAAGAGCTACAACACCTCGTCGATACAAATAATGAACAAGAGCTTACTGATCGCTTTGGATCGCGCCTTGCCTTTGGTACAGCAGGGTTACGCGGCAAAGTGGGCGCAGGTCCAAACCGAATGAACCGTTTGGTGATCCAAGAGACAGCCACTGGCCTAGGAAACTATTTGCTAGAGCAAGTCAAAGATGCCACAAGTCGTGGTGTCGTTATTGGCTACGACGGTCGTCCTGATTCGAAACAATTCGCGCATGATACCGCTTCCGTACTGACTGCCCTTGGCATCAAGGTTTACCTAACGTATGACGTTGCAGCAACCCCAATTGTTGCATTTGGTGTCCGTACATTGAATGCTGCGGCCGCTGTTGTTGTTACCGCTAGCCACAATCCACCAGAGTACAATGGCTTTAAAGTATATTGGGAGAATGGCGCACAAATCATTCCTCCACACGACTCTGGAATCGCAGCGAAAATTGATGACGCAACAACGAAGCCATTACCTTTAATGTCTCTCGATGATGCAAAACAGCACGGTTTGTTAGTTTGGTTGGAAGACGACTACTACCAAACTTACCGTAAAACGATGAACGAAAACGCGCTGCTTACTCCTGACAACAACACCGATATTTCTATCGCTTACACTGCGATGCATGGCGTTGGCGCGAATATGGCGGAAACGCTCCTCGCAGACGCTGGCTTCAAAAAAGTGGCAAGTGTTAAGGAACAGCGCGAACCTGATGGCAGCTTCCCAACCGTCAACTTCCCAAACCCTGAAGAAGCCGGTGCAATGGATATGGTGATGGCATTAGGTAAGTCCGTAGATGCAGATATCGCTTGCGCTAACGATCCAGATGCAGACCGTTTTGCAGTGGCGGTCAAACGCCCAGATGGCGAATATCAGATGTTAACCGGCGACCAAGTGGGTTCACTGTTTGGCGATTACTTGCTAGAACAGCAACCTAATGCTCTGGTTGGCAACACCATCGTATCATCAAGAATGCTGAGTAGCATTGCCAAAGCTCATGGCGCCCAATACTACCAAACGTTAACAGGCTTCAAATGGCTTACTAACGTTGCCATGGAGCAAGAGACAGAAGCCAATCCATTCTTGTTTGCTTATGAAGAAGCGCTCGGTTATACCGTGGGTAATAAGGTGTGGGATAAAGATGGTTTATCTGCAATCGTCGCATTTGCCCAGCTAACAGGTAAACTTAAAGCTCAAGGCAAAACACTATGGGATAAACTGGAAGAACTGTACCGCGAGCACGGTTTCTACTTCAACGCGCAGCGCAGTATCGCTCTCGACCCGAACTCTCCACCAATCGGTGACAAGCTCCGTGCAAACCCACCAACAGAGATTGCTGGTAAAAAAGTTGCAGTAACCGAAGATCTAAAAACATCGGTTCGCATGTTTGACGACGGCTCTGAAGAATCCATTGACTTACCGGCAAGTGACGTATTGATTTATCACCTAGAAGATCAATCACGCGTGATTGTTCGTCCTTCTGGTACTGAGCCAAAACTAAAATGTTACTACGAAGTCATCAACCTCTTCCCTGCGGATATGAGCTATGAACAAGCACAGCAAGCGGCAGAAGCGAAGATGAACGAACTTATCGACGCGCACCAGCAAAGTTTGTAAGTCAAAGAGAAACATAGATATTTGATACAACAAGAGGCGCAAATTCGCGCCTCTTTTTTGATTTTAACTAGAACAAGTCAAGCTAGCCCGTGCTTTTCCCTAGCCTACAATTTCCTTTTGTAGAAAGTACTTGTGGATGCCCTCTGCAGGATAGCCTGAGTACTGCCCTACTTTTTCAAAACCCAATTTGAGATAGAATTCGAGAGCTTGGAAGCTGTAGGTATCCAAATAAACATGGGTAACCCCGTGAGGCTTTACTTTTTCTTCTAACATTGACATTAACTGGCTACCGAGACCAGATGTCCGACTTTCAGCATCTACCCACAAAAACTCAACAAACATCGTATTTTTAAACATTTCGCCAGTCAAGCCACCCATGATCTTGCCATTCTCATCTTTTGCGAAACAGCCTACAGCATGCACTTGCCCTTCAGGTAAATGCAGTCGGTTATAAGATCGAATACCTTCACGAACAAAATCAAGGTCTGTTTGATCTGGATTTAAACAAAATTCAAGCTTCATACATCCTCTCCTTAGGAAACACCAATATCCTAAAACAAAAAGCCAGCAATTGCTGGCTTTCTGGTGGAATATGATAACTTTACAAGGCGAAACTGCTCAGCATCCACAACGCTAGAATAACGAACACTAAACCCATTAATTTATGTTGATACGTGCGGAATTTTTCGTTCTCGAGCAGCCCCTTACCCAATGTGCCTGCCAGCCCAACAAGTAATAAGTTGAATGATAAGCCAAGAACGTTCAACAGTAACCCTAGTGCCAACATTTGCTCACCAGAAGACGCTGTGATATTGCTTGAGACAAACTGCGGCAAAAACATCACAAAAAATACCAACGCTTTAGGATTAAGCAAATTACTCATTAAGGCACGTTGATAATAAGTTGATGCCATTTTGTTTTGATTATCAAGTTCTGGAGCCGAAGATGCCTCAGCTCGTAAGCAGTCCCAACCCATTTTTAACAAGTAAGCGCCACCTAAGAGATGAAGGACTTTAAGGGCGATTGGGCTCATTGCAATCAGGGTAGATACTCCCATTGCAGCAAGCAAAGTAAGAATAACACCAGACGTCGCATTGCCTAAGCTAGCAAACAGACCGACCTTCTTACCGTAACTCATACTAGAGCTCGCGATAAGCAACATATCGGGCCCTGGTAACAGCAACAAAGCCACTACTGCGGTGAGATAAACAGGAAGTACAGATAAATCAATCATGATGGAACCGCTTTTTCTACAACAAAGCGGCGAATGTTATACCAACAAAATGACAACAGCCAGCCCAAAATCACCAAGATAATTCAGAAAATAAAAATCATAGTTTGCTAGGACGAGAAATAACAATCAATTCGCCTATTTATAAAAATCGAATAGCAATTTTGTACAAAAATAAGCACGATGGATCCGTTACACTTCTAAGATGATTTTCTTGAGCAGACCGGATAAAGATGAAAGAAAAGAATAAGGAAATCGCTACCTTCAAGATAGCTCAAGAGCTCGGCGGTTTAGAACTTCTCGATGCAAAGTATGAGAAGCAGAATTTTTCACGCCATAGCCACGAAGGTTACACTATTGGCGTCATCGAGAAGGGAGCACAGCAGTTCTTTCGAACAGGCGGAAATCATATCGCGCCACAGGACAGCATCATCCTTGTAAATGCAGATGAAGTACACAACGGGCATTCGGCCTCAGA
The DNA here is from genome assembly GCF_024181935.1 of Vibrio sp. Y51_MX_L26. Lineage (NCBI taxonomy): Bacteria > Pseudomonadati > Pseudomonadota > Gammaproteobacteria > Vibrionales > Vibrionaceae > Vibrio > Vibrio sp. Y51_MX_L26. Next base: position 1,043,705 of record NZ_JAMZAS010000001.1, read on the forward strand.
AGGCGGTTGGGAATACAAAGCAATGTACCCCGTACCACAGCAGTTTCAGACCTTGGGGCAAGAGCTTGGTTCACCAAATGTAGCTCTGCCCTATTTTCCTCAACCTGTGGTTTACGATCCTGAGCTGGCTAGTCAGTTGCGATTGGTGTTTGAAACGCTAGAAAAATCAGACAACCGACTACTACGAGAAACTTTGATTTACGGCACGTTGATCAAACTAGCCAGCAAACACAGCACCCACCGGGCACCGCTCAAAGAATCAACCAGAGCTCAGCGACAAATACAGTTGGTCAAAGAGTTTTTGGAAGACTTCCCGCAAACGGACGTCTCGCTAGAAGAGCTCGCAAAACTGGCTGGGTTAAGCCCTTTTCATTTGCTAAGAGAGTTTCAAAAACAGTTTGGCTTCCCTCCCCATGCTTATCAAATTCAGCAACGTTTACGTATGGCGAAGAAGCTACTAAAAATGGGACAAAAAATTTCAGATGTGGCACAAGAATGTGGCTTCCATGATCAAAGCCATCTGCATCGACACTTTAAAAAAGCCATGGGCGTCACTCCCGGCCAATACGTCCGTCACAGCTAAAGCAGCAATATTGTACAAGGCGTTATGCGACTACCGAGCTATCTTGGTAGCCTGATTTAGGAATAACTAAGAAGAAACTATGGACCACACTTTGTCGTTACAAGAAGAATCAAAAGCTGCGTTATTTTGGCAAGGCACACTTGCGATGATGCCACTAAGTATCGCGGTGTTACCTTGGGGTTTGCTCGCAGGCTCATTCGCGATTGATACTGGGCTTCACCCTTTGGAAGGACAAGCACTATCCGCCATTCTGTTCGCAGGTTCCGCGCAGCTCGTCGCGATGGGGATGATTAAATCGGGGGCAGGTCTAGTAACCATGTTACTAACAACGTTTTTTATCACCTCTCGACACTTCCTCTACAGTGTATCGATGCGCAGTAAAATTGCACCACTTCCTCTTAAATGGCGGTTATCACTCGGATTCTTACTCACTGATGAGCTGTTTGCGATTGTAGGTCATCATTCCGATAAACAATTTAATCGCTGGTATGCGCTTGGGGCTGGTTTGAGTTTTTACCTGTTTTGGAATATCGCGACATTGACGGGCATTATTGCGGGAAGCCTGATCCCTGAACTGAACGAAATGGGATTGGAATTTGCTGTGGCCGCGACTTTTATCGCAATTGTAGTTCCGACTATTAAAAATATGGCGGTGCTCGCGAGTGTTGTCGTGGCATTAGTGAGCTCGGTCGCCCTAACCTATTACCAAGTGGAAGGAAGTTTGATGATTTCGAGCATTTTAGCCATGCTTACAGGCTACTTTGTGGAACAAGTACAGGAGAAACACTAATGATCATGTTGTCTATTTTACTGATGACGGGACTTGTTTTCACCAGCCGCTACTTGTTTTTAGAACCCAAGCTACCACTGCGATTAGGGACACGTACACAAAAAGTGCTCAACTACGCCAGCCCTGCGGTACTCACTGCGATCTGGGCGCCTATCGTTTTCATTCCCGATGGAGCACTCAGCGTGAATGTGCACAACCCATTTTTATTGGCTGCCTTGCTGGCTGCGTTAATCGCGTACTTTACTAAAAATGTTCTTTTAACGACGGTGATCAGCATGGTGGTATTTCTCGTTCTGCGAATTTGGCTTTAATCCGCCACCCACTCAATCTCCAACAAGGTGACATCACCACACTTTAATCGTCCAAGGAAGATGTCACCTTTATGCACCTCACCAACTCCTTTTGGTGTGCCGGTCATTACCACATCGCCATCTTGAAGTGTTGTGTAACTCGTTAATTCATCCAAAATGGTTAGCGGCGGATAGAGCATCTGGTTAACGTGACCTTTTTGTACACGAACGCAGTTAATCAAGAGCTCTAGGTTAAGATCATTAATATCAATGTTATCCAAAGAGACAAATCGACTAAACACTGCGGAGCCATCAAACGCTTTAGCACGCTCCCAGGGCAACCCTTGTTGTTTAAGTGAAGACTGCAAACCGCGCTTGGTCAGATCCAATCCCAAACCGACCGCTGAATAACGTCCATCTTTGATCAGAAAACAGATTTCAGCCTCGTAATGAAGAGGCTCTTGATGAAATGAACGCAGAGTCGTCGATACGGAAGTCGCGGGTTTATTAAATACCACCATTTGCTCAGGTATCGCATTATCAAGCTCATGAATATGTTCAACGTAATTTCGCCCAACACAAAGCACTTTACCCACTTCTACTTTCTTTTCTTCAACTTGAATAACGCTCATCGCTCTTCCCTGCAAAACAAAAACCTCATCATAATCTAACCTATTGACTTAACGACACTAAATCCCATCCTCTAGTGTGAAAAATAAGACATTCACCCCGTTTTGAGTTTTGTATCATCTAATTGAAACATCACGGTATTTACAAAACAAATAGACAAAAAAGCCAGCACGAGGCTGGCTTTAAATCAATAAGGGTGAATGATTGTTCTCGCTAAATCCTATTATAGGTAGTAACGAGCACCTATCGCCCATTTGTCATCAGTTTCACGACCATGGTCATCATTTAGGTCAAACTGGTAACCCGCGTAACCAACAAATTTAGGCGTGAAGTTGTACTCTGCCTGCAGTGCCATTTCCTCACGAGCGGTTTCTGTTTTAGAATTTTTGAACTCTTTACCTTCAACCATCTCGTAGTTAACGCTCAAGTTTAAGCTGTTCGCTAGAGCGTATGCGATGATCGCTTCGTACGCATCACTTTCCGCCAAACGGTCGCCATTTACACTGAAGTTCATATTTTCATTTGAACCATATACCGCGGCAAGGAACAGACCTTGACCGTAAGCGCCGTAAGATGCAGACACAACATGTGATTCCGCGGTGTGTTTACCTGTGTAAGCAGGGTGTTGGAAGTCACCACCGTTGTATGAGTAGCCAATTTTCGCGCCCATGATTGCGTAAGAAAGCGCAACTTGCATGCGGTCATCGTATTTAAGACCACCAGTGATAGTACCTGCGTCGTTACGCGTGTAATCATCATTTGCGCCTTGCCATCCAAGACCAACGTTAATCACACCTGCTTCGCCTAAATCAAAGCCATTTCGATAAGACAGCATTTTATCCGCACGACCTGTGCCTAGGTTTCCGTGATCGTCGTAAATGAAGTCATTCGCAAACGCAATTGGCATATCCGCGATGCCTGCTACATCATAGTAAGGTGACCATTGCGTACCACCTACTGCACGACCGTAAACCTCATGTGTTAAACCTAAGTAACCTAGACGAGTTTTAAACGACTCTTCACCGCCATCTAAGTAGTTTAGAGCCCATTCACCACGTGCGTCTGCGGTGAAGCCATTGCCTAAATCTTGTGTCGCAGAGATATTGATACGAGGAGAGTTAGTACCAACATCCGTGTCACCTTGCTCTGAACCATTTAGGTTAACAGAAACGTGGCCGCCCATCGAAAATGTTGTGCCATCGTTATTATAAAGTTCCACTGCCACTGCTTGAGTGCCGAAAGTTGCTGCTGCGATTGCCGCTGCTAATAATTTTTTATTCATTTCTAAATCCATTACTTATTAGTTGGTTAGTCAGTTTTAGACCCAGCTCTGATTCACTTTCGTAAAACGAAATGATGAACACAGAAAGGAATACAAAGGCCCTCTGGGGCATCTTTTCCGCCAGAATGGATTTACCTTTGTGTAACAACTGCCGACACTTTATTTGATTAGTTCCTGATAACCGAGTGAAAAATTCTCAGCAAAAAACTAAAAAGCAAACGTTTACTTATCCGAAAAAAATCCAGACGTAAAAACCTTACAAAAAGAAATGCTTTAACGAGATAGCGCTCACAAATACTTGATGATCCCCAACTTTTGAAAATGACTTTCCCGTCAAAATGAAATATTTACTTACATTTTGGAGCAAAAATAGGTTCAGGAACTTTTTGAAAAAAGCACGGTCTCCAATAGAAGGCAGAAAAACCTCAAAAAAGCTAAAACCTTTCTTTTTATAAGAGATATAAGAAGGGACACTTATTCTCGCCAGCAATAAAAGTGCAATCAAATCATAACTTAACAGAAATCTATCTTTCATTTTCAGCGTTTACCTTAGCGTCATCAACACATCGGGCAAGAAAGCCCATCGATTACAACTAGGGTAATAAGAAAATGAAAAAGGCAGCACTAACTACTGCAATTCTTACAGCATTGGTATCAGCACCATCATTCGCAGCAACAGTATACAAAAACGACGGTACTGAATTAAAAGTTGGCGGCCGCGTTGAGTTCCGTGGTGACTTCATCGGTTCAGGTGGTGCTGAAGTTGAAGGCTCAATGGAAGATAAAAGCCGCGCTCGTCTTAATCTAAAAGGTAAAACGGACATCGGCAATGGCCTTTCTGCATTCGGTGTTTACGAAGCCGAGCAAAAAACGGGCAAGAGTGAATTCAAAAACCGCTACATGTATGCAGGTGTCGACTCTGATATCGGTGCTTTCTCTGTAGGTCGTCAAGACATGGCTGCAGTCATCATCTCTGACATGACGGATATCACTGAGTTCTCTGGTGTTCAGCAAGTTATCGATTCCTCTTCTGATAAGCAAGACAGCGTTTTCGCATACCGTGGTGCGTTTGATGCACTACAACTACAAGCAACCTACCAAGCAAACTCTAGTGATAACGAAGATAAATACGGCATCTCTGGAATGTACTCACTGCCAATGGGCCTAGACTTCGGTCTTGCATATTCTGGTGGCGACGTAGATAAAGACAACTCTGAAGATCAAGTTCTAGGTGGTATCGCTTACTCGATGGATAACCTATACCTAGCAGGTACTTATTCTCAAGGGTCCCTGACTGACGCTGAAGACTTTACGGCTTACGAGCTAGTCGCAAGTTACAAAGTAGCGAGCAAAGTGACACTTGCTGCGCTATACACAGCTCAAGAGAATGATCCAGACAACGGTTCAAAATACGACACCGTTGAAGGTATCGAGCTTGTTGGTTACTACAAACTAAACAGCAACTTCCGTACTTACCTGTCTTACTACATCAACCAACTTGACGAAGCAAAAGATGCAACAACAGGTCTAGTAACAGAAGGCGAAGATACACTGCGCCTAGGCGTACGTTACGATTTCTAATTCACTCTTGTCCTAAGAGCGAGTCCACTTGGCCAGCACCTTTGCTGGCCATTTTTTGTGTAACCCAAGATAACTCAATAAGTTTTCACACTATCCAAGCATCGCTCAGCAATGAAAAAGGAGCGTAGCGACTCATACTTCTGCCCTCTTTTAATGCGATTTGTCACTAAGTTAGTGCATTTCTCCTAATAGCCAACCGAACTAAAATAAAAAGACAATTAAAATCAAATAGATAAAAATTGGCACGCGTTCTGCAATATTATTTATGCAAATGCATGGCAGCGTTTGTGCTTCTCGTTCTTTGTACCTGTTATAACAGGCACGTCCTTTGAATTGGTAATGTCGCCTCCCTCTGGGAGGCATTTTTTTATTGGCGCGAAAAACAATAGGACGTATGATCCCGCCACCTCTATCAAACTGGAATTTTTCAATTGAATCATCATCCTGTTCAAGGTGCGTCCTGGATGCTAACAGCTGGCTTGGCATTCGCCATAGTGAACAGCTTCGCCCAAATTGCTAGCATCAACTTTGGTGTCTCTTCCACCACATTCGCATTATTCCAATACGCTATTGCCTTATTTGTCATTCTGCCCTATCTGCGTACACTTGGAATTAGACGCTCACTAAGAACCCAACACTTTGGTTGGCATGCCTTCCGTATTTTTCTCTCTGTTATCGGGATTCAGCTTTGGCTTTGGGCACTCGCTTATCCAGTTCCGATTTGGCAAGGCATTGCGCTGCTGATGACCTCTCCATTATTTGCAACGGTTGGATCTGGCTTGTTACTCAAAGAGAAAGTAGGTACTGCACGCTGGTTAGCAACATTAACAGGGTTTGTTGGTGCTATGATCATTCTTGAACCGTGGGCAGATTCATTTACATGGGCGACCCTGCTTCCTGTTGGCGCCGCATTTTTCTGGGCAGCGTATTCTCTGATGGTAAAGAAAATGTCGGTCAACGATCCGCCCTCAACCATGGTTGTCTATTTATTACTGCTGATAACGCCGTTTAATATCTTATTGGCAATACCGACATTTACGATGCCAAATACCTGGACGATATGGGGCGTACTTTTAGCCGCAGGCGCGCTTACAGCACTCGCTCAATGGGCTATCGTTAAAGCGTACGCAGTTGCAGACGCCTCGTTTGTGCAACCATTTGATCACGCAAAACTGCCTTTGAATGTCGTTGCTGGCTGGTTGGTGTTTGGCTGGGTACCACCTGGTCGTTTATGGCTAGGCGCCGCGATTATTATTGCCTCCATTGCGTTTATTACGCACTGGGAATCGAAAAAGACAAAGCTAGTTGAAAGAAAAGTCTAATTTCAAGGTTCTATATTTTCAGGAAAGGAAATGAGGAACACCATATGAGTCAACCAATCAAAATTACACTGTACCGCTGGGCTGGTAGTTGGGGTCCATTCAAAGTCAATATTCCTTGTGGTGAATGTACGTTAACTAAAGATATTTTGACGGATACTTTTAAAAACGAACTCGCTGATGTCCCCGTTGAACTGGAAGTAAAAGATTGGTTATCACATTGGTGGGAACCATTAAAAGCAGGGGCCTGGCATGCACCGATTCTTATTGTCGAAGGAAAAGTAGTCAGCCAAGGAGAAGCGCTAAACCGGGGCGTGCTTGTGCAATCAGTTATCGCTGAATGGGTCAAACGCGATGAGCTAAAAGGCAACATTGTTTATGGTAAAGCCACCTGCCCTTACTGTGTCAAAGCGAAACAACTACTTGACGATGCTGGTGTTCAATACGAGTATCATGACGTGGTTAAAGACAGCGCCGCTTTGTATCGCATGATCCCCGAAGTAAAAGCCATCATTGGAGAAAAAACGCCGGTAACAGTGCCGCAGATCTGGTTGGATGGAAAGTATGTTGGAGGCGCTGACGATTTAGAAAAGTGGTTAGCAGCAAAGGGGCTAGATAAAGTGCCTAATAATGTCGTGGAGATACCAAGCCAATCCGCTTAGCGTTTGATTCAAATGCCATCCGTCTTTGAGTAGTGGTTTACCAATGTTGTTCAATATGTAGGCTGCCACTAAAAACAAGACAGATAAAAGCAAAAAGCCCTGATTCTTCAATCAGGGCTTTTTAAATTATTTCGCCAGTTTTTTCATAACACGAGCAAAAACAGAAGCTTTTTTCTTCTTCGCTTTACCGTAAAGCGCTTTGTGCATCGCGTCTTTTGCAATCATCTGGCCAATATAAGCACCACCAAGTTCGTTACCCATGACCTTCTCCTGAATGTATTGACTTAACTATGTTGTAATTTTACACCACAATTAGATAAAAACAAGACTGACGTCACATTTATTCTGTAATTAACTTTCAGGTTGGTTCTGATTACTTTTTCGAAACGGGCGTCTATCGCTTAGGTTGTTGGTATGTTTTACCCGCTGCGACGTACGTATCTTTCTGTTTGATTTCAAAGAATGTTTCAAAGAACCACGCAGCAAACTTGATCAAGTGATCGCCTTCATTCATGACGTGCTCCACGTATTCTTGCTCTTCTCCGGACTCGTCTTCTTGAGTGGTAATATGGTAAATACGTTTCTCGCCATCAACTTCTGCAAGACCAAACTGACCCGTTAGGGATTGTGCCGCTTGTGCAACTTCTTCTTCCTCACACGCCTTCAAGACTTCGAGTGCCTTTGGCATGCTTTCTTGCTGAGTAATTTCTTTTACCAGTGTTTCAAATTCGTTTTGTTGCATTCTTTCACCTAACGATTAGAGATCGGATAGTCATTTGGGCAGAAATGTATCCCCAAACTTGAGAGTAGCATCAGGCATTGCCCTCTTCCTCTCAAACTGAGTCATTCAATATACACAATGATCCTGACTTAATTTAGCAGCGCATTTTAGAAAGCTGCCTCTTTCGTTGCAAGTATATTCAGGTGGAAGTTTCTGCTTGAATCGTCCCTTTGGGTACTTTACGAAATTGACTCAATGCAAGCACACAGCAAGAAAGTAACGCAATAAACAAATAAAACACCCCAAGCTGGTTTTGATTCGTGACCCAAGAATCTACCAAGTATCCGCCAAACAACCCGGCTAAACACATTTGAATTGATCCAGATAGCGCAGAAACCGCTCCGGCCTGTTGCTTATGTGGCGACAGCAACAAACTAATTGATACCGGAAACGACATGCCTTGGGCAAAACTTAAACACGTAAATGCCACTAGTAATGCAAATACACTGAAGGGTGTAACCAACAATATGAAGCCAGCAATAGCAACAATCGCGAAACTCATCAGCAAGATTTGCTGAGCTTTGTAACGAGCGTTGATCAAATTAAGCACCAAGCTGCCCGTCAGCAAACCAACTGACGGTATGATCATCAAAGAACCGTAATCTGCCGCCGTTAAGCCTAACTCTTGTTGCATTAAAAATGGATACAAGGAAAGCGTTACCAGAGCCGACAAATAACTAAGCCAGTTGTAGCTCGCACTACCAATCACTTGAGTATTCGTTAACAGGCGCAAATAATTTGCACTCACCTGGCCTACTTTAAATTTTCGCTTCGGGTAAGGCAGCGTTTCTGGCAGCACCAATAAACCAAGCGTAAAAATTGCCATTAAGTAAATCAGCACAAACACAAAGACAGCATGCCAGCTCAGGTGAAAAGCAATCCAACCACCAAACAGCGGAGCAATAATTGGCATCACAGATGCCGTGACTGAAATATAAGATAGCGCTTTGGTTAATTGCATACCGTCATAACTGTCACGCAATACGGAGCGACCAAGCACCGAGGCACTGCCCGCTCCCAAACCTTGAAGTAACCGCCCCGCTTCAAGAGCAATAATGTTGTCCGAAAAGGCGATACAAATAACCGTACCAACTAGGTACACACTTTGGCCCAGAATAAATACTGGTCGACGACCAATCGCATCAGACAATGGGCCATAAAAAAGCTGAGAGATACCGAAACCAACGAGAAATAGTGTGACGAGATTCTGAATCGAATGTTGCGGCAAATTCAAGTCATGACCAATCAATGGTAAAGAAGGAAGATAAATACTAACGCCAACTTGGCCTGTGGCAATGATCATCATCGCTAATAACAATGGTGTTTTACGCAAACGTTCCTCCTACTTTGTGACAGATTGATGGCAAACAGTGTATATTTGATACTCAAAGATGATAATCAGCTAAGTTGGAAAGGAATTAATTCCCAAGGAGACACAATGGACTGGATTCAAAGCGTGAAGAGTTATATTCGTGTGGTCGAAGAAGGTAGCTTTAATGCTGCAGCTCGGAAACTCAATACCACCAGCTCAGCTATCAGTAAACGAGTTCAATGGCTAGAAGATAAAATTGGCGTTCAGCTACTTAAACGCACGACCCGCTCTATTAGCCAAACCGAAGCTGGTGCGCTGTTTTATCAACGAGCAAAAAATCAGTTGGATTCATGGCAATCAGTATTAGATGAAACTCGCTCAGTCAATCAATCACCAGCGGGGTTATTGAAAATTGGCGCGACACTGGCGGTTGGTTCTAAGTTTTTGGTGCATTACCTAGATGATTTTCTTGAGAAATATCCAGACATTACGCTTCAATTAACGACAACGCTACCGGACCAATTGCCAGAGCTAAGCTTAGACCTGTTTATTAGCCGGGAATTAGAGCAACTTAATTCGCTAAGTTTCAAAGCCACCGCACTTTTCGAACATAAAGCCCAGTTTTACGCCGCGCCTAGTTACCTAAAAAAATATGGCACCCCACAATGCGTTGAGGATCTGACAGAGCATAATGTCCTGATTTGGGGTGAAAAGCCCTCACGAGAAATCAAAACCAATCGAGGCAAACGTATCAGCTTGTCCGGTAACTTTGCCACGACCAACCCAGAAGCGCTGTTTCATGGTGCCAAAAGAGGCATGGGTATTCTGATGACGAATAACGTCATGATCAAAGATGATCTCAAATCCGGAGCGTTAGTGCCTATCTTGCCCGATATCACGGCGGATAAAGCCACTGTATATGCCTACTATCCAAAGCTGGATTATCAACATACCCGGACTAAGCTGTTCCTCGATTATCTCAAATCGCGATTAGAAGAGGAGAAGCGTGCTTAGCTTGAATTTCTAGCGCTATATATCGATGAGGTTCAAGCATAAAAACATGAAAGTAATGATTTGTTCGTTCACAAAATTTGAAAAATTCGCCTTAGTAACCGATAGTTTATTTGATGCATATCAAATAATAATTCTTCGTGTCTCACACGATATGGTAATCACAACGCTAGGTGAAATGCTCAATGGGTCAGGTACAAATCAGTTTCCACAAAATTGATGAAATATTGAAGCTAAACGGCACGGCTCAGCTAAACCGAGTCACGTTAGATATTCATCAACAATTGCAGAGCCATTGCACTTGCGTTGTAGAAGTTGCGCATCTTCAACATTCGGCTCATACCATCTCCTTCGCTAGCAATGGAAAAATTACAGACAATCTAAGCTACCACCTTTCAGGCACCCCCTGTGAAAAAGTGGCAAAAGACATTGGCGAACATATTTTCTATCAGGACCAAGTTTACAAACGCTTTCCTGAAGATCAGATGTTTCAAGAGGATGGTATTCAAGCTTACATTGGTCTGCCATTAAAGACACAAAATGGCGAGGTTCTGGGAATTTTATTGTCCACCTTTACCCGAAGCATCCACGCTAAGGAAGCGCAAGATATCCTCGACTTCCACCGCTTTTATGCCAATGTCATTATTCACAGCTTACGTGAAAAGTGGGTCAGTGAACGTTCAGATAAGCTTCTTAATCAGCTTAGCTATGAAGTATCGCATGATAACCTAACTGGACTGCTCAACCGTAGCTGTTTAGCTGATACCTTGGAGACATTGACGCAACAGGCCACTCGTCCATTCAGTTTGGCTTACCTAGACATCGATAACTTTAAATCGATCAATGATATCAACGGAAACTACATCGGCGACCAAATCATTAAGTTTACGGCGAACGCCATTCAACAAAGCTTGTCATCGCCAAACAACGCTTTTCGTGTCGCAGGAGATGAATTCGCCTTCATTACTTACGACGAAGATCCTGTCGCCGTGTGTCAGGAAGTACTCGACAAAATTGAAAGCGGCTACAGCGACAAATCTAACCGAATTTCTTTCACTGTTAGTATTGGTATCGCGCGCGCACCAGTACATATGTTGAACAGCGATGAGCTAATTTTGAATGCCAGTCTCGCTCTCAAAGACTGTAAAAAACATCGCGATACACGAATTCAGCATTACGACACACACCTTAGCGCCCTTTATCACCGTAGAACGCAGCTTATTGAAGCTATGCGCATTCAACTTAGCGCTGACATACATGATAGCGAAGAGTTGTATGTCGTTGTTCAGCCAATCGTAGATATCACAAGCGATCGCTGGAATTACTTTGAAATCCTAGCCCGCTGGAACAGCAATGTTTACGGAAACATCTCCCCTGCGGAATTCATTGAAGCTGCCGAACAATCAGGCCTGATTATCGAGTTGGGTGAACGTATTATTGAACTCGCATGTATCGCAAAACAAGAGCTAGAAGCCAACTTAGGATACAAAGTCAAACTCTCTATCAATTGCTCTGCGTATGAGCTGGTCGACTCTAACCGCTATATTAACCACCTAACTAACATGGTTGAAAAGTATCAGCATGAAGCAAAAGACTTTGTTATAGAGCTCACCGAGACCGTTTTACTCTCGCAAAGTGGCCGTGAACAGATGGTACTTAACTCATTGCGGTACTTAGGTTTTAAGGTCGCGTTGGATGATTTTGGTACGGGATACTCCAGCTTGAATTACATACACAATTATCCGATTGATAGCATTAAAATCGATGCAACCTTCGTTCAAAACATGCTCTCAAATACAACCTCTGAACAAGTGGTGTTTTTGATAGCGCAATTAGCAGAACTGCTTGATGTGGATTTGATTGCCGAAGGCGTAGAAGACGATAGAGCACTACAAAAGTTAATTGAAATGGGCTGCCACTACATTCAAGGCTATTTCTACTCTCGCCCACACAGTGTTGATGAAATCGTACACCTGATAAATGAACGTGAAGTGCGGAGCGCCTAAGAGCTCTAAACAAGCCACGGTCATGGAATGTAAATCTAGCTAATGCATAAAGTAAAAGAGACCAAGCTATACTTAGTCTCTTTTTATTTTTTGAGCGAAGTACTTTGTTACAGCACTGCTTTCTCTTTATCGCGTAATAGCTTATCCATTTCATCTCTGTTCGCGACAAAGGTTGCCATCTCTTTCTTAGGAACAGAGCTCGCCATTGGGATGTTTGCTCGCATGGCGTTAACTGGACGGCCGTATTCAATCAATTCATAGTGAAGGTGTGGCCCTGTCACTCGACCTGTTTTACCTGAAAGACCGATACGCTGGCCTCGAGAAACCTTTTGCCCTTTCTTCACCAGAATCTTACTTAGGTGTAAGTAACGGGTTTTGTATTTGCTGCCATGCTCAACAACCACGTAGTTACCCGCATAAGGGTGTTTACGAGTCATGATCACTGTACCGTCACCAGTAGAAACGACTGGAGTACCGGTTGGTACGGCAAAGTCAGTACCGTTGTGTGGCGCGACACGCCCCGTTACTGGATGTAAGCGATTAGGATTGAAGCCAGAACTGATACGCCAACGGCTACTTACAGGATAACGCTGGAATGCGCGCTGCAAGCTCTCGCCTTTGGCATTGTAGAATTGACCATCGGTATGAAGGTAAGCTGTGATTTCACGTCCGCGATTGTAAATCTTAATCGCCTCAATTTCGTTCTTGCCCGTTGGTATACCATTGATGCTTTGCGAACGACGAACGACTTCAAATCGATCACCTGCACGAAGATCACGCCCAAAGTTGAGCTGCTCTTTGAGTAAGCTCACAACTTGACTCACTTCTGCCGACGTTAGACCTAATCGACTTGCAGAAGAAGAGAAACTGCCTTGAATAACACCAACCAATGGTTCTTGGCGCCACACGCCAGGAATCGAGATATCGGTAAAGTCATAGCTACCATCACTATTTAGTTGGTAGACCACTTTATCTGCAATAGAAAATTGCAGTTCCATTTTCTCTAACTCACCTGTCGCATCATCACGCCAAAAACGGAGCGTATTGCCCGGCTTTAGTGTATCAAGTGCAAGGTAGTTCAAATCCGTTTCCATTACTTTCATTAACGAGCTGTAACCGAAACCGAGCTGGCTAAAAATAGTGCTTAGGTTGTCACCAGCTTGGATTTGATATTCGAAGTTCGGGGGAGTGACAACTTCGGCAGTTGTCGCATCAAGAATTTTTTCAACGACCTGAGATTCAGGCAGGTTCAATGCGATGGTTTTGGTTAAAGATGACTCTTTGAGAGAGTGAGAAACACCAATCGCAACTAAAACTGGCAAGGAGTATACCAGCAGCGCTCTACGACTTGTCAGATTCGGCAACCGTCTTGTAATTTCATTTGTAGACACGGGAATTACTATCTCCTTTCAAACAAGGCTCATAGCTTATGCATTCCCGTATAAGAAATCACTATGAAATTTCGAGATCTAGCGCAGAAAACACTGAATTTTTACAGAACTCAAAAAAAATTCATCACTGTTGCATATGTAAGTTATTCCCTACACGCTTTAATGTGGATGAATTTAATTGATTTGGCGTATCTGCCATTGCTTGATCGTCACCATGCGCTAAATATGAAAGCGTGATAATGGCATCACTTTCCCATGTGATTTGGGTAAATTTAACGCGATCACCGACAAAAATACTGTCTAAAAGGACAACTCGGCTCGGCACGGGGTCAAACTTGAACAAGCCAACATAGTTAAACGAACCGCTACCTTGTGTCGTTACAATCATCGGTGCAGCAATCCATGAAACACTCTCAATCTCACGCTGACTAATAAACGCAGTTGGAACGAGTACCTGACCTTTTGTCGCACCTGCATCATAATCGCCTATCAAATAGCCGTTTTCTTTATCCCACTCATCAAGAAAAGTGACCGCTCCCTGCTCTGGTACTTGAATCGTCCATGGGTTGCGTGAAGTAATTCCCAGCGTCTCTTGCACAATAACATTGGTTTCTACTTCCGTTTGAGGGAACTTAGCCATGATCTCTTCATCAGACAAACTAAAGCGATAAACACCCGCGATCACAACCACGACCAATAATACGATCGGAATAAGAAGAATAAGTGGTATCGGCAGGATTCTTTTGTGAGCCATGAAGACTTCCTTGTTTAAAGGTATAAATGAAAAAGCGAGTATAGCATTGTATACCCAAATGATTTCATCCCTTCAAGTGTTTCAAAATTAAACTAAACTGACTGTATCCAAATGATTTTCAAGCCCAGAGTTCATAACTTGCCACTGACACTGCTCTCAGTGTTCCAAATTCATTGGTGTATTGGGAAGAATAGGTAATCACGATGACAACAACCATTCATACATGCGAATGCGCTTGCGGTTTAGTTGAGCTCCGTTGTAAGGGAGAACCCATCCGTACGTCTGTCTGCCATTGTTTTGAATGCCAAAAGCGGACAGGCAGTGTGTTTGGGGTACAGGCTCGCTTTGATAAAGAGCACGTAACTTTAAACGGTGAGGTCACCTGCTATACGCGAATGGGGGATGATGGCAGCGAGGTTCAGTATGAGTTTTGCCCTTCTTGCGGCACGACAATGCGCTTATTGGTCTCTACATTTCCTGAAATCATGATCATTCCCGTCGGTCTTTTTACTGATAAAGAGTTCCACCAACCAACGGTTTCAATCTATGAACAGAGGAAACATGGATGGGTGAGTTTCGAATGTACAATGGAACACATCAGGTAGGGGAAATCCCCCTCTATGTCGTTATCACGGTCAACGCAAAAGCTCTATAAATGAGATTTTTTTGAGAATGATCAACCGAGTTTTACTGTAAGGGGTTTCGTAACGCGGTGTGAGCGTTATAATCGGCTCCTAACATTTGGTGGGGTTTTATTGTGATTTCCAGACTTCCTCGTTGGGTGGAATATGGCGCGTTTCTACTTGCCCTTCTCGCGGGCTGCGTCAATGCCGTTGGTCTTCTCGGCTTTCAACATCAAGCGATAACACATCTTTCGGGAACCGTAACTCAGCTAGGGAACAGCTTGTTAACAGGTGTGGATAGCTCCATTCACCTGCTCTTCATCGTATTTAGCTTTTTGATCGGTGCTGCCTTTAGCGGCTTTTTTATTGAGAGCAGTGCGTTAAAACTAGGGCGAAGATATGGTGTTGCACTGTGCATAGAAGGGAGCTTGCTCCTACTCAGTTTGGGCTTTTTGGTGCAAGGGGATTTGTACGGCCAATATCTAGCGTCAGCAGCATGTGGATTACAAAACGCAATGATCACTACATTCAGCGGCGCAGTAGTCAGAACCACACATATGACTGGGATCATCACCGATCTGGGGATTATGATTGGAGAAAGCTTAAGAGGTCGTCAATTTGATCGACGTAAAGCAAAGCTATTCCTATTCATTTTCTTCGGATTCTTGCTGGGCGGTGTCGCAGGAGCCGCACTATTCGTGGTGTATGGATTATATACGCTCGTTTTCCCTGCAATATTGGCTTTCGCTACGGCTCTGATCTACTGGAGTTACCTTTACGTGCTTAGTCGCCAACAAAAAGCATAAAATTTCGAACCGATTGAGGCCGAATGCTTCAATCGGTTGTAGCTCAACTCTCTCACCGCTGCACTTCATAATAAACGTTTTATCGTGTTGTAACGCAGCTAAAAAACCTTATAACAGCTAGGGCTAACAGGGCTCCCGGCAAAAAGTTAGTTAGATCAAAGTCACATTTGTTTACCGTTTTATTATTCCAGTCACAATGCGCCCCATAATTCTCTGCGCTGCCCGCGCTCCGTGCTACAATTTTCTAACACAAGCAACATATTCGTATACACTTATACGTTATTTGACCAATTACCCGACAAATCGGCTGAATAACTAGATGTATTTAATGAATAGTATTGCAATGGATGCAGTTTGCGGGTACCCTCCGCAAAACTGTGATTAAATACGGATGTTTAGTGAATATTTATGTCATGGAAATGGCAAGTATTGACTAGTAGTAACACGAGACAACTATGCATAATACCACTAATGCTACTGAAGCACCTAAGGGCAACTTTTGGATGTTTTTCATCCCTTCCCTTATCGGTCTTCTACTCTTTATGGCTCCGATCTCATACGATGGCGGCCTAACTATCCCTGTTGCGGTTATGGCAAAAGTCATCCCGGCAGTATTAGGCGATACCTTGATCGCTATCGTCACCAGTATCATCGCTTTCATGGCAGTCGCTTCTGTTCTTTGCAAAATTTTCAAGCCTGCAGCGATTTTACGTAATGGATTTTTAAACGGTCTTTTCAATCCATCGCCACTTTGGCTTATTGTTCGCTTAATCGGTGGTGCAGCCGTATTAATGACATTCTTCCAAGTGGGTCCAAAAGCGATTTGGGAAGAAAATACAGGAGGCCTTGTTCTTACCGGTCTTCTACCAACTTTGTTTGCGGTGTTCATTTTTGCGGGCCTACTCCTTCCGCTTCTTCTGAACTTTGGTCTTCTTGAGCTGTTTGGCGCATTACTGAGTAAAATCATGCGCCCGGTATTCAACCTGCCTGGCCGTAGTGCAATTGACTGTATGGCGTCTTGGTTAGGCGACGGCAGTGTTGGTATCTTGCTAACCAGCAAACAGTACGAAAATAAATTCTATACTCAGCGTGAAGCCGCTGTTGTCGGGACAACGTTCTCAGCAGTATCGATCACGTTTAGCTTAGTGGTTATCGCTCAGGTACAGTTAGAGCATCTGTTCCTACCTTTCTACGGCGCAATCTGTTTAGCAGGTATTGTCGCTGCGGTTATCATTCCTCGCTTACCGCCGCTAAGCCTGAAGAAAGATCGCTACATTGATGGCAGCAACCCAGATAAAGATGCTGACGCCGTACCAGAAGGCCACACCACATTCTCATGGGGTATGGATCTAGCACTTAAGCGCGCGGGTCAGGTAACATCTGTTCAGTCTGTATTTAAAGAAGGCGTACATAACGCAATCGACATGGTGTTTGGTGTACTGCCTGTGGTTATGGGTCTAGGTACCGTGGCATTAGTGATTGCAGAGTACACTCCTGTATTTGAAATTCTAGGTCAGCCATTCATTCCATACCTAGAGCTACTGCAAATTCCAGAAGCTGTCGCCGCATCACAGACTATTGTTGTTGGCTTTGCGGATATGTTTATTCCAGCAATTTTAGCGGCATCAATTGATAATGAAATGACACGTTTTGTTATTGCAGCAATGTCAGTAACTCAGCTTATCTACATGTCAGAAGTTGGCGCCCTACTACTAGGCAGCAAAATTCCAGTAAACATTGTAGAACTGTTCGTTATTTTCATTCTGCGTACGCTAATCACATTACCTGTGATTGCTGGTGTTGCTCATCTGATTTTCTAAAATCAAAGCATCAATCAACAAAGGCTCCGCATTGTCGGGGCCTTTTTTATGTCTAAAACTCTATCTACAGCTCTATTCAGATCACTTAATTAGCAAACGCTCATAACTTACAACGAACAGCTCCAATCACGCCCCCTTTTACGACAGTTAAGTCGCTCTCATCTCACCAATAACGCCAACCTGAATCACTATGCTTTACGCAATTCTTTTCATTATGACGTTTTCATTAACAGAGCGCACAAATCTGATCAAACTCACGGTTTTTGTCGTAACTTACCGTTTTGTTTAAATTTGGTTAAAATAGACTCATGTTTTTGACAAAGATGTCGATAAAAAAGATAACCAAACACAATAGGTTTCTCTTGATGCCGAATTCGCCCGTTTAAAAAGAGGTGAAAGCATAGTGAAGCCAACCGGGAGAATCAGAGGAAAGCTCATGAAATTTAGACATAAGGTTGTCACAGCCTCGTCATTTTTGCTGCTAATTACCGTGTCACTACTGTCGACGCAACAAGTTATGACGATCCGCTCCCAAACGCAGGAGCACATTGACTCGAGTGTGAACGAGATATTGACCAGTGTTGGCAATACCGTGCAATCAGAAATGAATGCTAAAAAGGATCTCGCTCGTTCTATTACTGAAGTTATCGAACTTAATCCAAGTTCACACAACTACGTTCAGAACATTCTTGAGCGACCAACACCAAAAGCCAGCTTTCTTGCGATTGGCTTTGGTTATGAAAGCAATGGCTTCGTGATTGAAAATGACGACGGCTGGGAAGCAGGACCAGACTACGATCCGCGTCAACGTCCTTGGTTCATCGCAGCTAAAAACAAAGGCGATTTGGTCGTAACAGACCCATACGTCGATGCGTCTTCAAAAAACGTTATCATCTCTGTTGGTACACCTGTAAAAGAAAACGGCCAGTTCTTAGCTGGTATGTTTTATGACCTCGAACTAACTACCCTTTCTGACCTCGTCAACCAAGTTAATCTGTTTGACGCTGGTTACTTATTTTTGGTCACCGCTGATGGGACAACCATTGCCCACCCTCAAAGTAAGTACAACGGTGAAAAAGTTGGTAGCTACCTGCCACAGGTTGATCTTACACAATCAACGCAACACATTGAGATCGATGGCGATCGTTATATGATTAACTTGACTCACATCCCTGGCGAGAACTGGTACGTGGGTTCAGTTATTGATGAAGCTATCGCCTACTCTGCCGTAGGAGAGCTTCGCAACAGCGCTATTATTTATTCAATCATTGCCGTGATTGCTTCTGTTATTGCACTGACTCTACTCATTCGCACGCTCATGCGTCCGCTGGACACTTTAAACAACGCGATTAAAGATGTTGCGTCAGGGAAAGGCGATCTTACACAGCGCCTTGAAACTGATACTGACCAAGAATTCTCAGAGCTTGCTACAAACTTCAATACGTTCATGGAAAACTTGCAACAGCAAATTATTGAGTCGAAGAGTATTTCTGATCAAATTTTGAATGGCACTCAAATCACCGCTGAGGGTGCAAAAGATTCGGCAGGTGCTATTCAAACTCAGCTACAAGAGCTAGAACAATTAGCCACCGCGATGCACGAGATGTCTGTTACCGCGACTGAAGTTGCCAATAATGCGCAAGGCGCAGCGAGTGCAGCCAAAGAAGCTGATCAAGCAACAGTTGAGGGCTCTTCTGTGGTCGGTGAATCAACACAAACGATCAACATGCTTTCCGATAGCATTGACCTTGCTGTCGAAGAAGTGCAAGTGCTTGAATCTGCAACCGCCAACATCGAAACGATTCTAAAAGTCATCAACGATATTGCGGACCAAACGAACTTACTCGCGTTGAATGCCGCAATCGAGGCTGCACGTGCGGGAGAATCTGGCCGAGGCTTCGCCGTCGTTGCTGATGAAGTTCGTACACTGGCGCAACGAACTCAAGAATCAACAACAGAAATTCGTACTATGATTGAGCAGCTGCAATCTGGCGCATCATCTGTGGCAAATGCTATGCATCAAAGCAAGGGTAGCGCTGTAGAAGCCGTAGAAAAAGCAGACTTGGCAAACAACGCGCTACAACGTATTCGTGATGCGATTCAGCGTATTTCTGATATGAACTTACAAATCGCCTCAGCGGCGGAAGAACAAAGCTTAGTTGCGGAAGAGATCAACAACAATACGGTGAATATTAAAGACCTATCGACTCAAGTCGCCGAATCTGCAAATCGAACTAACGATGCTATGCAGGCACAGCAAGAAGATGTACATAAACAAGATCAAATATTAAACCGATTTACAGTCTAGTCTTCACCTAAACAAAAACAGCGAGCCAATGCTCGCTGTTTTTGTTTTTAGACCTCTATCGCAATGGTATCTAGACTTAGAACGCCTAGTTTTTAGTGTTGTTGCCACTCGGCTCAAAACTGTTATCACGCTTGCTATGCTGCCTTTCCCACTCTAGTTGAATTCAACATGGATATAGCGGTCATTGGAGCGACGATAATAACGATCATCCACTTTTAAATAGGTGAAATCTCCAATCTTTATGTAGGTACTATTACGAGGAATTCGGTCGTGGTAGTAGTAACTGCGTCTTGGTCGTCGAGACTCCACATAAATAACGTCACGATGTTTATACTTATGCTTATGTTTATGCTTGTGCTTGCGTTTATGATGATGGTGATGCTCATGATGGTGATCATATCGATGACCATGCCTATGTTCCGGGTCAGCCATCACTTCTGTACTAAACACACCTAAAGACAATATAACGCCAACCATGGCAAAAGATAATTGCTTTGACACAACAGAGCCTCTTATTAATATCAATAGCAACATAATAGGTAGGTGAATCACTGCACATGTCAGCCTTTCGCCAAGGAGTTTTACTACAAGGTCAAAGCTTATCGTGATTATTAGAGAAAGGTTAAGCATCACTGATATTGATAACTTTTTAAGTCCTCTTTGTTTGGGTTATAAGCACAAAAAAGCCGCCCGTTATACAACGGGCGGCTCAGTTTTTAAATAAGCTAGCGTGATTTTATACTGCTTGGGCAAACAGCAAGAAACAGCCGAATAGGAAGATCATGCTCATTCCCATTACGCCGCCACCAGCTTCATAAATACTGTCATCTTCTACTGGCACTCGACGCACTTTCATTGTCATTGATAATGGGACAAAGACCGCGAGAAACACAAGAATAATCCCCGCGTAGCTAAGAATAGCCAAGAAGTGTTCTGGCGCAAATACAGCACCTAGTAGTGGTAGCACAAACGTGGTAACAAAAATCACCGGCTTGCTTGCTTTCAGTAGGTCTGCATTTTGATCGTATAGCGCCATTGCCACACCTAAGAACGATGTTAACAGTGCTAACCCAGTGAACATGGATAGGATAAACTCCAAACCCTCGTATTGCTGACCTAATACCGAGATCAACTCCGTTACGTTGGAGTATTGAACAAGCTCATGAGGTGGTAGGTTACCGACAACTGCTAATAACCATAATAAGTAACAAACAAGCGGAATAGTTGAACCCACGATAATCATATTACGCAGTTGAGTTTTGCTCGCTTCTTTGTTGTAAGTTACAAGCGATGGGATCACGACCATAAAACCGAAACTGGTGAAAAGCACCGAGCTTGTCTTAATTAGCGCCATCTTATCGTCACTCACGACTTCATCAAGTCCCTCAAACGAGACGCTTGGTGCAAGCGCAAAAAGTGTCAGAATCAGCGCCACGATCATGCCTAGGAACAAACCGCGATTAAGCTTATCTACAACCCCTGTACCTGCCGAAACAATGATACCGACTAAAAGAGTAAAACCGACTTGGCTTGCGATCGTAGATGTTGGCAGCCCAATTGAGGCTGTTACTTTTTGTACGAGATCACCCGCACCAATGATATAAGCCATCAATAGACAAACTAACAGGGCGTAAAGCAAGCTGTTGGTTACCAACTGGCCACCTTTACCTAGCGTTTCGCGAGCAATTGCATTCATGCTCGCGCCGCCGCCTACTTTGCAACTAGCCTCAAGAAGGAGCAGCGCAGCGTAAGTCGTCCCAGCCCAGATGAATAACATAAGAAGAGTGCCCCAGAGGAGGCCAAATTGAGCAAGCACCATTGGTATAGCAAGCATACCAGCGCCAAGAGCAGTACCTGCAACGATCAGGGAGCTGCCGACAAGTTTTAGGTTCACGGTTAATACCTCTAAATTCAATCCGTTTATTTCTCGCCAGTTGTGCTACATCCAAAGCACACCCAACAAAACGCTCTACTCAGCCAAAATTTGGTTACAAGAACCCTATATGGCTAAGAAAACATGCAGCAAAAGGTGGTTAATTCAATTGCACATGAACACTTGAGAGTCGTTTTGGGCGATGTCATCGTTGATGAAATGCGCACAACTTTGGGTTCGAAGCAAAATTGTTCATCTTAATTCATCAACGCCATTCGTTATGAATGGATTTGGTTCGAAAAGATTGTAAGGCATAAGCAGGACGATTGAAAAGCAAAAGGTCAATCTTATAGCGATATATTTTAACAACTCTCCTCATTCACCTAAGATGTGTTGTTATTTTCATCACTAATCAGTCTTTTATCGCCTAATGAGAGTAAAAACGTGCTCAACCGCTCAACTTTGGATGGGTGTACAAATTAATTTACAGTTCAAGTAAAGGTGTTAGATTCCAGGGGCGTAGCCTAGATCGGACAATATCGCTATTATTCGCTGCGTACCGACACTGTTCGGTTCACATACCTCTAAACACTGATTTACGGTTCGAAACTATAGGTAAATGAGTGTCCGAATGCTGGGTGTGGTTCCCCAGCATTTGCATCCTTTCTTTTTGGTGTTATCCAAACTGTCTAAATCTAAGCTAGCTTGCCCATTCTATTAATACGCTTTATCTAACGCTCCGATGATATAAGTTAATGCTGAAACGCCCATATCCGCGACCTGCTTCTCAGTCACACTCATATTTTCATACGCAATCTGCAACTCTACCTCACCTATCGATTCTTTATGAAGATAAAGCTCTTTGTAGTTCATCAACCTCTGTTGAGACTGTCGAGTCAGAGCGACAACATTTTCTTTAGTGACACGATGCTGCTCATTAAGCTCGCTAAATAATTGATCTAAAATGCGTTGCATTTTGCGAATTGAGGATTTTGTCTCTATTGATTTGTATGATTGATACTTTTCCATTGAGTTTATAACTGACTAAAATATGTACATTTTTATTAGATGGCTATTCTTATACTGATTGCAAAACAGGTAAATATGAGATGGTTAAACTGGTCCACTTCTTGCTTTATTTAGGTCAAAACTGTCCTTTCAGGAGAGCACATGCAGGTCGACCCTATTATTGAAGCACTGATTGCGAGAAGAAAAGCGAGTGGCCTCTCCCGTGAACAAATGGCAAACATCGCAGGGATGAGCGTGAAAACGTATCAACGGATAGAGCGTGGAGAATCCGACCTGAAACTTTCCCAATATCGCTCCATACTGCGCTCTCTGCATTTGACCGATCTCGACATCGCATTGGATATAAGAGACGTTCAACATGTAACAGCGGATGATCTAATGGCCGTTGCACGCTTGCTTTCTCCTGAGGCTCAGTCCCTACTTGTTCGCCTGTTATCGCTCGTTATTGAACAGCGGAACACAAAAAGCGGCTCATAACCTTATGACTGATTAAGAGCAATAAAATTCCCGCTCGGCCTATAATATTCTCGAATTATGGCCTTCGTTCCCTTTTTCATTGATTCTTCTTTTCACGCTTTATATGACAGTCGCGTTGTGTGTTCTACGCCTCCCCAAAACGAATAAAACCCGCAGCTTAGCGGGTTTTAGGGCTGTATAAGAAAATACTTCGTTTAATGTGTTTGGGATTTTACTTAGTAAAAATCCTTAAACTCTGAAATCCTCGCCTTACCTCTCAGCAATAAGAAGTTCAAGAATCGGCTCGTCGACGTAGTGAGTATCTTCTCTTCTTCCACACCGTGTTTTTCCAGCAAAGCAATCGCCAAATCTAACTTAGAGATCTCTTCACAGAAGTGCGCATCAGATCCGGTACTGAAGTAAACGCCAATCTCTTTGCCCAGCTCGACAATGCGATCACAACGGGAATCACTGCCCTTACGGCTTTTGCCTGTCAAAGATGTATTGTTAACTTCAACCGCAACATTGTTCTCTTTCGTGCAGCGCAGCACCTGTTCCATATCGAATGGGTAATTTGGGTTGCCTAAGTGACCGAGAACATCCACCCTGCCGCTTTTAATCGCATTTATCAGAGCGGCAGTATGCTCAGCTTCGGTTGCGGGCTTGAATACGGGTTCATGGAAACTCGCAATCACCCAGTCAAGATGTTGGTCAGAAGACGATGGTAAGTCTATCTCCCCTTTCACATTCAGCGTGTTGGCTTCGACACCACGGAGAATACCTACATCGTGTAAAAAGCGGGGCAAAATTCTTTGATTATTGAAATGCCAGTAGTGAGGGGCTCCTGGCATTTCGGGAGCATGATCGGTGGTACAAAGAAGTTTTAGCCCCTTATTCTTGGCTGCCAATGCGTTCTCTAAAATGGTGCTGTAGGCATGTCCACTGGCAATAGTATGGGTGTGGCTATCAACGACGATATCCATGGTGACCTCCTAAATTGTGGACGAATTATCGAATTTCGAACGAACCGTTTTGATTGAGAAACAGCGTGAGATCCGCTGGAATTGAGTGATTTAAAACCTTATCTACATTTACGGCATCTGAGTTCAAATAAAACTCCAATGCAGCTTCTGGCTCTGTACCACCACGAATCTTACGATTGACTAAACGCTCTTGTAGAAACTCAGGCTGTGTATCTACAAAGACGGTAAAATCGGCCAAACAATGCAGTTCATTCCACACCGGTTCATTAAGCAGTAACCAATTCCCCTCAACGACAACCACATTCCGATTTACCAAAATGGCGTCGTCGACTGGATCATGCAAATTGCGGTCGTAGTATGGCCATTTTGTATCTTTCATTTTGAGCTGTTTGAGCTTGTCGATAAGCTCCGTCAGATTAAATGTTTGATAGGACCCCTTAATACTGCGCAGAGGCACGAGCTCGCCATCTCGTTCAATCGTATTGTTGTCGAGGATCTCATTTGGATAGTGGAAACCATCAAACGGCAGCACTTGTAAAGGCTCTTGGCTTTCATCATGTTCAGAGAGATATTCCCAGAACGCAGCAAGGGTTGACTTACCGCTGCCCGGAGGGGCACACAAGAACACCACAATGCGTTCCTGCTTCTCATGATAAAGACGGGTAAATTTTTCGATAAGAGGTTGATGGATTCGCTTTACGTCGGCATCAGGAAAGGTAGCTTCGGTTTCAAAACCACTGACGTTTAAATTCACTTTCATGGTGAACCCTTATTGATTGATCTCCCCTTCGATTCTTTCTATCAACATTTCACACGACAGCTTCAACACTGTTTTGATGAGAGATTCGTATCTCATTTGCGAAAAGGACTCAAACGAAGAGAACTTAAGCTGATTGATCGACTCAAGATAAAAGCTGTCTTGCTGAGAAGAGAGTACCGCTTGGTTTTTGATGAAGTCATAAATCACGTCATCCGCGAATTCGACTTTCTCCGGTTGGCTAACCACATACTCCAACACCTGATCGTACAACCCGATATCGGCGTAAGTTTCCAAAGAGATTTTGCCCATCGCAAACATCAGCTTCGATACCACATCGGTTGTTGCTAACGGACCATCTTCTTTCAATAAAGGATCCACAGCATACTCCTTCACAAGGTCGTCTTGAACGAACACTTTCGGAAGCAGTGCTTTTAACTTGAGGTTAATTATTTTGTTAGAAACCTGAAGAAACGCAGTGGCATTTTCGCACTCGTCCAGTTTCTCCAGTAATTCATCTTCACGTGACAACGTATTATGACCTCTCCATTGTGTGGCAGCGCAAAGGCTACCACACAAATTCGTTGCAACTAAACCGTTAAGCTTACGTCATAAAACTCAAGTAACGCTTTTTCTGCATGTGCGTTCCACACATAGTTATTAGCGTTCAAAATTGCGTCTAATTCGGCGAAGAACGGGTCTTGGTCTACCAACGATAAGAAATCATCAATCGCGGTCAATGGCAGGTCAATATGCGGGTAAATCAACTTCTTACCGCCCGGAATATCCAACTGATTCAAAATCGTATGGGGTGCAGCTTGTAAGCCACCAACATGCGTGATCATGAACGATGGATTGATCTTACCTTGTGAGGAAAGCTCTATAGATTCCACCATGTCACCCTTTGAACCACCGGACGTCCCTACAATATGGGTTGATTCGTAATGCACGTTGTAAAAGTTAAACGGCACTTTGAAGTTCTTATCCGTTGGGCCAGCAAAGAAATTCAAGCAACCATCATTGCCAAGTAGCTCATCCGCTTGCTCAAGCACTTGAGCAAGCGCCGCGTAGACCATTACATCGTCATAACCATTGCCACCGTTGAGTGCTTTGAGATACGTGACCGGGTCGTCGATTTGAGCCGTGTTCACGTAGTGCAGTTCTACGCCCTGCTCTTTGGCTTTTGCAACGGGAATGAGGCTTTCAGCTCGGTCTAAACGCGCGGCGTCGATGTCCGTCACCACGATCAGTTTTGGCTTTACAGGGCCGTTGATCGCATAGTCAATCGCACCAATGCCCATTGGGCCAGCACACGCAAGTAGCGCTAATGCTCCGCCCTCTTTGATGCCCATATCGTGCTCGTACACGTATTGCGTGGTGTGGTAGCTCGCATGGTACGCACCGATAATGCAAGACATTGGCTCAGCCAGCGACGCATCAGCAAAGTAATCGCCGTGGTAAGGCAGCACGCAGCCTAGGTCGATAGCGATTTTAGGAATAATGGAATACGTCGCGTTGCCGCCAAATGTCTCATAGCTGTAGCCCGCCGAGTAGCCTGTTGGCAAGCCCATGGCAGGTTGCAGAACAAAGTAATCGCCAGCTTTGAATCGGTCTTTTAGATTCTCACCGACTTCAACAATCACACCTGCGTATTCATGACCTGTCATCACTGGCACTTCGTCAATGTTTTCAGGAACGCGTTTGTGTTTGCTACCTAACAATGCTGCTTTGTAAGTGGATAGACAAATGCTGTTTGAAATGTTTTTAACCAGAAGTTCATCGGCTGAAATGCTTGGCAAATCAAAAGTTCTTAGTTGAACGTTTTTCTCACCACAGATAACCGCTGCCGTTGTTTGTACCATGATTTATCTCCTAAATGGGGCGATACCTGCCGCCCCAAACTGCATTGTTAGGCTGGTTGCTCAGTCGCGACCGCTTGTTGCTTAATCTTGTCCATCAGCTCGTCAAGCGCTGGGTCGTTGAGGAAGTTCTTGATCGTTACGACTGGTAAACCTGTCGCGTTGACCGCGCGGCTTTCTAAGCTCTCGTGTGTCACGACGATATCGGCTTCACTCGGGACTTTCTCGATGGCGAAGTTCTTCACTTCAATCTCTATCCCAGCTTGTACCAGCTTGCGTTTGAAGGTCGATGCGCCCATTGCACTAGAGCCCATACCCGCATCACATGCGAATGCGACAAATAAAATTGGTTTGCTCGGCTCTTGCGTCGTCGCAGCTGCAACTGGCTTAACTGCGCCTTCCGCTTTCATCTCTTTCATGTCAGAAACTGATTTCTCAAACTCGCTTTCTTTTTCTTCTGATTTGCTCACCTTCAGAATCGCACTTGCTACCAAGAAAGAGACAATCGTTGCACTTGTCACACCGGCGATGGTCGCAATGAAGCTACCTTTCGGAGTAAGAGCAAGGTAAGAGAAGATAGAGCCTGGACTTGGACCCGCGACCAAACCTGCATCGAATAGGTTGAAGGTTGCGATGCCTGTCGCCGCACCAGCAATCATTGCCACAATCATGATTGGTTTCATGAGTACATATGGGAAGTACAGCTCATGAATGCCACCAAAGAAGTGAATGATGATGGCACTTGGCGCAGAGCGTTTAGATAAACCCTGACCAAACTTTGCGTAAGCCAGCAGCATACCAAGACCTGGGCCTGGGTTAGACGCCACCATAAAGAAGATGGACTTGCCCGTTTCTGCGGCCGCTTGCAGGCCTAGTGGGTAATAAATACCTTGGTCAATGGCGTTGTTCAGGAACAACACTTTTGCTGGTTCGTTAATGATCGCTAACAGAGGCAGGAAACCCGTCGCAACCAACGCTTCGATGCCTGATTTCACAAACAAGTTTGCTGCGGTGACTGAAGGGCCAACAATCTCGTAGGCGAACAAACACAACAACATACCGACGATACCCAACGAGAAGTTGTTGACCACCATCTCAAAACCAGAAGGGATGCGGTGTTGAATACGTTTATCCACTTGCATCACAACCCAAGCACTCAGTGGGCCCATGATCATTGCGCCAACAAACATCGGTATGTCAGCCCCGACAATCACGCCCATCGTACCGATAGCCCCCGCTACCGCGCCGCGTTTTTCACCAACAATCTGACCACCAGTGTAACCAATTAAAAGTGGCAGCAAGTAAGTGATCATTGGCCCCACGAGTTCGCCAAAGGCTTCGTTTGGCATCCAGCCCGTAGGAATAAAGAGTGCAGTAATAAAGCCCCAAGCGATAAAGGCTCCGATATTTGGCAGCACCATGGCGGTCAAATGACCTCCGAAGGCTTGCACATTGGCTCGCATGTTTGCTTTCACGTTATGTTCCTTTTAGTATGCTTTTATTATGTCTAGCACTTGTTCTTTGGAAGAGGCTTGTGCCAGTTTTGCAATGTTCTCTTCATCCACAAACATCTCGCTCAACGCTTGAATCACCTCAATGTGGGTATCAGAGTCTTTCGCAGCTAAGGTAATAAGAATATTGGCCGGACCGAGATCCGATCCAAAATCAACAGGTGATGGGAAAATATGAATGCCTAAGCCTGTTTTTAAAACACCAGTTTCAGGTCGGGCATGAGGCATTGCCAATCCAGGGCATAACACATAGTAAGGACCGTTTTCTTCCGTTGAACGGATGATTGCATCAGCATAATGCTGGGAGACGTAACCTTTATTTTCTAGGTATTGAGTGGTCTTTTTAACCGCATCTTGCCATTGGTAAGCGCGATCATTAATTACATCTACTAGTTCGTGGTCGATTAACTCGTACAACATATTTAACCCTATCAACAGTTCGTCATCTGATGGGTTAATTATCAATAACAGAGTCCCAACCGCGCAACCGAGCTACTTTTGCGCTTCGAGTCACACTTTAAAGCCTGTCAATTTGTTTAAATGGACAGAGCTCAAAAATCCCACACGTAAAAAATCTACAAATTTTATTTGAGCAACAAGTCAATAGACGAATTTTGAATACAATCACCTTCTCGAAAATATTCTTAAAGTTACATTATTTAAATCAGATCACATTAGACCTATTGACTCGATATAATTCGTGATTAATTTCAAAGTTCATTTCGGGCTGTTTCTTGATCACTCGCGCTCAAACGTAGATAAGCATCACACTTGTTGGCTAGAAAAAATAAAAACGTCACTGGCTTTCACCAAATTGCAGACACAAAAAACCGCCATTCAGGCGGTTTTGATCAGTCCGCAGACCAAACGGATCGTATGTCTGGCCATCCCCAGTTTGTGAGTGCGACATCTTCCAAGACCCCTTGAAAACGTAGCGTCTGAGTATGGTGAAACATCGGTGCAATCCAATATTCGCTAATCAATGTGGACGCAATCGGCTCTAACGCGCTCAGATAATCTTCAAGCGGTGAGAATGCGCGGA
The DNA here is from genome assembly GCF_024181935.1 of Vibrio sp. Y51_MX_L26. NCBI lineage: Bacteria > Pseudomonadati > Pseudomonadota > Gammaproteobacteria > Vibrionales > Vibrionaceae > Vibrio > Vibrio sp. Y51_MX_L26. The sequence goes on from NZ_JAMZAS010000001.1 coordinate 1,073,164, forward strand.
CATTTTCCATTTGAGCATCCAACCACGCCGCATTTTGCACCCCCAAGGTGTGGTAAAGCACGGCATTGCTAAAGAAGTTGCTAAACGCAGACGCATGACGGTTATCGTCCAAGTTGATATTGGTGACAACCAGAGTCTCATCTAGCGTGCCGTTTTTGGCTTTCTCGCTCAGTTCACGGTAGGAGTACATAACGATCTCCACTCGGCTGCCCGCACGCTCTAAACACGAAGAAATCGCTCGTGCGCACCGGCGTAGCGCCGTGTAATTGTACCCTGCGATGGTGATCAGCTTTGGCAACTTGACCGCATCTCCAAAGGGGCGCAACACTGGCTTCCAGTTAGGCAATAAGTTATAAGCAGGTATGCTCCCAAATATAATGTTTTCATTACGCATCACGTCAGCTAGCAGTTCAGGTTGAATCAATTCACTGATGTATCGGCGCTGGGCCTGAGACAAAGCGTGCTTTGCATGATGGTTAAACAGTGCGAACAAACAACCGTCTTCCGTTCGACTGCGTTTACTCGCTGGTGATACTTCACTGTTTGGCGTCGACATATAGTGGCTGCACATGTCATCAGCAGAATCAGGTTCTGGTTGCAATGTGTTTGCGGCAAGCGATGGATTTTCCATCTGTTCATCGTTGACGATCCATATCGTCACAAAATCCGTTAATACTCGACACGCGTAATAGCCATCAAACGCTTGCAGTTTCAAACGGTTTTCACTGTGCTCAACGACGGAAAATGGACCACTCCCCACCACCAACTTGTTGTTAGCAACGTTCACCTGACTCACGGGCTGAATGCCATATTTCACGCCAGAAATAAGTCCAGCAAAACCCAAGTCAGGTCGGTTAAGCTTAAAAACAACCTTCAATGGATTAAGTGCCGTAATGTTGGCAACATGCGCCAGCTCTTTTTCGTAGTATTCCAAAGAGCTTAATTTGGCGAACAAACTCACCACCGTGTCGGCATCGATTGGGTTGCCATTATGAAAAGTCAGACCCGGACGAAGATAAAATGTCCATTCGTACAAGCTGTCATCATAACGCCAATGATGAGCCAGCTCTGGCTGCACCTGCCCGTTGTAATCGCTCGAAACCAAACAACAATAAATTTGGCGAAGCAAAAAACGTTCACTACTTCGCTGCAGTTGATGCGGAACCACACGCTCGAACATGCGTTTGTAGGTCAGCTGAATATTGAGCCGCCCCTCTTTTACCGATGCGCCCGACGTTGTTTTGAGGAGTCGCCCAAATGCAGCTTCATCTTCATCCAGAATCGACAGCGCTTTCTCGTACTTACCAAGCTTGATTCGCTCTAGTGCAAGGCTTTCTTTTAGCGCGCTGAGTTCAACGTTTAACAACAATGTTGAACGCTGGTTCCGTCCCGGTTTTGGTCGCCAACTTAACCACGCTATCTCTTGCATCTGCGCCAGCAAACTGCGCGCATGACGAGGCGAAGTAAACAACAAATCGGCGATTTCTTGCAGCGTGGTTTTTGCTTCATTACCAACACCAAAAGAGAGCAAGCGTTGGTAATAACGAAATAAGTTGAGATCAGACACCGCACGCACCTTAACTCTAGGAGGCCATTCAATAGGCGTATTTTACTGAACTTGGCGGCAATAAAATAAGAAAACTTCCAAACACTTTGTTCCCCTTTTACTAACATTTCGTGCCTATATTGTAGGAAAACCCCACCAATTCGGTTTTATCAGGAATAAAGCGAAGAAATCTACTCTCTTTTTCGCCTCCCCTTTTTTCACCATACTAATTTAGCGAGCAGGAAATATAGAGAATTGCTCATAACCTAACCCCCAAGCAGAACTTAGCTCCTGATACCACACCCCCAATTCGTCGTATCTTTAAGTTCTGCTTTTTTACTGCCAACAGTTGCGCCTTAGAAAAAGCACACGTACACTTAATCGTAATTCGACGATTAACTATAAAGGTTTGCTCATGAGCAACAAATGCAGCGAAACGTGCCAAATTGCTTTTGAAGCCACGCAAAAACAACTCGATAAAGAGCAAGCACTCGCCGCTCAAGCGAAAGCGCTGTCTCATCCTGCTCGCTTACGCATTCTGCATATTCTTCACACTTTAGACACTATGGGCGGCTGCTTAAATAGCGATTTAGTCTCTGAGTTAGGTTTAGCGCAATCGACCGTATCAGAACACTTACGTATTCTAAAACAGGCCGGGTTTATCAGTGCAGAACCTAACCCGCCAAAGGTTTGTTACCGCATTCAACGTGAAAAACTGAACGCGTTTAACGCTCAATTTTCCGGTTTATTTAGCTAAGACACATTGCGCGCTTTCCATGCGCGCAAAGATAAACTATAACCTTATATATCGCCTTTCGACGATAGACGAATAGAGATCACTATGACGACTGAAGTTTTAAATAGTGCCAGCGAAAAAATGAGCTTTCTTGACCGCTACTTAACGGTTTGGATCTTTGTCGCAATGGCCATCGGCGTGGGGATAGGCGCAGCCTACCCGCAAGTAGCAGAATGGAACGAAGCAATGTCCGTTGGTAGTACGAACGTACCACTCGCCATTGGTTTGATTTTGATGATGTACCCACCACTCGCCAAGGTGAACTACGGTCTATTAGGAACGGTAACGAGAGATAAAAAAGCCATCACGCTGTCTCTGGTTATGAACTGGATCATCGGCCCAATCCTCATGTTCGTTCTTGCTTTAACCTTTCTTGGTGATCATCCAGGTTACATGGTCGGTATTATTTTGATTGGCCTTGCACGCTGCATCGCTATGGTCTTAGTGTGGAATGATATTGGCGGCGGCAACAAAGAATATGGCGCGGCCTTGGTGGCATTAAATAGCGCATTTCAAATTCTGACTTACAGCGTTATGGCTTGGCTATTCATCACCGTACTTCCACCGTTCTTTGGCTATGAAGGTTTTGTGGTTGATATTTCCATGGGAGACATTGCGGAAAGCGTATTGATTTACTTAGGCATTCCGTTCCTCGCTGGTTTTCTCAGTCGTAAATGGTTAGTCGCTGCAAAGGGTGAGAAGTGGTACAACGATGTGTTTATTCCTCGAATTTCACCCATTACTTTGATCGCTTTGCTCGCCACCATCGTGCTGATGTTCAGCCTCAAAGGAGAGATGATTTTACAGCTACCAATGGATGTGTTCCGCGTGGCAGTCCCACTAGCGATCTACTTCGTATTGATGTTTTTTACCAGCTTCTTTATCGGGAAGAGAATGGGCATCCCCTACGATAAAAATGCCTCCATCGCTTATACAGCGACGGGCAACAACTTCGAGCTGGCCATCGCGGTTTCCATTGCTGTATTTGGCCTGAACTCCGATCAAGCATTCGCTGGCGTGATTGGTCCGCTAATCGAGGTTCCTGTTCTGATTGCTTTGGTTAACGTCGCACTGAGGATGAAAACCAAATACCAGAGCTAAAATTGGAAACATAAAGATCGAGCCAAACAGCAATATTAAGTACTAACTGACGACAGTTTTTATGTACTCACTGGGCGTTAAACCAAACTTCCCTTTAAATCGTTGGCTAAAACGGCCTTCCGATTGATAGCCACACAACTGCGCGAGTAACGCAACGTTGTATGAACCATTTTGCATCAGGTAGAGTGCGTGATTTAAGCGCACTTCTGCCAGCACTTCGCGATACTGAGTGCCCTCTTGTTTGAGTTTGCGTATCAACGTTGCTCGGCTCATAGCAAAGCGCTCAGCAACAAATTCCAAAGGATGGTCATCGCCCGGAGAGCGTGACAGATAGCGGCTGAGTTTCTGACTGAACGAGGTATTGGAACTCGAGAAAAGCCGATGCAATAGTCCTCGCTCTGCTAACTGCTGATACAACCCCATCATCCAATAACGTTGCGTCGCTTCACTTAAACTTTCCCGTTCAAAAGAAAACAAGGCATTTAATGTCGCTTGCAGTGCTTTATCTGTCTCCACCGCTGGGACGTAATTTCCCAATGCATTACTCATACTCAGCTCTAACATTTCATCGCTAGGTACGCAGTGAAAACTGAACATTCGTGAGAGAAAACGCCCTTGTTGAGGAAGGTTTTCAAAATTCAGCGAAGCGTTTGCTTCACAAAGCATGATGTTAGGATGAAGAATATCAAACGCTTCGTCTCTCCAAAACAGACGCTTACTCCCTTTGATGATCTGGATAATACTCGGGGAGTGAATCCTGACGTTACGCAGCTTTTGCTGCTGCTCCGCACGAAACAGCGTCACTTGATATTGATGCCCCATCTTCTCCCCTTAAGTATTTAATTATCGCGTGTAAGTCGCGGTTAACTTCGCGTTGTCCAATGCAACACTATTCAACGTAAATCCTACAACCGCCGCTGGCGTGTTCTCATCCAAGTTCAACTTATCACTCGGCAGCGCCCAAACGGTAAACTGGTAGCGGTGCATACCATCTTTTTCTGGCGGACATGCGCCGCCAAAACCAGTAGTACCGTAATCGATACGAGACTCCTTACCGCCGAGCTTGCTAATATCAACGCCACGAGGCAATTCGTTAACTGAGGCTGGAATATCAAACGCTATCCAATGCCAAAAACCACTGCCTGTTGGTGCATCAGGATCGTACGCGGTAATCGCAAAACTTTTTGTACCCTTTGGAACGTCTTTCCACATCAGTTGTGGAGACTGGTTCGCACCATCACATCCCCAACCTGAATATTCAAATGTCTTCGCCATTGGATGACCTTCTTGAATATCTTTGCTCGTTAGTTCAAAAGCGTGGGCAGAGCCGATAACCAAAACGCTAAGGGCCAAAACAGACTTGTGAATCGCTTTCATGTGTTTATTCCTTTCAATGAGTTCAATTCAAGTCTATTCATCAACCCAAGCCAAGATACATCAATAAGTATCACAAAATATAAAACCATCGTCTATTTTGATACTTTAAGATTCAAATATAAATTTCTTATTCTCTGAGTTGCATCTGGTTTATGCTAACTAACCACTCATAGAACAAGGAAGACAAAATGGAACTGGATATCTACGTCGTTGACGCATTTACAGACACGCAATTTAAAGGCAACTCAGCCGCAGTTGTACCCTTGCAAGAGTGGTTAGAACCAGATCTAATGCAAAACATTGCAGCGGAAAACAACCTCTCTGAAACCGCGTTTGTTAAAACGATTGGTACGAATCAATATGAAGTACGCTGGTTTTCGCCACTTACAGAAATCGACTTTTGTGGACACGCAACGCTCGCTGCTTCCATGGTGTTGTTCGACCAACTCGGCGTTACAGGAAGTATTGAGTTTCACACATTAAAAGTGGGCACCTTAACCGTAATTAAGAACGCACTTGGCAAGATTGAAATGACATTTCCGACAAGAGTGCCACAGCCCGTCGACGCCATTCCTACGCAATTAATTGAGGGATTAAACTGCGAGGTCACACACGTACTGCTTAGCCCGCAAGCTTACTTCGTCATCGTGGAAGATGAGCAAACCGTTTTCGATGTTCAATATCGATCCGACCAACTGAAACAACTCGCTCCTTACGATGTCGTCGTCACATCAAAAGGCAGTCAATACGACTTTGTATCTCGCTACTTTTGGCCAGCGAACGGCGGAGATGAAGACCCTGTCACAGGATCAGTCCACGCAGGCTTAGCGCCATATTGGGCGCAAGAGCTCGGCAAAGCATCTTTAGTGGCGAATCAAGCATCAGCACGTGGTGGCGTTCTGTACTGCGAAGTCAAGGAGGATTACGTCAAAGTATCTGGTGATGGTGTGTTGTATATGAAAGGCAAAATTTACGTCTAACTGTACGTTGAAGATTGGCGTTAACTGTTTTTATCCTGAAAGCCTAGCCGCCCGCTAGGCTTTTCTATTTCCTGCTGCTTCTGCGTTATTCGTTACAAAAGTTGTTCGACAATACACACTGGAGAGCCTATCTCACAGTCATAACCCGTTGGGGTAATTTCACCCGTTTGAGGATTGCGACGAAAGCTCACCACATTGTTGGAATGTTGATTGGCAACCAACAACCACTTTTGATCATGAGACAACACAAAATCTCGTGGAAAAACCCCTTCACAGTGAATGGCTGCTCGCCTTTTCGGCGTATCGCCAGACACATCAAACACACTGATTTTGTTCTGAGCTCGGCAAGAGACATACAAAAACGTTTCATCTTGCGAAAGACGAATCGCCGCCGCCGCTTGCTGATTCTCTTCCCCTTCTAATAATTCTGTTTGATTCGAGATAAGCCATTTATCTTGGTGCTTAACCAGCACAATCATGGTTTCTGACAGTTCGCAAACCACATACGCTGTCGACTCTTGTTGGTTAAACACCACATGGCGCGGTCCCGAACCTGCGGGCAAATGAATCACTTGCGACAGTGAAAAATCCGGCGGCTGGGCATCGTAATCATAAATAAGGACGCTATCACTGCCTAAGTCTACGACAACCAATTGATGACTGTGCTTTAAAAACGTGACTTGATGAGCGTGAGGAGAAGTTTGGCGCTCTAAATTCGGCCCGCATCCATCAACGTATAAATCCGCCAATAAACCAAGCGGTTTACCATCGCGATCCAATTGAAATACGCTAACATTTCCAGAGCCATAATTAGCAACCGCCAACAACGGTTCTTTGATATCCAAATGACACGGATAATCGCCATTAATCGGCAAAGAGACGGATTCACTACCGCGAAAAAACGCAAGCTCTGCACCTTCATTTCTATCCATTTCGCTAAACGTATACAGCCCGTGTTCGGTGGTCGTGAGATAGGACGGATTACGTTGAACTACAACATCGTCAAGCCGATTCAGTTCACCCGTTTCAGTGTTCAGCGATAGACGCGCAATGCCCGTGCTCGTACTCGGTGGGTTGGTGTAAGTGCCAATATAAAAATGCACGTGACCAGTTGTTGTCATGGATGGCCTTATATGAGTGATTCGTATTATTCAACACCTTGCCTATTGTCATGGCCGACCGCAATCCATTTTACGAATCAACCACTTAAAATGTGAAGTGATTTCTAATTCAGAATCAAGTGACAACTTGCAGCCCCCAACTAGCCTAGTGTTTATCGCTGGGCATTTAACTTTACTTATCAGGAAAAACCTGACCTCGTTCAAGGTTTTTTCATTCCACTTAGCTACAAGCTTGTTCTAACGCTAAGCCTCTCTATTTAAAAAGAATCGCTTGTAGATAAAATGCTAAGCTCTAAAAAAGAAATCGTTATGGATGGCGGTTAGCGACGGGTTGGCGGGCTCAATCAACACGCTCCCGTTCGCAAGTTATCTATTCATGCATTACTTCTTCAAAGGAAGCACCGCACTATGAAGCGAATCATTTTTGGCACATTGATTATTGCCCTTTTAAGCGCCTGTTCGAAAGATAACACGCACCAAGCGCTTGGCACCCTGTAACGTGACCGCGTAACGTTTACCGCCACATCTAATGAGATAATTAGAGCCCTTCCTGTCAAAGAAGGCAGCTTGGTCAGTGAAGGGGAAGTGTTGGTTCAGCTCGATACCAAGAATCAACAAGCCGTTCTTGCGCACGCCGTTGCCGAGCAAGCCAAAGCGGGAGCGTATTTGCTTAAATTGACCAATGGTGAACGCCCAGAAGACATTGCTGCCGCATCGGCACGCGTAGCCCGAGCGGAAGCGCAGCTCACCGAAGCGCAGAAAAACTATCAACGCAAAGCAGAACTGGTGCGTAAAAAGCTCATCAGCCAATCCGAAAAAGATTCAGCTCTTGCGGCAAGGGACTCGGCGAGAGCCGAATTAGACTCAGCAAAAGAAGAGTTCAGTAAGCTCACCGCAGGTTCTCGCCTCGAAGACATCGAACAAGCTAAAGCCGCTTTAATGGCGGCAAAAGCCGAAGTGGCGTTGCAAGAGCAAAAGCTGGCAGAACTCACCATCACGGCTACGCGTGACGGTACGCTCGATAATTTGCCTTACAATCTTGGCGAACGCGTACCAGTAAACGGTGTGGTTGCCGTGATTCAAGCCAACCGCGTGCCGTATGCGCGAGTGTATGTTCCTGCCGATTATCGAATCGGGTTTATTCCTGGAAAAACCGTGACAGTGAATGTCGATGGCCTTGAGAGTCCATTACAAGGCACCGTTCGTTGGGTGGCTAGTGAGCCTTCATTCACACCCTACTTCGCACTAACCGAAGAAGAACGTTCACGATTGATGTATCTAGCAGAAGTTGATTTACCTGAGTCTGCCAAAACGTTGCCGTCAGGTGTGCCTGCCCAAGTAGATTTGGTGGAGTAAGCCAATGACCGAGTATGCAATTCAAGCTCAAAATGTGGTCAAAAAGTTCGGCGACTTTACTGCTATCAATAACATCACACTCAACGTGCCCAAAGGCAGCATTTACGGATTTTTGGGGCCAAATGGTTGCGGTAAGTCGACCACCATTCGTGTGCTCACCGGCCTTCTCAGCCCAAGTGAAGGCAGTGTGGATGTGCTTGGGTTAGACATCCCAAAACAATCCGAACAACTGCGGCTCAAAATTGGCTACATGACACAAAAGTTCTCGTTGTACGACGACCTATCCGTTCAAGAAAACCTCGAATTTATTGGGCAAATTTTTGGTTTAAGCAGCAAATCGCTGAAAGAGCGGATAGAAGAGCAGCTCACCACTTACGGGTTGGATCAATTGCGCAAACAGCGCGTAAGCGGCATGAGTGGCGGACAAAAGCAGCGCCTTTCACTCGCCGCGGCGACCATGCACAAACCCGAACTGCTATTTTTGGATGAGCCGACATCCGCCGTTGACCCCGAAAATCGACGCGATTTTTGGGAGCAATTGTTCGACTTGTGCGATCAAGGAACGACGATTTTGGTCACCACGCATTACATGGACGAAGCGGAACGCTGCCACCGTCTGGCGATCATGGAATCGGGCGAAATTCGTGCCGATGGCGAACCCGAACAGTTAATGGAACAGATGGGCGTTAATATCATTGAGGTGAAAGCCGACAAACTTCGTGAACTCAAAGAAAAGCTGATTCAACGTGACGAAGTTCGCTCTGCGGCGCAGTTGGGGATTCGTTTACGCATCCTTATCCACCAGCATGTCGAGCAGCCGATTGAATGGTTAAAGCAGACGTTTCCTGAACTTCAAAACGCTGAAATGAACCACGCTCGCCCAAGCTTAGAAGATGTTTTTGTCAGCGTGACAGGGAAAGGCCGCCAATGATGAAACCTATCGCTCGCATGAAAGCCGTCATGATCAAAGAGATTCGCCAACTTTCCCGTGACCGAATCACGTTTGGCATGGTGGTGATGATCCCGCTTATCCAGCTTTTGCTGTTCGGCTTCGCAATCAATACGGACATTCGCAACATTCCGGTAGGTGTTGTCGACCAAAGTGGCAGTACCGCCGGGCGGATCATTACCCAGTCCGTCAAAGTCACTCAAGTGGTGGATATCAAAGAAACCTATGCCACCGCGCAAGAGGCTGAACAAGCGATTCAAGATGGTATTGTGCGCGCTGTGCTGATTTTGCCAAGCGATCTCACACAACGCATGATGCAAGGTCGAGAGCTTGGGCAATGGATTGTGGATGGGTCAGATACCATGATCAGCTCGGCAATATTGTCGTTGCAAACCATGCCATTGACCGATTTTGATTTCGAGATTCGCCCGGCGCCAAGCAAAACATTCGAAGTCGCACTCTACTACAACCCAAGTCGGCGTTCTGCGGTCAACATCGTACCCGGCTTACTCGGTGTGATTCTCACCATGACGATGATTTTGTTCACCAGTGCCGCGATTGTACGAGAACGTGAACGAGGAAATTTGGAGCTATTGATCACCACGCCCATCCACTCGATAGAGCTAATGGTGGCGAAAATCGTGCCGTATATCTTTGTCGGCTTAATTCAGGTTTTCATCATTCTAGGGTTGGGACATTGGATTTTCGGCGTGCCGATTAACGGTGCAATCAGCCAAATTCTGTTTGGAACCTTGTTGTTTATCGCCGCCAGCTTAACTTTAGGATTGGTCATATCCACCATCGCCACAACACAGCTTCAAGCCATGCAAATGACGGTGTTCATTCTTCTGCCTTCAATTCTGCTGTCTGGATTTATGTTTCCTTACGAGGGCATGCCAGTCGCAGCACAGTGGATTTCAGAAGCCCTGCCCGCCACTCACTTTATGCGCATGATTCGAGGCATAGTGTTGCGAGGAGCGGATCTGATGGACTTATGGCGAGATACCCTTTGGTTGCTCGGGTTTACCGTATTTGGATTGGTCGTTGCGTCACTGAGGTTTAAGAAATCGCTCGATTAAACTTGCCAATTTTTCTCTTCCGCAGAAACAAAAATAGCCTCGACAATGAGGCTATTTTTGTTTGGATATTCAAATTTAGTTTTACCGGACTTAACTAAGCAACTCACCTTAATAATATTCGCCGTACGAGCAGTCTCGTAAGTCTGAAATACTGTAGTTTTTCAAAGAGTTGATTTTAAAGTTAAACACCACCTGTTTACAGACGACACCTTCACGATCGGTATAGGTAATAAAGCCTTCACTGTAAGCACGTTTGCCATCAGAAGACGTAACATCGGCCACGAGTTCTAAATGCCCTTTGTGCGCCTCTACGCGATTCATCATCTCAAACACATCCATCCACTCTTCGCGATTTGCCATTTGTATCAACATGGATTTGGCCTGTGTTTCCAACTGCTGCGGATACACGTAATAACGGTTGTAACCAAAGTATGCGCACATCAGTAATAAAACGAGTGCAAATGAGGTTGTTCTTGTCATGCAAGCGGCCTCTTGTTGTTATAAAAATCCTGCTTCGTTAGTTCAGTATAGGAAGCGAGCAAAGTTTAGGTCATGGAACTTGCTCAAATAACAGAGAACAGTCAGAGAGAGTCAATTCTATGACAAGCTCAGCACAGGTTTAACTTATGCAACACAACAAATTCTAAGGGCTTTAACTATGGAATATGCACACCGATCTGGGTTGTCACCATGCGGTGATCTGAGCCTTGTGGTAAAGCAGAGGATTCACGAGAGCAGATGATTCGCTGTCCTTGCTCAGATTTTAGCCACAAATGATCAATACCTATCATCATCGGCTCTGGCACGTTGATGCCTTTGATGTTAGTTGGCCAGCTCGTCACTGGCGCGGTTTGAAAACTCGGGAACAGCGTAGCAAAACGAGGGCTAACCGAGGAGAGATTGAAATCCCCCACAACCAACACCTCTGGCTCGGGATAAAGCGCGGTCAGCATTTCTATGGTTCGCACCAGCGCATTTCTTTGATGCCAAAGCTCGCTGGTTCTTGGTGACGGTGGATGAGCCGCAAACAAAGTGATCTGTGCTTGACCTTTAGGCAACCAAACCGCTCTGATGACTTCTTGTCCATTTGGCGCACGATAAACCGAAACCTCCGTGATGGGGTGTCGGCTAAGAATCATCAAATTTGATGGATACCCCACGTTACGTTGGCCACCATAATAATGCGGATAGACATCATCCAACATGTGCAAAAGGCTGCCAACACGCGGCGTCAGCTCTTGCATCACCACCAAATCAGCAGGATACCTCAACAGATAGTTGATGAACTGATTGATGTCCGAGTTTTCGTAAAAAAGATTGAATTGAATGACGCTCAACGAGTGCGAGCAAGACGCCACATGGCTGCGCTGCGACGGAACAAGTAACGAGACAAACAAAATAGCGACAAAGGCAGAAAATGCACTTTGCAACCATCGACGAGTGATGAAAAACGCCGAGGCTAAAGCAACGTAAGTGAACACAATGAGGGCGGGAATCGAGGTAAGATTCTCCGCCCACCAAATATGTTCAATTTGCCTGACAGCCAGCCAAATAAGAGCGGGTAGAAGCAATATGATCCACTTAAAAACGCTCGGCACACGCACTGCTCGTTTCGCTATTACATATCATAAGCTTAAATGCAATTTCTCAACTCGCCAGTGCGTGAAGTGTTGATGTTAGACGTGGTGTACCGCTTCCTCGACAGGCTCTGGTTGAGCAGCCGTTTCACTGATTTCAATCTTCACCGCTGCGACTTTGAATTCAGGAATTTTCGCATGCGGGTCCGTTGCCGTAGTCGTCAAGCGATTGACCGGCGATTCAACGAAATGAAACGGGATAAACACGACGCCTTTTTGCATTCGCTTGGTCACAAACGCATCAATTTCGATGCTGCCACGACGAGTCGACACTTTTAGGCGCTGACCATTATGGATACCAATTGCTTCGGCATCTTCAACACTGATCATCGCTCTTGGCCCAGCAAGGTTATCCAACCCTTTCGTTTTGCGTGTCATCGTACCGGTGTGGAACTGTTCTAGCACACGCCCTGTTGTAAGCACCAAAGGATACTCTTCATCAGGCAACTCGGCTGCATAACGGAACGGTACGCCCACCATTTGCCCTTTCCCTCGGGTAAATTGGGTTTGGTGCATAATACGAGTACCGTTTGGATTGTTCTTGTTACTTGGCCATTGAACACCGTTCGGCGTGATCGCGTCCCAACGCAATCCTGCATATTGCGGCGTTACACGCGCAATCTCGCTAGTGATTTCAGAAACGCACTGGTAATGCCAATCGCTGCCCATCGCGTTTGCGATCGCTTGAATGATCCACCAATCTTCTTTCGCCTCACCCGGCGCTTTCACTGCCGCATTAACGCGCTGCACGCGTCGCTCAGTATTGGTGAAGTGACCGGATTTTTCCGCAAATGAACAAGAAGGCAATACCACATCGGCGTCCTGCGCCGTCTCGGTGAGGAAGATGTCTTGCACGACCAAGAAGTCGAGTGCTTCCAACCCTTCAATCACGTGTGCTTGGTTTGGATCACTCAGTACTGGGTTTTCGCCCATGATGTACATTCCACGAACTTCTCGTTTGCACGCCGCATCGATGATTTCCGTTAGGGTAAGCCCTTGCTCAGAAGGTAAGTTCGGCGCATCCCACTCAATCGCGAATTTCTGACGAACAATCGGGTTATACACTTTTTGATATCCCGGATAGCAGTTCGGCAATGCGCCCATATCACACGCACCTTGCACGTTTGACTGACCGCGCAACGGGTTAATGCCACCGCCCTCGATACCGATGTTGCCACACAACAATTGCAGGTTAGCAATCGAACGAACGTTGTCGTGACCCGTCGTATGTTGGGTAATGCCCATTGAGTAATACACCGCCGTGCGTTTTGCTGTACCGATCATTCGCGCCATCGCAAAAATATCGTCCGCTTTTACGCCCGTAACCAACTCAACTTTGTCGAGGTTGTACGCTGGCGACATTACCTCTTGAAGCAAGGTATCAAAGCCGTCGACGCGCTCTTCGATGTATTCTTGATCGTACCAACCATTTTTGATGATTTGCTGCATCACGCCGTTGAGCAACATAACATCCGTACCCGGTCGATGCGCTAAGTACAGCTCTGCATGTTCGGCCATGTCTACTCGTTTCGGGTCTGCCACAATCAAGCGTGCCCCGTAATGACGAATCGCCTGTTTGATATGCGAAGCGATGATCGGGTGCGCAGATGTGGTGTCAGAACCGATAATAAAGATCACATCGGAATGCTTAATGCTTGGAATGTCGTTGGTCATCGCACCACTCCCCAACGATGCTTCAAGCCCTGTCACACTTGATGCGTGACACAAACGTGCGCAGTGATCAACGTTGTTCGTACCAAGTTCACGACGGATGAATTTTTGAAACGCGTAGTTATCTTCGTTAGTGGTTTTCGCTGAAGAGAATCCGGCCAGTGCGTTGCTACCAAAATCTTGCTTGATGGTCGAAAGCTTCGAAGCCACGAGCTGAATCGCTTCGTCCCAACTTGCTGGCTGCAACCAACCATCTTTACGAATCAGTGGTGTCGTTAAACGCTCTTCGTTGCTAATGAAATCAAAACCGAAACGGCCTTTCACGCACAGCATACCTTGGTTAACTGGCGAATCCGCCCCTTTTACATAGCGGATTTTGTTTTGTTGCTCATCGACAAACATGGTCAACTTACAACCCACACCGCAGTAGGTACAAATGGTGTCGACGGCTTTTAGGTGTTCGGTTCTACCTTGAGAACGATCACGGCTATCCACCATCGCGCCCGTTGGACATGCCTGAACACACGCCCCACATTGCACGCATTTTGAATCGCCCATGAGCGTCAAACCGCTGCAACTTGCGCCTTTTTCATCGGAGCGGAATCGTGGACGATCATCTGGTCTTAAAGCTGGTCGGCCATTTTTATCCGACACAAAACTCAACACACCATGTACCGCTTGCTCGCGGCATGCTTGAATACACTGACCACAACTGATGCAGCGGTTAGCATCAAATTCAATGAACTCAGAACTGCGGTCTACTTCGTATTTATGACGAAGATCTTTCGCACGTAAATCGAGCCAATCTTGATGACCAATCACGTTAGCAGAGGAAACGTCCACGGAAACATCGAAATGTTGCTCGGCATGATATTCCGTTGAGTAATCTCGCAAGGCACAGTCGGTATTCGCTTGGCAACCACACTCTAAGCAGCGCGCCGCTTCTTTCATGGCCTCTTCGTTATCAAAGCCCAGTTCCACTTCAGCAAAACTCTGCTCACGCTGTGCTGGCGTCAATTCCGGCATGATTGAACGAGCAACTTTTTGGATATTTTCGAAATGAAGTGGGTCAACCTGCGCCAGTTTTTTCTCTTTACGAGAGTTGAACGCTGGTTTCGGCATGTCCGCCATATCGCCATCGAGGAACAGATCAATCGCTTTTGCCGCAACTCGCCCATCTCCCACTGCTTCAACCGCTGTTGCAGGACCACGACGAAAATCACCGATACTGAAGATATTGCCCGTACCCGTGTGCATGGTTTGCGAGTCGGACTCAGATGTGTTCCAACGCGTTAGAGGAATGGACAGCTCATCGTTTTCTAAGAAGCTGAGATCCGGCTTTTGCGATACCGCTGCAATCACGGTATCAAATGCTTCAGTAAAGAACTCACCCGTTGGTTTCGGGCTACGACGACCAGACGCATCTGGCTCACCTAACGCCATTCGTTCTAATCGAATTGCCTTCACGCGGCCGTTTTCATCCGAGATGCTTTCCGCCGGATTCGTTAAGAAATGGAACTTCACACCCTCATGTTCAGCTTCGACGATTTCGTAGTCTTCGGCTGGCATTTCGTCGCGAGTTCGACGATAGATCAAAGTGGTATCGGCACCCGCACGACGCGCCGTACGCGCACAGTCGATCGCAGTGTTACCACCACCAATCACGGCAACTTTTTTGCCCGTAACGTAGTTTTGCTCTGTAACGTAATCTTTCAGGTAATCAACACCGAGGTAGCAACCGTCCAACTCGCTACCAGGATACTTCATTTCTACCGCTTGAGACGCCCCCACTGCCAAACAGACAGCATCGTAGCCTTCACTCAATTGAGACAGCGTGAAATCAACACCAAGCTTTTTGTTGGTTTCAACTTGCATACCGTTGCGGCACATCAGTTCGATTTCTTTGTCTAGAATGTCTTTGGGTAGGCGATATTCAGGAATGCCGTAGCGTAGCCAACCGCCTGCTTTTGGCATGGACTCAAATACGGTGACGTCATAACCTTCATTCGACAAGTAATAACCTGCCGTTAAGCCACCGGGGCCACTACCAACAACGGCGATCTTGCGATGCTTCGCTGGTTTTTTCTCTGGGACATACGCTTCATGCGCCGCTGAATCTGCGTCTGCGGCATGGCGTTTGAGTTGGCGAATGGCAATCGGCTCATCCACCAAAGAACGGCGACACTCACTTTCGCAGAATGCCGGACACACTCGCCCAATCGACAACGGCATTGGCAGTGTGCGTTTAATCACTTCAATCGCTTTTTGATGATCGTTTTGCGAGATATGGTAGAGATAAGATTGGATGTCTACCCCAGCAGGACACGCCGTTTTGCATGGAGCTTCACAGTCTGCGTAGTGGTCCGTCATGATTCGGTTGAGCGCTTTTCTGCGGTGCTCACTCAGTTGTTCTGATTGTGTGACGACATTGAGACCGCGGTACACTTTGAGATCACAGGCGCGCTTAGTTCCGCCACTTTCCACTTCGACCACACACAAATCACACGGAATTTTCTCGTTACTTTTGTTCATTCCGCACAGTGAAGGGATTTCGACCCCGCACACTTTGGCTGCTTCCAGAAGGGTTAGCCCCTCTTCTACAATTCTATATTTTCCATCGATGACAATTTCTATCATACAACCCCCGAAGCAGGCACACTAAACCTTACATTCTATAAGGATAAACCCTACCATGGAAAGTTCGTGTGACAAAAAACTCACTAGCGAGATATTTCTTAGCGATTAATATGTCCAATTGACTTTAAGATGTAGAACTCATTATCTCGAAGTGGGTTCGGTATAATCCTTGACTTTACCCCTAGGGTAACCTTTATTATTTAAGGGTTACTCGATATATAAGCTCATTTTGACTGGAAACCGTATGCGTCTGAAATCATTGCATACAATTTGGCTAACGTTATGTACAACGCTGATACTGCTGGTATCTAGCGTGGTTAACAGCGCGCCTTTAATGAGCCTAAAAATGATGTCGAGTGATGCCATGATGTCTGTTCACATGACGGAAATGGCAAGCGAGAACGATCACTGCGGCTCCCCGAGTATGAGCATGGAGATGGCCTCATCGTTGAGCTCCGACTCTGCAGAGATGACCATGAGCTGTGTTGATGGCTCCGGTATGATCCACAATTGCTGTACAGCATCTTGCTCATTCGTTTTTGTCCCATTACCAGCCACTGACAACCAGCTCTCCCCATTGGCTTGTCGCGCATCCATTGCCTCAGAAATTACCGCACCAGTGGTACAAGTCACCCATGATTTGTATCGGCCTCCGATAGTTTAATCCATACAAAGCATTCGACCCTGCATCGCTTTGCAGGCAGTTTCTTTGCGCCCAACTGATAGCGTGCTCACCTCAGCTATTCGCTCGTAACTCCATTTGTTACCTGCTATTTAGCGATAAAAAAGTGCGTCATCCGTTTGGCAAATACCAACGCTCTCATGCTCGGTTCAATCGATCCGAAACGCAAAAGAGCTTGGTATCAATTTGGATGTAAATTATGGAATTCAACCCAAATCGCTTAGTGGCACCAGTATGCTCACTGGCTCTGGTTGCCCTACCTGCTTTCAATGTGGTGGCACAATCGCCAGCCAATACGAAAGCACAGCAAGAAGCGCAAGCTCAATCAATCCAAACTCAGTCAACCAATGAGCTAGCAAACCTCATTAGCGTTGCGTTGAGTAACGATGGCAACCGTAAGCAGTTCTATGCTCAATCGGAAGCAATGCGTGAAACAGGCGTAGCCAGCGCAACCTTGATGGACCCGAAACTGAAAGTCGGTTTTGGTGGTTTGCCTGTCGATAGCTTCAAATTTGACGAGGATCCGATGACCAATATCTCCGTCGGTTTGATGCAACAGTTCGAACGTGGCTCGACGCTCGATCTTCAACAAAAGAAAGCCAATCAACAAGCCGATGGTTTGTCGCTACAAGTTCATGCACGGGAACTTGAAGTGGCAAACAGCATGACTCAGCTTTGGTTGGAGCTGGGCTATCAGCAGAAAGCAGAGCAAATTTTGCTAGAAAACCGTCGGCTCATGACGGAAATGGAAAACTTCATTCAAACCAATTACTCAATCGGCAAAAGCGAAGCGCAAGATTTACTGAATGCACAGCTTCAAGTGAGTAAGTTGGATGAAAAGCTGCAAGCCAACGCACAAATGCAGCGCCGTTTGGTCTCGCAACTCTCAGAATGGTTGGGCTCTGACTGGCTCAATACCTATACCCAAAACGGACGCTCAACACTTCAAGCCAGCAACACACTGACTTGGGCGTCATTAAACCAAAAGTTGTCTGCAAATAACGAAACGACCAAGCACTACCAACAGTTGAGTGAGCACCCGATGGTAAAAATGGCAGACGTAAGTATTTCTGCCAATGAAACTCAAGTGGACATTGCAGAGCAAGCTTACACACCTCAATTTGGTGTGGAAGTGATGTATGCCTATCGTCAAGCCAACAATATGAAAGGCGAACCAGCATCGGATTTGGTGAGCGCGTATCTCACAATGGACATTCCCCTGTTCACTGGCAATCGCCAAGACCGCAACTTAGCTGCCGCCCAGTATCAAGTGGGTGCCGCTCGTTCACAAAAAGATACGTTACTGACTCAGATGAACGCAAAGGTCAACACATTGCTGGTTGATCGCGCCAACTTGAGTCAGCGTTTAGAGCGTTATCAATCCACCTTACTTCCCCAAGTTCAATCTCGTATTCACGCGGTAGAAAGGGGTTATCAAAACAATACCGCACAGTTTAATGATGTGATCATGGCAAGCACAGATGAGCTGGCACTAAAGCTCGAACAGCAACGTCTTATTACCGATTTAAACATCGTAAACAGCAACTTAGCGGCTTTATTGGGTGGTTTCGAATATCAAGTATCCGCACCCAACATCACGACTGAAGCAAGCGCGAACTAAAACAAAACATGAGAGAACCCAAGTTTGGGGACGATGGCGAATGCACACCAATAAACAATCAACATCGCTGTCATGCCTCATGGGGAAAATAAGGAATTAGGAATGAGTTCAAATTCAATCAAGATAGCAACCATCGCTCTGCTTGTTGGCGGGGCACTAGGGTTTGGCGTTAATCAGTACCTATCTGGTGCAAACCACGACATGAGTGGCTCAGGCGCTAACGCTGCAAGCAGCTCAAACGAGCCACTCTATTGGGTTGCTCCAATGGATCCAAATTATAAGCGCGACAAACCGGGCAAATCGCCAATGGGCATGGACTTGATCCCAGTGTACGCTGAAGATCTCGCGGGTGAACAAGACAAACCCGGCACGGTAAAAATTGACCCATCAGTTGAAAACAACTTAGGTGTAAAAACTGCTCAAGTCTCTTTAGAGCAACTTTCACCTCGGATTGAAACTGTCGGCTATATCGCGTTTGACGAAAGTCATTTGTGGCAAACCAACGTTCGCGTGGCCGGCTGGGTTGAAAAGCTTTACATCAATGCCGTGGGTGAAAAGGTCAAAAAAGGCGATGTGCTGTTCACGCTGTACTCGCCTGAGCTAGTCAAAGCACAAGAAGAGCTGCTGAACGCCTACCGAACTGGGCGTAATGGCCTGGTGAAAGGCGCGACAGAACGTTTAGTGACACTGGGTGTTGATCGTTCTCAAATCAGAGCCATCACTCAACGCGGGAAAGCATCGCAAACTATTGAAATTAAAGCTCCGGAAGATGGCGTCATCGCGAGTTTGAACGTTCGTGAAGGTGGTTACCTATCCCCTGCTCAAGCGGTGATCAGCGCGGGCCCACTTGAAAATGTATGGGTGGATGCCGAAGTATTTGAGCGCCAAGCTCACTGGATGAAAGCAGGAAGTAGCGCCACTATGACGCTTGATGCTATTCCAGGCAATGAATGGAAAGGGGTTGTCGACTACGTATACCCTATTCTGGATCCTAAAACTCGTACCTTGCGTGTACGCCTCAAGTTCCCTAACCCGAATGGCGATCTTAAACCTAATATGTTTGCCAACATTGCCCTTCAACCAGTCACTGATAACGCAGTTATGACGATTCCTAAGTCTTCCGTTATTCGATCCGGCGGTATGACCCGAGTCGTGTTGTCTGAAGGCGATGGTAAATACCGCTCAACGCGCATCAAAGTTGGGCGTGAAGCCGACGACAAAATCGAGGTGCTGCAAGGTCTGTCTCAAGATGATCGCATCGTAACCTCTGCGCACTTTATGTTGGATTCGGAATCGAGCCAAACGGCTGATCTATCCCGTATTTCATCACCTACTGAAGCCAAAGTAGAAACAGTTTGGGCTAAGGGTGAAATCACCGATGTGATGAAAGATCACCGTATGTTGACCATTAATCATCAGCCCGTAGCAGAGTGGAATTGGCCGGGTATGGTCATGAACTTTACCCTCGCAGATGACGTTGATGTGGGCACTCTGCAAAAAGGCCAAGCTATCGAGTTTGAAATTCAGAAAACAGAGTCCGGTCAATATGAAGTCGTTGACTACAAAGCCGATGACAGCGTTTTCGTGACTGACGTATGGATTACCGGAGATATCAGCATGTTGATGGCGGATTTTGGGATGATAACTCTCAACCACCTCCCAGTTGCAGAATGGAACTGGGAGGCAGGAGAGATGAACTTCTCTGTAGGTAATGAAGTGGATCTATCCGGATTCAAAGAAGGTCAGAAAGTCCGATTTCTAGTTGAAAAACAAGGAGCTGACTACGTATTGAAGCAACTTGAAGCGGTTGAGGGCTAACTATGATTGGAGCAATAATCCGCTGGTCGATCAAAAACCGTTTCATGGTTTTGATCGCAACCTTAGCGCTTGTTTTAACCGGACTTTACAGTGTAAAGAATACACCTGTAGACGCCATTCCGGATCTTTCTGATGTTCAGGTGATCATCAAAACAAGCTACCCAGGCCAAGCACCTCAAGTAGTTGAAGATCAAGTTACTTACCCGCTAACCACCGCCATGCTCGCCGTACCAGGAGCGGAAACCGTTCGTGGTTATTCATTCTTTGGTGACTCATATGTTTATATCATTTTTAACGATGATACCGACATGTATTGGGCACGTTCGCGCGTTTTAGAGTACCTAAGCCAAGTAGCACCTAAATTACCACCGAGTGCAAAACCGACATTAGGACCAGATGCAACGGGTGTGGGCTGGGTCTACAGCTATGTACTGCAAGATAAAACTGGCAACCATGATCTTGCTGATCTACGCAGTATGCAAGACTGGTTCTTGAAATATGAGCTGCAAACCGTCGATGGCGTCTCTGAAGTCGCAACCGTTGGCGGTATGGTGAAGCAATATCAAGTTCAGATTGACCCAGCTAAGCTACGTGCTTACAACCTGACACTGCAACAAGTGAACATGGCGATCCAAAACGGCAATCAGGAAACGGGCGCCTCTGTTGTTGAAGTAGCAGAAGCGGAACACATGGTTCGCACTACAGGTTACCTAACGAGTATTGAGGATATTGAATCACTTCCGCTCAAAGTGACACAGAAAGGTACACCGCTCTTACTGGGCGACATTGCCGACATCAACTTAGGTCCGCAAATGCGTCGCGGCATCTCTGAGCTTAACGGCGAAGGTGAAGCGGTTGGTGGCGTTATTGTCATGCGATTCGGCGAAAACGCGAGTGAAGTCATCAGCAAAGTAAAAGACAAACTTGAAGATTTACAGCGCAGCTTACCGGATGGTGTAGAAATCGTGCCTACTTACGATCGCTCCACGCTGATTAACGCTGCCGTAGAAAACTTGTGGAAAAAATTGGCGGAAGAATTCATCGTCGTGGCGATTGTTTGTGCCCTCTTCCTATTTCACATCCGTTCGTCTTTGGTGATCGCGCTGAGCTTGCCCGTTGGTATTTTATCCGCGTTTATCGTCATGCATTCTCAAGGCATTAATGCCAACATCATGTCGCTCGGGGGGATTGCCATCGCCATCGGTGCTATGGTGGATGGTGCCATCGTAATGATAGAAAACGTCCACAAGCATATTGAACGAACGCCTCTCACGGATAAGAACCGCTGGCAAGTGATTGGCAAAGCCGCTGAAGAAGTGGGCGCGCCCCTGTTCTTCTCACTACTTATCATCACGTTAAGCTTTGTGCCAGTATTTGCACTGGAAGGTCAAGAGGGCAAGATGTTCTCCCCTCTCGCCTTTACTAAAACTTATGCAATGGCCGCAGCGGCAGGTTTGGCAATTACCCTCGTACCTGTGCTCATGGGTTATTTCATCCGTGGCAACGTATTACCAGAGCATAAGAATCCAGTAAATAGAGGCTTAATTGCGCTGTATCGCCCGTTGCTGAATACCAGCCTCAAGTATCCTAAGAGTATGATCGTTATCGCTTTAGGCCTAATGGCGTCAGCTTACTATCCAACCAGTCAACTGGGTAGCGAGTTCATCCCACCATTGGATGAAGGCGACTTGATGTACATGCCGACTACGTATCCGGGAATCTCGATTGGTAAAGCACGTGAACTAGTTCAGCAAACTAACAAACTGATCAAAACCGTACCGGAAGTCAAAACGGTTTGGGGCAAGATTGGCCGTGCAGAAACGGCTACCGACCCTGCGCCACTCACTATGATTGAAACTGTTATTCAGCTAAAACCTCACGATCAATGGCGTGAAGGCGTGACGACAGAGTCGTTACGCAAAGAGTTCGATGAACTGATTCAGTTCCCGGGACTCACCAACGCATGGGTAATGCCGATCAAAACGCGTATCGACATGCTTGCGACGGGCATTAAAACGCCAATTGGGATCAAAATCGCAGGCCCAGACCTGAAAGAGATCGAAAAAATTGGTGCTCAGCTGGAACCTATTCTTAATAGCGTTCATGGCACCTCATCTGTATATGCGGAGCGTGTCGCGGGTGGCCGTTACGTGACGATTGATATCAAACGCCGCGCAGCTGCGAGATATGGATTGAGCATCAAAGACGTTCAGCAAGTTATCTCAACAGCTGTTGGGGGTATGAATGTTGGAGAAACCATTGAAGGCTTGGAACGCTACCCGATTAACGTCCGCTATCCGCAAGATTACCGTGACTCGGTTGTTAAACTGCAAAACCTACCACTGGTAACCCCCAACGGCGCACGCATCGCACTCGCAGACGTGGCAGATATTCGTTATGAAGATGGTCCACCGATGATCAAAACCGAAAACGCGCGTCCAAACGGTTGGGTTTTCGTGGATATCGAAGGTCGTGACCTAGGCTCATACGTCGTGGAAGCACAACAAGTAGTAGCAGATCAACTTGAATTACCTGCGGGTTATTCGCTGGCTTGGTCAGGTCAGTACGAATACATGGAACGCGCCAAAGACCGCTTAAGTGTCGTAGTACCAATCACTATTGCGATCATCATGATGCTACTTTACTTCAGCTTCCGCCGTGTGGGTGAGGTGCTGATTATCATGCTGACGCTGCCTTTAGCAATGGTTGGTGGCTTATGGCTGATGCATTATCTGAACTACAACTTCTCTATTGCCGTGGGGGTTGGGTTTATCGCCCTCGCCGGCGTTGCGGTGGAGATAGGCGTCATCATGCTGGTGTATCTCAACCAAGCGTGGCACCACCGAAAACTGGATGCAGAAGAGAAACAACGACCGCTTCAAGCGCGAGATCTTACAGACGCAATTCGCGAAGGCGCTGGCTTGCGTGTACGGCCTGTCATGATGACCGTATTAACGGTAATCATTGGTCTTATTCCAATCATGTACGGTGAGGGGACAGGCTCTGAAGTGATGCAACGCATCGCTGCACCGATGATTGGTGGCATGGCCTCTGCCCTGCTGTTAACACTGCTTGTGTTACCCGCCATCTTCAAGCTGTGGAAACAGCGTGAAGTGAAATCAACTCAACACCAAGACAAATAATAACGAGCGCCATTATTCAGAGAGTAATGGCGCGATAGCTCATTGATAGTAAAGGAAATCAACATGAAAAAGACTCTTATCACTCTTGCTCTAACCATGGTATCGAGTGGCGTATTTGCTCAAATGGATAACTCAAACATGAACCACGAAAATATGGAGCATGGTCAAATGGATCACGGTTCCATGAACATGGATAAAATGCCGATGGATCATGGAAAAATGGACCACGGTAAAATGGATCATTCTGGTATGAGCGGCATGCCGGGCATGTCAGCGGTTGGTATGCCTGCAAATGGCGCAAAACCAGACAAAGTCGTTCATGTACTCTTAACGGATGATATGAAAATTACATTCAAAAAAGATGTGACAATAGAACCGGATGATGTGGTTCAATTTGTGGTAATGAATACAGGCAAAATCAATCACGAATTTACCATTGGTTCAGCAGAAGAACAGCTTAAACACCGTGAAATGATGAAAACCATGTCTGGCGATCACATGCATGACTCCGGCAATGCGGTCACAGTTGAACCAGGCAAAGCGAAACAACTCCTGTGGCACTTCCATGGCGATAAAAATGTAGAGTTCGCGTGTAATATTCCCGGTCATGCAGAAGCCGGCATGGTCAAAAAAGTGGAACTGTAGTGAAACCGGATTTACGCATTCACACGGTTCTTAGACGTTAAATGTAAATACAAAAGGAGCTGATTCAGCTCCTTTTTATTTCACCCCAAATACTAGATTATCGCATCACAAACAGCTCTTCATGATAGTGATGTTCTGTATCAAAACGATATGCCTCTAACTCTTTTTTCAGGGTTCGAGAAAATACCTCCGGTCCACAGAAATAAAACTCATAACGCGATAAATCGCCGCATTCCTTCGCAATTTGTTCAACATTAAGTCGAGGTGAAATCGCAGTATCTATCACGTTCAGTTTCACTTGTGCCTGACGCGCAGCATTCCACAGTTCATCCACTAAATGACTATCTAAGCCACGTGTGCAATAAAACAAATGCACTGGCGGATGTATTTTTAACGCTTTCAGTGAAGATAAGATAGCAAAGAACGACGCTATCCCGACACCACCAGCAATCCAAACTTGCGGCTTGTTGACATCAAACTCTAAACGTCCATACGGCCCTTCAACAACAACCTCATCGCCCGCTTTCACGCGCTGGTACAAATTGGTCGTGAAATCGCCTAGCTCTTTGATCAAAAAACGGACCTCTGGATCGTGCTCACCTGAAACAATCGTAAACGGATGTGGATCTTCATTACCAAAACGAACGTAAGCAAACTGTCCTGCTTTGTGCGCTTGCCAAGGTTTTCCTTGACCGTTATTGCTTGGCGCCAAAACCAGCTCCATCACGCGCGCTTGAGGGAAGTAGCGAGTCGACACCACTTTGGCTGGATAGCGGTTTGCTCGCCCGACAAAACCGAACAAGCTGTAAGTCGCAGCCGCAGAGCCCATCAATGCAAAACCTAAAGCGACAAAATGAATGGGATCGCCCCAGTATGCATGCTTTATCAATAAGACCGAATGCAAGGCAACCATCAAATACACCACAGCCATTAAACGATGGGATAACTTAAACGGTTTGTATTTAACAGCAGTCCAGAGTGACACTACCAGCAATGCCAATAACAAATAAAAGCCCCACTCACCTAAATCCAAACCTACATCACGCAGTTCTTTAACCCATAACTCCAAACCAACGAAGTTATTGCCCGATGGCCCTGCTCCAGTGTGTTTTAGTGGTTTTTCCAACCAACCAGCAGCAACGAGCCACTTCGGCACTTTATACATAAGCCAATGGATCACACCTAAACTGACGCCTGCTATACCTAACCACTTGTGTACTCGATATGCCTTGTCCATACCATGAACCCATTGCTCTATCACAGGTAAGCGCAGCGCCAGCACCATCGCAATAGACATCAAAGCTAACGACAAAACACCAGAATATTGAATAAGCGCGGAGCGCCATTGGAAGAATTGGGTCGAGGAAAGCAGTTGCGGTTCACTCATCCACCACAACACAGACACGGCGGCAATTATCATCCATACAAAATTTCGTACAGTTTTCATGAACATCACTCTCAAATTGACGACAACTCTAGTTTAGTTTTTCTAGCGTAATGCAACGTCAATATTCGTAAAGTTGAGTAAACCCACAATATACCTAAGGTCAATAACAAACTTGGAGGTATTGCGCAGAATCCTACAAAAAATCGACATGGATTTAACAGTGGTTAGAGTATTCGCTCGTTATAGTTTGCGTAACATCGCCACAGTGCGAACCAAAACCAAAATGAAGAACACGACGCATGAAAAAGTTATTTTTGTTGGCTGGGCTAATGGTTTGCTCAACCCTAAGTTACTCTTCCCAACTGAATGAAGACATTTCTCTCATCGAACAACAAACCTCAAGCAGAATTGGAGTCTCGGTTTGGGATACGCAAACCGATGAGCGCTGGGATTACCGTGGCGATGAACGCTTCCCACTCATGAGCACATTCAAAACCTTGGCTTGCGCCACAATGCTAAGTGATATGGACAGCGGTAAGCTAAGTAAAAATGCGACCGCGAAAGTCGATGAGCGCAGCATCGTTGTGTGGTCTCCAGTGATGGACAAACTCGCAGGCCAAAACACACGCGTAGAACACGCTTGTGAAGCTGCGATGTTGATGAGTGATAATACTGCTGCCAACTTAGTATTGAATGAAATCGGCGGCCCTAAGGCCGTGACAATGTTTCTGCGAACTATTGGTGATAAAGCGACGCGCCTAGATAGATTAGAACCACGTTTGAACGAAGCGACACCGGGAGACAACCGCGACACAACCACACCTAACGCCATGGTAAACACTCTGCGAACCTTGATTGAAGGAGAAACGTTGTCTTACGAGTCTCGCGTGCAATTAAAAATCTGGATGCAGGACAACAAGGTTTCAGACTCGTTAATGCGTTCAGTATTACCAACAGGTTGGTCTATCGCCGACCGCTCTGGTGCGGGTGGTCACGGTTCGCGTGGTATTAACGCAATCATATGGAAGGAAAACCATCGTCCTGTTTACATTAGTATCTATGTCACAGAAACCGAGCTATCACTGCAAGCCAGAGACCAGCTCATCGCGCAAATCAGTCAGTTGATTTTACAGAAATACAAAGATAATTAATTCACTGCGTACATATTTACTTTCCTAAGTTTACCCTCTTTGCCCTTCTCTTCCCTGAAGGGCTTTCCTATTCTTTGGTTCTACCTCAAAAACACCCCTTATTGAGTAATGACTTACTTATAAATAGGTATAACATTTATTCATTTAGGCGTGAGTTAACGCCCACATTAAGCAATTGAACACACATAGATGGCGATAAATAAACCATAATCTTACGTAGAAACGCATTTTTCTTGAAAATAGCTTCGTGTAACTTATTGTTGGTATTTGCAACATCGCAAGGAGATGTCTATTGAGACTTGAAAGAACTTTTAACCCTGATGACTTATCGATGCAGAACATGGAAAGTCCGATCTGTATGCCGATAGGGTTTGTTCACTTTTTAGCTCAATCGGAAACATTGCAGCAGGTGCTTGATACGGTCGCAGAATGGATAAATCGTATATTCAATTCCGACCGCGCGAGTATCACGCTTTATGAAAATGATGATCATCTGAAGGTCTACTCTTTCTCTGGTAATAAAGCGATTCCGGCTGAATTCTTGGTACCTATTCACCAAGCTTTTGTTGGCCGAGTGTTCAAAAAACAACAACTGATGATCTGTGACGATGTCACTCAATCTGATGAGGTCGATTGCGTGATGCTGGCATCCAATGGCATGGGGACGTGTATGGATGCGCCTTTAATGCACGGTAAAGTCTGTTTGGGCACGCTCAATGTTGCACATCACCAAACGCACACTTATACAAATGAACAAGCGGCACAGCTTCAGTGCATTGCTAACTGGATTGCTTTAAACATTGCCCTTCATATACAAATTATGAAAATGGAGCATCTCGCCACAACGGATGATCTGACTGGCATTCCAAACCGCAGAGAATTCATGCGACAAATCGAAAGCCGCTTGACTGAATACCGTACCCAAGGCATTGACTTCCATGTTGCTATTCTAGATTTAGACAACTTTAAGAGCCTTAATGATCGGTTTGGTCATGATGCTGGCGATAAATCGCTGATCCATGCAGTCAACACCATTCAAAGTCATCTACTTGACTGTGACTTACTTGCCAGAGTTGTCGGTGAAGAGTTTGCCATCGTACTAAGAAGCCGCTCATCGCAAGAAGCCCTAAACACATTAGAAACGATTCGCAATGCGCTAGAAACTACGACGATTCAACACTCAGGTCGTGATATGAGCTTTACCGCTAGTATTGGTGTAACTCAAGTCTGTAGCTTGGATGACTCGTTTGAACCACTCGTAAAACGCGCCGACTTAGCCCTTTACAAAGCCAAAGAAACCGGTAGAAACCGTGTTGAGGTTCATAAAACAGAAGAAAACTAGAAAAGAGAGTGATAAAAAAGGTAGCGACTTGTTGCGCTACCTTTTATAAATTCTAACCCGCCTAAAATAAGTAATACGAACTTTAAGCCAGTTTAGAAATAAGAGTGAGCAAATTTAATTATGCTTTCTTAAGATCTTTAGCTGGGTAAGTTAGCGTTTTCTCGCCTGCTTTTACGTGTGTGTAAAAACCGCCACTGCTTAAACCTGTAACAACCATTTCGCCAAGATCGATACCTTTAGTCGCTACTACTACGTCACCGATTGAAAACATATTGAATACCTTGTTTATTTAGATTAAGACACTAAGTCGTTGCGCGGTATTTAATATGATATTAGGCAAACCACCTAATCGAATTTTTTATCGTAAAGATTAATTTTTATTTGGCGTGAACTCTAAGTTTCCATATTGAAAAAAACACAATATTTCCCAAAAACAGATGCGCTATTCTTGTTAAATACGTTAAGATTTTCTAGCATCAATTGCGGAGGTTTACTCCGCCTCATTGGAGATAAATGATGAAGAAAGGCCTAAAAATGCGTGCACTAGAACGCTCTGATTTGCGCTTTATTCACGAACTAAATAACAACCGAAATATCATGGCCTACTGGTTCGAAGAGCCCTATGAATCTTATGATGAGCTCGAAGAACTGTACCGAAAACATATACATGATGACGCAGAAAGACGCTTTGTGGTTGAAGATGAAGACGGCATAGTGATTGGATTGGTCGAACTTATTGAGATCAACTACATTCACCGAAGCGCTGAGTTTCAGATAATCATCGCCCCAGAGCATCAAGGACGAGGTTATGCGACAGAGATGATTAATCGTGCATTGGATTACTCCTTCTCGATTCTTAATCTACGTAAAATATACTTATTAGTCGCAGTGGATAATGAAGTCGCTATTCATTTATATAAGAAATGTGGTTTTACTGAAGAAGGCCATTTAGTAGAAGAATACTTTATTAACGGAGCCTATAGCGATGTTAAGCGCATGTATATATTAAAACACCAATATCAGAAAAAGATCGAAGAAAAGAACGCGATTCACTAATTTATTCCATCAAAGTAAAAACGCAGCCATCGTTGCTGCGTTTTCAATTTATTCAAATTGATATTGGTAAGATAATGCGACGCGCCTATCTGCCTCATCTAAATAGGTGTTGTTGTCCATGACAAACGTCATTACGTTAAACGAGTGACGTTTATTCACGAGATAACCAAGGCCGATACCACCAAAGAAGCCTTTGTAGTTCTCTCCTTCACTGTTTTCTGAGCCGTAAGTGCCTGCTGCGAAGCTGATTAACGTCAGCTCTTTGGTAAACGATTTCAGCGCAAATGCACCAACGTAACCACTGCTGCCTGAAGAGCTCATCATATTGAAGCCATTCTCTGCACTTGGAGTGCCCGTAAAATTAGGCTCGCTACAGTGGCTACTTTCTGCACCGTCACATACGGGAACATCACCAGTGTTGTACGTATAGCCTGCCATTGGGAAAATTTGGAAGCCTGCTGGCTCAATCCCGAAATAACTTAACGGCATAAAGGTACCAACGCTGTAGTTGGTTTGATCCGCGCCGTTTACGTATTCATTTTTACCAAAATTGAAATTCACGATACCGACCGGAAACAACCACGAGCCACCAATACGCCACTCGCTCGCATCATCATTGATACGCAGGTTGATTTTGCGCGCTTGGTCAAGCGCAAGTGAGCCCGAGAATGAGATGTTTTGATCATCAAAATCGTAGTTGTTTGCGTACGACGCGCCAAATTTCGTGATGACTTTTGTTGGGTCATCCGCCAACTTGTTTTTATTGTCTTTTACTCGATGCTCGGCACCATGAGCCAGCGTACTGACCAACAAAGTCGTACACACTAACGCTAGTTTGTTTTTCATTTTTTAGTCCTTTGAGATGTTGAATACCCGCACTTAGCTGCGCAGATACTTTTTGAATCATCACTCACTGGATGTGACAGAAGCGCCCTAACTACCTTAGATGGCATGACAGCATCCAGTGCAGGTAGTTAGGGTAGAATGGCCTGTAAGGAAGGCGTTTTAGCGATTAGGAATGATTAGTTTTTCCAGTTGTAGCTCATGCTCATGAAGTACAGAGCAGGCTCATCAAAACCAGCTTGTAAGCGTGGCGTTTCTGACGATTCCATCAAGATCGCTTCAAAAGCGAAACCAATTGAGTTTTCTGAATCCAATTTGTAATCAATGCCTGTACCAATGCGGTATGCCTTGCCAGTAGGAACGGTAATGTCACCGTTTGATTGGCTTTCATACATGCTGGTATCGAATGCAAAACCTGCATTCCACATCATTTTTTCATTCAGTTTGTACTGAGTACCCAATGCGATTTGGTAAGTGTCTTGTGTCTCTACGTTCAGCGTGGTTGTGTATTCGCTCCAGTCTTGCCAGTTCACGTTCCACATCACCGCTAGGTCATCATTCACTTCGTGGTAAGCACTGAAGATCAGTTGTTGCGGAGCAATGGAGTTACTATTGTCGAATTCAAATTCGGTTTCAGAAGAGTAAGACAGACCAAGACGCGTGCCTGATGTTGCCTCATAAAGCACACCTACTCGGCCATTAACCTGAGTATTTTGGTCTTCGTCTAAGTATTTTTTATGCACGCCAGAGCTAGCCAACGTCCCTTCTACTTCATACATACCGT
Organism: Vibrio sp. Y51_MX_L26; assembly: GCF_024181935.1. Lineage (NCBI taxonomy): Bacteria > Pseudomonadati > Pseudomonadota > Gammaproteobacteria > Vibrionales > Vibrionaceae > Vibrio > Vibrio sp. Y51_MX_L26. Next base: position 1,103,886 of record NZ_JAMZAS010000001.1, read on the forward strand.
ACTGAATGCCAAGCGCCGCACCCACAGACCAGTGATCATTGATGCGGTAAGAAGCGGAAGGTTGAATGGTCAAGGCTTGTGTCGTTGCTGTAGGAATATCTAAATGATTACCCAAAAGACCTTCGTACTCGAGACCAAGGCCGTAGTTGCCATATAAACCAATACCCAGCGTCCATTTGTCGTTCATTTGTTGGCTGTAAAATGCCGACGCCATAGGAACAAAACCAATCACGTTGCCAGCATCGCCAGTCATCGTGTCTAGTTGCGCGTCACCGTAAAGGCCAATCAGGTTACCAGAGAAAGATTTACCAGAAACATTCGCCAGACCAGCCGGGTTTGCTGCCATTACTGAGGCATCTTGCGCACGAGCCGCCATACCAGCGGATGCCAAACCAATATCCGATGCTGTTGTTTCGTAAAGGTATAACCCACCCGCTTGCGCAGCAGCACACGTCAGTAGAGAGCTCGCTACGACGATTTTTGAAAGATTTTTCATGCTAAAACCTATTATTGTTTGGGGAACCCACGCTGCGACGGTGGTTGTATATCAATGAAAGGCATTGGCCAATCGCATACAGCGTGGGGGTGTTGTGGAGTCAGTCGGTTGAAATCAGCGTTATTGCTCGCTCACCTCAAGTTCAGTGAGTTTCTTTCGCTTAAACTTCTCGCGCAGAGATTGCATCATCACGAAAAACACTGGCGTCAGCAACGTGCCTACAAACGTAGAGAGAATCATGCCGCCGAATACCGCAAAGCCCAGTGAGTGACGAGATGCCGCACCAGCACCCGATGCAATCACCAACGGGAATACCCCCAGATGAAGGCGAATGCGGTCATCTGTACTGCACGGAAACGGATTCGAGCAGCTTCTTTGGCAGCATCAATGATGGATAAGCCCTTTTCTTCTCGCAGAACTTTGGCAAATTCCACGATAAGAATCGCCACTTTGGCGGACATACCGATCAAGATGACCACACCAATCTGCACGTACAAATCGAACGGTTGTCCCACCAGTAATAACGTCCCCATTGCGCCGAGAATCGCGACTGGAACCGCCATCATTACCGCAGCAGGAATGGTCCAACTTTCGTACTGAGCCACCAAGAACAAGTAGGTGAACAGCAAAGACAATGCGAACGCGATTGGTGCCATGTTGCCTGCTTTCATCTCTTGGTAAGTCATGCCAGACCACTCGTACGAGTAACCACTTGGCAAAGATTTTGCAGCCAGTTTTTCAATGGCTTTTACGACATCACCCGAGCTGTAGCCTGGCGCTGGCGCACCGTTCACGGTTGCAGAACTGAACATGTTGTAGTTCGACAAGGTATCAGGGCCGAAGATCGGCTTCACTTTCACTAGCGTTGCCAGTGACACCATTTTTCCAGAGCTTGAACGAACAAACAGATGGTTGATGTCGTCGATGTTGTCACGGTATTGCTCTTCTGCTTGCACTTTCACTTGGTACGAACGACCAAACAAGTTGAAGTCAGAAATGTAGGCACCGCCCAACTGTGCTTGCAGTGTGCTGAAGATTTCATTCAACGGTACGCCCATCGAAATCGCTTTATCGCGGTCAATATCGATGTAACGTTGCGGAATGTTCGCACGGAAAATCGAGAACGCACGCGCCACTTCAGGCAGTTGATTGATTTGGGCAACAAAATCAGCGGTTGTTTTTGCCAACTCTTGTGGAGAACGGCCCAAGTTGTCTTGCAGCACAAGGTTGAAACCATCCACCGCACCCATGCCTTTGATTGCCGGCGTCGCGAAAACGAACGAAGCGGCATCTGGCGTTGAGTTCAGCATTTGGTTAACTTTATTCATCAATGCGCGTTGGTGTAGCTCAGGGTCTTTACGTTTGCTCCAGTTATCCAGTTTGATGATCAACATACCCGAGTTTGGAATCGACGCCATGTTAATTACCGAGAAGCCCGCAACCGAAACCACGTTCTCCACACCTTTCATCTGTTTTAGCTCATCAACGTACTTCTTCATTAATGGTGCAGTACGCTGCAATGCTGCTGCGTCTGGCAAACGCATTTCGACCATGAACACGCCTTTATCTTCGTTCGGTACGAAAGAAGAAGGTACGGTCATGAACGCAAACGCCAGCACCGCAATAAGCGCGCCATACACAGCGATACTCAGCACAATGCGGCGGCTCAAGAAGCCAACTAAACCTTGGTATTTGCGCGTTATTGCTTCAAAACCTCGGTTAAACGCACGCAAAGGTGCAATAGGTTGCGAGTGAGTTGATTTCAACATCAACGCACAAAGCGCTGGCGTTAACGTTAATGCGTTGATCGCAGAGATCAGCACCGACACACAGATGGTGACCGCGAACTGGTTGAACATTCGACCAGAAATACCCGGCAATAGCGCAACCGGTACGAATACCGCCAACAAAATAAGCGTTGTTGCCAATACTGGCCCCGTCACTTCTTTCATGGCTTGGATCGTGGCCGGAATCGGGTCTAAATGCTCTTCATGGATAACCCGCTCCACGTTCTCTACCACGATGATCGCATCGTCCACCACGATACCGATGGCGAGGATCAAGCCAAACAACGAGATGGTGTTAATGGTCATGCCCATCACGCCCATGATTGCGAACGTCGCAATGATGGAAACCGGAATCGCTAAGGTTGGAATGATGGTCGCTCGCCAGTTCTGCAAGAAAACGTATACAACGAAGGTGACAAGAAGTACCGCAATCACCAGCGTCTCGTACACTTCATCAATCGATGTCTCTACGTATTCGGTAGAGTCATACGCGATGTCGTAGACCAAATCATCTGGGAACGATTTCTCATACTCTTTCATGGCCTCTTTCACGCGTTCCATCACGTCTAGCGCGTTCGCTGTCGGCAACTGATACAAGGCCAGAACGGCGGCTGGTTCGTTATTCATACGACCATCAGCTTCGTAACCTTGTGCGCCAACTTCCACACGAGCCACATCTTTCAAGCGAATCAAAGAACCTTTCTTGCTCGCGCGGATGATGATGTTCTCGAACTCTTCTGCAGAAGTAAGGCGGCCTTTGGTTTGCAAAACATATTGATATTGCTGGTCACCCGGAGCTGGCATACCACCGATCTTACCCGCCGCCACTTGGATGTTTTGCGTTTTAATTGCGCCAATAACATCGCTAGCAGAAAGCTTCAAGGTGGCCAGTTTATTTGGGTTCAACCAAATACGCATTGAGTAGTCTTTCTTACCCAGCAGCGTAATGTCACTCATACCTTCGATACGTTTTAGACGCTCAACAATATTGAGATCCGCGTAGTTAGAAAGGTAGATACTATCGTGAGACTGTTTCGGAGAACGCAGTGTAATAACGCCCAGCATGTCGGAAGATTTCTTCTTAACCGTCACACCGATTTGGTTTACTTCTTGTGGGAGAGAAGACGTCGCTTGCGCCACCAAGTTGTTCACACGAACCTGCGCCATATCGCCATCTGCGCCCACTCGAAAATAGATACGTAGTGTGTATGAACCATCGTTACCAATCACAGAAGACATGTAAATCATGTCTTCAACGCCGTTGACTTTGGCTTCTATCGGCTGTGCTACCGTCTTTTTAACCACGTTCGCGTTTGCACCCGGATACATGGTGCTCACCGTAATTACCGTCGGAGAGATTTGAGGATACTCAGAAATTGGCAAGACTTTCAGGGCGATCATACCCATCAATGTCATCGCCAGTGAGATCACCAAAGCAAACTTCGGCCGGTGAATGAAAAATTTACTTAACATCAGTACTCACTCAGCCTTGTTCACTCTGTAGTTCAACGTCTTTCACCGTTGCACCCGGACGCACTTTTTGTAGACCATTGACGATGACTTTTTCGTTAGCCGCCAAGCCAGTCAGCACAGCACGTTTCACACCGTAGGTCTGACCAAGTTCAACGTTACGACGTGACACCACGTGATCATCACCAACCACCATGACGTAGTCACCCGCTTGGTCTTGCTGAACAGCCGCCGATGGGATAAGCAAACCATCAATGGTTTTGTTGCGCAGCTTGATGGTCAAGTTGCCATATTCACCCGGCATAAGCGCGTAAGTTGGGTTATCAAATTGTGCTTCTGCTCGAATTGAGCCTGTTTCTAAATCGATCTTGTTGCCAACGGCGTAGATCTTGCCATCAAGCGGATACAATGAACCGTCTGAAAGCGTCAGTGTTAAATCAACATCCAGTTTGTCATCGTTACGATGAGCCACATCAATCGCGCTTCTTACGCGGCGGTAGAGCTTCTCATCCACATCAAAGACAAAGCGAATTGGGTCGATTTGAGTGATCGAAACAAGAGGAACGAGTTGAATTTTCGAAATACGGTCACCCACTCGGAAGTTGCTGAAACCCACGCGGCCAGAGAAAGGAGCGCGCACAGAGCTAAATTCAAGATCGAGCCTTGCTGAAACCAGCGTCGCTTTCGCCTCTTCTACCGAAGCAATCGCTGCGGCGTGCGCGGCAATGGCGTCATCGTATTGCTGCTCACTGATGCTTTTATCTTTGATGAGTTTCTTCACACGTTCTGCATCACGCGTAGTTTGAACGAGTTGCGCTTTTGCTTTTTGCAACGACGCTTTTGCATACGCCAGTGCCGCTTTGTAAGGACGGTCGTCGATTTCAAACAGCAATTGGCCTTTTTCGACCATATCGCCATCTTTAAAATGAATCGCGGTTAATTCGCCACCGACTCGAGGCATAATATCAACGTCATTTACCGCTTCAGTTCGACCGATAAAAGTATGATAAGGAGTGATTTTTGTTTCGGTTAGGGTAACGGTTTCAACAGAGGGTGCTTGGGCAGTTTTCGTTGCGATATCGCCAGTTTTGCATCCTGATAGTAATGCAGAAGATATAGCAATAGATACCAACGCAAATTTATATTTGGCTTTCATGATAAACCTACTTTATGTAGAAAGTGCCCTAGCCTAAATATTTAAATATATGGATAAACACACTTTCTATTCTGGAAATAAATGAGGGAGTTAGAATTGGTAGTTAAATTCGATACGGTGATCACCATCACCAAAATTAACGTGCTCATTCCAGTTTGCAAAGTAACGAATATTTGCGCGAGGATTAATTTGATAAGACAACGCAAACTCATGAGTTAAGATATTATCTTCACCCGCGTAATAAGTATCTTTATATTGACTAGACCCTGACAATGTATGCATATACATTGGGTTGTAGTTAATCCAGATTTTATCGGTTAATTCAATTTTTGAGTACATACCGACAACGGTGAAAGTACCTGGAATTTCATAACCTTTGTCATCACCACTAAAATCATTAGCAATAGTGACACCCGCACCAGCCAAAGGAAATAACTGCAACATGCCAAACTTAGGTAGGCCTTGAATAAAGCTATAAGATGCATCTAATTTATCGTTATCAACGTCGTAATTTACATCCAATTGACGGCCTAGACCTTTTGCGACTTCTACTTGGAAATTACGTAGTCGGAAAGAGTCAATGCTGTCATCAACATTGGCATACATTGGATCGTCATTGTCGCGAATGCCAAGTAGCTCACCACCAATGCCTTTCATTTCGATGATGTTCATCGCCATGGTGCCAGGCTGGCTAGATTGGTAAGTTTGACCGATTTTGATGTTCGCGCCTTTGTCAGTAATACCAAAGCCAGCTTGGGTGTAAACCGCAAGTGGGTCAGACATATCTTGTAGTTCTTCGTCATTATTTGTCTGGGCATAAGCAGAAGACGCGAGTTGAAGGGCTGCTGCCATGATAACAACAGACGGTTTCACTAAATTCATAAAACTGTATCCATTTTAATGATTATAAAATTATTCACGTCATGAGGTCATCATAAATAGCAAGCAACACAACTCGCTTTGGATAATATAAATTATCAAAGCAAATTTAATAATGACAAAACATTAGACGTTTTAATTAAAATAAAATAAAGCGTCATAAAAGTTCAATCACTGCTACTTATATCTTATATAACTTGAAATTTGGTAAGATTTACGAAGAAGGGAATATTAAAACTTATGAAAATTAAATTATCATTAGAATAAATGATTAATTAAATTTACCATATAAATTAGGAGTGCAATGGTGTTAGGTGATCGCGATCAAGTTTTATTTTCATCGCATATTACTCTTCAGGTAAAGAAGAGAGTTGTAATAAATTGCAAATACCTTAATTTAATTAGCCTTGCGGTAAATTTAGAATAGTTACTCCACAATAAATTGAAAGGAAATCACACTCTGTGATTCCCTTTTATTTTCGAGTGCAAAAGCACCAATTCATTTCGTTAACTAGAAACGCAAACGATTCGCACTATTGCAGTTTCTCTATCCCCATATTGAACAGTGCAAAGCTATAAATATCTGCATTTGTCTCAATTATTTTACGCGTTGGTGTGCCAGCACCATGTCCTGCATTGGTTTCGATGCGAATCAAGGTCGGATTTGAACCCGCCTGTTTTGACTGCAACTCAGCAGCAAATTTATATGAGTGAGCAGGAACAACACGATCATCATGATCACCCGTTGTAATCAATGTTGCTGGGTATTCCACCCCCGCTTTTACATTGTGCACTGGCGAATAACCTTTCAGATATTGGAACATCTCTTTACTTTGCTCTGCCGTACCGTAGTCATACGCCCAACCAGCACCTGCGGTAAAAGTATGATAACGCAGCATGTCCAGTACGCCGACTGCTGGCAGCGCCACTTTAAACAGCTCTGGACGTTGCGTCATAACAGCCCCCACTAACAAGCCACCATTCGATCCACCGTTAATGGCTAACTTGTTTGATGACGTTACCTTTTCATCAATTAGAAATTCAGCCGCCGCAATAAAGTCATCAAACACATTTTGCTTTTGCATTTGAATGCCAGCGTTGTGCCACTCTTTACCATACTCCCCACCGCCACGAATGTTCGCTACCGCGTAAACACCACCAAGCTCCAGCCAAGCCGCACGTGTCGGGCTAAAAGATGGTGTGAGGCTAATGTTGAAACCACCATAACCATATAGGATGGTTGGTGCGCTGCCGTCCATCGGTGTCCCTTTTTTATAGGTGATGATCATCGGCACTTTTGTTCCGTCTTTTGAGGTGTAAAACACCTGGCGAGATTCATACAAAGCAGGGTCAAATGGCGCTTTAGATTTGTAGTACACCTCGCTATCACCATCTTTGATGTTCAGACGATACGTAGTGCTTGGCATCTTGTAGTTGGTGAAAGAATAGTAGACTTCGGTTTCTTCTTTTTTACCCGTGAAACCGTATGCGCTGCCAATATCAGGCAATTTGATTTCTCGGATGAGTTTGCCGTTCATGTCGTATTGCTTCACCATCGAGATCGCATCAACAATATAGCTCGCAAACAAGTTGCCACCCGCGGTAGAAACACGTAACACGTTCTTTGTTTCAGGGATCAAATCTTTCCAGTTTTTGGGCTGCGGCTGACTCGCATCCACCGTCACGACGCGTTTGTTCGGCGCATTAAGGTTCGTAACCAAGTACAGTTTCGTGCCTTGGTTGTCTATTACCCAAGTATCAGAGCTGGTGTTATCTAAAATGGTTTTAAGCGGGCTGTTTGGCTTACTCAAATCTTTAAAGAACAGTTTGTTACCCGATGTCGATACGCTGGCTGAGATAAACAAGTAGCGTTCATCATCTGACGTATAGCCGCCAACATAACGGTATTTCTCTTCCTCAAACCCGCCAAAAATCAGCTGGTCTTCACTTTGTTTCGTCCCAAGCTTATGAAAGTAGAGCTTGTGTTGATCTGTCTTCGCGGAGAGTTCACTCCCCTGTGGCTTGTCATAACTCGAGTAATAGAAACCTTGATTGCCGAGCCAACTGATGCCGCTGAACTTAATATCCACCAGCGTTTCACCGACGGGCTTTTTGGTTTCTGTATCTAACACAATGACTTTGCGCCAATCGCTGCCGCCTTCCGAAATGCTGTATGCGACCAAAGAACCGTCTCGTGAAAAGCTCACTCCCGCTAACGATGTGGTGCCATCTTCACTAAAAGTATTTGGATCGAGGAAAATTTCTGCTTCACCATCACCTAGCTGCCGATAAAGCACGTCTTGGTTTTGTAACCCGTAATTTTTGTAGAAGTAAGTGAACTTACCCTCTTTGAACGGTTGGCTTTGTTTTTCGTAATCCATGAGCTTAGTAATGCGCTCTTCAATCTGCTTGCGGTAAGGGATTTTCGACAGATAATCAAACGTCACTGCATTTTGTGCCTTCACCCATTCTGCGGTTTCTGGGCTGAGATCGTCTTCCAACCAGCGATAAGGATCACTCACTTTTGTACCAAAGTAGTCATCGACAACATCCACTTTTTGTGTGGTTGGGTACGTGATGGCTTTCGGGTTTACCTGTTCAACCGACGACTGCGCCGCTTCATTTGCATGCGCCACAGACAACACACTTCCGAGTGCGAGAGCCGTTGCGAATGCTAGGGTGTTCTTTTTCATGAAATTCCTTTTTATTTTTCTGTTGTCTTTTTGTGCAATACATCAGAACTCTACTATATATCGACAAAATGAATCTAATTTCATTAAACGAGTTGTGAAAGCCATCCTAACTCCCTCATTTCCCGCCAATTCTACATATCGGTAAGTGGCGGTGTAGAGCTTAGGAACAACGCTGAAGAGCTACGATGGCGTTTACTCTCTTTCGTTTAATTCAGTTCGATTTGACGCAAAACCCCAGACTCAGAAGCGAAATCTTGGTCGTGACTAATCAGAACAAATCCACCTTTGTATGTATTTAACGCCTGACTAAGCATTATTTTTGACTCGAGATCGAGATGATTATCTGGCTCATCAAGCAGCAGCAAAGGCTGGGAGTGTTGATGGCTGACGATCAGCATTGCGAGCTTCATCTTCTCGCCACCACTTAGTACGCACCCCAACCGAAACACAGCGTCTCGACGAAAACCGATCCCCGCCAGTAAGGTTCTCGCTTCACTTTCCGTCATCTCTTGGCAGGTCTCGATTACGTTCTCAAGTAACGAAAGATTTGGATTCACTGCGCCAAAGTGTTGGTCGAGATAATACAAGGGAGTATTCACTTGCAGCTCACCACTGAGCAACGACAACTCGCCAAGCAACGTCTTTAACAAGGTTGACTTTCCGCATCCATTTTTCCCTTTGAGATGGACTTTATCGTTCGCAAAAATCTGCAAAGTGATAGGAGTAGAATCCCCAAAAGGTAATATACCTTCTTGTATCGACAACACTTTTCTCGAACGGTTCGGATTATCTGCAAGATAAAGCTTTTGCGCTTTGAGCTGCTCATGTCGCGATTGCAACGCCCGCTCTTTGGCTTGTAAATGCACTTGTCTGAGTTGCTCATTCTTATTGCGATTTGAGGCGCTGGCGGTCGCGCTATCCTTTTTGCCATCAAGCAAAATTTTGGGCTGACTGCCGTCTTTGCGCAGTTTGTTCCCTTGCGCGGCGCGTTGGTCTGCTTTTTCGCGATTTTTCTGGGCTTGCTCAGCTAACCGTTTTTTCTGTTTATCGACCTGCGCTAACTGCCTTTCGACCGCTTGTAGCTCAGTGCGTTTTTGCTCGGCATACACATCGTAATTTCCACCAAAAACCTGTAAGCCTAGGCCCGAGATTTCCCAAATTTCCTCCATTGCTCGCAGCAGCTCACGATCGTGACTGATGAGTAAAATCGCGCCACCGAAATGCCTCATAGACTCTATCAACCATTGTTTCGCCTCAGTATCGAGGTGATTGGATGGCTCATCGAGAATCAAAAGTTCCGTTTCGTTTTCAAACAATTGCCATAACTGCAAACGCGCCAACTGACCACCACTGAGCCGAGCACAAGAGAAATCAGGGTCTTGCGGTAAGCCCATCGCAGCAAGCTGCTGTTTGAGTTTCTGTTCAATATCCCACTGCTCGCCAACCAGTTCGAACCAATGTTCAGAAACATCACCTTGTTCAATCTGCTTTAAAGCATGCAAGACCGCATCTTTGCCCAGAAACTGGGCGATCGATTGCTGACCTGAAAGCAAATCAGACGGCTGCTGGCGATACATCATGAAAGAAGAGGGAGAAGTCACAACACCGCTGGCAGGCTGAGTTTCTCCCGCCAAAATGGAAGCCAAAAGTGACTTACCGATGCCATTGCGCCCAACCAAACCAACACGTCGTTTAGTCATGGAACAAGAAATAGACTGGAATAGCGTCTCGCCATTATCAAACTGATGGCTAACATTAAAAGCTTGTAAAACTGGCATAATTTGCCTCCTGTATGACAGGGACAACAGCCGTAGCTATGATTTGAGATTGCAACAAAACGCGTGCACAAACGCATTAAGCTCTATGTAAAGCTCGACGATAAACGTCAAATCAAAAAGTCGTCTTGTTGCAAAGAAATATCGGAAAGTGAGCTACGCCTACTAACCCTGCAGATCCAAAAAATAAGTAAAAATATGGATAACAGGTTTAGTTCTTCATGTTGGCGTAATCTCCTAGAGAAATGATTTGCGAAGTTTAGCGGGTTTTCTGACTAAAAAGCAAGCGGCATTATTTATCAAAACTTTGAACGATTTCGAGATCTTATCTACACAAATTTTGCCCAAGCCATACTATGCTTACAGTAAAGCTAATCCACATAAGGGCGTGGTAATGAAATACAAACATATCCTTGTTGCACTCGAACTGTCCGATGAGAGCACTGTTCTGATCGACAGAGCCGTAGCGATGGCTAACTATCTCGACTCCGATATTTCATTCATCCATATTGATGGAACTCACGGGGAAATTTATCGTGAGCTCGTAGACATTAAAGAGAACCCAGACCAAAGGCCGCTGAATGAGCACTCTATGGAATGTTTGAGAACATTCAGTGAGTACATGGATTATCCACTCAAACACTTCTTCGTGGGTACTGGTGATTTAGCCGATAAGCTCGAAATTACCATCAAAGAGCAAGAAGTGGACTTGCTGATTTGTGGCCATCACCAAGATTTCTGGAGCAAAATCATTTCCTACTCAAGACATCTTATCAACAAGTCACCAGTCGATATTTTAGTCGTTCCTATTCATGATTAATTAGAATTTGACGCTTGCCAAAACCACCAACTTATTTGGTGGTTTTTTATTGATATTGAAACAGCTTAAGCACTTTTCCAAGCTAGCTTGACGGCCATTTATGAGTTACATTTTCTAACCAACCTGCGCTCCTACCGGGCATGGTTATTTAGATAGCAAGGATCCTTATGGCGAATAAAAAAGTATTAATTCTCTTTGCTCATCCTTCCCAGCATCGTTCAGAAGTGAATACTCCACTTTTCAAAGAAGCTCAAAAAATTGAAGGCGTGACATGTGTTGATCTCTATGGTGAATACCCTCGTTTCGATATCAATATCGACCGTGAACAACAACGCTTGCGTGAGCATGATGTGGTGGTTTTTCAATTCCCACTATATTGGTATTCAACCCCAGCAATTTTAAAAGAGTGGCAAGATCTGGTTTTGGAGTATGGCTTTGCTTACGGCACTGAAGGAACCGAACTACAAGGTAAAACCATGCTGTGCGTGCTTTCTGCCGGCGGCAAAGAAGAAGCCTATAAAGCCGAAGGCTACAACCATTTTACGATTCGGGAACTGCTCGCTCCTATCGAGCAAATGTCAGCGCTCACGGGTATGCACTACATTGCGCCTCTTGCTTTGTTCGGCGCACGTACAGCCGAAGAAGAAGGACGAATTCCCCGTCATGTCGAACGGTACAAAAGCCTACTAACAGCATTAGTCGAAGATAGACTGGATGTTGAAGCAGCTGCGTCATTAATCAAACTCAACAGCGCACTTCCGAAGCTCATCAAGGAGGCTTCATGACAGGGATATTCTTACAAGCCTTCGTGTATTTGATTGCCGCTGTGATCGCGGTACCACTTGCCAAGCGTTTAGGGCTCGGTTCCGTTTTAGGTTACCTCATCGCTGGTGTGGTAATTGGTCCAATTATCGGTTTAGTTGGTGAAGAAACAACGACAATTCAGCACTTTGCCGAATTTGGCGTGGTGATGATGCTATTCCTAGTGGGGTTAGAGCTAGAGCCTAAAATGCTCTGGTCAATGCGAAATCGTTTAATGGGCTTAGGCGGTCTTCAAGTTGGCGGTACCATCGCGGCGATTATGGGTATTGCCCTGTACTTTGAACAGCCTTGGACCATTGCCTTAGCCATCGGCTTGATTTTCGCCCTTTCTTCTACCGCGATTGTTTTGCAAACTTTTAGCGAAAAAGGGTTAACGAAGACAGAAGGTGGACAAAACGCGTTCTCTGTTTTGCTTTTCCAAGATATCGCTGTTATCCCGATGTTGGCCTTTATTCCGTTGCTGGCCCTGCCAGAGTTAGTCGAACAAGCACAAAATGCCGTTCAAACTGCTGCGCAGCATCATGACGATTTAAACCTCGTGGCCGATTTACCAGGCTGGGCGTACGGAATAGTCATCACAGCATCGATAGCGATTGTTGTCGTTGGTGGTCACTTTTTAAGTCGACCTCTGCTGAGCTATGTTGCTAGCTCTGGGCTGCGTGAGATTTTTACCGCCACCGCATTGATGCTGGTGATCGGCATCGCAGCACTGATGAGTTTAGTGGGCTTATCTCCTGCCTTAGGAACCTTCTTGGCTGGCGTTGTATTGGCGAACAGCGAATTTCGCCACGAGTTAGAATCTAATATCGAACCATTTAAAGGGTTGTTGCTAGGTCTGTTCTTCATCACCGTCGGCGCAGGGATCAATTTCTCGGTTCTATTTGGTGACTTCTGGTTGATCATGGCACTGACCATTAGCGTGATGGTATTGAAAGCCTTGGTGCTGTTTATTCTCGCGCTGATATTTAGAGTGAAAGGCAGCAACCGCTGGCTGTTTACCTTAAGCTTGGCTCAAGCGGGTGAATTTGGTTTTGTGTTGCTAAGCTTCTCTGTGCAAAACCACGTCATTCCGTTTGAACTCTCGCAAACTCTTGCGCTGGTTGTTGCTATCTCAATGTTCTTAACGCCAGGCTTGTTCATTCTATTTGACAAATTAATACTGCCGCGTTTTGAAACCCAATCAAACGAAAGAGAAAGCGATACGATTGAGGAAAAAGGCACAGTAATCATCGCTGGTATCGGCCGCTTTGGTCAGATTGTTAACCGCTTGCTTGTTTCTAATGGTGTAACAACAGTGGTGCTCGATCACCAAGCCAACCAAGTCGATAACATGCGCCAGATTGGCACTCGCGCTTATTTTGGCGATGCGACTCGACCAGATATGCTGCACACTGCAGGCATCGAGCATGCGGCTGCGTTGGTCGTCGCAATTGATAACCAAGAATCGAGTGTGGAATTGGTGAAGTACGTCAAACACACGTACCCCAAAGTAACGGTGATCGCACGCGCCTTTGACCGTGGTCACGGCTATCTATTGCGTCAAGCTGGGGCTGATATTATTGAATCGGAAACCTACCATTCCGCATTGGAGATGGGCGGTCACACGATGAAAGCACTTGGTATTCATCCCTTCTTTGTTGAGCAGCAAAAAGCGACATACAAGCGTGTTGAAGCACGCAAGTCCGAGATACTCTACAAAGCTTGGGAAGATGATTCTGAAGGCGAACGTTATGACAACAATTTCCGACAACTGTTTATTCAGTTAGAGGAAAAAATGGCGGAAGAGATGCAAAAAGATCGCCATGACAAACTCTCGCGCTCAGAACGTGGTTGGACGCCACCGCCGAAAGGTTACGCCGATGACTTCAATGAAGATAACGTTCAAGAACTAACACCGCCGAGAGAAGAGCCGCTCTGACGGTAACTTGCTCAATATTAAAAACCTCCCGTTTGGGAGGTTTTTCTTTTTCAGTACCGAGTCACATGCCGTGCAGGATAAAATGATCTTCTCACGAGATTACATAAGATCATTCATTAAAATCTCATACTCTTCGTTTGCTTCTTCCACTAAGTGAGAAAGCTCTAACGCATCAGTAACTGCAAGATTGAACTGCCACGGAGTTGTGTCTTCTTTACCACAGATTCGAGTTTCACACCCACGGCTCTCAAAAGACAAATCATCAAACTCTGTGGTATGGCGCTCTTGAAGTTCTACAATCTCAACTTCTAATTTACCGACAGGGTTAACTTTAACGTGAGCATGTAAATCTGAACTGTTAGACAAACAATAATCTCTATGAACCGCAATCATGGCCGCCTCCTTGGTCTGCCAACTGACAACTCACCCATGAGTGTAGACGAGGGAGTTTGAACGTGGGGTGAAATAATAATGAAGATTGATCTGTCTCATTGGAGTAGACAATTATTGTTGTGCTGGTATGAGCCGGTATGAATCTCATCTGATTTAAATCGTTCCTAGATCACAAGAGTTGGCATTTACCGAGACTTTCCCTATTATCGAAACAAATTTACTGTAGTCATTCTTTAGAGGTCAGTATGGAGCTTGAAGCCGTCGCTAAAGCACTAAAAGAGTTAGGTCATCCTACTCGTTTAAGTATTTACAAAGAAGTTGTCAAAGCGGGATACAAAGGTATCGCGGTAGGCGGCGTACAAGAAAAGCTTGGCATTCCTGCATCCACTCTCTCTCATCATATTTCTAGTCTAGCCTCAGCCGGGCTTCTCACCCAACGTCGTGAGGGGCGAACCCTTTTTTGCGTTGCAGAGTACCAATGTTTAGATGATGTGATCGGCTTTTTAAAGGCTGAATGTTGCGTTAATGAGTGCTCATAACTTCATAGCAGACGCGAAAGACTTCGGTTTTACATTAGACTTTACCCGTTCTTGAATGACCGCCGACAAAAATAAAACACCGAGCTCGCTAAGCTCGGTGTTTTATTTTTTAGTTTTCGACGAGCAACATTGAGGCTTTAGGTGGCACAATTAACTTACCGTCAGATGGAACGTCCTGATCCGTCATCAAATCCACCCAGTCACCATCCATTTTCAATGTCAAAGACTGCTGACGCTGCGATTTATTAAGCACGACAACGCCTTTGCTCCCTCGCTTAAATACCAGCATATCATCGTTACCTTCAAGAACACTCATCGACTCGCCATGCGTCATATTATGGAATTGGATCATTTTCGCCATTCGTGGATCGTTCCATGCGCCTTGCCATCTTGGCTTGCCATTTTTATCTGTAATACCGCTAGTGTTTAAGTCGGTATAAACCAATGGCACACCACCATCGCGGCCTAGAATGTAGGCATAAGCTAACCATTCGTTTTCCTCATCCATGATCAGATCAAGAAAAACGTCATTGTTAGGAATGTCATGCGTGACAACAAATGTAATGGCGCGACCAGGCGAAAGGGCCTGACCGAAACAGTATGGGTCAATCAACGACTTGAAACTGCCCTTTTTAGCAAACGCCTTAAAAATGGTTGAGAACAAAGGGAAATCGTAAGCGCCTAAGCGAGTTTCCTGTAAATACGGCTCAAGAAACAACTGATACTCTTCCTCTGTCGCACCGCCATCGGTAATAATTTCGCCAAATATATGCACATCGCGCGTGATGTCGTCTGTCCAAACACGTTTAAGATGCTCTAACGTCATGTGTTTCGCGGCATCAATACGAAAACCTTTCACACCAATGGCTTTCAGTGCTTTTAGGTAAGCGCGTTGCTGCTCAACGACATGGTCACAAACACGGAGGGTTGGCAAGCCAGGATCGGTTGGTCCACCTGTGATACGTCCATTTTGTACCTGCCATTTATCTTTCCAGTCTTTAATACCGAACGCTTCAACAAAGTCCTCTTCATCAAAAAGCGGTTGAGATAAGTCGCCAAATAACGTTAGCGACTGATATTTCTGTTTGTTTTGTTGGTATTCCTCCAAGACCTCTTGCCTTGGGTATTGGAGGTCTCGGCGAAGGTGGGCCTCATTTGCCATATGGTTAAACACCACGTCAGCGTAAACCCACACGCCAACTTGCTCCAGTTCACGAACCATACGGATAAAGTCTTTGGTATCACCCAACGCATTGTCGATGACACGGTAATCTTGAGGTTGATAGCGCTGCCACCAGCGATCATCGTGGGCGCTTTTCATTGGTGGCGAAACCAACACGGAGCCGTAACCTAGCTCGTGGATTTCTTTTGCTCGTTGGGCAATGTCAGCATACTTCCAATCAAACGCATGTAAGATAACATTCGCACCGAATGATTGTATTTCCTGTGAGCCACTCATGTTGTTCTCCTACTCGTTTTCACTCACGATTACTTGTTTGCATTTTTTTGTGAGTGAATTCAATAGTCGAAATTATAAGAGCTATTCATCAGACGCCCTCACCCTTTTCGCCCTAACTCAAGGCTGAAAATGAAGGCGTAGTGACTCCTCCATTGCACAAGTAGAAACGGTTCTGGACGTAAACGAGTAGATGGCATTCAAGCACACCGCACATAAAATAAATTAAGTCATTGTTTTGTATTGCAAAAAATTGCATTCAAAATATATGAAAGAAAATGCCCGGGTACGCCCTAAAGGAGGCCAAAGACTAAAAACAGCCAAACCACTCTATTGAGTAACTAATTTTTAATAAAGTGAAACTGGCAGGTGGATCACGTTTGGCGCGTATTCAAAACAGCCCCCTTCTGCGTATCCAACCTTAAAACATGGAAGATTACCGTTTGTATCTATCCCGAAATGACTTCAAAATGCGGAACTTAGCTTATGCCTATTGGTATGAATTACCTTGGAGGGTAATCATGAATATCAAAGAGTTTTCTAGCCTCGTCGGCTTGTCTGCTCATACACTTCGATACTATGAAAAAATTGGCTTACTTAAACATGTCCATAGAAACGCGAGTGGGCATCGAGTGTATAGTGCGAAAGATCTAAGCTGGATTAGCTTCGTAAAGCGATTAAAAGAAACTGCAATGCCGCTTGAAGAGATTCTGGAATATGCAAAATTAAGGGAAGTCGGCTCAGAATCTGTACGACAACGCCAAGCCTTGCTAGAGCAACACCAAGAAAACCTCAAGCTCCACATTGAACAGCAGCAAAAGCACTTAACGGCTCTAGAAGAAAAAATTGCCTTGTATAAAAGCGGAAAAGTTCATTGACTTAGAGTTAACTCTAACGATTAAGGTATGTTTGCATTTATTCACTAGGAACATATCGATGGAACAATCACGCTTTAACAAAGGATTAGAACTACTCTCTCACATTGATGGCGACGCTGGTCACAATGTCATCGAAAGCTTACAAGATATTTGCCCAGATTTAGCTCAGTACACCATTGAGTACCCGTTTGGCGATATTTATGCTCGCCCAGGCTTAGACCTAAAATCGAGAGAAATCGCAACCGTCGCCGCGCTAACGGCAATGGGGAATTGTTCGCCACAACTGAAAGTACATCTCAATGCAGCACTGAATGTAGGCTGCAGCGAGGCTGAAATTAAAGAAGTCATCTTACAGATGTCCGTCTACGCAGGGTTTCCAGCGGCATTAAACGGCATGTTTGCATTCAAAGAAGTGCTAGCGGAAAGAGCAGAGTAATAACGACGTTGGAATCAATTTAAAGGCAATTAAATTAAAAACGGCCCTTGGGGATCGGGCCGTGATTTAAACAACGAGTGAATTAGCGCTCAGGGGTTTCAAGCAGTTTAACCGCGCAATCTACCGCGTTGTTAATGCCTTGACTACTCTCCAACTTGCCTGAACTTGCAGGACCAAGGGCACAAGAATACAAAGCCAGCTGCTTATCGAACGGCAGATCCAACTGTTCATATAGATTTTGTCGGATTCTTGCATGTTGTTCTGGTTCTTGGTTAGCAAGGCTAATCAACGTTTCATAAATAAGCGTTTTCATGTCTTTCCCTTTTCACTTTATTGCACGGGGTGCATATATATTGTATCCGTTTGGAAAGCACAAATCAGAAGCTAGGTCACAGAACGCGTCGCTAAAAAAGTTTATGTGCGCGGTAAATTGTAATACAAACCTAAAGCCGTTTAGAAAAAGAGCAAAGGATAACTCGATAAATTAGCCGATTAACTAGCATTCGCCGCTGTTTGATCACAATGGCATCCGATACAAACAAAAACGCCGCTCTATGAGCGACGTTTTTTATCTCGATTTCAGCTAATCGAGCATGTTTTAGTTGAAGTGCACTAACATTTCAACGTCATCACCTTGTTCTTGTGCTTGAAGAGAGAAGTGCACATAGCCCGCTTCAGTAACAGGAATCGCAAGGTATTCGTTGCTACCTGCATAGTTGGAGACGTACTCGTGTTGCTCAACCGTAGGCCAATGCTCTCTGCTGGCGTATAGATCGACATTACCAGTTTGAGAGTGAGCCGTTAGCCATACACGAATCTCTTCAACACCTTCAGGTACATACACTGCCGCATAACGCTGCTTGTGAACGGTCAGCATTTTTGCTTCACCAGACTCTAATACCACCGGTGCCAAATCGTCTTGCACTTGTGTTGGCGGTGTTTGCGCTTCAACGTCTAAAGCAGCCACAAGATTCACTGAGTCATAGTTATCACGGCCAGTTAAACTGATGTAGTAACGACCTGCTTTCACGTAACCATCCTGCTCTGGCTCAAATACAATCTCTTCATTGCTGCCATCGCCATACTGGCTCATTTCAAAGTCGTAGTAATGCGCAACTTTGTTGTAGCTCATGTAAAGATCCGCATCCCCCGCACCTTCAATAGATACATTAAAGCGAACGGTGTTGGCTGGTACGTCAACGTAGAACAGTTTTTCGCTGTACGCTTCGCCACTGAGTTGAAGGCTTTGGTTCGCCGTCAATTCAGTCACTTGTGCTTCAGGTTCTGTTGGTTCTATTGGCTCTTCTGGGTCAGTAACTGGTTGCTCTGGCTCCACTTCTAACGTATCCAACCAGCGTTCAAACTCTGCGTCATATTGTTGACCTAATGTCGTCACCTGTTGCGCCCACTGTTCAAACTGACCAGTACGCGACAACGCCAACAAGCTTTCTACGTCTTGCGGATGATTTTCTAACATGAATCGAACGGCCAAGTAACCCCAACGATAGATACGATTAGTATCGTGAGAATATGTGGTATCAAACACAGTTGAAAGGCTCAGTTTACCGCCTGCAATCAGTTCGATCGCCGCTTGGTAGCCTTGTTTGTAATGCATGTATTCAGCAAAACCTTCCAGCCACCACACGATATGACCGTGGGCTAAGTTATCACTGAATGAGCCGTACTGGTTAAATCGCGCATCCAAATAGTGCGTGTACTCATGCTCTAGATTCAAGATCGATAAATCTTCGCCATTCGCATAGCGATAAGCCACGAAACGGGCGGTATTGTCCGCTTTTGATGGATTCCCCTCAAGGTACTGACCACCGTTGTCCGTTGTGTTACCAAACAGGAACGAAGAATAATCAACGTAGCTGTCGTTACTAGCAAACACCGCCACTTCAACACGATCATTCAAGTCATCAGCAACAGGTTGATTGCCCGTATTCGCCACTTGATGGAAGTCGGCTTCTTTCGCAGCCAGTACTTCACACGCTTTTGCAGCTTGAGCATCAGTTAGATCTTCAGAGCGAATGATGGCAGGCCCCTGACACTCAAAACGATTTGGCATCACGCGCGCAGCTAGATCTTGCTTAGCTTGCTCAATATTCAGACCATTTAGGCCTTCTGGTGCGTAGTAGCCCATCATCTCTACGGCAGCAAGCCACAGTTTGTCATGCTCGCTGCCCAATGGGTAACGCTGCATCACTTGTTGCATCACAGCCAAGGCTTTGCGTTTGGTCTCCTGATCTGGGCTCGCAAGCAAACGACCAGTTTCACGTAATGCATTGAAAACAATAAAGCTCGCATCCGTATCCAATGCCCAAGCGTTATCAGATGCGAATCTCGCTAATGTATCAATATGGTGAGTATTGTTTGCCATGTAGCGGTAGAACTCATCGTTTGCTACATGACCTGCCATAGAACGGAACAGGTTGTTTAAACCATCGACCCATTGCGTGTCCTGCGCGGTTTCACGGTTAAAGTGCATCAACGCGGCCATCATGCTATCCATGGTCAGCGGCAACTGCTTCACGTTATCAACCATCAAAGTCAGGCTCTTCATTGCGCCAACTTGTTCACGGCCTTGATCCAAAGCATGAGAGTTGTTAAGGAATAGGTTCGTCGACTGAGCAAAACGCTGACTCAACGCTTCTGAAAACTCAGGTGTACCTGTGCCAGCATTGTAACGAACGTAGTATGCAGCACGAATAAACTCGCCCAGATTTTCTAGAACACGAGCTTGCTCTGCTTCTCCACGATAGCGGGCAATTTCTTGATCCAACGCGACTTGGATACGGCTTAAGCTCGCTTCGCTGTAAATATCGTTCAGCGTTGCGGAAGGAGCTGAAAACCAAGCGTGGTAGCAATCATACTCTGCACCAGAAACGGCAGCAGCCAAGTCTCTCGATTGTTGTAAATCAGCAACAGCGCACTGGTTTTGTGCAAAAGAGAAGCTAGACACACTCGCTAGCATACAAGCAAGCGCCAAACGATGGCGCGGGAAAAAACGGATATGAGACATAACAACACTCATTGATTATTAACATACATTGAGTGGGGGTTTATATTCTTTACAGCTCAAACAGTGAAATCAGTGTCATAAAATTTATGAAATCGCTCCCAAAAATAGGCTTTTTACTCTAAATTTATGGGATCAATCCCAACCCAAGATTTCTCACAATTATCAATAAAAACATTAATTTACCTTTTTCTAAATAACGACTTTATGAGGAAAATTGCCCTTAAACGCCCCCCTTAACTCTTCCAGATAGAGTTCACGACAATCAAAGGTTCTAAATTAAATTTTGATGCTTGATACCATCTATTTTTATTTGTGACTCATTCCCAATAAGTCATCGAGTGCATATCAAAAGGTTGGCATTAATGGTAAATTCTCCGCCAAATCAAACACATTTACTCCTCGAATCATTGATGAGTGAATAAGCAGATATTTGGCTAGGGATAATACATGTCACTTTGGGGATTTTTGGGAGCGGGGCTTGCCTACTTCATGACAACGTTTGCCTTTGTTTTTGGCGGCATTTTTTGGTTATGTGCTGAAGGTAATACATTAAGAGAAACAAAGCGCCAATCATCAATAATGTCCGGGATTATTGCTTGTACTATTGGAACTTGGGTGCTTGCTTTTGGTGTTTACGTTTACGGTTACTTTTGGGATAACTCTTCTCACTATTATTTTTATTTGCTCGCTCCATGGGGACTTGCCATTTTTGGGGTAAACCTTCGTAACCGCTGGGTTAAGCAATACGCTCGTGTAAAACACTCAAAAGAAGAACAGTGGCAAAAGCGCTGGCGAGAATTATTAGGGGAAGATACTGAAGATCTTCCACCATATCCACATGATTACGAGCTCTACTCGGGCATTTGGCAAGCCAATGAAGCGCTCCGAGAACAGTGCTTTGCAGCGCTTCCTCACGGGAAAGCAGTCTACGAGAGAGTGAAAGCCTTCCAAACGATGGCCTCCCCCGCTGGTGACATAAACAATCAAGTTTTGCTGAGTAAACTCGATCAACTAGAGGATGAAATCATTCAAGTTCTTGAGCAACACTCGCAAAAGAAAGTAAGCATTAAAACTGGCTCAGGTACTTTACGCAAAGAGTCAAAACGCAATGTTTATCACCATGAGAATGGCCCAACAGAAGAGCAACTGTACGACTCAATCAACCTCCAACATGATTTGGATCGAGAGCTACGCAACATTATCTATGATCGGCTCGGTTACGATGGCGAAGATGAGTACTTTTTCCTCCAAGCGCCACTCGAAGAGCTTACCGAGAATGAAACCGCAATCAACTGGATGCTCTGGGGGTTAGTAAGCGACCATTTTGCTGTTGACCCATACCAAACGGCGTTGGATCTCAGCCTAATGAATGCGGAACCAAGATGGGGGCAAAATGAACGGTTTGTAATGATTACGGCTCAATAAACGCAAGTACTAAGCCTAACTTTAATATCACCTATTCTGAAACCACCCTCGCGTTGGTTAACTTAGCCAATAAGCCGCCAACGCGATCACGCATTTCACGTCTGTCCACAATCATATCTAATGCGCCATGTGCCAATAAAAACTCACTTCTTTGAAACTCGTCTGGTAGCTTTTCACGTACCGTTTGTTCAATAACACGCCTTCCCGCAAAGCCGATGCTTGCTTTAGGCTCACCAATATTGATGTCTCCCAACATGGCTAAACTCGCCGAGACGCCACCATAAGTTTGGTCCGTCAATACTGAGATATAGGGTAATCTGTGCTCAGATAAGTGGTTTAACGCAGCGCTGGTTTTTGACATTTGCATTAGTGCTACCAAAGACTCTTGCATGCGCGCCCCTCCGCAAGCAGAAAAACACACTAGCCCAGATTTTATATTAATCGCAGTTTCAACGGCGCGGACAAATTTCTCGCCAACCACCGCCCCCATCGAGCCAGCCATGAAAGAGAATTCAAACGCACAAGCTACAACAGGCAAGCCTAGTAACTTCCCCTGCATCACAACCAAGGCATCTTTTTCTCCAGTCGTTTTCTGCGCGATGGAGATTCGCTCTTTATATCGTTTTAAATCTTTAAAACCCAAAATATCCTGCGGTTCCAACTCACTTGCCAACTCTTGCTGTGTTCCATGATCCAGAAAAGTGTTTAACCTTTGACGTGCAGCCATTCTCATATGATGAGAGCACCTAGGACATACTTCCAAATTCTCTTTTAATGCCGCGCGATAAAGTATTTGTTCACATTCAGGGCATTTTGTCCAAACGCCCTCAGGAATAGACGCTTTGCGCGAACCTATTATATTCTTATTCTCAAATAACCTTTCTAGCCAACTCATGTGTACCTCATTATTTATCACCTCGTAGCACGACATCTGCATCGTTTGCCCGCTCTGACTTTTAAATAAAATTGTATGCAACTCAGTCTGAGGATAAAGTGCAATATGCTGGCTAGATAATCCAATAAAGTGGGACAATCAAATGTTTGATAACGTCGACCAAACCTGGTTAAAAAGTTTTCATTGTGTTTATGAGAACAACAGCTTTAAGCGAGCCGCTGAGTGTTTGAATATACCAACATCGAATGTCAGCCGACATATTGCCCTGCTTGAAGAAAAGTTAAACATCAGGTTGTTCAATAGAACAACAAGGCGAATGACGCCTACCGAGGCTGGAGAAGAGCTCTATAGCAGCACTCGTCCATTATTGGAACAACTCAACAACGCGCTAGAAACCGTGACTCGCCACTCGCACACCGTAACTGGAGAGCTACGTATTCTTATGCCAGACACACCTGTACTGGCCAAAGCGGTTGTCACCTTTTGCACGCAATACCCGTCAATCTCTTTATCTTGCGATACAACGCTAAACCCTAAAGATGAGATTATTGATAGCTTTGATGTCATTTTGAGTTTTCATAGAGGGACTTTGTCTGACAGCAATTGGGTAGCAAGGGAAATCAAACGCTGGCCCAGTGCTATTTTGGCTGCGCCTCAACTGCTTAATAAGTACGCCAGCCCTTACAAAATTACGGATTTAAATCATGTTCCCTGTATCACGACACTTACTGCAGTAAATGGCGCTCCCTGGGTATTTAAAAATCCCGACGGAGGTCATATTACGCAAACAGTACAATCCTCGTTCAAAGTAAACAGTGGCCATCTCGCTAAATCTGGCGCGTTATCAGGGCTTGGATACGCAATACTTCCAATAGAATCATGCAAAGGTGAGATCGAGAGCGGCAAGCTTGAAGTCATCCCTCTAGAATACGAACCTGAAGATTTAGTGCTTTATGCGTTTTACTCTTCTAGAAAGCACTTAGCCAAGAAAATCTCTATGTTTGTTGAGCACTTAAAACAACACGCGAAGCTTAACGCCTAGTTAAGCATTAATCATTTATCACAATAACTATAAAAACTGGCATAGTAGAGCAATTCGACATGCGATTTTCTCAAATAAAAAAGCCAGCAATCGAGATTTACTGGCTTTTGCAAAAGGATTTCCGTTGGCGTTTAAATTCTAAACGCTCCTACGTGACGATCGAGAGTTCTCGATAATTCTGCAAGTTGTTGACTTGATTCTTCCAATTGCTCACTCGCCGTTAGCGCGTTTTTCACGGAGTGACTGACGGTATCCATATTCATGTTAATTTCATTTGCTACCGTTGATTGCTGTTCTGTTGCCGTTGCCACTTGAGTATTGATATCCAAAATAGTAGTAACTTGATCAGCAATTGCCTCTAGTGCTTGTCGAGCGAGCTCCGTTTCTGCAGTGCCTTCTTCAATTAGGGTTCTACTATTACTCATTGAATTAACCGCACTTTGGGCTTCGGTTTGCAACTGATGTATCATATTGTCAATTTCATCAGTGGACTGAGCCGTTTTAGTTGCAAGGTTACGGACCTCGTCTGCCACTACGGCGAAACCTCGTCCGGCATCACCGGCGCGCGCTGCTTCAATAGCGGCATTTAACGCTAGTAGGTTCGTTTGCTCAGAGATCCCTCTAATGACTTCGAGAATACTACCAATCGACTGAGTGTTGTCCGCAAGACTTACGATAATATTGGAAGTACTGTTCATCTCGTTTTCAAGATTCGTCATCGCCGTCTTGGTGCGTTCTAGCGTCTTGTAGCCATCTTGAGTCTCATTACTTGCCGTGCTCGCAGCACTTGCTGCACCAGCAGCATTTGACGCGATTTCGTTGACGGTCGCGATCATTTCGTTCATAGACGTGACAACCAGCATGGTTTGCTCATTCTGCTCCTGGCCTCTTGCAAGCGCTTGTTGAGATTGTCCACGCAGCGCGACAGCGGAACCATTCAGATCCACACCAGTATTTACAACTTGTGTAATGATCTCATGTACCTTGCCAACAAACACGTTGAACGCCGAAGAAATTTGTGCGACTTCGTCATTACCTTTTGCTGGTAAACGAACCGTTAAGTCTCCGTCACCTTTCGAGATGTCTTGCAACGCCTCCTTAAGCGCAGAGAGCGGTCGCATCAGCTTGTTGAGTAGAAGCGATAGAGCCAAAACACACAGAACGAAGATCACCACCATGGAAATCAGTTGGGAAGTAATAATTCCATTCGTCGCTTGGCTTACTTCTGTAATAGGAATACCAATATCAAACGTGCCGTACAACTGACCATTCACGTAGATCGGCGCCATGATATCAAACACCCACACTTTCTGGACATCGGCATACCACTTTGAATACTGTTGTACACCTTTGGTTGCACCTTCAACGGTGTAGTTATCATTGTAGGTTTTATTTAGCTTTTGCTTATCACTGTGAGCAACCGCCGTCACATTGCGATCAATTACGACTGCATAGCTTACGTCTGAACGTTGTTTCAAACCCTCAACGAGCGATTGTAAGTCTTGCATTGGATTGGCTGAGTTCTCCAAAATATAACTTGCATTTCCTGCTAAAAACTCAGCTTGAACTTGGGATTTGTTTAAGATGATGTCATCGATTTTCTGACTCGAAATTAGGTACGTTGATGCCATACTTGCCACGACAGCAATACCAAACATGGCGCAAACGGCTAATAAGATGATTCTTTTCATTTTAATTGTCTCGGTACTATTCAATGTGATGCTCACGACAGAGCGTTAAGCCTTTCGCCTCTTATAACCAACACAAACTGTATTTTTAGCCTGTCTGGCAAAGCTAGACGTAACTTTGTAGCCACTGTATCTGCCTGATTACCGATAACTTTAGAATGAAGGAAGAAAAGTCTTCAAAACGTCACATTTCTACGAGGTTTGACTGAAAAACAAGAGAGTAATCGATAACTTCAAGTAAGCGGCCACACTAGCATCGAGAGTTAAAAAAAGAGTTCTAGTTAGAGCCTTGAAAATATAAATAAGCGAGCGCTTCGACCTATATTCTTACAATTCTCCTTTGCTCAATTAAGTTAATTCTATTCCAAACTCTTTGATAACGATGGTCACAATGAAGAAACAAACGATTGAAATAATGGCGCAAATCCCCAAAGAGAACCAAAACGAATATCGGCTCAGTAAGAAAGGAAAAACTAGAAACATCGGCAATGTAGGCAGTACATACCAAAAAGTATAAAACGCGTGGTTCGCGAGCTTTTCCTGACCTTGCCCTTCAATATACATCCAAATCAAAGCTAAAATAGTGACCGTCGGGAGCGCGGCAATCAGCGCTCCCGCTTTATCACTTCTCTTGGCAACTTCAGATATCAGCACCACTATTCCTGCGGTTAACGCGTACTTAGTAATCATCCACAACATGAAAGAGCTACCTTTAATAAACAAAAAGCGACGTAATAATTACAACAGAGCTTAGCTCATTAACGTCGTAAACCCGTGCATGCCCATATATACACCAACGGCACTAATCAAGATCCCCGATAAATAAGGTGCACGACGAGCCACATCGTTCAAACCACTCCACTTCGATGTTGCTTTTTGAACGCCCACTGCCGCGACAACACCAACCGCAACTAAAGTTAACGCTAGACCAATACTGAACGACACCACCAAGGTTGCACCAAGTGTCATGGCCTTAAGTTGCAAACAAATGAGTAAAACAGTGACCGCCGCCGGGCATGGTATTAACCCACCCGTCAAACCAAACAGAAGTATTTGTCCATTGGTAACATCTCGATCGCCAAAGCGCTTTTGAATATCTAGAGCGTGAGCACGCTCATGAGCATCTTGGTACTCTTTATTCTCACCTTCCGAATGGGAATCCGCATGAAAATGCACCTCGAAATCGTGGGTGTGATCATGGTGCCCGACCATCAACGTGACGAAAAAATCATCAGAGGCTTCAATACAGGAGGCGGATTCCAAATAGCCATCGCGATCAATAAAGTGATAAATATCAGAAGGCTGTCTGATTGCGTTGGGTAGCACTAGTTTAACGTCTTCAGCCGTTAAAGGCTTACCGTTAAGTGTGCGTAATTGAAAACGGCAGTGATACCCTTCTTCTACGATAGAAAGCGATAGATGCCCATGACCAGTATCGACAACTTGCGTTCTCCAGTCTCGAGCTTGCTTATGAGCTTTGTGCCAAGCTCGCTCATCGCTCCACGTTCTCCAGAACATCCATAAACCCGTCGAGACGATAATTACCCCCAGAGATAAGCTGCATCCATGGCTCCGCAGCTTCTGCAGTAAATCTTTGACTTATATACATCCCACCCGCAGCAATTATCCATACGATCGCCGTATGGGAAAGCGTTGCAGCCAACCCCAACATCACCGCCTGCTTCACTGTTCCTTTTACGGCCACAATAAACGCGGCCATCATCGTTTTTGAATGTCCTGGCTCTAATCCATGTAACGCTCCTAATAAAATGGCGCTGGGTATAAAAAACCATCCATTACCTTGTTGTAATAATGCGACAAAATCCATTGTTATTCTCAATATGCTCTTCTAAAGTTGCCCCAAACTATACTCCCCCCTAGTATTCAATACTACCCCCCAGTATAAGATAAGTGCTACATTATCAGTTAGAATCTCGCAGTCAGTAACTTAAAGAAGATAAGTCATGTCCCATACAACCAGAGATCAAAAGAAGCTCAATACCCGTGTCAGCAAAATACAGGGTCAGGTGAATGGTCTTAAAAAAATGCTGGAAGAAGAACATGAGTGCCAAGATGTGTTGCAACAAATCGCTGCAATTCGAGGGGCTGTAAATGGCTTAATGAAAGAAGTAATTAAAGGCCATCTGATCGAACACGTCGTATTGGAGGAAGAATTAGAAAAGCGTGAAGCTGATATGGAAGTTGTACTGAAAGTGTTGGACTCCTATATCAAATAACACGATTTCATTAATTTTTTGAAGTGCCATTATCGATTTTCATTAAAATAGATAACGCAAGTCCTAAGGCGATAATTTGCAAATGCCTCGCTCGATATCCAATACATAAACATTTATTTTTCTAAGACTCGAGTCGCAACGAACATATTGCCTGCATAGTAAACTCCATGCATTTAAACTGTACATGGAGGTTACTATGCCTGGTGCTTTCGCACATATCACAGCGGTAAATGAAGCTTCTGCTAATAATGCATTGATGAAGTTAAACATACCTCAAGAAGCAAAAAAGGCTTTAGCTCAAAATAAACGGTATTTAGAGCTCGGTTGTGTAAGCCCCGACTATCCTTACCTTGCTCTAATGAATTCTGCGCAAAATAAGTGGGCAGATAAAATGCATTACAACCACGTTGGTAAGCTAATTGATGCTCTTATTCAACAGGTAAAAGCCGAAGATAACGAACACTTTGAAAAAGCCTTCTCATGGTTATGTGGCTTTGTAGCACATGTAGCAACCGATATTACTCTTCATCCTGTTGTTGAATTAAAAGTGGGCCCTTACGCAGAGAACGCCCAGCACCACAGAATTTGCGAAATGCACCAAGATGCTTATATTTGGCCATCCAGGATGCAACTCGGAAGTATTGGCCTTGCAGATAGAGTAAGAGACAACATCGGCAGTTGTGTGGACCAGAGTAACAACAACCTAATAGATCCAGTTATTCGTACTATTTGGTCTAGTGCCCTTTCAGCTACTTACCCTGAATATGCTAAAGAATGCGAACCTGACGTAAACGTCTGGCACGAAGGATTTCAATCCATTGTGGATAATGCTGAGGAGTCGCATCGCTTATTTCCTTGGGCGAGGCATGTGGCTTCCAAGCTAGGGTTAACTTACCCGCTTCCAAACGAAGTTGACTCTACTTATATTCAGGATTTAGAAACGCCAGATGGTATTAAGCACTACGATGAAATTTTTGATAAGGCGATTAAGACAATCCAAATATTTTGGGAAAAGCTGGCAGCTACCATTTATGAAAACCAAGATACTGGCTTTTTTGAAAATTGGAATTTAGACACTGGCCGAAATGAAAGCGGACAGCTTAGTGCTTGGAGAAATCTATGAAGCTAATCATCGTTATCACCCTTCTTCTCTCATTGACTTCTTGCGCTAACAGCTCTCAATATCCTGAAGAGGTCATGTTTGATATGGCCTCGATTTTAAAAGATGTAGCCCAAGCTGTTGACGGTGAGCTCAAGTTTGGAGACACAGCAGGACTAGCAGAGAAAGAAATATTCGAAAATGCGATGTCAGCTAATCCAACTCAAATCACCAAACTCTCACAGTTAGCTATCGATGGAAACATTTCTAATTATCGAATTCTTTCAGAGTTTCAAGGTAATAATGCAGTTATGTTGATATGTGACGGGGATACAGCACTAATGGAAGATGCAGGTTGCAACTCAGAATTTGATAAGATCTATTGGGACTCCCCAAAACCTTACTCATGCCAAATCAAACTTGATGCGGCAGCTCTTTGTACTGATTAACAGTAGGGGAAATAGAGGAAATTTATGAGTAATACATGGCTTTAACTTATGCCTGTCATGTATTACTCACAATATGCAGAAACAGGTAATATTTAAAAAGCTCAAGCTTACCTGTAAGAAATCACTACGTTCTGTAAAGCACCTTTACAACATGCCAGCCGAACTTGGTTTTGACTAGATGTGGCGTCAGAACCTCGCCAGAAAAGCACACTTTGTCGAACTGAGGTACCATTTGACCACGGCGGAACTCACCAAGATCACCACCGCGCTTACCTGACGGGCAAGTGGAATACTTCTTCGCTAGTGTCTGAAACTTTGCGCCTTTTTTCAGTTGCTTGATAATGTCTTCTGCTTGCTCTTTGTGCTTCACAAGAATATGTAATGCGGCTGCTGTATTTGCCATTGATCTATCTCTCACTATTCTGGTCGCGCAAGTGTACCCAATCCCTTTTAACACGCCAAACATTTCTTGTTTATACCTAGGCGGCTTCAAGGTTCAAATACATGGGACTATAAAACTTTCGGCATAACAAGATTAAAATACAACCAAGTTTTGCTCAGTTAATCACTATTCTTGAAGAGATTGTCTAAAAAGCTCACATTTGTCTCTCCGATGGTTGAAGCCTTCGTCTGATAAGATTAGATTAGACACAATTCGGTGGTATTTATAAGGTTATTTCATGGCAAAAGTCGTTAGTAAAGCGAATCAATCTCAGGGCATGTTGATGTTCAAACTCACCCTGCAACAGAGTTTCGCGATAGGCACGCTAAAAGTCCGTGAAATCGTTCCGTATATGCCAACCACGAAGATCCCTTACTCGCATCATCACGTTATTGGCACCGTCACAATACGTAACTTAACAGTGCCTGTGATCGACATGTCAGCGGCTGTCGGCTTTCGTCCTATCAGTGAAGAAGAATACAAAAATTGCTACTTGATCGTGACAGACTGTTTGCGAACCGTGGTCGCCTTTATGGTTCGTAGTATTGAGAAGATCATTGAATGCGATTGGAAAGCCATTGAAACCCCACCAGCGAGCGCTGGGAAAAATATTTTCGTAACAGGTATTACTCGCTACGAAGACAAAACGGTTCAGATGCTGGATGTAGAACTGCTGCTTTCCAAAATTTATCCGCAATACGAAAACTCAAAGATCCCGATGCTGACAGATGTTGAACGTGAGCGCCTAAAAGCATTAAGCATTCTTTTGGTGGATGACTCTTCCATCGCTCGTAAACAGCTGTGTGATGCTCTTGATAGTATCAATATCGGATACCAAATTTGTAAAAATGGTTTAGACGCATTAGAGCTGATGAAAAGCGAGGCTGAGGCTCATCGACCAATCGATATTTTGGTCAGTGATATTGAGATGCCAGGGCTTGACGGCTACGAGTTAGCATTCGAAGTACAAAATGACTCCGCTCTTAATCACTCATACCGCATTTTGCATACGTCGTTATCGAGCGAAATCTGTGTAGACAGAGCTCACCAAGTTGGCGCACACGAGGCGCTTGAGAAGTTCAATGCTGGTGAACTGATTGAAGCCATGCTGCGCGGTGCAAAAGAACTAGAAGCCAAAGCTATGGCTTCTTAAATCTTAACTAAACAGCCAAGAAACAAATTGTCGAATATGGTGTTTTGCGGCCGTTTTTTCGCGCAGAAGCTTTGATGTTCGCAGCTGCTAGTTTCTCAGGTCACTTCTTTGGCATCGAGTAACTACGAGATACAAACTCTGTCTCTTCGACTTGATTGATGTGATTAATATAAGAAGCCAAGCTATAAAGTACATTCGCCAATAAGTTCGCGTAACGAAATAGAATAGGGGCAGGTTGTTTCTTACCTGCATGTTCGATCGCAACTAATGCTCGTACCGTTTTTTTAGCTTGGCAACGGCACAAATGCAATTGACTGGATGCTGGGTGCCCTCCAGGTAGAACGAAACCTTTGAATCCACCATCAATGCGTTGCTTAAGTAATTCATAATCTGCCTTTAGCTCTTCAACTTCCGCTTCTGTAATCGCTAGCTTTCCGCGAACCGAACCATTTAGGTGATAAACATTAGGCTGCATTCTTGTCAGTATATCGCGGCTAAACTCGTCCAGATCCATCGCGAGAACTAAACCAATACGACTACAAAGTTCATCTGCCGTGATTTCAAAGTCACAAACCGGACTGTCCTCGTAAATAAAGGGATAGCAAATCTCGCTCAATTCCTTGCTCACAGGCTTCATGCTTTTGTTCCAATATAAAAAAGGGAGCCAGTATAACCTAGCTCCCCTTATGCGTTCATTATTCCTAATGATCGATATTTACATGACCGATTTACAATCAAGCACTTTCGATTTTCTTGTGACCTTCTTGAAGGTGAACAAAATCTACTAAATCATCACCAGACACTTGATACGCCTGACCAAAGCCTTTAACAAATAGCCCCGATTCTGGCTTTAAGTTAAACAACACGAAATCCTCTAGTTGGCTGAGACCATCAATTATCTCCCCAAAACGTTCTTTCATTTGTCCAACAACTTGGTGCCACATCTCCGTGTCACGCTCAACCACATTTGCCACAGCATCAAAAGTTAAGCGCTTACGAGCAAACAACTGCTTTGAAGATTCTTCATCTTCGATCATCATCAAAGAAACGTTTGGGTTTTCTAGAAGGTTACGAGCATGACGAGCGATTTTAGAAATGAGTACGAAGTAGCCTTCCTGATTTTGGACATAAGGCGCGTAGCTTACATTAGGGCGAGCTTCTGCATCGACAGTTGCAAGCTGAAGCGTACGACGCTCCTGACGAAACTCTTTGATCTCTGGCCCTAAACGACCTTGCAAACGCTCTTGTTTAACTTGTTGATCCATATTGATACCTGACTTTACTAATTAGTATTCGAGTTGAGCCTCGATTATGTTTGTGATTACTTTTTCAATTCGGCTTGCAGGGCGCGGAATGCCGTGACTTGATCTTCAAGTAGCTCGCGCTTTTCGTTACGGCCTAAATAAACTTTGAAAATATTGCTTCCGCACTCAGAGAAAAAGCCAAAATAGTGACTCTCTCTGCCCATAAACGGTTTGCTGACCAATGCAACATTTTTAACATTATCTAGCTTCAAGTGACCGTGTAGCTCACCTTCTCTGCCCATTAAATTGTAATAGCCACGCGCTACTTTTCCCTTTGGGAATGGCGCTTTGACTTCAAAAATAGAGCCAAAAGAGTGAACAATAGTCGTCACTGGGCCGAAGCCAACCAAACCTTCTAGAATGCTTTGTGCTTGCGCTCCTGGAGCGATGGCCACCATTTCCTGCGGCAAAGCCGCAACAACCTCAAATTCAGAAATACCGAGACGTTCTGCCATCGCTGCTGGCAATAATTGCGGTTCTTGCTCTAGTAATGCTTCAACTTGTTGTTTGATTGATTCCATATGTTTTCCGTCTTTTTTCAATTTTTTCATTAATTATTGGATACTTTCGGTACGGTTTCGTTCATCTCTGACGTAAGTACCTGAATACAACCTTGAGCCAACGAAACGGCCCAGAAACTACCAGCAAGAGTAAGAACTAGGCTGCGTTCATGCAGTTCCACTAAACCTTTTTGCTGCCACACTTTAAATAGAGGCATTAAAAATCCGAACGTGTCCTCCCCCATAAACGATGGCAGTTGGTTTGCCTGAACGATACCGCGATCAAACCCGGATTTGAGTGCAGCAAATAGTGGCTCTAGAGGGCTTTGCTTCATCATCATAGCGATGGTGCTTTGCCCTTCTTTGATGGCTTTAATATAGGTCGCCAATGTGCGATGTTGCATCATTCCGTAACCACCGATATTACCTCCAGCGCCACAGCCAATTGGCAGTACCTCTGCATATGTCTTGGCTAAACTGTTGTATAAACTACGTTCACGGTTATCGATTGCCCAATGGTTCACACTCAGTTGCTTCATATGGTGTTTGGCCATAAAGTTCACACCGAGCTCATACATGCCTGCTTTTTCTGGCGTGGTAGCTGGTGGGGGGATTTTTCCTTTTTCTACAAGGTTAAGCATGGGGGCTGAACCACCTACTACCAACTGATATAAGTCCAACCCGTGTGCGCCAGTCGAGAGAAAATCATTTAAATCTTGCTCTAACACTTCTTTGGTTTGATAAGGCAAGCCGTAGAGTAAATCGATAATGACAGGAATTTTGTCTTCGTTGGCAATCTCGCTAACTCGCTTGAGCACATCTTCTCTATCATCTAATCGTTTCGCGCTGCGACGCACTTGTGTATTAAAACTTTGCACACCAAAAGAGAAACGATTAAATCCACCGTCTAGAGCGCCTTGGTATAGCTCATCAGAAAAACGGTTGATGCGACCTTCTAAGGTGATTTCACAATCCGAGGCCAAAGGAAAGTGCTCATGAATCGCCTGACCTAACACGCGAACCTGTGCTGGAGACAGATCCGTTGGCGTTCCTCCACCGATATACACAGCATGGAAAATACCGTTTTGTGTCCAAGGCAATGCAGCTTTCTCCTTGAGCTCCTGCATCAGTGCGTCAAAGTACTCATCAACCAGTGCGCGGCTCGCAGCATTTTGAAAGAAGTTACAAAAGGTGCAACGTACGCGACAAAATGGAACGTGAATATAAAGACAACGTTTATTGGTCGCTTTAACCGAGTTAGCGGTAACGCTTGAAAAAATTGCCTGTTGCTGAGGTGGAGGTACAGGCACGCTCGCTCCGCCAGCGTGTGCCGAATGTTTCTTAACAAAGGCAAATCGCAATGGGTCAGGGCTATCGCTTCCCAACACTGATTCGTCAAATTTATCGATATCGACGCTCATATATACTCGCTTAGCTCCCACCATATAAGGGGTAGAGGCTGGTCTTTAAAAATCTGCAAGAATCATAATTTGAGCGTAATGATAATGCAATTGATAATTGATATTATTTCGATTGTGAGTAATAATCTGCTCAAGTTTTCATAGTTTCCCGAGATATTCCGTGAACGTACAAAGATATGTCATTGCAGGAGGTGCTTCCCTTGCCATCCATGCCGCACTTCTTTTTGTTTCTCAAGAAACGAAAGTGTTCGCGATGCCTGCTGGAAATCCAGCAAGTTCGGTAAGTTTAAACCTTGTATCGGTACCACCACCTACCGTCGAAAAATCCACACCAGAAAATGTGGCGCCACCAAAAGAGCCTCAGGAGCAGCCTGAGCCAGAAAAGAAGATCGTAAAGAAACAGGTCGTCAAGAAAGACGCTGTTAAGAAAAAGGTAGTGGAAAAAAAAACAGAGCCAGTTAAACAATCTAAGCCTAAGACGGTTAAACCAACCAAAGCCGTAACAAAACAAGAGAATCAGCCCGAAGCCAAACCGAAGAAAAAAACGGAACCGGCGAAGAAAGAGATGGTCGCTCAGCAAACAGCGCCAGCGAGCCAATCCAAAGGGGCAACGTCTCAACCTATTTTGGTCGACAAACCAACGTTTGTGAATCAACCAACTCAGCCTCGCTACCCAAGATCTGCACAAAGGCGAGGTATCGAAGGCGTAGCCCTATATGAAATATGGCTCGATGAAAATGGCAATCAAATTAAACAGGTTTTGATTGAGTCTTCCGGCACAGAATCGCTGGACGCCTCAGCGCTTCGTGCCATCAAACAGTGGCAATTTACACCACATATTTCGGGCGGGCTAAAAGTGGCTCACCGAGTACAAGTACCTGTTCGTTTTAAGTTGGATGGATAATGGAACAACTACAAGAATTACAAACTCAACTTGGCCTAATGACATGGCCTTTGATCATTTGCTCAGCCCTCACCGTCATGATCATTACCGAGCGGTTATTCCACGTTTTGATTAGCCTTGGCGTCGGGAAACGAGCCATTCGCCAAAAACTCATTGGGTTAGACCCAACGAATGGAAACGATCTTGAGACGCTTGCAGAAGAATTGTCGCATAAGCGACCGCTCCTTTATCGTGGCGTTGCCATGTTGCTTGCCCATCACTCTTTCTCAAAGTCTCTAAGAGAAGATGCCGCAGGCATTTGGCTGCAAGAAAAACGTCATCAGCTGCATTCTGGCCTTCGCTTACTGACGTTGATTGGCGTCATTAGCCCTTTGATTGGTTTGCTTGGTACAGTACTTGGCTTAATTGAGATGTTCAAAGGCATCGCTGTCTCAACGGGGAATATCACTCCGAATGATTTGGCAGACGGTCTAGGCTTGGCCATGCGCACTACTGCAGCAGGCCTTATTATCGCCCTTCCTGCGATTTCAGGAGCACAAATCATTGGTTTGTGGGCGGATCGTGTGATCGCCAAACTCGAACACACATTAAACTATGTCAACTTATGGCTTGAAGGTATCTCTCTGCAACACGTGTCGCCAGACAATTCAACATTAGCAGTGCGCTCTTCTGCAAAGGTCGAGGCAGAAGCACAATGATTAAAACGCCACAAGACAACACTCGTAACGACTTAACTCCTGATTTAACACCGCTGTTGGACATCATTTTTATCGTAATGGTTTTCCTGATGTTAACTGCAGCGGTCAAGCTCGATTCATTAGATGTCAATTTACCGAGCACAGAATCTCAGGCCGTTACAGATGTCGACAAGCAATCCATCACGGTAAATATTCTCAAAGACGAGCCTTACTGGGCCATTAACGGCAAGACATACATCGATTGGGACAACTTTACCCTCGCGCTGCTAGAAGAGAGTAAATCAAGCGATAAACCGATTGTGATTGGAGCAGAAAAAACCGCGAACATTCAGTCGCTAGTTCAACTTCTCGGCTTTTTACAAGAAAACGGAATTCAGGCAACTCAGTTACTCACTGAAGAGCCATCATAAAAATAAGTAAGATAGAGATCCTTTCAAAATGAAGAACACACGTGCCACCATTCATGCTGTTGTTACGGCAGCCATTTCCCTACTTGCGAGTAGCCAACTTTTTGCCAATGAAACACCATCATCAGAGCGTGTTGTTAGTGCAGGCAGTGCCGTCACTGAACTGTTGCTTGAACTCGACGCCAAAGATAGCTTGGTTGCTATCGACGTAACCAGTCAGTTACCAAAAGGCATGGAGCTGCCTAAAGTAGGCTACCATCGCCGCCTTTCAGCAGAAGGGTTGCTCGCCTTACGTCCGACAAAAGTCATTGGCTCTGATGAGATGGGACCGAAAACGGCATTGAACCAATTAAAAGCAGCGGGGGTAGATGTAGAAATCGTCAATACCGATGCCAACGTTGAGGGCCTTTACCAACGTATCGATCAAATTGCGAACCTTATGAATCGCCAGGCTAAAGCGGAAGATTTAAAGCAAGATGTGAAAGCGCAAGTTCAAGCACTCAATGCAAATCAACCTGCTCAAGCTCAGAAAAAGAAAGTACTGTTTCTACTCATCCATGAAGGTCGACCTGCGAACGTTGCAGGATCAGAAACCACACCCGATGCAATTATTCAGCTAGCAGGCGGACTAAACCCAGCTGCTGACCAGCTGTCTTCTTACAAGCCTTTATCCACAGAAGCCATGGTAGAGATGCAGCCTGACGTTATTCTCGTTAGCGGTCGCAGCTATGAAACGCTGGGCGGTGCCGATGCGATTTTAAAAGCAATGCCACTTCTCGCCGCAACACCTGCGGGAATGAATAAAAATATCATCACGATTGACGGTCACGCCCTTGTTGGTGGTTTGGGTCTTAAAAGCCTTGTAGAAGCCGAACGTTTGAATGCGCTGCTTTACCCATAGAGACATGACATGTTGTTAAGACGTATCTCCCTTTCAACGACGTTATCCGTACTTAGCGGCTTTTTAGCATTTGTTGCTATCGCCTCTATTACAGTAGGTCCAATGAGCATTAGTTTCACTGACAGTTTGCGTAGCCTAACAGGAAGCAGTTCTGATCTCGCTCCTCACATTCAGTTGGTGATTAACGAGATCCGATTACCTCGCACCATTTTGTGTATGTTCATCGGCGCCATTTTGGCAATTTGTGGTGTGGTTATGCAGGGCTTATTCCGTAACCCGCTGGCCGAGCCCGGCATCATTGGTGTGTCTGCTGGTGCTGCACTTGGCGGTGCGTTCGCTATTGTTGTATTTGCAGAGTTTAGCCAAAACTATCCGCAACTAATGAACTTAGCTGCGCTGCCTCTTTTTGCTTTCCTAGGTGGTGCGTTGACGACCATTCTCGTTTATAAGCTCGGCACAAGTAAATTTGGTACCTCAGTTACGATTATGTTGTTAGCTGGTGTTGCCATCAGCGCGCTTTCAGGAGCGGCGATCGGTTACATGAACTTTATTGCTGATGATCAGATGCTACGAGATCTAACACTTTGGTCGATGGGCTCATTAGCTGGCGCAAATTGGTCGGGGATAGGCCTATCCGCTGTCACGCTGGTCGTCCTATTATTCTGGTTCCAGAAAAAATCGATGGCGCTAAATGCTCTGCTGCTAGGTGAGTCCGAAGCAAGACACTTGGGAGTTCCGGTCCAAAGACTCAAAAGACAGCTTATTTTGCTCTCTGCATTGGGGGTTGGTATTACGGTGAGTATTAGTGGCGCAATTGGTTTTATCGGGCTCGTTATTCCTCACTTAGGACGCATGCTAGCAGGCCCCGACCATCGAACGCTACTGCCAATCTCTGCACTCATGGGAGCGCTGCTTCTTACCGCTGCTGATATGTTTGCTCGTATTGCCGTGGCACCAGCAGAATTACCCGTCGGTATCGTGACCGCCTTGATCGGTGCGCCCTTCTTCATCTACTTATTGTTCCAGCAGAAAGGGAAGATTTTGTAATGAACCAGATCGTTTTATCGGGTAAAAACATTTCGATGAAATTTAGCAAGCGCGTTGTTCTCGATGACATCAATATTGATATCCGAGCTGGTGAAGTGACCGCCCTACTCGGCCCCAACGGTGCGGGCAAAAGTACTTTGCTCAAGCTTCTGTGTGGTGAAATCTCTTCAAATCATGACATCGCCTACTTCGGTAAACAAAAGCATGATTGGGAGCCAGAAAAAAGCGCAAAACACATTGCGATGCTTCCACAGCACAGTACGTTGACCTTCCCATTTTTAGCCAGAGAAGTGGTCGAATTAGGCGCGATTCCGCTATCGCTGTCCAATAAAGAAACCACTAAGTTAGCTTTACATTACATGGAACAAACCGATGTAATGCATTTGGCAGAAAGCCTCTACCCATCTTTATCTGGTGGCGAAAAGCAACGATTACATCTAGCACGCGTGATGACACAGCTACACCAATCTGGCGAGGAAAGAATCTTGATGCTTGATGAGCCAACCTCTGCGTTAGATCTCGCCCACCAACACAACACGTTAAAGATTGCTCGTGAGGCTGCGAAAACACAGAACGCCGCGGTCGTTGTCGTGTTGCATGACTTGAATTTAGCCTCCCAGTACGCAGACCGACTTGTACTTTTGCATAACGGAAAACTGGTTTGTGATGACACACCATGGAATGCACTGACGCCAGAGCGCATTGAGCACGTTTATGGCTACCGCTCCATCGTGACAAAACATCCAACTTTAGACTTTCCTCAAGTTCACGCCGCCGCTTAGCGTGTATCTCTTCTGAGCCGTCTCTTCTGCTTTCCAAACGACAAAGGCCCGCAATAATCATATTGCGGGCCTTTGCTTTGATATTTAATCGAATCTTGGGCTCAAAAGAGCGGCGAGAAAATTACTGTGTTCTGCCTTGGCTTTACAACCAAAGCAG
The DNA here is from genome assembly GCF_024181935.1 of Vibrio sp. Y51_MX_L26. NCBI lineage: Bacteria > Pseudomonadati > Pseudomonadota > Gammaproteobacteria > Vibrionales > Vibrionaceae > Vibrio > Vibrio sp. Y51_MX_L26. The sequence goes on from NZ_JAMZAS010000001.1 coordinate 1,142,980, forward strand.
CAAACAAGTGTTCATCTATCGCTCTCAATTGCGATTACTTACTCATTTGGATCAATGAACGACCAATCAACCACTCGAGCTCTTTGTCACCACCTGCGCCAAACTGGCTTTCAACCATTTTGTATAAACGGTCAATTCCGTTAGCAGCAAATTCTTGCGCATTTTCGGCCGTGACAATGTGATGGAATAGCAGTCGTAAAATCGCGAGGAACTCAGCATCTTCCAGTGCTTTAATCCAACTTTGTGAAAATGCACTTAGCCCTTTATCAAACTCTAGGTGTTCAATAAACATTTTAAAGATACGGCCATCCAGTGCGGCGGTGAAGTCCGTTTTCTTAGGGAAGTGATGGCTAATACCGGTACGAGATATACCTGTCTGCTGACTTAGAGTCGTGTACGACATTTTGTCGTAACCTAGTCTTAGTAGCTGATCAACAACGGCATCCATGATCTTTTGGATAGTGATTTCGGTATCTTCTTTACTACGCTTTGGCATATTTTAAGCTCTTCTCTTTGTAAATCCATCTAACTCACTATTAAATGAGGCCAGAATGAAATCATTCTTAGCATTATACCCAAGTTGCCCAAGGCACTTCGTTAAGCGAAACCTAAAAATTGAACCGCTAACACCTGCGCATTAAGGCCATTTGGATATATGTACTGCGACTACTTAATATAAAGTTAAGTTCCAAATCATAACGTCTTTACACTGCGTAATGTGCAATTTGCAGTTATGTTTTTGTCAATACATGCTACTCAAAATAAGGCGAAAAGTTAGTCTCATCAAAACCTTGCGCCATTTATTCATCGAAACTATTCAAAGACCAAGAATGATAATTATTAAAAATAATCAATCAAGAAATAGTCTTATAAATTGTCCATTAGTTCAACTGGGCTGAGCGAAATCTCGTCACTATGTTCGTTAATTGATTTTAAATGTTGATATATATCACATTAACGTTCTTGATGATTTAGTAATCCAATCTTTAACCCTTACTTAACAAGCGCCTATTCTGTTCTTTTTTTATTCAAAACTCGTCATTTTTGTAGATACAGATCAAATACCTGATAGAATACCCTTAGTATTTACAAGAGGATTCGTTATGAGTGTCGAATTAGAAAAAAACCAAGTATGTGAAGCTTGCGGCTGCGCAGGCGAGATTGGCTTCATCATCAAAGAAGGTGACGAAGTTGCCGACGTAACGGTTTTCGCACAGACAAAAATAGAGCTAGAGTCTGAACTACAAAAATACATTGAGCTCGCTAAATCAGTATGTGCTGATGTTGAATACAATGTTTCTGAAATAACAGAAGAGTCAAACCAAGCGACGGCTCGATTCAAATTTGAAGTAAGTGCTGAAAAGCTTATCTTTGAATTAAAAACTCGCTCACTCGCGCGTTAATGGAAAAAGCGAGCTCTGTGCTCGCTTTTTTATTTTTCCGTTATCCTAATATTAAACAGACCGTTTTTTGGCGTTTATTTATCTTTTTTGAATACCACCCACTTTAACGAACCATTCGTTTCAAAATCGTTCTCAGCTGTACACATCAGTAATACACCCTCAACATTAATCACGGCTCCGGTGGTGTAGGCTTTATCATCGTAGTAACAGATACGCTGACCTACCTTGCCGTCAGCGACCACTAGTGCTTTGCTTTCTGGCGTACTGTATGATTTAGCAAAAGCGGCCCCAGATAGTAGTACTGCTACAACACCAGCGGCAAAAATAGACACTCTTTTTAACTTCATGAAAATCTCCCTCAGACGCTCATGATACTAACAAGGACGCTTGTTCAGTTCTTGGCAGAACCTCATATTCTTCATATCTCTACTGATATTTTTCTCACATTTACTTTTAAATAAACTATATAATCAATTACTTAATCATTCCCTAACTTGCACACTGGAGCAACTCGGCATCGTGAGCGCGTGTATGCTTTCAGATAAAGCCCTAATTTGAAGTTCTTGGGCTAAAAATCAAAAACTGTTAACAAAGTATGCATAATGAGTCTATTTAAGTATAAGATGAGCACTTAAGATCTCTATGTTTACTAAGTCTCTGGCTATGCGTTTTGTTTCCCTTTTCCTTACCTTGATGCTGCTCTGCTTCCCATCTTTCGCATATGAGCTAGATTACTACTCTAAGTTTGGTCACACCGATAATTACGGTAATCTTGATCTACGAAACAAACCTTACACCCAATTACCTTCTGGGTTAGTGGTCAAAGGCAACTTAAATATCTCGCAAACCCCGATCAAAAAGCTGCCTAAGGGGCTTGATGTTGGAGGCAGTTTGGAAGCAACCAACAGCGCACTCAAAACCATTCGCTCAGGTACAAAGATAAAAGGTTATGCGAATCTACTGGGTAGTAAGATCGAAAGCTGGCCTAGGGGCATCAAACTCGGCGGTTATCTGAACTTGACGGATACACCATTAAAAACGCTCCCAGCTAAACTTCGAGTCAAAGGCGATTTAAGTGTTATTCGCACTCCTATCTCTGCTCTTCCTGAAGGATTGGTGGTTGATGGTAACCTTTATATAGGAGGATCCGCGCTACAAGTATTTCCAGACACGATGACGGTGAAAGGGAATATCTTTTTAGGTGGTAACAAGATCACCAAGTGGCCTAGCAATTTAACCCTTGGCGGGGCTGTTGCACCTTAAAAAGCAGACAAGAAAAAGCCCCGGGAAACCGAGGCTTTAAGGCGTTCATAATCCATCAAGTTCAGTGATGAATATTACTCTTGATTGTTCACTGGGTTGGCATAGCTCGCCACCAAATAAGGTCTTGCCCCTTCAGGTAACTGCTCCAATTTATCCGCGAGGTGACGCTTCACCGCCTCTGTGATGATGCTTGAATCTTCGCGTCCAGCAGCTAGCAAGTTGATTGGGTACAACTTGTAGTTGTTGTGAATTTGGCGGTCGATTTCGCCGGCAAGAGATTCTGGCGTTTCAAACTCTTGATCAATCACATCACCAAACGCGACATGCACACGGCCTTTATAACCAATGATGCCCTGAATGATGCTTTCGATATCTTCAAATTCACCTTTTTCATAACGGCCATTTTCTGCTTTTTCGTACAGCTCTTTTGCTTTGGCAATGTCACATGGATCATTTTCATAGGCAATCGAGACAGGAACGATTTTCAAAGAACGCGTGTATTCACCAAAGCTGATCTTCTGCTTGCGGCCTTCAACATGGAACATTTTTAAAATCGCAGGATCAGTAAAGTCGTTTCCATCTTTGGCACGACCTTCCTTTTGGGCAATCCAAATTGAATTACCGGTATCAAGCGAGTGTTTAATGTAGCTCGACAGTTGTCCTAATGCTTTCATCATTTCTCTAGGCGCCTTAGCAGAGCGCTTAACGATGAAGCTTTTATTGAGTCGCATCAATTCTGTCGCACATGGTTTCTTCAACAGGTTGTCACCAATCGCAATACGAACCGTACGGTGCCCACTTTGGTACAAGCCATAGTTTACTAGCGCAGGGTCCATCGCAATATCACGGTGGTTAGAAACGAATAAGTACGACGTGTTTTTATCCAGCTTATCCAAACCAGAAAAAGTGACGCCATCCGTTGTCTTATTCAATGTATCTTTCAGATACTTCTTCACTTCAATCTGAATCGCTTCTACTGAATCAAGCTTGCTCCATTTAGCTTTCAGGTAGATGCGCAGGATCGGGCTCATTAGCGTTTTAAACCACGCTGCTTTATTAGCAAAGCGATGATCGAGAATAGCAGTGATAAATTCATCATCTTGGATTAGACGATCCAGCGCTGCTGGAATTTCTTCGTCATTGTAAGGACGAATTTCAATATAAGGATCGGTATTGGCAGTCATTGTTCATTACATATCAAAAAAAGCTGGCACATTTTACGCATAGTTTTGCTGACAAGCAGCATTTCAACCCATACTTTTAACATGGTCATACCAGTTAGGCTACAATTTCTCATGCTAAAAAATTCTCTCAGCTGGTTGGAATCGTATAGGTTTAACGTTACCCTTAGCGCCAAAAAACACTGGTACTCATAATGAACTACGCAATTGAATTTCACGACGCTAAATACCCCTTTCTTGAAGTAGCTGCGCGCAAAAAAGCACTGAAGCACAGTCTACTGTCTGTCGTAGAAGGGTTAGCCGTCATTAAATTGGGTAAGCAGGAGTATGCCATTGAACCAGGCCAATATTTTTGGACTCCTCAAGGATGTTTGAGCTCCCTCACCTTTTTACCTAATTCTCGTGTATATCGTTGTGATTTTTCTGTGCGTTTAAATGATGACTTCTCACAACAAGCAGGGTTTGTGAAACCTTCACCGCTGCTAAAAGCCCTCGTCGAGAAACTAGCAACAACAGCCGAGCGCTCAGATCTGCAAACCGATCTGCTGACGGTAGTAAGACATGAAGTATTGACTCTCTCTCCTAAACTAGCGCACTCAACGTTAACAAAAACCATCAATCAGTGGACGCCTGGTTGTGACATGGACATTTCTAAAGAGCTGTGCTTGGTACTCACACTCCGTGAAGCAAGAAAAATGAAGCTGTCGGGAAAGAAAGAAGAGCAGATTGTCGATACGCTTTTTGCGGGTAACACAGAAGAATATGAGCAACTTTGCTTTTTGGTCTTTGGAGAATCGCTATAAGTCGCACTCTAACGAGCCATCTTTTCAGTATTACGCAGAGTAACGCGCGCAGAAAATAGAGACTCAGATAAAAATAAAAAGGGCGTACATGGATGATGTACGCTCTTTTTATGTTCGCTCAAGGTGACTAGAAGGGAACTTCAATCTGCATCATCCAGTCAGCGTCGTAATATTCGTGCCAACGATAATCAAATCGCATTCTTGGCTGTCCGTCGGATTTATCACCAAAACCCACGCTAAACATCAGGCCATGACTACGGAGCCACTCTTCTGTGTCCATTTTGCTCTCTTCGTCTCGGAGCTCTTCCGGCATCCAAAAACCAAGCCCAAAATAATTCTTTTCTAGATTTTGGGTTAGGAGTGGTGTGTCTTCCGGCTTAATCGCCCACTCTTCCCAATAGTTTTCTGTTGGCCCTTCGAATTTCGCTTCCGCAGCATACCAAATCAACGCATCCGTACTTAATACGCCAATGGAATCTAAAATTTCTTCACAGATAGGAAGGGTGTTATCTTCAAACACAACAGAACGATCAGAAAAATAGTTACACGCAGAATGAGCTTGTGTGACCACAAGCAGCGCACATGCACTAAATACGGCTAATCTGACCATGAAAATCTGACCTCTCAGTTCCCAGATAATGTTTCTTTGTATAAGCCTTCGTTAAGCAACAATTCACAGACGGACGGGGTTGTGTAGGCGTTTACGTCTTCACCCGTAACCAATGCGTTACGTATATCCGTGCTTCTGACTTTTACTTTTTCAGGGCACGCCATAACAGTCCAACGTTCCATAATCTCGACTGCTCTACTAAATTTAGCAAATTTGAAGAAATTATCAGGACCTATGACAAAAGTTATATCGGCTGTTGGGTAGATTTCTTGAATTTTTTCTAACAACGCATAGGTTGTCACACTTTGTCCGGGTTGGTACAAAGCTTGCTCTGCATCAGAACGCTGAACATTAGAAAGCCCCATATCTTTGATGAATGCATCAACCATTTTGCACCGAGTTGGGTAATCGAGCATATTCTTGCCCCAAGCGTGTGCAATGCTAGGTTCAAGTAGCACAAGGTCAAAGTGGCTCAATGACTCAATAACACTTTTATGCCCTAAACTAGGTGGGTTAAATGCACTACCAAAAATGGCGATTTTTTTCATATCCGGTGATTACCTGGTTGAAGAGAGTTTTCTAATCTGATGATTTCGGTATGATACTACTAATCTTTACAGCTTTTGACCCTAAAGTCGTGTTTATCAGTCTCAATTGCATGGTTTATCACCATTTGAGCAAGCGGGCTTTGGTGTCTGAAATATTTGCAGGAAAAGGAACCCTAAATGGAACAATCCATCCGTGATGAAATGCGTGTACTCCCTTCAATTGATCCGCATTTTGAAATTGAACGCCGTATTGCTTTTATTAAGCGTAAGCTACAAGAAGCAGGTTGTAAGTCACTGGTGCTTGGCATTAGTGGCGGTGTTGACTCAACCACGTTAGGTCGCCTTGCCCAGCTTGCAGTAGAACAATTGAATGCGGAATCTGGTACTGACAAATATCAGTTTATCGCAGTACGTCTGCCTTACGGTGAGCAAAAAGATGAAGATGAAGCGCAACTGGCACTCTCTTTCATCAAGCCAACACACTCTGTGTCTGTGAACATTAAAGATGGTGTTGACGGTTTGCATGCGGCGACTGATACCGCGTTGCAAGGGACTGGCCTGCTTCCGACTGAAGCCGACAAAATTGATTTCGTAAAAGGTAACGTAAAAGCGCGAGCTCGTATGATTGCACAATATGAAATCGCTGGTTACGTTGGCGGCTTAGTATTGGGAACAGACCACTCAGCAGAGAACATCACCGGTTTTTACACTAAGTTTGGTGACGGCGCGTGCGACCTTGCCCCTCTATTTGGTTTAAGCAAGCGTCAAGTCCGCGAGTTGGCTGCAACATTAGGCGCACCAGAGCTGCTTGTTAAGAAAGTACCAACGGCAGATCTAGAAGAACTAGAGCCGCAAAAAGCAGATGAAGATGCTCTGAACTTAACTTATGAACAGATCGATGACTTCTTAGAAGGCAAACCCGTTCCACAGCAAGTGAGTGATCGTCTGGTAGCGATTTACAAAGCTACGCAGCACAAACGTCAGCCAATCCCGACGATTTACGACTAAGCGATATTTTTCGTTCACTTTTAAACTCAAAACGCTGCTAAAGTTAGCAGCGTTTTTATTGAGAACCCGGGAGCCTTCTCGCTTAGTTTGTTACCGTCACGTCCGTCTCTGGAACAGCACAACACGCCAATACGGTTCCCATCGCACGTTCCTCATCTGTCAACGCAGGCACGTCCGGATGATGTACTTGACCCGACGTAAGCTGAACCTTACACGCGCCGCATAAGCCAGCACGGCAGCTATTGCTAACAACCTTCCCTGCGTCTTCAAGCTGATCTAACAACGTTTTCTGATTATTCCCTACAACTTTCGTCCCATTAAAATCGATCGCTATGCTCTTCTCTGGTCTTGAAGTGACTGAAGATACGCCAAACGCTTCTTGATGGTAGTTTTCTTCTGGCAGCCCTTTTCTTAGTAGGAGGTTTTTCGCTTTCTCCATAAAACCATCAGGACCACACACAAACACTTGGCGCTGTTCAATATCTTTGATTTGCTTAATGTGTGACAAACTTAAACGCCCTTTTAACCCAAACCAATCAACGGCAGGCTGCGTCAAGCAGATTTTCACTTCTAACCCCGGGTGCTTACGCTTTAACTGCTCCAACTCAGAGCGACAAGGAATATCATTTTCGGTACGACATTGATGGTAGAAAACCACGTTCTCCAACTGATTGTGATCCGCTAAGTAACGTACCATCGATAGCATTGGTGTTACTCCACTGCCTGCAGAGAGTAACAATAGAGGCTGCGCTTCATGAGTTTTTAGGTGGAACTGGCCATCAGGTTGTTCTGCCTCTAAAACATCACCGACTTGTAAATTGTCTAAGAGCGAATTAGAGACTCTTCCACCTGCAATACGCTTAACAGAAATAGCATAGCGACCCGGACGAGACGGACTGGATGATAGCGTATAGCGTCGACCTACTTTCTTACCATCAATATTCACTTCTATTGGCAGGTGTTGTCCTGGCAAGTAATTAGGTAAAGAACCTTTGTTTGGTTCTAACCATAAGGTCACGAAGTCTTGGGCGATTTCTTCACGCTCAACACATGTTAACGTCATGCGCACTGGCGAGTTATCTGCGTAAAACTCCGGCTCTTTGTACTCCAATACTTCAACTTTATCGCCTTGACGAATAATGCCTTCATTTCGCGCGACAAGATTCTGGCCAAAGAACACACCACCGACATCGTTTGCACGGAACTGCTGCAAGGTTTTGAGCGGCTCTTTGCTCTCACGGAATGTGCCTCTTTGGGTATTCACCGTAGTCAGGATACAGCGCTCGCAAGGTTTGAGAGACTCAAACTCTACCTCACCGATTCGTATGCGCTTCCATGAATCTTCTTCAAACGGCTTAGTATCAGAGACAACTAAGTTAGTACGAAACTGATCCATTGAATGTAGCTCTGAACTTCTTCGGTTCAGCTCATCAAGTGAAGCCTGGCTAATCACTAACACCGGATAACCATCGGCAAAGCTAACATTTTGTCCTAGCTTTTCGCGAACACGATTCGATTGCTCACCACTAAACAACAACTCAACACGTTGACCCAATACACGACTAAACCAATCATCTGCATCATCTGTGGTGGTATATGCAGTAAAGGTGTCTTTCCAAACTGTTGCTGGCGTTTCCTGCATTTTAAAGTCTTGATAACGGATTTTAAGCGGCTCCATCCCCAAACTGCTAAACACAACCCCATCGGATAATAAGGCGGACTTAATGGTTACCATTTGCGGATACTTTCTCGCGGTAATCATAGCGCCATCAGCTTTCGCAATCATAAAACGACGATCGAAGCTCAATCCTTGCTTCTCAACCCATACTGACGACAGCGATAATCCGCCAACTGACTTAACCGGAAAAACATTAATTTGGGATAAAACGGGTTGCGACATAGCCTTCTTCCTACAGGGTGTTTTTTATTTGTTGCAGTATTGTATACCCAAATCACATTAAGTTGCAGAGTCTACTGCCGCTTCATCCAACTCAATTTTTCTGAATGTTATTCTTATAAATTTGGTTTGAGCGACAAGTATTTACTACACTCAACATTCGCGTTTTTTAACACCGTTCTGACCAAATACCGTTTGATAAAGTGTGATACGGCACACATAATTCATCTGAGTTATCACTGCCCCCATTTATTGATTTGGAGCTTAATTATGGATACAAGAAAACTGGTTCTGATTTTGTTATGTATCTTTCTTCCACCCGTCGCGGTGTTTATGGAGAAAGGTTTGAACAAAGACTTTTTGATCAACCTAATCTTGACGTGTTTCTTCTTTCTACCAGGTACGATCCACGCGCTTTGGTTAACAATGAAGTAACCACTTACACTCTCACTCTGTAGAAAAGTGAAAAATGGGATGAAATGTGAGGGCAATTCCTCTATCATCCTGTCGCCTAAGCGCAAGCGTTTGCTCAAAAGCAAATACGGCGCTTAGGCTCCAATCAGACAACTTTTCAATGGTGGGAGCAATTAATGACAACACTGACAATCACTCGTCCTGACGACTGGCACGTTCACTTACGCGATGGGGAAGTTCTTAAAGACACCGTTCGCGACATCAGCCGCTACAATGGCCGTGCGCTGATCATGCCAAATACCGTCCCACCAGTTACTACAACTGAGCTCGCCCTAGCCTACCGTGACCGAATTCTAAAAGAGCAACATGGCGAACAGTTTGAACCTTTGATGGCGCTTTACCTCACAGACAACACCACACCAGGTGAAATACGTAAGGCTAAAGCCACCGGAAACATTGTTGCTGCCAAGCTTTATCCTGCAGGCGCTACCACAAACTCAGATTCCGGTGTGACCAATGCGAAGAACATTTACCACGTTCTCGAAGCAATGGAAGAAGTCGGAATGTTACTTCTGGTTCATGGCGAAGTAACACATCACGATGTTGATATCTTCGACCGAGAGAAAGAATTCCTTGATACTGTCCTCGCTCCTATCGTCAATGACTTCCCTAATCTTAAAATCGTTCTAGAACACATCACCACTGCCGACGCAGCAAACTTCGTTAATAACGCCTCAGATAACGTAGCTGCTACCATCACTGCTCACCACCTTCTTTTCAACCGTAACCATATGCTTGTGGGTGGTATTAAGCCTCATTTCTACTGTTTGCCAATTCTTAAGCGCAGCACCCACCAGCAAGCGCTGATCGAAGCTGCAACCAGTGGTAGCAAGAAGTTCTTCCTAGGTACTGACTCTGCGCCACATGCGAAAGGGGCAAAAGAGTCAGCTTGCGGTTGTGCTGGTTCTTACACCGCACACGCAGCGCTAGAGCTTTATGCAGAAGTATTCGAGAATGAAGGCAAGCTGGAAAACTTGGAAGCGTTTGCAAGCTTCAATGGTCCTGATTTTTACGGCATTGCGCGCAACACAGATACGGTAACGTTAGAAAAATCCGCTTGGGATGTGCCGGAAACGATGCCATTTGGCAATGATATCGTTGTGCCTATTCGAGCAAATGAACAAATTGAGTGGAAAGTGAAGTAAGTACTTTACTGACGTTCCACCCATAAAAGAGGGTCATGCCTTTCTGTGAAAAGAAGTCATGACCCTTGTTGTTCTTGTCTTGTTTTGGGCTGTGATTACTAGTGGCCGCGAATTTTTTCTACAGCTGTCCACACAGCAACCACAATCAACCCCGCCACAAAACCGATAATACCGTTAAGCAAAATAGGCAGAATCGCTGTAGCAACCGAATGACCACTAAAGTTCATAATAATCGGCTCTACAAAGTGATGAATGGCAGGCACGTTGTGCACTACAATCCCCCCACCGACTAAAAACATCGCGGCAGTTCCCACAATCGTTAACAACTTCATCAGCTTTGGTGCGAAAGCAACTAAAGCACTGCCGACTTTCGCCATCCAGCCCTTACCTTTTGAGCGAATTTCAAGGTAGAAGCCCAAGTCATCCAATTTCACGATGCCTGCTACTAAGCCATAAACACCAATGGTCATGATGACTGCAATTAAGCTCACCACTAAGATTTGCGTCACAAGGCTCGCCCCAGTCACGGTACCCAACGCAATCACAATGATTTCCGCAGAAAGAATAAAGTCCGTTCGAATCGCACCAGCAACTTTGCGTTTTTCATACTCTTCTATCGACTCGCCAGTATTAACTAACTCTTCTTTTTCTTCGTGCGGATGCGAGTGAGGGAACACTTTCTCAAGCACCTTTTCTGCCCCTTCAAAGCAGAGAAACAAGCCGCCAATTAGCAATAGTGGCATGATAAGCCATGGAATAATCGCGCTAATTAGCAATGCTGAAGGAACTAAAATCAATTTGTTTTTGAACGAGCCTTTCGCAACCGCCCAAACGACTGGAATTTCTCGCTCAGATGCAACACCAGACACTTGTTGAGCGTTTAACGCTAGGTCATCACCCAACACACCTGCGGTTTTCTTTGCCGCCATTTTCGACATTAAGGCGACATCGTCGAGTACCGTGGCAATATCATCCAACAGTGTGAGTAAACTTGCTCCAGCCATTTTTTGTCTCTTATATGAAATTGAGTAAGTAACAAAATGTAACACCAATAAATCACTCATCAAAGTGATGATTTTGCAAAGAATACTATCCCAAATGGTGTTTTATATTGCCGTTAAGATAAGACAGGTCTAGTCTTGTGGTACCTTTCAGCAGTCAAAAGAAAAAGTATAGATGAAAAGTGGATACATTTACCCAATCGGTACCCCTGGCCAACCTTGGAGCGAAGAGGAACGTAAAGCTTGGTTAGCAACGCAAGAAGTAAAACGTAGCTACCAAGATGAAGTCGTCAGTAAAATCGATGCCCTACGCGAGCGTTTTGGTGTTGAACAATACGGTGCGCTCTCATACAACGAGGCACGTTTCCCTCTGTTTTGTATCAAAACTCGCAACTGGGATTCAACGAAGCCTGTTGTTTTGGTCACAGGCGGCGTACACGGTTATGAAACCAGCGGTGTACATGGCGCTTTAAAGTTTGTAGAAACAGAAGCAGAGCGCTACGCAGAGCATTTCAATATTGTCGTTGCACCTTGCGTGAGCCCTTGGGGTTACGAGGTGATCAACCGCTGGAATCCAAACGCGATTGATCCAAACCGCTCTTTCTATAAGGATAGCCCCGCCGAAGAATCCGCCAACCTCATGAAGCTCGTTGCGACATTAGGCGATGTATTAATGCACATTGATTTGCACGAGACGACAGACTCCGATGAAACAGAGTTCCGTCCTGCGCTTGCCGCTCGTGATGGCATTGAGTACATCGAGGGCATGATCCCAGATGGCTTTTACACGGTGGGAGATAGTGAAAACCCTCAACCCGAGTTTCAACAAGCGGTGATTGAATCGGTTGCGAAAGTGACTCACATTGCACCTGCAGATGAAAATGGCGAAATCATTGGTTCACCAGTCGTACAGTTTGGCGTTATCAACTACCCAATGGTGAAGCTGGGTCTGTGTGGCGGCGTAACAAATTGCGTTTACGGCACGACAACGGAAGTGTACCCAGACAGCCCAACGGTGACCGACGAAGAGTGCAACGATGCGCAAGTTGCAGCCGTGGTCGGTGGTCTGAATTACGTTCTGGCTCAGTTATAATAAGCGGTTCTTATATTGCTCCGGTGTCATGCCGGAGTATTTCTTGAACATTGCGATAAAAGGGCTAGCTTGGTTATAACCTAACGTCAACGCGACTTCCTTTACGGTCTGCCCTTTACGCAGCAACTCCATAGAATGTAAATATCGCACACGTAAGCGCCACTCAGTAAAGCTCATGCCCAACTCACTCTGGCAATGTCTCGCTAACGTGCGTTCTGTGGTATGCACTTTTGCCGCCCACTCCGCCAAGCTGATCTCATCCGTCGGCGATTCTTCTACTGCTTTTAAAATCGGTTCAAGATACTTATTGTCGGTTGTCGGTAAAAAGTGATGTTCGACTTCTTGCTTTGCAAGCTGGTCCAATAACACTTGTACCAATCGCTTGTCTTCATCACTTTGCGCCACGTTAATGTCTCGTTGACGAAAGTCCTCAATAATGGACGACACGATTGGAGTCACTTTGATCAGACTCGTTTTGGTAGGAAAGTGCGCCGTCAATTCAGGGGCAATGTTCAAAGAACAATATTCGATAGGTTTACGGTTGTAACTAGTATGACGGATACCAGCGGGAACCCAAATTGCAAGATGCGGAGGCGCTAGAAATCTTGTATCTTCTGCATCCATCTCTAGGATCCCACCGCTGATCAGCTGCACTTGCCCCCAAGGATGGCTATGAATTCGTGTTTCTGTATTAGAGAGAAAGGCTTCAAAATTCATAAATACATCCGATGGTGCGCGGTCGATTGATAATGAGGGATGAAGATTTCTGGCGCTCTTTTTCAAAATTGTCTTCCTATCGCTTACGATGTCTTTTAAGAGATACTTTTTATTATAAAGACCTGCCAGACTAGCGCCATCAATAATTGTGCTATAGGGTTCTCATGATTTATTTACTTCCGTTTTTCACCGTTATGATTTGGGGTGGTAACTCAATTGTGAATAAGATGGCAGCAAGCGCCATTGAACCAAGTGCGATGAGTTTCTATCGTTGGTTTGTCGCAATGGTACTTCTAACTCCATTTTGTCTACCTGCGATCATCAAACAACGACACATTATTCGACCTTACTTAACTAAGCTGGCATTTCTTGCGTTACTTGGCATGGTGCTCAACCAATCACTTGGCTACTACGCTGGTTTAACGACAACGGCTTCCAACATGGCACTGATTACCTCTTTGGTTCCTTTGATCAGTGTGTTTTTAAGTGTTCCTCTGTTAGGCAAGTCTGTATCAATGTTAAGTATCGTCGGTGGTGTGATTTCGCTCGGCGGCTTGGCGTTTATGCTTGGTCATGGTGATATCACCTACTTTTTACATCAAGACATGACCCAAGGTGATAGCCTTATGCTGATTGCAGCCATGGTATACGCGGCTTATTGCGTGCTGCTAAAACGCTGGAAGATGCCTTTCAGTAGTTTGACTCTGGTTTACATGCAAGGCTTCTTCTCGGTTGTGATGCTTACACCACTTTGGCTCTCTAGTGAACAACTGTTACCAAGCCAAGACGCGCTACCATTAATCGCCTATGCTGGCATTGCGGCTTCCATTTTTGCGCCGTTAATGTGGGTGAAAGCGATCGATTCAATTGGCGCTGATTCAAGTGCCATGTTCATGAACTTAATGCCCGTGGTTTCTGTCGTACTTGCTTCAACGTTGATTGGTGAGAAAATTTACGCTTACCACATTATTGGTGGGCTGTTAGTCATCTCTGGCGTTATCCTGTCGCAAATAAAAATACGACACAGAAAGCCATTGCCCAATTCCGAGATTGCCTCCACCGCCAATTAATCCCAGTTCCCCAAGCCACAGAACTACGCTGTGGCTTTTTGTTTTCATCGTTCGAATAAAAGTTAATATTTTGTTTCATTCTCTATTCCCGAAAATTCATCTTACTGCTAAATTGGGAAAACAATAACCCATCAAGGAAAGACAGATGAGCAGTGGTCAAAGAGACATTACCCTTCGCTTTTTAGCAGAACCCAGTGACGTCAATTTCGGCGGAAAAGTGCACGGCGGCGCCGTAATGAAATGGATCGACTTAGCAGCCTACGCCTGCTCTGCAGCGTGGAGTGGCAAATATTGCATTACTGCATACGCAGGTGGTATTCGTTTTGTTGCGCCGATTCATGTCGGCAACTTAGTCGAAGTTAGCGCGAAAGTCATTTATACCGGACGAAGCTCAATGCACATCGCGATTGACGTGCAAGCCAGTGACCCAAAGCAAATGAAAAACAGACTCACCACCCACTGTATCGTTATTATGGTTGCTGTGGATGAAAACGGAAAACCAACCGACGTACCGAAATGGGTTCCAGAATCTGATGAAGATAAAGCCTTGGAACAATCCGCTATCCGCCTTATGAACATGCGCAAAGAAATCGGGGAAGAGATGGAAGCGCACGTAAAGTATCTCAAGTAACCTACATCCGTTAAGAACGCTATTGACTACCTCAACGTTACTTATAACCAGAGTGTGGAGCAACATCATGGTTTTGCTATTTGCTTCACACTCGGCCTCCTCTGTCATAAATCCTTCACCTAGCTTTGCTTAAATCCTTCCACTATTTTGGAGTTGGATAGAGTTTGGATCTTGAGACTAAAAGAAACGACCTTAAGTGAAGAGACGTTGACCAATTTAAAAGCGGTCGAGTACCAGTGGGTAAGAACCATGTACGTCGAGGGGTATAACGAAACAGAAATTAACCATTACATTCAAACCTGCTTTGGCGGTGATGTCACCTTTGCAAATTTATTTCGTCGCGTCGCACTACAGCAAGAAAGCTTATACACGCTGCTTCAATACGTTGGATGTGCCCCCTCCAGTCGAGAGTTTTAATCCTTACCTACCTCAATTTTACTGATACCTGAACTCAGGTTATTTATGTGAAGTGCTACGCAGGGCATTCTCCTAGCCCTGTGTAATCCATTGCAAAGCCGCTAATCTTTATCCGCTTATTGAACAACTGTATTTAACAGGTATAAAAAAACCTGAGTCTAAACTCAGGTTATGGTTACAAAAACTGTTAGTGATTGAATCGTAAGGAACTAAGCTAACAGCCAGCTATGCGTAACGCCAATAAAAGCCAAGATATTACTGATCGGCGGCCAAACCAAAATTGTAATATCCGTGCTACGTATAAGGGCGACCATGTGGTCGCCCTTTTCTAGTTATTCTTATCAATCTCAGACCACAAGAGATTATCCTTTCACACCACCAGCAGTTAGACCACCAACCAACCAGCGTTGAGCAAGTAAGAATACGGCAGTGATTGGCACTGCTGAAAGTACAGCAGCTGCAGCAAAGTCACCCCACAAGTAGTTTTGTGGATATAGGTATTGCTGCATACCCACTGCAAGTGTGTACGAGTCTACATCAGAAAGTAGTAGTGATGCTACAGGAACTTCACCAATTACCATGATGAACGACAAGATGAATACTACCGCTAGGATTGGCACAGACAATGGAAGCAATACCAAACGGAATGCTTGCCATGGTGTCGCACCATCCAGTGCCGCCGCTTCTTCTAACGAAGAGTCAATACTTTCGAAGTAGCCTTTAATCGTCCAAACGTGCAGGGCGATACCCCCTAAGTAAGCGAATATCAGACCGCCGTGCGTGTTCAGGCCAAGGAATGGAATGTACTGACCCAATTTGTCGAACAACGCGTATAGAGCAACCAATGCCAATACCGCAGGGAACATTTGGAAGATCATCATCGCTTTTAGGATGGTGTTCTTACCTTTGAACTTCATACGAGCAAACGCATAAGCTGATGTGGTTGATAGCGCCACGATTAGGATTGCAGAAATACCACCCACTTTTACTGAGTTCCACAGCCATGTCATGACTGGGAATGGTGGCGGTGTAACTGTACCGTCTGGGTTAGTCACCGAGAAACCTAATGCCAATTTCCAGTGATCAAGCGTTGGGTTGTCTGGGATCAGACTACCCGTTGCAAAGTTACCTTCACGGAATGAAATCGCGATGATCATCAGTAAAGGGAAAATAATCAGTGCCAAGAATGCCCACATCGCAATATGAGTAGCCCAAACACGATACTTTAATGACTTACCTTGTACCATTGCCATTGTAATCTCTCCTTAGTCCTGAGCTACTTTAGTTACGCGTAGGTTGATAAGTGCCAATGCGCCAACCAATAGGAAGATAAGTGTTGCTACTGCACTTGCTAGACCGAAGTCTTGACCGCCCGCACCTTCGAATGCGATTCGGTAGGTGTAACTTACCAATAGGTCTGTGTAACCCGCAGGTTCTGACGTACCAATCATGTTTGGACCACCGCCTGTCAACAACTGGATAAGCACGAAGTTGTTGAAGTTGAAGGCAAAGCTCGCAATCAACAGCGGTGTTAACGGCTTCAACATCATTGGTAGCGTGATACGAGTAAAGTTAGTAATAAAGTTCGCACCATCAATTGCTGACGCTTCATATAAATCATCAGGAATCGCTTTTAGTAGACCCATACATAGAATCATCATGTAAGGGAAACCAAGCCACGTGTTCACAATCAGGATCATGGTTTTCGCCATGAACGGGTCTGAGAACCAAGCAGGGCTAATACCGAACAAACCTTCCAGAAGCATGTTGATCTCACCAAAGCTTTGGTTAAACAAACCTTTAAAGATCAAGATAGAAATAAACGCCGGTACCGCATAAGGCAGAATCAGTAAGAGTCGGTAAACCGAACGGCCTTTTAATGCTTCCCACTGAACAACACTTGCTAGAACAAGACCAATTACAAGCGTAAATAGTACGGTGAGTGCTGAGAACACAATCGTCCAGATAAAGATACTGATAAACGGCTCTTTGATACCATCATCTTTCCACACACGCTCAAAGTTGTGTGTGCCAATGTTCACCACAAAGCCAGGAGACACTGTGCTACCAACAAACTGACCGTTTTCATCGACAGGTTGGTAGTAACCTACTTCCATATTTGGACGTAACGTCTCTTCAGTACGATTGTTGTAAAGCGTTTCGCCGTCTTCTTGCAGCGTGTACAAAGGCACAACTGCCGCAAATTTACGTAACCCGCTCATGCGGATGTCTTCACCGCTCGGCAGATGCAAATCAACACTGCTCAACGTATTACGGCTCTTAACAATCGTCTTGATTGATTCTTTCTCGCCCGTAGCTTCTTCAATTGGCGATAGGTCAAGATCCGATGCTGAAAGACTATCTAGTTGAAAAGTGGGCGTAGCAAGTAGCTCCCCATCTTTTTCAACCACAAGCTGATGTCCTTGATCCGTTTTATATAAAGTGAACGGGTAACTATCACCACTTTGATAAGTTCTGTCCAAAAGTACGCTCTGCGCACGATCAAAAGAGAGTTGGTTTTTCGCGCTGTAGTTGGTAAACGCCAAACCTATGGTGTACGCCAGAGGGAAAAGAATGAAAAGGATCATCCCTGCGATACCAGGGTAGATGTAACGGTGTGCGTACGTCTTTTTACTACCAAAGATGAACAACGCTAAAGCGGTAAGAATGATCGTAAGTAGTGCAAACGCAATCTCACCGCGTGAATACATAAGGATTGTTGCGTAGCCATTGATAATGCCGACTGTGCCTAAAAGTGACCATTTCATGAACACTTTTTTGCTGCTCGGAAGGCTGGCTTCTGGTGCTGTCATAGCATTTGTACCTTGAACTGACTGCATAGGGAACCTGCTAGCGAATATAGAATAAATATAGAAAAGTAAGGAGGAGTTGCCCCCTCCTTAAAAAGGTCTTACTTAATTATTTAGTCATTTGTTTTTCTGCGTCTGCCAATGCTGCATCGACAGTTTGACGACCATCAACTACGTTGATGATTGCGTTCTTAGCCGCGCCCCAGAATGCGTTCATTTGAGGAATGTTTGGCATAATTTCGCCGTTCATCGCGTTATCCATAGTCGCAGCGATACGAGTATCTGAATCTAGTTCACGTTGGAACGAGTTAAGCGCTACCGCACCTAGAGGCTTATCGTTGTTAACCATACGTAGGCCGTCGTTTGTTAGTAGGTAGTTCTCAATGAACTCAACCGCTAGGTCTTTGTTTGGAGACGCAGTGCTGATACCAGCCGTTAGAACACCAACGAATGGCTTAGAAGATTGACCTTGGAACTTAGGTAGCGTAGTCACGCCGTAGTTAACGCCAGACTTCTCGATGTTGCCCCAAGACCATGGACCGTTGATCGTCATCGCTGTCTTGCCTTGGTTGAATGCAGACTCAGATACTGAGTAGTCCATATCTGCAGAAATTACGCCTTTGTCTACCAAGCCTTTTACGAAGCTCATTGCGTCTTTAACGCCTTCTTTCGCGATACCAGCGTCTTTAACATCGTAACCTTCAGAAGTGTATTTGAACGCGTAGCCGCCATCAGCAGCCATTAGTGGCCAAGTGAAGTACGGTTCTTTTAGGTTCCACATGATTGCAGACTTGCCGTCTTTTTTAAGTTTTGCATCTAGCGCTGCAACTTCTTCCCAAGACTTCGGTGGGTTTGGAACTAGGTCTTTGTTGTAGATTAGAGATAGAGACTCAACCGCAACTGGGTAGCCGATCAATTTGCCGTCGTAACGTACTGCATCCCAAGCGAAATCAACAATACCTTCTTGAATGTTCTTAGAAGGTTTAATTTCTGCTAGCAGGCCAGCTTCTGCGTAACCACCGAAACGGTCGTGAGCCCAGAATACGATGTCAGGACCGTCACCAGTCGCTGCAGTTTGAGGAAATTTGTCTTGAAGGCCATCTGGGTGAGCCACTGTCACTTTAATGCCAGTGTCTTCTTCGAATTTTTTACCAACTTCAGCAAGGCCGTTGTAACCTTTGTCGCCGTTGATCCAGATAGTAAGTTGTCCTTCTTCGATGGCAGCATTAGCACCAAAAGAACCCAAAGCAACAAGAGTACCTAGTGCTACAGCGCTTAACTTTTTCATGTTCGTATCCTTTTTATATTTTTGATGTAGGGCTAGTCCATTGAGGTTCAGCCGTATTTCGACATATATCATCTGAAATAATCCAATATGTCTCATCCTCCTAATCCCTACGCCCTTACAATTATGACGTATTTTCGTGATCTAAATCGCCAAGGGTAAGAGACTCAAATCACAAAACGGATACTTCCTGTGATCGGTTTCAACTTTAGGTGGTGCAATAATGTGATTTCCGACCAACTGCTTTATTCCTCCTACTTTTTTACTCCTCCCTACCTACTCCCCCTACAATTATTTCTATTAGGAGGATGTCGCACCTCGCACAATCTTACAAACTTCAGTCATCCAAGAGTGGATGGTAAGAACCCTTTCCCAGCAGTGCCTACGTATTAGGAAAAAGATTTGCTGGTTTTGCATTGCCAGACGAGTGGAATGTCATTATTGGTGTTGTTTGTGGTAATTATTTCACGGGGGAGACAACACGAATAATGTGGGGGAGAGAAACTCGTACTTGGCTATGATGGGTAGCACTTCTATTCAGGACATTTTATTGAAGTGCTACCCTACTTTTCTTACCAACCGCAATAACTTACCGATTCCTACTGTTACTGCTCGCTAGATAATTCATATAATGATGAGCGGTGAATAATAAAAAATTGATCGAGGACGAGCTACATGGCGAGTGTCACGTTAAAAAATGTTTGTAAAGCGTATGGCGACGTACTGATTTCTAAGAACGTAGACCTAACAATCAACGAAGGTGAATTTGTTGTTTTCGTAGGTCCATCAGGTTGTGGTAAATCTACCCTTTTACGTTGTATTGCCGGTCTTGAAGACATTACTTCAGGTGATTTGTATATTGGTGACCAGCGCATGAATGACGTCGAACCATCCAAACGTGGTGTTGGTATGGTATTCCAGTCTTACGCTCTTTACCCACACCTTAACTTATATGACAACATGTCATTTGGCTTAAAATTAGCAAAAGCAGACAAAGCAGAAATCGACAAACGTGTTGAGCAAGCTGCAGAAATTCTACAATTGGGCCACTTACTTGAACGCCAACCAAAAGCGCTTTCAGGTGGTCAGCGTCAACGTGTGGCTATCGGTCGAACACTGGTATCACAACCTAATGTATTCCTTCTGGATGAACCACTATCAAACTTGGATGCCGCACTGCGTGTAAACATGCGTGCGCAAATCACTAAGCTACAACGTCAACTTGGTTGTACCATGATCTACGTAACGCACGATCAGGTAGAAGCAATGACAATGGCAGATAAAATCGTTGTACTAGACGGCGGTTATGTATCGCAAGTTGGTAAGCCGCTTGAGCTTTACCATTACCCACAAAACCGCTTTGTAGCAGGCTTTATCGGTTCTCCGAAAATGAACTTCATGAGCGTATTCATTGATGAAGTAGAAGCAGAGCGCGTCAAAGTTCAACTATCTAATGGCGTATCTTTCTGGATTCCAGTGGATGGCACAACGGTTAACCGCGGCGACCGCATGTCTTTAGGCATTCGCCCTGAGCACCTATTATCCGCTTCTGAAGCTGATGCAAGCATTCACGGTGAAGTGATGATTGTTGAGAAGCTAGGTAACGAAACTCAAGTATACCTAAACCTAGAAGGCGCAGACGCAGACGTTATTTTCCGTCAGCCTGACACGCTCGCAGTCGATACCGGCGATAAAATCGAGATTGGTA
Source organism: Vibrio sp. Y51_MX_L26 (assembly GCF_024181935.1). Lineage (NCBI taxonomy): Bacteria > Pseudomonadati > Pseudomonadota > Gammaproteobacteria > Vibrionales > Vibrionaceae > Vibrio > Vibrio sp. Y51_MX_L26. The sequence continues at coordinate 1,164,044 of NZ_JAMZAS010000001.1, forward strand.
TTCCAGCACACCGTTGTCACCTGTTCCACAGTGATGGTCGTGCATGTCGCCGCCTATACAAAGAAAACGGCGTGGAAGTCGAATAATTCATTCGTCCTGATTCACAATAAATCCCTCTCACTTGAGAGGGATTTTTTTATCCTAATAAATATAAGTAATTCGATACTAAATCATTAATCGTTAACGAATAAGATCACCCGTTTCTTCTACCTTCACATAAACCATTGTCTTTGTACTGATACTTCATTTTTAATACTTTTCCTCATCCCTCATGAGTAAGTACCAGCTTTTTCCTAACACGCCAAACTTAGCCAAAGGCCTAAATTTCATTCTTATTTCCACTTACCTCAACAACGCAAATTTTTACACTTATCAACGAAATTACACGTGACAAAAAACTTAGAAGCATTCAACAGAATGCTCTGTTCACCAACTACTAATAACGCTCACGACACGGCAATTGGGGGAGACACCCAAGGGCGGTAGCGTGTAAGAAGGGAAACTGAGTCATGAAACAAAAAGGACTTATCCGCTCTCACGAGATGGAGTTCGCTTTTTTATATCGCATCTCAGATCTTGCTGTCATCGTCTCTTTTATGCTGCTTTTAGTGTTCAAAGACATGAATACTGCGATGGGGAAAGATTACGTCATACTGGCTTTTGTTGGAGGCATCTCCTTTCTATTTATGGCAGAAAGCGGCAATCTGTACCGCTCTTGGCGAACCAGTTCGTTTAAAGAGCAGATGATTATTGTCTGTGTGGCCTGGGCAGTAACTTCCGCGCTTATCTTTATTGTTCTGTATTTTTCGGAAGTCTATGACTTATTTGATAACACTATTCTGGCATTGTGGTTTGCGATTACGCCCGCTCTACTTTTGGCATGGCGAGTGACATTCCGTACCGGATTAGCCTATTTAAGAAAAAAAGGATTCAACACTCGTACTGCAATAATCATCGGCCAAACTCCTCACGGCATTACCCTTGCTAACGAAATTCAAAACCACACTGAACACGGTGTACTTTTTGATGGCTTTTACGATGAGCGTTCTTCCGACAGATTGCCAAATTCTGCTTACCCTATTAAAGGGGCAGTTGACCACGCTCTTGAGCGAGCCAAGAAAGGGGAAGTGGATTACGTCTATATCGCAATGCCAATGCACGCAAAAGAACGTATTGCATCGCTTCTTAACCAATTCTCAGACACCACCGCAAATACGTATCTGATTCCCGACTTCTTTACCTATAACCTTTTGCATTCTCGTTGGGCGCAAATCGGCCAAGTTCAAACGCTCAGCGTGTTTGATACACCATTTGCTGGAATTTCTTCCTGGGTAAAACGGTTTGAAGACATCTTGTTTTCGAGCATTATTTTAGCCTTGATCTCTCCAGTCCTGCTCGCCATTGCGATTGGCATTAAGCTGACCTCTAAAGGTCCGGTCATTTTTAAACAGCATCGTTACGGCCTCGATGGACGAAAGATAGAAGTCTGGAAATTCCGTTCAATGACCACTATGGATCAAGGCCCTCACGTGAAACAGGCGACAAAGAACGACCCACGCATTACGCCTTTTGGTGGTTTTCTGCGTCGCACCTCTTTGGACGAACTGCCTCAATTTATCAATGTACTGCAAGGGACCATGTCTATTGTTGGTCCACGCCCTCACGCCGTGGCGCACAATGAAGAGTATCGCCAGATTGTTGACCGCTACATGCTACGTCACAAAGTAAAACCAGGCATTACTGGCTGGGCGCAAATTAATGGCTATCGCGGCGAAACAGACACCTTAGAAAAAATGGAAAAGAGAGTCGAATTTGATTTGGATTACATCCACCACTGGTCGGTTTGGATGGACATCAAAATCATCTTCATGACCGTTTTCAAAGGGTTCACTGGTGCTAACGCTTACTAAGGTTGAGATTATGAAGAAACTGACAATGGCAATAGCATTGAGTCTGTTTTCAACTGGCTTACTCGCAGAACCGATGGCTTACCAAACCGAGTCTGGCATTGAGTTTATTCCCCTCGTAAAAACTTTCTACGAGGGCGATGACAACATCAACAAAGCGGAGGAATCCGGCAATGTAGAATCGGTCAATATTTGGGGTATAGAGCCAAGCTTATTAGCACGTATAGAAAGGAATCGCTATCGCGCAGATATTTTATACAAGTTGAAAGCAGGTTTTTCATCCGATGACCGCAACGACTTCGACGATCATACCTTTCAGTTTTCCAACTTTTTTGAGTTCAATCATCGTCATCGTTTAGTGGTTGATTACCGTTTTCGCGCCCAGCATGAAGTTCGAGGAGAAGATATTACCGAAGGTAATGGTAGCGCAATCGACTCACCAATAGAGTTCAACCGTAACGATATCAAAACCAATTATGTCTTTGGCTCTAACGGTGCAAAAGGCAGACTCGAATTCGGTTTAGGCTACAGTGATAAAACCTATCAAAACTACCGTGACGGCTTGCCTGGGCGCACAAACGCTAAAACAAAATACAACGATTTTCGAGCCCCCAATGCACACTTGGAATTCTATTTAAGGGCGACGCCAAGAACCTATTGGTTGGTTGGGACAAAACAAATAGTAACCGACTATCAGCACCGAAATTCTTCGCAACCATCCAAGGATAACAACACCAGTTTCTATTACACCGGTGCCGAATGGGAAGTCACCGGAAAAACCAAAGGCATCGCTCGACTCGGTTATCAAATCAAAGATTTTGACAGCGCTCACCGAGAGACATTTAAAGGCTTTAGTTGGGATATCGGCTTTGAATGGTTGCCTCAAGAACAAACTCTAGTCAGCGTGAAAACCACTCAAGCAGCGGTTAACCCTGACCAAGATGGCGATTACAACCTACAAACTCGTTATCGACTGAACCTCAAGCACGATTGGAATAGTTACCTTGCAACTCGCTTAGGTGCTATTTATCAACAAGATGACTATACGGGGATCACCAGAAACGACGATCGCTACACCCTATCTTTTGGTATCGATTATCAAATTAAACGCTGGGTACAGCTGCAAGCCGACTGGCAATACCAAGATAAAACCTCTAACCGACCAGATTATAGCTTCGAACAGAACATTTGGACTTTAAGCGCACAGTTTTCTCTGTAAAAAGGATTATTAATGAAGGCATTCATCACATTCATGAGTGTAGCGTTGTTGCTATTTAGCACTTTGGTCAACGCTGACTCAAACGAGGAAGATTACTTACTCGACACGGGCGATACCATTTCCGTGCAGGTCTACGGTGAAGAAGATCTTACGATTAAAAATATTCTAATAACGTCAGATGGCTATTTTGATTACCCCTACCTTGGCCGAATCAAAGCAATCAAAAAAACACCGAAACAACTCAAGTACGAAATAGAAACGGGTTTAAAAGGCGATTATCTCATCAACCCAAAAGTGATGGTCACTATCAATAACTTTCGTCTGTTTTATGTCAATGGCGAAGTCAGGAAGCCAGGTGGATTTGAATATCGACCAGGATTAACTATCGAAAAGGCCATCGCTTTAGCGGGTGGCTTGACCGACCGAGCCTCACGCAAAGGCATTAACCTCACCAAACATAAAACGGGTCAAACGATAGAGGGTGTCAGTATGCACCGCAACGTTGAACCTGGTGACATTGTATTTATTGACCAGAGCTTCTTTTAAGTGACAGGGAATCAAATGAACGGGACTCATCCAAATAATCTCCAGATGAAAAAAGTAGAACTGATTCGTTTTGGTCATCACTTTAAAGCGATTAAAAAGAATTGGCTAAGCATCGCAGCTTTCACGCTTCTGTTTTCATTAACTTGTACTTGGTATATCTACTCCAAAGCATCGATATACCAAGCTACAGCAACGCTACTCATCCAAGAAGAGCAAAAAAGTGCCCTTTCAATCGAGGAAGTATATGGTGTCGACACAACAAAAAAAGAGTACTTTCAAACGCAAATCGCTATTTTAAAATCGAATCATATTGCAGATAAGGTCATTAGAGAGCTGAACCTAACTCAACTACCGGAGTTCACACGCTCAGGTGGATTAAATCAAAAGATCGACCAAATAAAGTCGATCCCTTTTGTTCAAGACCTACTGAATGTGGCTCCAAGCCCAAAAGAAACTGCCCAGTTTTCAGAGTCCTATTATCAAGCGCTTCAAGCTTTCAGAAGTAAACTCGATATTGAGCCAGTACGTAACACCCAATTAGTCAGAATTCGCTTTCGTTCTACCGATCCTAAGCTTGCTACGACAATCGCTAACGCGGTCGGCCAAGCCTACATTGACGCAAATTTTGAAGCCAAATTGGTCGTTACACAAAATGCGGCTACTTGGTTGACAAATAACTCACAAAAATTGGAGGAGCGATTACGTAACTCTGAGCAAGCGCTGCAAGAGTTCTTGTTAAAAGAAGGGTTGATCGATATAAACGGTATTGATGAAATTTACGCAAATGAGCTAGAAGAACTCACTCGCAAGCTAAATGTCGCTGTTAATAAGCGTATTGAAGCACAGACGTTAATCCAACTGTTAAGACGTAAATCCTCACAAAGTTTAGACAGCTTGCTGTCAATTGATGAATTCGCTAATCAAGCGCAGATCCGCGACCTAAAATTATCGGAAGCCCAGGCAGCTAAAAATCTCTCTGAGCTGGCACAGCGCTACGGCCCCAAGCATGACCGAATGATTCAGGCGAAAGCGCAGCTCGCTGAAATTCAATCAAGAACCCAGCAACTCATTCGTGACATTTCCTTCAGCAAGCAACAAGACCTTCTTGCTGCAAAGGCGCAAGAGGACATGCTTAGAGCAGAACTCGATAACAAAAAGGCCGATTTCCAATCGTTAGGGTCACAAAAAGCGCGTTACGAGCAGTTAAAACGCGAGGTTGAATCCAATAAGGCACTCTATGAAGCGTTCTTAAATCGTGAGAAAGAGACCAACGCCACCAGCGACTACAAAAATGTCACTGCACGTTTTACTGACAAAGCCATCATCCCTCTATTTCCGGTAGCACCGCAACGAATCAAACTGGTACTGATTGCCTCATTTTTTGGCTTTGCCATTGCTTGTGCGCTGGTCATCATCTTAGAAACTCTGCGAGAAGTTATCCGAAGCACAGCCGATGTGCAGGAAAAACTTGGTGTTACGTGTTTAGGCGTGATTCCGATGGTCAAAAAACGCAATTTGCGTAAAAACGGCGTCAGTTATACCGCGTATTTAGATGATGAAGAAAAGCTATTTAGTGAAGCTTGCCGCTCCGTCAGAACCTCGCTTCTGCTCAGATTAACCAACACGAAGCAAAAGATATTGCCCTTTACCTCTGCTATTCCAGAAGAAGGAAAAACATCGACCAGTATCAATATGGCGGTGTCGTTTTCAAAAATGGAAAAGGTATTGATCATCGACTGCGATTTACGCCGACCTTCCATCGCAAAACGGTTTGGTATTGCTGAATCAAGCCCAGGCTTAACGCATATCCTGACTATGGATACGCCAATCAAAGATTGTGTTACGCATATAAAAGAAGCCAACTTAGATGTATTACCGGCAGGCCTAATTCCGCCAAACCCACAGGAACTGCTAGCTTCTGATCGCTTTAAAAAGTTGCTCGAACATTTTCAAAATAAGTATGACCGGATCATTATCGATACACCGCCCCTACTGTCAGTGAGTGATGCACTTATTCTTGGTCAGTATGCCAATGGTCTGATTACCGTCATTCGCTCTGAGTCGACAAAATCATCACTGGTTAACCTTGCGTTATCTAAACAAATACAACACTCAGTTCCATCTCTTGGCGTCTTAATCACACAAGCCAAGACTAAGGAAGGAGAAACGCTTTATGACCAGAAATACGCCTACTAACTCAAACGCATCTTGGTACCAAACGTTGAAAAGCCAAGAACAACCGGTATTGATCTATCAAATGGGCAAAGTAGGTTCGAGTGCATTAGAACATTCCATTCCTAACTCGATTCACTTGCACGATCTTATGACTGTCGATGCGCAAAAACAGATATCCCCTGTAAGGGCGCAATTGCATAAACCTCAGATCAATGCGTTAAAGCGACGACTCAAGCGCATAGCGATGAGCCGTATGTTAAAGCGCAAGAAAAAAGTTCGAATTATCTCGCTGGTGCGTGAACCGATCGGACGAAATGTTTCAATGTTCTTTCAAGCACTTCCGTTTTGGATGGCGGACAAATATCTAAAAGATGACAGCGCAATACGTACCGAACGACCGCAATTACTCCAAGAGGCATTTGATAAGCACATGAATCATCAATATGCGCTGCAGTGGTTTGACAACGAGATCAAACAACTAACAGGGATTGATGTGTTTAACGAACCTTTTAATCACGAAGTAGGCTATCAGACATACCATAACAATAACTTTTCACTGTTGGTCATTCGAAGTGACAAGCTAAAGCAGGCTAACTCCGCAGTTGAAGGCTTTTTAGGTTACCCCGTGGATGTTGTTTATGAAAATCAGTCAGACAACAAATGGTACTCGCCACTAATGAAAGAATTCAAAACGCAATTTCAACCTACACCCGAGTACGTTGAAGAAATGTTGAATTCTAAATTGACGAAGCACTTTTTCTCAAATGCAGAAATCACCGACCTTAAACAGCAATATCTGACCAATTAATCATGAAAACCAAGATTCTACATATTATTAATGATCTTTCTCAGAACGGCGGTGCTCAGAAGTTCTTAGTCGACCTTGTTTTAGAACATAAGCCTGAATACGAAATCAAAATTTTGGTCTTGTGTGATGAAAATGATTACTTACCAACGCTATCCGCCCAAGGGATAGAGTGTTTTAACTGGCGCACTTTGTCATTGAGTGAGAAATACTGTTTGCTGCGTTGGCCGCATGTCGTTCACGGGCACCTCTACCCTTCCATTTATCTAGCGCTATTGGCGGTAGGTAAAAAACGAATCCAGACTGAGCACTGCTCTTACAACCGTCGACGTGACTATCCGCTGTTTAAGTTCATGGAGTACGTCTTATATTGGGGCCACGACTTGACGGTCAGTATTAGTGAAAAAGTACAAGATGAACTGGTGAAGTTCATGCCTCGCTACCAACATAAATATCACGTGGTGCACAATGGCGTTGATTTAAAAAGGTTTTCTATGACGCCAAGATGCGCCAGCCACCTGATCGACAAACCAGTTATTAAGATTGGAATGGTGGGCCGACTTCATCAACATAAAGATCATGAAACGCTTATCCAAGCACTTATCCATTTACCAAGACGATACGAACTCCATCTTGCAGGAGATGGCGAAAAAAAATCGTCACTGCAAGCATTAGCAACAAAAATCAACGTCGCGCAACGTGTTCACTTTCATGGGGTAGTTTCTGATGTTCCAGCGTTTTTGAACGACATGGACATTTACGTGCAATCATCGCATGTCGAAGGCTTTGGCTTGGCGGCGGTTGAGGCCATGGCAGCAGGCTTACCCGTATTATCATCGGACGTACCCGGTTTGGATGACGTCACCGGACGTGCCGAATATTTATTTCAGGTTGGTAACTCAAATGAGCTGAGCCAGAAAGTGCTCCAGCTGTGTGAAAGTGTTGAGCGGTATGACGCTGCAAGTCAATACTCAGTCAATAGGGCCTCTCTCTACACCATCGATAAATTTCGTGAAGGTTACTATGGAATCTACCAGCAGCTTTGCACCAACAAATAGCTCCGCGCCATCGAGCCATCGAGCCTCATGGTTTGCAGCATGCCTATTAGCATTGTTCTTTATTCCTATGAAGTTTCGTGCTGGAGGAATAGCACTAGCACCATCAGACATCGTAAGTCTTTTGTCCATTGGTTTTACAGCGTTAGTGGTATTGGAAGGAAAAGCTGAAAAACTCATGCATCCCTGCATGGGGTTCCTCGTATTGTTCACTGGGTATGTGTTCTTAAATGGCCTGCTAAATCGCGTCCCCCTAATGCCGCTAGTTATAGAAACCGTGCAATGGCTGGCGATTCTCTGCTTGCTTAGCCTAATGTACGCCTATGGCGTGTTTGATGATGAATGGGTAATGGTTTATTTCACTTATCTGCTGTTTTTCATCTGTACGCTCGTTGCCTTATGGCACTTTGCTCAAGGCTATCAAAGCGGGTTTAAGTTACTCGGGGTAAGTAAATACGGGTTCGGTGTACTTTGCTCACTATTGTACCTTTATCGGGATAAAATTCGCGCTTTCCACCTTTTGATGCTCGTTGCTTTGGTATTACTGGTGTTGTCGCAAGAAAGAAAAGCACTACTTGGTTTTTGTCTGCTTTTCTTCTTTGACCAGCTGCTCGTAAAAAACCTGATGAGAAAATCGCTTAATGAAACGTATACGTGGACCATTTTATTGGCCTTAAGCTTTATGGTGTTCACTGCCGTCGCAACTACACTCTATGTTGGGTTTGAAACGTTAGCAGACACATTGGAAATAACCCAAGAAGACGTCTTATTTGCCAACCAAAGTGAAGCTCGCTGGGTGTCGAACCTTCATAGAAAACTCTTACTTGCCAATGGGTTAGATATTTTACTTCAACACCCTATTTTAGGTGTCGGCGCGAAGATGCTGCCCAACTTTATGATCAGTTACTTTAACTATGATGAGCTGGCGATCTACACCCACAACTTTGTGTTAGATACCGCAATTGAATACGGGTTGCTCGGTATCGCCCTATTATTTGGTGGTTATTTTCTTTTTATTCGCTTTTGCTTCCGTAGTCTCAATGACAACAGGAAAAGCCTCTTACTCGCGATATACGCCCTCATCATGGTGTTCTTCGTTGCGGTAAATACCACCATCATTTTAATACTCTTATTACCCGTCATGATAAGCATGAGCCGCGAGTCAACGGTCAACACCATTGCTCATACTTTTCCGGTAAACCATCACCACGAATTTGAATAATCAAGGATAGGATAGATGAAGTATTCAATCTCTCGACAATTTGAAAAGAACCGAGAACTCCAAGCTGACAATTTTGTTTTAGTTTACCAAATGGGCAAAGTTGGCTCATCGTCAATTGAGCACACGCTGGGAGAAAGAAATATCCCAAGCTATCACATCCACACCTTTGATGATCACGAAGAATTTCACATGTATCACAATAAAAAAGACGTGAGTAAATTTTTCGATTTCAAAAACCGTGCGCTCTACCGCTTAGTGCTCAAGCAACGAAAACGTATCTTACAAAAACGCGAACAGATCAAAATCGTCACACTGGTCCGCGATCCAATCGCAACAGTCTTTTCTCGTTTCTTTCAAGACCTCCATTTGCAATTTATCGAAGGCAAAAAGAATGATGCAATTCACCGAGATATGGCAGTCACGCATCAGCACCTCGAACATTGTTTCGATAACTATATCAATCTCAACTATTTTGCGGACTGGTTCGACAACGAGTTAAAACGTAACTTCAATATCGATGTGATGCGTCAAGAACTGGACAACACTCAACCTTTCTTCACATTCAAGAACGAGCAAGCCAACGTCATGCTAATCAAATGCGAAAAGCTCAGCTCTCTCGATAAAGAAATTGGCGAGTTTCTCGGGCTGCAAGACTTCGTGCTGAAAAACAGCAATGAAGCGAAAAACAAGTGGTACTCCAATATCCACCAGCACTTTAAGCATCACTACGACTTTTCAAAGCTGTTCTATATGTACGATCTTCCCTTATATCGCCACGTTTATTCAGAACAAGAACGTGATGCTTTCAAGCATAAATGGATGCAGACACCAGGAACAAAATCATCATGAAAAAAGTGCTCCATATTACAGAAGCCTTCGGAGGTGGCGTTCAAACAGCCCTCTATAGTTATGCTCACTCCTCTCGAGATGAGCCTTATCAACATTTCTTGCTAGCCAGAGCTCGAGAAAACGACTTAACCAATGAGAACAACCATCATATTTTCACACAGACCAAATGGGTGGAAGGCGGCTTACTTCAATTTGTTCGCGATGCAAACCACATGATTGCATCACTTACGCCTGACGTTGTGCATTTGCACTCGAGTAAAGCGGGATTTCTCGGGCGATTTCTAAAACTTGGCAAGGCGCGCTTGGTTTATACGCCGCACTGTTATGCTTTCGAACGTGAAGATATCTCCGAATTCGCGCGCCAGCTCTATAGAGCGCTAGAGAAAGTAAAACTAAGCAAAATTGATGTGGTGGCAGGCTGTAGCCAACGAGAATGTGACTTGGCGATTAGTATTGGCGCGAAACGTGCTGAACTGCTCAACAACTACGTGTCCTATCAAAGTGAAGAGCGTTTATTGCGAAACAGACAAGAAGCGCTGCGACTTGTTGTGCTTGGTCGTGTCGCGCCCCAAAAGGATCCGCAATTTCTCATCAACACATTGCAACACCTTAATCGATATGCGCTTAACCGCCCATTAGATATCACTTGGATAGGTGGCGGTGACCACACACTCGAACAAAAATTGCGTACAGAAAATGTGGATGTGACTGGCATGTTGCCTCGTGATGAAGTGGTTAAAAAGCTCAAGGGTTCAGACCTTTACTTACATACTGCAGCATGGGAAGGGATGCCGTTAACTATTCTAGAAGCAGCCAAATTACATCTTCCTATGGTGATTCGAACTATCGGCGCGACCCAAGATCTCAACTACCCATTTTTAGCGCTAACACCTGAAGAAATGGCCAAGCAGATCGCGCACTGTGTCAATCATTATGATGAAATTGATTTTTGCCAATATACAACAGCGTTAAACGACGCCTTCAGTGAAGAAAAACAGCGCCTCGCACTCAATAATATTTACGGTTAAATACCTCTATGTTTCACACTATTCAACAAAAATTACTGTTGATGCCCAGCGGTAAAAAAAGCTTGCTATCTACTGGATTGAAAACCGCAATCACGCGTGTGTTGAGTGCGCTATTTGCTTTTTTACTGACACTGATTGTATCGAAGGCCAGTGACGCTTCGACTTCCGGTCAATTTTTCTTTTTATTCAACCTAGTCTCACTACTCGCGATCGTTTCTCAGCTAGGTTTTGATGTCTCATTAGTTCGCTACAATGCGATCGCCTTTAACAACAAAGAGACACTTCAACAAAGCCACAACTATAAAACTGCACTTTATCGAAGTATGGCGTTTTGCTTGCTAGCCATTGCCGTTTTGTTGGTAGGATTTAATCTGTTTCCTGAACAGCTAAACCAGACCCAATCGCCAATGCATGCGATTACTTTAGGCTTGTTCTGCATACCGTTTTTGGTGCTTGCACAGACCAACAGTCGTGTGCTTCAAGCATGTAGAAAGGTCGTGTCATCACTGTTTGCTTTACAGCTTGGCGTGAGTATGTTGATGGTCTTTTTTGTCTTTGGCTTGGACTATATCGGTCAGCAAAATATCAACAATCTGATGACCGCACTGCTTCTGGCGAGTATGAGCGTCGCGGTAATATCCAGTGTTAATTGGCTAGGTTCAGGTCAGTATCAGACATCGGCTTTCGTACCAAACAAAAAAATGGTCGCTTCTGCCAAGCAAGTCTGGATTGGCAGTATCTTCACGAACGTTCTTCAATGGGGAAGCCTTGTCATTGCGGGCTTTTTTATCTCAACAGCGGAACTCGGTTTATTAGCTGCAGCTCAACGTACATCACTACTGATTGGCTTTGTGCTGATTACCATTAACTTTGTGGTCGCCCCTATGTTTGCCTCTCTCTACAAAGAACGCCAAATGATCAAACTGCAAAGCCTGAGCCGTTTAGCTTGCCGAGCCAACGTTGGTTTGGCCATTGTGCCCGTGATTATTTGCACTCTATTCCCAGAGTTTGTGATGCGGTTTTTTGGTGAAGAGTTTCTTGCTGCTGCGCCACTGTTAGTCGTCCTGTCTTTAGGGCAGTTAGTCAATGTTGCGACTGGCTCTGTAGGGTTTTTATTACTCATGAGCGGTCACGAAAGAACCATGAAATACATTACAATTTCCTCCGGCACAATCTCTATCTGCTTGCTCATTGCGCTTTGCCAAACGTTCGGTGTTATTGGTGCAGCATGGGCGATGGCAATTGGCATGGCAATTCAGAATCTAGCAGCGTTGTACTTTGTAAAACGTTACTTAGGCTTCTTTCCAATAGGTTAATTATGGTTTCAATACTGACACGGATAAGTTTTGTTTTCGTTCTGACGCTTACGGCTTCACTCTCTTTGTGGAAAAGCTCTGACTTACACCATGCCACTTACCTGCAAATGGAAACCTACTTAGGTGGATCGAGTACGCTTCACTTTACCTTCAGTTTATTGATCGGCTTTTTATCGGTCTTCACCTTCCCCTCTTTAGTAAGTTCAAGTAAAGCCGACGTCTTTGGCATCCGTCTTTTGCTACTACTGTTGGCTATCGTTTCAATGGAAGAAATAAGTCAACTTTTTATTCCAAGTCGCTCATTTAGTTTTGATGATCTCAGTACCAACTGGATAGGCATTATCTCGGGTTACTTTAGTGCCAAGTTGATTCGCTTCCTGCGCACTCGCTCGTTCTCTTGAAATAAGCACCTCAAGGTTATTTAGGTATATAATTACGCCAAACAATCAGACTAACGAGTACATCATGTCATCCCACCCAACCAAGATTACCTTTTTTGAATTCTTAACCCCGTTGATCACATCAGGCAAAAAAACGATTACGATTCGAGATGAATCAGAAAGTCACTACGTTCCAAATACAGAGGTCGAAGTTTTTACGCTAGAAACGGATCGTAAAGTCTGCAACATCAAAATACGCTCTGTAGAACCACTCAACTTTGAAGATATCAATGAGTTTCATGCTGAACAAGAAGCCATCGAACTACCAAAACTCAAGCAGTTAATTCGAGAAATCTACCCAAACATCGATACGCTATTTGTGATTGAGTACGAGCTAATCAAATAACCTACAACAAATACTAGACGACTGGTCTAATTCATTCTATAGTACGCTTCATGAACGCAAAGACGAACGACACACGCCAACATATTCTCGACGTCGGATACGAGTTAATCGTAAACCGAGGGTTTACGAGTGTTGGCCTTTCAGAGCTTTTAAAAAAGGCCGCGGTGCCGAAAGGCTCGTTTTATCATTACTTCAAATCCAAAGAACAATTTGGTGAAGCGATGATTCAAGACTACTTTACTAAGTATTTTGAGCGTTTAAACGCACGCTTTACCAATACCGATCTGAATGGCTACCAACGCCTGATGAGCTACTTTGAAGAAATGGTCAAAGTAGAAGACGACGTATGTAATGCGAACAAATGTTTGTTGGTCAAGTTAAGTGCGGAAGTCTCCGATCTCTCAGAGCCCATGCGCCTAGCGTTACGCCAAGGTGCAGACAAAACCATTCAATCAATGGCGTATTGCATTGACGTAGGCATTCAAGATGGCTCTATCCCAAATGGTGACAGTGCTTTATTGGCAAGGCAGATATACTACCTTTGGAACGGCGCAAGCTTGCTGAACAAACTGTATCAAGATCAGGCAGCATTAACGCAAAGTCTGACCTATACTCAACATCTACTGCAAAACACGCGAACTTGCCCATAGTAGGTAGCGTAAAAGTAAGATGAACACCCTACATGTGTTTCACAGTTGGTAATAACTCCTGTGATAGCACAATACACTTTCCCGCTCTATGAGCGGGATATTTTGAAATCAAAACTAGACGACCGGTCTAATCAATAAGTGAGATAAATATGACTAACGCAACAAATCGCAGAATCGTACTCGCGTCACGTCCCCATGGTGCACCAACAAAAGAAAACTTTCGTCTAGAAGAAGTGGCGAAACCGACTCCTCAAGATGGTGAGATGCTACTGAGAACCGTTTATTTATCTCTCGACCCATACATGCGCGGTCGCATGAGCGATGCCGAGTCATACGCCGATCCTGTTGCGGTTGATGACGTAATGATCGCTGGCACAGTTTGTCAGGTAGAAGCATCGAACCACCCAGATTATGAAGCGGGTGAATGGGTTCTTGCATACACTGTTGGCTGGCAAGACTACGCCATCTCAACTGGTGAGATGGTGATTAAACTTGGCAAAGAACCACAAAACCCTTCATACGCTCTAGGTGTTGCTGGCATGCCAGGCTTTACCGCGTATATGGGCTTGCTCGATATCGGTCAGCCAAAACCAGGTGAAACCATTGTGGTAGCAGCCGCGACGGGCCCTGTGGGAGCGACTGTTGGTCAAATTGGCAAAATCAAAGGTTGCCGAGTTGTTGGTATTGCAGGCGGAGAAGAAAAGTGCCGTTACGCCAAAGAAGTCCTTGGCTTCGATGAATGTATCGATCACAAAGCTGACGACTTTGCAGAGCAGTTGAAAAACGCCTGTGACCAAGGTATCGATGTTTACTTCGAAAACGTAGGTGGCAAAGTATTCGAAGCTGTAATGCCACTTCTGAATACCAGCGCACGTATCCCACTTTGTGGTTTGATTTCTCAATACAACGCAACAGAACTGCCTGAAGGTACCGACCATCTTCCATTATTAATGGGTAAGCTGCTGACTAAACGAATCAAGGTGCAAGGCTTCATCATTTTTGATGACTACGGACATCGTTACGGTGAATTTGCGCAAGATATTAATCAATGGTTGGCAGAAGGAAAGATCCAATACCGTGAACATCTAGTACAAGGACTGGAGAATGCACCAGAAGCATTTATCGGTCTGTTGGAAGGTAAGAACTTCGGCAAGCTTGTAGTACAGATTAACGACCCATTATAAGGAAGGGATAAATAAATGATTAAACTTCACCATCTCAATCAGTCTCGCTCAAAGCGCATCATTTGGTTACTTGAAGAGCTAAATGTGGATTACGAAATCGTGCCTTATGTTCGTGACAAAGTGACCTTCATGGCACCGCCTGAGCTAAAGAGCGTTCATCCGCTCGGTAAATCGCCCCTGCTTGAAGATGATGGCGAGTTCATCATTGAATCAGGCGCGATGACCGAATATTTGATTGAGAAGTACAGTGATGGTGCGTTGGCTCCTGAGCGTGGGACGAAGGCGCACACTGAGTACCTACAATGGATGCACTTTGCTGAAAGTTCAGCAATCTTACCAATGTTGTTAAAAATCTTTATTAGCAAAGAGCCAAACGAAACTCAATTTCTATCAGGCTATGCTGACAAAGAAGCGATGAACGTTCTGGGTTATTTCGAGCAATCGCTAGAAGGCAAAACTTACCTAGTAGAAGAACGTTTAACTGGCGCAGACATCATGATGTCATTTATTGTCGAGCTCGTGCATAAGTTCGGTTTGGCTGGTCACTTCCCGAATATTGAACGTTATGGAAAACAACTCGCAACGCATCCAGCGTTTGAAAAAGCTGAGCAAATTGAAGTGAAGTACTCCTAATCATTCCGCCCCTTTGATGCTCAATAAAGCGATATCAAAGGGGCGATTTCCGACGTTAGCCTTGTCAACAAAGCGCAATTCATGCAAGTGCCTGCGTGCTCTTTTTACCCTTTTCGCCAATACGTTAATAAACCGATCATAAAAATCAGCTAAGAATCTGATTCTAAGTTACTTTTCATCATCGTTCCCACCTATTGAATTGATAAGCAGTATCAGTTTTTGCTTCCAGCTTTTCCGTAATAATCTTCTCTTCAGTTGCTAAGGTATTGATCCCTGGAGGGGAAGAAAAATGACAAATAAGAAATTAACCACCGCCGCAGGCTGTCCTGTCGCCCATAATCAAAATGTGATGACTGCAGGTCCTCGTGGTCCCCAACTACTGCAAGACGTTTGGTTCCTTGAAAAACTGGCACACTTTGATCGTGAAGTGATTCCTGAGCGTCGTATGCACGCCAAAGGCTCAGGCGCTTACGGCACCTTTACTGTGACTCATGACATCACAAAATACACTCGCGCGAAGATCTTCTCGGAGATTGGTAAAAAGACCGAACTATTTGCTCGCTTTACCACCGTTGCGGGGGAGCGCGGTGCCGCAGATGCAGAGCGCGACATCCGTGGTTTTGCGCTAAAGTTTTACACCGAAGAAGGCAACTGGGACTTGGTTGGTAACAACACGCCAGTGTTCTTCCTCCGTGATCCACTAAAATTTCCAGATCTAAACCACGCGGTGAAACGCGATCCACGCACCAACATGCGCAGCTCGACAAACAACTGGGATTTTTGGACATCGCTGCCAGAAGCGTTCCATCAAGTAACCATCGTCATGAGTGATCGTGGTATTCCTGCGTCTTACCGTCACATGCACGGCTTCGGTAGCCATACATTCAGCTTTATCAACGCTGAAAATGAACGCTACTGGGTGAAGTTCCACTTCAAAACTCAGCAAGGTATTAAGAACATAGGCGATGAGGAAGCACAACTGCTTGCGGGCAAAGATCGTGAAAGCCATCACCGCGATTTGTATGAGTCGATTGAGCGTCAGGATTTCCCGAAATGGAAAATGTATGTACAGATCATGCCAGAATTAGAAGCCGACGAAGTTAACTTCAACCCATTCGACCTAACAAGAGTATGGTCTCAAAAAGATTATCCACTTATCCCTGTAGGTGAGTTTGAGCTGAACCGTAACCCAGAAAACTTCTATGCGGAAGTTGAGCAGTCCGCGTTTAACCCGGCAGCTATCGTTCCTGGAATTGGCTTCTCGCCAGACAAAATGCTGCAAGGCCGTCTGTTTGCATACGGAGACGCGCAGCGTTACCGCCTAGGTGTAAACCATCACCAAATTCCAGTTAACGCGCCTCGTTGTCCGGTACACAGCTACCACCGCGATGGCGCAATGCGCGTTGATGGCAACTTTGGTTCAACACTAGGTTACGAACCAAACTACAAACAAGAATGGGCAGAGCAACCAGATTACTCTGAGCCACCTCTACGCATCAACGGCAATGCTGATCATTACGATCACCGTGTAGACGAAGACTACTTTAGCCAAGCGGGTGACCTATTCCGTCTTATGAGCGAAGAACAGCGTCAAACTCTATTCGACAACACCGCTCGTGCAATGGATGGTGTGCCAGACTTCATCAAAGAACGTCACGTTAACCACGCCTACCAAGCGGACGAAGCTTACGGCAAAGGCCTTGAGATTGCGCTAGGCTTAAACAAGTAAACGGACACTGCACCAGCAAATGCTGTGATAAGAAGACATAAAAAAGAGGTGCCCCAAAGCACCTCCTCATTAAAGTTCGTTAATCACACACTAATGTTCAAGGGGAACGATCATGATCAACTTAAATTTCTTCAAGCTCTTTGATACCAAAGAACTGTTTATCTACTACTGATTCTTAGCGACGGCTTTAATCAGAACAGACGTATCCATGCGGCCTAAACCATCACGCTGAAGGTCAGCGTATTGCTCATCCACTTTTTTAGTTAGTGGTAAGTTGAGCCCAACCCGCTCTGCTTCTTGCAGACAGAAGCCTAAGTCCTTGCGCATCCAATCAATCGCGAAGCCAAAATCAAACTTATCTTGCGCCATCGTCTTGGCGCGGTTTTCCATTTGCCATGACCCTGCAGCACCGTGCTTGAGTGTTTCAACTACTTGTTCAATATCCAAACCGGATTTCTGCGCGAGTAACAACGCTTCGCTCAAGCCTTGAAGCACACCACCAATACAGATTTGGTTTACCATTTTACAACGTTGACCTTGGCCATTTTCACCCAGAAGCGTCATTTGCTTTGCATATACGTCCATCGCTGGAGACACACGATCAAAAATGTTCTGCTCGCCACCACACATGATGGTTAGTACGCCATTTTCTGCGCCTGCTTGACCACCAGATACCGGAGCATCAATGAAGTGATTGCCATATTTGGTACAAGCATCGGCCAATTCAACGGCTAAATCAGCGGAAGTCGTGGTGTGATCAACCAGTACCGCGCCTGCTTTTAGACCGACTAGAATGCCTTCTTCACCGTATACAACGCTGCGCACGTCATCGTCATTACCGACACAAGTAAATACGATATCGCAACCTTCTGCAGCTTCTCGCGGTGTCTCACACGCAATGCCGTTGTATTCTGCAGCCCATTTATCAGCTTTGGCTTTGGTGCGGTTGTATACTTTGGTTTCATATCCCGCTTTGCTCAAATAGCCCGCCATTGGGTAACCCATAACACCCAAACCAATAAATGCTACTCGTTGTTTTTCCATTGCACGCTTCCCTTAGTTCACCTGACTGAAATGTTTTGTAACATGCTACTAAAGAATTGAAAACATTACTCGTAATTTATCCTTCACTCGCGGCACAAATAAAAGCGAACCGCGATGTTGGAGTAAATACCAAAAGCATTCATCAGGGTCATCGAGGAGACATTTCTCAGAAGTTAAATGTTAAGATACTCTACGAGCTTGCAACAAAGCCGTGGCGTTCAACATGGCATCCTTGGTACTGACATCCAAGACTTGGATTTTTCGAAAGCGTTCCGGTTCTTTAATCGCCACATCGTGAGCAAAAATCACAAACTTGGCTTTCTCGATGTCTTTCTCGGTAATTCGATTGATGACGCCATTCGCGCCTTGGGTTTCGACTTTAATCTTAATGCCGAGTGCACACGCTGCTTTTTCCAATGACTTAGCCGCTAAGAACGTATGCGCCACACCTGATGGACAAGATGTGACCGCCAAAACATCCGCCTCACCTTCGCCTTGAACGGAGCCATATACTTGAGAATGACCAGTGTAGCTTTCATCTTCGGTGACGGTTTTCTTTAGTGCAATCACGATCAACGCCGTGGTAACAGAGCCCGCAATCGTGCCGATGATGTAACCAATTTTTCCATCCACAACAGGGAGAACAATCCAACCGCCCCACGGTGCATGGTTCATTACGTGGAACATAAAGCCAATCACGTTACCAACGATGCCACCCGCCACAATAGCTGGTAACACTCGCGCAGGGTCGCCAGCGGCAAAAGGAATCGCACCTTCGCTAATACCGATCATCCCCATAATACCTGCGGCTTTCCCCGCTTCGCGTTCATCTCGCTTGAATTTACTCGGCGCCAAAAACGTGGCTAGTGCCATACCCAATGGCGGCGTACAAATCGCAATACCGACCCCGCCCATCAACCATGGTTGCGTGTTCACTTGGGTTTGAGCAAACAACGTCGCCACTTTGTTAATTGGGCCACCCATATCAAACGCGGTCATTGCCCCAAGCACGGTACCGAGCATCACTTTGCCTGAGCCCGCCATGCCAGTCAGCACCTCGTTCATTGTGGTCATTGCGCTGGCTATCGGAGCACCTATCACCCACATCACCGCGCCGCAAGTAACAAACGTCCCCACTAGCGGATAAATAAAAATCGAGCCAAGCGAACTCATGCTGTCTGGTAGCTGAATTTTCTTTAATAGCCAAACGACAAAGCCAGCAAAAAAGCCGACCACAATCGCACCTAAAAAACCCGTATTGTAATGACTGACCGCAATCCAAGATCCAATCATACCCGGCGCAAGGCCCGGCTTGTCGGCAATGGAATAAGCAATGTAACCGCCAAGAACGGCAGTAAACAATGTCAGGCCAGCAATCCCCATTTGGGCAATATCGGCCAGAATGCCCTCTTGTGGCACACCACCGTGACCAGAGATCATCACCGACAACGACAACAACACACCGCCCGCAACGATAAACGGGATCATGTGGGATGTGCCAAACAGCAAGTGCTCTTTAATGCGGCCAAGTTTTTGCGCCCAAGGGCTCAGAGGTTCTGATGCAAATTCTAAAGAAGTTGGGAGAAATTCATTGGATTGGGTTTGAATATCAATCAACATCTCAAGCGCTTCTTCTCGCGATTGAGCCTGTTTGAGCTTTTCAACAAAGCCGTCTTCGATAATTTTGGTGGAAATTTGTGCCAATACTTCAATGTGATGATGATCATCACCATCTGGAGACGCCAGCATGAAAAACACATCGGACAGCTCGCCATCTTCGGCGCCATAATCAATCCCACTGCGGCTGATCCCGACCGCGACAGCCGGTTTCGCTACAGCATCACTTTTGGCATGAGGGATCGCAATACCATCATCAAATCCTGTGTTACCGATCTCTTCTCGTTTCCAGATATCTGCCAAGAACTGGCTTTGACTATTGAGCTTGCCGGCGGCCTCTAGCATATCGACCAGCTCTTTGAGCGCTTCATCTTTGGTTTGAGCTTTTAGATCTAAGCATATCGTTTCTAGCTCAATTAGGTTTGTGATGTCCATTGTTTTACCTTCCAATATTCACGCTCGAATATATACCCAAGTGAGTTTGAGATACAGGATCCCCTGGCTCGTATGCGTTCCTACTCATTTTATTTGGGCATAGATTAACCAGTGCCTACCCTTTGATATATAGGACTAAAAGTGCATTAACTGGATTAATGTAACATGAGATTCAAACTGTGATAGAGCTCTTGCGTTAATCCAGCTCAAATCAATTCAATCTGCGGTGGCTGTGCTAATATCCACAAAAAATAAAATGGATAGAACATGAAAATAGTAGCGGTGACAGCATGCCCTACAGGCATCGCTCATACTTATATGGCGGCAGATGCACTAATGAAAGCTGCGCCAAAACATAACGTGCAAATTAAAGTAGAAACGCAAGGTGCGATGGGGATAGAAAATCAGCTCACTCCTCACGATATCGCTCAAGCGGATCAGGTTTTGATCGTGTCGGATATTGAGATAGAACAACCAGGCCGATTCGAAGGGACGCGCAAAATTCAAATCCCCATTGAAGAGGTTTTGCTGAACGTCGACAAAGTATTCCTCGTCCACTTCCGCGACTAAATTTGCAGATGAACGAATACCAAATCACCTTTTTCGTCGATAATGCAAATGCCAGTGCGCACCTTGCTCAGCCACTCAATCGAGTGGCAAAGAAGTTCAAAAGTACCTTACATATCATTAATGTAACGCAAAATCGTGTTGCGGAACTCACCAAGTCCGTGGCGATTTTGCAAGCAGGTCTACAACAAGGTGATTTGTGTCAAATCACAGCGATTGGCATTGACGCAGAGCTGGCCTGCTTCGTCATCAAAGACATGATTGCTGAGCACTTTACTGTGGTGGGATCTCATATCAACTATGAGTTTTCTAGCCAACTGGCCGAGCGTTTACCACAAATTTGCCCACCTTGTGAAATCAAATGGCACTACGCCAAAGCGCATACCGAGCTCACCAAGTTTGAATGCCTTAAAGGATTAGCTCAGCTGATCCACCCCATTCATCCCGACGAACTGATTCTTGCTTTTATTAAACGCGAAGAACGTTCATCAACTTGCGTGACTCCGGGGATCGCTCTCCCACATGTGATGTTTTCAGGTGTTGACCACATTTCCATTGCCGTTATTGCAAATGAAAAGTCGATGGATTGGGCTTCAAAGATGGGTGATGTTCATCTGGCTATAGCACTGGTGATGCCAGAAAGGCCGACCCGAGATCAGATCATTGCGGCTACTAACCTCACACGAAATCTGCTTACCGATCAAATGGCGGAACGCCTACTACTAACAAAAAGCAGCGTCGACTTACAAGCGCTGCTGATGTACGCCATGTCGAGGCTGCTTGCCTAAACTTCTCTATGATTTACGCTCTCTGACTGAAGGCTTAAATTGAACCACGATATTCCGTCGGCGTTCTGCCTGTACGGTTCTTAAATACTCGGCAGAAATAGTTCACGTCTTTAAATCCACAGCGCACTGACACGTCATTGAGTTTGAAGTTGTATTTCTTGAGCATAAACTTCGCGCGATCCACGCGTACCCAAGTAATGTAGTCTGCCAAGGTCATGTGCCCCTGCTGACGGAACAAGCGCGACAAATGGTTCGAGGAAATACTGAATCTCGACGCAATGCTGTCACGCGTGATTGGGCGATGGAAGTTCTCTTGAATGTAGATGCAGATCCCTTGATAGAGATCTTGCACACGGCTATGTGACTGCTGCTCGACTGGCGCATCCAACATCGTCTTCGCGTATTGCAGCAATGCTTGCAGTAAAAGCTCATCCATTGGTTTTTTAGTATTCTCACGAGCCAGTGAGCTCAACGCTTCTAAGATGTTATCTATCGCAAATCCTGAGCGCGTTTGGATGCTATGCTTTTGAATATCGTAAAAGTTTGCCTCACCTTTGCGTTTGCTCACCAAACTCAACCCAAGTTGTCGACGCCCAAACAAAATACTTAACACTGAGCAATCGGTATCCCAGTCTGGTTTATTCCAACAGTTAGGTGGAATAAATATCGCGTCGCCTTTTTTAGCAACGATGTGCGTTACTTTTCGATCATGACTTTCCATTTCATTAATATATTCCCCATCCAGAACTAACTCTAGGCGAGGGAAATTAACTTGATAGCTAAATTCAGGCGGCGTATGAAAATCTCCTGCAAACCAAATATTATGAAATGGCTCTCTTTCATTTAATACAGCTGAAATTAAATCATGAAAAATCATTGTCTCACACTCTACATATGCATCAATGATGCTATTTACTATAGATATACACCGGACTGGACTTTTGTGCTATTGAGCAAAATCACACTTCCATTTTAATGTTACAAAAATCCAGTTAACGCATCAAATTTCCAGTGACAAAAACTCTATCAACAACACCAAATCCCTTTTCAAATGGGAGCAAAGCCACATTTCACTTATCGTTTAGCTTCTTATCCATCATGTCACAGATATGCAGCTAGATTTGTCTAATTAACGATCTAAATCACACTATAGTGAGTAGGTTACAATCCTCCAGTAAATGCATTTTTTCTTCACTACAGTCTTTTTCTCACTAATTTAAAAATATCCCTGAAATAAAAATTATATTTATAGGGGTTCTACAATGATCACCAAACTAATAAATGAAGACTTAATTAAGCTTGATCTTAAAGCGTCTTCAAAAGAAGACGTATTTAAAGAACTGGTTGCCGTTCTTCATGCCCAAGGTCGTATTTCTGACCAAACACAATTTCTTGCAGATATAAAAGCACGTGAAGAATTAGGAAATACTGGATTTGAAGATGGCGTGGCAATTCCACACGCGAAAAGCGCCGCTGTGATTGAACCAGCGGTTGTGATCGGCGTAAGCAAATCAGGTATCGAATACGGCGCGGAAGACGGTTTACCTTCAAAACTGTTCTTCATGATCGCTTCTCCAGACGGTGGCGATAACCACCATATCGAAGTACTTGCAGAGCTGTCTTCAAAACTGATTGAAGATGGTTTCATTGATGCATTCTTAGGTGCAGCAAACAGCCAAGACGCACTGGCACTCCTACTTACTAAAGAAGAGCCGCAAGCAGTGGCAGACGCACCAGCAAACCAAGGTTTCATCATTGGTGTTACTGGTTGTCCTGCGGGCGTTGCGCACACTTACCTAGCAGCAGAAGCGCTAGAGAAAGGTGCAGCGGCGATGGGCTACGAAATCAAGGTTGAAACGAACGGTTCAATCGGTGTGAAAAACAGCCCAACCGCAGAAGAAATCGAGCGTGCAGACGCAATCATCGTCGCCTGTGACAAACAAGTCGACATGAACCGCTTCGCGGGCAAACGCGTGGTTAAAACCAACGTAAAAGCCCCAATCCGCGATGCTCAAGGACTGATTAATGAAGCGTTAAGTGCTCCGACATACCAAGCAGAAGCAAGCAGCAATGCGCAAACTTCTGTTGCAAACAAAGCCTCTCAGGCTCGCTCTGACCTTTACCGCTACTTGATGAACGGCGTATCACACATGATCCCCTTCGTCGTAACGGGGGGTCTGTTGATTGCACTTGCTCTTGCAATCGGCGGTCAGCCAAGTGAAGCGGGCATGGCAATTCCTGAAGGCAGCATGTGGAACCAAATCCTCAACGTCGGTGTGGTTGCCTTTACGCTGATGATCCCAATTCTAGCGGGTTACATTGCTTACGCGATTGCTGACCGCCCTGCTCTAACTCCTGGCTTGATCGGTGGTTGGATTGCAAACAACGGTTCTTTCTACGGCGCAGACGCAGGTACAGGCTTTATCGGTGCCATCATCGCAGGCCTGCTTGTGGGTTACTTCGTGAAGTGGATTACGTCGATTAACTACCACAAGTTTATTCAACCTTTGGTGCCAATCATGATTGCGCCAATCACAGGTTCGTTGTTCATCGCAGGTCTATTCATCTTCGTTATCGGCGCGCCAATCGCAAGCCTAATGGACGGCCTGACTGCGCTACTAACTAGCATGAGCACAGGTAACGTAGTTCTATTGGGTATCGTACTTGGTGGTATGGCTGGCTTCGATATGGGTGGCCCATTCAACAAGGTCGCATTCTTATTCTCTGTAGGCATGATTGCGAGCGGTCAAACTCAATTTATGGGTGCGATGGCGTGTGCAATTCCAGTTGCGCCTCTAGGTATGGCAATGGCAACGGCGCTTGGCCGTAAGTTCGACCTGTTCGAAGAATCAGAAACCGAAGCGGGCAAAGCCGCAGGCGCAATGGGTCTGGTGGGAATCTCTGAGGGTGCTATTCCATTCGCGGCGCAAGATCCAATGTCAGTGATTCCTGCAAACGTACTTGGTTCAATGGTGGCGGCAGTAATGGCGTTCTCATTCGGCATCACCAACAGCGTTGCTCACGGTGGTCCCGTGGTCGCTCTGCTTGGCGCGATGAACCACCCAGTCCTTGCTCTGATTTGTATGGCAGCTGGCGCAGTAGTTACCGCAGTAACGTGTGTAACTCTGAAGAAAGTTCGCAAAGCAAAAATGATGCAAGCAGCCGCTTAATCACCCCTTCCCCCAAATGGCTCCTATGGCTTGGGCAATGTCGCCCAAGCCATGATTTTCTCTCATGGTGACACTCTATGTCTGATTTAACGATGTCCGATACACAAACGATTCAAACTCAAGCTAAGCATCCGATGTTTTTCCTGATGAACAACGTGATTCAAAACTACGCTTGGGGCAGTACTACTTCTGTTAACCAACTGTTTGGCATTGAAAACCCAACGGGCGAACCACAAGCCGAAGTATGGATGGGAGCGCATCCAAACGGTTGCTCAGTGGTGATGGTAAACGACGAGGAAACCAAACTCTCTTCACTGATTACTCAAGACATGAATGCTTTTCTGAGTGAAGAAGTCGCAAACCGTTTTGGTGAACTTCCATACCTGTTTAAAGTGCTTGCCGCTGAGAAAGCGCTGTCGATTCAGGTGCACCCAAACAAGCAACAAGCAGAACTGGGTTTTGCACTGGAAGAAAAACAAGGCATTCCCCTAACCGCTGCAAACCGTAACTACAAAGATCCAAACCACAAACCAGAATTGGTTTACGCGCTAACCGAATACCAAGCGATGAATGGCTTCCGCCCAACAAGTGAAATCATCAGCTTCTTCTCTGAGCTGGCGATTCCTGAGCTGCAAGGCTTGGTGGATGAACTTATCGCAAACCAAACGCCAACGGGCTTAGCGACCTTCTTCTCCGGTCTACTGTCACTGGAAGGCGAACAGAAAGAGATGGCGTTGACGGTGCTATTGGCACAAGCTCGCATCACCGACTTACCTCTGTTCAACCTGATCTTGGAGTTAGAAACGCAATACCCGGGTGACATTGGTTTGTTTGCGCCCTTGCTACTCAACGTCATCACGCTAAAACCAGGCGAAGCGATGTTCTTGGATGCAGAAACGCCACACGCGTACTTGAAAGGGACGGGGCTTGAGATCATGGCGAACTCAGACAACGTGCTACGTGCCGGTTTAACGCCGAAGTATATGCATATAAAAGAACTCGTTGCATGCACACGCTTCGAAGAAAAACCATTCGACAGCCTATTGCTCGCACCAAATGAAATCGACGACATATTGGAATACCCAGTTCCCGTCGACGATTTCAAATTCGCGATTGTAAAACAAGCCAACCAACGAACGCTTGATGTAAGAACCGCAGAAATCCTGTTGCCGCTAGATTCCCCGCTCGTGATTACACACGCAAATGGTGAAACATGTGTAGTAGACAAAGGCCAATCTGTTTTCATTCCGGCTTACGCAAAACAATACACCTTGAATTGCGAAGGTCGTGTGGCGCGGGCTTACAGTTAATATCGCTGATTAAGTTTGCATGTCGTTACTGCCAATAAGCAAAAAAGAGCAGAGAAACGTCTCTGCTCTTTTACTTAATATGCGCTTTTCCCGATAAATTCACGCAATAATCAAATTGTCTAGAAAGGTTTACTGCTTAGCGTGGAACATCGCTTGTCCACTTTTATCTTTATTCGACCAAAAGTTAATATTGAACTGTGCATCATCGCTCATTTCAATACGATGCCAATACTGTGGCGGGCTTGTCGCGAACTGACCTGCGTTGATCACGATGACCATTTCAGGCTCTGTCGCGAATTCATCTGCAAAACCATAATAGGTGACTTGCCCCTCCATTACGCATAACTGCCCAAACACGCCTTCGGCTGTGTTGTGATGAGTTAGAAGAGCTGGAGGCACACTGCCTTTGGTAAAAAATGGCGTCGAACGTTGAACCGTCCAGTCTTTCGGAATACGAAGATGTGACATGGTTATACCCTCTTTGAATATAAAATTGTGCTGCTTGAAGCGAGTTACGATTGCGCGACTTGAGACAGTTCACGCAGTAACGGAAAAGCCTGAGCCACTTGCTCGCCCGTCACAACAAACCCTGTCAATATGCTTTGTTCATTTTCAGCTTTTGCCACGATGCCAGATTGAGAAATCTGCACATTCCAATTAGCGACAGCACTGAAGTCCCCGGCAAGCTGAATTGGGTAACTCGGCGTTTTGACTTTTACTATCATTGGCGGCAACTTCAATTGCGCTTCCTGCCCAAGCAACTGCTTACCTAAAACATTAGCACTCAACACGATTGGCTGAAGGTATGGAAGCATACGCCCTTGTATCTCGGCGCAATCGCCCAGAGCGAATACATTGTTCGCAGAAGTCTGCAGCTTAGCGTCGACAGCAATGCCTTTCCCAACCTCTAACCCACAAGCCTTCGCTAACCAAGTGTTAGCACGTAAACCCGCAGCTGAAATCACTACATCGGCTTCGATTGCTTTACCTTTGCTCAAGCTTGCCACCAGCGAATCATCCGAGTGATTGATCGCGACAACTCCAGTCTCCAAGGCAAGTTGAATACCTTGCTGCTTGAGTTGGTTTTCGAGCGGCAATGCGACGAATTCAGGAATCAGGTTAGCGAGCAAACGGGAATTTGGCTCAACCACCGTAACGGCTTTACCGCTGCTCGCAATATCCATGGCAATCTCAACGCCAATCAAACCACCACCGATAACCATTACGCGCCTTGCTTGACTGATTCTCTCTTCTGCGAGCTGATACTCTTGTAACGAATTGAGCGTTAGGATATCGCCAGAAGCATCACCTCGCATTGGAGGAACAAAGGCTTTCGCACCCGTTGCAAAAACCAGTTTGGAGTACGCATAAACTTGTCCATCTGCTACCACTTGTTGGGCTTGCGTATCCACACTATCAATTTTAGTGTGGGTTAATAACTCGATATGGTGCTCTTGGGCAAACGCTTCTCCCGTTGTTACTACCAGATCCCTCGCGGTCTGTTTTCTACTGAACACATGGCTCAAATCGGGCTTGTTATACTCCGCACCGTCATCAGCGGTGAATACTTGAATTGACACCTGTGCATCCATTCGACGCACAGTTTTAACCAGTTGATAGGCAGCAAAGCCACTGCCTATGATTACAATTGGTGCTTGCATCACAGCTCCTTACCCCTTGAACTCAACAAATACATCTTTACCCAAGTGACACTCAGGGCAAAGGAAGTAATCCGGAACGTCTGACCACGTGGTACCCGGTTCAATTCCTTGGTTAGGCTCACCCTGAGCAGGGTCATACACCCAGTTACAAACGGTGCAAATCATGCACTGGCAATCTGATGGATGTGCTTCTGAGCTTGGATTAATAAGCTCCCTTTCGACCACTGCTGGCGTTTCTACTTGTACAACGGGCTGTGATCGAACTTGCGGTGCAGACGCAGCCATCATCGGAGCCGTAACAGGACTTGTTAGTGGATGTTTCGCCCACAGTTTCGCGATGCTCTTGCCATGTTCACGACACTCACGCATCGCTTTACCATCTGGTCGCCATTTGGTTTTCAGGCTGACTGCCGTTTCAAAACCCGCATCGGTCAACCGTGCGTGGATACGGTCTACCGCACCACCATTCCAACCGTAGCTACCAAAGGCAGCGGCTTTTTTCGCTTTAAAGCGCAGACCGGTAATTTCTTCTAGCATGCCTGCGATCTTCGGCATCATGACGTTATTCATGGTAGATGAACCAACCAATATGCCTTTTGAGCGGAACACATTGGCGAGGATTTCATTTTTGTCATGTTTAGAGACATTGAAGACTTTGACCGCCACGCTAGGGTCAACATCGTGAATGCCCTGCGCAATCGCGTCCGCCATCATTCGGGTATTGTTCGACATAGAATCGTAGAAGATGGTAATACGATCTTCTTGGTAGTTATCCGCCCATTCCAAATATTGCTCGATGATTTGAACTGGGTTATCGCGCCATACAATACCGTGTGAAGTTGCAATCATGTCGACAGGCAAATTAAAGCTCAACACTTCTTTGATTTTAGCGGTTACCAAGCTGCTGAATGGCGTTAGGATGTTTGAGTAGTAACGCAGACACTGTTCCATCAACTCATTTTGGTCCACCTCATCGTTGAACAAACGCTCATCGCAGTAGTGCTGACCAAATGCGTCATTACTGAATAGCACCGCATCGCCCGTTAGGTATGTCATCATACTGTCTGGCCAGTGCAACATCGGCGCTTCTACAAATACCAATTGTTTACCGTTACCAATATCGATGCTGTCACCCGTTTTTACCGTTTTAAAGTTCCATTCGGGATGATGGTGATGACCCACAATCGAATCAATCGCCGCTTCTGTACAGTAAATTGGCGTGTTCGGAATCTTCTCCATCAATGCAGACAATGCGCCTGAGTGATCTTCTTCTGCATGGTTCACGACGATAAAATCGATCGTCTTAAGATCGATTTCCATTTCTAGGTTCTGGATAAATTGCTGGCTGAATCGATGATCGACCGTATCGATCAGCACCGTTTTTTCTTCACGAATTAGATAACTGTTGTAGCTGGTACCTTTTGTCATTTTGTATTCTGTACCATGGAAATCTTGAACTTCCCAATCGCGTTGACCTACCCAGTGGATGTTGTTTTTTACGTGAATTGTCATGATTACTACCTTGAATGACGAAATAAACAAAAATAATTTCTTTCAGTATTGCACTGGGCGTGCCAACTTTAACTTTCAATATAATTCAATAACTTAAAAACGAAACAACTCAATATAATGTCATTTTGACACAGTTGAAAAATGTCAATTAGACACTAAAATAGTCATATTGACACAATTGGTATTGGCTATGACTTCTTTAATCGCGCAATGGCTACACATCACGCAAGACCTTAACTCGGCGCTCACTCAACAGGCTCGCTTCGATACCTTATTAACCACGATTCGAGAGGTATTAAAATGTGATGCTTCTGCTCTTCTTTTGTATGAAGATCAGCACTTTAAGCCGCTGGCTATCAATGGCTTAGCAAAGGAAGTATTGGGACGCCGTTTTTCTATAAACCAACACCCGAGATTGGAAGCCATTGCACGCGCTGGCGATATCGTACGGTTTCCATCGAATAGCGACTTACCCGATCCCTATGACGGGTTAATTCCGAACCACGACGACAAGCTGCACGTCCATTCATGTATTGGCCTCCCTTTGTTGATCGACGATCAATTGATTGGCGCGATCACTATTGATGCCTTCGACCCGAATCAGTTCGATGGTTTACTCAATCAAGAACTACGCTTTGTAAGTGCGTTAGCCGCGGGTGGCTTGCACACTGCTCTACTACTGGAGCAGTTAGAAACACAAGCAAGCTTGCCACGTGAGTCTTACACTGAGAAACGCACGCTAAGCAACGAAATCATTGGCAAATCTGCTGGAATGAAAGCACTTCAAGAGCAAATCGATGCGGTGGCAGATACCGAGCTATCTGTGTTGATAATGGGTGAAACAGGTGTTGGTAAAGAGCTCGTCGCAAACGCAATTCATCATCGCTCTCACCGAGCCAATAATACCTTGGTGTACTTAAACTGTGCCGCGTTACCGGAGTCTGTCGCAGAGAGTGAGCTTTTTGGTCATATCAAAGGCGCTTTTACTGGTGCTATCAGTAATCGCAAGGGTAAGTTCGAGCAAGCCGACGACGGCACACTGTTTTTGGATGAAGTCGGCGAACTGTCGTTAGAACTGCAAGCTAAGTTACTTCGAGCTCTCCAATACGGCGACATCCAACGTGTGGGTGATGACCGCCATATTCGAGTCAACACACGCATTGTGGCGGCAACGAACCGTGTTCTGCATGAAGAAGTAAAAGCTGGCCGTTTCAGAGCAGATTTGTACCACCGTTTGAGTGTATTCCCTCTTCATGTTCCCCCACTTCGTGAACGTGAAGACGATGTCGTGCTACTGGCTGGTTTCTTTGCAGAGCAACTACGCAGCAAGTTGGGGCTGAACAGTGTTCGACTCTCTCCCACTCTAGTTCAAGCACTTAAAGATTACTCTTGGCCGGGCAACGTGCGTGAACTGGAACACGTCATCAAACGAGCGGGCGTGCTTGCCAAAGCTAGAACTCAATCGCTGGATATCGAATTGGTGGAACAAGATTTCGATATCAAAGCGTCGAACAATCAGCCCATCACTGAAGAGCCAGGTATACCTAGCTCTTCATTTGAACTGTCAGACGCTGGTTTAAAGCAAGCCACTGACACCTTCCAAAAAGCCATGATTCTAAAAGCACTAGAGCAGAATCAAGGAAACTGGGCTGCAACAGCACGTCAGTTAGAACTCGATAATGGTAATTTACACCGCTTAGCCAAACGGCTAGGTATAAAGTAAAAAAGGATACGGACGGTTTGAATTCCGCAAGAAAATCTATCTCGCTTATGTCAAAATGCACCATCACAATCGAAAAGTCTGTAATGTAATGAACTACCAAGCTGCTATTTTTGATATGGATGGTTTGCTCCTTGATACTGAGCGCGTCTGTATGCGTATTTTCCAAGAAGCATGTGAAGTCCAAAACCTTCCGTTTTATGAAGATGTTTACCTGTCGATCATTGGTCGTAATGCGGCAGGTATTGAAGCAATTTTCCGCAAAGCCTACGGTGAGAACCTAGACCGCCTGCATCATGAATGGCGTACTCGTTACAATGCTGTCGTCAAACACCAAGCCATCCCAGTGAAAAATGGTGTTGTTGAGCTGCTAGAATGGCTGAAAGCACAAGGCTTACCAATCGCAGTAGCGACTTCTACGGCAAAAGAGGTGGCGAAAATCAAACTGGAATTAGCGGGTTTGAGTAAGTACTTCGACAACCTCACCACAGGCTGCGAGGTAAACCACGGTAAACCCGATCCAGAAATCTATTTGCTGGCAGCGAATCGTCTGGATGTAGAACCAAGCCAATGTTTGGCCTTTGAAGATTCCAATAACGGTGTTCGCGCAGCGGTGGCAGCGAATATGGTTACTTATCAGATTCCGGATTTAGTTGAGCCTTGCGAAGAGGTAAAACAATTTGGTCATTCCATCGTGCCGTCATTACATGAAGCGTTAGATGCGTTGAAGCAAAATCGCTAAACGTAAACTGCCGCTCTAACTGTTAAAGCTCAGCAATTTGGCTGAGCTTTTTTATGCTTGAGCCTCTCCTCTCACCTTCTCTAATCTACTTCTAATAAATGCCAAGATACTGCTCCAAAGGCTTAATAAGATAGACCTTATCTCTGTACGGGGCGTGTTCCTTTCTTTTTTGATTTACCTCACGCCATCGCATGAAATAGGGCCTATGAGTGATCAAATAGTGGAACTAACCAGTACAACTTTGCAACAAAACGTCAATATACCGCTTGAAGCACGTTTTTCGAGTGAAAATTGGCTGATAATGAGAACTATTGGATGAGATTAATCCAAGTCAGCCCAAAATATAAAATGGAGAGTGTTATATGTCTTTACGTTTATTAGCAGCAACCTTCGCATTAGTAGGAATGAGCTTTGGTGCCCAAGCCAGTGCCGAGTGTGAAGTGTCCCTAGATGCTAACGATATGATGCAGTTTTCTACTAAAACACTGAGCGTTCCAGCCACTTGTAAAGAAGTAAAACTGACGCTAAACCACACAGGTAAAATGCCTGCACAATCAATGGGTCACAACGTCGTTATCGCAGATACCGCTAATCTACAAGCAGTAGGTACGGACGGCATGGCAGCAGGTGCAGAAAACAATTACGTGAAGCCAAATGACGACCGTGTATACGCTCACACAAAAGTGATTGGCGGCGGTGAAAGCACCAGCATTACTTTCAGCACTGAAAAAATGAAAGCTGGCGGCGACTACTCATTCTTCTGCTCGTTCCCTGGTCACTGGGCGATCATGCAGGGTAAATTTGAGTTCAAATAAGAGCTAACTAAGTCAAAACAAGACTCACTATAGGGAAGCCATCGCTTCCCTTTTTATTGCACGTTAGTTAAGCACGTCGATGGATAATCTCATCCAAAGGTACAGGCCTTGCTAAGTAAAATCCTTGAACTTTATCAACCCCACTTGACCGCACAAAGTCATAGTCAGACTGCGTTTCCACCCCTTCCGCTACGACCTCGCAATTTGCAATATGTCCTAACTTAGCAACCAATCGATACAGTTGACGTCCACGATGATCGTTAGCGTCCAATAGCAGCGATCTGTCTAGCTTAATCTTGTTGAATGGATACTTGAACAAATGAGGAAACGACGCGTAGCCCGTACCAAAATCATCCATTGTGATACGAACTCCCATACTCTGTAGAGCTTTCATGGTGTTAGTTAAAGAAACTTCATTGTCTAATACGGCTTCTTCAGTAATTTCAATTTCAAGCCATTCAGCCGGGATTCCAAAATAGACCAACCGGCCTTGTAAATGCTGAACAAAATCCACTTGTTGAATGGTAGCGACAGAAACATTAATGGCCACTCTTCGCTGCTCAGATAATCCCATTTCCTTCATATCCGACAACACCTTTTCGAGTACTAATTTATCGAGCAGTGGCATGGCATCTAACCGGTGAAAATCTTCAATAAACGTTGGTGAAAGTAAGTTTCCATCTTCATCTTTATATCGAATAAGCGCTTCGTAAGAATACTGTTCCGCATCCTTTGTTGAGTGCTGCTTTTGATAAAACATCACCAACTCGCCTTCACGAAGAATGGAAGTTAAACGCTTCTGCGCGGATGACTTGCTGATACTCGATGTGTTCGCATCTTTCACACTACTGAGTAGTGATTTAAATAGGGATTGTTCTAAACCATTGTAAGTATTACTTACACCAAGCTGCCCCACATATTTGCCTGCATAGGCTAGATAAAAAGGTCGATAAATTAGTACACCAATCGCAATCACCACCAGTTGAAGTATCGCCCCCTGTGCATGATGCCCCATTGCAACATAACCACTCAACAGAGGCGGTGTCATCCAGTTCACAATATTTTCAACAGGCGCAATTAAGCCGGAAGCAATCGCACAGTAGGTGATGATAAAACTTACCAGCGGTACTAATACAAATGGGACGACCAGAATAGGGTTAAAGATGATAGGCAAGCCAAATAGCAGCACTTCATTGATGTTGAACATCACCAATGGTGCTGCCGCTAACGCCAGTAAAATATGATTGCGCTCTTTAGCGAACAATAACAGACACAGGAGTAAACTGATGCTATTCCCTGACCCGCCCATGGATAAAAATGCGTCGTAAAAACCTTGGCTAATGACGTTAAGCGACGCTTCGCCTGTTTGCCAAGCAGCCATGTTGGCTTCGGTCGCAGCGTATATTTGCTGCTTGATGGCAAACAACATGTTGTGACCATTAATGCCCGCCGCTCCTAATAAGCTCAAGATGGATTGATAAAATAATCCTCCTGTGAACGTCAGCGGATCAAAGTTAAGTCCAGCCACTGTTGTAGTAAAAGCATCCATCACCGCTGCGGTGACATGAGATAAGCTAACCGCAAATAAAACGAATACGAAAAAATGTAAGACATCTTTAAAAAGACGAGAAGAGAAGTCCATTGCTTGAGGATCAAGCAGCTCAATTCGGAAACTTTTACAATAAACGTATGACACCGTTGCACTGAAGAGTGCTAATAACGGGTTATTCGGCAACATGTAATTACTAGAAAGGCTGTCATTCTCTATTGAAATTAAATAGAACATGACCAACGAATAAATGATGATAATCGCGCTCGACACATTCACTTTATGCGATAAATAGTAACCAGCCACAATGCAAAACGCTGTGGGATATAAGTTGATTAAAATATCAGAAAGATGGAACAATAACTGAGAAACCTCTGACATCCCTAGGATTCTAGAAGCGTGACCCAAAAAGATGGCAAGTGCGTTAGATAGCGTCAGCGGTAACAGCAATAAGGCAATAGATGCGAGATCAGTAAGATAAGATTTAGATCCAAGTCGCCATTTATCTGTAAATACCGTTAGACGATGAAAGGGGTCAAATACGCGTTCACGACGAGTGTGCATGGTGAGTTCTTATATTAAGTAATAATCATCGGCTGCGAAATAGGCAGCCGTAAATGCAACGGCCAGACTCAGTAACGTATTATTTGGTGGATAATTTTTAGTGTTTCTATTGGCTAAAACAATAGTTTGAATTGCCAGTCACAGCGCAAAGATGTCGCAAGTGCAATTTAACGATTATATACCCCTTGATCCAATGAGATTATTATCCTTAACGATAAAAGCCATACCAAGCATCTCGATATGGCTATCGTTAAAACTGATGTATATACCCAAATGACTTCAAGAAGGAGGCTTCGGTGACACGCCCTTAACGAGCGAGTTGATTTGGCTCACATACACTGTGAACGATTTTTGATTTAGCACGAGTAGAACTTCAAGTCGTTGTCTCGTCTGTAAAACAAATCATTTAATCCCGTGTAGCTCTTTCCAGTTTCCTGGATGAACCACGTAGCCGAATAGAGCATGCCCACCATAAACTAGCTCGGTTCCTTCCGGGATCCACAGCATTTGACCTGGGTGCACAAAATGTGTCTCACCATTTGCGGTCAGCTCGAAACAGCCTTCAATCACAAAAATAACCTCATCATAAAGCACCGTCCAAGCCACTTGAGCGCCTTCCCATTTAGCAAAGCCTACGCCAATGTTTGGTGAGATTTCTGGGCTTAACGCTCGGGCTACGTACGCCATTCCCGGCGTATCACCACGAACATTAAAATCTAGGTTTTTACTATCAACGAGTTTGACTTGCTTCATAACTCACTCCGGCTTTGCCATTTTGCTAATTGGATACGCGTTT
Source organism: Vibrio sp. Y51_MX_L26 (assembly GCF_024181935.1). Lineage (NCBI taxonomy): Bacteria > Pseudomonadati > Pseudomonadota > Gammaproteobacteria > Vibrionales > Vibrionaceae > Vibrio > Vibrio sp. Y51_MX_L26. The sequence continues at coordinate 1,199,438 of NZ_JAMZAS010000001.1, forward strand.
TTACTCCCATGCCTAAAAAAGGCTCTGGCGGATTCAAACAAGGCATTCCTGTCACTTGCTGTATTTCATCCAATGATTTAGATGTCGCACCAACAACATAGTCAGCTAACAGCGTTCCAGAAATGGTTCCCCACGCAGCACCAACACCATTGTCACAAGCGCTGGCATAAACACCTTCATCTAATTGACCAAAAAAGTTAGTAAAGTTACGAGAGATGGCATATACCCCACCCCATGTGTGAGTAAATGGTACGTCGGCCAGCTCGGGGTAACGCGCCAAAAAGACTTGACGATGATCGTCTCGGATTTGCTCTCTGACTTTATCGTTCATGCTTGAGCCATATTTCGGCACGTGTTTGTAAGTATTTCGGATCAAAATACGTCGATCGGCGGTCATACGTAACGTCGTTCCCGCATGATCTGCTGGAGTTAAACCCCAATTCAGCTCACCTCCGTATCGTTGCATTTCTGCGTCGGTCAATGGACGCGTCCAGCTTGCAAACGTCATCACTGGCAGTAATCTGTTTTTAAGGTAACCAAACTCACGAGTAAAAATGCTGGTGCCAAGTAACAGTTCAGTGGTTTCAACAGAACCACTATCTCCATGTAATACCCAGTAACCGTTTTCTTTACTGAGTTTGCGGATTGGCGAGTTTTCTAACACCTCGACATTCTCTGGAAGGCTTTCCCCTAGCCCACGCACCAGAGCAGCAGGTTGCATTAAATAACCACCTGGCGTGTAAATTGCGCGGCTGTAGTAATTTGTCCCTAAGACTTTCGCCAGCTCACTGCCATTAACATGGAAGTATGGTTCGCCAAGGTCTTTCATTAGGTGCTCAAAGTGATCGAGATACGCTTCACCGCGCGCCCCTACGGCTCCTTGATATTTGCCCTTTGCTGACCATTGACAAGAAATACTGTGCTTCGACACTAAAGTGTCTAGCTGAGCAATCGCAGAACGGTTGAGCGATAATAACTTTTGTTTGTGCTCAGGATCGGGATGCTCAAGTGAAAACTTATGGGGCAAATCGATCACAAAGCCCGAATTTCTCCCTGACGCCCCTTGGCCGATACGTTGTGCGTCAATCAGTATAATTCGTGCGTTAGGCTGAAGTTCAGCTAAACGTCTTGCCATAGCTAGTCCAGCGAAACCGGCACCTAGCACGGCATAGTCAGCAGTTTGTTTACCTTTTAACGCTGGTTTTTCTGCAATACTTGGCAACGCATGGTACCAACCACATGTTGCATCATCATTGGGTAAATGAATCATCTTCTTTCTCCGTTACGCTGCTGACAGTTTCAATGACAATTGATCTAGCCAAGGACCTCGTAATGACTGTACTTTTCTTCCTAGCAACGCAAAGCCAAGCATCGTTCCCTCAGGAGAATAAAACGCAGCGGTCAATTCATTTGCTTGGTTCTCGATGTACCATTGTCCCTGCTCTTCAGCGGCTACCGGGAAAATAGTGAGTGGAAGAATCGGCGTTTTCACAATCACAGGAGTTGGCGTTAACGAGATTGACGCGACATCGCCTAGCAAGCTTTTCGCTACGGAAGGAATCATTTGATTAATTGGCGCAATATACGGCTGCCAACCTTGCTCAGTTTCAACACAGTCGCCTAGCGAGTAAATATTCTCATCACTCGTCTGGCCAAATTGATTTACTTTAATGCCGCGGCCTACTTCTAGCCCTGCTTGCTCAGCCAGCGATACATTTGGCTTGAGTCCAACCGCGCTTAGCACTAGGTCTGCTTCAATCTGCTTGCCACTGTTTAGATGTAAAACCGCACTGGATTCGGACCTTGGCTCGATTCTGGCGATACTGTCTTGTAGAGCCCATTGCACGCCTCGATCTGCAAGTACGCTTTGTAATGATTCACCCAACTGTTGCGGGATCAAACGCTCCATTGGCCATTGACCCAACCCGATGACTGTCACTTCATAACCACTTTCGATCAGGTCATTCGCGAACTCACAGCCAATTAAGCCATCGCCAAGGATCGCGATGCGCTTTTTGTTCTGTAGCTGAATTCTGAAACGGCGGTAATCAACTAAGTCGTTCACACTCATAACACAAGAGCGCTCTCCCTCAATTGGGATTTCAATCGGTGATGCACCTGTTGCCAGTACCAAGCGACTGTAGGCGTATTTACCGATGGAGGTATGTAGCGTTGAATTGGCACGATCGATATGTTCAACGCGGGTATGCGGGTAAACGCGGATATTGAGACGGCTTTCCCACTCCAACGCGCTTTCACTTTGTAGCGCGTCGCCGTCTTTATTCATGACCAGTGCATTAGACAAGGCAGGCTTGCAGTACAGTGCGCCATCATCAGCGGTAAAGACAGTGATCGGAACCGTTTCAGATTGCGCTCTAAGTGCCGCTGCCAACTGGTAACCACTGTGGCCACTACCGATGATAACGATAGGGTCAGCTGAAAATATAGGCTGAGTGACTTCAGATGGAAGTGGCTGAGCAGCATTGGGCTGAACAGACGATCCTACCGACACCGAAGACACTGCCGCGACCTCTTCTACTGGCGCATCGTCGGTGATTTCGATCATTTCAAAATCGGCCTTACCCACTAAACAGTCGGGGCATAACCAATCATCCGGCACATCTTCCCATGCTGTTCCTGGTGCAATGCCATCGGATGGCCAACCTTGTGCTTCATCATAGATTAAGCCGCAAATAATACAGAGCCACTTTCTCATCACTTTTACTCCAACTACCTTGTTCAGAATTTCCGTGTTTACAAACCGCTGTCAGATTTGTAGCGATTCCATCAACCTCGCCCTAGCTTGTGGTCTGAAATCCAAGCCGGTGCGAGGTGATGAAAATCAAGTTACACGGTAGCTATACGTTGCTGTCTTGCTGCAAACGAATGGCAATATTGCGTGTCTGGACATAGCTATAAATCGCTTCTTGTCCTTTTTCTCGCCCAAAACCGGACAAGCCCACGCCACCAAATGGTGTTTCGATACCACCAGCAAACCATTCATTGATGAACACTTGCCCACCACGCAGTTGCTGCGCCACACGCAATGTTTGGTTTAGGCTTTCACCAAAGACACCAGCGACCAGGCCAAAATCGGTGCCATTCGCGATTTCGATTGCTTCTTGCTCAGTTTCAAACGGTGTAATTACCAGTACAGGGCCAAACACTTCTTCTTGTGCAATGCGCATATCTGGCGTGGCTTCAATCACCGTTGGTGCCACAAAGTAACCCGATAAATCAGGTGCGTAGCCACCCGTTAGGATATTCGCGCCGTCGGCTTTTGCTTGTTCTATCATTTCAAGCACGCGTGCTTGTTGATCAGCCGATACCAACGGTGTGATGTCCGGCTGGCTTTCGCCTTGACCAATAGTTAGGCTTTTTGCCATTTCCACTACCGCCGCTTTTACTTCTTCATAACGCTCTTTTTGAATCAGCAAACGAGACATTGCCGAGCACACTTGACCAGCGTTAAAGAAAATACCGACCTGAACGCTTTTCAAAAGTGTTTCAAGGTTCGCATCTTTCAGTGCGATAGCAGCCGATTTACCACCCAGCTCCATCACCGATGGAGTAGCGCGTTGCGCTGAATCTTGCAGAATGCGTTGGCCGGTCGGTACAGAACCCGTAAAGACAATTTGATCGACCTCTTGATGCTGCACCAAATGACTGCCAACGACGGAGCCTTTGCCACATAGCAAGTTAATCGTGCCTTTCGGGAAGCCCGCTTTTTCAATCGCTTTAACCAACAACGTAATGGCAAGTGGAGAAATCTCTGGCGATTTGATCACCACTGCGTTACCAGCAGCTAATGCAGGTGCCAATGAGCGTGCACAAATAGAGACAGGGAAATTCCACGGCACAATCTGTACTGACACGCCAAACGGCACATATTGAGTGAAGTCGACATAGTCTTTACCCAACGGAATTGACGTGCCTTCCAGCTTGTCGGCCATGCCAGCGTAGTATTCGAAGTAACGTGCCGACTCTAAAAACTCATCTTTGGCATCTTGCAAAGATTTCCCATTTTCACGACAGGCAACTAACCCACCTTCATCAACCATTTCACGAATAGCTGCGGCGGCTTTTAACATCCACTCGGTTCTGACGGCTGGACGAACGTCCGAAAGAAGGCCTTGCTTGACTACTCGGCGTGCCGCTGCCATTGCGCGATCGGCATCGGTGATAGTGGCTTCTGCAATCGTCGCATACGCTTCGGCTGTGCCAGGATTCATGACGGTCAGCGCTTGCTCTGAATCGCACCACTCACCATCAATATAATTAAGGTAATGCATCATCTTACTGCTCCAGTGCCGCTTTCACTTGCTTTGCCAACCAGGTTTGGAAGAAATGCGTCGGAACATCCATTTCTGGTGAGAACACGCCACCACTAAAGCCAGGTGAGTAACGACCTTCCTGCATACCTTCGACCGCTCCAATATCTTCGCCGAACACGACTCGCCACGACTCAACGGTAGCAGTACGACACGCAGCAAACTCATCTTTCGTTGCTTCATCACCCACATAGAAAACACGTAGGTGCTCAACACTCTTATTCGCAGTGATTGGTTCAATCATCATTGCAAAGGCATGATCGGCTTGAATACCAAGCAACACGTTTGGAAAGAGTGCAACGTATTCTGCATGACGCAGCTTATCTTCTGGCCAGCTTGGAAATTTAGGTAAGTGTGTTCCTGCTGTATCAGAAAGGTTGTACGCGAGACTACCTTGACCAGCAAAGCGCTCTGCAAACATGATGTTGTAGTGATCCTCTAGGCGAGAATAACTGTTCAAACTCGGATGCACCCAAGGTAAGTGGTAAGCCTCGCAGTAGTTTTCTACGGCAAGCTTCCAGTTACTTTTCACTTCGATCTCTAAGTTGCCACCCATGTTCACGCGGCGAAGAAGACCTAACCCATCTTCACCTAAGAACTGCTGCCAACGTTGCTCTAGCGGCGCGATATGATCTTCAAAGCTTTCTGCATTGCCCGATAAGTTAACGAATACCATGTCCATCCAAACGGCTGAACGAAGTGGCTTAAGGCCGTGTTTTTCACACTTAAATCGATCATCTTTGTGTTTTGCGATACCACCGATGTGTGGTGTGCCTTTTAGATTGCCGTCAAGATCGTACGTCCATGAATGGTATGGACAGCGAATCATGCCTTGAACTTCGCCTGCCTCATGCACCAGCTTCATACCACGATGACTACATACGTTGTGGAAGACTTGGACTTCACCTTGACGATTTCTCATCATGAGTAGTGGAAGATTCATGAAATCAAGTGGCATCACATAGCCATTTTTAAGCAGGTCTGATGCAAAACCAATGCATACCCAAGTGTTACCAAACACCTGATCACGCTCAAAAGTAAAATACTCTTCGCTGGTGTAGGCCTGATTCGGCATTCCTGTTGCTTCACTGATTGGGTTCAGTACATTATCAACAAGTTCAACAGGAATAATGGTTTGGTTGACATTGCTCATATTCTTATCTCCGAGAGTCGAGTTGCATCCAGTGCGTACAACATCGTGTTGTGTTAGTAGAGATGATTTTGATTAACAACCCAGCAACAAACAAACGACTTTTTCGCCGGGTTTGGATGAGTTTTTGTCATTCGTGCATTGATCTCAAACAACAAAATAACCTTTTAATTAACAAGGTTCTTCTTGTCATGATTAATACTCATTAACCGATGAGTATTAATCAGTTGAAACACAAAAGCCCTCTCTCTACTCTCTTTCAAAAATTAACAATAACGCAACAAACAATGACGCTAAAACAAAAGCACTGTGAGGGATGCCTATGAGAGCAACATCTGGGATATTGAAAGGACTCAATCCGACTGTGACTATCGCATCAAAGATCGTCGTTATCGGTTTTGTACTTTTCTGCGCCATTCTCGCCAACCAAGCGGGTCAATACTTCGAAACGATTTCCGGCATTTTGCTGCAGAATATGAAGTGGTTTTACATCGGACTTGTTTCACTCGTTGTCGGTTTTCTTCTTTATCTTATGGTTAGTCGATATGGACATATTCGTTTGAGTAAAGATGACGAAAAACCAGAGTTTAGTTATTTGTCTTGGGTATCCATGCTTTTTTCCGGAGGCATGGGGATAGGCTTAATTTTCTGGTCGGTCGCCGAACCGATGTGGCATTACGATGACAACCCATTTACTCAAGGCCTGACCAATGAAGCCGCAACAACATCAATGAAGCTGACATTCTTTCACTGGGGTCTACACCCTTGGTCTGTCTTTATTATTGTTGCACTCGCATTAGCCTACTTTTCCTACCGTAAAGATCTGCCTTTTACCCTACGCTCTATCTTGTACCCTTTGATTGGCGATCGTATTTATGGGCCTATCGGGCACACGGTTGATATCCTAACAGTCGCGGTGACTGCTTTTGGTATCTCTCAAACCTTGGGGATGGGAGTTATCCAAATAAACTCTGGTTTGAATCAAGCCTTTGGTCTAGACATTAGTTTGGGGATTCAACTCTTTATTATCGTTTCCCTTTGTACTTGTGCGGTTGCGTCGGTGCTATCTGGTGTAGGGAAAGGTATTCGCCGTTTATCAGAATGGAACATGCTGCTTTCACTCGCACTCGTGCTGGTCGTACTTTATATTGGCCCAACTCGCTATATCTTAAATACGCTACTTGAAAGCACGGGGCTTTATGCACAAAACATTGTCGGTATGAGCTTATGGAGCGATGCACAGAATGACTCTGGCTGGCAAAACTGGTGGACGGCTTATTACTGGCCTTGGTGGATGACTTGGGCACCTTTCGTTGGCATGTTTGTAGCTCGTATCTCTAAAGGGCGCACAATACGTGAGCTTATCGGCGGTGCTCTCATCGTACCCACGCTGATCACGTTTTTATGGATTTCAGTATTTGGTGGCGCAGCGTTGAAGGTAGAGCAAGACGCTCGTGTTGCTCATCAAGAGCAAGTCACTACGGCACAAGAAGCTAAACAAACACCACCTGCAGATTTTTCTGGCGGCCCAATTCTTGAAGCGACTAAAGCTGATACGACACGCGCTTTGTTTACGCTATTCGACAATCTAGATACAGGTATGTTTGGTAAACTACTTAGCGTACTTGCGTGTCTATTGCTCGGTACTTATTTCATTACCTCCGCGGACTCAGGTACCTTGGTTCTATGTACCCTCGATGCCGCTGGACACAGTGAACCTCCCACGTCAATACGCGTATTATGGGGGATCATGATCGCCGCCATTGCGGGAGTGCTTCTATACGCAGGAGGGTTAAAAGCAATGCAAACGGCCTCCATTATTGCCGGTTTCCCTATCGCCATTTTTATCGCGGTGATGAGCTTAACGCTATTTCATAGTATTCGACGCGAGCCTAAGCCATGGGCAATGCTTCCAGAGCATGTTCACCCAGAGCAAGAGAAACTTGATGGTCCTGTTGAACCGCTTGTTGAAAGCAAAACTGTGGCTTCCGAGCCTATCGCTTCAACATCCTCGCTGAAAGATGATTCCACACTCAATCAAGGACCAGCACTCACTTAGTGCGTCGTTTCATAAATCAATAAAAACAAAGCGGGAACTAGTACTCCCGCTTTTTTAACATGACCAAACTCTGTTATTTTCTCTGCTTATTGATTTAGGCTAAGCCTCGATCACCTACTTCATCTGGCAACTGATGCAAAAGCCATTCTCTAAAACGTTTGACGCTTGCTGGGATTAAACCTCTATTTTTAGGTTCAAGCATAGAAAAATTGGAAGGTGTTGAAAGAACATGCTCGACTGGCCTAACCAAAGCGCCGCTTTGTAAATAGTCGTCCACTAATGACCCCCAGGCTAACGCGATGCCCTGACCATTAATTGCCGCTTGTAACAGCATTGGATAGTTATTGATGTTCATGCGATTACGAGGCGAAATATTTGGCAACCCCACACTTGCAAACCACTGCTCCCAATTCACCCAATCTCTTTGAGACTCTTCCAGATAGAGTAACGTTTTATTGAAGATTTCTTCTGGCTCACTAGGCTGGCCGATTTTCTCTAAATAAAGCGGGCTACACACAGGGAATACTTCTTCTGAAAATAGCGTTGTCACATCCATTTCCGCAGGTGGAGTGCGACAATAAAACAAGGCGATATCGCAATCTAATCGGCGTAAGTCCAACACATTATCTGAGGCCAATATCCTTATATCGATGTCATCATGTTCATTTTGAAATTGAGCAACCTTAGGCAACAACCACAAGGCTGCCATTGCATTTGTCGTCGCAACCGTGATCTTTTGTTCGCCCTGCCACTTCTTCACTTCACCCGTGATTTGAGCAATATCGAGCAAAGATTGGCTAACAGCTTGATAATATTGAAGACCTGTAAGAGTTAAATTAATACTTCGATTGGCTCGCGTGAACATAGCCTTGCCTAAGTATTCTTCTAATTGTCTAATTTGGCGACTGATAGCACCTTGGGTCACGTTTAGCTCGTCAGCGGCTAACGTAAAACTCAAGTGCCGCGCCGACGCTTCAAACGCAACGAGGCTATTTAAAGGTGGGAGGGGTTTGATTTTCATGTATCTTCCAGTAAGGCAGTATTGTAATTATTTTTATTCCCGGCAATCTTATGTTGCACGTGGATAATGCCATTCTGGACAACACCTCAAAAACGACAATTTATAAATGATAAAAAATAGAGATGAATCATAAATTGTTGTGAGAGAGGCAACCGTATACAGTTTCGTGGCTACAAAGAGCACAAAAAAGAGGAGCAAAGGCCTCCTTCCCAGATATCAGCATATAGATGTTCTATGCCCGTTTTAATCATTAAGGTGGTATACCCTCAACGACTGTTGCATGCCTAAAACATCATCACCTAAATACTCAACCGTCATTGGAACGTTGGTCAGCAGAGTAAAACTGGAGTCACTGAACCTTCCATCAACATCGCTTTCCAAATGAACAAAAAACGCAGGCTTGTCAGCAATCAATGTAATTTGGCTACCCTCAATCGAGACATCAATATTGGCTTTCGCTATCGGCAAGGTTTTTAGCTCGTGAGTGCAAAACCATGTGTTGCTTATTCTGTCTTCACCGATTTGCGCTTCAACATAGAAGAAGCCTGACGTAAGTTCATCCTTCTCAACCGATTCATCCAATTGCCACAAAATCGTATTGCTGTCTGCTATGACCGTTTGTTCTAAGCTCCAACATTGCTTTTCTTCCCCTTGCCAATCTACCCACTTGAGCAGTGCGTTGACGCTTGCGGGCGCTTTGGCATCATTGAGCAAATGCAGGCTCAACTTGCCTGTATGCTCGGAAAATACCAAATACTGCGGCGCAAAAAAGCGTTTTGCATGATAGTGCAACTGCTTCCAACGACCACTGTATTCCAAGCTAGACCAAGAACTAACAGGCCAGTTGTCGTTGAGTTGCCAGTACAGCATGCCGCAACAAACTGGAGAAATGGCACGCCAATGATCGCATGCAGTTTTGATCGCGATTGCTTGCTGAACTTGGCTTAAATACAGCATGTTCTCGAATCCAGAGGGAAAACGGAAATAACGCGTGAACATCTCTGTGATGATACTGTTACCACGAGGATTCTTCTGATGTTGTTCAAAGGTTAGGGACGTGATATTCCAATCTTGCTCCGGGACAAACTGCTTAACTTCTGCAAAAGATGGCCAAGATTGAAAACCAAACTCAGAGCAAAAACGAGGATTCACGTCAAGGTAGGCACTGAATGGTTTTCCTGAATGCCAAACGTCCCAAAAGTGCATATCACCTTTACTATCATCATGCCACGCGTCACCGAAATCCAGTTCACCATTACATGGGGAACTTGGCCAGAAACGACGAGCGCTATCTTGTTCGGTAATCACCTGCTCAATCATGCGGTTGAGGCGATCGTAGTTAACCGTGTATTTGACTTTATTGTGCTTAGATTCTTCGTACCACCCAATAGCTCCAATCACTTCATTATCACCACACCAAAGTGCTATTGATGGGTGCTCCTTAAGCCTCGATATTTGGTATCGAAGCTCACCTTCGACCTCTTTTAAGAAGACATTATCAGATGGGTACAGTGAACATGCGAACATCATGTCTTGCCATACTAACAAGCCGAGCTCATCACACAGATTGTAAAAGATCTCGCTCTCGTACTGACCTCCACCCCACACACGTATCATATTCATGTTGGCGTCAACCGCACTTTGCAAAAGGTTGCGATAACGTGTTTCGCACTCTCGCCCCGGCATTGCGTCAATAGGGATCCAGTTGGCACCTTTGGCATTAATTGGTACGCCATTGACGATAAATTCCATCGCAGAGCCATGTTCATCAGCTTGGTTATTTAGGGTTAACTGACGCAAACCAACGTTGCGCGTTAACTTTTGCTCTCTGCAAGAAATGGTAATGGGGTAAAGACAAGCTTCGCCATAACCCGATGGCCACCAGCGTTGAGGCTCCGAAATGTGGAACTGGCAATGATAGTGACCACTTCCTTTTATTTGAATACATTGACGCTCACCATTAAATTCAACCATCATTTCATGGCGTTGACTGTCCGTTTCCACTTCAACTAATACATCAAGAAACACACTCTCATCGGCTTGCCATTGCTGCTCTGTCGAAAAGCCTTTGAGCCAAAGCTCATTCACAATGTCGATTTGAATGGGGTCGTAAATACCCGATACCATCAAGCAAATGCCCCAATCCCATCCGGAATGACATTGCGTTTTTCGGATCAAATTCATATGCGGAATTTGATTATTTCCCATTGCGGAAGGGACTGGGAAAGGCAACTTTTTGGCACGTTCTAAACCTTCTATATCGACTCTGGCGAATTGAACAAGAACAGTATTTATGCCCTGTTTTAAATAAGGTTTGATATCAACTCGTTGTTGATTAAACATGTTGCTGCAAGTTAGTGCTAACTCACCATTAATATAGAAAGTTGCCAAGGTATCGACACGAGTTAGCGTCATCCAAACTTGCTTGGCAGACAACGTAAACGCATCAACTTCAAACTCACGCGAGATATGCCACTCACACTCTTCAATCCAACGAACTTTGTTTTCATTATCGGCAAAATAAGGATCCGGAATGCGCTCTGCTTGCAAAAGCGCCGAAATATTATCGCCCGGAATAGACATTGGAATTTCAATATCGGGACGCTGTGGCGAGGTAAGTAACCACTGTCCATTAAGTTCGAAGTGAGCCATTGAGTAAACCTCAGTTTGGAGAAGAAACATGTTTGCTCAATGTAACCCTGAGTAATCCATGCAAAAACAAGGGAAATGTTATTTACATACGAAATGCGGTGCACTTCACGTAAAAACACTTTCCTTTGATCTCTACCCAAAAATCAGCAACTTGGCTAACCTGTTAAAAATTAATCGAAATCTAAGGTTATATTTGCAACTTCGACATGTTAACATCATCGGCTTTTTGAACATCCTCACACTTTTCGTCGAAACGATGTGAGGGGAAATGCACGGCTTCATAGCCCTAAAAAGCGAAGTAATTATGTCAAATATGACGAATGCCGCCTCCCACACAGCGCCTATTCAGGATGCTGACTATTCTGCTATTCATCCCCCATCTCTGCTCAAGCGCCTCGAACTCACCAATCCTGTCTTTTGGTTAAGTGGTAGCTTCCTCACTCTATTCGTTTTACTTGCCCTAACGAATACCGACTCTCTAACCGCAATGGTTAACACCGGCTTCGGCTTTGCTACTAAATATTTCGGAGCTTACTGGCAAGTACTGCTTCTTCTGAATTTCCTTATTGGTTTGGCTCTTGCGTTTGGTCGCACTGGTTATGTGCGTCTAGGTGGTCTAGCGAAACCTGATATTGATAACTTTAAGTGGTTGTCAATTGTACTCTGTACCCTACTTGCAGGTGGTGGTGTGTTCTGGGCCGCTGCTGAGCCTATCGCGCACTTTGTGACTGCCCCACCTTTATACGGTGAAGCTTCACCGAAAACTGCCGCAATCAATGCTCTATCTCAGTCTTTTATGCACTGGGGCTTCTTAGCTTGGGCGATCCTTGGTGGTTTATCTTCCATTGTCTTAATGCACTTGCATTACGATAAAGGCCTGCCTCTTAAGCCGCGTACTCTGCTTTACCCTGTGTTTGGCGATAAAGCCATTAAAGGCTGGATTGGTGATGTTGCTGACGCATGTAGCATTATTGCCGTAGCAGCAGGAACAATCGGCCCTATCGGCTTCTTAGGTTTACAAATTAGCTACGCGCTAAACTCATTGTTTGGCCTGCCAGATACGTTCGTAACGCAAAGCATGGTTATCATGGCAGCGATCCTGATGTATACCCTTTCCGCACTAAGCGGTTTGAGCAAAGGTATTCAAATCGTCAGTCGTTACAACATTATTTTGTCTGTGCTGTTAATTGGTTACATCCTGTTCTTTGGACCGACAAGTTTTATTGTTGATGGCTACGTACAAGGCGTTGGTCGCATGGTAGATAACTTCTTCCCAATGGCGCTTTACCGTGGTGATACGGGCTGGCTAAGCTGGTGGACAGTATTCTTCTGGGGTTGGTTTATCGGTTATGGCCCAATGATGGCGATCTTTATTGCTCGTATCTCTCGTGGTCGTACAATTCGCCAATTGATCATGTCTATTAGCATCGCAGCACCGCTGATTACTTGCTTCTGGTTTAGTATCGTTGGTGGCAGTGGCCTTGCGTTTGAACTTGATAACCCTGGTTTGATTTCATCTGCGTTTGAGGGCTTTAACTTGCCTGCAGCACTGCTAGCGATTACCGGTGAATTACCTTACCCAATGATCATTTCGGTTCTGTTCCTGATCTTAACGACAACATTTATCGTGACGACGGGTGACTCAATGACTTACACAATCAGTGTAGTGATGACGGGCTCAACAGAACCAAACGCAGTGATTCGCTCATTCTGGGGCTTGATGATGGGTATTGTCGCTATCGCGCTTATCTCAATGGGCTCTGGTGGTATTTCTGCATTGCAGTCTTTCATTGTAATTACCGCCGTGCCTGTGTCTTTCATTTTGCTGCCAAGCATTTGGAAAGCGCCTGGCATCGCAAGTAAAATGGCAAAAGAGCAAGGACTAGTTTAAACCGCCTCTCTAACCAATATGCGAAAAAGAGCCCTTCATTGGGCTCTTTTTAATTCTGCACTTTATCCTACGCTATCAATGCGAATCATCACTGCATCTGGACGCCAATACTCGAATTCGCAGTCCATTAATTTGCCATCTTGTTTGTAGTTTACTCGACGAATTTTCAGAACCGGCTGTCCTTCAGCCAAGTTCAACGCTTTAGCGACATGAGCAGGTGCTGACGTTGGAATCACATCAAAACGAGAGCGCTTTGTCTCGTAGCCATACTTCTCACGATAAATACCCGTCAGTGACATGATGAGGTTCTCGGACAATATACCTTCAAACAGTGCTGATTTGAGTATATTCTCAACAAACAATACCGCTCGCCCATCAATAAAACGTAACCGTTCAATCACATAAATTGGGGTAATTCTCTCAACCTCTAACGATTTTGCATACTCACCTGCGGCCATTTCACTTCGCACGTTGAGTAACTTGGTTTCTGCAATACGATGCTGCTCTCGAATCATCTGATGGAAGTGAGAACGAGACAACGGGTTGTAACAGATCCGCTCTGGAGATACGTACCAGCCACGACGCTCTTCTCGGTAGATCAGGCCTTCAGTTTCTAAAGACACCAACGCATCTTTGATAGTGATTCGAGTCGTAGAAAACAGCTCACTGAGCTCCCTTTCTGATGGCAGTTTTTGTCCTTCCGACATGATGCCGGAAAGAATCTGCTGCTTTAAGCTGCTTCTAATTTTTCCTAATTGGGTACCAAATTGGCTGGTGCCTGTCGCTCTCATTCTGATCTAGTCCAACGATAATTTGATGAACAACATAAGGCGTGTACGTAACAAAAATATGACATTAATCAACAGAACACATATTGAGCGTATGAAATATAAGTGCCATAGAAATTCATAAAAACTGTCAAATTACTTGCGCTAAATCGTCACATTCCATCCATAGCATACAAAGCGAACTTACTGACCTAGTCCAGAAGGATGGAGACAATGAAAACTTTGCTAAGTCGTTCAATTACCGCACCAGCGGCAATCATCGCGGTAACGCTTGCAGCACCAACAGTAGCGAAAGAAGCCGATATTGAGTCATTGGTTACCGCAGCACAAAAAGAAGGGGCGGTTTACAGTGTAGGTATGCCCGATAGTTGGGCGAACTGGAAAGACACTTGGGCTGATTTAAAGTCAAACTACAACCTTAAGCACCAAGACACGGATATGAGCTCGGCTCAAGAAATCGCAAAATTCGAAGCTGAGAAGAAAAACGCGACCGCAGACATTGGTGACGTAGGCTTTGCCTTCGCACGTGTAGCGGTTAAAAAAGGCGTCACTCAGCCATATAAACCAACAACTTGGAATGACATTCCAGATTGGGCAAAAGACGAAGATGGTCATTGGGCACTTGCTTACACTGGCACTATTTCTTTTATCTCCAACAATAACCTCGTAAAAGACGCGCCAAAAACGTGGGATGACCTATTAAAAGGCGACTACAAAGTGACCGTAGGTGACGTCGGCGTAGCAGCACAGGCAAACAACGCAGTTCTCGCCGCAGCGTTCGCCAACGGTGGGGACGAATCCAACCTCAAGCCTGCGCTCAAGTTCTTTTCTGAACTCGCGAAGCAAGGTCGTCTTTCATTTACCGATCCGAACATCGCCAACCTAGAAAAAGGCGAAGTGGAAGTGGCGATCATGTGGGACTTCAATGCGTTGAACTACCGCGACAAAATTGACCGCGACCGCTTTACAGTGAGCATTCCTCAAGATGGCTCTGTGATTTCTGGTTATACAACCATAATCAATAAATACGCGAAGAACCCTAATGCAGCAAAGCTTGCTCGTGAGTACATCTTCAGCGATCAAGGGCAAATCAACTTAGCAGAAGGTTATGCGCGTCCAATCCGCACCAACATCACACTACCTCAAGCAGTGCAAGACAAGCTAATTGCTAACGACCAATACAGCAATGTTCACCCAGTGACTGACTTCCCAGCTTGGGAAAAGTCCGCACGTAAGCTGCCACGTCAATGGCAAGAAAGTGTCTTAATCCACCAGCAATAAGAGTAAGTCGTTATGAGCAATAAGGTCATCCTTGTTGTTCTAGATGGACTGAACTATCAGGTAGCCCGTGATTGCATGGGCTACCTCAATGGTCTTCTAGAACAAAGTCGTTCCCAACAAGAAACTCTCGCAACGCTTTATCCTGTGCAGTGTGAGTTGCCCTCAATGTCTCGCCCACTTTATGAGTGCATTTTAACGGGCGTTCGCCCTGTAGAAAGCGGCATCGTAAACAACAATATCGTTCGTCTATCCAAACACGATTCCATTTTCAGTTTGGCAAAAGCCCAAGGCAAAGTGACCGCTGCGGCTGCCTACCACTGGGTCAGTGAGCTTTATAATCGCGCGCCATTTGAACCTGTTCGCGATCGTTTCACGCATGATGAAACTCTGAATATCCAGCACGGCTGCTTTTACCATTGGGATCATTATCCTGATGAAGCCTTGTTCCTGGACGCAGAGTATTTACGTCGAAACTATCAACCTGATTTCTTACTGATCCACCCGATGAATATCGACGATACAGGACATAAGTTTGGCCTAGACTCTCGCCAATACCGCAATTGTGCGCGAGGTGCAGACATTATTCTTTCCAACTACATCGAACAATGGCTTGCTGATGGGTATCAAATCATTGTGACCAGCGATCATGGCATGAACAACGATCTTTCTCACGGTGGGATTTTACCTGAAGAGCGAGAAGTTCCTCTGTTTGTCATTGGCGATAAGTTTACCCATCAGGATTGTCATATTAAGCAAACTGATATTTGTGGCACCGTTTGTCAATTGCTAAACCTTGACCACACGAAGCCATACACTCAGGAATTGTTAGCACTATGAGCAGTTCTGTCCTCTCCCCAAGCTCTAGCGAATCACGCTCAAATTTGGCAAGTACTTGGTTAAAGCGCTTTAAGCCAGCCATTTGGTTAGTGCCTTTCGCGCTGTTTTTCTACCTATTTCAACTCGCACCGATGATTTGGGTACTGTTAAACAGCTTTATCTACGATGGCGAGTTTGCCTTAGATAACTACATTGAAGTGCTCGACTCCGCCTTCATGATGCAGGCGTTTGGCAACAGCTTGTGGTTAGCGGTGTGGTCGAGCATTTTTGGCTTAGCCATTGCGACTTTGTTGGTCTCTTCTCTACGCAGAGTCGATTCTAAAGTCCGCGACGGTGTGATTGCGTTTACGAACATGAGCAGCAACTTTGCAGGCGTACCTCTGTCATTCGCTTTTATTATTATTTTGGGCACCAATGGGGCGATTACCCTTTTGCTCAAGCAGTATGGCTTACTCGGTGATTTCGACCTTTATGGTAAATGGGGCCTGCTGGCCATTTACATCTACTTCCAAATCCCGCTGGCGGTGTTGTTAATCTACCCTGCGTTCGACGCGTTGAGTGATGATTGGCAAGCAGCTGCTGCGCTACTGGGAGCCAAAACATCGCAGTATTGGGCGAAAATCGCGCTGCCAGTGCTCTCACCAGCCTTATTCGGTACCTTTATTATCTTAATAGCCAACGCAATCGGCGCATATGCGAGTGTTTATGCGTTGACCTCCGGTAACTATAACGTCATCACAATTCGAATTGCGAGTCTGGTATCGGGAGACCTGTTCCTTGAACCTAATCTCGCCGCTGCAATTTCGGTGATTCTAATGGCGTTACTTGCCTTTATCACAGTGATTAACCAATGGCTCATTTCGAAAAGCTATGCAGGTAGGAAGTAGTCATGTACAACGTTAATACTCGATTCCATAAAACGGTGGTTTATTCCATTGTTGGGATCATGCTCATCCCGATTTTAGCGACCTTTGTCTATTCGCTTTCATCACGCTGGGGCGCCACGGTGCTTCCGGATGGTTTCACTTTTGATTGGTACGTTAAATTGCTGACCGACCCACGTTTCTTGCAAGCGTTTGGGCGTTCGCTGTTTATTTGTATTGCTTCGCTAACCCTCAGTGTCATTCTGGTTCTGCCAGCGATATTCGTGGTGTTTTACTACTTTCCGAAGCTCGATAAGCTCATGAACGTATTGATTTTGCTACCATTCGCTGTACCACCAGTCGTGTCGTCCGTCGGCTTGCTTCAACTTTATGCTGACAGTGAAATATCTCTTATCGGTACCCCTTGGATTTTAATAGGCACTTACTTCACCATCGCGTTACCGTTCATGTATCGTGCGATTTCCAATAGCTTCGAAGCAATTAACCTCAATGATTTAATGGACGCGGCACACTTACTAGGGGCAAGCACAACCAAAGCATTCTTGATGGTCATTTTACCTAACCTCAAGAAAGGGCTGATGGCATCGCTTTTCCTTTCATTTTCATTTCTACTGGGAGAGTTTGTGTTCGCCAATATTTTGGTCGGCACACGTTATGAAACCTTGCAAATCTACTTGTATAACATGCGTCAGACAAGCGGCCACTTCACGTCTGCCTTAGTGATGACCTACTTCCTATTTATTTTTTTCCTGACTTGGTTGGCAAGTCGTTTCAGCCGAGGAGTCAAACAATGAGCTACGTCACTGCGAAAAATCTGACTAAACGTTTTGGTGATAACACCGTATTTGAGGACATTCACTTTAACATCGAGCAAGGTGAATTCATTACGCTTTTGGGCCCTAGCGGTTGTGGTAAATCGACGCTACTTCGCAGCCTTGCAGGGCTTAACCCTGTCGATGGCGGCGAGATTTGGGTAAACGGAGAAGATATCACGCATCAAGTCCCGCAAGAGCGTGGTATTGGGATGGTCTTTCAATCGTATGCGCTGTTTCCCAATATGACCATTGAAGGCAACATTGCATTTGGCTTAAAAATGAAAAAGCTTGCGAATGATGATATTCGACGTGAAGTAGCTAAAGTAATCAAACTGGTGGATCTGGCAGGTAAAGAAAAACATTATCCGCATCAACTTTCTGGCGGTCAGCGCCAGCGTGTCGCACTCGCCCGAGCGTTGGTGGTGAAACCTCGCATATTATTGCTTGATGAGCCACTTTCTGCGCTTGATGCCAAAATCCGCAAACATCTTCGTCAGCAAATCCGAGACATTCAGAAAGAGATGAATCTCACCACTATCTTCGTAACTCATGACCAAGAAGAGGCGATGATTATGTCTGATCGTATCTTCCTAATGAGTAAAGGGGAAATTGTTCAAGCAGGAACACCTGAAGAAATTTATACTCATCCTGCTAACGAGTTTGTGGCCGGTTTCATGGGGCACTACAACCTTGTAGAGGCCAATAAAGCCAAGCAACTCTTCAATATTGATACCGAATGGAAAGTAGCGATTCGCCCAGAGTCTATATATGTAAAAGAGCAAGGTCGTCAATATGATAGCCACATCTCAGCGCCACAAGTAGGTACGATCACCAACCATCAGCTTCTAGGTAATGTTATTCGATATCAAGTGAACGTTGAAGAGTGTGAGCTCACTGTTGACTTGCTTAACCGCTCTTCAGAACGCTTACTAGCGAATGGCAGCCAACTAGAGCTACTCTTTAACCTAAACGAAATTCAACCAGTGAGAGCCTAAACATGTCCAAACCTTTGTATGTTTTTGATATGGATGAAACCCTAATAAACGCTGACTGCGCAATGATTTGGAACGAGTTTATGGTTGAGAGAGGCATCGCGACTGATCCTTTATTTATTAAGGAAGATCAGCGTCTAATGGCCTTGTACTCCGAAGGCAAAATGGACATGGAAGATTACCTAGCATTCTCCATGAAGCCACTAGAAAACATGCCGATTGAAGAAGTAAACGCCTTGGTTGAAGAATGTGTTGAAAGCCATATTCTGACTAAACAGTTTCCTCAAGCTAAAACATTGATTGAGCAACTGTCTCGTGATGGTATAGAGATGGTTATCATCTCTGCCAGCGTCACTTTTTTGGTGGAAGCCGTTGGTCGCCGTCTTAATATTCCAACCGCACTCGGCATCGATTTAATCGAGAAAGACAACCGTTATACTGCTGAAATCGACGGTGTCCCTAGTTATCGTGAAGGTAAAGTCACGCGCTTAAAACAGTGGCTAGAAAATCAGCCTGAGCCTTATTCTGAAATCCATTTCTATACCGATTCAATCAACGATTTGCCTTTATGTGAATACGCAGATTACACCTACCTGGTAAATCCATGCCCACGCCTCAAAGAACACGCGAATCGATCACATTGGACGCTATTACGTTGGAATTAGCCTTCGGTCTTTATAGCAATAAAGGGCAGCGAACTGCTGCTCTTTTCCTTTAATTGCCTGGTTATACGTGAACTCAAATTTGAGACCATCGAAAAACAAACACACCAGTAACAAAATGGCATAAGCCATGTCGAATTATTAAAAATAATGAAGATTTAGCAGTGTGATATGACAAGATTTATATAACCAAAATGGATAAAGAAAGGGCCATCTATATCTCATGATGTATTCAAATTCGACAGTCAAGCATTCCAGGAACAATAGAACAACATATTCACAATCCAGACTAACGATAATGAAAACATTGATTGAAGAATTAACATTTTAACAATCATTGCAACAATGTTAACTTTAGCTCCGTTGGTCGCGCTGGTGGTAAGCCTCTCACCAAGCCTATTGTCAGTTTTATATGGACGTTCGACCACCTCCAAAATGAATAGACACCCAATTTGGTGCCCTTTATTACGCCCGCAGAGGAAATTCTTTGCGGGCTTTTTTCTTTAAGTTGAAAGTCAGAGCGCACAGGATCAATTCTATTTGGTCAATCTCTCTACCTTGGAGGTAGTATACGAATCAACAAGCGGAGACAACTCTAGTAACTCTAACACCTTTTTCTCAAAGGTTTCATCAGCACTTCTCACCCAATCTAAAAACTTTTTTTGAGCAAACATAGGCTCGATTTCGTATAAAAACTCGATACTAAAGTAAAACTCATTTTTGATATGCAAATTGTAAACTCTTCGATAGTCCCTCTTATACTCCAAGTTACCTTCTACGTATTTTGAGTACGTTTTCTCTCCAACATCAATAGCCTGGCATTTAATTGGGGGGTAGCTGCGAAGAAACTCTCCTACGAGAAACTCTTCTTTCGCTCTCTTTTTTTCTTCGTTTATCGGCTCTAATCCCCAGCGATGATTTGCGTAATCGTTAGCATCATTCATCATCTCTGTATGATCTCCTTTCTTAGATCCTTCAGGAGACTCTAGAGCATGATAAAACTCCACATACTCTTTTTCTATGAATGAAGATAATTGATTGACAGTTCTAATATTCTCATTGGCAGACTTGATCCTTAGCCTAATATATAAACCACCTTGTTTATTTATAGGTAATAGAGGGTTTAATATTTTTTTTGAAATGAGAAATAAATAGAAGCCAATTTTATTAACTTTTCATGCCGTTCTTCTTTTGAGTCAACATCGAATTGTTTTAACTCCACAAGATCTTGGTATACATGCCCTTCATATATATTGTTCGGACACTCAAATGACAATACTAAGTCATCTATCTGGAATACATTATGTAGCAAGTTTGAAAAATCTGGTTTTCCTCGAAAGCCATCTTTACAAATTTTAATAAGGCCCATATTTCTAACTCTTGTTCTTTAAATATGCATCAATACCTTTAAACGAGAGCCTGCAATATGAGTTCTAATTCAAGTAAAGGTAAGGCACATACTAAGGTATGATGAAGGTCAAAAAGGAGAACGGCTCTTTTCTAAATTTAAAATATCTAACATCGCCTCCAGTTTACTGAAATCTACACTTTTAAAAGTTACATCCGCTCCAGCGATAGCTCATCAAACACGCCAACGATTGATAGTAAGCTTGAGGCTCTGAGACCACCTATAAAATGAGAAACAAAAAAGCCAGCCTTAAAAGGCTGGCAAGTAGAGCAACAAGGTCAGTGCTTACTGCTAACTAGCACTGAACTCGTATTGGATTCATTTTCGTCTGTTAGTCTCTTTATCGGCGGTTATGACTTGCTTGCTTTCTCTTTGTGGCACGTTACCTTTACTAACTGTTCTTGCTCATCTTTAATGTTTTTCACGATACGCTCATCGCGTGCGTGAATGGCATCCATATTCATTTGCTGAATATCTGCTACAGCTTCATGCTTCATTTCAGAAAAGTCCTGACGTAAATCTGAGCTCCACTCCTCTTTGTCTAAAGTGTTAGCAGCAGCGATTGGTGATGACATTACAACAATAAGACTTAGAGTAGATAGAAATACGCTTTTCATAATAAGCTCCTTGAGGATTAGCAGTTCGTTTTAGTTACAATTTATATATTGCACATACGATGCCAACTTTTATTTTGTTATTTTTCAATAAGTTAACCAAATGAATATATTCATCATTATCTCCATCTGGTAAATTTCGCTAACCAAGTGTTAAATTAACCAAGGGAATCAAACGCGAAAAAGCATTCATAAAAGGAATGATTTATCAGGAGATTTTCTCGCTGTTCTTTCATCGAATAAATTACGTAACAACCCACTCTAGAACTGCTTTGAATCAAAATACAGAAATAAAAAAGCAGCCCGAAGGCTGCTCCTAATCGTTAACATCAAGCTTGTTAACTCTATGTATTTACTTCAACGCTCGACGTCACTGGCGACTTTCTGAAACGATTGATAAAGCGATGAACAAACCCCTTAATCGATCTGAAAATATTTTTAATATCTTCAAGCATTAAATACAAACAAGGCACCAGCACTAAAGTCAGAACCGTTGCGTACAACACCGCAAAGCCCAAAGCTACAGCCATTGGTATGACAAAACGCGCCTGCAAGCTCGTTTCAAACATAATCGGCAATACACCCGCAAACGTCGTTATTGAGGTGAGCGTGATCGCTCGAAAGCGTGCACAGCCCGCTTCAACCACCGCTTGTTTGATGTTCATACCCTTTTCTCTCACTTGGTTTACGTAATCTGTCATAACTAGAGAGTCGTTGATAACCACGCCAGCAGCGGCGATCAAACCAAATGTCGACATCATGCTGATATCCAAACCTAGCCAGAAGTGGCCCCAAATCGCCCCCGTCAGACTAAATGGAATGACTGACATTACAATCAAAGGTTGGGTGTAACTTTTTAACGGTACGGCTAACAAGATGTAGACGATGATCATGCCTGCAATAAAGAACAGAATCTGTTCATTACGCTGCGCTGCCTGCTCTTCAATATCACCACCCAATTCCGTTTTCACACTCGGGAAGACTTGCTTCATGTCCGGTAATATATTGTCGTCAATGACCTTCACGATTTCTTGAGGTTCAACCAATTCTTCGTCTATCGAACCATAGACATAAACGGTTTGATACCCGCCTTCACGTCGAATGCTACTCACGCCCGGCTGCTCGTTGATCTTCACCACATCACCCAGCATGACCTTCTTACCTGCTAGCGTGGTAATCACAGCGTAACGTAATGATGAAAATGCTTCACGTGTCAGTTGCGGGTAACGCACCATAACTTTGATTTCTTCACCATCACGAATAAGACGCTGTGCTTCACCACCGTAGAAGCTGCCACCCACTTGCTCTGCGATCATGGTGAGATCCAGTCCGAGATCGTACGCTACAGGCGCAAGAGAAAGGAGCACTTCTTTGCTTCCTGAATCAATAGAAGATGAAATATCGTATAGCCCTTCTTCCTGCTGTAAACGCTCTATCAAGTAACGCCCAGCCTCGTTCAATTCATTAATATTAGAACCAAACAGCAAGTAACCAAACTCATCTCTGTCACCGCCACCCGCGCTCTGCTCGCGGATTTTGATGCTCTTCATTCCAGGAATAACTGGCATAGCTTCACGCCAACGTCGAGCAAGTTCAAATGTATTGAACGGGCGTAATTCCTCATCAACCAATGGCACCAAAACACGGCCTTCGGTACGACTTCTGTTGTATGAAAGCACATCACGAATCATACCTTGACCATGTTCTGCGATGGTATCTGATTCAATTTTTTGCATCACACGTTCGATGGTCTTAAGAGCACTGATTGTTTGCTCACTTGAAACGGTACCGTTCATTTCAATAGTGATCGCAGGATAGTCAGTAGGCACTTTAGGGTTAGGGATCACCCGAACATAATTCGCGTTGATCAAAGCCGCGCTGATCAGCAGTAAACCGCAAAACACAGCAAATACTGTCCAGCGCCAATGCGTACATGTCGTGACAAAGTTACGATACGTACCGTTTACAAAGCCAAAAAAACGTTGGTTAAATCGGTCACGCCAGCCACCAGGTTTAACTGGCTTAAAGTGGGTATGTGCGAGGTGAGCAGGAAGGATTAACTTCGATTCAATCAAACTGAAGATCAAACAAAGAATCACAACGCCCGCAATACCATAGAAGAAAGCACTGTCAATACCGCTAGACAACAAGAAAGGGGCAAACACGGCAATTGTGGTTAAAACGCCAAAAGTAGCTGGCGTGGCAACACGTTTGACACCGCGAACCACATTTTCTACGCCACCGCCTTTTTCTTCAATTTCGCTGTAGGCGCTCTCTCCCATCACGATGGCGTCATCGACCACAATACCGAGCACCATAATGAAGGCAAAAAGAGATACGATGTTTACCGTGATCCCTAATGCAGGCATCATCATCACCGCGCCAAGAAAACACACTGGTAGCCCAATCATTACCCACATTGCCAAGCGAAAGCGCAAGAAAATGGTCAGCATAATCGCCACTAGAGCAGCGCCTTGCAGCAAGTTTTTCAACATCATGTCGAGACGACCATTTAAATAATAGGTCGTATCCACTAAGACTTTGAGCTTAACGTCCTGCGGTAATGTCTTATTTTTTGCTTCGATGTAATTACGAACAGACTCGGCAACAGGGATAATGTTCTGCTCACGAGTCGCTTCAACAGACATGTAGATCGCATTTTGCCCTGAGTACTCAAAGTAGCGCTCTTCTTCCGTAAAGCCATCTTTGATCGTGGCGATATCTTGCAGTAAAACCTTCGCACCATTTGCGCCAAGCTTTACAGGAATATTCCTAAACTCATCACCACGGTAGTACTGATTTTCAATCCTTACTGCGATCATCCCTGAGTTTGTTTTGACTTCGCCCGCAGAAAAGTTGGCAGAATAACGACTGATCGCGCTGCTGATATCGCTCAACGTCAAGTCGTATTTACGAAGAACGAGTGGATCAACTTCAATCGCTATCTCTTCTTCTGGTGCACTCAAATACACCAACATGACATTTTTGAGTTGAAGTAATTCATCCTCGACTTGCTTAGCAATGGGTTTGAGCTCTTCAAGCGGTCGGTCCCCAACTAACCCCATTTCTATCACATCTTGACGCCACTCAACTTGGTAGACATTGATCGGTTCCATACCGGCAGGTAAGTTGGATAAAGTATCAATGCGTTGATTTACATCATCCAAGACACGCTTGATATCAGCATTAACGTCTACCTCGATAGAGACATACGCGCTACCTCTAGAGGCCGTTGAGACCGTTTTTTTAATCCCGGTGACATCTTTAATCGATTCCTCAACCTTAACGAGAATGCTTTCTTCAATTTCTTGAGGTGAAGCGCCAGGATAAGTCGCACGAACATCAATGTAGTTCACCTCAATGTTCGGAAACATCTGCCTTTGAATAAAGAGAAAACTCACCACCCCCATGATGATGATGAACACCATCAAAAGGTTGGCAGCGACGGGGTTATTCGCAAAATAAGCAATTAAGCCCTTTTGTTTAGTATCTTCCATGACAAACTCCTACTTACTGTACGACGGTTTCGGAGTCGTCACTCTTTTTTGCGATTTGTACCGCCATGCCTTTTTGAGGGTACTCCGGCAAGGTAAGTACCAACTTATCACTTTGCTCTAAGCCTTCCCCCACAAGTAAAAACTCACCTTCTGCTCTCAAGACCGTTACCGTCCGAGGTTGAAGTTGATTCTCACCATTCACTACCCATACCGTGCGATTTTTGACTAATTCCTGTGGCAGGCGATAGATATGCTTTAGCTCCTTACCTGTGAAGCTCACTTCAACGTAGGAGCCAAATTTAATTGGAGGCTGCTGATTATCGACACCGTATGGGTCAGCGATTTGAATGACCATGTTAATCATTCGGGTAGCGCTATCAATCATGCCTAAATCACGAACCACTCGACCTTCTCTAGTGGTAGAAAACACACCTTGCTGCGTTACTGTCGCAGTGAGCTCACCAATGGATTCAGGTAAAAATGCACTATCAAAACCGGCGATTGGTACGTGCACCTCCGCCACTTCAATGTTGTTTAGCGTGGCAACTCGAGAGCCAGATGTGACAAATTGACCAACACCAATATCACGCTCAACAACCAGCGCATCGTAAGGTGCGACGACTTTGCAATTTTCTAAATCTCTTTTTGCTCGTTTGAGTGCCGCTTGAGCCGACTTCACTTGCGCTTGCGCGCTCAAAACGTGAGGCTTACGTAAATACAGGTCTGTCACTTGCTTATCGCTCAGTCTCTTGGCCTGACGTTTTGCGACTTCCGCTTTGGCTTGCTCCTCAATCAAGCTCGCACGTGCGCTAGCTAAATTGGCCTCGGCTTGCAAAACCGACGCTTCGTAGTTGTCACTTTCAATCGTGAACAGCACTTCTCCTCGTTTCACGATCCCACCCGTTACAAAATTAGGGTGCCAACTTATCACTTCACCACTGACTTGCGCGGAAAGGTGTGTTTTTTCAAAAGGGACTAACTCACCATGGCTGGTTATCACCACTTTATGATCGGTAGGAAAAAGAGAAGAAGCCTGAACGGTAGGCTCTGTAATGGCATCTTTAGTTGACTCTTTTTCCGGAGCTGTCGCGGCAATTGCGGCATATCCTGCATAAGAGCCACCAACGACAACGAAAGGTAAAAGCCAACGTAATACGGGTTTTGCTAACATCGAAAATCCTTTTTTATTGTTGTTTTCATCACCATGCTTTTATTAAATCTTTGACTCCCTGTAAGCATGATGGTGAGGGAATTACATTTGAATAGACGTCAAAGCAGCGCGTACCTTGCTTTTTCGGTTGCTAACTACAGAGTTATTGCCAATTCAAAGTTAATGAAATTAACAAAAAATTAACCAACTTCGCAAGTTGCCCTGACTTAACTCTTCTTTTAAATAGCAAGGGACGTGCCAGGCATTTATTTATTAAAATTCAAATAGTTATTATTACTCAACTATTTTAACCAGTGTGCTATTGGTCATAATCACCAGATATTAGTGATTATGACCAATTCAGACACAATCATAATTAAAATAAATGATTATCTGCGTTCAAAAAGGTGAACTTAATCCCGAGAACATGACAATTCATTGATTAATAGCCCGTTATCCAACCTTGTTGGATGCACGCTGCGGCAACTTAGGTCTATAATTTCTGATAAGTAACACTCTGTAAGACAAGGAAATGTACTTTGTTACATACACTCGCTAAGCTGCTCTTCCCTTCTTTATTCACAATTTTATCGGCATGTTCATCCGTGTCATTGAACGATCCCAGTGAAAAATCCACTAGCTTCCAACTTGGGTATCAAGGTGACTCTGTGCTTGCACAGTACTTTGAAGCTTACGGGAAAGACCCAAAGTCAATCACTGGCTTTTCTCCTTTAAATCAAGGACACGATGCCCTTCTTGCTCGCACCTCTCTAATCGAGTCCGCACAAAAAAGCCTTGATCTTCAATACTATATTTACCGTGGTGACGAAACGAGTCAGCTAATAACGTGGCGCTTGTATGAAGCTGCAAAGCGTGGAGTCCGAGTAAGGCTTTTGCTTGACGATATGCAAAAGCGAAACGATGACGTGATGGCTGCCCTCAATGCACATCCTAATATCGAAATCCGCTTATTCAATCCGCATCAGTATCGCGACTCCCGCTGGTTCGCACTTGCCAGTGACTTTGAACGTCTTAATCGCCGTATGCACAATAAATCTCTGATTGCAGACAGTGTTTCTGCCATTGTCGGGGGTAGGAATATCGGCAATGAGTACTTTTCTTTTGAATCACAAGTCGAATTTGGTGATTTTGATCTACTGCTCTATGGTGAGGCGGTACAACAAACTGCAGATCAGTTCGACCTCTATTGGAATAGCGCCTATGCGATACCAATGGAATGGATAACACCGGACTCACAGCAAATTACCGACCTGGCGATTCAAAAGCAGGTCGACAAACTCCAGCTAGAGGAAAAGTTCTCAACCGGCCGTTATGACTTCACTAAACTGGATATGTACCAAGCTCTCAAACAAGGCAATCTCAAGCTCTACTGGGGAGAAGCAAAAGTATGGTTTGACTTACCCGATAAAGTTGCGACCCGAGAGAGCCAACTTATTGATAATTTAACGGAGCTGGTTAAAAGTGTTGAACATTCATTTGTTCTTATCTCCCCCTATTTCGTCCCAACCGAAGTCGGCACACAAGCATTGAGTAACGCGGCCAAGCGAGGCGTTGATATCACGATTGTGACCAATAGTCTCGCCTCTAACGACGTGTTTGCCGTGCATGGTTGGTACGCAAAATATCGAACAGACCTACTCGAAGCTGGGGTCAAGCTATGGGAAGTAAAAGCGAGCGCGAAACTCAAAAGCAAGTGGAGCCTCACGGGGAGCAGCAGAGCAAGTTTACACGCAAAAGCAATGACGATTGATGACAAAACTCTGTTTGTTGGCTCGATGAACTGGGATCCACGTTCAGCCGCTTTGAATACCGAAATGGCCGTTGTTATAGAACAGCCAGAATATGTGCAAATGTTTCTAGAACAACTGCCGAATCAATTGTCGAATAACGCCTATGCCTTAACTCTACGCGACGGAGACATTGTCTGGACTGACATAAAAACAGGCAAAGAATATGATTCTGAACCAGAGGCCGGAGTATGGCGAAAAATGGGCGCTTGGTTCTCCGGCATATTGCCAATTGAAGATCAGCTATAACAATTGCCAATGTTTCAAAACCTCCCCGATAAAGCAATACAAGAATGGACACTAGATTTGGGGAAACACAATAAATACAAGGAAGTTCAATGTCAGCACAATGGAACGAGTACTATCAGAAAATTTTAAACCAACCTCACCGCCCAAACGTGGAAAATGCCGTAAACCTACTGAAACTCGAGAGCAAAGTCGCTCTTGATATTGGCTGCGGAATAGGTCGAGACAGTCATTTCCTCCTCGAACACGGGTTTAACGTTCACGCATTTGATAGCCATGAAGATGCAGTAAAAACTTGTTTAACACGCTTTGAAGGCCACAAGCGTTTCTCAATTTCACAGTGCTGTTTTACTGAGTTTGACTACCCTCAATGCAGCCTGGTTATCGCGAATGCCAGTTTGTTCTTTTGCCCGGACGAAGGCTTTGAGCAAGTTTGGACCAAAATAGACAGTGCCTTACAACCTGGCGGTATCTTTTGTGGTGATTTCTTAGGAGTAAAAGACTCTTGGGTTGCATCAGAAATGCATCCGAACATTACCGCATTAACGAAAAAAGAAGTGGAAAGTTTATTCGCGGATTACGAACTCATTTCATTGAATGAAAGAGATGAAGACGGAACCACGGTAGTCGGAAGCCCAAAACACTGGCACATGTTTAGTGTGACCGCTCGCAAGCGCTAAAAGCGGTCTCTCAAGAAAGCAGCACTTCAAATCAGTGCTGCTATCAGAGATTAATTGACTGGATACACCACTTCAAAACGCTCCAAAACTAGCGTACGTTTCTCATGCCAATCTATGTTCAACTCATCGCATTCAGCTTTAAAAAATGCAGTATGCGCGTCACGCCACCAGTTTAAGGTTCTATCACCTTCGCCTTCTGCGTAGGCAAGCTCTGCGGTTACATCCTCATATTTGCATGTGCTGACATCAGTAATTCGTATCACACAAACGGGGTCCCCGTTCCAATTCGTGACGACTTGTAAATTG
The DNA here is from genome assembly GCF_024181935.1 of Vibrio sp. Y51_MX_L26. Taxonomy (NCBI): domain Bacteria; kingdom Pseudomonadati; phylum Pseudomonadota; class Gammaproteobacteria; order Vibrionales; family Vibrionaceae; genus Vibrio; species Vibrio sp. Y51_MX_L26. The sequence goes on from NZ_JAMZAS010000001.1 coordinate 1,228,510, forward strand.
CCCACTTGTGGCATGCTTTCGCCATGCTCTCGATACCAAAGCTCCATACTGCAAGAGGCGGTTTTCTGTCCAATTCGAACCAAATCGGCGCATACGTTGGCGTTGTATTCATCGGCACAATAATAGTCAGCACTAACTGATGGTACGGCTGCTCTTTGTTCTGGTGATAATAATTTTAGATACTGCTCTAAGTAATCCTTAGCTCGCGCGTCCATGCTCACTCCATTAATCATAAATTCGCAAGGAGGATAAAAGATATCACGGCAAATAACCACCAGGAACAAACTGAAAAACAACAAGAATATGACTTTTACGTAGACGACAATTATTTCTTTTGTAATAACTTTGCTAAACGTTTGTGCTATTTGCTATTGTTGCATGGTCTATCTGTACTCTTCTCGTGAAAGGACGTTATATGCGCTTATTTATTGGTATTTTTTTCTCGCTGATACTTGCCTTGCCGACAATGGCATCGGACGAAAAGTATTCAGAATCGGATCTGTTAGATAGACCATTAATGGAACGCTATATTTTAGATGAGCTAAAAGCACTGCGTCAGGACTATCAGAGCCTAGAAAAACGAATGATCACAGAGATCACCGACCGCGAGCTGACGGTTGCGGATAAATCGTTGAACTATGCCAACGTGACCGTAACCTACTTCTTCTACATCATCGCAGGTGTCGCATCGCTGATCGCCTTTGTAGGCTGGCAATCTCTGCGTGAGTTTAAACACAACACCAAAGAGATGGCGGATAAACGATTAGAAAAGATCGCCCAAGAATACGAGAAGAAATTTGTAGCACTGGAGCGAGATTTAAAACGCAAAACTCGCATTATCAGTGAAAACAATAAAGAAATTGAGAAAATCAACGAGATCCATAACTTATGGTTGCGTGCGCAAAGCTCACAAACACCAGAGCAACGTATTGAAATCTATGATGAGATCTTGCTGATTCGCCCAGGTGATTTAGAAGCGTTGACTTACAAAGCAGACGCCGCGATGGAAATCAACGAATACCACTGGGCACTAAGCATCTGTAACCGCGTACTTGAAGTCGATTACACCAATGGTCCTGCACTGTATCAACGTGCTTGTGCATACTCTCGTCTTGGCATTGAAGAGCAAGCCATTGAAGACTTGGAACGCGCTATTGAATACAGCCCATCTATTCGTGACTTGCTTGCCGAAGAGCGAGACCTCGAATTGCTGCATGGTAACGAGCGCTTTGAAAAGCTCTTACACCTAGCAAACGAATAATGGAATGAGCAGCATGAGTAGCCACTTTAATTTAGAAGACGCCAGCCAAGTGTTGGTTGGCGCTTTTGCCCTAGCCGTCCCCATCTCTTTTTCTGAAGAGGCGTGGCGACTAGGTGAAAGCTTGCCAATGGCAAACCTGCTCATGCTGTTAAGCCTTTCTGTCATTTTCCTCAGTTTTTTCGCCTATCAAAGCGTGTTCCAAAGCCACATAAAAAATCGCGTATCCATTTTTATTTTTCGTGTGGTTATCGCCTATTCTATCGCCGCTATCGTAGTAGCGCTGGTGCTATTCTGCCTCGATAAATTACCGCTACTGTCTGACCCTCTGGTTGCGATAAAACGCGTTATCGTCATCACAATGCCGGCGTCAATGGGCGCGATTGTGGTGGACAGTTTCGACAAAGAATAACGCTTACGCCCCTTCTTCTAAGGTCAAATTAGAACCCGAGTGGTCTTTGCCTAACACATCTTCTGGGTTTCGCAGTGCGCAGGTTTCTAACGACAAACACCCGCAGCCAATGCATCCACCCAAATCGTTTTGCAGGGCTTTGAGCTTTTGAATTTTTTGCTCCAACTGTTCATGCCAATGACTCGCCATGACTTCCCATTGCTGTTTGTTTGGCGCTTGATGTTTCGGCAGCTCATCTAGCGCATGTTTGATTTCTTCTAACGACAACCCCACTTGCTGTGCCGCTTTAATAACCGCAACACGGCGCAACACACTTCGATGATAGCGACGCTGATTACCTTGATTTCTCCAACTCGAAATCAGTCCTTTTTGTTCATAAAAATGCAGGGCAGAGACCTTCACTCCGGAACGTTTTGCCACTTCTCCTACGCTGATTTCCATCCTTGACTCCCTGTGTATCAATTTTGTTAAAAAAATGCTTTACCTCAAGTTTACTTGAGGTTTTAAAGTTGCACCATCTTAATTAACGCTAAACCCAGATGGTCTCGAAATAATGCGTTCGGAATGAACAAGTTGGTTGACAAACACAGCACCGTTATAAGCCAACGTTTTGAAATCCAAAGGGAACTTGAGGCAAACATAATGAAAAATAAAACTCAGCCGTACTTAGCTGGCCGCTTCTTCGACAGTATCTCCTCTGGCTTGTTCATGATGGCACTGCCATGGGTCATGCTTTCCGAGCCCAAAATGGGCACATTCGTCGCTTTAGTTTCTCTGAGCTGCACCGCGATTTCTTTTCTGGCAACGCCTTTCTTTTCCACTTTAGTTGACCGACACTCACGCAAAGCACTCCTCGTGCTCAATCAATGGATTCAATCGGGCATGGCTTTGGTGGTGTTCATTGCTTATTGGTTGGGTTTTGAGTCCCACTGGCTGCTGGCTTTTGCGCAATTGGTGTATTGGGTTTCGAGTAACTTTGCATGGACGACCAACAACGCCTTCACCCAAGAAAATTATCAGCATCACGAATACGCAAAAATTTCGGGTCAGCAAGAAATTGTAATGCAATCCACGACCCTAGGAGCTGGTGCGTTGGGTATTGTTTTGCTTGAAATGTGGGGAATGAAAGAGTTTGCTTTGTTTGCAGCCAGCACATCCGCTTTAGCGGCGATGTTTTATATTCTGACGCCGTATACCCAACAATTAAGGGCATCAAAATCTGTCGCTTTCATCGCACAACTCAAAGAGAGCCAACAAATATTCCGTCTCGAACCCCGCTTTTATGGCTTTATTCTGCTCTCTTGTCTCTCTTATCCTGCATTGACGTATTTGAGCAAATTGGTGCCGATTTGGTTTTCTGAACAAGGCATCTCTGGCGATTGGTTTGCAGGGTTCAACATCAGTTTTGGTCTCGGCTCGTTGCTAACTGGTTTCATTGTCACCAAAGTGCTGAGTCGCGCCTCCCATAGCCACATTATGTTTGCTTCGATGGTTATGGTATCTCTGACGTTAATCGGGATGAGTTTTTCAATGAGTCCCCTCATCATCTTGTTGTTTACGGCACTGTTTGGCGTATTTAACGCGCTGAATCGCATTGTGAGAGTCAACTGGATGCATCACACCGTAGCGGTTCATCAACGTGGTCGTGTTGATGGCGGCATCAGCATGTTTTCCACCACCATTCAATCTCTCAGTTATGTATTAATCGCGATGTTGAGTCATTACGAGCTAACACAATACGGTTTTGCAATAGCAGCTGTTGTCATGGTGTTAGCAGTGGTATTGATGGGATTACTCAGCCGAGACGTCGAGCCGTTTAACGATCTGCCCCTTCATGCGGCTGCAAAGTAAAGCGGTATAAATAGATATGACGAAAAGGAAGACGACCAACATCGTCTTCCTAATTTTCTACACCAGCACTTTTTTCCTCTATCGCTCATCAGCAAGGTTGGGTATTCTGAGGCGACCAACATGAGAAGAAGGAATTCGCAGTGAACTTAAGACAATTGGAAGTCTTTTACGCCATTATGCAAGCAGGAACGGTGTCTGGTGCTGCTCGCTTACTGCACGTTTCCCAGCCCAATGTCACTCGAGTTCTCGCCCATACAGAACAACAACTGAGCTTCACTTTATTTGAGCGTGTAAAGGGGCGTCTCGTTCCAACTCAAGAAGCCAAAACCTTATTGCCAGAGGCTGAAAAAGTCTATCAACAACTCGGACAATTTCGCTCTCTGACCAACAAAGTCAAACAGGGAACTCAACATTTACGAGTTGGTGCTCCGCCTGTTTTGGCCGCACACTTGTTAGCGCCGACTGTCGCGTTGTTGTCGAAAGAGCACGGCATCTCCTTTGAGCTCTTAACGGCCAATCGCGATGAGCTGTGCTCAGGCTTACTGAAACATGAACTGGATGTCGCCATTGCGTTCGGTGAAGAAACGCCACCCGCGATCATGGGGCACATGTTATTGAAAGAAAACTTGGCACTGATCGCTCCTAAAAGCGCAGCGATACCCACAGAAAAAAACGTCATTTTAGAAGAACTCATCAGTGACGATTTACCCATTATCGGTTTAGATAGCCGGGACCCTTTGGGTCTATTGCTGCATCAAACCTTATCGGCGCGTGACGAGCATTATCAACATGCCATTACCGTCCGCAGCTACTCCGCGGCGGCTGAACTGGTGAAAAACGAAGCAGGATTCGCCATTGTAGACCCTTGGACTGCAAAACAATATCGCCAAGATAATGCCGTTTCCGTGCATGCTTTGGAGCCAAACATGTCCTTCTCTGTCTCTATTTTATTCGCAGAGCACACACCTCAATCCATTGCGACAAAGCAATTTATCACCGCCCTAAAACAACAGATGGTTTAAAGGTATAACCTGAAGTTATACCTGCCTAACAAATAAGAATTCGGTTTCCTAAATCAGTCTGGCTACATTAATGAGCAATAACGATGACGAAGGGAACCATCATGCAAATTGCTCAACCTTACCTACTCTTTCTTGGCGATGTAACCGATCCACTCGCAGCAAAAACCGCGCGTGGCATATACCAATGGCGACCTGAGATTTGCCTTGGCCAAATCCGCCTGACGCCAGAAACCGTATCGCTTGGTTTAACCGACATGACACTACAACAAGCGCAGCAGCAAGGAGCAAAAACGCTGGTGCTTGGCACTGCAAATCCAGGAGGCGTCATTCCTGAAGCTTGGCAAGCTACCTTACTTGAAGCGGCAGAAATGGGATTTGAAATTGCATCGGGCATGCACCAACGTTTGGCGGAATTTGCTCCTCTTGCCGATCTAGAACAACGCGGATTAACCAAACTGTATGATGTTCGCCATTATGATGCCCCGCTCAAGGTCGGCAATGGCAAAGCTCGCGCAGGCAAGCGAGTACTTACTGTAGGGACAGATTGCTCCGTTGGCAAAATGTACTCTGCCCTTGCCATTGAGCATGCATTGAAGCGTAAAAACTGTCGTGCAGAGTTCAAAGCAACGGGTCAAACCGGAATTCTCATCGCAGGCAGTGGCATTTCGATTGATGCTGTAGTTGCCGATTTTATCTCCGGCGCAGTAGAAGGGATCAGCCCTGAGTTCACCGATCACGATTGGGACATCATCGAAGGGCAAGGTTCATTGTTTAACCCTTCATTTGCTGGCGTAAGTTTGGGCTTACTTCACGGCGCACAAGCAGACGCTCTGATACTGTGCCATGAGATTGGTCGCCCGCACATCCGCAACTTACCACATGCGAGCTTGCCAACCATTGAACAAACGATAGAAGCGAATCTGGCCGCTGCTCGCCTAACAAATCCAAACGCTCAATTAGTGGGTATTTGCTTAAACACTTCGGCGATCAGCGAAGAAGATGCAGCCCAGCTATGCCAGGATTGGAGCGACAAATATCGGGTGCCCGTCACCGACCCTGTGCGTTTTGGCGTAGATGCGGTTGCAGATAGGCTCCTTACGATTTAAGAAACATTTACGGTTTAGAAAATAACTGCGGTTTAGGGAAAACTAGTGAGATGAAAATTCATGTAGAACCCGTCACGATTGCTATGGCGACACCATTTCGCATCTCTCGCGGCGGTCGGACAGAGTGCCACGTAGTCCGCTTGACAATTGAACACCGAGGCATGATCGCCCAAGGAGAATGCACGCCATACCCTCGTTATGGTGAATCAGTTGAATCGGTAATTAAGGCGATTTCTCACGCCGCGCATGAACTGCAAAGTTTGTACGCCAAAGGTGACGCTGATGTGATGGCTCTCAAAAGCCAGCTTCAATCATTATTGCCCGCAGGAGCGGCAAGAAATGCGTTGGATTGCGCGCTTTGGCATCTTCTTGCGCTTTTGAACCACAAGCAGCAGGTTCACGACCTCTTTACGTTACCTGAGGCGATTGTGACGGCGATGACGGTTTCTATCGATACGCCGCAAGCGATGGCAAAACAGGCGCAAGCTTACCTTAGCCAAAGCGCAAAACTGCTTAAGGTAAAACTGGATGGTGAACACGTGATTGAGCGCGTTGCAGCAGTGCGTGACGCCGCGCCGCACGCACAAATTGTCTTAGATGCGAATGAAGCGTGGCGAAACCTCGACATCGCGACGGTATTTGATCAACTCGAACCGTTTAATATCACCATGATCGAGCAACCGTTGCCACAAGACTGCGACGACGTACTCGCTAGCATTACGCACCCCATTCCACTTTGCGCCGATGAAAGTTGTCACACCAGAGAGCAATTGCATCAACTGCTTGGCAAATATGAAATGGTGAACATTAAGCTAGATAAAACGGGAGGGCTCAGTGAAGCATTATTGCTGGCCGACGATGCAAAAGAACTCGGTTTTAGCCTCATGTCCGGTTGTATGTTGGGGACGTCGCTGGCAATGCGAGCTGCGTTACCTATTGCTGCTCAGGCGAGCGTTGTCGATCTTGATGGCCCGGTGTTGCTCGGACAAGATATAACGCCGAGCTTAGTTTATCGCGACGGCGAAATCGTTCTTTCCAAATAGCCTAAACAATCCCGAGGTTTTGCTCCAAAAGTCAGAACCTCTGAGTTTATGATCTCGATTAAAAAACAATCAGCCCCATCATGAAATAAGTCACATAAATTATATGGTTATTACGGCATGCTAAGATTACAGTAGTCCAATAAGGTGGTCTTATGCATCGAGTCATCCGGAAAATGACATGGAAGACGAATAGGCGGTAATCCCGCCCTACTCCAATGCAGTGCGTGGGTTTCTCTAACAACCCACTTCCTAGCAATTCGTAGGTTTTTCACGCCATCTTGCAAGGAGGCTCTATGCCTATCAACAAAATACGCAATATCGCTTTTGTCGGCCAAACCGGGACCGGTAAAACCACGCTGATAGAAAAACTGCTCTTCACCTGCGATGCCACTCACCATTTAGGCAGCGTAGAAAAAGGCGATACCGTTACCGACTTCGACCCTCAATCCATCCAATATCAACACAGTATTGAAGCAACGCCAGTCGCACTGCGCTGGAATAAACATCGGCTCAATATCATCGACACTCCGGGACAAAACGAGTTACTTGGCCGCACGATCAGCGTTTTTCCTGCCGTTGAAACATCCGCCCTTGTCATCGACCCTCAAACCCCACTAAACCAAACTTCCGATCGCTTATTCACCTTTGCTAAAGAGCAGCAAAAATGTCAGATGATCATCATCAATAAGCTCGATAACCACGGTAGTCAGTTAGAAAGATTGATGGAGAACATCGTTGAGCATTTTGGGGACCACTGCTTGCCGATCAACTTACCTTCGGCTGACGGGGAATCTGTAGTTGACTGCTATTTCGAACCAGAATTGGGACGAGAAACCTTACTTGCGACGGTAGATGAAGCTCATGAGACCTTGATTGACCAAGTTATCGAAGTCGATGAAGAACTGATGGAACTGTATCTGGAACAAGGCTCCGAACTCACCGCAGAGCAACTGCATGATCCGTTTGAAGAAGCACTGAGAACTGGACATGTGATTCCGGTCTGTTTTGTCTCCGCACAAACCGGCGCGGGCGTCGAGTTGCTGCTGCGCACCTTGGCGGAGATCATGCCCATGCCAAACGAGGGTAATCCTCCTCTACTGGAAAAGAACGGCAAAAAAATCAAAGTAAATTGCGAAACTTTAGAGCACACCGTCGCACACGTGTACAAAGTCAGCGTCGACCCATATATGGGAAAACTTGCCTACTTACGTGTGTATCAGGGTGAAATCAATGCGGGCAGCCAGCTTTATATTGGCGAAAGCAACAAGGCATTTAAAGTTGGGCACTTATATCAACTGCAGGGCAAAGATAGAACCGAGATCCCTCGCGCGCTTGCGGGCGACTTCTGCGTTTTAGCCAAAGTGGATGATCTCGAATTCGATTCAATCGTTCATGACTCTCACGAAGAAGATGGTGTTCAACTCAAAACGTTGGACCTTCCTGACTCCATGTATTCTTTGTGCTTGAAGCCTCTTAAGCGTGGAGATGAGCAAAAATTAGGCGATGTACTGAATAAAATCGCCAGTGAAGATCCTTCGCTGCGCATCGAACATCGCGCTCGCACCAACGAAACCATCATCAGCGGCCAAGGGGAGTTTCACCTCAAAGTCGCATTAGAAAAGATGGCTAACGTGTACAAACTGGACGTCGAAACCTGCCAACCAAGCGTAGAATACTTTGAAACCATCACCAAGCCTGCCGAAGGGCATTATCGACACAAAAAACAAAGTGGCGGTGCAGGCCAGTTTGGTGAAGTGCAATTGAAGGTTCGTCCACTCGAACGTGGCGCTGGATTTAAGTTCATCAACAAAGTGGTGGGTGGCGCCATTCCAACCGCGCTTATTCCCGCGGTCGAAAAAGGTATTTTACAAGTACTCGAAGAAGGGGCGATTTCTGGCAACCCAATCAAGGATGTGGAAGTCACCGTTTATGACGGTAAATATCACTCCGTCGATTCAAAAGAAATTGCGTTTGTCATCGCAGGTAAGAAAGCCTTTTTAGATGCGATCAACAACGCTGATCCTATTGTGCTGGAGCCCATTGTCCAAATGGAGTTACACGTCCCAACCACAAACGTCGGTGACGTGTCTGGGGATTTGTCAGGTAATCGAGGATTAATAGAAGGTACCGAACCGATTGATAGCCAATTCACGTTGTTGAAAGCCAAATCGCCAGTAAACGAGTTGCAAGATTACGCTCGTCGATTGCGAGCTATCACGGGTGGTGAAGGCAGTTTTAGTATGACTTTGAGCCATTACGAGCCCGCGCCACCAGCAGTGCAAAAACAAGTCTGCCAAGGCAGTGCTCAACAAGGTTAATTCCCTAAGATTCAAATCAATCAAATAAAAAAGCGCCCTCAAAATGAGGGCGCTTTTAGGTAAATTAAAATTTATTTATCGAGAGACAAACCGATCTGACTGATTTTGCTTTCAAACTCTTCGATGCTGTTCGCTTTGTAAGTCGGAGCACCGTTAAAGTAGCGCGGTTTCTCTGGCAGCATCGCATTTTTCAGCTCTTGTTCTTGGTCGATATTGTCATGATAAACCGTTACACGATTTGGAATATCCTGCTTTATTACAGCCATATTGGTTCTCCTTGTTTAAATCGAATATTAAGCGTAGAACGTGGTTAACGATGCGTAAAAGCCACTGTGCAAAATTTAGACACCAGCGACAATTTTATACTCAAACCATTGCATTATTTTGTTTCAATGTTCTCTTTAAGTATTCTTGGAGCACACACCTTTCGCGTTTAAGGTAAGTGAAGATTCCACCATCAAAAGACAGGATGTCTCATGTCAAAGCAAGAGCTTAACCAGATGGGCAGTGCCAAAGTTTATCTGGTAGAAAAACACGGCATTTCATTCATTGAAAAGCAACAGGTAGAACAGGTTGAGGTCGCTTTTTATCAACACCAGGCTAAACCATTCAATGAACTTGGCATTCTTGTACCTGAGCTCATTGATTACGATCACCAACAAAATACGTTGCGAATCGAGTATATTCCGCACTCTGTCAATCAAGAATTCCTGCTTGAAGAGCCGCGCGTGATAGAACAACTAGCTAAAATACATAGACTATCTCCGACATCAAATGGTGTTTATCATCCTCATCAGTGGACACAACCAGCCACTTCCCAAGCTTTAAGCACGCTCAAACTAGACGCAAAAACAGAGCGGTTCTTTTATCAGCTACAAGAGCAATCCGGCCCGCTTTTCAACGCCAAAAATTTGATCTCTGGAGACACCAATGCCGGGAACTGGGGGCGACGAGATAATGGCGATTTGGTGCTGTTCGACTGGGAACGTTTTTCGACAGGGCATATCGCGATAGATTTAGCGCCACTAGTCAAAGGCATGGGCAGATTCGAAGATTATCTTGGTGTGGCGCATACCTATACCAAGACGGCAAAGCAAGGCGATGCGAGTAATTTAGCAAGAACGATTGCAATAGCTAAAACGTGGATGGTGGTAGAAGTGGTGAATATACTGGTCTCGAGACAGAACCCTCAGACCAGTAAATACATTGACTGGTTTAAACAAACCTTACCGAAATGGGCAAAAGATCTTAGCGCTCAGATGACGAATTAGGTTCGGATATTTGATACAAACGTCTTTCAGGCTCGGCACAAAAGGTTTCACAATTGCACACCTTATCAACACCGACATTATTCAATCCGCCACAACTCCCTTGAATACGCTTGTTGTGGAAAATGACGCCAAGCGACATCAACAAAATGATTGCGAGAAAACCAAGAAAGGTAAATAACCAAACCATATTAACCTGCCTTATTAGCCATCGTCTTTAGCCTAAGTATAGCAGGGCGAGATGTCACTTTAAGTAGCCCTGCTGGTGCTTTCGGTCTTGCCAGCAAGGAGGGTTTGGATTTTTTGCCACCACAACCACAGGAACCGCAACCGCCTTTTGACTTGTGAGCATTTTTCTTATGATTGTTTGAGGGACGACCTTGAGACGGCTCAATGAGAGGCTCTCTTGGAACCGCAAGTACATCTTCCAGTGAGCTACGGGTAGAAAGCCTGAATACTTGCGTGCCACTACGAAGTAATTTGGCTAGTGCGCGTTCACCGATATTTCGTACAAGTACAGCATCCACATTGTACTCTTGCAGAGACTGAATTAACTGAGACTTCGCATTGCAACCTGCTTGTGGCATCGAAGCAATGTTCGCTAAGTTTTTTAGCATACCGTCAGTATCAGAATAAATAGCAATATATGGTGCTTTAACAAAGTGGTTTGCCACCCGCTCACCATCATTAGGAATAGCATAAATCATAAGTTTGACTCCTCATCCGGAAAAACTAATGCATGACCTTCAACTAAACTTTTTGCGACTTTCAATCTTGCACTTTTTACTGTGTTACCAAAAGTTTGTCTAGAGACGCCCATCTGTTCAGCAGCATGCTGCTGGCTAAGACCCTCTAAATCGGCCAAACGCAGTGCTTCTAGCTCTTCTGGTAATATGGCGACTTGCTCCAACTGATGAAATGGCACGCCATTAGGTTTGAAACAATGGTGCGCAGCACGTCCGCATATTCGTCTTTCTATCTTTGGTCTTGCCATCATTATCCCTCGAAAACACAGGGTCAAATTACGCCTTAAACTGGCATATGCCAATAACATTTTTAGCATATGCCAATAAACTAAGTTTGCAAAAATCGACACGATAAATACGTAAGACATCAGGATTAATTAGATATCTAAGAATTGACAAACTTTGGTGACAAACGAGCAAAAAGATCAATTCTAATTATCTAGATAATAAAAACGTTAGTTTGCGCAGACTTTTCATACAAATACGCGCTAATGTATTCATTTTATTGGAGAAGAAAAACTATAATCCGATCAAATCATTCATTTGAACACTAATGATTATTTTATTAAAAGAGTGTCTCCCTAAGTAACTATAAAGTGCAGGTCGACTGCATTGAAATGAGCCTAAAGGGTAAAACAATAGATGGAGGACCTATCGAACCACCAATCATTACTTGGTCTACGATCCCAGCCATTCTTGCTGAATCACGTCTCTTGAGGGCACCTAGATATATCAGAAAAGGAAGTAAATATGTCTGACTCGAATTGGCTCAGCGAATTCCCAGAAATGGATCGCTCTGATCTTAGAGCGATTCGCAAAACACTCGATGGCGCCTACCGAGATTTCTCTCGTGAATATGGTGAACTTATCGAGTCTCTCTTTGATCCGCTCCTTTCATTTCTTGTCTGGTTTGAAAAACTGCTTATTTCAACACCTTGGGTCGTTGTTTTAGGCGTCTGCACCGCCCTCGTTTATGCCGCTAGTCGCTCTTGGAAACTGGCTATCGCATGTTTTGGCTCACTTATCTTAATTGGCTACTTCAGCATGTGGGAAGACACAATGCGCACGCTCAGTATTATCACGGTGTGTACCATGCTGGCAATCACACTCGGGATCCCTATCGGCATCGCCATGGCGCGCTCTAATCGTATTCAGTCTGTTGTGACGCCATTACTCGACGTCATGCAGACCATGCCGGCATTTGTGTACCTCATCCCAGTTGTTATGTTACTCGGGATCGGCAAAATTCCTGGCCTCATCGCAGTAGTAATCTACGCGATTCCACCTGTTATTCGTTTAACTAATTTGGGGATTCGTTTGGTAGATAAAGAAGTGTTGGAAGCCGCAACCGCATTTGGTGCCAGCAGTAAACAGCGGCTTTTTGGGGTCCAACTTCCGCTCGCAATGCCAACCATCATGGCGGGAATCAACCAAACGATCATGATGGCACTGTCGATGGTCGTCATCGCATCGATGATTGGGGTAAAAGGTTTGGGCCAGCCCGTTCTTAAGTCGATTACCAATCAATATTTCACTCTTGGTCTTTTAAATGGTCTAGCCATTGTCGCTCTAGCGATTCTTTTCGACCGCGCTTCACAAGCGTATGCGAAACGCACTCAAGCCCATCTGGGAGATTTAAAGCATGACTAGCCCACTTATCGAAATCAGCGGTCTGTATAAAATCTTCGGACCCAAACCCGACAGCGTGATTGAGCGCGTCAAGTTGGGACATAGTAAAGAACACGTGTTAGCGGAAACGGGCCACACGGTCGGGCTAAAAGACATCAACCTCCAAATTAAAAAGGGCGAGATTTTCGTCATTATGGGTTTATCCGGTTCAGGAAAGTCCACCATGATTCGCCACTTCAATCGCCTAATCGATCCAACCATGGGACAGATTTTGGTGGAAGGGGTAGATGTCATGCAGCTTTCTAACAAGGAGTTAGAGCAGTTTCGTCGTCATAAGATGTCGATGGTGTTTCAACGTTTTGGCTTATTGCCTCATCGCACTGTTATCGACAACATCGCTTACGGTTTGGAAATTCAAGGAATAAGTAAAGAAGCGCGCTTATCAAAAGCAAACGAATGGTTGGATACCGTTGGATTAACGGGTTATGAGAACCAATATCCCGCTCAGCTATCAGGTGGTCAGCAGCAACGCGTAGGCCTCGCGCGAGCATTGGCAACCAACGCCGAAATACTGTTAATGGACGAGGCATTCTCAGCGTTGGACCCACTGATTCGGAGCGAAATGCAGGATCAGCTGGTAGAGCTGCAACAGAAGCTGCACAAAACCATTATTTTCATTACTCATGATTTAGATGAAGCACTGCGCCTTGGCGATCGCATTGCGATCCTTAAAGACGGTGAGCTTGTGCAACAAGGTTCACCAGACGAAATATTGCTGCATCCTGCCGATGAGTACGTTGAAGCCTTTGTAAAAGACGTCAATAGAGCGCGAGCATTGACGGTTGAGACTGTGATGCAGCCACCTTCATATCGCATTGCCGCTAAAACCATTGAAGAAGCGCTCAGTGAGATGAAACGTGTAAAACGTGATTATGCTTATCATGTGACCGATGCAGGCTATCAAGGCGTGATAACGCAACAAGGGTTACTAGACGCGACTAAGTTAGCTCAAACCCCAAGCTGGGATGATGATATCTATGAAGAAGTGCCTATCATCTCTCCCCATTCAGCCATTGAGCAAATATTGACTGAAACCATGTCGTGCGAATACTCACTGCCCGTTGTCGATGAGCATGGTCATTTGAAAGGTGAACTAGAGCGTCGTACTATTGCTGATCTATTCGCTTATGAAGACAGCACAAAACGAAGCACCTCACGTTCAAACATCGATAAGGCCTCTTAACTGATTTAATAAAACAGCTCACAGCAATGTGGGCTGTTTTCACTATCTCTGCCCCCCCTCTAGATATTTATTTGTAGACTCAAGCTTGATATCCCTATCAACATTTACATTGTTCTGATTTTCCTGACAATTTTATGCTCATATTCGGTTTTATTGACATAGATAGATCATTCTATTGCTTTTTGATGACGCAAATACCTGATAAATGTCTACTATTACTCTCATACAAAATCTTGATTTAAAGAGGGATAAAATGAAAAAAACAATGTTGGCACTAACAGGCGCGGTAATCATTCTTGCAGGCTGTCAAGATGAGAAACCTGCCGAAACAAGCGCAGTTGAAGTACCTCAAGCGACGGAAACTGAAGTCACTACTAGCGCAGAAGTTACTACAGAGACAATTGACACGCTGCCAGTAGCAGAAGAACAAGTCATCACTGAAGAAACATTTGTAGACTCTGAGCATAACGCACAAAATGCCCTTGACTGGAACGGCACATACAAAGGTACGCTTCCATGTGCGGATTGTTCAGGTATCGACATGACCATCACACTAAATCAAGATGGCACTTACGTACTTGAAGAAAGCTACCAAGACAAAGAAGACGGTCAGTCAAAGTCTGAAGGCCAATTCACTTGGGATGCAAACGGCAGCATCGTAACGTTGACAAACGAAGATGCGCCAAACCAATACTTTGTTGGTGAAAATGTACTTATGAAGCTAGACATGAATGGCGAAAAAGTAACAGGTGACCTAGCACCGTTATACAACTTAACGAAACAGCAATAAGTCAGTATCGATACCTGATAAATAATCTAAATCCGAGCTACCCCAGCTCGGATTTTTTCTTTCCATCGACGGCGGTTGCCTTTCTTATCGTCCTCCTATGATCTTACATTCCGCTTCTTATCCTGATGGTTCATTACATTTCCATACGCTTTGCTGATAGAGGCTTACAACTTTATTTTGTACAGCGTTCAAAACAAATCAGAACAACTCGGAAAAATGATGAAAAAGACATTAATTGCACTACTAACTCTGGCTGCTGCTGGTTCAGCGGTTGCTGGTGATACTTATATTCGTAACGGTAACATCTACAACAATGAAGGTGGCTGGAACGCGGAAGTCGGAGTGGCTCATGGCAGCGATCTTTTCAAAGATCAAAAATACAATACAGCTCCAATTCTAAATGGCGGTTACCATGGTGACGACTTTAACGCCGATCTAAGTGGCATTAACTACCGCTTCTTCGGTAACACCAATGAATTAATCAACATGAGTGCCTACCTTGTTGGCAGTGGTGTCATGCGTGACGGTGATATTGCAAAGAGTCTGAAAGGCACGGATAAACGTCGCTTTGCTGTCGATTTAGGTTTGAACACTGACTTTACGTTAGATCAACACAATGTGATTTCAACATACCTTCAACATGATATCAGTGGTGCTTACAAAGGTTACTTAGCGGGCGCGACTTACTTCCACATTATGAACTTCGGTAGTGTTGATTTTGTTCCTTTTGCTAACCTAACTTATCAAAGTGAAGACTACGTAGATTACTACTTTGGCGTAAAACAACGCGAAGCAAATGCAAACCGCAAAGCGTACAAAGGTGATTCAACAGTAAGCTATGGTTTAGGCTACAAGCTAGTCATGCCAATCAACGATAACTGGCAAGTGAGCCAAATGACACAATACACTCGCCTAGGCAGCGGTATCAGCGATTCCTCGATTGTTGATAGTGCAAATCAATGGGTTGTTGGTGCGAGTGTGTCGTACAACTTCTAACTCTACATTCCACATAAAGCCATCATTGCGATGGCTTTATGTATTCATACTCTATGCTCACCGTATCGAAATATGCTAGTTAGAGTGAGCGATCCAGAGACGATGCAAATCGCTATAACCCGTATTTTTCACCTGAACACCGCGCACTTGCTGTGTTTTTGTCACCTCTTCATAGCCAACAAATAAAGGCAAATAAAGGTACTGCTCTCGTAACACTTTTTCTACGCCTAAAAGAGATTGTAAAGATTGAGCATTTGTCATGGCTTCGCGAAGGTTTTCTCGATGGATCAACATCTGGCTTTGATCAAAACTAAAACGCAAACCTGTTGCTATCGATAGCCATTCAAATACGCCATACTCAAACGGCGCTTCCATGACTTCTTCAATTAGGAGCAAGTCCGCTCGATGTGATACGACTTCAGGAAAACTAATGTCATCAATAATGACGATCTCTAGCTCTAGTCCCGTCGCCCGAATCACTCGGTGCAACCACTCAGAGTGACGAATTAAACTTGGTATCGTCCAGATTGGCTCGGCTAGCGCTACTTTACCTTGTAGCTTAGGCGTCACAATAGCCTCTGCTATTAGTAAATCTTGCCCTTGAGTCACTAACTGAATGCTGTCAACGGCACTTTGCGCCTCATAGATTCTCTTTTGCGCATTGATGTAATCGGCGAGTTGATGCCAGTCTTCTTTTGCGAGATTAGAGTCCGCGCGCTCCCGATAGGTCAAATATGAAAATGCGCTGATTTTTTCCACTTCAACGTGATCAGAAGTTTGGTTAAAACTCAACATATTCAAGGTTTTAACATTACCATGAGACAGCGTAATTTGGTCCAACAATGCGCGCGCTGAAAAATATTCTTTGTGTGCTTGAAGAAGCATACTCTCTTGGTTCCAACCACTGATTTTAAATGGTCCGGTTCCTATGTGGTAAGAATAACCAGAACCGAAAGAAACAACATCTCGACAAAGAATAGAAGCGTGAGGAGTGGCTAACATGTATGGAAAAAACATGTTCGGATGTTTCAATGTAATTTTTAAGCAGCTCGATGTTTCGGCAATCACACTGTCAATACACTGCCAGAGCTCGTGTACTGGTCCTTTTATTTCCTTAAGTCTTTCGATGCTCCAAACAACATCTTGTATGCTGAGAAGTTCGCCATCGTGACGATATATTCCAGGCCTCAACCATAACGTCATCACATTGCCTTCCATTTTCCACTCATGTGCTAGCGAAGGCTCAATGCCACCATTGGAATTTTGAGTCAGCAAAACATCATAAACACTTTTCGCCACATGCAGTTCAGTATGACGATAAGTATTCGCAGGATCGACCTTAGACACCCAAGGATAAGAGGAGATCAAAATAGCGTTATTTGACTCATTCAACTGGTTCACTTTTTCAGAGGCAATCGTCAACGCCCTGACAGCACTTTGGCCGAACCAATCGATAAGTTTTGTTATCGAGTTCATTCTTCCCCGACCAAGCTCCTCAACCAAAAATTCGGTCATCGCTTGTTGAAGGGAAATAGTAATATTCAGACGGCTGGCGTTACTTCTGCCAATTGCAGGTTTCCAATCTACCCAACCGTAAGTGGCAAGCTTTTTCATCACAATAGAAACATTGCGCCTTGACGTACAAATTACCACTTCAAGCTCAGACAGCGTAACGAAGTGATATTGATGAGGTTCAAAGTGCTTTAACAGTAGATCCAGATACCTAAGATTGACATCGTTCACAAAGATTCCTAAGAGTTATTCCAAAGCAAAAAATAGCACAGGACGCTTAGCAACTAAACTTCCTGTGCTATATCTAAACATATTCAAAGCTTGGGCTCAGCTCGACCAACAGAAGTCAAAAACGTGTACTAAGCCAAGAGGTAACTTGAATAAGTATTCTTAGAAACGGTAACTCATACCTACAGAGAACACGTTGATGTCAGCATCAACCGTTACTTTTTCATTACCAAATTTCGCAATGTCTAGCTCAGGCATCATGTATTCCCATTCAACTTGCAGAGCAAAGTTTTCTGTAATAGCGAACTCTGCGCCTAAACCGTACATGCCTGTCACAGTGCTGTCAGAAATGGTGGTATGGCCTGCGCTACCGTCAATCACAGAGTTGCTAATTTTGAATTCAGCATTGAAGTAAGAAAGACCAGCTTTAGCAAAAAGGTTGAAACGATCACCAATAGGTAGAGTCGCCTTTGGTTGAATCGATAGATACTTCATATCACCAACAGTAACAACTTTGCCGTCTAAAGCGTCGTAGCCACCAATGGCTGCTTCTAGAGAAATGTATTCGTTGAATTTGTAACCACCAAATACTTTACCTGAAAGGCTTGAGTCATCTTCAAGTTTAAGCTTAGTGCTAGCGTTGGTACCACCACCATTGATAGAGCCATTAACATCACCAAACGATGCTTGACCTACCGATGCGCCAACGTAAGGAGCTGCGTTTGCAACAGAACATGTTGCTAGAAGGGCTGTCATTAGCCATGTTTTTTTAAACATTGTATTTCACTGCCTGTTAATTATTGAGGTTGTGTTTTGCCCATCCTTAAGCACGTCATGCTATCCATTTCACTCGGTTTCAAAACCAAGTTGATGTTAATGAATAAAAACTCAATAAAACATGAAATATTTAAACACAACTTTGCCACTTTATTTCTTAATTATGACAATTTAGTCATTTTACAAGCACTGTTGCTTCAACCAATTGGTGAGTTTGATGATTTCCGCCTGCTTGGCTCGGCTCTTTTTATGAATAAAATAAAAGCTGTCCCCCGTCTCTAATCCATGAGAAGGGATATACACCAAATCATGCGCTTTATCTCTTTCATTGAGCATAAAATCATTCGCAAATGCGATGCCTTGGTCATAACGCGCCGCCTCTATTGCCAACAACATATGACTAAAATGTTGAACATCGACATCTTTTGGCAAAGTGTAACCACCCGCTCTGCACCACTCTGCCCAGTCTTTTCCTCTCTCACGATAAATAGAGTCTGTCGACAAAATAGGATATCGCCAAAGCGCTTCTGGAATGGGTTGATCTTGTAACTCTTTCCAAATTTTATGGCTGCATACCGGATACAGCGTTTCCGCGTATAACTTCACCGACATATAGTTGCGCTTTGGCTTCTCTACCGTGATAAAGCAATCACCAACGCTATCTGTCTGCTCAGGATCACCAACAACCATATTGAGTGTCAGATCGATTTCCGGATGTAACCGCTTAAAATCAGACAAACGCGGAATAAGCCACTTTACGGCAAGCGAGCTATAAATCGCTAAACGTATGCTGCCTTTGTCCCCTTCTCTCACCTTTTGGCTGGCCATCGCAATAGAGCTAATTGCCGGGCTAATATCCTCTAAATAACGAGCACCAGTATCCGATAAAGAGAGCTTTCTTCCTTGACGAATAAATAATGACTCGCCCAAATAATCTTCCAATAATCGTATCTGATGACTAACGGCACTTTGCGTCACATTGAGCTCTTCAGCCGCAAGCGAAAAGCTAGAGTTTCGAGCGACAGATTCAAAACAGTGAACCGCTCTGAGTGGTGGCAATTTCATTATCTAAAAATCTCATACTTAAACTAATAAATATCACTTCACTTCATCCTATGACATCACCTACTCTTTGGCAAAGAAAGAGGAGAGGAAATAAGTGAAAGTTACATCGGTCGGCGCAGCTATGCTGCTATTAATTGTTGGGAATCTCATTGCGGTGCTTTCAGACTCTTTAATTAAAAGTGTCGGAAATGAAGTGCCTATTTTTCAGTTTGTCTTTTTCCGACAAATTTCCGCAGTGCTTTTTCTACTGCCTGTCTGCTTGCTGACAAAAAAGACTCATTTTCTTGAAGGATTTAAATGGCATGCTGTCCGCGCTCACGTGTGGTTGCTTGGTGCTATATTTATGGTTTTGGCGATTTCATCTTTACCGCTCGCAACTGCGAACGCAATCTTCTACGCCGCGCCATTGATCATGTTGCCGCTTGCAGCAATCTTTTTTGGAGAACAGTTATCTAAGCAATCGGTCGCGGCTGCGATCATGGGCTTTGCTGGAGTGTTGGTCATCATTCGTCCAGATCAAATCGACTGGGCAGCGATTTCGGCTTTAGTTGTGGCTATTACCTTGGCAATCAATAACTTGCTCATTCGAAAACTGCCAAAAAATCAATCTGTCATGCAAACGTTATTGATGACAAACTTGGCAGGTATTCCCGTGGCTTTCTTACTTGTTCTGATCGAAGCGGAACCTTGGGACTGGAGTGCTTTCCCTGTCGCTGCTGGCTCAAGTTTGTTCATCATGATTTATGCGGCAACATGTGTGATCGCTTACCGCTCGATTGATAGCAACAAAATTGCCAGCGCTGAATACAGTGGCTTAATTGGTGCCGTGTTTGTGGGATTAATCTGGTTTGGAGAAGTGCCAGACATATTTATGGCGATAGGAACCATTATGATTGTTGTGCCGCTGGTTTGGCTTTCTAAACGAGAACGTCGCAAGAAAAAGCTGCAAGCTCAGCAAGAGCGAGAGCAACAAGAGGCGCACGTTACTTAAAATCGCGCTCTATCTCAAAGACTAAAAAAAACCGAGTCGTAAGTACTCGGTTTTTTTATGTGGCTCTAATCCATTCTGATATAAGCGACCACATGAGATAAAAACTGCCTTGCAAAACGATCATTAAACCGGATGCGATATTCATGATCGGCTTCCGATACTAAACGCCAACCTTCAGCAAAGTACGCTTTGATATCATCGACCGCTTCTTCTTCATTTTTGATGTGTTTCGCGTTCCACTGATAAGTGCAAGAGACAACCATCAGCCCGCCAACCTTGGTGGCTTCTTTTAGAGC
Source organism: Vibrio sp. Y51_MX_L26 (assembly GCF_024181935.1). Lineage (NCBI taxonomy): Bacteria > Pseudomonadati > Pseudomonadota > Gammaproteobacteria > Vibrionales > Vibrionaceae > Vibrio > Vibrio sp. Y51_MX_L26. The sequence goes on from NZ_JAMZAS010000001.1 coordinate 1,249,061, forward strand.
GTTGATCACGCTAAGTGGCGACTCACATTGATCAACCACGTTCAAACATACGACTAAATCAAAGCGAGATTGGAGAGTATCGTGCTCAAAAGGTTGGTTAATCAGCGTCAAATCAACATGAGCACATTTTTGCACGATATCTCTATTCTCTACTTCTAACGTGTTTATGGTGTTCACATCGTGAAGATAAGTTAGCTCGACTCGTTGTTCTTCTATTAATAGTTGCTTCAAGCCATCCATCAACCTATTTGAAGGCTCCACAAGCGTCGCTTCTTTAAGGTTAGGTAAGCGTTGCACTAACTCATAATAGTTTCTTCCCAGCGCCGCGCCAACCTCAAGTAGGGAATACGGCTGAACGCCGCTCTCAAGTGCCGTCTGCGCAATAAAATCAGCAATTTGGGAGCAGTGAGGTGATGACAAAAAAGAGAGTGGGACTTGTTTTGAGCGACTGGTTATCGTCTCAATCTGCTTATCTTCGATGAACTTGTCGAACCATTGCGCTTCGAAATAACCAGCTAAACCGCGATCGGTCAGGTAAAAATCTTCCATGTTTTTTCCGTTCGTACTTTTAGAAAAGTGATTGTATCGAACGCTGAAATTAGCTGGTAATTCTGGCTGCACATTCCCGCGGGAAAATAGATGAAAACACCGCTTATGTGAAAAAGCCCTTTCATCTCAAAGATAAAAGGGCTTGTTAATTACTTCGGTTGAGGAGCTAGTTATTGCGGAAGAACAACTTTGCCATCTTGAATTGGGAACGTTTTTGTCGCTGGCTTGCTCGCTAAGCGAACCGTCGTTGGCGCACCTGAAACTTCATAAGTGACGTCGTAACCCACTACTTTATCAGATGTTGTGTATTCTGTGTGGCACTGCTTTTTCGTCGTTGTCACTACATCGCCTTGTTGCACGTTCTCCTGAATCTTACGACCCGTTAATGCACCAGCAATCGTACCAGCTGCAGTTGCAATCACTTTACCTGAGCCGCCACCGATTTGGTTACCCAATGCCGCGCCAGCTGCTGCGCCGCCGACCGTACCAATTATTTTATTATCATCCGTAGGGGCAACTTGCTCCGTTACTACCACGTCTTTACATACTTGGTGTGGATTTTTCACAGTTTCAGTCACCGCTTCAACCAAAGTAATGTTTGCTTGGGTTGGAGCTGGTGGCGTTTTGTCTTTACAGCCTGCTAGTACAGCAACAACTGCCGTTGCAATTGCGATAGATTTCATATTCATGATTTACATCCCAGTATGGTTTGCTTTGATGAGCGTTATGGTAAATCGCAAAAGGGAAATCACATCAGACGAAAACAAACCCTCTGTCATTAACAAGTAAAGAAACACTGTTTTATAAAAGATACGTCAAGAAACACTCAGCAGCGTGTCAACAGAGCTAAAACTGTATCACTACTGATTATGATTGGGCTGGACTAGTCTATGAGATTTATTTTTAAGCCAAGCTCAAAAATAGTTCGTCATCCGTTAAATACTTATGACGGTGGCTTAGATTACGCACGTGCATAAACATAAAATCAGGAAAGCCAGGAGCAATAATGTTGTTTGGTTCCCAGCATACACCGCCAACAAACACATATCGCCCTTGCTTGTCATCTTCGTGAAGGGGGTTATTAAGAGGAGAAGAAAACTCTGCGCGGCAACCCTCAACCACACAAACAATTTGTCCTTTAAAAAGGCCGATCACGCGCTTAACAAGATTTGCCTTGATGCCACATTTCCATGCCTGCCGAGTTGCCATCTCATAGCCATATTTTCGGATCGCTTTCTTTTGCAAATGTACTACTAGGTTCATTTTGACTCCCGATTCAAGCAATTACGCGAAGCCCAAAGTCATAAAAGCAGATAGACGTCTATACCCGAGTGACCTCATGGTACATGGGAATAAACTACGTGATTAGACTGAGAGTTTAGTGTCCGATGAAAATACACCTTCCACAATGCTGTAACGTATCGATTTACACCAATCATAGGCACATAGCACATCAAAAAAACAACCTCATTTTCGAGTGCTTTCCTACGCTGTATCTGGTTACTTCTGCGTATTACTATAACGAAATCACCCTCTACGTTTGTCTATATAAATTTGTCGTAACGATAGAGGGCACTTATCAAGAAGGAGGGATAACGCCTACGCGTCGATGAGATAGTTTTGACCTTCAGTTTCTAGACGATCAATCAGTTTACGACACTCATTTAAATCAAGAGGTTGCTCGAAGCGGCGCTTGAGGTTCATCAAAAAGAAGATATCCTCACACATGGCTTTCTCAGGTTCGTCACTGATTTTTGCGACTGGTGAACCATTGCACGTGACCATTTTGATCACGATAGAAAGTGGCTGGTAGGCTTCACCCTCTTTATTGACATAATCACCCATATCGTTCGCAAGAAAAGTACCGATACCAAAACTCACCTGAATACGTCCCTGGAAATACTCGCAAATATCTAACGCTTGTTCGAAGTTAAGTCCGTCGGTAAACACCAGCGTTTTTGTTAACGGGTCTATATTAAGCGACTGATAGTGTGCAATCATTTTTTCACCCCAGCTATAAGGGCAACCACTATCGTGACGTACACCGAAATACGCGTTACTTAGCTCTTCATCAAAGTCTTTAAGGAAGGCATCAATACCAATCGTGTCGGTAAGTGCAATACCTAGTGCACCGTTAAACATTTTTTGCCAACGTTGCAAAGCCACTTTTTGCGAATCTCGCACATTCACCAGAGCTTGATGACCCATAAACCATTCATGAGCAACGGTACCGATAGGCGTCAAATTCAGTTCTTTTGCTAAGTGGTAGTTGCTTGTTCCTGTCAAACATTCCGGCACTTCCTGGCACAAGAACTCCAGCATGGTGCGCTGAGCTTGAAAGGAAAAACGTCGACGCGTCGACATATCAGAAAACTTAAAGTTAGTGATGTTACGACGTTTTAGTTCGGATTTTAGGTACCGAACTTTCTCTTCTAAAACGGTGGTAAATTGCGCTACAGGGATATCTGACCAACGCTGACGGCTACGAACTTCAGACACGATGCTCATGATGATCGTTTCGTACAAAATAGTATCTCGCCACAAACCATTGATAGTAATGCGTAACTGGCTTGAGCCATCAGCCATGGCTTTATTATGGAAAGAGACATCACTTTGTGGATTGAAACAGAAATGGCGCAGTGCATCAACAAAGTCAGGATTCAGGTAAGGCGCGACACGCTTAATATATTCGATTTCTTCTTGCGTAAATTGAATGTCTTGCAGTTTAAGAACTTCTGCTTTTACCTCTGGTAGCAGTTCAGAGAGATCTTCCTCGCTACGCACAATAAATTTGTATGACACCATCGCATCAGGGTAAAGCGCTGTTACTGCGCTCATCATATTGACTTTGTAGACATCAAAATCCAAAGCGCTTTGAATGATGCGGGAAGAAAATAGTTTGGTGGTCATTAGGTGCCCTTCTACACGCCCTTCCTGGGTATATAACTTTTTGTTACTAACTAATTTGCGTAAACAATAAACACCCATCTATAGTTTGTCAACTTTTGTTACTAACCACTCATTTTTATAAGGTTTTTCTGTCTAGAATTCGCACACAGATTGTGAATAAGTCAGATTTATTCGTAGATTTATACTCAAGGCGTACTATGAAGCACTACCGAAAACGTTTCGCACAACTCGTTACTTACCCATTGATTGACCACTTGTTATGCGCTAGATTACTTACAAATCAATATTAGGACCCAACCATGATCGTATCTGTCGACATTATTCCATTCAGGCTATCAGGCTGTGCCGATAAGGGATTGGAAGTGTTGTTGATTAAACGTTCAAATCCAAATCGGCCATACCATGGAGTCTGGGCACTACCGGGCGGATTTGTCTTTGATAAAGACTTAACCAGTGAAGGAGGACGCCCGGCCGATGAAAACTTTGAGGCGGCGCGTCGCCGAATTTGCCGCGAGAAAATCCATACTTACCCTCGTCACTTTAGTGAAGCTTTTATCGACGGCGATCCCAAGCGTGATCCAGAAGACTGGAGCTTAAACATTACGCACTACGCCTTGGTCGATCGTAACAATGTAGAGCAAATCAACAATGCAGGTGTACCAGAGTGCCAACTTAAATGGTTTTCGCTACAGGCTATACTCAATGGAGAAGAGACTCTCGCGTTTGACCATCAAAAAACCATTGAAAAAGCGTGGCAGAAGCTTCGTGCATCCATTGAATACACATCGGTTCTTTTGTTTGCATTAGACAAAGAGTTTTTGGTTGCCGACATCATTTCTGCTTATCAAGAGTTTGGTATTGATATTAGCCGAATGACGATTAAGCGCCGCTTGATAGATTCAGGCGTACTAAAACCCACCAATAAAGTCGCTTCTACCAACAAAGGCAAAGGTGGAAAACCCGCAATGGTATATACGCTGACCAGCGACGAAGTAACCTTTTTTCAAAACTGTTTGCGTGGATAAACGCAGGCAATCAGACAGACAAGGAGTCTGCCATGACTGTTCGAGTAAACTATCAAACTACAGCAGTGATCGACGTTGATCCAGAGAAAGGCTTTAGTGAGTTATGTCCAAATGAACTACCCGTTGCAGGTGCGTTGGAAATCGTACCGGAGCTTCTGAGTAATCATGCCAAAGGCCGATTAAAACTGGTGAGCCGTGACTTGCACCCACCGAAAGCAAAATGGGATGCAGAAACACCAGCCAACATGCTTGAACCCGTCGGTCTACCCAATGTGGATATAAAATGGAACCGCCATTGTGTGCTTGGCACAACAGGTTCTGAACTGCTAGACGGTTTACCACCCGTGTTGGACTACGATTTTCAAGTTAATAAAGGCATGGATCCTGACGCGCACCCTTACGGTATTTTTTTCCATGATATTGCCGATACTAAAACGACAGGCGCACATGAATTTCTAAAATTCAACGGGATTGATACTCTAGTGATCGGTGGTCTCGCGCTAGATTTTTGTGTGAAGAAATCCGTCATGCAAGCACTGGATCTTGGCTACAATGTGGTGGTCAACCTTGCTTCAACTCGCGCAGTGCTGCCTGATAATATTGAAAATGTGCTGACAGAGCTCAAGGATCAAGGCGCATTATTTGTCGAAAAAGCGGATGACATCATCGTAGAAAAATTCGCCTAGAGGCAAGAAACAAATGGATAGGGATTTCACCATGCATCAACACGAGAAGTTAAACTACGTTGAATTTGGTTCCACCAATATTAACGCTACAAAACAATTTTTTGAGCGTACCTTTGACTGGACCTTTATCGATTATGGTCCTGAATACTCTGCATTTTCAGGACAAGGGTTAGATGGCGGATTCTTCAAATCTGAGTTTGTAAACCAAACCACAAATGGTGGCGCACTTTTAGTGTTTTATAGCTCAGATATTCAAGCCACGCAGATAAAAGTTGAGCAGCATGGTGGAAAAATTATCCGCCCTATTTTCGAATTTCCCGGCGGCTGCCGATTCCACTTCACCGAACCAAGTGGAAATGAATTCGCAGTATGGTCGGAGAGCCATTAGTACTTACCCCAACACCACTTCCACACCTAGCTTTTTGATTTGCTCAAGGTCGCTTTTCGGAGCGGCTTTGTCGGTTAATAACACCGATATTTCGTTGGTATTGCCAATTGAAGAAGGATAAATCTGTCCAAACTTACTGGAGTCCGTCAGTACGATGTTACGTCTATTCTTTGCCAGAATGGCCTCTGCGATGTCGGCACGCATCATGTCTCGGCTAGTAAAACCAGTGTCTTGGTGAAATCCGTCGATACCCAAGAAAGCCGTGCTGAAGTGAATGTTCTCAATACACAACTTGGTTAATGGTCCAACTAAGCTCTCACCTTGATGCTGATACACACCACCAAGCAAGATGATGTTAGCTGAGGTGTTACGGATGAGATGGGCGATGTACGCCGATGGAGTAATGATGGTCACATCGCCGCGTTCAGCTAAAGTGCGAGCCAGTAATGCGTTTGCACTCCCACCTTCAATCAGCACTGTCTCACTTGGCGCGACCAAGTCTGCCGCTTTATTTGCAAGTGATTGTTTAATATCGAAACGGACTTCTAATCGGGTATCAATATCATCACTTTGCAATGCGGTAGCTGCGCCGTGTACGCGCTTTAGATAGCCCTGTTGCTCCAGAAAATTCAAATCCTGCCTGATGGTCACGCCCGACACGCCGATAATGTCAGAAAGCTCCGTGACTTGAACGCGTTTACGATCATTCACTAATTGCAGGATTTCATTTTGTCTTGGGTTCACAGGCTCACTCCTTATTAATGAGCTTGCAGTATACGCCCGAATACTTTCATATGAAAGCAGCCTGTGAACGATAGAAATAAGCTAAGTCGCGTTACACCGTAAGCTCAAGACGGTTGCCGTCCGGATCTAAGATGCAGCTTTCGTAATAACCATCACCCGTTTGTCTCGGACCGTCGATCCATTGGTAGCCATCATCTACTAAGGTTTTGGTTAATTGATCCACCGCCTGCTCTGATCCTAAAGCGAAGGCAAAGTGTGCTAATCCTGTTACCTGCATCGCATGAGATTTTTCACAAGCGGTCACACCTTCCATCGACATTAACTCCAATCGCGCTCCACTTTCAAACGAAAGAAAGTAAGATGAAAACTGCTTAGTTGGGTTGTGGTATTTATCGTTAGACACCGCGTTAAAATATTTCTCATAGAAGGCTTTTAACTCTTCCAAACGTTCTGTCCAAATCGCGATATGTTCAATTTTCATTAGGGTTCCCCTTAGCTCTTAACTGCGCTCAATCTAACGAGGAAAAGCAGCACAAAAAAGAGAGCAAATCATCACCGAGTTGTTCCTGTTTTATGTCCGAACTGCTCATCGATGAGTCATTAAATCTATGGTTGGAGTTGTGTTTGAGCGAAAGTGATGTCCATAATGGCGCAAAGTTTTACAGGATAAAATGATGGAAGAGATTTACTTCGCAGGCGGCTGCCTTTGGGGCGTTCAAGAATTTATGCGCCACCTTCCCGGCGTAATCAGCACCGAAGCAGGACGAGCAAATGGCACGACGGATAACACTCAATCCGAATACGATGGTTACGCAGAATGCGTGAAAACCCAATTCGACCCTGAGCTGGTTTCGGTTGAAACTTTGATGGGGTATCTGTTTGAGATCATCGACCCGCACAGCGTTAACAAACAAGGTGAAGACGTAGGTGAAAAGTACCGTACCGGTGTTTATAGCCAAAACGAGCAACACCTAACTATTGCTAAAGCGTTTATCGCAGCAAGACCGGATGCCGATAAAATCGCCGTAGAAGTGCTGCCACTCACAAACTACGTGCCAAGTGATGATGAGCACCAAGACCGACTCACGCGCTTTCCAAATGACTACTGCCATATCCCGTTAGATTTGCTGCATAAATATAAAAATTAATGGCCAGCCTTTATCGCTGTTTCTATTATCTCAAACTAAGAGGCGCAACGCCTCTTTTTGCATCCTAACCAGGGCTTTGATCCTCCTCCAGTTCATTTTCATGTCTAGTTATTTATTTCAAAATAACTGGAATATAAATCACATAATAAATTTTATAATATTCCGCATTATTAATGACGGCTATCACACTTAAGATTGAGTGATACAAAAGTATAGTTATTGGTTTTTTTTTACTATTTCCGAAAACCACTTCATTAATTAAATTTGACTCATTACTTCAGTACCAATGAGTCACAAAATGATTACAGAACTAACAAACGTCAATTTAATTAAAGGCAACCTTCAAGCAAATAATAAAAAAGAAGTCTTTGAAGAGCTAGCACAAATGCTATTCGAAAATAATCGAATCAGCAGCAAAGAGGCTTTTTTAACCGACATCGAAGCACGTGAAGTATTAAGCGTGACTTCAATGGACGGCATCGCTTACCCACACGCAAAAAGCAAAGCGGTTACAGAGCCTGCAATCGCTGTTGGCGTAAAGCGCGAAGGCATCGAGTATGGCGACGAAGAGGGAGTCAAACCGACCGTATTCTTCATGATTGCTTCACCTGATAACGGTGCCGACCACCATATTTATGTTCTTCAAGAATTATTCGGAAAATTTAGCGAAGAGTTTATTGAAGATATTCATAACGCAAAAGACGAAAACCAAATACTAAATATTTTAATTAATTCATAAGGCGTGAAATTATGAGTACAATCACAGCTCAAGCTAGCAATAATAGCGATTTCAAAAAACTCCTAAGTACCATGAAAGGTCACCTTTTATTCGGTACTTCTCACATGCTGCCATTTATCGTTGCGGGTGGTGTACTACTGGCGCTGGCGGTAATGGCATCAGGTAAAGGTGCGGTTCCTGCGGACGGTTTATTGGCGGATATTTCTAATATCGGTATTAAAGGTCTGGTGTTGTTCCCAATTATTCTTGGTGGCTTCATCGGTTACTCAATTGCAGACAAACCAGCACTAGCGCCAGCGATGATCTCTTCTGGCATCATGGCTGACATGGGCGGCGGCTTCCTAGGTTGTATCGTCGCTGGTTTTATCGCTGGTGGTGTAGTTCTACAACTTAAGAAGATCCCTCTTTCTGCTAACATGACTGCGTTGGGCGCTTACTTCATCTACCCACTTGTTGGTACGCTTATCTCTGCAGGTATCGTTCTATGGGGTATCGGTGAGCCAATCAAGATCTTCATGGCTTCTATGAACGAATTCCTAGCTTCTATGGCTGGCGCTTCTAAAGTGGTTCTAGGTACGATTCTTGGTGGTATGACTGCATTCGATATGGGCGGTCCAATCAACAAAGTAGCAACGCTATTCGCTCAAACTCAAGTTGATACTCAACCATGGCTAATGGGTGGTGTTGGTATCGCAATCTGTACGCCTCCTCTAGGTATGGCACTAGCAACATTCCTATTCAAGAAGAAGTTCACTAAGCAAGAGCAAGAAGCAGGTAAAGCAGCAGCAATCATGGGTTCTATCGGTATCTCTGAAGGTGCTATCCCATTCGCAGCAAACGACCCTGTACGCGTTCTTCCTTCAATCGTTGCTGGTGGTATCGTTGGCTGTGTGTTCGGCTTCCTAACAGACGTACTACTACACGCACCATGGGGCGGTCTAATCACAGCTCCTGTATCAAGCAACATCCCAATGTACGTTGTAGGTATCGCACTAGGCTCACTAACAACAGCAGTTATCGTTGGCTTCTGGAAACCAGTTGCTGAAGAAGAAGCAGAAGACGAAATCGCAGAAGCAGCACCAACGCAAGCTCAAGCGGCTCCAGCAGCAGGCGAAGGCGAGTACGACATCGTAGCAGTAACATGTTGCCCATCTGGCGTAGCACACACATTCATGGCTGCGAAAGCACTAGAGAAAGCAGGTGCAGCAGCGGGTCTGAAAATCAAAGTAGAAACTCAAGGTCAAAACGGTATCCAGAACCGCATCACAGACCTAGATGTAGCAAACGCGAAGCTGGTTATTCTAGCTCACGATATCCAAGTAAAAGACGCTCACCGCTTTGCAAAAGCAAACGTTGTTGAGTGTTCAACGAAAGAAGCGATGCGTAACGCAGCGACTCTTGTGAAAGCTTAAACCTTAAGCTCCTCCCCCTAAGAGCCCTTTCCCCCAAAGGGCTCTATTTATTATAGAATAAGTCAATTCAAATCAATCCCTTCCACTAATGACAGTGTCATTTCTGCCGCCGAAACTTCTTTGCAACCCGACGAATTTTGTCCGCACCACAACGGTGTGAATTCATCTCGGTTTTGCTTTTCCATAAGCGCTCTTAGTTGAGCCATTTCAATGGAGGCGTATGGGAATTTCGGCGCAGACTCACAGATGTAGCCTAGCTCCGACATCGCGCGATTCACAATGCCTCGTGCTGGTCTGCCCGAGAAAACATTAGTCACCGCCGTATGCTGCGCGCGCTCACTGGCAATCGCATATCGATGTAAAGACGAGGTTTTTGCCTCATCACACAACAAATAGGCGCTGCCAACTTGAACGGCACTCGCTCCTAATCTCAACGCGGCTTCCACACCGCTTCTATCAGCGATTCCGCCTGCAGCAATAACAGGCAAATTCACCCGTTTGGAGATTTGTGGTAATAACGCCATCAGACTTAATTGAGTAGTTAAATCATCCGATAAAAACATGCCTCGGTGTCCACCAGCCTCCAAGCCTTGGGCGATAATACCGTCAACGCCTTTTGCTTCCAGCCAAAGTGCTTCATCCACCGTGGTTGCTGTCGAAAGGATCTTCCCTCCCCAGCCTCGAATTCGCGCTAATAAGTCATCGGTTGGCAAACCAAAGTGGAAACTGATCACTGGCGGTGCAAATGGTTCAATCGCGTCAGCAATATCATGATTGAAAGGCATTCTTGTCGGAGCGTTTGGCTGCTCCTGTACGGTTGCACCAACTTCAGCAAAATACGGTTGCAGCGTTTTTTGCCACTCTTCGTGCTTGTTGGCGTCGTATTCCGGCATCTCATGGCAAAAGAAGTTGAGGTTGAACGGTCGATTGGTCGCCTGTTGAATAAGTTGAAGTTCTTTAACGATGGCGTCTTTATTCAGCATTCCACAAGGTAACGAGCCAAGCCCGCCAACATTACTGACAGCTATGGTCATTTGGCTATCTTGCACGCCGGCCATTGGTGCTTGAATAATCGGTAACTCTGTTCCAAAAAGTGTATTAAATGCGTTGTTTTTCATGATCCTTCCTTGAAAACTTAAACTATACCAGTGGTGGCTGTGCTCCATAGTTATCCAGACTAGACTTTCACATGATTAATCACTTATAAAGTTAAAGTGATGCATTTGTGCGCTATGCACTTTTGATAGAAATGACAAAGGGAGCACATGGCTCCCTTGATGTAGTGGCGAACAATAATTGAAATGGCTATCGTGCTACATCTGATTCAAGCTCTAATTCTGCAACAGAAAGCATGGCAAACTCTTCCTCGGCGGTTGCTGCAATCAATTTGTTGCGGCTGTACAACCCATAATAAACACCACCGATAAGAAACAATCCCATTGTCATGAAAAAGGCTGAGGGATCAAAAGCATAAACACCTGTCATTGCGATCAAAGAAAGCACCAGAGAAATACTCGAAGTAATTATCCCGCCAGGCGTTTTATATGGGCGAGCTAACTCCGGCTGTTTAATTCGCAATAAAATATGGCTCAAGGACATTAATGCGTACGATACCGTCGCACCGACAACAGCCATCGCCAAGATTAAGTCCCCCTCCCCCGTAAGAGAAACCAAGAACCCAAAAACTCCCGGAACCAAAAGCGCACGAGAAGGCACTTTTTTGTCACTGGTTAATGACAAAGTTTGCGGCAAATAACCCGCGCGGGAAAGCGCAAACACCAAGCGACTGTAACCATAAATGATAGAGAAGAAAGAAGCGATAAGACCTGCCAATCCAAGTAAGTTCACGACCATTGCTATCGTTGAATTGCCTGTAAGCTTCAGCGCGTCAACTAATGGCACCGCGCTATCGCCTATGACCTTTGAACCAACCGCACCAGCCAAAAGAACGACTACCAGAGTTGCGGTTAGTAATAAAAACAACATCGCACCAATGATGCCTTTTGGAACATCTTTTGCCGGATTTTTTGCCTCCTCTGCCGCTAAAGGTACACCTTCAACCGCAAGAAACAACCACATTGCAAATGGCAACGCAGCCCATACGCCATACCACCCAAACGGCAAGATTTCTGTTGCCTGAGCCGTCGCCGGAGCAATATCGAATAAGTTATTAACATCAAAGTGACCAATAAGCACAGCAGTAGTGATTAGAATAGCTAGCACAGCCAAACCGCTGATGACCATCATTACTTTGAGAGCTTCGCCAACCCCTGCCATATGAATAGCGATAAAGACGGCGTAGAAAAGTGCGTAAACAACAGGGCCATCGATACCAATCAATTCATTCACTGCTGAGCCAATAAAAATTACTATCGCAGCAGGTGCGAGCGCATATTCAATCAAAACTGATAAGCCCGTGAAAAAGCCTCCTGTCGGCCCCATCGCCTGTCTTGCGAAGCTGTAACCACCACCCGCAGCAGGAATAGCCGCAGACATTTCAGCTAAAGACAATACTAGCGTGAAATACATTACTGCCATCGCGATAGCAGCAATAAGAAAGCCTCCCCATCCTGCTTGAGCGATGCCAAAGTTCCAACCGGCGAAGTCACCAGATATAACATACGAGACACCTAAGCCAGCAAGTAAAATCCAACCTGCGGTGCCTCTTTTTAGCTGCCTTTTGGCCAAGTACTCCTGATGTTTAGACATAGTAAATCCTTCTACTTTGATGAAATTAAAAAGTTGTCGCTGTGTTTATCTTCAACGCTTGCGCCACCTGGCTCATTGATGTCGGAGCGATCTTTCAGGTTCACTCCTGACAGTTGTAATTTTCGAGCCTCCTTGAGCAAGTAAAATGCGCGTTCACAGGCATCGTCATAATTGAGCCCCTGAGGGCGCACATTGGAAATGCAGTTTCTTTGGGAATCTTTAGAGCCTCGTTTAGCCCCCCAAGTGAGATACATACCCATGCTATCCGGAGAAGTTAGACCTGGCCTCTCTCCAATTAAAACCAGCACGGCCTTAGCGTTAAAACATTCACCAACATCATCCCCTACAGCTACTCTTCCTTGCTTTACGATTGTGATAGGTGCGAATTTCCATTGATGTTCATCATCAGCGCTTAAAAGAGAAATCAATCGAGTAACAACAGGCACGGCATGGTTTTGAATTGCGACGGAAGAAAGTCCATCAGCAATAACAATCGCAAGATCAATGTCAGTGTTATGCTCATTTGCTATCGAGTTGAGCGTTTTCCAAGAAGATTCATCGAGCTGCCGTCCTAAATCGGGCCTTTGCAAGTACATAAGCCGATCACTCACTTGGCTGCTCACTACCACTGGAGGCTCTAAGGTATTTTCAAGAATCGAGTAAGAGTCCGACAAACCAGCAACGAGAGACTCAATATTCAAACTGCAATGCACTGCATCCATAGCTTGGGCGTGATCCAGCTGAAATGAGAGTAACTCGTTGGTTGGTACACTGTTCCCGCTGCGACCCAGAGCGATCCGAGCAGAGGTGAAGTCGCGTAACTTGCCCCAAGGGTTGTGTGTGACAACTTCAGACTCGTCTTGTGTGGACTGAGAAATGGTGATCACTTTACCCATGAGAATACCCCTTATTCAGTTGATTAATTGCTCCCGAAAACGAGCGAGAGATTTGCTCACTTAACCGAACGTCTTGCACGCTCTCGAAAATCTGCATCTCCATTAACCATTGTTCAAACTCTGGAGCTGGCTTCAGACCGAGTACTTTTCTTGCGTAAAGGGCATCGTGAAATGAGGTAGTTTGATAGTTGAGCATGATGTCATCAGACCCTGGAATACCCATGATGAAAGAGCACTCGGCCACGCCTAACAGTGTCAGCAAATTATCCATGTCATTCTGATCGGCATAGGCATGATTGGTGTAACAGATGTCGCAACCCATGGGTAAACCAAGCAGCTTCCCACAAAAATGATCTTCAAGCCCAGCACGAATGATCTGTTTGCCATCAAACAGGTACTCTGGGCCAATAAACCCAACAACTGTATTAACCAACAAAGGATCGAACTGTTTCGCGACAGCATAAGCACGAGCTTCGCAAGTCTGTTGATCGACCCCATGAAATGCATTCGCAGACAACGCTGTACCTTGTCCGGTTTCAAAATACATCACATTGTTTCCTACACTACCTCGATTCAAAGACAACGCGGCTTCATGGGCCTCTTTCAAAATCGACAAGTCGATTCCGAAGGTATCATTCGTTCCTTGCGTGCCGCCTATCGACTGAAAAACGAGATCGACTGGTGCACCCATTTCAATGGCTTCGATCGTGTTCGTGACATGAGTTAACACACAAGACTGAGTCGGTATTTGATAGTGTTGAATCACCTCATCCATTAAGTTCATTAACTTAATAGCTTGAGGCACATTATCTGTTGCCGGATTGATACCGATAACCGCATCGCCATTTCCGTACATCAGACCATCAAAAATGGTCGCTGCGATACCGTTGAGAGAATCAGTGGGGTGATTCGGCTGTAAGCGAGTAGACAGGCGACTCGGCAAACCTATCGTATTCCGAAAAGCCGTGACAACTTGGCATTTTTTAGCAACGAGAATCAAATCCTGGTTGCGCATAATCTTACTGACTGCGGCCACCATTTCTGGTGTTAAACCTTGACGAATTTTAGCCAACGTTTCACCATCGGCTTCTTCACTCAGCAGCCAATTTCGAAAATCTCCGATCGTCAAGTGCTCAATCGGTTTAAAGGCTTCAAGGTCATGCGTATCGATAATTAGGCGAGTGATATCGTCGCTTTCGTATGGAATAACCGCCTCGTTAAGAAACGTTTTAAGTGGTAACTCAGACAGCGCCATTTGTGCGACTACACGTTCTGCCGCTGACTGAGCACAAACCCCAGCTAACGCATCGCCTGATCGCTCCGGTGTCGCTTTCGCCATCAAGTCAGCTAATGACTTAAAGGTATAGACTTTACTTCCTTGTTGCCGACGATAAGTTGCCGTCATTGCTCTTCCTCTTCACTATTTGGTTCGCTTTTTGCTGAACTATCAATAAGCTTTAAGAAAGTATTGCCAAATGTGTTCCGTAGCGTTATCAAAAACTGGCAACATTTATAAAACACTAATAAACAATGAGTTACATAAAAACTGCTCCAACATGACTCACAAAAAAGGAATGAGCATCACAAGGATGAGTGACCAAACACCCCAAACCGCACCAATGCTGTGCATCCATCACACAAAGGATGCAAACCAACAAGCTGCAAGCCTAATAAACTGGCAACAGGAATACGATCAACTCAGCGATGGCCGATTTTTAGGTCAAATTCGAGAACGACGATTTCCCAATTTCCATGTATTTCGAGAAGACAGTAACCGCTCACTAAGACAGCAATGCAGGGTTGAACAGGGAGGTATTTGGTTGGGTTTGAGTGCGGAAAATAAGCCGCTACACCTAAATCACAGCAAGTTTAATGCAAGCCAGCTTTTGCTTAGACAAGGTGGTGCAGATTTTGAGTTAATGACACCTGAACAGTTTTCTATCTATGGGATAGTACTCGACAGAAAACTGGTTCAAATCATAGAAAAACAGCTCGAGCTAGACGGTATCGGCTGCAACACACCGCACTTAGCGGGACCAACAGAAAAGCACATTCAACAACTTAAATTCTACTTGGGTACTTTGCTCGGTCCCACTGAGTCGCGATGGTCTGACAGCACACATCAGGTGGTTTTAAAAGACATCGTACTCGAACTGTTCTCAATCAGTTCACCAAGCGCAAGCCACCCGATATCAATCTCTCATCGTCAGCATGTGATGCGCCGCATAAAGCAACAGCTACACGACTTAGACTACCGAACTCCGATCACCGTCAGTGAACTGTGTGACGCTGTGCACGTCAGTCGTCGCACACTGCAGTACACCTTTGAACATTGCTGTAATACTTCCCCAAAGCAGTTCATACATCGAATGCGCCTGAATCAAGTACGCAGAGTGCTACAATGCCCTGAAGATAATCGAACAATTGCAGAAATCGCTTTTGACTTTGGTTTTTTCCATCTCGGGCAGTTCAGTCAAAGCTACAAACGGCTATTTGGTGAGACGCCAACTGAAACGAGAAAATGGGAGTCCAGCAAATAAAATGACAGGCAGTATATCCTTTCAGCTCCTGCGTTGGGGCTATTTTATGTAGTCGCAATGATTTTCTGAAACTTAGCATGAAGGTCTTCAAGTGCCGCTTCAACATCCGGTTCTGCACGGCTCAAATGTGCGATTAGCGTCATGAAGTAACAGTCAAAAATCAACGGCATCTTGTCTTCAAGAACAGAGCTTCCGCTTGAAGATTCAAACAAAGCTTGGTTAAACGACTGGTAATAATCCAAATCCCAAATCACCTCTTTCAACAAGGCTCGGCTCAGCTCGACGTTCGCAAAATAGTAGCGATAGTATTTATCCGTCAGCGCCAAACCAATGTCGATATCTGTCTTACCTTCCACACTGACTAGCGTTTCTTGGCTGATCTGTTGCAGTTGCGCCAGCATCCCTTCGCGCAAAATCGACAGTTTAGTCGGGAAGTGGCTGAACACCGTACCGTCGGCGACTCCTGCTTCTCTCGCAATCTGCCTTGTGGTCGTCATGTCATAGCCATTCTGAGCAAAAGATGCCCACGCGGCTTTTAGGATTTTGTCTCTGGTTTGTTGTCGCTTCGTCATTGATGTATCTGCTTAATGAGCCTGAAAGGATCATACCTTGAGCGGCTGACATTGACAAATTGAGCGCGCTCAATTATAAAAATGAGCACGCTCAATTTTATATAAAAACAAAAGGAATCGCTCATGTACGTATTAAACAAACTAGGTCAAGGATTGATTTTCTTGCCGACCATATTCTGCTTTTCTTATATTTTAAGACCAATATTGATGGTGATTCTCATCCCAGGTGGGCTCGCACTTTTGGCGTTAATCGGTGGGGCAGAAGTCAGAGCAGAACTCAAAGCCATGCTGCTTGAGGAACTTTTTGGGGTCAGTCCATCACATACCACCTCGAAAAAGGCATGAGTGCGCGAGAAACGTTGGCAAGGTTAAGCAAAAAACAAAACGCGCAGGTATCGAGATCTTAATACCTGCGCGATATAGATGTGATGAAAAGAGGACTGGCGTTAATCAGTATTCATGTTCTGACCGATTCGCCATAAAACGCCACTAGGGTCAAACAAACAACATTCGCGCATGCCCCAAGGTTGCTCGACCAGCTCAGTCAAACGCGAGCCAAATTCCTCATGGCCCACTTTGGATAAGTGCTGATGCCAGCTTTCTGCGTCTTCTACGAGCAAGTGCATCATGAAGTTGTTGCCTTGTTCTGGCTCATAAAAATTCTGTAAAAGGAACGCGCAGCTGCCTTGAGAGAAGTACGCCACATCACCGAAGTCTGACGCCATATCAAAGCCTATCGCCTCATAAAAACGTTTTGATAGCGCGTAATCTTTCGCCGGAACAAATGATTTGATTTCAACAATATTGAGGTTTTCCATTTCCAATTTCCTAAGCCCTTATCCATCAAACTGACTGACGTAATCACGCTCTACGCCTTCTATTCGCCTTGCGTATTTTGCTGCGATGGTAGTGGTACACACTCTACCATTTGCGTTTGTAACCACGTGATGAATTTATGTTCGAGTTCTGTACGCTTTTTATCTTGGCTCAATAAAACATAATTGCAACCTGATAGCACAAAACCAAATGGCGCGACTAAATTACCGCGCTTAATATCTTCCATAACAAAGGGATACGATCCCATCGCCGCGCCTAAGCCATCCACCGCGGCTTGTATGCAAAAATAAAAATGCGCAAATGATTGCTGAGTGTTGCCGTTGAAGGTTTCACAACGTGTTGATTGCTGCCAATCCGCCCAAGCATGTGGGGCGGGATTGGTCATTTTCGCCGCGATGCTGGGCTTAAAGACTTAATGCGCTTGCGATCAGATTTCGACCATAAAAATGCGGCTACTAGAGCCGCATTATAATCCACAAACCTTCGGTCTGATAAGTGAAACGTTTATTGAGTGATAACGGTTAGCGTATCCCAATCAATCGTGAAGCGAATTTGTGCCTCAGTGTAGTGGCTCGTTGTACCTTGATCGTACCAGTTGCACGCATTGCGAGAGAAACCTTCTTCAACTTCTTTCATGCCAGCTCGTGCGATCATCTCCGTTTTTGGCTCTTCTCCGCGCTCAAATTCTGGAGTGAACACATACTGGAATTTCGGTTTGAAACCGTAGATCAAACGCGGCAAGTTCTCTTCTGGTAATAGGTTCTCGTTTGAACAACCTGTGTAGTGGTAAACGCCCGCCCATTTACCGTAGCACTGGTAATCGTTGGTGTAAATTTGGCTAAGAGAGGTGGTCCACTTAACGCCCATACCGCGTTCCATGGAAGCCTTTGGTTTGGCTGCGGTGACGTAATCCTTACTTGAGTAGCGAGACGTATAAGCCACACCCAGGTCGGTCGTCAACGAGCCAGAAAAACTTGGTGTCGAGCCCGGTGTTGCAGTCGCGGTTAAGCCGATAGACGGTGCAACCGTGGTTGTCGATACCGAAACATCATTGGCTTCGTTTTGCGGTGAGTAATCCTCACTAAATACAGGCGTGCCACCAGCTTGATAGATGCTGTAATCGAACGCAACTGGGTAGTTTTGAGTAAAACGGTCAACAATCGCTGCATCAAAAGTGTGTTTTACACCCGGCTTACCTGGTACATAACCATTCCCTAGAGTGATCACGCGAGCCGCTTTTTTATCGTTCTTTGAGTTATGGAATAACTCAACCAGTAACTTCATCTGCACACGGCTACCACGAAACTCGTACGGGAAAAGCTCAGGCTCGCTTTGCATCACGACCTCATAACTTTTCTTCACGTAACCTTCTAGCGCGATGTCATCAATCAAGACACTTTCTACAACCTTGTTATCAGAAGCAGCGGCAGTAGCGGAAATCCCTAACATTAAGGGAAGCAGTATTTTCTTATTCATTATTTTATTACCTTACTTGGGAACAGTCCCAATTTAAGCTAACACATTGAACAAGTAGCGACAATCAAACGAAAACGATTCACATTATCAATAATTTGACCTACACCCAGAAATGAAAAAAACAGCCAACTTACGCTGGCTGTTTCGATGCAGTTAATGAATGACCCGTGCGTCCCCTTTAAATAACTGAGACAAATCGATAGTGAATATTGTCACTGTCGGACGTTTAGGCAGAGCATTTTCGATCGAAAACTCTGGCCCAGCTGGAACGAGGGGGAAGTGAATAGCCGTCGGCCACGTTGACGAAGCTTCATTACCGCTCGGCTCAGATATTGAGAAAGAAAACGCGGGTAAACGGGTCATAACACTTACCTCAAATGACTGATTCGCGGGCTCAAGCGAGCCCGCTTAGGTTTTGCAATGTTATTGTTGTTTTAACGCCTACTTAATCACTAACGATTGATAACGTTAGATATCAAGTTCTTTGTCTTCAACGTGGTTGGTGATCATCGCTTCAGTCGTGATCATCAAGCCAGCAACAGACGCCGCGAATTGAAGCGCTGAACGTGTTACTTTCGCAGGGTCCAAGATACCCATTTCGATCATGCTGCCGTATTCACCTGTTGCAGCGTTGTAACCGTAATCCGCATCACCCGCTTTGACAGCATTCGCTACGACTGAAGCTTCGTCACCTGCGTTAGTTGCGATTTGACGGAGAGGCTCTTCCATCGCACGTAGCGCAACTCGGATACCCACGTTTTGGTCATCGTTGTCACCTTTTAGATCCGCCAATTCTTTCGCGATCTTAGTTAGGGCAACACCACCACCAGCAACAATACCTTCTTCAACCGCTGCGCGAGTAGCGTGTAGCGCATCGTCCACGCGGTCTTTCTTCTCTTTCATCTCAACTTCAGTTGCAGCGCCGATCTTGATCACCGCTACGCCGCCAGAAAGCTTCGCAACACGTTGTTGAAGCTTGTCTTTGTCGTATTGAGAAGTGGTTGTTTCGATTTGTTTTTCAATCGAAGCCACACGATCAGCAATCGCGCTTGCTTCTGCTGCGCCACCCACAATAGTTGTTGTGTCTTTGGTGATGGTCACTTTCTTCGCGCTACCTAGTTGCTCTAGCGTTGCTTTTTCGAGTTCTAGGCCGATTTCTTCAGAGATGACCGTACCTGCGGTTAGTACCGCAATGTCTTCCATCATCGCTTTACGGTTGTCACCAAAACCAGGTGCTTTCACCGCAGTCGCACGCACGATGCCGCGCATGTTGTTCACAACCAATGTCGCTAGCGCTTCACCTTCGATGTCTTCAGCAATGATCAATAGCGAGCGAGAAGATTTCGCCACTTCTTCTAGCACTGGCAATAGCTCGCGGATGCTGCTGACTTTTTTGTCCACCAATAGGATGTAAGGGTTGTCTAGCTCTACGCTGCCATTTTCTTGGTTAGTAATGAAGTATGGCGACAAGTAACCGCGGTCGAATTGCATACCTTCAACCACAGACAATTCGTTGTCTAGACCTTGGCCTTCTTCCACCGTAATCACGCCATTGCGACCCACTTTTTCCATCGCTTCTGCAATGATTTCACCGATCGCGCGATCGCTGTTTGCAGAAATGCTACCCACTTGGGTAATGGATTCTTTGTCGCTACATGGCTTAGACATTTCACGTAGTTTCTCAACCGCCGCTTCAGTGGCTTTGTCGATACCACGTTTTAGGTCCATTGGGTTCATGCCAGAAGCTACCGCTTTAAGACCTTCGTTGATGAAAGATTGCGCCAGTACAGTAGCCGTCGTTGTACCGTCACCCGCTTCATCATTCGCTTTGGACGCCACTTGTTTCACCATTTGTGCGCCCATGTTTTCGAACTTGTCTTTCAGTTCGATTTCTTTCGCTACAGACACACCATCTTTGGTAATGGTTGGCGCGCCGTAAGATTTATCAAGCACAACGTTGCGGCCTTTAGGGCCTAGTGTCACTTTTACTGCATCCGCCAGTAAGTTCACACCTTTCAGCATTTTTTGACGTGCGTCATTAGCAAATAATACGTCTTTTGCAGCCATAATTATCTCCTCAAAAAACTACTACAAAAATAATTACTCAACGATTGCTAACACATCAGATTCGGACAGAATCAAGTATTCTGCGCCGTCAATTTTCTCGGTTTTCACGCCGTAACCGTCATTGAAAATGATTTGGTCGCCCACTTTGACTTCCATCGCAGCGCGTTCGCCATTTTCAAGGCGTTTACCTAAACCAACAGCAATGACTTTCCCGCGGTTTGATTTTTTCACCGACTGAGAAGTTAAAACGATTCCCCCTTCAGATTTATTTTCCACCTCTTGTCTTTCAACAATTAGCTTGTCATTTAAAGGACGAATTTTCATTTTTAAGTGCCTCCTACTTGGAACCAAAAATAAAAGACAGAATAAACATCAAGATGGATTTGCGAGTCGACCGCTCGCTTTCGATGAGAATAATAAGGTCGAAAAATTGGAGTTCAAGAGGTGGATTTCATAAAAATTTTTTATTGAATTGAATAAAATCTTCTATCGAAACTTTTGACATTCACGACCACTTAAAACCTCTTTATGATGGAAAATGTGTTCAATCAAATCTAGAGTGGTTACATACTCTTAAAAAGGATAATCAAACAATGAAAAAGGTCGTATCTCTGTTTCTTGCAACATTGTGCGTTGGCTTGCTTTCTTTCAGCGTTGCGGCTTCTGAGCGTGCTGAGCAAGGGTGGCAACTGATTGAGAAAGGCGCAATGATTGTCGATGTACGCACGCCGCAAGAGTTCTCTGAGGGGCATGTAGACAATGCGGTCAATTTCCCTCTATCTGAGCTTGATAAACATTTCCAAGACGTCGATAAAGATCAAGCGATCGTATTGTACTGCCGCAGTGGTAACCGCTCTGGTAAAGCGTATCAATATTTGCAATCACAAGGGTTCACGAATCTGCACAATGCAGGTGGCTTAGAAGAACTGCAAGACGCCAAATAATCATCTCTGTTCTAATTTCAAAAATAAAAGCGCAGAGGGCGTTGCAAACTTATTGCAACGCCCTCTGTTACTAAATAAATCTCTTCCGCTACTACTCTATTTGGGCCCGGCCTCAAACTGAGTCAGGTTATCCGATATCTCAAGCCACGGCGCTTTGGACGCGACAAAAATATGGAAATTTGGCTTGTGGGATGGTGCATCATCCAAGACCCCTAGGCGAATATTGACAATCCCATTGTTCTTTTTCGAATACAGGCTCGATCCGCAATGGCGACAAAAACATAGCATGGTATTTTCGCTTTTCTGATAAGTCTGAATATCCTCTTTTCCTTGAGTAATGAGCAACTTATCCAAAGCGATACCACCTGCAGACGAGTAGTCGGAGCCTGTGAACTTGCGACATTCCGAGCAATGGCAATTTCCCATGTACTTGAATTCATCTGCCACTTCCAATTTCACCTTACCACACAGACATGAGCCTTTGAGTACTTCCATTTGAGTCCCTTTTTGTTATGAATCTAATTGAATTAGACGAATACACCGACACCATGCCACTGCAATGCGAAAAATTAAAGGCAGGTAATACAGGTTTTCAAAAATGAAACGAAAATGTAAAACACTCTATTCAGAGGAAAGATAGGTGTGCTCAGCACATGAGAGCTCAAGCTATTGTCGATACAAAAACACCAAGCAAGACGCTTGGTGTTTTCTTAATATTTTGTCTAACACAGTCATCGCTCTTAATGAGAGACGCCTTGTTGAGAAAGTGTAGTGCTTAGAAAATGCAGTGCTTAGTAAAGCTGGTAGCTTCGTTTGCACTCCAGTCACCTTTTGGCTTATCTTTCAAGTTCTCACACCATTGCTCGCTGCCCACACCATCTTGAAGAACACAGTGCTTCGCAAAGTCTACTGCGTTGTCTGCTGTCCATTCTGTTTTTGGCTTATCGCGCATGTCGTTACACCAGCCTTCAGTGCCCACTTCATCACTACAAGCGGTTAAAGCAGAAGCCGCCAACATCAGCATGACTAGTTTTTTCATAAATTTAAGGTTCCAGTTGCAAACAATATTAAAATAAAACTCAATCGCTTCAACAAATGCCCATTCAACGGTCTGAATTAAGCAGTCACTTGTTGAAGTGACTTTTGTATCAACTATAACGAAATTATCAGTCTACGTGTTAAGACACCGAAAAATTATTGAGCCAAGCTGCGTAAATGACACCATAAACACCTATAGGCAGCGCGCTTGCGTTAATGCGCTGATCTTAGAAGACCCCGTGCCAAAACATGATAAACGTAACTCTAACGCCATTTGCTCAAAGTGCTCGACCACCGCTTGAGTGCTTATGGTAGCCGCTTTCAAGACTGCGCCCGCTTGCCCAACGAGATTGGCGCCCAAATGTATGGCTTTCGCCGCTTCAAGTCCGTTGTGCACACCACCTGAGGCGATCAAAGGTAATGTAGGATGCTGTGCTCTTATTTGAGTCAAACATTTTGCCGTCGGGATACCCCAATCGCGAAAAAGCTCGGCTGCACGCTGCATTTTCGGGTTATCTTGGCAATAGCCTTCAACCGCGCTCCAACTTGTGCCACCCGCGCCCGCTACGTCAATAGCATCCACACCGGCGTCAACCAATCGCTGCGCAACGTGACCACTTATACCAAAACCGACTTCTTTGATAATGATCGGAACATTCACGCGAGATTTAAGCTGCTCGATAGCGTGTAAGACCCCAATCCAATTATGGTCGCCATTTTTCTGAAACGCTTCCTGCATTGGGTTTACGTGTACAAACAACGCATCCGCTTGAATGGATTCAACCGCACGCTGCGCATTATCAAGTTTACCTTTGTCGCGCAATTGAGCGGCTCCAAGGTTGGAATAAAGCGGCACATCTTTGGCTAAATCACGAATGGTTTTACCTAGACCTGCGTGTTGGCGCTCTTCTAAGCTAATACGCTGCGACCCCACGCCCATCGCAATGCCTAATTCACTGGCGGCTTCAGCCAAACGACAATTGATCACTTCAGCGTCTTTCGCTCCACCTGTCATCGAGCTAATCAAAAACGGCAGCGCCAATCGGTGGCCAAGAAACTCTGTCGACAGGTCGATCGCCTGAAAGTCACATTCTGGCAGCGCGCAGTGTTCAAACTCGACAGACTCAAAGCCCGCCGTTTTATGCTTCATGCTCATGTCATGATGTAAAACAGCGTCTAGATGTAAATCTTTTCGGTTAGTTTGCGGAGCCATAATGTCACCCTAAAGTAAAACAGTCGCGCAGTATTGCGATCCTTATCAGTAACGTCAATGCGAATTTTCTGAATTCACGAGATTACTTTTCCGAAACCAGTAATGAATCACGACTTACTCTGACATTATAGGAAGAGAAACTCGCCTTCTGTTTTAAACAAGCAGGCGAGTGTTTCACCAAGTTGAAGTAATCAGCGTGCGAGACACCACGATAAAAATGAGCCGCATACTTCTCTAATTTACTTTGCGCTTTCTGACAGAATCAGAGACACAACGGTACTTGTGGTGGTTGGAGCAAACTGCTCAGGGTCATCACAGAATTGAATTTTTCCTTTTTCTTCAACGTGGAACAACGGCACTACCGAGTTCCCTTTGTGATGCGCTAAATAGTCTTGATACGTAAAGTTGTCGCTCAACTTCGTGTGTTTTATCTCTGCACCGCGGCTCAACAAACTGGCCAGCTGGGTATAGCTTACGTTACCGCCCATCAGCAATTTACCGTGGTACTCCTGAGCCACGGAGTGCTTCTCGCTACCATTGCCGTTGGTTTTCACTTTTTGCAAGCAGTGAACTTTATCTTCACCAAACTCGTCGACAAATTGCATGCAAGCCATAATGTTGAAATGCTGGTCAGGCGTTAATGCAACGACTTGTCCCACCCCTATCAGGTTCAAATTGTCATCTGCGTGACTAGAAATCGGATTTCCGTAGTAGTAATCCAGCCCCAACATACGAACTTGACTGATGTACTCCCAGTTAGAATCGGTCATCAATATGCGGCGGTCATAACGTGCCAACGCTTGACCAATTTCTCTGGCTACTCGGTTAGCACCAATCAACAAGAAGCCACGTGGCGCTGGCTCCGCGACGCCCAACATCAATGCGACAGGACGTGCCGTTGCACTTTGTAAAACAACCGTTCCGATGATCACCATGAAGGTCATAGGAACCAGTAAAATCGCTTCATCAATACCGTATTCGGTCAATTTGATCGCGAAAAGAGACGAAATAGAGGCAGCGACAATACCGCGCGGTGCAACCCAAGACAGAAACAGTTTATCTTTGAGTCTCAAGTTACTGCGGATGGTTGAGAGGAAAATCGACAACGGGCGCGACACCAACTGCATAAATACAAACAGCAATAACGCGCCACTACCCAGCGCAGCAAAATCATCCAAGCTTATGCGTGCAGCAAGGAAAATAAATAGGCCGGTGATCAGCAATATGGTCAAGTGCTCTTTAAAGTGCAGAATTTGTTGAATATTGATGCCCTTTGCGTTGGCAAGCCACATACCCATTACAGTAACCGTGAGTAATCCTGCTTCAGACTCAATATGGTTGGAGACGGAAAATACGCCAAGCACGATCATCAAAACTGCAAATGGTTGCAAGTATTCCGGTAGCCACGCACGGCGCATAATTGTCGCGACTGCTGCGCCGGAGGCCGCACCAAGAATGACGCCCACGGCAATGAGCGTCCCGAACACTCCGACGCTATTTATCGCGCTGTGCGATACGATGAACTCATAAACCATCACAACAAAAAGCGCACCGAGTGGATCAATCAAGATCCCCTCCCAACGCAAAATATTAGCAAGCGTACTGTTAGGCCTTACCGTCCGAAGAAGTGGCACGATCACCGTCGGACCTGTTACCACGGTTAAGCTGCCGAACAACATGGCGAGCTCCCAAGTAAAACCGAGGAAATAGTGCGTCGCAATACTGGTTGCTGCCCACGAAATGATGGCCCCGATGGAAACGATACTCCAGACTGAGCCACTCACACCGCGAATTTCTTTAAAGTTTAGGGTCAAGCTGCCTTCGAAAAGAATCACCGCAACCGCCAATGAAACCAACGGAAAGAGCAAATTCCCTAAAATCTCATCTGGATTTAACCACTGCATAAATGGCCCGACAATCAACCCAGCTAGCAGCAAAAATAAAATCGCTGGTAAGCGCAATCGCCATGCCAACCACTGACAACCTAAACCAATGACCCCAACCGCTGATAGAACCAGCGCTTCATTACCCACTTGCATTAATAATTTACCTGTTTTGTCTTTTTTCGCGTGAATGCGCTATACCCAAATAACCTCGGGCGTGCGGTTCAATAAGCATGACTTAGCATGCAGACTAAACGGCTTACCTTCGACTCTTCGACAGCATGCCTCTGAAATACACATTTTTGAGGTCACTTGGGTATCGCATCAGAATTATGAATATAGTTGAACCCCAATGACTTAACGACTCATTTCTGTTCATCAGGTCTTAAAGTGACATACAAGTATGTCACTTCGTCGAATTCATCATTACGCATTGAGTTTCATTATGTAGAATGATTCTTAAAGAAAGCGCGGAACCTAGCACTATATGAAGCTAAGGCAAAGCGCTTGGACTAAGCTTTAGCGTACGTGCTCAAAGTTAAGAATCGTGTGTCACGCGACGTACGCAAGGAGAAATGGATTGTACGTAATACTAGCACTATTCATGGCATTGCTCGCCATCCTCATCGGAGTGAAAGCCGCCAACCGAGCAGCACTTTTAGAAAAAGAGCTAACCAAACTTCGTGAAGAGGTAACATCACTGCGAGTCAGTCTAAATAAGGACTCGAACCAACCAACGTGCCAACAATCCAGTGTTGAAGAGGTAACAAAAGAGGCAAACTCCTCATCCTCTAAGGAGCATGACCCGATTACCGACCGAGCATCTTATCCAAACGCAACACATCAAGCTCAATACCAGACAAGCGAAGTTCAACTGGACGTTTTTAGTCAAGAACAAGAGTCTATATTGCCAAGTAGAGTGCAGAGTCTGTTTAGCAACATTCAAGAAAACTGGTTGGTTTGGGTGGGCGCGCTGGCAATGCTAATTGGTGGGGGGTATCTCGTACAGGTTATTGGTAGTCACATTGAGTTTTCGCCACTTATGCGTGTGTCCTTTGCGTTTGTACTCTCGTTACTTATGGTGCTTGTTGGCGAATGGTTCCACCGCAAAGAACAACAAAATCCTCAACGAGCAACACGAGCCCAAGGCTTTACTTATGTGCCTGCCGCCGTTACCGGAACCGGGCTAACTGGCATTTACTGCACGGTTATCTTTGCGTTTGTTGTTTATCAAATGCTGACGCCTAGTGTCTCGCTTATCATCTTAGCCGCTGCTGCATTTTGTAGCTTGGCTCTATCTTTACAGCAAGGGCCGTTGATGGCGGTGCTTGGTCTGATTGGTGGATATACCGCACCGTTATGGATTGGTGGAAGCGAGCCTAATTACTTCTTATTAGCTGGGTATATCAGCGCGATCTCGGTCGCGGCAACATTGCTAATGCAAAAAGTGCGTAGTGCATGGATTTCTCCAAGCATCGCGCTTCCACATGTTGTTTGGATGCTGTTGCTCATTGAAAGCATGCCGCTTGAGACGCTTTTTTCTTGGCTGGCTATTTATCTCTCCATTACTCTTTATCTTATTTTCGCCGTTCCAAGACTGGGTTGGACACTCCATCCTCGTTATCATCACTGCCAGAATAAGTGGACAAATCCGCCGACCGCTACCTCTCTCGCGATTGCGTTATTGACCTTTTCGGCTGTCACTAGAATGCCAGAATTGGACACACTACAAATGGTGTACTGTTATGCGCTGCTCGTTGCGACAGTATGGCTCCCAGCGGTTCGCACAGGTTGGTCATTGCGCGTATTTTTGCCTTCCATATTGGTCTCTGCGACCGCACTTGTTGTCCTTACTGTCGCGTTTGACGCTTTGTATATGCCAGAACATGGTGCCAGTATCTTACTCGCATTAGCCACCAGTATTGCACTGATCTGCTGTCGAACTTATTGCCAGTCACTCAGTGACCGATCGCAACTCAGCGGCGTACTTCTGTTGGTACTGGCTCCAGCAATGAGTTTGATTACGCTGTTTTATGTCGACGAATTTATGCAAGGCTACCTGTGGCACTGGACTGCATTTTGCGCATTGGTGACCGTTTATTACGTTGTACTTGGTCAACGCTTACATTCGCTAGCATTGGAATGTTCTGCCGTCATGCACGCTTTAATCGTAGGCGTCGCCTTTGTTTGGTTAAGCGATACCTGGTTGACGACAGCAATCTCGATACAAGTTGCGGTAATGGCGCTACAGACGCAATCAGGGTTATTTCGCCCCGCAAGTTGGGCGATTAAAGTGGCGATGGGGATACTGGTCATCCGCCTCACACTTTTACCCTTCATCCCTGAATGGCAACCCGTAGAAGCAGGACATTGGGCTTGGGTTATTGTGAGTTACCTACCGTCTCTCATCATCCTGCTCTATGCTCGAGCCACGCTAAAGCAAGTGGACCTCGAACTGACCAACTGGTTTGAAGGCGCATTTTTGCATGTATTCTTAATGGCGCTATTCACCCAAACCAACTACTGGTTAACTGGGCAGTACGGCTATTTGGGACACCTTGATTTCACAAGCGCCATCGTTTTTGCTAACCAAGCGTTGGTTATGGGTTTGGTGTACAGCTACCGTAGCCAATTTGCACAACGCTTAAGCCGCATCTATGAAGCCTACAGCTACCTGCTTTGGTGTGCCTTCGCATTGCTGATAATTTTGCTTAATACGGCAGAGTCGCCATTGGTGACTGACAACGTCTCAGCCCAAGCTCTTCCCGTCATTAATATGCTAAGCGTCGGCTGGTTGCTGCCAGCTTGCATCCTACTTATCGCAACCTTTAGAGGCTGGAATACGTTACAGGTTCATCGATTTGCGGTTGCTAGCCTAGGCTTTGCACTTGCTGCTATTTGGTTAGGTATGTCTATCCGTCAATTCTGGCAAACCACATCCATGATGCTGTACCAACCGACCAGCATGGCAGAACTGTTCAGTTATTCAGTAGCAGGTTTGCTCGTGGGTGGATTGCTTACTTGGCGCGGTGTGACACACAGAGGGTTGATGATGCAGCGCGTGGGTCTAGTGGTTTTAGCTTTTGTCGCACTCAAAGTATTCTTATGGGATGTTAGTTCTCTGGATGGGTTCTGGAGAGCAATCAGCTTCTTAGGTTTAGGAGCATCTTTAATCGCGCTTGGGTGGTTATTCCAGAAATTGAATCGCTCGGTGGCAAAAGCACTCGAACCATAAACGAATTAAAGAGAGATTCCCGACAATGCACCGTTCTCGTTATTGGGGGGCGATAGCGATGCAAAGCCGGGAATCATTGGAGTGTTCGTTATTTTAGCAACGCAACAACCGTATGACGACGCACGTTTGCTTGTGCATTCAACGCTTGAAAAGTCGAGGTAAACTCACCAGACTTCTGCACAAAACCATCCAGTTTTGCATTCACATCATCCACAGAAAGCTGCGCGGTTTTATTTTGAATTGAGCGCATTTGAGTATTCAACTCTCCATGAAATGCTTTCGCTTCCTGCAAGCTCGTTTGCACTTGTCTTAGGTGCTGGTTCACTTTGGCAATCGTCTGTTTCATACCATCGCGTGACGCCAAATCAAACCCAAGTTCTGCAATACCATCTGGCTCTGACTTTAGATTTAGAACGTTCGGCTGGCCCGCAGGAAAACGGTGCCCTTCGCCCGTGACCATCACTTTCTGCTGCATTTGCTGATAAGCGTTGTCTCTGGCTTCAAATAAAATGCTGCCATCGTCAGCTAATGAGGCACGCATCCCTAAAGCAATCAAGCTTCGGTCAAGCATTTTGACAGTTCGAGCACCATCGGCTTGTCCATCGAACTGAATCATTACCGCTTGACCCTGAGGGAAATCCAAACGAATTTGCTCAGCCTTGTCACTTAAACGATGCACGTTCAAGCCAGGAATAGAAAAGCGACGAATGTCTGCTTTATCTAGCTTTAAATGCAGTTCGTTGTTGAGCACTTTCTGGCCGTCGAAACGAGCATGCTCCACAACGTTCTGAATGGTGGCTTTAGAACGAACCAATGTATCCTGCAAGCCAGGTACATTTTGCACGCCTTGATTCACCGCTTGCGTCAAACCACGTTTAATTTGAGTCAGCTCTTTGCCAATCACCTGCAACGATTTCGATGCGACCTGCACTGCCGTCGCTTGCTGCTGACCCTGGGTCAGTTGAATCCCAGAGACAGAGTAGGCTGACGCAGTGTCAGCCTGAACTTGCGCCGGGCGCGGTTTAATTGCAGTACTTGAGTCTGCAGAACGGGTCGGCATGATAGAGGCTTGTTCTTGCCCACCCAAGCGTATGCTATGGGGTCTAACCTCTACTGTACTCATTACCATAAAAGAACTTCCTAACCTTATAGACGGTCAAACAACGATAGATCATTGATCTTTACATAGCTCGCTTGCGTTGCTTGCAAAGCCGCCATGTAATTGCTCAAGCGTACCGATGCTTCACCGTAATCCAGAGCTGAGAGGTCACCTGATACTTTATCGACGAACAGTTTATTCTCACCATGAGCACCGCCAACCAAATCTAGGTTATTGTGTCGACCACCAATCTCCGTCATCGTGCCAAGTACGCTTGCCAACGTATCATCAATGGCACTCAGGCTTGCGTCCACTTCAGCTTGGAAATTCGGACTCGGGTTCTCAAATTCTGTAATTAGATTATTAATTTGATCCAGTACGTTTTTGCCGCCACCAAGGTCCAAAATATCCTTTGCCGTCATGTTGGAATCCATCGTTACGCCTTTCGCAATCGTCACGACACGTTTATCGCTGTTGCCCTCGATGACATAACTACCGCTTGCACTGTTTATAGCAGGGGTGTCAGTTTTGGTGCCTGAAAATAGGTAGTGCCCTTCTTCATCCTGAGCATTGAAAGACGACTCAATTGAATCACGATAGCTCTTTAGCTCCGTGATCATACCGGTACGGTCTTGATCAGTCAGTGAGCCATTCGCGCCCCATAATGCAATATCACGCATGCTCATCAGACTCTCTTTCACTGAGTCTAAATGTGTTTCTTGACTCGAAAGCGTGGTTTTGACGTTTGCGATATTGTTTTGATATTGGGCGATGGCGCTGTTTTCACGGTCCAAATTAAGCAGCTTAATCGATGCCATTGGATCGTCAGATAGCTTAGTTAGACGCTCACCTGTCGTCATTTGTTGTAGCACGTGCCCCAGACCTGCATTGTTACCTTGCAGGCTTTGCAGCATCATTTGGCTAAATTGATTGTCACTGATTCGCATCTGGGTTTCCTTTAGAATAACTGCAATACAGAATCGAACAGCTGATTCGCTGTGCTGATCACTTTCATGTTGGCATTGTGTGCATTAGCAAACGTCATTAAGTTAGCCGCTTCTTCATCACTGTTAACGGCACTCACATTGTCACGAGCCGCATGTGCTTGCTTGTTCATGGCTAACTTAGCTTGATAATCGGCGTCTGCTTGGCGTGCTTTAATCGCGGTTTGACCCACCATAGAACTGAATGCGTCATTCAAACTCACAGAGCCATAGCCAGTCACTGAAACAGGTTTGTTGCTTAAATTAATCAACGACTGCAATACATCCGCATTACCTGGCGTACCATCACTTGAAAAAGCAAGCTCACCTGGAGTTAACTCAGTGATATCCAAACTTGCCGCTGGGTTGGCAGGGTCGTAACTGAACAATGGTTTACCTGGGTTACCATTTAAATCTTGTCCAGTAGCGAGCACAGCGTTGTATTCATCCGCTAATGCTTTCGCCATGTCATTCAAAGCCAATTGGTTTGGTTTTAATACATCGGTTTGATAATCGTTAATCGCACCTAATTTGCCACCAAGAGAGTCACCAATCGCAAAACTTTGGCTTGAGAATGTTACGTGTAAGTCTGCTACGTAAGGGTCACTAGGGTCCGGTACGGCTGCGAGTTTGCCATGGTCCGTGCCCATCACAAGTGGCTGACCAGAGGTCAACGTTACCTGAACACTGCCGTCAGGCTGTTCTGTTGTTCTGATTTCGATGGTTTGAGATAACTCGCCGATCAATTTATCTCGTTCATCCATAAGCTGCGATGGGTTGCCGCCTGTTCCTTGCATTTCAACCAGCTGCTTGTTTACCTTCGCGATGTTTTCCATGAGGCTATTCGCGTGGTTGAGTGCCGCATTACGCTGGTCGCTCATATCTTTATGTTGGTTGTGCAAAGACTCGGTCAACGTATTAAAGCGGCGCGCCAACGCTTCAGATTCGTTGATGATTTGTTGACGGTAAGGGATCGACTCAGGCTTAACCGTGGCATCGTTAAGCGCAGCGTTTAGAGAGTCCAAACCAGCAGAAATACTGAAGCCATCGGCCCCTAGCGTATTTTCCAATTGGCTCATGTTGCTGGTGTAGCCAGAAGCGTACGCCGCCATACTGTTAGTGGACCACGTTTGCTTAATCAGAAATTGGTCTGTAACGCGGCGAATGCTGGTGACCTCTACCCCTAAACCAGGGCTTAAGCGGTTGGCTTTTCCGTCATCAACTGATGCCATCAACGCTTGTTGACGGCTGTAGCCCACAGTATTCACGTTCGCCACGTTTTGTGCCGTTACGTCTAAGGCCACGCGGTTCGCGCCTAAACCTGAAAGGGCAATATTAACTAGGTTCATTTACAGCTCCATTTTCCTGATCAACGGCTGAGAAAACGCGGTAGTCATACCGGCCTCACCGAGCACCTGTTTTACAGAGGCGACGGCTTGAGAGGCGGTATTAAATAAGCTTGAGTTCCCCTCAATCTCGTTAGCATCAAGCTGTGAGATAGATTCAGAATTCGCACCTTTACCATCGTTTGCAGATGAGATGTTACGCGCAGCATCAAAGGCGACTTCGCGCATAGAGGGGCTAAGTTGCTGGATGAGCATATTGGCAATGCCTGAGCTCTGCTTTTTTGCCAGTTCCATTGCCAGTTGCCCATCGTACATATCGCGGAAAACACCTTGCTGCTGGCTTGCAAACGGGCTGTCTTTATCCGCTAGAACATCGCTGCTGCTGCGCATTTGACGCAGCACCATTTGTAAAAACATCGCCTCAAATTGACCCGCCACTACTTCAAGCACGCCTTCCTGATCTCGACTCTGCTTGATGTTGGCAAGTGCGCTGTTGTCGTGATACAGCATCGAATTCAGTTGAGTTTGTTCATTGGTACTGTCTAGTTTCATCCTTAACTCCTTAAATCACGACCAATTCAGCGTTCAATGCACCCGCTTCGCTCAGTGCTTGCAGGATAGACATTAAGTCAGTAGGTGTGGCACCTAAGCTGTTTACCGCAGTCACAATAGTGTTGAGCTCCGTGCCTGGAGGCCAAATCACCATTTGAGCTAAATCTTCGTTCACATCAAGATCCGTTTGGTTAACGACTTTCGTATCGCCATTTGCAAACGCATTTGGCTGACTGACTTGTTGTGATTCAGAAATTCGCACGGTTAAGTTGCCATGGCTCACTGCTGCCTCACTTACTTTGACACTCTTACCGATCACGACCGTTCCCGTACGAGAGTTAAAGACAATTCGAGCCGGCTTGCGGCCTTCCACGACGCTCATTTCTTCAAGCATCGACATCATCACTACGCGCTGTTGGGTATCTTTTGGTGCACGCATATCAATGCGCGCTTTATTGATCGCAACAGCAACGTTAGGCCCAAAAGTGTTGTTGATTTCACGCGCGATATTTTTTGCCGTTGTGAAACTTGGTTTACGCAGGTTTAAGGTGACTTCATCACGCTGGTTGAAGTCAGTTTTGATTTCTCTCTCTAACGTCGCACCATTCGGGACGCGACCTGCCGTTGGTGTATTAACTTCGACTTTGGAGCCACTTCGCCCTTCTGCTGATAAACCGCCCACCACGACGTTTCCTTGTGCAATGGCATACACTTCACCATCAATACCGCGTAAAGGCGTCAACAATAGCGTACCGCCACGGAGGCTTTTCGCGTCACCAATTGAAGACACGACCACGTCCAAAGTTTGTCCAGGGCCCGCCATTGGATCAACGGTTGCTGTCACGCTCACAGAAGCCACATTTCGTAGCTTAGGGTTCATACTGTCATCAATTTGAACCCCAAACTGACGGAGCATGTTGGTAATAGATTGAGAAGTAAATTTCACTTGGTTTCGGTCACCCTGGCCAGCTAAGCCAACCACCAAACCATAACCGACCAATTGGTTTTCTCGAATGCCGCGTACATCGACCAAGTCCATGATCGGAATTTCCACTTCAGCATGTGAAGTGGTTGGTAATCCCAAGGTCAACACCAATAGGAAAGACGTAAAGAAAGATTGCATTGTCTTCATTAGAAAGGTACCCATGGGCTGTTGAAGAATTGAGTTAGCCATCCGGCTGCGTTGCTGTCAGCCAGAGCTCCGCGACCTGCGTAGGTAATTCGTGCATCAGCAATTCGTTGAGAAGAAACTTGGTTGCTGCGATTAATATCATCCACACGAACAATGCCAGTGAGACGAATAAACTCATCTCCCTGGTTTAGGCGCAGCCATTTTTCGCCACTGATACGCAATACACCATTAGGTAACACCTCGTGTACCGTTACGGTGATTGCACCTTGCAGCTTGTTGCCCTGTGAGCTTGAAGCACTGCCATCAAAGTTGCGGCTGCCATCGACACTAACCCCTAACTCATCGAACGTTTTCGTTCCTATGGTCGGCGCCGCGAAATTAACCGCTGAACTTTTGCCAAACTTAGTACCCGCTTTTTTGCTCGATGAGGTTTCTTCTGATAGTTGAACCGTTAACACATCGCCAACTCGGTAAGCACGACGATCCTGAAACAGGGTCATCGTGTATTGGTGACGATAAAGACTACCAGACTGGGTTTCCGGCAACGTGTAATCGAGCGTTGGTGGTGCGTATTCCTCGGCATTTGGCTCAGGCGGAATAAATTCCTGACGGCCGGCACATCCCACCAGCAACACGGCGGCTACTGCCCAACTCTTAGAAAGCCATTTCATTGCTTTTTCCTTCATCATCACCAATTTCATACTTACATTGATTGCGAAACAAACTTCAGCATGTCATCTGCAGCAGAGACCACTTTCGCATTCATCTCATACGCACGTTGAGTCGTGATCATGTCGACCATCTCTTCCACTACTTGTACGTTTGAACCTTCCAATGCACCTTGCTTGATGAGGCCTGCGCCATCTTCACCAGCAATCAGTTCATCTGCCGGGCCGCTGGCTTCCGTTTCACGGAACAAGTTACCACCCACGGCCTCTAAGCCTGCTGGGTTAATGAATTTTGCGAGTGTGATTTGACCAAGCTGCTGTGGCGTTGGATCGTCCGCCGTCGTTGTTGTTACCGTGCCATCAACACCAACAGAGAATGAAGAGGCATTATCTGGGATCTGAATTTGTGGCTCTAACGGCAAGCCTTGGCTGTTAACCATCAAGCCTTCAGAGTTGACATGGAACTGACCATTACGTGTGTACATGATCTGTCCATCCGAGTTTTCGATTTGAAAGAAACCCTGTCCCATAACGGCAAGGTCCAACTCTTGTGTTGTATTTTGAGTGTTACCTTGCGTAAACACTTTTTGCGTGCCAACTACGCGAACACCGCTACCTAGCTGAATACCACTTGGCAACTCGTTAACTTGGTCTACTTGAGCACCAGGTTGACGCTGAATGCTGTAGAAAAGGTCTTCGAATACAACTCGGTCACGCTTAAAGCCAACTGTATTTACGTTCGCTAGGTTGTTAGAAATGGCAGTCATCTTCGTGTCCTGCGCTGCCATGCCTGTTTTACTTACCCATAATGCTGAATGCATTTTTTATTACTCCTTGCGGGGCGAGACTTATCTCGCCGCCATTAATTTATTACCAGCTTGTGCCAACGTCTCGGCCGTTTTCATCATGCGAACTTGCATCTCGAAGTTACGCGTTAACGACATCACGCTAATCAACTCATCAATGGCAGATACGTTACTGCCCTCAATGTGCTCAGGAGAAAGTTGCACGGTTTCATCGGCAGCGAATGGCACGCCATCTACACTGTGCAGTAGGCTGTCACTCTCTTTTTGAAGTTGGTTCATTTCTGGTTTAACCAACTTCAACGTTCCCGCGACGATTTCTGCGCTACCACCTGGCGGAATCACGGATACTTGACCACGCTCGCTGATTTCAATCTTTTGATAATCAGGCACAACCAAAGGCCCATTTTCACCAAGAACAGGAAAACCGTTGATGGTCATGGCACCAAAAGTGTCGACTTGGATATTGCCCGCTCGCGTGTACGCTTCGTTACCCGCAGGAGTTTCAACAGCAAGATAACCCTCACCCATGATGGCGACATCCAACGGGCGTCCCGTTTTCATAATGTCGCCAGAATCAAAACGCGTTGAGGCAGAGTTGGTCACAACCATAGTGCGACCATCAAAACCTGGGCCTTGCATTTCTACACTGCGCACGCGCTCCATATCCGCTCGAAAGCCAGCAGTATCAGCGTTTGATAAGTTGTTTGAACGCACGTGCTGAGCCTTAAGAACTCGACTCGCACCTGACGTTGCAGTAAATAACAAGCTATCCATGCAAAACTCCCATTACACCGCGTTAAACAAAGCTTGAGTTAGCTTGTCGCTGGTAGAGATGGTTTTCGCGTTTGCTTGGTAGTTACGCTGTGCGGTCATAAGCGCCACAAGCTCACTGGTTAGGTCAACGTTAGAACCTTCTAGCGCACCTGGGGTTAAATCACCCAACGTACCTGAACCAGGGACACCCATGATCGGCGCACCAGAGCTAAAGCTTTGAGTCCACGCCGTACCACTCACTTTTGCTAAACCTTGTGTGTTGGCGAAGTCTGCAAGTACAACTTGACCTTGCAGCTGTGATTGGCCGTTAGTGTAGGTCGCGTAAACCATGCCATTACCTTCAACGCGTACACCTGCAAGCTCACCGGATGTGTAACCATTCGGGCTGTTAGTACTTACGCCGAATTTCGCACCAAACTGCGTGCTGCCTTTCAAGTTAATGTCGACACTCATCGCGTTTGCGCCTGCCGCAGGGAATGAAACATTAAACGGAGCCGTCGGTGAAGAAAGCGAACCGTCTTTGTCAAACGTTACTGGTACCGTTGTCACTGGTGTTGCGCCACCATCCACTTGAACATTCACTTCCCAAGAGTTAGAAGCGGTCTTAGTGAAGTACTGGGTTACCGTGTGCGAGTTACCCAGCGAGTCATAGACTTTTGTGGTGTAAGACGAATTGAATGAGTTTGGATCGTCCGGATTAAACGGCGTTACCGTTTTATCAATGGCAGACGCACTTGCATCAAAGTTTGCAACAAAATCAAGACCGTCTGTCGCTTTTGCATTCAGTGATGACGTAGATACTTGGATATTGCCCACAGAGCCTGTCATCAGGTTGTTGTTGCTATCCACACTGTAACCTTGCAGTTTTGCGCCACTGTTAGCGGTAACAAAGTTATCTTTATCTGTCGCGAATACACCTGAACGCGTGTATAGCGTTTGACCCATATTGTCTTTAGTGACAAAGAATCCGCCACCGTTGATCGCCAAGTCCATCGCACGGCCAGTTCCTGAGATACTGCCGTCTTTGTCGAAGTTCTGTGAAATTGACGCGACTTCTACACCACCAGGTTGCATGCCGTTATATACTGCGGAGAATTCTGTGCGGCCACCTTTAAAACCATACGTTGATGCGTTGGCAATGTTGTGACTGATTGTGTTTAGCTCTGTGTTGGTCGCGTCCAGACCACTTAGTGCGATGTTAAAACTCATAAAAAGACCTCTGATTTCCCTATTTGGTTAAGCACCAAACTGAGTGATTTGATAGAAAGGAACGTTGCCAACGCCATGGACATTGACTAATGCTGCGCCGCCAGTATTTGGAATACGCACTTGCTCAACAGTGCCAGCCATGAGCACATTTGGACTTGCTTGCCCTTCTTGCACTTCTACTGCCACTGAGTATTTGCCTGGTTTAAGACCAAGTTCTTCAGGATTAATTGAAAAGTCGACGTCACCTTTGCCGTGAGCACCTAATGGCACTTTAGTGGATTGACCAAACTCATCTTTCACAACTAACGTCACTTGGTTTGAGCTATGAGCGAGTTCGATTTTTCCGTTCTGTACGCCTTCACCAAGCTCAAATTCTTTGGAGTTGACGTAAACAGTTTGTCCGACGAGCCCCGCTGTCGATAGCACTTGCATGTTGTCAAGGAGAATCATGCTCTGTTGCATTGTCTTGGACATATTCTCGGTACTTTGAACTTGAGAGAATTGAGCCAACTGACCAACGTATTCCGTGCCATCAAGTGGGTTAAGTGGATCTTGGTTTTGGATCTGCGCCACCATCAAAGAAATGAATTCGTTCTCTAATGAAGAAGCACTGTTCATATCTTTAGGATTTGGTGCAATGCCATTGTTCTCTTTTGCTTTAGTGCTCACAGGAGCATCAGACGATAAAGGTGTATATTGTGCGAGACTCATTAACTGCCCTGCCCTAATCTAAGCAGACCTTGCTGCATACTTTTCACATTTGATAACACTTCAACATTGGTTTCGAAGCTACGTGTCGCTGACATCATGTCTGCCATTTCAGCCACGACATCGATATCTGGGTAATACACATAACCTTCACCATTGGCCAACGGGTTGTTTGGCTCAAAGCGTTTCTCGGCTTCTCCCGCATTTTTCACAACGTCAACAATGCGAACTTCAGCATTGGGATAAACCCCGTTTTCCGTTGTCAGCTGCGCTTTTTGGTACACAGTCGCGAATACGGGCTTCAGCGCTTTATAAGCGTCATCTGGATTTGCAGACACCGCGTCCGCGTTAGCTAAGTTACTGGCGACCGTGTTAAGACGCACAGTTTGTGCTGTCATCGCGGATCCAGTGATCGAGTAAATATCAGTGAATGACATAATTAACGTCCCTCAATCGCTTTCGTTAAGCCATTAAATTTCATGTTGAGAAACGTCAGGCTAGTTTGAAAGTCCATGTTGTTTTGCGTGAATTTCGCTTGTTCAACACCCAGTTCTACAGTGTTGCCATCTTTGCTGTTCTGGTAAGGCACCGAGTATTGGGCCTGAACCTGAAACTTAGGCACTGGTTTGTTCACACCGCCTGCAGCCACCTGGTTCATTACGGTGGTGAAACTTAGGTCTTTCGCCAAATACCCAGGGGTGTCAACATTTGCTAGGTTACTGGCAAGGACTTTGGTACGCTGAACGCGAAAATTAAGTGCCTCTGGATGTACACCTAAAGCATTTTCAAATGTGATCGCCATGCATCTTCCTTACAGTTGGCTCGAATACGCCAACATACAAACAAGATGCGTGCCATAAAAAATAGCCATATATATCAATGATTTACAAACAAGGATGGAAGCCAAACTTCCGGCTCACGGAAAGCATTAAAAGCAAGGGGAAAGTGCTTACTTCCTCAACATTAATGCTAACTCTGCTTGCTCTAATACCAGGACAAACTTTCGCCAACACCTCTGGCAGAACCCTAAGCGTTGAGGAGATAAAATCCGTTGTAGCAGAGCATTTCAAACAAGAAGTGGCCCAAAATGCTCACTCTAACCAGTGGGGAGAATACCAACTGGATTTCGACATGTGGGTACCAGGCTCGGCGAATCACCTACCTGAGTGTGAGTCGCCTCTGGTCATCACTGGTCGCGACAATCAAGCGTTGCCAGTTGGAAACCTTAAGCGCTCAGTAAGTTGCGATGACATCGCTTCACCCTGGCGAATTAACGTCACGATAAAATCTTCTCTGACACTGCCTGTCTTGGTTGCCACAACCACGGTCGGTCGAAATGAAGTTGTGACTGCCAAGCACGTTAAACTGGAAACGCGCACCATCTCGCGACAAGACGATTTTTATACTCGCCCAGGACAAGCAATAGGCTTAGAAACCTCTCGCCGTTTACGTGCAGGGCAAGTGGTCAACCCATCCAATTTATCGGCTCCACCTTTAATCGAAAAAGGCAATGAAGTCATAGTGATTGCGAGCAAAAATGGATTTAGCGCCAGCACGAAAGGAGTCGCCTTAGAAGATGGTGCGAAAGGGCAACAAATTGAAGTAGAAAACCTAAGTTCTGGCAAGGTCATTAGAGCTGTCGTAACCGGGTTAAACCAGGTTCATACTCAATTTTGATTTTGGACTCAGAGTAACATTTTTTAATTTTGGCTCTCGTCAGTAACGCTGAATTTCGAGTACAAAAAAAATATTTAATGTTTATCACATCCTAACCGCCTACTTAATTTAGAACATGATGATGAGGACCACAGCATGAAAATCGACAAAGTCGCGGGCGGTCATGTCCCACAAACAAAATTACAGCAAGCAAGCAAACAGCCTGTCGACGTCGTCGAACAGAGCAAAGTACACGAGCCTGCATTTCAAGCGAATACCGTAGCGATAGATCGCGCTCAAGCTGAAATGGCATCACTACCTGATGTTGATATGGACAAAGTAGAACAAGTACGTAACGCATTAGCGCGTGGCGAACTTAGCCTAGATACAAAAGCACTATCAAAGGCGATCATGCAATTCCATACAGGTCACGAGTAATAACACACTAGGAAGAGATCATGGCAAGCGCAGTATCGCAGCGAATTCAACAATTTATTCGCTCAATACCTGAGGATATCAAGCTCTATCAACAACTTATCCCTTTGCTTCAACAGCAAAAAACGTTGTACTTAAAGTTTGATGGTGAGGCACTGAGCAACAATGTTCAGAAACAAATGCCAATACTCAATAAACTTAGCCGCTCAGCCAGTGATAGAAGCCAGTGTATGCGAGAGCTGGGGTTAGCGTGTAATGA
This sequence comes from Vibrio sp. Y51_MX_L26, assembly GCF_024181935.1. Taxonomy (NCBI): domain Bacteria; kingdom Pseudomonadati; phylum Pseudomonadota; class Gammaproteobacteria; order Vibrionales; family Vibrionaceae; genus Vibrio; species Vibrio sp. Y51_MX_L26. Next base: position 1,289,699 of record NZ_JAMZAS010000001.1, read on the forward strand.
CGCCAGCGTAAAACGAATTTTCAATGCTTTGCCTGCCCAAATAGGTATGCAAGCTAGAAAACAATGGGCGCTATTGGAAACGTTGGTAAGTCAGTGCCAACAATACAATCAGAGCAATGGCCACAGCTCTGCGGCGTTCCATGAGTTGGTCAGTCAACTCAAACAACCTGTGCAACACACTTATGAAGATAAATCGTTCTAAACGATGTTCGTCTTGCCTACAGATTCAGTCGCCATCTCGGCTGAGTACTGTAGGCCTTTTTATTTTTATCGCCTTACTATCCTGCCTTTCAATCACCAGTCAGGCGAAACCAAGCCCAGCTGATATTCAAACGCAATATCAAGTTTTAGCCCCATACAAGCCACAAATTGCCAAACGTCTCGATTCATCCAGCCTGGTAATTCATCACATTTTCAAACAACTGCAAAGCCACTCTTTACCAAAGAGTCTAGCCTTAGTGCCAATGTTGGAATCCTCTTACAACCCCAAAGCCGTTTCTCATGCCAACGCCGCCGGACTTTGGCAACTGATACCAGCAACAGCTCAACGATTCGGGTTGACTGTAGATACAAAACAAGACGATCGCTTTGATACAGAAGCAAGCACAGCTGCAGCACTCAAGTATCTGACGTTTTTATACAACAAATTCGATCAAAACATGGCGCTGACATTAGCGGCCTACAATGCAGGCGAAGGGCGTGTCGCACGCGCTATTCAGCGAGCAGGCAGTAACGACTTTCAGAAGCTCACACTACCTAAAGAGACTCGCCAATACGTTAGTCGATTCTTCGCGCTGGAAAAGTTGATAGATATCGGTCAGTTACAATCCTCATCATTTCAACCTTTACTCTTATTTGCTTCAGATGCTCCGATGGTTTCGCAACCGCTGATCGACTTTAGTCCACTACCTCCGTTGGTCAATTTGTGATAAAAATCACGACAAAATCCAATGTCAGAAAAACGTAAAATTACAAGATCGTGTTCGGCCAATTTGAAAACTCGTGATCTCTATGCAAACGTGTGCAAAAAAGTTGAGGTAAGGTATCTCAAAGATAAGAAAGAGTAGTGGTTTATTAAAAGGTACCCAAATTGCGCTTGCCAATTGGGTAGATATGCGTCACATTGCGTTTGCAAAAAACATGAAAACCAATGGTTGGACCTAATAATTATTTACACACTAAATGTAAAACAGCTATTGTTTTCATAGTTCGAAACAAATTTAAAATATCAAGATGACGCTTCGCTTGCGCGTCTGGAATAAGTCCGGGTTCCGGGGGGGAGTCCGGACTTTTTTTATCGATTTAAAAGCTGACCTATCAACAGAACAATGAGTGGGTAAGTCACTATGAGGCAAGCTAAGTTATTTATAGTAATTCTTTAGAAATCAACTGAAGCAAAAACGTTTCGCGCTCGATGCTCATGCCTTTTTTCGGGCTTTCTGCCATGGTCTTTTCATTGTGCGCTATCGCTTCGTGAATGTTCATCCATACTGGACGCATTCCATTTTTAACTTCATAGTCTTCATAAGCCGTTTCGCCTAGCTCACGATCAATTTTACATGTATAGCAATACGACACCATGTGCATTACGTCAGCGTCGTCTTTGTACCAAGGACGAAATTCCTCAAAGATTCCGAAAGGCTTAATACCATGGATATTCTGCGCGCCGGTTTCCTCTTCTAGTTCACGAACTAGTCCAGCAATCACATCTTCACCATCATCAATACCACCACCTGGCAAAGTGTAGTCATGGTAACGCTCTGTATAGAGCAACAACACATCTTCACCATCTAGTACGATGGCGCGTGCCGCATTGCGCTGGAAAATAATTTTGTCGTCCAAGTGCTCAATGTCCGGATGAACGGTCGATTTTAAGTGTCTCATCGAAAATACCACTGTCATGTTTTGCGCGCATATTACCGAACTTCACGCTTTAAATCATCGTTGTCGGTCCAAATGCGTTCAAGACATTGGTTTGAACGAAACGGTTCTAACCTTCGTAACAATCCGCAACAAATAGAAGTGTGACGTGATAACCAGTAAAAGATGAGAATATCTAAATTCTTATACGTCCCTCTTACTTTTAACATCGATAAGACAATAATCTCTGAAAGTTGCCTATAATCAATATAATACTCGCCCACCCCATGCGGAGATAAAGAATGAAAAAGACAAATTTAATGATGGCTATGGCTGCAACGTTGGTACTGGCTGGTTGTTCAACTTACGAAGGTGCCACTCGCTCGACTGAGTATACCTCCGTCGCAAATCCTGCAGCCGTTTACTGTGTTCAGCAAGGTGGTGAGTTGGATACCGTTTCGGAAAATGGCGAACGTGTGACTTACTGCGTGCTGTCTGACGATAATCGTGTCGAGCAATGGGAATACTATCGCGACAATCATAAAGAAAGTGAGAGTGGCGACTACTAAATTTTTTTGTCGACACGTCAGATTCCCTCTATCACTTAGGAGCCTTTAGGCTCCTTTTTTATTTGATTTATCAAAACTTTCTCACTTCATTTTTACATACCTCTGACTTTACCGCACATCGATACTATATCGAACAGTGTTCTATTCTTGACATTCCTCTGACATAACTTTCCACTTGGACAATAAAATCCCAAACACAGATCACACTAATTCACATTTCTTCCACATTTTCTGGAACAGGTGAGCAAGATGAAAACACAAATAGTAAAAGAAGCCGAGTCAGCCCCAAGCAACGTTGTTACTGAAGAGTCAAAGCGCATCATTTATAAATCGAGTTTAAGCGCATTGATGATTGTCGCTATCAGTATTCTCGTTAACCTCAGTCTTCGCCTTGATTATGTCGTGTTGGGTTCAAGCCTTGGTGAGCTTTCCATAACAGAAACACTCCAGCTTGTGATGCTCGCGATTGCATCGTGGTCATTTTTTAGCCTATCTAAACAACAGCCTCAGCTAAAGCATGCGGCCATTTTGATTGCCGGCTTTTTCGCGGTGCTCATTATTCGTGAAACAGACTATTGGACAGACATGATTCGTCATGGTTCTTGGGTTTTCCCTGCGCTCGCTGTCACCGCACTGGCTTGCGCCAAAGCTTACCAAGGTGGTAAAGGTACCATGAACGAAATGGCGACCATCTTAACGGTGCCCCACATGAAACTGTTAATTGGTGCCGTGATGCTATTGTTGGTCTTCTCTCGCTTGTATGGCATGGGCAGTTTTTGGCAACAAGTGATGGACGAGAACTACATCCGTGATGTTAAAAATATTTCGGAAGAAGGCATGGAACTCCTTTGCTACTGTTTGATCGCATTGAGCGCAGTCCGCACAAAACGCGAACTTAATGAATAGACTCAGGATCCAAGCGGCGGTTCAATGCAGTTAATATCGGATGAACGATCCTTAACGCTTGTTCCGCAGCTCCTACAGATTCATCCAAGGCCGTCATTTCGATGGCCTTTTTCATATCTTCAATCTGTTGCAAACTATCTTTATCGAGTGGTAAAGCGAGCAATTGCTGAATGGCATGTCTCGCGATCATAAGCGGCTTCTTTCGGACAACCGATAAGTCTCGTAAAAATGCTCCCTGCTTGACCCCTTCTAAATAAACTCGGTAAGTCGTGAGTTCATCCAGTAATAAAAATGCCGCTGCCATAGGCCCTTTATGTGGGTATGGTACGCTGATATGTTTGTTGATATCTAATGGTAAGTTGAGAGTAACGCCCATGGATGCGCACTCAGATTTTAGTACTCGTAATAGTCCCTGCTCATCCATCAAGGTTTGGATTTCTATGATTCGCTCAAGGTGGTAGTCATTCGACAACAAGGTGACCTCAACCGGACGCGCTGACCATAACTGGAACAAACCACTATCACACAAAACACGAGAAGCGTAACGCATGTTCTGAAACGTATTCAAAGAGCGATTTTCTAAAAGTACTTGATGTTCAGGGAACGGATGCACAGCGACCGCATTTAGAGATTTAAAATAACTGTACATTGCATCTGCTTCAGAAATGCGTTGACCTTGCGTTAATCCACCACAAAAAATAATCGCCGTTCGCTCTGTCGGCAATGACGCAATCGCATTAGATAACGCTTCGACTCTTGTTACCCCTTCAACGGTCAATCTGCTATTGACGAGGCGTTTACCTAAAACAATGACCACATTGTCTAACTTCATTTCAAAATCTCGCGCTTAGTTGGCAGTGTTACAAAAATCTTCTTTCACTCCCGGCCTACAGGCTTTAACATCTAGTTAACAACACTGTTCTAGAGACCTTTATAAAGGTTCACTGCTAAAGGAAGTCAATTATGCTGTCGATTTTCGATATATTTAAGATTGGTGTCGGGCCTTCTAGCTCCCACACTAATGGTCCTATGCTTGCCGGATTCCATTTCACTCAACTAGTTAGCGACTCTATGGCGAAAGTGCATCGGGTGCAAGTGGACCTTTATGGCTCATTATCGCTCACTGGTAGAGGGCACCACACAGACCGAGCCACTGTCCTTGGTTTGATGGGAAATAAACCCGATACCATCAAAATGAGTAGCGCTAAAAGTGCGCTACAAAATACTATAGACAACAACACGCTGCTGCTCGCTGGTACGCACCAGATTGAGTTTAGCTACGATCATGACATCGTCTTTCATAGTGACAACCTTCCCCTGCATGAAAACGGAATGACGATTACCGCACTAGACGCTGCGGGAGACCAAGTGGCGTTTGAAATTTATTATTCCATCGGAGGCGGATTCATCGCCACCGCTGACGAACTAGAAAACGGCACGCAACAAGATGAAGTCGCGGTACCATTTCCTTTCACATCAGCGGATGAGATGCTGGAAAAAGCCGAGACTAACGGTTTTAGTTTGGGAGGTATGATTCTACAAAACGAACTGGCATTCCGCTCAGATGAAGAAATTAGCCAAAGAGCAGAACAAATTTGGAAAGTGATGTCGCTCTGCATGCAACGTGGTTTCGATACGGAAGGGATTTTAGAAGGTGGTCTCAATGTCACTCGTCGTGCACCAAACCTTTTGAAAAAGCTCGAAGCCAACGCTGCAGTTGAGAATGATCCAATGGAGATCATGGATTGGATTAATCTCTTTGCCTTTGCGGTTAGCGAAGAAAATGCAGCTGGAGGACAAGTCGTTACTTCTCCAACTAATGGCGCTGCTGGGGTGATTCCGGCAGTATTGATGTACTACCATCGCTTCATCAAAGAGCTTGATATTAAACAACTGAAAGACTTTCTCGCAGTCGCTGGCGCTATCGGCATCTTATATAAAACTAACGCGTCAATTTCCGGCGCCGAAGTGGGTTGTCAGGGAGAGGTCGGGGTTTCTTCATCCATGGCAGCCGCTGGTTTAACGGCACTCAGAGGCGGCAGTAACGAGCAGATTTGTATTGCTGCGGAAATTGCGATGGAGCATTCATTAGGAATGACTTGTGACCCGATCGGCGGCTTGGTTCAAGTACCTTGCATTGAAAGAAATGCCATGGGCGCAATGAAAGCCATTAATGCCTCACGTATGGCATTAAAGCGCACGAGCAAATGCCTTATTTCATTAGATAAAGTTATCGAAACCATGTATCAAACTGGTAAAGATATGAACAAAAAATACCGTGAAACTTCCTTAGGTGGCTTGGCCGTCATTCATATGGCACCGCCATGCGAATAGTCAAATAAGCCCGCTATATCATTGCTGGCGATGCACTTCGTCAGCAATTTCCTTTCTCGCAAGACCTCTTTTTATTTGCCGTAATCCTATAAAACCCCATTAGCTCCAATCAGTAACAAATACAACAAAATTAAACAAAAATAGAATTAAGCACTGCTTTATTAAAATTGATCTAGAACAACACATTAGCATTAAGCTGCCTAAGCATTAGAAAATATAGTGCAGCATTTCCACGTTATACGACAATTATTTCAATACTCAATCTTTCGTTTCATTACTATTTAATAGAAATAACAATACCTACCTTTCTCCGCTAATGTGAGTACAAAATTATGTGGAATAAACTCAATAAATCCATGATGTTCTGCCAAATGATGTTTGGCTTATCATTTTACGGTGTATTAGTAAGTCTAACTCGATTTTTTCTAGAGGATCTAAATTACAACGAAGCCGATACGATGATGATCGTTGGTGCTTTTTCGGCGATCGGGCCACTTTTCGCGATTGCGGGCGGCTTTATTGCAGATAAGTTTTTAGGAGCTTATCGCTCACTTTCTATCGCATATTTCGCTTTTGCATCCGGTTACGTATTACTCGTGTTGGGGGCTTCTGCTTCTAACGTTCCACTTTCAATGTGTGGTATTGCGCTCGCCAGTTACGGCCGCGGCCTGATGTCACCCTCTTACCCTAGCCTCTATAAACGAACGTTCAAATCACAAGAAGATTTTGAAAAAGGATACCCAATCAATTATTCAGTGAATAATGTTGGCGCCTTTTTAGGTCAATATTTGTTCCCAATGATTGTCCTTGTGATCGGCTTTAATGGCGGTTTTACCATCTCTGCTGTTATGGCAGCAGCGGCATTGATCATGCTATTGGTATTCCGCAAAGATCTTGTTGGCGTAGCCTCTGAGCTTGATCAAAAAACCGTAAGTTTAAAAAACTGGGTACTTTTTGCATTGATTTCATTGGCAATGATCGCGTTGGTATTTTTCATGTTTTCAAACATGGATATTGGCCAAAATATCGTATACGCCATCGGAGGGGCGGCGATCGCATACTTCATATCTCTGATGCTTAAAGCAAGCAAAGCTGAGTCTTTGAAGATGGGGACCATCTTAATTGTGACCTTGCTGACAACCTGTTTCTTTGTTTACTACGGACAAATGATGACCTCGATGAACATGGTTGCTATCAACACATTAAAAGGCTCTCTATTTGGTTTTATTCCGCTCGAACCAGAAGCAGCAATGGCAATGAACCCGCTTTGGTGTATGGTTGGTGGTCCTATCGTAGCTGGCTTTTTTGGGTTGTTGGAAAAGCGCGATATCTACCTCTCTACCGCGACAAAAATCGCCTTGGCATTTGTACTGACCGCGATAGCGTTTGGTATCTTGACGTTTGCCGTGACTACCGTGGGTGAAGATGTCGTGATCATGCCAGAAATCTTTCTCGCTATTCACTTCTTCCAGGCGATTGCAGAAGTCATCGTGGGTTCGATGGTCGTAGCGTTTATTCTTTCCGTCGCGCCGAAGCACATCGAAAACTTCTCTGTTAGCCTATTTTCTGTGGCAATCGCATTGAGCGGTATTATTGGTGCTGCATTTTCAACCTCTATCGCGTTAGAGAAAGGACAGACCATCACACAAGACATTGTACAAAACGTATATGGTGATTATTTCCAATTACTCACTGTCCTTGCTGTCGTGATGGTCGCTATCGCAATGGCAGCGTCACTCATTATTCGCAAGATGCTTGATGCGGCGAAAGAAAGCGATACTCAAGCGCAACCAGTCGAGATCGAAGCTGGGGTTGAAGTTCAAAGCTGAGTTTGATGATTTACCTATCTCAAAATATAAAAAATGCCGCGATATTCGCGGCATTTTCTTAACAACAACATGTTCGATTAATCACGTCGACCACGAAGTTCAATTTTTTGTGTAGCAGCATCCGTTTGGATGATTACCCCGCCATAAGCCGTTTCATTTCGACCTTTCAGCGTCAGTTGAGAATCTGCGCGCTCGACGTCGACCTGATTTTTCGTAGCCATCGTCATATCAATCGTGCCCGTGTATGACCCATCGCCAGCTAATGCTATGTTTGTTGAGCAAACCATCAAACCAAGTGCGATTAATTTTTTCATACGTCACCTCTGTTTTTGTTCTTACTTTCTTTCGATGAAAAAACTGTAACAACAGAAACATGTTCATACGAGGAAAGTCATCATTTACCAAATGGAAATCCAAACCACTAAATTGATATGACCAAGCCTATTTGCTGTCCACCGTCGCCTTCAATAAACCATAAGATACGACAGCATGCTTAAATTGACCGAACGTTGTCTTTTATTCAGAAATTCAGAGATATGATTTCTCGGCAGAAGATAAATGAGACGATGTATGAGCATTAATCTGGACATTCAAAACGTATTGGTACTAAAACGGATGTATGAGTTACGTAGCGTCCGATTGGTGGCAGATTCACTCGGAAAGACATCCGGATCAATCAGCAAAAACCTGACAAAAATGAAAGCGCAGCTCGATGATCCTTTGTTCATTCAGACTAAAAATGGCTTTGAACCGACCGCTTTTGTCGAAGCGAACATGCCACATTTTGAACAAATCCTCACCAGTATTGATTCCATCAAACCACAGAGTTTTTCACCCGCTCATTTTGACGGCTCGATCACTATTTATGCGAATACATTGTTTTGGGATTACTTTGGTGACAAGTTTTACTTAGAATTACTAAAACACGCCCCAAAAGCAAAGTTCGCTTGTTTACGTTGGGGGAGCGACGCGAAAAAGCGATTAACTGAGGGTGAAAACGCTATTGCGATTCATTATTTTGATGAGGATCTTCCGCAATCAATTATTCAAAACGAACTAGGTCGAGGAAAAGCAGTATTTTTTGTTCGAGATAAGCATCCCGCTCAACATTTCCAAGAGCTAGAAAACTACCCCTTTTTACTTTTCAAAACGCCGGGATGGAACGACTACCGATACCCGTTGTTGGAAAGGCTCAATCATATGGGGTTCAGAACCACACCTAAGGTAGAAATTGAACACCCAGCGATGATTCAAAAAGTGCTCCTACAAACGGATCATTTTGGTATAACCATGAGTGGACATGTGCCTAAGGGCTGCCGAAGTATCGCGCTTCCTGGCGGGTTAGAGCTTGATGTTCGCTACGTGATGAGCTGTCGTCGATCACAACAGCAAGCCCCGATAAACCAGTGGCTATTCAATGTCATTAAAGATATCACCCAGCCCTAACCTAAAAGTCCTAGGGTGATGACTTGTCTATGTTTTCTTAGGTACTCGATATCGTTGAGGTAAGCGGTATGATGGCAATCTTCTAGGTTCGCTTGAAACCTATCATCACCTTGAGCTGCGACCCCTCTCATATAATCAACTAACGCGGAGAGTCGATGTGTCATCACCTCCACCAGCTCTTCCCGTTCCAATCTCGAACACCCATAAGCGTCACAGAAGAGTTTTGCACGCTGAATTTGTTGCTCCAAACAGCCCATTTTATCGTGCTCATCGGTTTTAAATGGTGCCCAACCATAGACCGAAAAAGCGACATCCCAAACTCTTGGTGCCGGATGCGCCGTATCAAAATCAAACACACCAACGACAAACTCTCCATGGAGTGCCACGTTATATGGCATGAAATCACCATGACAAATCACCTCTTGTGGTGTTCGTGGTGGCAGCATCCAGTGCAGCGTTTCATTTTGATATTGCTTAAGGAAACCCTCAGATGCATCGTGCATATCGCGTAACATTTTTGCCGCAGATTGGAGCGCGGAAACAGAAGCAATGTTGCCAATCAATGGATAGTTGTAAGTCTCTCCTTCGACATAGCTAACCCACTCTTTTCCTTTTTCAATACCAACCGCTTTAGGGCATGCCGTAAAGCCTCGTGAATGAAGATAGGTAAGTAGCTGATGGATAGTCATCGTCCAATAACTGGCAGGACGAGATATCAAATTCCCTTTTCGATAGATGGCATTTTCTCTACCGCCTTGCATTGTTTCCATAACAGTATCCTGTGTGGATTAAGCGCGCATCAGATAACGTAAAGTTAGATCATCATACACTCAAAGCTTTTAGAGAAGGTTGACTGACCCTATAAGAAACCGCGCATTTTGTTAGGTAAATCGCAAGAATAAGTACCGCTGTAAAAATAGACCGTAAAACATCAAAGGCTTTGTATTAACCATTGGGCAAAGGTGTTTACGTGTGACTTTTCTGATGCTCTAACCATCATATAGTGTGCGCCGGAGCTGGGCATACCCCAATCTCCGATTTGCACTAATATCCCCTGTTGCAGCTCATCCTCAACAAGAAAGTCTCTCACCAGCAAGACACCAAGTTGATTGGTTGCAGCTTGAATAGCAAGCAATGAATGTTCAAATTCGGCTATCACTTTGCTCACCTTGCCTTGATAACCTTGGTACGCAAACCATACCTGCCAAGATTCATGATAACCCCCGGTGCAAATTTTAGGTGTTTGAGACAACTTCGTGAGGTCATCAATCGGATTTAACTGAATAAAGCCGGGGCTTGCTACAACGATCCAGTTTTCTAGGGTAAGCTGAATAGCTTGTTGCTCTTGCCAATCGCCATCTCCGTTAATAATTTCTATATCTGCAATCGCACTGGCGTTTGGAACCGTATTCGCGGTTGTCGAGATCTTAAAGGAAACATCTGGAAATTGACGCTGAAAATCGGCCAGCCTTGGCATTAGCCATTGCGAGCAAAAACTGTGGGCGACATGTAAGGTAATTTGCTTGTTCTGTGGGCGAGTAAATAAATGATGGGTAGAGGTTGATAAGGTTTGAAGCACATGGTTAACCACCGGCCAGTATTCTTTTGCTGAGCTGGTCAGCGTAAGGTGCGTACCCTTGCGCTCGAATAATGTTGCATTTAACTGCAGTTCTAGCGATTTCACCTGCTGACTGACGGCCGCACGGGTCACATTTAGCTCCTCTGCGGCTTTAGTGAAGCTCTGTAATCGCGCCGTGGCTTCAAACGCTCGGAGCAAATTAAGCGGCGGTAAACTTTGCATAACACTCTCCCAAATACTCAGTAGCCATGGTATGAACTGGTGATGACAAATTGATGAAAGTGCTGAGTTTGTTAAGCGGGATCAAAAAAGCCAGCGTGATACACGCTGGCTTTTGGAACTGTCTCTTAAGCAGGAATTATTCTGCTTTCTCAGTGGTTTGGTATTCAAACGCAGGGACAACTACTTCAACACGACGGTTCATTTGACGACCTTGACGTGTTTCGTTGCTTGCTACTGGGTTAGCTTCACCCATGCCTTTCACTGTCATACGCTCAGCCGCAATACCTTTTGCTTGGAACTCGTCAGCAACGGCTTTCGCGCGTTTTTCTGTAAGTTGCTGGTTGTACGCAGCAGAACCCGTCGTATCACTGTAACCCGTGATCTCAACTTGAGCTTGTGGGTAAGTGTTCATCAGATCAACGGTACCAGAAAGAGTCGATACATCTTTCACTTCTGCACTTTCTAGGTCGAATTGTACTGTCGCTGTTGTTTGAGCAGGGTAAACATGCTCAACAATACGTGTTGCAGGGCGTGTTTCTACTACTTCCTCAACCACTTCTTCTTGAACTACTGGCTCAGAGCCGAACTTGTAGTTAAAACCAATACCGAAGAAATCTGAATCCATATCTTCAATCACGTCATCAGACATATCTTGGTAACGTTGGTATTCAGCACGTAGGCTCCAGTTGTAGTTGATTTTGTACTCAGCACCTAGAGAGCCTGTTGGTACGAAATCTTTTTCGTCACCTGCCATCATGTATGCAGCACCAACTTTCGCGAATAGATTCCAAGAATCCGTTAGCGGTAGGTTGAATTTAGGAGCAAGAGTCAACGCCCAAAGATCACCGTCAACGGTGTTTAGGCCCGGCTTTTTGAAGTTTGCAGTGAAGTCACCAAGGTAATCAACACCGTACTCTGCTGCAACGTACTCGTTGAAGCTGTAGCCCAGGTGCATAGATGCTGCAAAACTGTCGTCGTCACAAGGTTCGTTTAGGTAACACGCATCATTTAGAGAGTTGTAACCTACTTTACCGCCCATGTAAGTGTCAGCAAGTGCAACGTTTGAGATCACACCACCAGCAAGTACAGTAGCCACTGCTATAGCGATTTTTTTCATTATTCTTTTCCTTTTTCTTGTACACAAAGCAACACATCGAGGCAGCATACTGCCGTAAAATATGAAGCCGTAACTTTCTCTTTTCTTCGAACAGAAATAGCTAAATAGCGTAGGAAAGAATCAAAAAATGATATTCAAACGCCAATGACGTAAAACGGAGAAAGATAACCTCAAGACCATCTATTCATGAGCTTCATCCGCATACCCAACCGAGAAATAAAGTCTCGTTGCGTTGGTTTAGCCATAGTCAATTCGTTGCGGAGAATATCACAAAACAGCCAGTTTTCTGTGACGCAAATCACCATAAAAAGCCACTTTCTCAAATTTAAGAATCGACATTTAAGCCTGTGAATGGCAAAAAATTTTTACAGGAGAGAATGGATATCGAAGGCATAAAAAAACAGCTCATTTAAAATGAGCTGTTTTCGAAATAATGAACAGACGTTAAGTTATCGAACTAGATTTTATCCGCCACGGTAAGCGTTGCAGCTAAGACATCTTGCCCAAATAATACACTGCGTTCTGGTGACCAACCATAAAGCGGATCTGGGTGATTGTTGTTGTCTTTAAATGGCATCTCGATCGTGTACGACAGGCATTTGAACTGCTCCGCGACCCAGTTTGAGCCTACCGTCAAATTCGCTTTACCCGGCTCATCTTTATCATAACCAATCTCATCTTGGAACTCAGGTGTAATAGTCAGTAACGCTTGCTTAAATGATGCCTCTAAAGCGGCAAGATTTTCATCGTAAGAAGGAATACCTTCTGAGCCAGCGACGAAGTTATACGGTATCGCTTCATCACCATGGATATCTAAAAACATGTCAACACCCGTTTCCAGCATGCGCTGACGCACAAGGTAGACTTCTGGGCTCTTTTCCATTGATGGCGTTTGCCATTCACGATTCAAGTTCACGCCTACCGCGTTCGTACGCAAGTGGCCGCGAATACCACCGTCTGGGTTCATGTTTGGTACCACGTAAAGCACTGCTTTTTCCAGTAATGCACGCGCAACCGTGTCATTTTCGTCCAGTAGACGTTGGATCATGCCTTCCATGAACCATTCAGCCATGGTTTCACCCGGATGTTGGCGTGCAATCATCCAGATTTTCTTTTTGCCTTCTTCCGGCTCACCAAACGTTAGCAAGCTCATGTCATTGCCGTCTAATGTGTGGCCTAATGTTTCTAGTTGGCAGTGGTGCGCGCTTTGTGCCATGTGTAACAAGTCTAAATGACGATCGTATGTGTAAGGCGCAAAGTACGCGAAGTAAATTGAGCTACGCTCAGGGATAACAGTGAAAGTCAGCGTGTCGCCATCGAACTCTGCTGGTATACGGAACCATTCTTCACGGTCGTAAGACGCTACGACATCATAACCTTGCCACCCTTCTGGATAAGCCGACTTAGCCAAATCAAGCAGTTTGATCGTGTGCGACTGCTCGGCTTCGGTTTCTAGACGGAAATGGAACCACTGGTAGAATTCCGACATATTGTCATTAGGGATTTTAAGTTGGATGTCATTTTTGTCGTCCGCTTTCACTACGTGAATGCTGCCGCTATCGAAGTTGCTGAATACTTTCATTATATTACTCACCTTTTAAATCTGAGCTTGAAAGACAGAGGCTAACACAAGGCTACATCGCCCCCCAATGACTTTTACTGCAAACTGTCTCGTTTGTGGCTAAAGTCTTCAGTTTAGTCGAGCTTATCCGCTTTGCCTGCTGGTCCTGCGAGTTTCGCTAGCCATTTATCCCAAACAAACGGATGTTTCTCATTGTCTTCCGCTTCCTCTTTTCGGCGAACAGCATTTCGTACCATCATTGCTCCCAGCCAACGTATTGGTTCTGGTGGAAAATACCCAAGCGGTCCTTGCGCTAAACCACCTCGCGTCCACTCGTTATCTAGCCCTAACACCAACGACGATAAAATCTTTCCACCCATTCGAGTTTGGGCAACGCCGTTACCTGAATAACCAAACCCGTAAAAGACATTACTTTGCTCATCCAATTGGCCAAAAAAAGGAAACCCAGTTGCGGAACGATCCGAACCGCCAGTCCAAGAGTACTCAAATTCAGTCCCTTTTAAGCGAGGAAAAAGGTTGTCGAATGATTTTTTTAGTAGCGTTTGATAACGCGTCGGCTTGTTAAACATCGCATCAACTTGGTTGTTGAAAGAGAACTGATTACCGCCTTTACCTAGCATCAAACGGCCATCTGGCGTATCTCGGTAATAATGTACGAAGATGCGTGAGTCCAAGACACTCGAACCCGCTTGCCAACCAGATTGAGACAAAGTATCACCAAGCGGTTTGGTAATAACCATATCCGAAGACACCACCACGATACTGTTTTTGAACTGCTTAAATTGCTCCACCATCCATGCATTTAATGCCAACACCACCTGCTGCGCTTGAATGTTTCCTTTAGGTGTACAGACGGTGGCAGGTTTTCCATAATCTAGACGCGTCATTGGCGTGTTCTCATAAACTTCTACACCCAGATCAATAGCAATACGGCGTAACCCTCGCGCAAGTAAGGCGGGTTGTACGTTAGCAGCAACCGGAGAGTGGTAGCCTTCAATATGGCGAGGTGAACCCGCATTGGCACGCAGTTCCTCCACCGAGCAACGACGCCAACTGTTCACATCTAGCCGTTGTAACTCGTCGACAACTGGCTGCATTCCACCTTTCTGAGCCTGATTGGTTGCGGTGTAATAAACCCCTTTTAACGATAATTGCGCATCGATATTGTATTGCTGACAAAAGTCGTCAATCTCCAACACCGCTTGTTCCGACTCTTTTACCAACCAAACAGCATGTTCTTCACCGAATAACCGTTTCAACGTCGGGAACTTGGTAGACCATGTCAGCATACAGCCGCCATTCGCGCCAGATGCCCCACTGCCACACAAGCCCTTTTCGATAACAACCACCTGTTTTTCAGGAGATTGCTGCTTAATCATAATCGCTGTCCAAAGTCCGGTGTAGCCACCACCGACAATAGCAACATCGGTATCAATATTTTGATGTAATGGTTGCGGCGTTTCTGGCTGTTCAGCTTCAATGGCCTGCTTGAACCAGTATGAACTGTGTGTCATCGGGTATCCTCGTTAGTGCGTTACATCCATTTCCGCAAACACTTTACAAACGATGAGCACAATCAACGAGCAAGAATATCTAACGCTGAGCGATAGCAAATGTTGCGCTGAGAGAGTGGAAGTTTCTGCTATCAATGAATACAAAAATGGGGAGCAGCGCTCCCCAAAACAAACAGCAAGGATATAAATTATCGGAAAATCGAGGCCGTCTTACTGGTTAGTATTTACCGGTTTCACGCATGCGGTACTCGTATTGAACATTGAGAATAGGCTGGTATACAACTTGCCCGTCACTTTGCAAGAACTCATTCACCATGACTTTTGAGTCGGTGATAGAAAACGACTGGCGATCAACATACTCTGTAAGGCTTGTAAACTCGTCACGAAGCTGACCTGGTGATTTGCTTTGATAGTTCTGAATCATGTCACGACCCATTTCATAAGCCGCTTGTTTGCTATCCATAACATCACCATGGATCGTTTCGGTATCGTTTGTCCACTGATAGCCACCAGCAAAAACAACAGAAGGTGCAGCAGTCAGAGCAATCATACTTGCTAAAGTCATTAAGCGTTTCATAAACCTCTCCTTACTTACCTTTATATCGGGCCTAAATTGGCTCGATATTTATAAGGTACGTATAAAGACCAGAAACACGTCAAAATAATTTCAAATAACGTTCAATTCTTGTTCAACTCATTTCACTTTAACTTAGCAACACGGCATCATACTCTGCCAACACGAGCATTTTTCCACCTCGTAATCACAACGTTCAAAGTGGCTTCCAAACTGACATTTCCTTACCAACCCATACAATACCTAAGGTCAATTTTCTCTTAGAATCCCAACAAAAGAACAGTGTTCAAAACCTTATATAAACGTCGGACACAGCAAAACCTCCCCTTTTAGTAGTGCTTTGTATTTCCCCTTTTTCGGGTTCTTCGCTGCTCGTCCGTCGGTTCTTAATTGTGGCTGTTGAGCACACGTTAATCTGGAGTGAAAATGACCGCGAACAAATCCATTTTTTACCATAGCAAATCAATTTACTCAGATGATTATGCTGATGTCTATAAGCCAATTTGGACCTACAGAGCTAAGTTCATCTTGCGCGCACTTTACTACAAACGAGCGTTTAAGCACCTGTCAGATAATATTGAATCGTCATTGCTAGAGATGCTTTGTGCACGTACGCACCGATTTTTAGAAAAACCATTTCGTCCCTACATCATCAAAAATAACTCAGCGTTCGATCGTTCAAACCTAGTGGTTGATCACTACAAAACCATTTCAGAGCTGTTTTCTAAACAGACCATTGAAGAGATCTATACCGATTCGACTGGCTTAACATTAACATCATTTGAAATCGACGAGACATTGTACTCTGTGCGATTGGTGTACGAAGCGCGCTACCAAAAAGAAGGCGACATGAGCCTAGTGCTACACAGCGCGGAGGATGGTAACTTCTATACGCTCTCATTTACTCTCGGCCACATAGAATCTGGACGCAGCATTATGATTGGCGGCTTGCAAGGGCCACGCAGCAGTGAAGAGAACAACGCGAAAATTAAAAAGTTAACTCGTAAACTTTACGGGCAAAGACCAAAAAGCTTGATGGTGAGTTTGCTTACTTTACTCGCGCAAATTTGGGAAGTGAATACGATTCTAGCGGTAAAAACACAATCCCATACTTATGCTGCACGACGCTACAGTAAAGGACGAATCAAAACGGACTACGATGCACTCTGGCAAGAATTGGGCGGCACCGAATACAACCGTCATTTCTACTCACTCGATGTGAATGCCCCGCGTCGTGATATCGAAGGCATGTCGCGTTCTAAGCGTTCGATGTATCGACGTCGTTACGAATGGTTAGACAATACCAAAGCGGAGTTCATAACAAGGCTACGTTAACCCAACGCAGCACATGACGCTTTGTTTTTCATTTTATGATTCGGAGTTTTTATGTCTTACAAGTACGCCGTTGCATGCTTACTGTCCGCACTTTCCTTAACGGCTCATGCACAACCAACCCAACATGTTGTTGGAGCAAATTTAGGCTACGGTAATGTTAGTTACGATGTGAACAATAGCCATGATGAAGGTGACATGTTCCTTGGTGATGTATATTACCGTTACATGTTCGATCACAACTTTGGTATTGAAGCCGGCTATAAGGGCGCATTTAACGGCATTGGCTCCGTACTTATCAGTCCCTTAACAGAAATCACCGATGTCAGTTATGGCGGGCCTCGACTCAGCGGTTACGCAAGTTACCCTCTGGGAGCTGGCTTTGAGCTTTACGGGAAAGGTGGTATCACTTACTACACGTTAAGTTACACGCTTAAAAACAATGGTCAGAATAAAGAATATGACGAGTCTAGTCTTGGCGGAGAAGCCGCTGCTGGTGTCGCTTGGGCCTATAAACACTTTGGTTTGAACTTAGAGTACAACTACGCCAAGAATAGCGATTTTGATTCTGGCGGTGTGATGTTTGGTGCACAATTGCGATTTTAAAAATTTAGCTGTGCCAAGGCACCGAATCGACATCGGTGCCTTATACCTCAAGCAGAGCTCAATGACATAATGATTCCGCTCAGGATCAACAGCACCCCGACGCCTCGCGTGAAATACCATTTTTCAGCCAACAACCACACGCCCATTAATAAACCAAATACAATGCTGATTTGTCGCAAAGCCACAACAAGGCTGACGTTATCAGTCATAGTCATCGCAAACAGCACCAAGCCGTAGGTGGATGCCATCATGATGCCAGCCATGCTCGCACTTTTGCGAATCATCCAAGCGGTTTGTAGTTCTTGCTGACTCCCCGAAACAATACACCACAATAAAACCGGTACTCCCATAACCCAAAACTGCACGCCTAGATAAAAAATCGCGCTATAGTGGTCGTTAAGAATGGTCGATGTTTGTTGAGTTAGCAGATTCAGTGCTTGCTTGTCCACAACGGAGTAACCCGTCGTGCCAAACGCCGCAATCAAGGCCCAAAACACACCAACATTCAGGTACTCCCCAAGAGTAATTTGACGAAAACTGGTCACTGGAACTAGGACACAACCTAAAGTAATAAGCAGGAAACCCAACCACTGCTGAGCATTCAACTCATAACCTAAGGCGACGGTGAGTGCGCCCACCATCATTACAGGAAGTGCTCTCGCAATCGGATAAATCACTCCCACATCGGCGTGCTTGTAGGCCACGATCAAACCAACCAAATAGACGATTTGAGATAAACCACTGATAAACAGCATTCCCCAAAACACGCTGGGCAACGTCGTCCAGCCAATGTTAAAGAGATACCAAATAAGATAAGGCGTGAGCAGAAGGCATGCAGATAAACTTGCCGCCATCGTAAACGCGAGCCCTGAACCAGCATTGCTTTTACCAAGAATATTCCAGCCAGCATGCATAACTGCAGACAATACAACGAGTGCGATTGCCAAGAGATCCATTCCGTTTTCCTGTTTATGATATTTAGATGCCCTCAAGGTGCTTGGGTACAACAAAGGCCCCAATATGGAGCCTTTGAATTTGAGATATAAATTGCTCGCCGCCAACTAGACAGATGCCCAGCAAACAGAGATTAATTCAGCTCCGCGACAGACTCGATGCTGATGGCATCATGACGCCAGTATTCGATGTCACAGTCAATCAACTCGCCATGTTGGTTGTAGTTGATACGTTCAACCACCATTGCAGGCGTACCAGAAGTCGCGCGCAATGCCTGTGCCACCTCACCCAACAAAGTACTAGTCGAAATTCGGTAACGAATTTTTTGATACGTCACACCGTAGTGTTCACGATAAATGTCGGTTAACGAGTTTGATAAATCATAAGACAATAAGTTGGGAAATATGTCTGGTCGAATGTAGTTCGTAACATAAACCACCGGACGCTCTTCTAGGTAACGAACGCGGTCGACACGAAATACGTCTGAAAACGGCTGAAGGTCCAACAAACGAGCGGCCAATTTATTAGCCAAGGTGCCTTTTGCGGCTATCACTTCTGTTTTTGGCACGCGATTTTGCGCTTTCGCCATGTTCGGGAAGTTTAGCGTTTGGGTAGGGTCGTAACGCAATGGCTCAGGTGAGATAAACCAACCTCGGCGATCTTCGCGATAGATTCGACCTTCCGCTTCGAGCAGTGATAAAGCTTCACGCAGAGTGACACGTGTAGTATCGAACGACTCCGCCAACTTACGCTCTGCTGGCAGTTTTTGACGCGGCGATAGCATGCCCGCTTCAATCTGTTCAACAATCGAATCTTTAATTTTTACGTATTGCACGAAGTGTCCTTATCTTTTGCGCCAAGCTTGTGTGCGATTCTCTAACAATTTACCCAAAGTCATCTGAACAATCTTCGCAATTGCGGCAGCAATCATGATCATCACAGCCATTGCCGCTGCAGCGCCAGTTTGACCTGCATCGTCCATATTCAGAATCGAGACCGAAGCCGGAATCGTATCGGTTGAGTAAAGGAATACTACCGCAGAAGTGGTGGTCAATGCATTAACAAACAAGTAAGTCGCAATGTCCAAAATCGCAGGTAAACACACAGGTAATGTCACTTTAAAGAACAACTTGTATTGAGGAAGCTTCACCGATGCTGCTGTGGCTTCAATCTCCGATGGCAACTGCTTTAGCGCTGTCAGTGCAGTCATGTGACCCACGGTATAGTAATGGACTACCGTATTAATCACCAAGAATGCCATGGTGCCATAAAGCACGTTCAAAGGATTGTTCGCATCATTGAAGTAAAAGATGTAACCCAAGCCAAGCACCATACCCGGAACCGCCATTGGCACCACGCTAAGCATTTGCATCACTTGGCGAATTGGACCAAACGCACGCCCTTTCTCAATGCAGTAAGCACCGACAAAGATGATGGCTGTACCAATAACCGCTGTCCAACCTGCCAGCGTTAGCGAGTTGAAGAATGGGCTCCAACCGTAGGTGCTCATTTCGGCAAAGTTGTAGTTGTTTAGCGTCAGCGCTTTGTTCCAAGGCCAGAACGTAACTAACGAGCCATACACTGCCATGCCAAGCACAGCCAACACTGCGATAGAAATGATGCTGCAGTAAACCAAACAAATGCTGTCGCGCGCTTTGTTAGGTTCTGGCTGATAAGGCACCGAGCGTGTGTCGAACAAGCTCTTCTGCTTTTTCTGTACCCAGCGGTCTGCGCCGAATGCCATTACCGCAGGGAATAACAACATAATGCTGGTCACTGCACCCATAGCAAAGTTTTGTTGTCCCACAACTTGTTTGAAGATGTCAGTCGCCAGAACGTTGTAGCTGCCACCAATCACTTTCGGCACACCAAAGTCCGTGATAACCAGTGTAAAGACCACGATAAGCGTACTGATCAAACCGTATTTCGCCGCAGGTAACGTCACCATAAAGAAGGTTTTGATTGGTGAAGTTTTCAGTGCGCGGGCTGCTTCATACAAGCGGGCATCTGAAGTACGCAGTGAAGTGGTCAAAATCATCAATGCATGAGGGAAAGTCCAGAAAATCAATCCCATCGAGATACCAATCACGCCGTAAATCGAGTTTCCCAACAGCATCTCTTTAGCAATGCCTTGATTACCGAAAAGGAAAATCAAACTGATCGCTGGCAGTAACGAAGGCGCGAGGATCGGCGCGGTACCTAGGATTTGAAACAAACCTTTAAACGGTATGCATGAACGAGTCAGCGCGTAGGCATAACCAAACGCAAGCACGCCTACTACCGAGGTCACTATCACGCCCAAAGTGAAGGTGTTGCCCACCGACACCCACAAGCTTGAAGAGGAAAAGTACGTCGCAAAGTTTGCCAATCCGACAAATTCGCCATTGGCATTTTGCACACTCTTGGTCAACATTGCCCAAAGCGGCATTAAGATGAACAGCACCATCATGGTCGACAAACCAGCGAGCAAACCAAACAACACAAGGTTATCGCGGCTAACACGTCCGAGTAGGGATTTTGCTTTGTCTTGCGTGGTTAGGCTATTCATCGTCATTGTCTTCGCATCCATGTTTACACCTACGCTGCTAGCGCTTTATCAACCGAGGGCACGGCGTAACCATGCAGCCCTTCTTCAGCAAACTGGATGTAACGTACATCGCCCGCCTTGATATTGAGTTTTTGAACCGTTTCCACAGGCACATCCACTACGATGGTTTTCGTTGAGCTGTCGTTTTGCAATACGCAATCAATACGGAAAAACGCCCCCAGAAACTCGGTTGCGGTAACTCGCACAGGTAAAGAGTTGTTGTAGTTTTCAACGAACTTGATGCTTTCAGGACGCACCGCAAGGTCGAAGCGGTCACCACGTTGGATCTTACGATTGCTCAAGCTTGGTGCTGGCATCAGGGTTTCTGCAATGCGTACTTGGGAGTCGGTTGCGACTGAGGTTTCAATAAAGTTCATGCTGCCGACAAACTCAGCAACAAAGCGCGTTGCTGGTTGTTGGTAGATCTCTTGAGGAGTGCCGACTTGCTCAATCACACCATGGTTCATTACCACAATACGATCCGCCATCGACAGCGCTTCGTCCTGATCGTGCGTAACCATGATGGTGGTGATGCCAAGCTTGCGTTGCAGCTTACAAATCTCATCACGTAAGTGAACACGTACTTTTGCATCCAGCGCCGATAATGGCTCATCCAATAAC
Organism: Vibrio sp. Y51_MX_L26; assembly: GCF_024181935.1. Classification (NCBI taxonomy): domain Bacteria; kingdom Pseudomonadati; phylum Pseudomonadota; class Gammaproteobacteria; order Vibrionales; family Vibrionaceae; genus Vibrio; species Vibrio sp. Y51_MX_L26. Next base: position 1,311,331 of record NZ_JAMZAS010000001.1, read on the forward strand.
AGTAGACCCGGTGACAACGCCAATGCACGAGCCAAAGCAACACGCTGCTGCTGACCACCAGAAAGTTGGTTAGGGAATTTCTCACCAGAGGTTGGAAGACCAATGGTTTCTAGCCAGTAATCCACCTTCTCTAATGCTTCTTTGGTCGACATGCCTTGGTTCTTCAAACCCACCGCAATGTTCTCTTGCACAGTTAGGTTCGGAAACAAAGCATAAGATTGGAATACGATGCCGAAATCGCGCTTCTCTGGTGGTAGGAATGTGGTCTCTTGACCGTTTTGAAAAATCGCACCAGATGTTGGCAAGTCTAAACCTGCAATAGCACGTAATAGAGTGGTTTTACCGCAGCCAGAAGGGCCAAGAAAACAAACGAACTCGCCCTTTTCAATCGCTAGCGAGATTTTCTTTAATGCAGTGAACTGTCCGAATTGCTTCACTACATTTTCGATATTTAGGTAATGTTGGTTAGTTGACATAACACATGCTCCAAATGGTATATACCAACTTTAGTTTTGGAGTGTTACGTTCCAATGACAAATTTATAGCCAGAAGATGACAAATAGATGAAGGGAGATGAGGTTTGTTCAAGTGGTAATTAGATATTCCCGACTCACTCCTTCGTCGCTCTCGAGAATGACGTTGTGAGTGCGGATAGAAGCTCCCAACTTTCTTAAGTCCGTCATTCCAGCGAACCTAGGTGAGACTAGGAATCTACTTTCAACAAACTCTGAAATAGAAAGAGAAAACAAAAAATCCACCTCAACCGAGGTGGATTTCAGCATTCAACTCAAAGCAAATTCAATTAAGACTTTGGTTCTGATTTCGCGTCAAACTTCTCAGACCAAGCCGCTAGAATCTCTGCACGCTTGCTACCCATTTGCGCGAAGTCCATCTTCGCCATGTTCTCTTGAACGTTCGGGAAGTTAGAAACGGTCGCTTTCACTTCTTTATGTGCAACCACTGGGTACATTTCTACGTAAAGCTCGTTTGCTGCTTTAGAGATTGACCAGTCGACAACACGCTTCGCTGCATCAGACTCTTTTACTAGACCAACGGCTTCTGATTCCCAGCCGATGCCTTTTGGTGTGATAACCGCTAGTGGTGCACCTTGTGTTTTCAGCTTCGCGCCGCGGCTTGCCATTGAAATACCGATAGCCACTTCACCCATACCCGCTTGAACACATGGCTTAGAGCCAGAGTGCGTGTAGTGTGCAATGTTCTTGTCTAAGTCACGCATGTAGTTCCATGCCTGATCTTCACCCATGTTTTGTAACCAAGCAGAAACCTGCATGTAGCCAGTGCCTGAAGACGCTGGGTTCGGCATTGCAATGTGACCTTTGTAAACCGGCTTTGTTAGGTCTTCCCAAGACGTTGGCTTAGGCAGGTTAAGTTGTTTCGCTACCACTTCGTTGAAACAAACTGCGTTAAAGAACGCATCGTTACCAAACCAAGCTTGGTTTGATTGAGGGTCGTTTAGGTTCGCGTGAAGCTCTTCCAAACCTTTTGGTGTGTAAGGCTTAAGAAGACCTTCATCTTTAAGCAGTGCCATTGACGAGCCAGCAAGACCCCAAACCACTTCCGCTTGAGGGTTGTTCTTTTCTGCCAGCAATTTCGCCGTCATGATACCGGTGGAATCGCGAACCCACTTAATCTTGATATCTGGGTTATCTTTCTCAAACGCAGACTTGTATTTCGCAAGAATGTCAGTTTCGAAAGCGGTGTAAACCGTGACTTCCTGTGCTGCCATTGCATTCGTAGCTAGCAGAGAGACAAGTGCAGCCAGCGATCCTTTCATCAAACGGTTTTTCATCATTTTCTCCAGTTAATTTGGCTAAGTTTTCATTTGGTCTGTACCAGTTGACGATATACACCCTACTGAGCCTTTGTGACGAAATCATGACCATTAAATGGCAGTTTTACGAAAACTTGCGATGAATAATCGTTCAATTGATCCGCCATTTTCTGGATATTAAAGTTTTATGAAATTGGAGATTCGCCTATTTACTGCCCTTTTCTTCCTCGTTAGAGTGAACTCTAAATTTGGTGTAGACCAATTAGCCTATTCTGATGGAAATCGAGATGAAAAACGAATACCTACTACTGACTCCAGGTCCTCTATCTACTTCTGAAACGGTACGTGAAGCCATGCTTAAAGACTGGTGTACTTGGGATGATGAATACAACAAAGACATTGTAGAAGTGATCCGCACTAAGCTTGTAAAACTGGCAACTCAACAAGACGGCTACACCAGCGTACTAATGCAAGGTAGCGGCACCGCATCAGTAGAAGCGACGATTGGCAGCGCCATTGGCAAAGATGGAAAATTGTTGGTTGTCGACAACGGTGCTTACGGTGCGCGTATCGCTCAGATCGCTGATTACCTAAATATTCCATGCCATGTAGTTTCCCCAGGCGAAACATCACAGCCACACTTGAACGAGGTGGAAACTGCATTGGCATCGGATCCTACAATCACACACGTGGCGATTGTTCACTGCGAGACAACCACTGGCATGCTTAACCCAATTGAAGAATTTGCTTCTGCAGCAAAAGCGCACGGCAAAGTGGTGATTCTGGATGCCATGTCGAGCTTTGGTGGCATTCCTATCGATATCGCTGAGCTAGGCATCGATTTTATGATCAGCTCTGCAAACAAATGTATTCAAGGCGTACCGGGCTTTGGCTTTGTGATTGCAAAACAAACTGAGCTCGAAAAGTGCAAAGGTCAGGCACGTTCTTTGAGCCTTGATCTTTACGACCAATGGCACTGCATGGAAGTGAATCACGGCAAATGGCGTTTCACGTCTCCTACGCACACGGTGCGCGCTTTCTACCAAGCATTGCTAGAGCTAGAACAAGAAGGCGGCATTGAGGCTCGTCATAACCGTTACCAAACTAACCAGAAAACACTGGTTGCAGGTATGCGTTCTCTAGGTTTCGAGCCACTACTAAGTGATGATCTTCACTCGCCAATCATCACTTCTTTCTACTCTCCGACGCACAGTGATTACCAATTCAAAGCGTTCTACACACGTTTGAAAGAGCAAGGTTTTGTGATTTATCCGGGTAAGGTATCGAATGCAGATTGCTTCCGTATCGGCAACATTGGTGAAGTTTACCCAGCAGATATCGAGCGCTTAATCGGTGCGATTGAAAAAGCGATGTACTGGCAAGTTGCTTAAAGCAGCCTTCTGATTGAGAGAGCGCTATGACTCAGAATATCAAACCGACCCATTTCCGCAGCGAAGGTGATGTCAACACAACACCGGCACGCCAAGCTTGGAATGCATCGATGGACGACAAACGCACGCAAGCATTGCTGAAGCGTGATTCGGAGGTCTTTCTTCATCAAGCCATGTCAACGCCTTGCTTAGATACCTTGGAAGCAGCAGAAGGCATCTACATCCAAGATGCTACCGGCAAAAAGTACATGGACTTCCATGGCAATAACGTCCACCAGTTGGGCTATGGTCATCCGCATGTGATGAAACGTGTGCAAGAGCAAATTGCCAAACTGCCGTTTTCACCACGTCGTTTTACCAACGAGACCGCGATTGAATGTGCCGAAAAACTCACCCAAATCTGTGGCGGCGAATTGAACCGCGTGTTGTTTGCTCCGGGTGGCACATCTGCGGTTGGCATGGCACTTAAACTAGCGCGCCACATCACGGGCAACTACAAGGTGGTGTCTCTGTGGGATTCCTTCCACGGCGCATCGTTGGATGCCATCTCAGTAGGTGGCGAAGCGTGTTTCCGTCAAGGCATGGGACCATTAATGGCAGGTGTTGAACGCATTCCACCAGCAGTGTCTTACCGAGGAGCTTTTCCAGTCGCGGACGGCAGCGACGTACATTACGCCGACTACCTTGAGTACGTGATTGAGAAAGAAGGTGGCGTGGGCGCGTTTATCGCAGAAGCGGTTCGCAACACGGATGTACAAGTGCCGAGCAAAGCCTACTGGAAACGCATCCGTGAAATCTGTGACAAACACAATGTCATGTTGATCATCGACGACATCCCTAACGGCATGGGTCGCAGCGGTGAATGGTTTACCTACCAAGCCTACGATATCGAGCCAGATATGCTGTGCATCGGTAAAGGCTTGGGTGGTGGCTTAGTGCCTATCGCAGCCATGGTCACCAAAGACAAATACAACACCGCCGAGCAAATCTCCATGGGTCATTACACTCATGAGAAAAGCCCTATTGGTTGCGCAGCAGCGCTAGCCACAATGGAAGCCATTGAGCAAGAAGGCTTGCTAGAGAAAGCTAAAGCCGACAGCCAGTTCATGCGTGAAAAGCTGCTAGAGATGAAAGCCAAATACCCAGTGATTGGTGATGTTCGTGGCATCGGCATGTTGTGGGGCATTGAATTGGTCACTGACCACGAAAGCAAATCGCGCGCGTATGACGAAGCGGAAGCTGTGCTGTACCAATGCCTCAACAATGGCGTGAGCTTCAAGGTATCGCAAGGCAATGTGATTCAACTCAGCCCACCGCTGATCATCACTCGCGAACAACTGACAGAAGCGTTGGCGATCTTCGAAGAAGCGATCGCCAAAGTGTGTAAAGACTTTAACGACTTCTAACCTCAACAAAAACCAATTTATCCTGAGCGCGGTTCCAACGTGTAGGCAAGCGCTCTGGCAAGCAAGAAAAAGGATTGAACATGAGCAACTCACCAATTCAAGCAGTGATCTTTGACTGGGCTGGCACTATCGTCGATTTCGGCTCTTTTGCGCCAACTAGCATCTTTGTAGAAGCATTCAAACAAGGCTTTGATTTTGAAATCGACCTTGAAGAAGCGCGCGAACCAATGGGTCTTGGCAAGTGGGATCACATCCAAGCTGTGGGTCGTATTCCTGCAGTTGATAAGCGTTGGAATGAGAAGTTTGGTCGCTCAATGACCAGCGAAGACATCGACGCTATCTACGCAGCATTCATGCCGCTACAAAAAGCAAAAGTGGCTGACCACGCAGAGCCAATCCTTAATGCGATTGAAGTTGTGAACGCTCTGAAAGACAAAGGCATCAAGATCGGTTCTTGTTCTGGTTACCCTCGCGAAGTGATGGATGTGCTGATTCCAGTGGCAGCGGATTACGGCTACAAACCAGATTACGTAGTAGCAACGGATGACCTGCCACAAGGTGGTCGCCCTGCACCATTTATGGCACTGAAGAACGTGATTGAGCTGAATGTTACCAACGTTAATGCGTGCATCAAAGTGGATGACGCCGCACCGGGCATCGATGAAGGTCACAACGCCGGTATGTGGACCGTTGGTTTGCTGCTGTCTGGTAACGAAGCAGGTCTAACGTTTGAAGAATACCAAGCTGCGGACGAAGCAACGCTTAATGCTGCTCGTGAAAAAGCGCGTGCAAAATTGCTAAAGAGCTCGCCGCATTATCTCATCGACACCATTGCTGACTTCCCAGAAGTGGTTGCAGATATCGAACGTCGCCTAGCAGCAGGTGAACGTCCGTAATCTTCATCTTCCACCAATAAGTGAAAACAAAACGCCCCTCACGTGAGGGGCGTTTTTCATATTGAGGCTATCTTATTGAGACAACAACTTTCTCGTTGGTTCTTGCTCGGTGTATTCAACGGATTCGTTACCAGATAGCTTATCGACGTCAGCTTGTTCGCCGCTCACCACCAGTACCTGTTGCTTCACCAACGCATCAACCACTTTAAGGTTATGTTGACGAAGAAGCGCTCTCACTTCGCTCTCTTTCCCTTTGTGATACTTAACAAAGTAACGCGTAGGTTGTTGCTCAGCTTGTTCAGAACGTTCATCCACGAGCGGAAATCCTTGATTGTTCGCCAAGCTGGCCGAGCTTAGTCCGATTGCCAATAGTGCGGTAGCACTCACCGCAGACAAAGAAAGTAAGGTCCACTTCTTCATAACCACTCCTTATTGAAAAGTCAGAGTCCAACTGTTGATTGTGCCCGTGTCTCTTCTGGCACTGTCTACCGCTTTTAGTTCCCAAGAACCTTGTGATTCAAAACCAGAGAAATCCGCTTGGAAAGTGGCTTTGATATCGTTAGCACTGCCGCCAGTATTATCGTGAAGCACGACTTCTCCACCAGTCGGTGAAGTTAGCGTCACTCGTAGGTCACCGATGTAAGTGTGGCTAATATCAACGTCAATACTTACTGTACCTGAATCACCAGAGCGATCGACATCTACAGCGCTGATTGCACCAGAAGATTTGTTGTCAGGAATCGCAACAGGGCTGGTGTTTGAGAAGCTAGAGTCCGAAGAGCTACCGCCACCGTCAGGACCGTTACAGCCCGCATCCAAGAACAGTTTCGCCGCTTCCGCATTCACTAGGCCGTGACCTGTGCGGTTGTCTCGTCCAGCGACATCAATGTCTGTTGCCGTTTGAACTAGGGCATTACGTACTTGCGCTGCTGTACACGTTGGGTGGTAACTCCACACCAAGCCTGCTACGCCAGTTACATGAGGTGTTGCCATCGATGTACCATTGTAGTATTCGTAATCTTCACCAGAGGTGGTTGAAACCGTAATTTCTTGACCAACATACCCCAACAGCTCTTGACCAAATGCACGATCAACCGTTACCGAAACCATACGATAAGCGTTGTTTGTGTCTACCAAGAATGGGTTTTGTAAACCAGGTAGTTCAGAGTTGCTGTATACGATTGCCGCTCGTGCACCTGCATTGTAACAAGCTTGAACCGCATCCACTTCTGGGTAGTTACCTGAAGACTGGTTGCCAATACGTTCAGTCAAACAAATTTTGCCTGACATATCACCACAGTTAAAGTTACCGCCAGATACATCACAGCTATCTAGCATTGCTGTTACTGAACCAGCGATTGGATCTGGCACATACGAAGAGCCGTTATTAATCAAACGATTGTGAGGGACAATACCGCGATCAAATTGGCTTACGCCATTCAAGGTAATATCAGAAAGTTTACCTTCGCCTACCGTAACCGTTGATAAGATCGCCACACCTGGGCCAGAGATCTCAACTTGATCAGTAGATTGCGAGAACGCCGCATGATCATTTTGGTTATCGACAGCAGCAACAGACATAACTGAATCGTAAGAAGCTGGGTAGCTGTGTGCAGTGTTTCCGTCATTACCAGCTGCGGCGATTAGCAGAACGCCTTGATCGTAAATGTTTTGCAGTGCATTTTGCTCAGTTCGGCTTGATTGACTACCACCAAGACTCATGTTCACAACGTTGGCACCATTATCTGCACACGTTTGGATCGCTTTAACAAGTCCAGATGAGTAACCCCAACCTGATTCGTTAAATACTTTCACGATGTGCAAATTCACATTCTGGTTTGGCATCACACCCTTCACACCTTCGGTGTTGGCAATCGCTGCGATAGTACCTGCAACGTGAGTACCGTGGGCGTTATTGTTACCCGGATCGCTCCATGATCCTGTACCACTATCGTTGGTACCTGCAACACGGTTACCGCTTAGGTCGTTGTGCGAGATGTCGTACCCTGAATCGATAATACATACAGTGCGATTACCAGCATTGAAGTCGTCTAACTGTTGAGCATTAACCGCTTCATAACCCCACGGGGTAGTTTCGCTGAGCAAATAGCGAGGCGGATCGACTTCGACATATTCCACATCACTGCGATTACGAAGTGGTTCTAAGTCATCACCATCCAACTCAACGCTGTAAATGGCGCGATTACCTAGTTTTTCCACCTTACGTGCCTTCACCTGTTGTAAAACAGACTCCTGCGCGATTCGTGGTCCCCAAAATGAGTTACCACCCATTGAAGATCGGCTGACTGCATCTTCTTTGAATTTGACGATGTACTTCGTCGGTAACTTAGATTCATCAAATCCCATTGGTGGAGCCGCAAACGCTGACATAGAAGTGGTCAGTGCTATCGCTACGGCAGACAACGAAAATAAGCCTTGTTTTTTACTTGTTGTGTAGTGCATTTGCCCTATTCCTTATTTGAGCTAATTTTTATTCACTATATTCTCATGAAAAGTCATCACCATGATGTTCACATGAGAGCTTCAGCTATAGTTTATAGGCCAAAAATGCCAAACAATTTGTTTCATGAATATACAACTTTGTACAAAAGATCATTCAATAAACATTTTTAGTTAACATCAAAAAGTATAAACAAAACCTTATAAAGCAATCACTTAATTAACAAAAAGTGCATGTTAAATTAATGTTAGTGAGTAATTATTCTAAATAATACACATTTAATCGATTGCTATGCTGAATGGATTTTTTGACCGTGGTGCCAAAACTGAAATATTGAATATTTAGTTGTTGACTGTCTTGAGTATTTACTCAGAATTAGAAGGTTTAGTGAGAAAAATTCTCATCTAAATACTGTTATAGCCGAGCGTATTCACGTATTCGGAACCATAACCATTACAAGAAGAGTGAATGATGAAAAAAACAATCACACTATTAACTGCATTACTTCCGCTTGCCTCTGCCGTTGCAGAGGAGCCAACATTATCACCAGAAATGGTTTCTGCGTCTGAAGTGGTCAGCACGCAAGAAAATCAAACCTATACTTACGTTCGCTGCTGGTATCGTACGAGCCACTCTAAGGATGATGCGGCTACCGACTGGAAATGGGCGAAAAACGAAGATGGTAGTGACTTCACTATCGACGGTTATTGGTGGAGCTCTGTTTCATTTAAAAACATGTTCTACACCAACACCTCACAAAACGTGATTCGCCAGCGCTGTGAAGAAACACTAGATCTGGCGAACGAGAACGCAGACATTACGTTTTTTGCTGCTGACAATCGCTATTCTTATAACCACACGATCTGGAGCAATGATGCTGCAATGCAACCAGATCAAATCAACAAAGTAGTGGCTTTGGGCGACAGCTTGTCTGATACAGGCAACATCTTTAACGCTTCCCAATGGCGCTTCCCTAACCCAAACAGCTGGTTCTTAGGTCACTTCTCGAACGGTTTTGTTTGGACGGAATACGTTGCTAAAGCCAAAAACTTACCGCTTTATAACTGGGCAGTTGGCGGCGCAGCAGGTGAGAACCAATACATTGCGCTAACAGGTGTCGGCGAACAAGTTTCTTCTTACTTGACCTACACAAAACTGGCGAAAAACTACAACCCAGCAAACACATTGTTTACGTTGGAGTTTGGTTTAAATGATTTCATGAACTACAACCGTAGCGTGCCGGAAGTAAAAGCGGATTACGCTGAAGCTCTGATTCGTCTAACAGACGCGGGCGCGAAGAACTTCATGTTGATGACACTGCCAGACGCAACCAAAGCACCACAGTTCAAATACTCAACGCAGGAAGAAATTGAAACGATTCGCGCGAAAGTATTGAAAATGAACGAGTTCATCAAAGCACAAGCGATGTACTATAAAGCTCAAGGTTACAACATTTCATTGTTTGATACGCACGCGCTGTTTGAGACGTTAACCTCGGCACCAGAAGAACACGGGTTCGTGAATGCAAGTGATCCTTGTCTGGACATCAACCGCTCATCTTCTGTGGATTACATGTACACCCATTCATTACGCTCTGAGTGTGCGGCATCTGGCGCAGATAAGTTTGTGTTCTGGGATGTGACTCACCCAACCACAGCCACGCATCGTTATGTTGCTGAAAAAATGTTGGAAAGCAGCAATAACTTAGAAGAGTTTCGCTTTTAATAAGACTTTCTTATAGGTTAAACTCTTAATCATCATAAATACGTTGATGATTAAAAATGGCCACGATATTTCGTGGCCATTTTGTTTTCATATACATGAGTCTAATTTATATTTAAATATAGATGAACAATAATTGAAATACAAAATTTCAAGTTATAAGTATTATAAACAAAACTTTTAAATACCAACAAACCAGTAAAATCTAAACTTATTCAACATGCAATCCATTTAAATTTCATCATGGTAATTTTTTATTATTGAATTTCAAGAGGAGTTAAGTGACAAGTTAAATAAAAAATACCCACATAACACAGGTAAGACCGAGAGGAGTGTGTCATGTGGGTTTAAAACGATAGTTCTCTTGCTGATTCGAACTACCAACGTTGGGATGCAATGGAAATACAAATGACTCAGAGTTTCCATCACGAACACTTTATCGCTGGATTTCCCTCTATTTGTTAGGGAACAGTCAGCACAATAAAAATAGAGAAGTAATACCGCAAAAATAAAAATAGAGGTTCAGGATTTAATTTACACGTAAAATAACTACTATATTCACGCCATGAAGCATTAATAAATTCAACAATAAATATTTATTAAGTTAAATTTAATTATTGTCAGCACACTGTTAGTTTTACTCCTAAATACACTGGTCAGATTTGTTTATTTTACTGATTTTCGTTGCAATACAACTTCTAATTAATTCATGAGAAAAACATGCAGCGACAATTAACTCTTTCATCGATTTATTTATTAATCGGGTTAGCCTCCTCGACGGCGTATGCCGGTGGTTTTCAAATTAACGAACATTCTGCGACGGGTCTTGGTCGTGCTTTTGCTGGTGATGCCGTCATTGGTGATAATGCGTCTGTAGTCAGCCGCAACGCCGCAGCAATGACGCTGTTTAAACAAAATGCCTTATCGTTCGGTGTCACTTACGTTAAACCTGACGTTACCGTTAAAAATGCGCAATATCATCGAGCTAATATTAATGCGGATGTCAATGTTGGTATGGGCGGTTTTCCTCCGTCCCCTCAAGTTGACATTACCCCGTCCTTCTCTCAAACCGTGACAGACATTGATGACGTCGATGGCGTTGGTCAACCAGCCGTTGTACCCAATTTTTACTTTATTCACCCTATCAACGACGACTGGTATCTAGGCTTATCGGCATACTCCAACTTCGGAACCGACATGAAGTTTAAACCAAACTATGGCGCACCTGTTTTTGGCGGTGTCACCAGCGTAGCGAGTGTCAACCTTGGCGCAAGCTTGGCATACAAGGTGAACGACCGTTTTAGTATCGGTGGTGGTATTGATGTGATTTACGGCTCTGGTGAGCTGTACCGCGATATGGACGTGGGTGTTTGCGTTGGTGGGAACATACTTGGAAACGAACTAGAACAACGCTGTGGATCCGTAAAAGGCAACGCACTTGATGTGGAAGCTGGCGGCATTGGGCTTGGTGCGAATATTGGCATGATGTACGAGTTTAACGAACGTCATCGCTTAGGTTTAAGCTACAAGCACAGCCCTAACATTGATGCCAAGGGCGACATCCACTTTGCTGGCGAATCGTACGACTCGCTTGCTATGCCGCTACCGGATATTGCGGAGTTTTCCGGTTATCACCGCGTCTTACCTAAATTTGCCCTGCACTATTCTGTGCAGTGGATTGGTTGGTCAGCATTTGACAGCTTGAAAGCTGATGATCAGTTGCTAAAAGATTTTCAGTGGCAAGACTCCGCACACTACTCCATCGGTGCGACTTGGTACGCCAATGAACGTTGGACACTTCGCACGGGTTACACGTTCGACAAAACACCTGTCGATGAGCTGACTTCGCTTTCTATCCCAGATTCGAACCGTCACTGGTTATCTGCGGGCGCATCTTACCAATGGTCTTCAGATACCACGGTTGACATCGGCATGACGTACTTGATTGGTGAAGATGTCAACGTAGGAGAGTACGCGTATGAAGGTGTTCCTGCACCTATGGTGACGGGCGTGACCCATTCAAATGCGTTCCTAATTGGTGCCCAACTCAGCCACCGTTTCTAATTTGTCAGGCAGTGATCAAACCTCTAGATCATTGCCTTGTAACAACGCTTATCGAAGCGACCGAACAGAGACATTATTATGAACAAAACACTACTTGCTTTTTCACTCTCACTTCTCACTCTAAACGCGGCTCAGGCTTCGGAATGGGGCTATGGCAATGACAAACACGGGCCAGAGCACTGGGGAGAAATCGCCAAAGACTGTGCTACCACAAAAAACCAAAGCCCAATCAACATCGACAACCCTGCCGATGCAAAACTGGAAGCATTGAACCTTTCGTACACTGGTCAGATCATTGGTTTAACCAACAATGGTCATACGCTGCAAGCGCAAGTGAACGGACGTAACAGCTTCACCATCGATGGCGAGACGTTCGAGCTGCAACAGTTCCATTTCCACACACCTTCAGAAAACCAAATCAAAGGCCGCCAATATCCACTTGAAGCGCACTTTGTACACGCCAACGCAGACGGCGAGTTGGCGGTAATTTCGGTGATGTTTGATGCAGGCGATCAAAACGCAGCGCTGTCTAAACTGATCAACGCAATCCCACAAGAGAATCAAACCACGTTCTTTAAAGATACTTTTGAGATTAACGACTTACTGCCAAAAACTGCAAACTACTATCGATTTAACGGATCTTTAACCACACCACCATGTTCAGAAGGTGTGCGCTGGTTTGTGCTTAAAGACACTCAAACCTTATCCAAAGATCAAGCCGCGAAACTCATGGAAGTCATGGGACAAAACAATCGTCCGCTGCAACCGCTAAATGCGCGCGTTGTACTTTCTAACTAATCGCCACATTCGATAAGGGGCATCGTATTTGCCCCTTGATTTAATTCGCTCTAACCTCACTTCGTTACAGGAACCCCCAATGAAAACTCCATCTGTTCTGTCACTCTTACTCGCACTCGCCCCGACACTCGCCTTCCCTCATAACCTTTCTGTCGGTCAAACCACCCCTTCCGTCAGCATTGATACCTATGGCGAAATGACGCTGCGAGGAGACGATGTGGCTTATCAACCTTGGGCAACTCAGCAGATGTTAGGCAAAGTCCGTGTGATACAAGCTATTGCAGGTCGTAGTAAAGCTAAAGAGATGAACGCGCCGCTGATGTCAGCAATCACTGCCGCTCACTTTCCTGAAGATCAGTATCAGACCACAACCGTGATCAACCAGGAAGACGCCATATGGGGAACCGGTACATTTGTGAAATCGTCGGCAGAGGACAGCAAAAAGACATTCTCTTGGTCTTCCATGGTGTTAGACAAAAATGGCGTATTAGCAACAACTTGGGATCTACAGCAAGAAAGTTCTGCGATTATCGTACAAAATAAACAAGGCGAAATTTTATTCGTGAAAGAAGGGGCTTTAACTCAAGACGAAGTCACACACGTCATCGAACTGATTAAACAGAATATCTAAACCTAAGGTAAGGAAAAGCTATGAAACTGTTCAACACCATCGGACTCTGTCTTTTAGCGGCTGTAGCCTCTTTCCAATCGGTTGCTGGAGACAACGATTGGGACAAGATTGCAGATAAAACCGTCAGTTTTAAATCGGAAACCGACACAGTCAATCCACTGTCACCATTTGCTAACGCTCGTTTCAGCCACATCAAAATCAAATGTACGCAAGGTACGGTCGATCTGAAAAGCGTTAAAGTCATCATGAAAGATGGTCAGGAAAAGACGTTCGACAGTTTAGGTGTTCTGACTAAAGGCATGTCATCAAGAAGCTTAAGCCTACCAACAAAAGATAACGCGAAGTTAGACAAAATCGAGTTGAACTATGAATCGGTTGGCAGCACTGCGCTGCAAGTCGCGGGGGTGACCAAAAAAGCGCAAGTGGAAATCTTAGGTAAGAAAATCGACGAGTAAGCAATGGCTCAACGAGCTCACCCAAACTAAAAACAGCGGCACTAGGCCGCTGTTTTCATTAAAAAATCATCATGGATAACTAAATGAATTTCTTCAGCTTCGCCAAACCATAAGCAGCGATGGTGACACAATCTTTAATCGTACCGTCGATCATCATCTGTTCGAACTCCTCAACCGAAAAAGCACGAGTGATCAAATCCTCTTCTTCACTGTCGAGTTGATTGCCCACGTCCGTTAAATCACTGGCGAAGTAGACGTGACATGTCTGATTCAAAAAGCCGTATGCGATAAACTGCGCGCCGACATACGCCATGGCGCTCGCCTGCATGCCCGTTTCTTCACGCAGCTCGCCTTTGGCAAGCTCAAGATGATCCGCATCTGGGTTTGATTCCCACGCCCCTTGTGGGATCTCCCAACAACGTTGACCTACGGTGTAACGGTACTGCTGAACCAAGTGAATCATCCCGTTATCGATAGCCAGAATCGCAGCACAATCAGGTTTGTCGACCACACCATAGATGCCCTCTGCGCCGCTCGGACGTAAAATTTTGTCCTCACGCACCGTCATCCACTTGTTCTGGTAAACGACTTTGCTGTCTAACTGTTTGATGTCTGACATGGTTATTCCTTGATTTTTCTGAGGGTTACTGCGGAATAATACCCGATTCGGTTACGCCACCAAAATGTTCTTTAGTTCACTCAAAGACTCAACGGTATAATTTGGTGCGATACGCTCATCGACGCTTGCGCCTGTGGTATTTAACCAGCAAGTTTCAATACCAAAATTATTACCACCCAGAATATCGGAATGCAGGTTGTCCCCCACCATCAGTACGCGCGTTTTGCATGGGTTGCCCATTTGCTGCATCGCGTATTCAAAAATACCTAAGTCCGGTTTTGCTACGCCCACTTGTTCAGAGATCACCACTTTATCGAAGTACTCAGTCATCCCTGTGCGCTCAAGGCGAATCGCTTGCAACTCTGTAAAACCGTTGGTGATGATGCCCATTTTAGCTTTGCCTTGCAGCGCTTCCATCAGCTCTTTTGCACCTGGCAACAAGCTGCAAATATCGGCCATTGCTTCTAAAAATGCGCTATTGAGGTCTGCTGTTGTGGTATTCAACTTCTCAGCCCACTCTGTAAAACGGTTATGTTTTAGCTCATCTGCCGTTACTTTGCCATCTTGGTAATCCACCCAAAGCGGTTTGTTTACGGTTTGGTAATGAGCAAAATCTTGTTCAGTAAAATCTACGCCTTTGCGAGAAAACATAAGCTGCAAACCTTTGAAAGCATCAAAGTGGAATAAGGTTTCGTCAGCGTCAAACAGGATCCAATCGTACTTCATTTTCTTCTTCCCAAAATCAAGGTCGTAATACTGGTGCATAGTCTAGATTGTTTTCTTCTTGAAGATAATCTCTATAATTGGAAATTAATTGTATCCTTGTGCTCAACAATAAATGCTTCACGATGATAGGAGATTGATGTGAACGCGATTGCCTCCCTGCCCGTTTTTGTTGCTGTTGTCGAATGCGGCAGCTTTTCCCTTGCGGCCAAACAGCTGAATCTGACGAAATCGGCGATCAGCAAACGCATCAACCAACTAGAAGACGATTTGGGCATTCGTCTCCTTAATCGAACTACGCGTAAGCTGAGCCTGACCGAAGCAGGAGAGCGCTATTTTGAGTACGCCTCTCAAGCGCTCAACCTAGCCCAGCAAGGCGTGGACGCGGTATCGGAGCTGCAAGGTTCTCCACAAGGTCGGCTCAAAATTACCGTGCCGATGTCTTTCGGTGTGCTGCATATCGCGCCTTTGATCAGCGAGTTTCTCGCTCGTTACCCGAAAATTGAAGTGGATTTAAACCTCGAAGACAAAATGGTCGATTTGGTTAAAGACGGTTTTGATTTGGGGATCCGTATTGGCGAACTCACCTCTTCCAATCTAATCGCAAAACGTCTCGCCCCTTGTAAAAGTGTGCTTTGTGCCTCGCCAGATTACTTAGCGGAGTTTGGAACACCACACAAACCAAGTGATTTAGTCAGTCACAACTGCCTGCGCTATTCCTATTTCCGTGGCGGCGTCGAATGGATGTTCATCAACAATGGCAGCGAATACAAGGTGCTTCCAAAAGGAAACTTTATCGTCAATAACAGCGAAGCCATTCGCCAGTTGCTGTTGAGAGGTTCGGGCATTGCGCAACTGCCGACGTTTATTGCAGGAAGAGACTTTGCCGCAGGAAATCTAAAACCAGTGATGGAAGAGTATTCTCTACCAGAACACGCCATTTATGCGGTGTTCCCTGAGCGCAAACACATGCCGTTGAAAGTAAGAGCCTTTATCGATTTTATCAGCGAAAAACTCGGCACAGATTTACCTTACTGGGATCGTTACAACAGCCCAGAAAAATAACCATATTGATGATAAGTGAGTGAGATTTCACTACTGACATGTTCTGACATTCCATCCGCGTAACCTTATTTGGAACTCAACAGGCAATCCGCCAAAACCAATAAGGAATCACAATATGGAAACCGTTATCGAAACTGTGCAATTTCGTCTAACCGCAGGCACAACAGAGCAAGACGTGATCGCCGCTGCCAAACAGTCACAAACGTTTGTGAAGAATCTGCCGGGCTTTTTGTATCGCTCACTCAGTCACGAAGCGACGGACGATGTGTGGACAGACATCATTTACTGGCGTTCAATGGACGATGCAAAACAGGCGGGAAAACAGATTAAGCAAGCCGCTGAATTTCAGCCTCTGTTATCAATGATTGACTGCGAAAGCTTCGAGCTTAAACATCACAACTTAAAAATGTGCAGTGAGCTAGAGAAGTAATCAGCCACACTACCACTAACAACCAGTAGGTCTAGATAAGGAACATCATGAGCAAATCAGAACGACTGTTTGAGCTACTGACGCTTCTGCGCGCAAAGCGTTACGCCGTGACAGCGAAAGAGCTCGCAGAAAGAATGGAAGTCAGCGAACGTACGATTTATCGCGATATTCAGTCGTTGCTTAGTTCTGGTGTTCCTATTCAAGGTGAAGCAGGTGTCGGCTACCTGTTGCAAGCGGGCTCTCATCTGCCGCCTTTGATGTTCTCAGAAAAAGAGATGATGGCGCTTGAACTGGGTATGCGGATGGTTCGAGCCTGGTCGGATGCCGAACTCGCCGAAGCGTCTCATTCTGCGTCCGCCAAAATACTTTCGGTATTGCCCGATAAGCTCAAACAACAAGTGGAAGATTGTCCGCTGATTGTGCCCGATTATCACACCCAATCCGAAACGGCCAAACGAGGGCAGCTTCTGCGCCACGCGATTGATCATCAGTTTAAGGTCAGTTTGGATTATCAAGATGAAAACGGACAGGTGACCGAGAGAAAAATCCAACCGTTAGGCCAGTTCTTTTGGGGCAAAGTCTGGACGCTGGTCGCCTGGTGCGAATTGCGCGATGACTACCGCCAGTTCCGCCTCGACCGTATCCAAGCACTGCGTATGCACGATGAAGAGTTTCAGAGTGCGGAAACCAAATCTCTCAAACATTATATTGCGCAGTATGAATCGAAAGATTGAGTGTTTTTCATCCCTTCATCACAAGGATTCTAAATTGCTCTGCTCAATGCGCGATATTTGGAAAGACACATTTGGTTAAACTAATGTTTCATTTTTAACAGATGCACAACAAACCTAAGATCGTTAACTTAAGTAGCACGTCAACCACACCGGAGCGTGAAGCTATGAAAGTACTGATTCAATACACCCAAGCAGGGAAATATCGAGATCAAGCGTGGGAGTCTTTAACTCTTCGATCTAAAGGTGATATGCAGGCCGTTACCCCTTCTTATGCTGCTCAACTTATCGAACAAAGCAAAGCGACACTTGTGATGACAGAGGATCAACAAATCGTTATTCATCCATAACCGACTATTAGCCTTGTTTAACCAACCTTTGTTAGTTACGCAAGGCTTACACCTCGCCATTACACGTTATCAATTTTATATACGACCACCTATATTTACAAAAAACCAATAAGATAGTTCTTATTTTCATTCTCGACATTCTTCTAAAACGCCCTTCCATTCATAGCTAAGATATAGGCTATCTGTTAGTCTCTTTATTTCTTCATGATAAATATTAGGATATTGATATCCTATAAATAGGATAAACCTTGAAAAAGCATCGGTTTATTATAAGGATAGGTGTAATATGCAATTGATCTGGAACATTATTGGATACTTAATGTTCTCTGGTGTATTAGTTATTTTTTTCCAGACATTCTTTATAGGTATCATGCACCTTTTAATGCCAAAAGACATTGTCAATAGCTACTTTAAAGAACCTTATTTTAACACTTTCGAACTAGCTCTATTTACAGGTTGGCCTTACGCATTTTTCCGAACATTGATGTTTGTTCGTTTAATCGTTCAACCTAACTCAGGTGAAAAACGAAAGTTACCCGATGTATCCCAAGAGGTGCCTAGATGGTACCGTCTATTATCCTTCATATTAATATGGGTAATTATGATAAACTCTACAATGTTAACGCTTGTATTTTTTATCGCAGGTTTCTTAGCACTAGCGGATCATTTATGATATTGACTTATCCAGTTAAATCCAACATCACAATTTAAATGTAAATAACGACACTAACTATTGCACGTAAATGACAAATACATCATCCAATTTGGATATTTTTAAAATGAAAGTCTAGAATGTAAAAAATAAACTTCCTAAATATAGTTTTTTGTTAGTATCTGAGCAAATTAATTATTAGCTAGAGGCGCTCTATGTCGGGATTATTTGAGTATAGAATAAAAACTCATGATAACTTATCATCAATTATATTAAACATGTATGGTGCTCCATATGGTAGCAAGGACTATCAGAGAGTGCTGACTCATATAATGACATTGAACAAGCATATTTCAGATCCTAACCGCATTAAAGCAGGCGATATCATTTGGTTATCAGCTCTACCCAAATCAAGCACCCAACTTAACACTCAACGTAACAATGCTTTACCTCCTAAAAGTATCGCGAAGCTAGGGACTTACCCAGCGTCTAAACCTCAAATATCTAGTTCTCCGCCCCATAAAGTTTTGCCTCCCAATATTCTCAGCTACAATCAACCTCCAAAATCGATCTCAAATCAAGTTCCACCACAACATGCTGATATGTTTTGGGCGTTAGCATGGTTAGAAAACAACGCCAATATGATTACTATTCCAGGAGGTACCTTGATGGGTGCTACAGGAAACTTGATGAGTAAAGGAAATATTAAGCTCATTGAGAATATCAACGACCTTTACGCAAACTATAAAAACGGAGTAATAAGTAAAGGACAATATGATGGTCGACGTAAGAAACATCTAGACCTACTAAAGAAAAATGTTGGCCCTATGGAAAAGCTGTTGTTTGGCAACAAAACGACTCACCAGTCTATTCGTATTGCTCGAAGTGGAGGATTACCAGCTAATGCTCATATAGTTAAGCAGGCCGAAAAACTGAATAAAATAGCTCAGGCATCTAAAGTTGGCGGACATGTTTTAGTAGGTGTTGGTCTAACGGCTTCCTGTATTCAGATCGCGAATACACAAGACCAACATGAGAAGAATGAAATTTTTGTTGAGTCAATAACTAGCACAGCTGTAGGAATGGGTACCAGCGCGTTAGTCGGTCTATTTTTAGTATCAAATCCTATTGGTTGGGGGACTGCTATTGTACTCGCTGCAGGTTCAACGGCTGTAGGCTACGCTTCCGGCAAAGTGGCAAAAGGCTTTTATAATTCAAGTGAAAGCAAGCCAAACTTAGTCGCTAGTACTGGAATAGAAGCTATATGCAGCAAGTAATCACATTTCTTTTTTACACTTTAATGACTGGTGTGGTTATTATTTTCTTACAAACCATTTTTATCGGTGTCATGCACTTTCTGATGCCAAAGAAGATTGTTGGGAACTATTTTAAAAAACCATATTTTAATGAATTTGAGCTTTCTCTATTCACGGGGTGGCCTTACGCATTTTTCCGGACATTGATGTTTGTTCGTTTAATCGTCCAACCTAGCTCAGGTAAAAAGCGAAAATTACCTAATATTTCTGGAGAAGTACCAAAATGGTATCGTTATTTGTCGATTCTATTACTAGTTATTATCATTGTTAACTCTGTTGTCGTTGCCCTGACTTTATCAATTGGGGCCGTTCTTTTAGCAATTGAGTGAGGAATTAACACTTAAATATAACGATGTACTCGACGAAGAGAGTTCAGGAAGAACTCTCTAATCGCCAGTGTTTTGCCAACAGCTCTCTACTCTTCTTCGTTGAGACGACGAATCAACTTAGCTGGTGTGCCTCCATATAGACAATCTGGCGGCACATCATGGTTAACGACTGAATTCGCCGCAATGACTGAGCGAGCACCTATCGTCACACCTTGGTTAATGACGGAGTTACCGCCAATCCACACATCATCTTCAATCGTGATAGGTTTACAAAACGTCTCCCAACGTCGGCGACTTCGGTAATCAACAGAATGAGAAGCCGTATACAATTGCACGCTTGGACCGATTAGCACGTGGTTCCCGATGGTAATTTTAGCGCCATCAAGCATGACCACATTCATGTTGATAAAGGTTTCTTCGCCGATTTCGATGGTTTTACCGAACTCGCAATGGAAAGGTGCTTGAACAATGCAAAGACCCGCTTTGCCAAACAGCTGTTTTTGTAATTCGTCGCGCTGACTTTCGTCGGTATTGTTATTGAGCGCTCTAAGTGCTTGAAGAGCATGACTTCTAATTGCGTCAATTTCTTTGTCCATGCCATCAAAGATTTGACCAGACATCATTTTTTCGAGTTCTGTCACTGGGAGACTCCTAAAACCTGCAATTACTACTTTCAGATTAATCACACGGTACGTGAATTGCGGAATAAAAAAAGAGAAAAGCCTGCACTTTTCTCTTTCCTGTTTTTATATTTTGTGGAGTCTGTCGACTTACACGATTTCCCAGCTGTGGGTCATCTCAACACCTTCACCTAGCATTAAGCAAACCGAGCAGTATTTTTCTAGCGAGTCAGCCGCCACTTTTGCTACGACTTCTGGGTCAAGCTCGTCACCTGAAACTTCAAAGTGGATATTCACTTGCGTAAAGATACGTGGTGCGGTTTCACGACGCTCTGTAGTTAGCTTGGCATTAACAGACAAGACCTTTTGTCCTGCCGTTTTCAAACCGTCGACAACATCGACAGAGCTACAGCCCCCAGCGGCCATTAGTACCATTTCCATTGGGCTTGGTGCCGTTGCACCGCCATTGCCATCCATCACTACGGAGTGACCCGACTGAGATTGCCCAAGGAATTTAAAATCTTCTACCCATTTAACTTCTGCTTGCATGATTTACCTCATTTAGCATCGCTCGTTGAAGACATCGTTGCCCTATCAAGCGGTGTATTTCGTGTCGATACTTTAGCTTTCTCGCATAAAAGGGCAACGGAATTTTCAACATTGCTGTAATTTTTTCGCTCGGTTGCCTTTCTCTATACGTAACACTTTTTATTTCAGTCACACTTTCTACGGAAAACAACGTTGAGGTAGCTATGAAGAATATATCTAAGTTATTGGTCGGATTCTCTTTCGCACTTCCTGTCTTGTTTCTACTTTTGAGTAAAGCAGGCACCGCCGATACGATGGATAAGATGAAGACTTCAGAGAATGCAGAAATCGCCATACTGGCTGGCGGCTGTTTCTGGTGTACAGAATCTGATTTGGAACAGTTAACTGGCGTAGTCGATGTCGTATCAGGCTATTCTGGTGGTCATGTTGAAAACCCAACTTATCGCCAAGTTTCATCAGGTAAATCAGGTCACATAGAAGTGATCGAAGTTAAGTACGATCCTAAAGTGGTTAGTTACGAGCAAGTGTTGGACTACTTTTTCCGTCATATCGATCCTACTGACGATAAAGGCTCTTTTGTCGACCGTGGCCCACAGTATCGCCCTGCTATTTTCTATCATAACGCTGAACAAAAGCAGATCGCAGAACAGTTTATAATGGAAATCGACAAGGCGATGATCTATCCAAAACCGTTGAAAACAGAATTGATCGAGTTTGAAAAGTTTTATCCCGCAGAAGAGTATCACCAAGACTATTACAAAAAGAGCAGCTTAAAGTATAAGTATTATCGCTATGCGTCTGGTCGAGATAAATACTTGGATGAAGTATTTGGTGATGATCGTAAAGAGACCCCAAAAACGCTTCGTCAGTTGATCGAAGAAAAAAAGTTGCTATCAAAAGTGAAAGAGTACAGTAAGCCTGCTAAGTCCGAGATCAAATCAAACTTAACGGAGTTGCAATACTACGTAACACAAGAAGAAGGCACCGAGCGTCCGTTCGACAACGAATATTGGGACAACAAAGAAGCGGGGATTTACGTTGATATCGTAACTGGTGAGCCGTTGTTTTCTTCTACCGATAAATACAAATCGGGGACGGGTTGGCCAAGTTTCACTAAGCCAATCAACCCAGGTTACATCGTTGAAAAAACCGATTACAAACTGATTTATCCAAGAACGGAAGTTCGCAGTAAGTTTGGCGATTCTCACCTTGGTCATGTTTTTAAAGACGGTCCGAAGCCAACAGGATTACGCTACTGCATGAACTCTGCGGCAATGAAATTTGTACCTGTAAGTGAAATGAAAACGCAGGGGTATGAAGAGTATCTGTATCTCTTTGATAAATAGTTCGTATTCATTCAACTTCAAGGGCATACGATGGCGAATGGGGAGGACCAGATGAAAGGTTTTAAAACACAATTACCAACCAAAATCTGCTCTGTTTGCCATCGCCCATTTTCTTGGAGAAAGAAATGGGCAAGAAATTGGGACGAAGTCGTTTACTGTTCTGAGCGCTGCCGAAGAAACAAATCAGTCAAAAGTTAGAACCACAAAAACTTTATGCCGCACTGCTAGCCTTATTTTCCAAGGTTACTTTGCCCAGACCAAGCTGCGCTTCACCAAGGTAACAAGGCACCATCATAAGCCCAAAATGCCCCGCTATCCTGCGGGGTTGCTTTGTCAATCAATCCCCATAAGTCTCGCGCGACACGCTCTGGGCTAAACAGCTTTCCTTCAGGTACATTCGCTTGAAAAGGTGCCGACAAAGCCGTATCTGTTGTGCCTGGGTGAAGAGCGAGTACAGTCCCGTGTTTGACCATTCTCCGCCATTCAATCGACATGGTTTTGAGGAACATATTTAACGCGGCTTTCGATGCACGATAGCTGTACCAACCGCCTAAGTGATTATCACTAATACTGCCAACTTTGGCCGAAATGGTCGCAAACTTGGGGTTGGTACTGCGTTTTAACTTGGGCGTGAAGTATTTCGCCAACAGTAAACTCGGCAAAGTATTAACCATGATGGTTTGCTGAAAAAAGTCTGCGTCGAGCGAGCTAAGATTTTTCTCAGGACCTTTATCTTGGGTGTGCAACATACCAACGCAGTTCACCAACCAATCAACATGTTCAATTTGTTCACTGAACGCTTTCACCTGCTCGTCCTGCGATACATCCACTTGATGCCAAAATACATTTGGGTGTTGCCAATCTGGTTGGTGATTACGATAAGTGGCATGCACGCGAGCTTGGGGAAAGCGAACTAGCGCTTGTTGAACCATCGCCAATCCAATGCCGCCATTTCCACCAACGATCAGTATGTCCATTACAAGCTCTCCAAGTTTTCCATATAGTGCTCTGCGGTATCTAATATCGCTTGGCGTTGCTGCTCTTCCATATTGTCCCAAGATCGGAAAATCATCCCTATACGTGGATTCGTTGCTAAGCGTTTGTCGTGTTTGTTCATAAAGCGCCAATACAAGCTGTTAAACGGACACGATCCTTCCCCGCACCTCGCCTTATTGTCGTAATGGCAACCCTTACAGTAGTCGCTCATTTTGTTGATGTAAGAACCACTCGCCGCGTAAGGTTTGGTGCCAACAATGCCGCCATCCGCAAACAATGCCATGCCACGTGTGTTCGGCATTTCGACCCATTCAATCGCATCAACATAGATACCGAGATACCACTCATCCACTTGGTCTGGATCTATCTCGGTTAGCAAACAAAAGTTACCAGTGACCATCAAACGCTGAATGTGGTGCGCGTAAGCGTAATCAAGAGACTGGCCAATCGCGTTTCGCATACAGGCCATTTTGGTTTCGCCGTTCCAGAAGAAGTCTGGCAGCTTTCTACTCGCTTCCAGTTCATTCTTTTTCGGGTAATGAGGCATGTTCGCCCAATAAACGCCTCGGATGTACTCTCGCCACCCCAAGATCTGACGAATAAAACCTTCTACCTGAGAAATATCGATGTCGGCATTGGCATGAAATGCCTTAAGTGAAGCGTCAATCACCTCTCGCGGATTCAGCAGCTTGCTGTTCAGCGAGAACGAAATCCGGCTGTGATACAAGCTCCATTTAGCCTCGTGCTGACCTGTCATGGCGTCTTGAAAACGACCAAACAGTGGCAAACAGACCTGACAAAAATGCGCGAGTAAAGACAAGCTTTGAGAGCGACTTACTGGCCAGAGTAAATCACCATTTAATTTACCTATGGTTTGAATGTTATGCCGACCTAAGCGCTCGACAATATCACTGACGTCGTGACTGAACATTAATGGCTTTGGCAGCTGTTCAATGTCTTTTGCTTTAAGTTTATTTCGGTTATTGGCGTCGTAGTTCCACTTTCCCCCCATAGGCTTACCGTCTTGCATCAAGATGTCGAAGCGCTTACGCATCCGGCGGTAAAAGTGCTCCATCATGATGTGTTTACCTTGAGGAAACTGCGATTCTATTTCCTCAAACGGTAACAAAAAGTGTTCCGAATCGACGCTGCGCATCACGACCCCATCAAGCTTTAGTTTGGCTAACTGCTCTAGTAAACGGTATTCGTCGGGGCGTTGATATTCAAACTTACTTGCACCAACTTCACTCACGTAGTGTTGTAAGACTTGCGCAAGATCCTCGAAAGATTGTGTGTCATCCAACGTAAGGTGCAAAACTTGATGCCCTTCTTCCTGCAGCTCGTTGGCAAAATTCGCCATCGCAGAGAAAAAAGCACACACCTTTTGAATGTGATGCGTAACGTAAGTATTTTCTTGTTTCAACTCAGCGACAAGGTAAAGCACCGAGTCGTCTACACGTTGAAACCACGAATGCTCGCTATTAAGTTGGTCACCAAGAATGAGCCGAACCGTCTCGTAATGCATTGGTTATCTCCCGCTCTCTTTTTTTGGCGCAATCGGCCAATCCACCATATCGACACTATCAAGATGTACGCCTACGCATCTCCCCTGCCATTTGTCGATAAATGAGAAATCTGGATCATAAGTTTGTGTCTGCTTTTCTAGATTAAACTGACGTGAGCCACGTGGGTCAGCGCCAACACCAGCCAAATACTGCCAGTTGCCCCAATTAGAGCCGACATCGTAATCAATCAACTGAGTTTCAAAATAAGCAGCACCGTAGCGCCAGTCGAGTCCGAGTTCATGAACCAGACAGCTCGCGACCAGTTGGCGCCCTCGGTTAGACATATAACCCGTTTTATTAAGCTGATGCATACATGCGTTAACGATTGGAAAAGGTGTCTCGCCTTTCTTCCACTGCTTAAAGCGTTGCGCATAAAAACTGGTCAGTGGTGGCTGGTTGGCGATACCGCCAAATCGAAACAACTTCTGTTGATACTTTCTCGCGTACCAATAAAAGTATTCCCGCCACAACAACTCGAAATAGATCCAATAGGTTGAATCATTTGCTCCGTTCTTCCGCTCATATTGTTTGAGCATGGCATAAATGATTGTAGGAGAGACGCAACCATGAGCTAACCAAGGTGAAAATTTAGTTGAATACTCCACCCCATCAAGCCCATTGCGCGTCTGTTTATATTCACTCGCTAAACTTGAAGCAAAATAGCGTCGACAATGTTCAAGACCGCTCAGTTCTCCGCCATCAAATGCTGGTTTGGTGTCAAAGTAATATGTCGTGGCGGTAGGAAAATTCATACCTGAAGGTTCTGGCGGTAAAGCATGAACGCTCTCGTAAGGTTGAGAGAGGTCTAAACCTTCGACCTGCTTTCTAAATTTCGTGAAGGTCGCAGGCAGTTGCCTTAATTCAAATGGCAACTGTTCTTCGCACAACAAAGTGCGGATCGCTTGCTGTTTGATGTTCACATGGGGAGTGCCTTCAATTGCACGCTCTAGAGCCTGTTGCTCATCCGAACCAGCAAACGCATCAGCATAAATATGAGTGATACCGAAATGACTGATGGCATATTTGATCGCTTGATAAGGTGTCAGTTCAACCGTCCATAATCGTTGCCCCAATTTAGCTAAAGATTGATTAAGTTCATTAAGCGATGCCTCGAGAAACTGCAATTTCGCACGCCCTAAAGAGGTCTCATGCGCAAAATGCTGCAAGTAAGGTGTCACCGAGGGGCGACAATACAAACAAATTAACTCATCCATTTCTGCACAAGCGTCTATCAACAGCGGGTTGTCATGCAAACGCAGGTCATTAGTGAACCAATACAGTCCTATTTTCTTATCCAAGTCGCACCCTCTTTTTGTAAACTCGTTTTTTGTAAACTCGGAGTCCCGCGTTCTTGTTGCAAATAGCCTAAGCGCTAAGTCTTTTATTCCACTCGTTGTTGTACGGGCAATAGGGCTTTACGATCATTAGGTTACTGACAATCTCACTAACCCAATTGGCTGGTCATCTTAGAGCCCTTAACACCAAAACATCGTTTGCACATGTTTCATACTAAGATTTTATAAAATTAAAATTTGGCGATATTGATAACGGTCTTAATCACTCATTTTTTATATAAACCATGCAAAAATGATAAAAATTAAAGCGATATTGGTTAATATCCGTTAATCTAAGTCCAATTCCATTTTGCTAGTACCATCGCAGAAATGACCGACGAGTTTAAAAAATCGACCGCTAATTTGAAAAAAGCGGTCCCACTAATGATCAAAAATCATGTTGCTGCCACGCCAGCCAACTATGCGCTTTGGTATACCTACGTTGACAAGACCATTCCTGAACTCAACTTTGAGTTAGATACGGTGTTAGAAAACTACGGTATCTGCCCGCCTGCAACCAATAAACAGCTTTATAACAACTATGTTGCCAGTAAAGCAGAAACTAGCCTTGAAGATCTTAGAACCAATGTAGAAGTTCTGCTGCATGAAGTGTCCAGCTCGATGAGCGATACACTTTCAGATACTTCTTCCTTTTCTGAAATGGTAGACAAAAGTTTTAATAAGCTAGAAAAAGTTGAAGACAACAGCTTAAGTATTGAAGAAGTGATGGTGGTGATTCGTCAACTTGTCGCAGAGTCACACGAAATTCGTCACTCGACAAAGTTTTTGAATAGCCAATTAACTAATGCGAGTGAAGAAATTTCTCGCCTCAAAAATCAGCTGGCTGAAGTACAGCAAGACGCATTGTTTGATGGTCTATCCAACCTTTACAACCGTCGAGCTTTTGATAAAGATCTGTCTTCGCTTATCGCATCAAATCAAGCAATGACCTTGATCATGCTTGATATCGACCACTTCAAGTCATTTAACGACAATTATGGCCACCTTTTCGGCGATACGGTACTAAAAGCCATTGCCCGTCGACTACAACAAAGCTGTCGAGATGGAATATGCGCGTATCGTTTTGGTGGTGAAGAGTTCGCTTTAATTGTGCCCAATAAATCTCTGCGAATTGCTCGCCAATATGCAGACACCCTACGCCGCATGATAGAAAAACTGCGCATCAGAGATAAGCGTTCTGGTACACAAGTTCACAGCATTACCGCTTCTTTTGGGGTAGCAGAATATGAGGTGGGTGATACACCTGAAGCTCTGGTCAATAAAGCCGATAAGCAACTTTATGAGGCAAAACAACTCGGTCGTAACCGCGTAATGCCCATTTAAATCAACTTGTTATGTAAGCTTGGTTAATAGGACCGACTTTTTCGAAATAGAATAAAAAACCCGCACTATTGAGTGCGGGGTCTATTTATCTGGCGCTTCACATCTTAATCGACACTGTAGCAGTAGCTTAGAATATAGTCGTCACCGTTTTTCGCAGTGTATTCTTTATCTTCGCTGCATGCCATCGGCTTACCTTTTTTGTCGCCTTTGATTAGGCTGATCCAGTGGCGCATCGCCGTCGGCGCATTACCCGTTAGTTCAGGATTAAACGTAGTGCGGGTTTCCAGTTGAATGTCATCAATATCCATCAACTCCACACAACCGGTGCCTTTATGACAGCCAAATAGCACTTCTACGTGGTTACCTGAATCGTCTTTAAACAAGATCGATTTTGGATCTTCTTTCTCACCCGTATACGCCACAAAGTGTTTTGGGCTTTTCAGGCCGCTGTGTGTGCCGTCTTTGAAGTAAGCCAATACATGGCGGTAATCAATTACGTAACTTGATACATCTTGGTGCGACCCGTTCTCCAATGGGAACATGCGGTCTAGTAGTTGCTTCGCTTTTACTTGCTTCTCGCTCTGCTGCTCAGCACTTACCGCTTCGACGGCAAATACAGCTTCAGCGATAAATGGGCGTTGTTGTTGTTGCATCTCTTTTTTATCGAAGTTCAGCATATTCATCGTCATATCCTCGCACTTAAAAAACTCGTCCTAGAGTAAAAACTTAATTCCTTCGTTTAAGTTTCAGGCAATTCTGTGAAGTTGATGGTTAATTTCCTTGCCTGCTTATTATGTAGACTAACGAAATATTGACTACAATTTCACAACAAAAATTTTACAATGTGAATTTTACAAAATGTCTGTGTCAAAAAGCCTTATTCGTCAGTCCCATTTTCTAGGTACGAAAATTCGCAACCTAAGGAAAAACAACCATTTAACTATGGAGGATTTATCTGCACGCTGTGTAAGGATCAATCCTGAGTACGCACCGTCGGTATCTTACCTTTCGATGATAGAGCGCGGAAAACGCGTTCCGAGTATTGATATGCTCGAAGTAATCGCGGAAGTTTTTCAAAAAGATCCTGCGTGGTTTTTAGATGATGAACCGGAATTAGAAGCCATTACCCCCAACAAAGGGAATCGTGGCGGTATCAACGGTATGGCATTGGAGCCGAGCTTTTTGTTCTCCAATGATATTCTCCAAATCGCGATTCCAGAGATGTTGTCTCAAACAGGTATTACTGGACGTCAATTCGCCCACTTGTTGATCCGTGCGCACCAAGAAAACCATCAAAACCATTTTCCTGATTTAGAACGCGCAGCCGAAGAGGTCGGCTTGAAACGCCTGAATCTATCGGTAGAAGATCTGATAGATATTGCGAAAAGCATGGGGTTGGATATTCGCTGGGTAGACCGAGCACCACAGGATGTGATTGATGAACTGGGCGTCAGCGCCAAACAGTTGATTACGTCTTTCATGGAGCCACCTGGCACCATTTATCTCAATAAACGAATGCGTGACTACCCAACCCGATTGAAATATGACTTGGCGGTATACATCGGCCATCGCGTGCTCCATAGCAGTGATGCAATGAATAACGTTTTATCTATTGGGCATCAAAACAACTGGGAGCAAATGGACAGCCCAGTTTCCAACTCTGAGCTCAACTCGCAAGATATCCTACAAGCTTGGCGCGATTTTGAGTCCAGCTTTTTTGCTGGTGCCCTGCTTTGCCCCAAAGTACCATTTCGTCAGTTGCTTGACCGTTCCGGTTACGAAATTGATGTTCACAAAAAGGCCGGCGTTTCTCCTTCCGTTGCGATGCGTCGTATGACCGTGGTTTCTCCGTACCCTCATTGGCACTACTTTGATGCCTATGGTCCGGGCAAGTTGAAAGCGGTATATCGTGGAAATGGCATCCCGCTTCCTTGGGGCAATATGCGCAAAGTGAACGATCCTTGCCAACACTGGGCCGTATTTAGACGTCTAGCCCAACCTTTGGATACCAGTTCAGCGCAAATTTCGATTTTGAATGTGGGCGACGAGCCACGTATTTACTGTTGTGAATCAGTCAACGTATTTGACCCTGCGGGGAACAACCGAGTGTTGTGCGCGGGGATAGATTTAAACCCTGCGATTTCTGCACAAGGTGGTGATGCGGTTTCTATTGCGGAAGAGCTGAAGTCACTTTGTGTCGCTTCCGGCGGAAGTAGTGTCATTCCTCCCCACATCAAAAAAGACTTAACGACCATCGCTAAGATATTAAACATCAATTGGATAGAACGAGGTATTCAAACCCAAGCTAGGCTAATCTGCTCAAGAGGGGCCGTTTGTCCAAGGCAGCCTAGTTGTTACAGTAAGTGCGGAGAAGCCGATGAGACAGGTGACAACGTGAATATTATTGGTCTCTAGAAAGAAAAAACGCCAATCACAATAATCGTGATTGGCGGTATATACTTGTGAACAATGTGTATTCACTAACAACGTCAGTTGGCTAGGTGACCCTCGGCT
The DNA here is from genome assembly GCF_024181935.1 of Vibrio sp. Y51_MX_L26. Lineage (NCBI taxonomy): Bacteria > Pseudomonadati > Pseudomonadota > Gammaproteobacteria > Vibrionales > Vibrionaceae > Vibrio > Vibrio sp. Y51_MX_L26. Next base: position 1,341,430 of record NZ_JAMZAS010000001.1, read on the forward strand.
TAATAAGGGTCACTCTAGATAAAGCACGATGCGTGCCAACTTTAAAAAGGCCGTTTTTTAATAGATCCAGATGCATATCGTTGCTTTATTAACCATAAATTTCGCAAACTGCATTTGCAAAATGCAACAACATGCAAATATGCCACTTCATGCACTGCTAATAATGACTCTCTCAGCAAAGAGTCTATTAACATGTAAAGTCATATATTCTTATACCCAAATGATGGTGAGATTTCGGATTCTTAACCTTACCACTGCTCCAAAGCCCTGATTGAAACTGGGCTCAGGTTCATCCGCCATGTTTTTGTTGATACATTCTCTCATCGGCTATTTTCATCATTTGCTCTGGAGATGACATGTCCGGATCAAATATCGCGTACCCAATGCTGGTTCTCAGGTAGATGAGCGCTTCATCGTAAATCACGGGCGTCGAACATAAAGCTAACCTGAGCTTTTGTAGCAGAGACTGAACATTTTCTTCCGTCCCAGGGTTATGAACGACAACTAAAAACTCATCCCCTCCCATTCGGGCCACAATATCTGATTTACGCAGAGAGCTTTTCACTCTTTCAGCCGTAGCGACTAAGACCTTGTCGCCTGCGTCATGACCATAGGTATCGTTAATATGTTTAAACCTATCCAGATCTATATTGATTAAGGCGAAGCTGTAACGCTTTTTGTAACGTTTCGCTATTTCAAACTGCTGCTTGTAAAACTTCATAAAATAGCGACGGTTTGGTAAGTGCGTCAGTTCATCATGCAGTGCTCTATCATCCGCAATGGTGTACAAGCGATAAATCGCAATAAGCGCGAGGCTCAGTGCAAAAACAATGGGATAACCGATAAGCCTTGCTAAATAAAGCTGATGCCAAGGAATTTGACGGTCGAGTTTGTCTCCGGAGAAAACCACCATACTCCATCCACCATAAGGAAAATGAACCATTTCTTTCGCGTATGGCTTTTTGGTTTCACTCAGTGCGCCAAAGAAAACGTCACCAAAAGCACCGCCACTGTCGTAACCACGAATCATCAAAGGATAGCGATAAGAGAAATCGATCACGCCAGTTTCTCGCATCAGAGCATCAAAATTAATCACCGCACTGATCACACCCCAATAATCTTGGTTCAACGGTGGATCAAGAAAAACCGGAACCCGCACGATCAAGCCTTTGCCGCCTTGAATCAAGTTGACAGGCCCTGCTATAAATATTTCTTGTATATCCTTAGCTTTTTGTACCTGTACCCACTGCTGTGGCACCGTTCGGTAATCGAGGCCGATTAAACGCTCATTACCTTGGCGGGGAAATATATGACTGATAACATCATTCTTCGCAATGCCAATGATCGTAATATGTTTGCTTTTGCTCAGAATGCGGTGAGCCGCAATGTTCAATTCGTCTTCTTGGTTTTTAGGCAGTAAAGTAATAAGTGTCGCCAAGGTACTGGCTTTATAGATATCCGCCATAAGTACCGCTTCCAAATTGGAACGGAGGGTGGAAAGTTGCTCTTTGGCCTCAACTTGAACTCGCTCTTGGTGAAGCTCTTGCTGATTTCGATGCAACAGCTCAATAACCCCAACGCATAAAGCGAAAAAACAGAGGAAGAACAATGCAAAATAGCATCGCTTTCTGGGTAAATAACGCATTTTCTCCCCACAACTCGTATATCGTTACGAGATTTTTATTTATTGTTAAAATTCTTATTATCACAAGAATAACCAATCCCAATCGGAAAGGTAACAGTGATTAAAATTTTTTATGTTTTAGGTATGAGATGATGCATCAACAAGGCGATTTATTTGGCGGTACTCAGTGGCAAGAAGTAGAAAGGGGTAAACTCTATTACGATCCTTACTTTCTTAGCAATCTAGAAGCGGATCACTACTTTGACCAACTTCTGGAAACACTGCCATGGCATCAAGAGCGCATTACCATGTTCGGCAAGTCAGTACTTCAACCTCGTTTACAAGCGTGGCACGGTGATGCAGCATATACTTACTCAGGCTTAACCATGCAGCCTCACCCTTGGACTCCTGAGTTAACTCAGCTCAAAGTGCGCTGCGAGTCGATTGCGGATGTAGCCTTCAACTCTGTACTTGCCAACCTATACCGACACGGCCAAGATTCGATGGGCTGGCACCAAGACAATGAACCAGAGCTAGGTAGAAATCCGGTTATCGCCTCTTTGAATTTAGGTGAAACACGTCGATTTTTGCTCAGAAATTTACATTGTAAAACTGAGATTGAATATGAGCTTTCTCACGGCTCCTTACTGGTTATGGCTGGCGAGCTCCAACATCACTGGAAACACTGTGTACCAAAAACCGCGAAAACCAAAGGTGAACGTATCAATCTGACTTTCGACAGATTTTTTAACTATTGACTCAGCTTTTACATTCTTAATTAATATTGATGATAGGTTTAGATTCAGGACTTCATAGGGAATGGATTTATGCGTATCAAACCTCTTAGCTTAGCGGTCTTACTCTCTTGCTCACTTACCTTTGCTGTTCAGGCATCACAGGAAGAGATACCGCTCCTAGATAATGCTCAATCAGCACAGTTGATTCGTAGTACCTACGAGCAGGAACTGTTCACTTTACCTGCGTTTAAAGAGGGGCACTTTGGCTTACGCATGTACCGCCAGACGTTAGATGAGAAATATCACGCTGCCGTTTGGACCGACATGGCACAAGTAGCTAGCCGATTAAACCGATTTGCTAATGAAGTCGTTGAACCTGAAGATATTATTCTTTATTCATCACAAAGATTGACTGCGTATCAAGAGAAAGAAAGTGAGCGAGGGCAACGACGCTATACCGTCACTAAACACCATCCTGAATATCTTTATCTTGGCGTGGATTTGCTTGGCGCAATGGCAAGAGCAAACGAATATGGTCTGAAACATAAGCAAGACAAAACGCTGAGAAAGATCCTGAGGCGCTACGATTTCTCGCGTTACGTTACGGACAAAGAGATGATAGAGGCATGGGCAGCTCAGCTCGCAAACCAAGTCTACTGGCTTCGCCAGCTTGGTGAGCAAGATGTGGTCGACGAATTCACTCAAACCTTCCGTAACACCTACCCTGACGATAAAGATAAGATGCTTTCAGCTCAGCAGTATTGGAATAAACTCTATGGTATGACGCACATCATCTTTGCCGACTCACAGTACTATCAAGAACAAGTAAGCGAAAAGAAACACCAATGGATTTATGATTACTTTCGCAACAACATCGACACTATCCTACTGCGCGCCAAAGAAGACGTAATTGCAGAAGTCGGCATTTCGTTTTTGTTAGCAGGCTTGGATCACGATCCGGTCGTAAAGAAAACCCGCCAAGCCATTCGTCACGCAATCAACGCTGAAAAAGGGATGATTCCATCGGTCGATGGGAGTTTTGATCTCAAGTACGGCGAGCACCGTAATGTCCTAGCCATCATGCTGCTCGATTGGAAAGGGGTACATAAAGCGCCAACTTATCAAGAGCACCCTGACGCTTTTAAATCAATACCCTACGGCTTAATACCTAAGCCTTAGAAATAATAAAACCCGCCATTTAGGCGGGTTTTTAGTGTGCATCTTCAATCTAAATTAGAGCGAGATGAAAATGCCCGCTAAACACGCACTCATCAGGTTAGCGAGTGTGCCAGCAGCAACCGCTTTTAGGCCTAAACTTGCTACATCTTTGCGGCGCTCAGGTGCCATCACGCCGATAGAACCCAGCTGAATCGCAATTGAACCAATGTTTGCAAAGCCACACAACGCAAAAGTGATGATGACTTGAGTATGCTCAGACAGCGTCGCTTTGTGCTGTACAAAATCGATGAACGCGACAAATTCGTTCATCACCACTTTCTGACCAATGTATGAACCCGCAGCAAGAATTTCGTGGCTTGGCACACCAATCAACCACGCTAGAGGTGCAAACAAGTAACCAAAAATCGCTTGTAGCGTCACACCAGAGAAACCAAGTATGTCACCTAAGTTTTCTAGTCCCGTATTCACCATCGCGATAACACTAACAAAAGCGATAAGCATGGTACCAACAGCAACGGCCACTTTCATACCGCCCATGGCACCGCTTGCTAGCGCATCAATAACGTTGCTTTCTTCTGATTTATCTAGCTCAATATCGTTGTAGTCGCTTGGCGTTTGGCGTTCAGGAACAATGATTTTTGCCATCATCAAACTACCTGGAGCTGCCATAAAGCTTGCCGCAATCAAGTATTTTAGGTCGACACCTAAACCGGCATAACCACCAAGCACACTGCCCGCCACTGAAGCCATACCACCAGCCATCACAGCAAACAGTTCAGAGCGAGTCATGTTCGAAAGAAATGGACGAATAAGAAGTGGGGACTCGCCTTGAGATAAGAAAATGTTACCTGTTGCAACCAGAGACTCTGCTTTGCTAGTGCCCAAGAACTTCTGGATAGCGCCGCCAATAAATTGAATCACTTTTTGCATGATGCCCAAGTAGTAAAGGGCGGAGATAAGAGCACTGAAGAAGATGATGATAGGAAGGACACGAATAGCGAAGATAAAGCCAGAAGAAGCGAGGTCACCAAAGAGGAATTTAATCCCCTCATCAGCAAAGCTGAGTAGCCCCGCGACACCATTACTTAAACTCGCCAGCGCCGCCTGACCTAACGGGAAATAAAGCACTAAGGCAGCAAATCCCATTTGTAGCATCAAGGCGCGAGATACGGTTTTCCAATTAATGGAAGAACGGCCCTCAGAAAGTAGGAAAGCACAACCTAGCAGTGCAACAATACCAAATAGACTAAATAGAACACTCATGAGCTGGACCTACTGAACGTTGAAAAAGAAAAAAGAGCCAAAGGAATTGGCAGAAGAAAGGGACAACGCAGCGAGTGATAACTCGCCTTCAGATCCAGAATGTAGACAGAACGAATAGTTCGACATCTTATTTTTACCTTATACAAGCAATTGAACGTAGCTGGTCCGGTCCGTGGGGTCATTCACTGCTGGCGAGCGTATTGCTTAGCCTGCTCCATGTGACGGCTTGTATGGGTAAGGGTCCTGAACAACTAAACCCTAATTCCCGCTTAAACGGGACGCAAGTATAGCCAACAAAAAGAGATATTCATCACATTTATTTACGCAAACGTTCAAGCGTTCAAAATTTAGGCAAAAACGTTCTTTTGTCGTCATACTGTTAATAAAAGTAAGGGCATAAGGACAGACTTTTATGGTAAAAAACGCAAAAGTGACCAATAAATACGCAATCAAACTCGAAAGTTCCAAAATTCGTCATTTTGCTCTCGCCAACAGATGGATTTTGGTTATACAATTCGCGGTGCTTCTTTTCGAGGCCTCTGAGTATTCAGAGCATCATGATGCCGAGATGGTGAAATTGGTAGACACGCTAGCATGAGGTGCTAGTGCCTTTGGTGTGAGGGTTCGAGTCCCTCTCTCGGCACCATTATCCTTCTTCCCTAATTTTGTTCGAGTGTAATGCAAAGTTCTAAGCAGGCAAGACAGTCTACAGATGCTAACCAACTTCTGAGTGAGCTTGCGGTTCACGCTTTATTGCACCTGCACTTTAAAATTCACGCGTCCTCGCATGGCCTCTCCCTTAAAGAACGTAATGACTTACTTCAGAAATGGCTGAAACCAAAACTGAAGAGTAATCGCTATAAGCTGATTAAAAAGCCGTTAAAGTCTTTGACTCAACAGGCAAAAGGCGAGAACGGAAATCTGGAAGCGTTACTCGAACGTTGCGTGGGTGCAGATAAACCAAGTAACCCTCAACCTGATCTAGATAGCTACTTGCTGTTGATTAACGAGATTGAGAAGAAGTTGGGGACTACCGTATTATTATCTCGACCGGAAGACGTCGACTTATCTCACGACCAACACGGCTGTTTGCTGTGTGTGCTTTCTGAGAACTTAAATCAGCATTTCGATGATAATAACGCCCTAATCGCTCCTATTTCGATGCTGTTCCGTGGACCAATGAGCCAACGTTCACTTTTCCTTGGCAGTATTTACGCCAGTGGCACCTTCAATTATGAAGTGCAGTACCAGGACGATCAGTTCGTTCGCATTACATTAGAGTTGGCGTAAGTGTAACGCTAAGAAACAAATCGAAAAAGGCCGCGAAACTCGCGGCCTTTTGCTTATCTAGATTTAAACTTGAGTTAATCGATCTCTTTAAACCGAGCAGTAAAGTGGCGCAGCACTGGTGGTTCATACTCAAAAGTGAGCCCTTTTAACTCATGTGCACGATTTTTCAGTTCTATAATCGCATCCGCAATGTAATCCATATGGTCGTTGGTATAGACGCGGCGTGGAATGGTCAAACGCATTAATTCTAACTCTGACGCTTTTTGTTTACCCGTATCAGGGTCACGACCAAGCAGTAGTGATCCTATCTCTACTGCGCGAATGCCCGCTTCCAAGTACAAAGCATTACACAATACCTGCGCTGGGAACTGATCCGCTGGAATGTGTGGCAAAATCTTAGCGGCATCCACAAACACCGCGTGACCTCCCGTTGGGTATTGAATCGGAATACCGCCTTCACGTAAGCGTTCACCTAAGTATTGAACTTGGCTAATTCGGTAGTGAAGAAAATCTTCATCTGCCGCTTCATACAAACCGCGAGCGAGCGCTTCCATATCACGCCCAGCCATGCCGCCGTATGTTACAAATCCTTCCATGGGTACGCAGCGCGTCTGCACCGCCTGGAACAACTCCTTATGGTCACGAATACAACACATGCCACCAATGTTTACCATCGGGTCTTTCTTAGCTGACATGGTGAGCATATCGCCGTATTGATACATCTCGCGAATGATTTCCAGAATCGATTTATCTTCGTACCCTTCTTCACGCTGCTTAATAAAGTAGGCGTTCTCACAGTAACGAGCCGAGTCAATCACCACCGGAATATCGTACTTGGTTGCGATTTCGTACACGCTGCGCATGTTTTCCATCGACACAGGCTGGCCACCGGAGCTATTACAAGTAATCGTGGTGATAATCGCACATATGTTATGTGAACCGTGCGCTTCAATTGTTGCCACCAGCTTATCGATATCAAAGTTGCCCTTCCAATCATAAGGCGTAGTGGTGTCGAATGCTTCTTCCGTTACCACGTTAATCGCTTTACCGCCATTGAGCTCGATGTGACCCGCGGTGGTATCAAAATGGTAGTTCGATATAAATACTGGCGTTTCACCACCACGAACCTGACGCATACGCTCAATCAAAGCTGGGAACAAAATTTGCTCGGCACCACGTCCTTGGTGCGCAGGCACGGTGAGCTTGTAACCAAAGAAGTGCTCTACTGCATCACACAGGTTGTAGTAATTTCGGCTACCCGCATAGGATTCATCCCCCATCATGATGCCAGCCCACTGATTATCGCTCATGGCACCAGTGCCAGAGTCAGTCAGCAAATCGATATAAACATCATCACTACGAAGAAGAAATGGGTTATAACCCGCTTCTTTTAACGCGACTTCACGGTCTGCCAAAGTGGTCATTTTGATTGGCTCAACCATTTTGATACGGAAAGGTTCTGGAATACGTTTCATTGTTAATTTCCTTATACGCATTGTCCTACGCGCTATCACGTAAGACTAAAAAACAAATAGATAAAATGCTTTTCAATGCGGTTGCATTGAGGAAATCAACGAGAAGAGATTTTACTAAGAAGAGACAAGCAGTAGTCTAGGTTGTACCAGAACGACAGCACCAAACGGCTATCGAGAATATCCTTTATTCTCATCGTCTTCGTCCTCCTGATAAAAATAAAAAGCCAGAAACCCCATGTTTCTGACCTTTTCAATATAGTGCAGTTTTCAATCAACTTTCAGTGAGGTCACCCTCATTTTAAGAAGGTCTCGCCCTTTTCATTCTGCGTTTGATATTACTTTCTTTGACTAAATAATCGAAAAGTGGCGCGAATAAGTTAGCAAATAGAATCGCTAACATGATGCCTTCTGGATACGCTGGGTTCAGCACTCGGATAAAAATCGTCATCACACCGATTAATAGTCCGTATGCCCATTTACCGCCATTGGTAAAAGCCGCCGAGACGGGATCTGTCGCCATAAAGAAGGAACCAAACGCGACCCCACCAATCACGAAGTGCCAGTAAAACGGCATGGAGAACATTGGGTTAGAGTCCGAACCGATCGCATTCAATAGTAATGAAGCCGCCACTAAACCAACCAACACGCCTGCAACGATTCGCCACGACGCAATCTTCATAAAGATAAGAACCAAGCCTGTTAGTGTAATCAACAACGTGGAGACTTCACCCATCGAGCCTGGCAAATTACCAACAAAAGCATCTCCCCATGAAATTGGTTGTCCCGTCATATTATTTATCAAGGCACTTTGCCCACCTTCATACCATTGGCTAAGTGGAGTAGCGCCAGAGTAACCATCAGCCGCGACCCACACGGCACCACCGGACATGTTGGCAGGATAAGCAAAGTATAAGAACGCGCGCCCTGCCAGAGCTGGGTTTAGGAAGTTTCGCCCCGTACCACCGAAAATCTCCTTAGCCACAACAATACCGAAAGTGATACCCAAAGCCGCTTGCCACAGTGGAATTGTCGGAGGAAGGATCAGCGCAAAGAGTATAGAGCTGACAAAAAAACCTTCATTTACCTCGTGCTTTCGCACAATAGCAAACAGAACTTCCCAGAAACCACCAACGACAAACACCGTCGCATAAACCGGGAGAAAGTAAGTAGCACCAAGCCACATTTTACTTGCCCACCCCGCCTGTGAAACCGCATCTAACGAGCCCCATACCCAACTCAGTCGCCACGAAGAAGCCAGCGCTTGCTGAGCTGAGGCTTGATCCATTCCATACAACAAAGCATCGCTGGACTGCTGACCTATGTTGTACATACCCCAGAACATGGCAGGGAAGACCGCCAGCCACACCATGATCATTATACGTTTTAAATCGATGCTATCTCGAACGTGAGTCATGCCCTGATTAACCTTACCAGGCGTGTAAAAAATGGTTTCGACAGCTTCGAACAGTGGATAGAACTTGTGATACTTCCCACCTGGGCCAAACTTAGGTGTCGCTTTCTCAAAGTAGTGTTTAAGGCTCATAACAACTCCTCCTTTATCTAAAAGATGGTACGCACTGCCGTAAAAAGCGATCGTTTTTTAATCTCTTAGCCTTCCTTCTTCGTATTCCATTTTGTTCGTCGCTCTTCCCTCCTCTTTTCTAATTCGGCGAACTGTTAATTCGAAACTTAAAAGGGAATGCCCATGGACACACTCGCCATCGATTTAGCCAGATTCCAATTTGCCTTTACTGTCTCTTTCCACATCATTTTTCCAGCGTTTACGATTGGTTTGGCAAGTTACCTCGCCGTGTTAGAAGGCTTGTACTTAAAAACGGGCAACAAACAGTACATGCAGATCTATAAATACTGGCTCAAAATCTTTGCCATCAGTTTTGGTATGGGTGTGGTAAGTGGCATCGTGTTGAGCTATCAATTCGGGACCAACTGGAGCGTGTTTGCCGACAAAACAGGCCCAATCCTAGGCCCGCTAATGGGTTATGAAGTTTTTACTGCGTTTTTCCTCGAAGCGGGATTTTTAGGCGTGATGCTTTTCGGTATGGATAAGGCGGGTAAGAAGCTTCACTTCGCCGCAACTTGTATTGTTGCATTCGGGACGTTTTTGTCTGCGTTTTGGATACTTTCGGTTAATAGTTGGATGCAAACACCAGCGGGCTATAGTATCAACGAAGCCGGACAGTTTATCCCAAAAGACTGGTGGGCGATTGTCTTCAACCCTTCTTTCCCTTACCGGCTCGTTCATATGTTGCTCGCCGCTTACCTTACTACTGCTTTTGTTGTAGCCGGCGTTGCCGCTTATCACTTGCTAAAAGCAAACCATAACCCTCTAGCCAGAATTATGTTCTCGATGGCAATGTGGATGGCTGCCATCGTGACACCAATTCAAATCGTTGCTGGAGACATGCATGGATTAAACACCCTTGAACATCAACCCGCCAAAGTCGCCGCGATGGAAGGGCACTATGAGTCTCACCAAGGCGCGCCATTGATCCTCTTCGGTATCCCTAACGATGAAGAAAAACGTATGGAATACGCACTGGAAATCCCCAAACTCGGTAGTTTGATCTTAACTCATGACCTCAACGGTGAAGTGAAGGGATTAGATGCTTTTCCAGAGGAGGAACACCCTCCTGTATCTATCGTTTTCTGGTCTTTCCGAGTAATGGTCGCGCTTGGTTTTGGCATGCTTGTTATTGGTTTGTGGAGCCTATGGCTAAGAAAACGTCGCAAACTTTTTGATTCAAGGGCACTTCAACGTATTTGTGTCCTGTTTACCCCAGCGGGGTTCATTGCAGTTTTAGCAGGCTGGATAACCACCGAAGTCGGTCGCCAGCCTTACACCGTATACGGTCTTTTAACCACAGCCAATTCGGCATCGCCTATTGATGCCGCCGCGGTGAGCGTCTCCCTGACGGCGTTCATCGTGGTTTACTTTGTGGTTTTTGGAGCTGGCTTCTTCTATCTCCTACGTTTGATGCGCAAGTCTCCAACTCGATATGAAGAAGGTCTAGATAGCCGACTTCCTGATGGCACGAAAACCGATGCCATCACACATTCTAACCATCTAACCTAGGAGCTAACTCATGGATTACGCATTAATTTGGTACGCTTTGATTGGGCTCGCCGTTCTGATTTATGTCGTGTTAGATGGCTTTGATCTCGGTATTGGTATCCTATTCCTTAGCGCTAATGACGATGAAGAGCGCGACATGATGATGAACAGCATCGCTCCTGTTTGGGATGGGAATGAAACTTGGCTAGTTCTTGGCGGTGGTGGGCTTTTTGCCGTGTTCCCCCTCGCCTACGCGGTCATTATGCCAGCACTCTATGCTCCCCTGATTTTAATGCTGCTCGGGTTAATTCTGCGCGGGGTTTCTTTTGAGTATCGCTTCCGAACACAACGCGGAAAGTTTTTATGGGATAGCGCTTTTTTCATTGGTTCACTCACCGCGGCATTGATGCAAGGCATTATGCTTGGAACCCTGCTCCAAGGTATAGGGGTTAGTGAACGAGCTTACGCAGGTGGATGGTTTGATTGGCTTTCGCCATTTAGCGTATTTTGTGGCTTGGCGCTTGTCTGTGCTTATATTCTGCTCGGTTCATGCTGGTTATTAATCAAGCTTCCAGAAGAGCTGATGGGGTGCTATTACGTGGTCGCGCGACGATGGGGACTAGCGATGGTAGCCTGTATATTCATCGCCAGTTTGTGGCTGCCATTGAGCCAAAATATCGTATTTGAACGTTGGTTCTCATTACCAAACTCGCTGCTGTTTTTCATTTTACCAATCATTGCAGCGGCACTCATTTGGCAGCTATTCAAAGCCTTACTCGACCACAAAGCTGTTCGTGCCTATGTACTTGCCATCGGCCTGTTTCTTGTTTCCGCGATGGGTTTCGGTGTCAGTACATTTCCTTACTTGGTTCCCTTCGCACTCACTTATCAAGACGTCGCCGCGCCAGATAAAAGTTTGGCATTTTTACTTGCCGGTGCGGTGGTATTACTTCCTCTGATCATAGCCTACACGGCTTATTCGTATTGGGTTTTCCGCGGTAAGATGAAACGTGGAGAGGGATATCACTAATGAAACTAAAACCCATTTTGTGGTTCATTGGTATTTGGCTGGCAAGCGTGGTCGCCTTGTTTATCATCAGTTCGTTGATACGAGCTGCGATATTGTAGGCCAAGAGTCTACTGCACCACATCTGAAGTCATTGAGGTCTATACTCAAGCAAGAGTAAAACAACGGAGTGTTTTTATGACCTTAAAGCAGATTCTGGCAACTTTGATTCCTTTGACAGGTCTACTGTTTTCACCAAATGCATTGTCCGTAGACAAGCAGATGTCATCCGCCATGAAAAGTAAAATGCGGTCTATTTGCTCCACAACAGACAAACAGGGCCATTGGCAAATTGCTGAAGCAACTCCTGACGCCAGACGCTCACTCAACATGGTGCTTTATCAAATGAATGCCGATGATAAATTGAAAGCAATTCATGAGGTGAGAACGAAAATGGTCGGCGGCACCCATTATGCATTTGAGTTCGAGTTGCAAGATGGCCAAGTCTGGAATGCGATTGTGTTGCACAGTGCCCGAGGCGATTACATGATAGAAAGACACGCCAAGAAAGGTGAGCTTTGCTCCAAAGAGCAATAAACACTACAGCTCTACAGTCAAAACAGTAAAGGCGACTGAGTCAGTCGCCTTTACTGTGGGTATGTTTAGGTATCGCTTCAAAAGCTTGGGAAAAGTAATAGCTTTTAACCTGAGGTCTAATCAAATCACAAGCTAACCCAAGGTCATCATGCTTTGTGAAAGGTAAATGTTCTGATAGAACCTCTTTTGACTTTTTATCAACCGTTTTAAAAGATTCAATAATTCTTAGAGGAACGTGAAACTGATGATCTCTCACGAGAAAGAAATAGTATTGGAGATGCTCGCCATATGTCGCAGCGTTATTAATCTCGCTACCAATTTTCACAGCTTCAACACGACTGCCTTCACAATCAAATTTAAACACATTGGTAATTTCTGCTTCCATAGAGCCTGGTACATAAACGATATAGCCAGCACTGAGCTCATGACCAATTAATACATAGCTCTCGTCGCGCTCATGCAGTTGATACGCAAAAGAATGAAATGCACTACAAAGTAAAATGAATCCAAGCCGTTTCTTCATTTTGTCTTCAACTCATTTATGACTTTACGTACGAAGTTTGCCTTAGCATCCGTATATTTTTCGATGGTAATTTCAGCTTGTTCCACCAAAGAAAGTTTTAGAGAAACATGAGGAAAGTGCGCAATACCTAGTACCATATCGATAATAGGTTTGGCAGGCATATCCAAAATGGCAGTACTGCCAATATGCTCGATTTGAGTTGACATCATCTCCGTCACTAACGCCAGTTCAGATCGGCTGCGTGCAAAATCCTGTCGCCATGCAGGATCATGCTGAACAACACCTACGTTGTAATTGGCTAAACCTAATTTCATCCATCCCTCTCCTAATAAACCCAAATATCATAAGAAGGAAATTATCCAATCACCAAAGTAAAAGCCAAACTTCCGGCACACCCGACACTAATTACTCAACAAATAGAGTCATCTCTGGTGTACTTTTGGTTTGGCTTTCTACTGTTAAACCGTCTCGGTTTTCGCCTCTATCTTCTCATTCACCTTATCGCAAATGTACTCCCCAATGGGCATTGCAGATGTCGCAGCAGGAGAGGGGGCGTTGCAAACGTGCAGGCTTCTGGCGCTCTCGGCAAACAAGAAGTCATGAACCAAGGTTCCATCAGATAACACAGCTTGCGCACGAATACCCGCAGGATATGGTTTGAGATCTTCTACCTTGATGCTAGGGCAATATTTGTTGACCAATTTCAGATAGCCCGGCTTCCACCACGAGTTCTTAAACTCACCCAGTCCGGTTTTTAGATGCTTTTGTGTCACCTTCCAGAAACCGGAGAAACTGAGCATTTGCATGGTATCTTGCAGGCTAAAATTAACCTTGTCGTACCCTTCTCGCTTCCAACCTTGCACCGCATTTGGACCAACAGTCACACTGCCATCAATCATGCGAGTTAGGTGGACACCTAAGAATGGCAAATCAGGGTCGGGAATTGGATAAATAAGATGATTCACCACTTGGTCGTGTTTGCTATCTAAGCGGTAGTATTCACCACGATAAGGGATGATCTGAAAATCGGTTGGAATACCCATCATCTTAGTCATACGATCCGCCATCAAGCCGCTGCAAGTAACCAAGAACTTGGTATTAAGCTGCATCGTTTGACCATCTGAAATGCAGGTCAGTTGGACTTCTTCGTCCTTCTCTTCGGCAGCCACCACTTTGGTTCTCAGGCTAATTTGCCCGCCGAGCTTTTGGAACTCTTCCGCCATCTGCTCAGTGACCAAACGATAATCGACAATACTGGTGGTTTTGACATAAATCGCGCCCAAGCCAGTGATGTTTGGCTCAGCCAGCTTGAGTTGAACTTCATCGAGTAGCTTTACGTCGATGCCGTTGACATGACAGCGCTCATAAAGCGCATTCATGCGTTCGACTTCTTGCTCGTTGGTCGCAACCAGTAACTTGCCACAGTTCTCCACCGGAATATCGTGCTCGGCGCAGAACGAAATGGTTCGCTCTACCCCTCGCTTACAAAAATCCGCCTTTAAGCTGCCCGGCGCGTAGTACACCCCGGCATGAATCACGCCGCTATTGTGTCCGGTTTGGTGCTTGGCAAAACCGGACTCTTTCTCAACCAATAAAATGGATTTGTCTGGGTGACGCTGCTGCAGTTGCCATGCCGTCGACACACCAACGATACCGCCACCAACAATGATGTAGTCATAGACTGATTTCATACGACCTCTTATAAAACCGATAGTTGAGATTGTTGCAATTTGAACTTGCGACCACTGTAAATGAACACCGCGACAAATACCGCGCAGCTTGCCACACGAACCAACATTGGTATGTCGTGCCAAACCAGCAATGTACCCACCACTACCAACAAGAGACGCGTAAGAATGTTTAGAGGGCCTTCTAAGTAACCTTCAATCGCACCAATCAATGCATAGGTACCGATGATGGCAAAAAAGCCCACGGTAATTACCGACGTTACATCCCAACTGACTAAGCCTGTGTAAGCAATAAGTAGCGGCACAAGATACAAACCTTTGGCGATTTTCCATGCCATCAAACCAGTACGCATTGGCGGTGTTTTCGCTATGGTTGCTGCTGCAAATGCGGTCAAACACACTGGAGGCGTTACGTTACTGTCTTGCGATAACCAGAAGATGATGAGGTGAGCAGCCAGCAATGCCAAACCTACCGCTTCCATACCCAAACTTTGCTCTAGTAGGGTTTCCATAAAGTCCGCAGGAACTAGCGCCACCATTTCTTTCGCGGTTTCCAACGCCATTGGTGCATTAAGCAGTTCCAGCTTTTCTGGCGCCGCCAACATAAAGATGGCTTTCGCTTGTTCAGGCAATTGACCCGACACCATCAATTCAAGCAATTGGTTTTCCGCAATCAACTTGTAAAGCGCAGGGGCAGACAGTGTGCCCAATACAATATACGCCGCTGTCACGGGTAAACCCATGCCCAAAACAAGAGAAGCGAGTGCAATCAGAACAATCATAATGAACAAGTCGCCATTCGCCCAACCGTCGATCATCAGTGAGAACGTGTTGCCGATACCCGTTGTGCTGATCACGTTGATCACCAAACCGATACCCACTAGCAATACGGCTGTTGTCGCCATGTTTTTCGCGCCTTGCGAAAGTGCTTCGATGATCGCTTTTGGTCCCATCTTATGATCTTTCGAAAACCAAGAAGCCACCACCACTGAAATGATCGACAAGCCCGCAGCGTAAGTCGGTGTAAAGCCTTGAACCAACAAAGTAACCAACACCGCCAGCGGGATAAGGTTGTGCCAACCGCTGATCAGCACTTTCAATAGAGATTCATCGCTGGTCGTGATTTTTTGAACGCCGCTGCGTTTGGCTTCGATACGCACAAAGAACGCAACAGATAAGAAATAGATAAGAGCAGGAATAAAAGACACCGCGATGATATCAACATACGGAATTTGCGTGTAAGACGCCATGATGAAAGCACCCGCGCCCATTACTGGTGGCATCAACTGACCACCTGTCGACGCTGCAGCTTCAACCCCCGCCGCAAAGCGTGAAGGGAAACCTGCTTTTTGCATCAAAGGAATACTGATAACACCGGTGGAAACCGTATTTGCCACACTTGAGCCAGATACTGAGCCCATCAAACCGGAGCCAATCACCGCAATAAAACCCGGACCGCCGATGATTTTGCCTGCCGCAGCTCGTGCCACATTGATGATGTAATCACCGACACCAGAACGCACAAGAAACGCACCAAACAGAATGAACATAAATACGAAAGTCCAGCTGATGCGCGAGATAGAGCCAAACATGCCCTCAGAAGAATAGAAACTGCGGTAGAGCAAGGTCTCCATGCTCAACCCCGGGAAGTGGAAAATGCCTGTCGCCCACTTACCCCAAAGCACAACGTAACTCAGACACACCACAATCAGCACAGGAATAAACCAGCCCATGGTGCGTCGAATCAATTCAATAACAATCAGAATTGCCATGATGGCGAAGACCCAATCGCTGGTCACGAACTTCACGCCACGTTCATACAGCGCATCTTCGGCATAGGGAATGTAGAGCAAACACGCGACCGCGCCCATGGCAATTAACACATCGATGCCGAGTGCAATCTTACTCTGCTTGAGAGAGATATGAGCCGGATACCAAAGCGCACAAATCACCGCAAAGCCAGCAAAGTGGGTCGCGGAAATCCATAACTCTGGTAACGTCGATAAGGTATTAAACCAAATGTGCAAAGCAGACAACACCACGCCAAACACTGTGATTGTGGTGGTTACCCACGGAAAATCAGTGCGCGTGGGCAGCTCAAACTTCTGCAATTCCTTTTCTATTGAGTCGCTCATCTCATACTCCAAGCTCTGGCGGCTTTTTCCATCTTAGAAATCGGTAGGGATAAAATGCCCCAAGCCAAAACTCGGGGCCAAGTTAGCGTTATTTCGCCATTAGATCTGATGGGATTTCGATGCCCATTTCTTTGTAGTAACGTGCCGCACCTGGGTGAAGAGGCACTGGCAAGCCAGCGATCGCTTTCTCAATCGCCATTGCTTTTGTTGCTTTGTGGATGCCTTGTAGGAAAGGCAGGTTCTCGTAGATCGCTTTCGTTAGCTGGTAAACGTCTTCTTCCGAGATATCTTCACGAACTGCCAAGAAGTTTGGCTGTGCAATGGTGGTGATCGGCTTGTCTAAACCCGGGTACGTGTTCGCAGGAATTTCGTACTTCGTCCATAGGTTGTAGTTGCCGTTCGCCTCTTTGATTTGTTCGTCAGTAAACGAAAGAATCGAAATGTCTTTACCCAACGCAGCAAATGCCTGAGTGACCGCACCAACAGGTACACCTGCAGGCGTGTTCATGCCGTCAATGGTGCCGTTTTGAAGTGCGCTCGCACTGCCGCCGTAGCCCATGTAAGCAAGATTGAATTTATCAGGGTCGACCTTCAGACCTTTCATGATTTGACGACCAGAGTTCTCAGTACCAGAGTTCTTCTTACCGATAGAGAACTTCTTGCCATCTAGGTTGTTCAGGTCAGTCACTGTGCCCGTTTTTGCTAGGTCAGAGCGAACAATAAAGTGCTCAACGTTTTGCCACAGCATAGAGACTGAGCGCAGTTGTTCTTGACGACCGCTCTTCTCATAAGGACCTTCACCAGACCAAGCCCATGCACCGTAAAGACCTTGTAGAATCGCGAACTGTGCTTCGTTTTCGTTCAGCAGTTTGACGTTTTCACCAGAGCCCGCAGAGCTGATTGCAGAAAGGGAGAAGTGGTGCTTTGGTGCCAATTTCACTTTGCTTAACGTCGCAAGCGCTACGCCCACAGGGTAGTAAGTACCACCTGTCGATGCCGTTGCAAGAATGTAGCTACGATCCTCTGCCGCAGCATTAGCAGCAATACCAAAAGAAGTCACAGCGACAGCCAAAGCTTTTACCAGCTTATTCATTTTCATTATTACTCTCCGTGTAGTCGTTTCACGATTGGGGATTTACATCATGTTAAATCTTTATTAACAATACATTCCCTAGAGCAATTGAAATGCCAACTTTTAACCCTTTGTATTTATTGAACTAAGTGCTGAAAGACATCAAAAATGAGCAAAATCATGCTGATTTGATAGCAAAGTAATGAGCAAGATCTTGCTCATTGAAGAGAAGGACGTTGCACGCCTAGAGCGCAAAAGGTTAATAAAATGTGATCAAGACAAAATAAATACACGATTGGCTGATAAGCAATATTTTGCCGATGCAATTTTGAATTGAACTGCAACCAATGAGCGTCTTAACAATAAGAAGAAAAAGCGCATCATTCTGAACTGCTCACTTTATAAGCGGAGGCTTATAGCCTAAACGACTACAAATAGCACAAAAATACAGCAAAACAAGCCATGTTACAGAAATGAAAAGTCATTTATTCTAACTTTGAATTTAAAAATCAGTTCGATCCACCAGTTCAGAAACAAACATTGACCGTATCAACTTATTTTCTACTTCGGGGTTGTGCCAATAGCCCTATGTTCGTTAGGGTAACAACACGCCAAGGCAAACGTATTCCTTGGTATTTTTTCGTCATTAAGGATCACTCATGTCAGCAAGTGCGCAATTACAATTCGCTTTAAAACGCCCATCTGGCGTTGCTGCTGCGATCCTCCTGCTCTCTCTGGAACTGATTCAGAGCTGACAGGCTATATCTAAACTTTCTGTCAGCTTGAGAAGAAGCTGACGGGAACACCACATACTCCTCCCATTCCTTTCAGTTTCTTCCAAGCGAAACATAAGAGGAATAACAATGTTAAGCGCACGCAATATCGCCGCTTTGGGCTTCATGACTTTCGCCATGTACTTAGGCGCGGGTAACCTGATCTTCCCTCCATTTTTGGGTTATCAAGCAGGTGAAAACTTTCTGAGCGGGATGTCTGGCTTCCTCTTAACAGGCGTAGGTCTGCCTGCAATGGCGCTGGTGATGGTCGCTATCGTAAACGGTTCAGACAAATTAACCGCCGCCCTACCTAAACCTTTGGCGACCAGTTTTTGGGTGATGGTATTTATCGTGATTGGTCCTGCTTTCGTAATACCACGTGCGATTACCGTGGCTTACCAATTTAGCTTTGCACCAATGTTTGGTGATGCCGCTTTGGTGCCTTTCACAATTGCTTTCTGTGTTATCACCATTTTGTTTGCGCTATACCCGGGCAAATTGGTCGACAACCTAGGCAAGATCTTAACCCCTGCATTGATGGCTATTTTAGTGATCATGTCTGTGACCGCTCTGATTTACCCAACCGGCGAGCTAACTGCCGCAACGGGACCATACGTATCTGGCGCATTTGCTGAAGGCTTGACCCAAGGCTACATGACCATGGATGCACTAGGCTCTATCGGTTTTGGTTGGATTATCTTCCGTGCGATTCGCAGCATGGGTGTGGATTGTCCGAAAGCCACTGCAAAATACACACTAATTGCTGCTTTGATGTATGCAGTTGCCATGGCATTTGTTTACATCTCATTGGCTTACATTGGCTCAACAAGCTCATACTTAGGTTCTGAATTCAGCAATGGTGGCGACATCTTAACGGCATTCACCTTCAGCCACTTCGGCGCATTTGGTTCACTATTACTTGGTGCCGTGATGGTATTGGCGTGTTTGACTACTGCTATCGGCGTAACCACCGCAGGCAGTGAGTTTTACGACAACACTTTCAGCAAAGTGAACTACAAAGGCTGCGTGATCACGACCATGGTGTTGGCAGGTTTGATCGCTAACGTAGGTCTGGAGCAACTATTGGCTATCACAATGCCAGCAGTTGTGGCGCTTCACCCAGTCGCGATTGCGTTGATGATCATGGCACCAGTGCGCAACAAGATGTCGCAAATCATGGTCGTCGCGACGGCGTTCACTGCTCTAGCGTTTGGTTGTGTTGATGCGCTGCACATCCTAGGTTACATGCCAGATTCCACCGATGAGTGGATGGGTAATTACATGCCTCTGTACAATGACTTTGCTAGCTGGATTATGCCTAGCGTATTTATGATGATTGTTGGTCTGCTGTTTACGACGAAAACCAACCAAACCGAACAATTCGAGCTGGTAAATGAATAACCGTTTAACATAAGACATCACTCAATAAGTAAGTTAATATGTAGTTCGCTTATTGATATCAGGCAAAGGAGTTGCCTGAACTATGGATTGATGTGGAGCGCTTATGGACAATCAGTATTTAGACATCAGAACGCTCAACTTTATCGTTATTCTGTTCTCTTGCATTTACTCAATCAGTCTACTTTGTTACCAATACACACAGAAAAAAATCAAAGGCTTAAAGACTTTTTCTCTCTCGCTGTTATTCATTGGCTTTGGGCCTTTTTTACTGGGATTTAGAGGCTCCGCACCAGATTGGCTTACCATCGTCATAGCTAATACGCTCATATTAATCGGCTTCTTGCTTACGCTTTACAGCGTGAGCATTTTTCGTCAATTCCCTCTAAAACTGGCCCACTCACTCGCTTTTTTAACGCCCATTTTCAGCAGTTCGTTTTATTATTTCACCTTCCATGACCATTCAATTAAAAGCCGTATCATTTACTTAAGTGTTTATATCTGCATCGTTACGTTTTTTAGTGGGATCGCCATGCTGAAAGGCACCAAGCAAGACCAAAAACTCCCAACCATAGTGATGGCGTGCTCCTTCTTTTGCTTCAGTATTTTTATGGGCTTCAGAGCACTTTGGAGCGCTTTCGCCAATGAAGTGCCAAATTTTATGACCGCAGGTTTTATCCACCAGATGACGTTTTTACTTAGCATCTGTCTGATTGTCGCTATGAGCTTTAGCATGTTGTGGCTAATTAACGGCCGCTTGGTACAGTCAATCAATGATCTCTCACATTTAGACGCCCTCACAGGGCTTCATAATCGTCGCGCGATGGAAGAAATTGTTCCAAATCTTGTTAATCAAGCGCATAAACAGAACCAATCAATAAGCATCATCATGACCGACATGGACGAGTTCAAAGCGATTAATGATCACTATGGCCATACGGTAGGCGATTCCGTCATGGCTACGATTGCCGCTATCTTTAAGAAACACCTCCCAGAGTCAGCGTGCACAGTACGATTTGGTGGTGATGAGTTCATGATTGTTTTACTTGAAAAAGCACACCGAGCCAAAATTGTTGCCGAGCAAATTCGTATAGCGGTGGAAACAGAAGCCTCATTGCAATCATTCGAAAATGAGATCACCATGAGCTTTGGAATCAGTGAGTTATCTGAGGGACAATCACTCCACGAGGTCGTTGCTGAAGCTGACGAAGCGCTGTATAGCTCTAAACATACGGGCAGAAACCAAGTCACCTTGTTTGGAGAAGGGAAAGGCCTAACTTATAAGTTTGTCCCGACTCCCTCGAAAAGCGCATAATCATATTTGTGACGCCCATAGCGGTAAGTCAGCTTAAAAATTGCGTTAAGTATAATCCGAGCGATTTAAACCAAACTTTTGCATCTTTTGATTCAAAGTTCGACGAGGTAAATCCAACTCCTGCATCACCTCGTTAATGCGTCCGTGGTGCCTGACCAATGAATCATGCAGCACCTTACGCTCAAAATTATGTAATTGAATAACCAGAGGAACACCCACTTGCGTCTCCTCCGTGGTTGACGAAGGACGGCTAGAGAGAATTTCCATCACAGATACCGTTTCATCCAAAGCAAAACGCATAGCCACGTTTCGCAGCTCTCGAACATTCCCAGGCCAAGCGTAGGAAAGCACAGCGTTTCTATCTGCATCACTCAATGGTCGGGTTTCAGGGTTAGTTTGCAAGGTGAAGTGCTCAAACAAAATCAGTGAATCTTCTTCTCTCTCCCTTAGTGGCGGCAAATAAATTTGCGCGACGTTGAGCCGATAGTATAAATCTTGCCGAAACTCTTCATGATCATTGAGATCTTCTTTCGCGGCGGCGATCACTCTCAAATCAACCGAGATCTGTTGATTGCCTCCAACGCGCTCAACTGTATGTTCCTGTAATGAACGCAGCACTTTCACCTGCATCGACAACGGCATGCTTTCTATCTCGTCAAAAAACAACGTGCCTTTATCGGCGTATTCCAACTTGCCGATGCGTCGTTTGTTTGCACCAGTGAACGCCCCAGCTTCGTGACCAAACAACTCACTCTCGAAAAGGTGTTCTGGAATCGCACCACAGTTTATCGGCACAAAGTGATGAGGTTTTCTTTGGCTTTCATTATGTAAACTGGTCGCCACCAGCTCTTTACCACAACCTGTTTCGCCGTAAATGATCACGTTAGTATCGATTTTCGCCAATTTCGCAACTTGCTCGCGTAATTGCTGCATCACTCGACTTTGACCAATGAGCACCTCTTCTAAACCACTCACGCTAGCTAGATACTCTTGGCGGTGAAGCGTCGATGTTTGCGCGCGATGGCTCTCGACCGCATCTGTCACACGTTGAGACAAACGCTCCGGCTGGAAAGGTTTTTCAATAAAATCAAACGCGCCGTTTTGTAGCGCATTCACCGCCATATCCACATCACCATGACCAGTAATTAGTATCATTGGTGTTGGAATGTGATTCGCAATAAGGCTCTCTAAAATCGAAATTCCATCAGTATCTGGCAAACGAACATCACTAACTATCGCATCAAACTCTTGGTTCAGAATGGCGGTTTTGCCTTCCTCCCCCGAGCTAAAAGCTATGACGTCAAACCCCGCCAATTGCAGCCATTGGCTTGTTGCTTGACGAACGATGTCATCATCTTCAATTAGGGCGATACGCGGAATGTCGTCAAAAGTCATGAGTTACTGCCTGATCGGTGATAGAAGTCTTTGCTAAAGTTAGCAAAAACCATGCTATAGAAAAGGAGCTAGATCCCACTTCTTAATCACAATTCTTTAACATCCAATCAGTTAAGCGCACTCTTTCACTACCAACTACGATAACTATATTCAGCCAAACGGAGTCCGAATGCAGCGCACTAAGAATGGGAAAATGTGGCTAACCGCCGTATTGATCAGTGCGCTGGTGATCTTTTTCTACGGTGCTAGCCGAGAGGTGGCCCATCAATGGCTGAGCGTCCAAACTCAACAAGAAGCACAACAGAAACTCCTCGACTACATTGGTGAAGTCCGCCGAGCATTAAAACGTTTCTATCACCTTCCCTATCTCGTCACGAATAACCCAGAAACAATTGCGTTTGTTAAAGGCAATTTAAACTACTACGAGCCACTTCAAGCACAACTGACACAGCTCGATAAAGCCGCGAATACAGAGGGTTG
The DNA here is from genome assembly GCF_024181935.1 of Vibrio sp. Y51_MX_L26. Lineage (NCBI taxonomy): Bacteria > Pseudomonadati > Pseudomonadota > Gammaproteobacteria > Vibrionales > Vibrionaceae > Vibrio > Vibrio sp. Y51_MX_L26. The sequence goes on from NZ_JAMZAS010000001.1 coordinate 1,364,453, forward strand.
GTTGATACTTTCAACCTCGGGAGAAGTGTTGGTATCGAGTCTGATCGATGAACGGTTCAGTCGCTCTGACCGCCGTGCGATTGTCGAACAAATACAACGTCAGGGAGAAGGCGTCTCACTAGTGAATAAAACAAAAGGTTCTAGTCCACTTTACTACCTCTCTGCACCAATTTTTGATGGTTTGGAGATAGCGGGCATCGTTGTTGTTCAAATCAACCTGAGTTTGCTAACGGAGCAGACCATCACCAGCCAAGACATCATCACGCTACAAAATCGCCATCAACGCTTCTTCCTCTCCAGCAGTACAAACTATAACGCCGACTGGTTTAATGAACCGAATAACCAAGTCAAAGTCGAAACTCAAACACTGTATGACAATACGGTGATTCATTTCTGGACTCTCAATCAGCAGCGCTACTTTGCACACACAGTAAAGCTGGACGACTTAAACTGGTTTGTCAGTTACCTTATTCCGACCAAACCTGTTCAGCAAACGATTAGTGTCATTGGATGGAGCATCGCAGCGCTCCTCCTGCTCCTTATTCTATTGGTGATCATTGGTTTACAGCGTCGACAAAAACATCTCAATCAGCAGCGTATTCAAGCCTTACTAGAAGAATCGCAACGCCGACTTAAACAGATGATCAATAAAACACATGTTGGTTTGTTGTTGATTGATGAACAAGGTCTATTGTTCGACCTCAACCCAATGGCAAAACGCCTTTTTTGTCTTCCTGAAAGTGTGAATCGTCATACCTTCGCCTGGGAGTTATTTGATGCGGGTAATTCAAATTCGACCACACTCACTTTGCTTAGAGATCTGCCAAAGCATAAGGAACTAGCAGAGATTAGCGCTGTAGAAACCATGGCGCGACGCAGTGATGGCAGCGTATTTCCTGTACTATTTTCACTCACTAGCTTCCCATGGCACGGTGAGCAGTATTTCCTTGCTACCATAATCGACATTAGCAAACGTAAAAAAGCGGAACAATCGCTGCAGCTGATTAACCAAGAGCTCGCTCAAAGGGTGGAAGAGCGAACTCAAGCTTTAAAACAAGCCCAAGAGCAATTGATTGAATCAAGCAAAATGGCAGCATTGGGCAGAATGTCGAGCGCGATTACCCACGAGTTAAACCAACCATTGACTGGCCTGCGTACCCTTTTAACCACCAACGAGTTGCTAGCAGAACGTGGACAAACAGACATGATGAAAGCCAATAACAAGTTGATTCAAAAGTTGATTGACCGCATGGCAAGCATGACCAGTCAGCTAAAAACGTTTGCCTACAATAAACCAGAGACACTGCACGAGATATCGCTGACAAACGCTTTAGAAGAGACGCTACGCGTCTATCAATCTCAACTCGCGAAGGTAGATGTTCGGGTACGCATTCCCAACGACTTACCCAATATCATTGGCGAAGAGCAACGCCTACAACAAGTGCTCGGCAACCTAATTTCTAACGCATTAGATGCGATGAAAGAGACCCAAGATCCACAGTTAATGATTGCCGTTACACCCACTTCCGATAATGTCGAGGTCGTGGTAAGTGATAATGGGTGTGGGGTACCTTCGGACCAACTCGATACCATGTTCGAGCCTTTCCAAACCAGTAAAAAAATTGGTGAAGGACTGGGGTTAGGACTTTCCATCACCGCCAACAATATGCGAGATATGCAAGGGAAAGTCAGTGCGCAGCTCAACGCTGATAAAGGCATGTCCTTCACCTTAATGTTTGAGCTCGCTCCTCATCGTAGCTAACCCAATACCATCCACCTCTTCAGCTTTTCTCCACACAATTAAAGAGCAATAAATCTTGATCAACTTTATAAAGCGAGTTGCCTAACCTACGCTTAACTTGATGAATCGCCACATGCTATTCATCAGCACAATTTTTGGTGGTTGACACCAAGTTTTAGCTCCCACCATCTAATTTATTGATAAGTAATTATTTAAAGTAAGAATGGATGCGTTATGAGAAAACTAACTTTAGCAGCAACAGGGGCGCTTTTTATTTTATCACCTCACGCTTTTGCAGCACCTTACGCAGCAGACGCTCGAAGTCACGGAATGGGAAATACAGGCGTCGTTTCCGCTGACTATTTAACCGCTCCTCTACACAACCCAGCCCTAGGCGCTCTCTATCGAGAAAATGACGATATCGGCCTACTCATTCCCGCTCTCGGCGTCAATATTCGCGATGAGGATGAAGCTTTATCAGCCGTTGATGATGTTCAAGACCTTTACGATAGTATTCAGGGCATTCCCACACCTGCGAACGAAGCCGAACTTAATCGACTACTCGATCAATTAGATAAGAGTGCTCCAGTCGTCATTAACGGAGGTCTGAGCCTCGCGATTGCGATTCCGACACGCTACATGTCGGTAAACCTTTTTAGCGCTGGTTATGTGGAGATACTTGCGGCACCCGATATCTCAGATTCAACAAACACCGCAGATCGATACCTCAATTCTGCCGTCGACCTAGCGGCTTTCGGTAGTGCGGAATATGGCGTTGCCTTGGCTCGCGCTTACACGATAGGTGGGCAGCAATTCGCATTTGGTATTACGCCCAAATACCAACAGCTTAAAACCTATACGCAGCGTACAACACTAGATGACTTTGATATCGAGGATTACGACAAAAGTGAAGTATCAAAGAACACGTTCAATATGGATCTTGGGGTCGCTTGGTATCACAACGCATTTAGAGCTGGTCTCTCGTTAAAAGACGTCTTCGAACAAGATATAGAAACAAAACTAGGCAACTACACCTACGAACTCACGCCACAAGCGACCCTTGGTATCGGCTATGTCGGGGACTATGTAGCTCTGAGCCTAGACGCCGATCTCACCAAACAAAAGCGCTTTAAAGAGCTCGACGATGACACGCAGTTTATTCGCGTTGGTATCGAGGGGAATGCTTGGGGATGGGCTCAACTCCGCGCTGGTTATGAAGTTGACCTAGAAAATAACCTCGATAGCTCGGTGACAGGTGGCATTGGCATCAGTCCTTTTGATGTGATCAGTGTAGACCTAGCAGGGTCTTACGCTGGCGATAACCAGTTTGGCGCGGCGGCGAATTTAGCATTTACGTTTTGAATACGAATGCCAACCTAAATTCACTTAGGTTGGCATTGTTAACAACCATCCTATATCTCAATGTTTATCATTACTGACGTTTGGTGATGAACTGATAAAAACACGATCTCGCTACAAGTATCGAGATGTCTCCTACACTATTCTCAAGCAATAAATCCACAAACATTTCCTAAATATAAAGAGTGAGAAACATGATTAAGTTTCCAGATAATTTCCTTTGGGGTGGTGCCATTGCGGCAAACCAGGTAGAGGGGGCATACAACCTTGGGGGGAAAGGTTTATCAACATCAGATATGTTGCCAAACGGCATTCTGAGCCCGCATCAAACGCGTGAAGAACGAACGCCTGGTATCAAAGATCTTGCTATCGATTTCTACAATCGCTATCTAGAAGATATTGCCCTGTTTAAAGAGATGGGATTCACCTGCCTGCGCTTATCCATCGCTTGGAGCCGTATTTTTCCTAATGGCGATGAGCTTGCGCCAAATGAAGAAGGACTGGCGTTTTACGACAAAATTTTTGATGAGCTAGCCAAACACGACATTCAACCATTTGTGACGCTTTCTCATTACGAGATGCCTTACGCCTTGGTTGAGAATTATGGTGGTTGGGGCGATCGTCGAGTGATAGAGTTTTTCGAGCGTTACGCTCGCACCGTGCTGGAACGCTACAAAGACAAAGTGAAGCTATGGTTAACGTTCAACGAAATCAACATGTCACTGCATGCGCCATTTACGGGAGTGGGCTTGCAAGAAGACGCCAGTGAACAAGACATTTATCAAGCGATTCACCACCAGCTAGTCGCAAACGCGAAAGCGGTAAAATTGTGTCAGCAAATCGTACCAAACGGCAAGATTGGTAACATGCTGCTTGGCGCAATCAACTACCCATATACTTGTAACCCTGATGATGTGTTAGCCGCCATGCATGAAAACAACAAGTGGTTGTTCTTCGGTGATGTACAAACACGTGGTCAGTACCCTGGCTACATGAAGCGTTACTTCCGTGAAAATGGCATTGAAATTCAGATGGAAGAAGGCGACTTAGAAGAGATCGCATCGGCAAGTGTCGATTTCATCTCATTCAGCTACTACGCAAGTGGCTGTGCAAGTGCGGACCCGAAACAGAAGGAAGTGGGTAACATCGTCGATAGCGTACCAAACCCATATCTTGAGAAGAGCCAATGGGGCTGGTTGATCGATCCAAAAGGCCTGCGCGTTTTGCTTAACTTCCTTCACGATCGTTACCAAAAACCGCTATTTATCGTCGAGAATGGCTTAGGCGCTCGTGATGAATTCGATGAAAACGGGGAAATCCAAGACGATTATCGAATTTCATACCTTAATGATCATTTGGTTCAAGCACACGAAGCGATTCTTGATGGCGTTGAGTTGATGGGCTTCACCAGCTGGGGGCCTATCGACTTGGTGGCTAACTCAACAGCCGAAATGAGCAAGCGTTACGGTTATATTTATGTCGATCGTCATGATGATGGGCAAGGAACGCTAGAGCGTAAACGCAAGAAGAGCTTCTACTGGTATCAAGACGTGATTCGTACTTCAGGCGGTTCATTGAAAAGCTAAGCCTGTTGTCTGGATATAAAGTGCGACTAGGCATTCGCCTAAACCATCAAGCCCTGCATTTGCAGGGCTTGAATTTTAAGGTGTTAATGCATTTAGAGATTAAACTGCAATCTCTCCACCGTCTTCACGTCGAATGACAACCGTCGCCGCTCGTGGGCGCACAGAAACACCAGCAGGCGTTTCTTCGGCGGCATCTTCACTGTATGGCCAGTTGCCTGGGTGCTGAATATTCACAAACAATGATTTGTAATCAGGGCTGATAGTAAAGCCCGTCACTTCACAACCATTTGGTCCGACAAAGAAACGTTTAAGCTCTGCTTGGTTATCCGCACCAATCACTGCTTGGTCACCATTCTCATCTGTTAGCTTAGATGGCACAACGGCCAACATTTGATCATTAGTGTAAGACGTAACTTCATCTGCGCCGTTATCGGTCTGAATCCACAAAATACCACGGCCATCAAACGCTAATCCGTCAGGGCTAGCAAACTGGTTTAGCTCATTCAGGCCAGAACGGTTGGTATCTGCATCACCATTTGCTGGCGAACCAAAGACAAAAATATCCCAAGTAAAGTCTGTAGCTGAAGCCCCTTCATCCCAACGAATAACGTGACCAAACTTATTATTCAAACGTGGGTTCGCAGGATTGGTTTCATCTGTACGGCGCGTATTGTTCGTCAATGTTAAGTAAACCGAACCTGTGAATGGATCAACCGTACACCACTCTGGGCGATCCATTGGGGTTGCCCCAACGAGGTCAGCCGCGCCTGCCGTATTAATGATAATTTCAGCCAATGAGTTAAAGTGCTCCGCTAACGTACCACCAGATTTTGTTACGCTATCAAGCGTCAACGGCAACCAAGTACCTGTACTGTCTTCATTGAAACGCGCAACATACAGTGTGCCTTCGTCCATGTACTTATCGCCTGTCGCTAGGCGGTTTTCCGAGTTTGCATCTGCAGGATCCCACGCTGCCGCAGATTCAAATTTGTATAGGTACTCAAAGCGAGAGTCGTGACCAGAGTAGAATACCACTGGTTTGCCTTCTTCCAACTTACCGAAAGTACAGCCTTCGTGGCGGAAACGACCTAGTGCAGTGCGCTTCTTCGCACGCGAGTTTTGCGTGTAAGGGTCAATTTCGACGATGTAACCGTGACCATTGGCTTCATTACGGTAATCATCCATTGCACTTGCTCCTGTTGGAGCCACGTTAAAGCGAGAAAACTCATCGAGACGCTCTTCTGCATTTCCTGCAAGTGTTTCCCACAAGTAGCGTGTGCTTTGGTCATCAACACCAATGCGATCTTGTTCTTCTGTACGAGTCCCGGCGTTAACAAAGTAACCTGGCCAGTTCTCTTCACAAGTTAAGTAAGTGCCCCATGGCGTGTAGCCGTTGCCACAGTTGTTTAACGTACCACGTGCTTGGCTGCCATCTGGCGAGAAACGAGTGACGGTTAGTGACGTGTGCGCCACTGGGCCAGATAAGTCCATTGCTGTCGCACCAGTGTAACGGCGGTTTAGTGGATCAGTATCGACTAGCTTCCACATGTTATTTTCAAGCTGAATACGAACCACTGACACACCGTGCGCGTTAATCTCTTTACGCACTTCATCTACAATGGTACGTACGCCATTTTCAACCGTCGGACCGTTTGGATGCAGTGCTGATGTATCAATGTACTCGTGGTTAATACATAGTAAGCCATCTGTGGTGCTATCGTTCAATGGGAAAAAATGCATGCCGTCATGGTGCATGCCTAGCGCATTTAACTGATCGGTACTGGTGTTGGTACCATCATTTTGCCATGCGCTGCCTTGTGCATTAAGTGGTGTTCCCCAAGGTACCAATACTTGTGCGGTGTAGCCTTGTGGAATTGAAACGGCGTCAGTGAGTGAGCCAGGGATAGATTCAAAGTTAAGAACGGCTTTAGATACGCCCGAGCCACTGCTTACTGTACTTCCTGAGTCAGACGAATTACAACCAGCCAATCCGAAAGCACCAAACGCTGTCATCGCACTGATACCTAAACCACCTTTTAGAATGCTGCGTCGAGATAGGCTCGCTTCTAATACTTCTTCAAATGGTTTGTTTTCACTTTGGTTATAACGCGTCGCGTCAAAGGTTTCCTTGCTCATTTTTACTTTCCCGATCTTATAGTTTAATTAATAAATAAGTGATTAGTTGAACGGCAAGAAGTTTGGAGAAGAAAAATGACAAAAGTGCTTAAAACATATGAAACTTGTGTTTCAGCAGTGCAGCAAACTCAGCAGCGTTACCAATTGAGCAATTAAGTTTTGGTCACATAATCACCAACTGTATCGCTTCATTCTGATTTTACTTGGGCTAAAGTGTGATAGAAGGTATAAGGTGTACGAATTCAAATCATCTACGAGAGATAATCATGAAATTAGACAAGATCGATAACAAGAGCCGTCGTATCCGTAAAAAGCTGTTCTTAGGTGAGTTCGCAATCCTAGGTTTCGAGATCAGCTGTGAAACAGACATCAACGACTTCGACCGTTACGATGCATTCGTTGATGACTTTATCGACTACATTGATGGGCTTGGCCTTTGCTTCGGCGGCGGTGGTCTAGAACTGTTTGAAGGCTTCCTATGCTCTACTGACCGTTACGGCAGTGCTACTGAAGAGCAAAAAGCACAAGTTATTGCATGGTTAGAAGCACGTCCAGAAGTGAAAAGCGCAAAAGCTGGCGACTTGGTTGACGCAAACTACCTGTAAGTAACAGAGTCATACTGACAATAATAAAAAGCTGGTCTCCGGACTGGCTTTTTTACTTTTGGAAGTGTGTGATAGTAAAAGTAGAGTGCTTGGAGGTTGTGCGGAGTGAATGTGATTGTGGCGTTTTTGAGCTGGCAATCAGCGGGAAACGGCGTTCCACTGCCAGCTCGTGCCTTTAGGTATCATTAACTATGATTTTTTAGCTGGTGCGTCTTTCGTGTCTTTCCAGTATTGAATACGCACACGATGTAGCTGAGCTCTTCTAGTCTTTTTCATAGTAAAATCCCTCATCTTATATAAGTAACGCTCCTTATGGAGCTTATTGTCTAAGGTCGAATCCCCTTCAATCTATAAGGGAACCAATTATTTAACCGTGACCAATTTCACAACATAATGATAATTACCGATTTCTTGCAGTCATCTTTGGCTAGTAAACGGCGTATTATCTCTCTGACACGGTTAACTTACTCACCAGATATGACAGAAAAATGGCAATCAAGTTCCCTATATTATCTGTCACTGAATCTTAATAATGATTCCTGAAAAATTTTGCAAGTAAGATATCAATTGCCCATCACTTTCAGCCGAGTAACTCTTTTCGCGTTCGTGATCGCAGTTGTGTGCGACCCAATTAAGGCTGGATTCGCTGCTGATATTGCTGACGGTACTCGCGTGGCGTAAGCCCTTTATACGTTTTGAAGTGACGATTAAACAGGGCTTGGTTTCGATACCCTACTCTCTCAAACACAATTCCAATCGGCAAAGGCGTTGATTGCAGCAAATCTGCGGCATGATTGATCCACAATTTCATTAGGCGTTGGCTAAACGGCTCTTTAAAGTGCTTTTGAAACAATCTTGTGACCGCACTTTCACTCAGCGATAAGTAGTTCGCCAAGTCTGCGAGCGTCACTTTGCTAGCAAAGTGACGCTCGAGATACGCGTTGACACTTGCCACTCGTTCTCTTTCCTGTAATTCGTGTTCACTCATCGATAAATAAGAGTGAGTCATCAGTGTTTTCGCTCCTTCATCGTGAGCAATCAGAGACAAAACATGGAGAAATCTCGAGAGTTGCTCCATTGCAGGAAACGTCATGAGCTCATGCAGAAGATCCACAACGTGCTGAGCTGTCCGCTCAGAAAACACCACACCTTTGTTGGCTGCCTTTAAAAGCGGATCAAGCTTTCTAAGCTCTGCGCAATAGAACATCAAATTGGCAATCCACTCACGCTTAAACCAGATCACATGAGTCTCGCACTTGCTCTCGACCAATGTGGAATGAATAGAGTGAGGCACACCTGGAGCGATCAATAGCATTTGGTTGTGAGTCACTTCTAATTCGTGATGACCAATATGCAAACTGCCAGTGAAGTGGCGATGGATGACTAATTCAAACACATCATCGTGAAAATGGAGATCGTACTCTTTTTCTGGCTCATCAATGCGACGATAGCGCCAAGAAAAACCTGGTCTTTGTGGTACTTTTTCGATGTGTGCCATTGGCTACTCCACAAAATAGTATTGTTTCACGCTCAAATAATATCAGTATTGCCAGCTTAATCTTCATCACGCCGAAATAGTATTGATATTAAGCGGCATACTATCAACTTTGTGTCGTCACGCTCCTTATTGTTGCCTTGAAAGACAAGATAACTAAGGAGGCTTTCATGAGTCACTTCACTGTCAAGCTACGCCAAGTCCTGCACAAAACACGTGATGAATGGGCAACATTCGCCATCAAAGAAATGGAAATTCCACCTAATACTATCGCCAAATTTTATGGCTACAAATCGAGTTGTGATCTTGAGCAAATTCTTAAACAGGATGAAAACGACACCAATTCGGACATTTGCTCGACACCTTGTACGAGATCTCTTACAAGCAATGTAAGCAAAACGACCATCATTGACTAAGACAAAATCGAAAAATTAAAATAAGCCATTGAAAATTATCAGGTATATCATTTCAAACAATATTCGCTGCCAAAGTTTTTTTACCTAGCTAATTGAGAGTAATCAGCAAAACATCAATACTGATTGTGTCGACAGGATGTTGGCGGGAACAGGAAAAAAACCTAATGGACTAGGTATCTTCAGGATGAAGATTTGGTAGCTTAGGATGAGTTATCAGCAAGGATGTAGTTAAGCTCTAGGATAGAGTTCGCCCGTCAGGATGATAGGCAAGAATGGACACCGCTAGGAAGGCGATGAACAAGGAACTCGGTTAAAGGACTTAACCACAATCAAGGATAGATGCAGGGAGCACCTATAGTAGCCGGATTGCTGCGAAAAAGAATAAGCCCCGTCTGGGAAACCAGGCGGGGTTTTATTTTGTCTGGTATTTATTATTCACGAGGCACCCGATTCTCTTGCGTCGATTTATTTCGTGCCGTGCTATCATTTTCTCTACGTCTTTCAGCAAGCTCACAGCAAATCTCACATTATGCTTAATCCTGTTTGGTTACATACATTTAAGACATTGATTGAAGTCGGTCATTTCACACAAACGGCAGAAAAACTTTTTATGACCCAACCAGGTGTCAGCCAACACATCAAAAAGTTAGAGCAAAGTTGTCAGCATGCGCTGATCAAACGTGAAAACAAAAGCTTCGAATTAACAGAGCAAGGTCGGATTGTTTACGCCTACGCGCTGGAGTTAGAAGAAAGAGAGAAAGCGTTGCTCGAAGAACTGAGTTTTGATGATGCATTTTCAGGTCACTGTAAACTAGCCTGTTCTGGCGCAATGGCATTGATGCTGTATGGCCCTCTTTTAGAAAAGCAAAAACAGCACTCAGGCTTATCGCTGCATTTAGAAGCCGCACCCAATCACTCGATTCTCAATGCAATAACGGAAGGAAGCATTGATATTGGTATCGTAACTGATGTTCCTCACAAAGGTTTATTTCACAGTGAAAGAATTGGTAAGGAGCAGTTGTGCTTAGTCCTACCTAATCAATACCGCGAAAAGCAGATAACACCACAACTCTTGCACGACTGTGGTGTCATTGCCCATCCTGATGCCAAGCACTACATGACGCTGTTTTTTGACCAATGCGCGGAACAAGAGCTCCAAGAAATTAAGATGAGCGATTTACCATTATCCGGCTACGTGAATCAATTAAGCCAAATTTTACTGCCTGTGAGTAAAGGACTCGGCTTCACCGTGCTGCCTCAAAGTGCTGTCGACAACTTCCCACAAAAAGATACCTTGCACATCGCACAACTGAAAAACACCGTGTGTGAAGAGTTATTTTTAGTTCGCAAACGCAGTCGTGTTCTGCCACTGCGCTATCAAACAATTAAAGATGTGTTATTGGACGTCATCACAAACTCAAAACAAACTACAGAATAGCCTAGCGTTTTAAACTCGTCGTAATCCGTTTGCTTAAAAAAGTCCACAGACAACTTCCGGCTTACAACGCTGAGAATGCCCGATGATTCAACAAATTATTTTTGTCGTAACGACGAGTTTTTTTCGTTTTCTTCTCGCGAGAAAAAAACCTAAGGTGCGCACCTCTAACGAAGTGGTTGTCCAACCACACATCTAAATCGTTGAAGTCAGTAGGTAATATCACCTAAATATCACATACCTGCTGCATTCTATACTCTATACTTATATTTTTAATTTGGTACTGACTTACTAAGGAATTGCCATGCGTATTGCTATTCTCTCTCGTAATGAGAATTTATATTCAACCATGCGCCTAAAACAGGCAGGTGAAGAGCGTGGACATCAAGTAGACGTCATCGATACTCTGCACTGTTATATGGACATTACGAGCAACAACCCTAAGATCCGCTATAAGGGTGAAGAATTGCCACAATACGACGCTGTGATTCCTCGCATCGGTGCATCCATCACATTCTACGGTACCGCGGTTGTACGTCAGTTTGAAATGATGGGCACATTTTGTGTCAACGAATCGGTCGCGATCAGTCGCTCTCGTGACAAATTACGCTCGTTGCAACTGTTATCGCGTAAAGGCATCGGCTTGCCGCGCACTGGCTTTGCTCACCACCCTGATAACATTCAGGACGTGATCAAAAATGTTGGTGGCGCACCTCTAGTGATTAAATTACTAGAAGGAACTCAAGGCATCGGTGTTGTGCTTGCTGAAACCAACAAAGCAGCAGAAAGCGTGATCGAAGCATTCATGGGGTTGAAAGCAAACATCATGGTGCAAGAGTTCATCGAAGAAGCTAAAGGCGCTGACATACGTTGCTTTGTTGTCGGTAATAAAGTGATTGCAGCGATGAAGCGCCAAGCGAAAGAAGGCGAGTTCCGCTCTAACTTACATCGCGGCGGCTCTGCACAGTTAGTGCGACTAAGCAAAGAAGAACGCGCTACTGCGATTAACGCGGCAAAAGTCATGGGGTTAAACCTATGCGGTGTAGATATCCTTCAATCTAAAAACGGCCCAGTGGTAATGGAAGTGAATTCTTCACCAGGTCTTGAAGGTATCGAGCTCGCTACAGAAAAAGACGTTGCTGGTATGATTTTCGACTTTATCGAGAAAAACGCAAAACCACACGCAAACCGTACTCGTGGTAAAGGTTGATAATTGTTTGAGTGAGAGCCTGCTTAGTAGGCTCTCGTATTACTCATCGCTAGGATGACACTATGAATCAGAAAATGATCATTGGGAACGCCGAAGCTATTTGCTTACCTGAGTTAGGGATTACTCACCTTGAAGCGCGCATTGATACGGGCGCACAAACCTCTTCATTGCATGTAGATAACATTGATTGCTTTGAAAAAGATGGTCAGTCTTACGTTGCATTCGATCTACACCCGGATGTTTATCATTTAGAACAAGTGGTTCGCTGCACAGCGAAGCTAAAGGCAAACCGTAAAGTTAAATCTTCAAACGGTACCTTTGAGCATCGCTGCGTTATCACCACCATGCTGCGCATGGGTGACAAACAATGGCCAATCGACATTACGTTGACCAACCGTGAAAAAATGACTTACATGATGCTGTTAGGTCGTCAGGGCATGGCAGACAAAGTGCTGGTAGACCCTAGCCAATCTCATTTATTGGCATCTTAACCCCGTAGCTTCAGATGAGTGATCGAGCATCTTTGTTGAGCATCACTCGTCTGGCTTTATCTTCGTCTACTTCCTGCTAAATAGCGCAAACAACAAGCCCTTCGCTTTGACCTTTGTAACGCGCCAATGGGTCATCGGCTTAGTCGGCGCAGTATGCAGAATGTGCTGATACGCTTTCTCATCAAAAGTCACCTCTCCCCCATGCGCCAAAAGCAAACATTGCGGATTCATCTCAAACACACGCTTTAATGATTGGCGATATTGGTTTGGATGAAATATGGGAAACGGCGCAATCAGGTGTTTCTTAACCTGCACCATCAAATCCGCCACATACAATACATCTTGTTCAGAATGATAAACCGACAAATCTCTATCGGTATGTCCCTGCGTTTCTAGCACCTGCCAATCATCAAACCCCGGAATACACTCACCATCGATGAGTTCGATATCGGGCTTTAACTTGCGCGAATACCACAGGTTTTGCTTTGGTTTACGCATCCGGTTCGCCATCCAGCGCGCTAACATCAAATCGGTCAAATGCATTAGCCAACCGTCTACACCGCTATACCACTGGCTCTCTCGCTTTGCGGCCAATAGCTTACATCCAGTTAAATCACGCAGTTTGTGCGCGCCACCAGCGTGGTCTGGATGCATGTGAGTTACAACGACCAACTTTAGGTCAGAAAAAGGACGATGGAGTTGATGTTCAATAAAATCTTTAAGGTGAGGAATGTCTGCTCGACTTGCACCATCAAGCAACATTAATTTATCGGGATATTCGGCGAGATACATGGTCTGAATGTATCCCTGAATTCTGTGCAGCTGCAAAATATATCCTTATTTGAGTGAGATTTTTCATGACCGCTTCCTTGCTGGTCAGACCAACTATAACAGCAGAATCGACGCTCCGGTAAACAAATGTTCACACCCGACTACGACAACAAATCATAATCGAGATGATAGATTTTAATCATTAGACTCAGAGGCACTTTTATCCGTTAATGCGCGCACACGGAGTTCGTGTCAGGGTATGAGGTTAATACCTCATGATTTGCTTTTTTGTACTTTTCCTTCTAATTAAGGACTTAAGTACATTTTTGTGAGAATCGAGTTGGAAAAAGCAACTAAATTAGACCGCATCCGCGCGGACTACAACGTTCACTACTGGAGCCAAGGTTTCTACGGTATTGATGACCAAGGCGAGGTTTACGTATCACCTCGTAGTGATCGTGCACATCAAATCCCTTTCAGTGCCATTGTAAATGAGCTAGAAGCGCAGCAGTTAAATCTGCCTGTATTAGTGCGCTTCCCGCAAATCGTGCACCAACGTGTGCATGGAATTTGCCACGCTTTCAACCAAGCAATTGAAGAATACCAATATCCAAACAAATACCTGTTGGTGTACCCAATTAAAGTAAACCAACAACGTGAAGTGGTGGATGAAATTCTAGCGAGCCAAGCTCAACTAGAAACCAAACAGCTTGGTCTTGAAGCGGGTAGCAAGCCAGAATTGTTGGCAGTACTTGCATTGGCTCAACAAGGCAGCTCCGTGATCGTGTGTAACGGCTACAAAGACCGTGAGTATGTGCGTCTTGCACTGATCGGTGAAAAACTAGGCCACAAAGTATTCATCGTACTAGAGAAGCTTTCTGAGCTGGATCTGGTGCTAGAAGAAGCGAAAAGCTTGGGCGTAAAACCGCGCCTTGGTTTGCGCATTCGCCTCGCCTCTCAAGGTGCAGGGAAATGGCAAGCAAGTGGCGGCGAAAAATCGAAGTTTGGTTTGTCTGCATCGCAAGTGCTTAGCGTTATTGAACGTCTGAAACGCGAAGGCAGCCTAGATGCGATGCAACTGGTTCACTTCCACCTTGGCTCACAGATGGCAAACATCCGTGATGTACGTAATGGTGTGAATGAGTCTGCACGTTTCTACTGCGAACTGCGCGCACTGGGTGCAAACATCGAATACTTCGATGTGGGCGGCGGTTTGGCAGTCGACTACGACGGCACACGCAGCCAATCATCGAATTCGATGAACTACGGCCTTGCAGAGTACGCACGTAATATCGTCAACACAGTGGGCGACGTGTGTCAGCAATACGAACAACCGATGCCAGTGATCATTTCAGAATCCGGTCGTTCACTGACAGCGCACCACGCTGTGTTGATTTCTAACGTAATTGGTACAGAAACGTACCAACCGGAAGAAGTGTATGAACTTGGCGCAGATGCTCCACTTTTGCTACAAAACATGTGGCGAAACTGGGAAAACTTACAAGATGGTACAGACGCTCGTGCGTTAATTGAGATCTACAACGATACCCAAAGTGATTTGGCAGAGGTACACTCTCAATTCGCAACTGGTGTGCTTAACTTGGAGCAACGTGCGTGGGCAGAGCAACTGTCACTGCGCATTTACTTCGAACTAAGCCGCAAGATGAGCACTAAAAATCGCTTCCACCGTCCGATTCTGGACGAGTTGAGTGAACGTCTTGCAGATAAGTTCTTCGTGAACTTTTCTCTCTTCCAATCTCTACCAGATGCTTGGGGTATTGATCAGGTGTTCCCTGTTCTGCCACTTTCTGGTCTTGGCGATGCGGAAGAGCGTCGTGCGGTAATGTTGGACATCACATGTGACTCTGATGGCGCGATCGACCACTACGTTGATGGTCAAGGCATCGAGAGCACGCTACCTGTACCAGCTTGGAGCAAAGACAAACCGTACCTAATGGGCTTTTTCCTAGTAGGCGCATACCAAGAAATCCTTGGTGACATGCACAACCTATTTGGCGACACCCACAGTGCAGTAGTCAATGTTGATGAACACGGTCAATTTGAGATCAGTTACATCAATGAAGGTGATAGTGTAGAAGACATGATGCGCTACGTTCATATCGACGTGGATGCGATTCGTGACAATTACAAACAATTGGTTTCCCAACGAGTTGAAGCCAATGAACAAGCACAAATCCTAGCAGAACTAGAACAAGGTCTAGCGGGATACACCTATTTAGAGGACTTCTGATATGAATGATTTGTTTACTAAAACCGATTATTCGCTTTACTCCAACTCTATGTCGTTTTTACGTCTACCGTACATTCGTAATCCGGTATCGGCAGACGCAGACGTTGTGGTGCTAGGGGTTCCTCTGGACATGGCTACATCTGGTCGTCCAGGCGCACGCATGGGTCCAGATGCAATTCGCCGTGCCTCAGTCAACTTGGCATGGGAAGGTAAGAAGTTCCCTTGGGACTTCAACGTATTGGATAAACTGAAAGTGATCGACGCGGGCGACCTTGTGTTCGATTGCGGTGATGCGGAAGATTTCACTTACCGTCTAGAGGCGGCAACCAGTGAAATTCTAAAAAGCGGCAAGACCATGTTGGGATTGGGCGGTGACCACTTCATCACACTGCCTATCCTACGTGCTTACGCAAAGCATCATGGCCAAATGGCTTTGATTCACTTTGACGCTCATACGGATACCTACGCAAATGGCAGTTCATACGACCACGGTACAATGTTCTACCATGCGCCGAAAGAAGGTTTGATCTCAGCGAAGAACTCAGTACAAATCGGTATTCGTACTGAGTATAAACAGCAAGATCACGGCTTCAATGTGATTAATGCGATGCAAGCGAATGACATGTCGGTGAACGAGATCTTAGAAGAGATTCGTCGCACCGTCGCAGACAAGCCAGTGTATGTTACTTTTGACATCGACTGCTTGGATCCAGCCTTCGCACCGGGAACAGGCACACCAGTTTGTGGTGGCTTGAACTCAGACAAAGCGCTGAAAATTATTCGTGGCTTAGCCGGCATGAATATCGTGGGTATGGATGTTGTAGAAGTATCGCCTCCATACGACCACAGCGATGTTACTGCACTGGCGGGAGCAACCATTGCGCTAGAAATGCTTTACGCATACGCATCTGGCCGCGAATAAACATAATCATTTCTAAGGGAGCTTCGGCTCCCTTTTTATTCATGGTGCCTTCTCCAGTCTTTTCTTCGTTCGAACCATGTCTTGCTCTGGCTAACCAAAACAATTCTTCTCCCCTCGATTTTAACCATAAAAACCAATGACCTATAAGTAGGTTTACATTCACAACAAATAAGAGATTTAACGTAATTCAACAAAGAAAAGCAGCCTATTTCCGAATGCAAATTAAGATTAGTTTTTCTAATGCATATTATAGATTTTTATCTTGCTCAACTTCACACTTTTCGATTGCTAATTGTACACGCAAAGACTAATATCTCGCGCAAATAGCCCCGTAACACCAAAAGTCTGTTGGCACTCTGCATTAGAGCGCTAAGGGTTTTTACGTCTTAAATTTTTTGGAGAGATACGCAAATGTCTGCTTCGTTTCCATTAGCGAAACTTACCTTTTTAATCGCAATATTGACTGCCGTGGGTCAAATGACCCAAACAATGTACGTGCCTTCAATCGGTCATATGGCGGGTGAGTTTTTGGTGTCTGCGTCATCACTTCAAGCTGTGATGGCTTGTTACCTAATCCCATATGGCTTATCGCAATTCGTGTACGGTACGTTATCGGACCGCTTAGGTCGCAAGCCAATCATCATAGCAGGCCTACTTATCTACATCGTAGGTACATTGGTGGCGCTCTTTGCACACCAATTTGAATGGTTCTTGATTGGTAGTTTCATCCAAGGTTTAGGTATTGGCTGCGGTGGTGCGATGTCACGCACTCTGACTCGCGACTGTTTTGAAGGTTCTGAGCTACACAGAGCAAATAGCTTAATCAGCATGTGTGTGATTTTCTCACCATTGTTGGCTCCCGTGCTTGGCGGATACTTAACCGAAGCGTTTGGCTGGCGCTCTAGCTACCTATTCTTAGCGCTGTTTGGCATTGCAGTGGTGATTACCATGATGACCAGCATGATGGAGACTCTACCAAAAGAGAAACGCAAGTTCGAACCAGTAGCCAAAAGCTACAAACACGTTTTATCAGATCGCCGCTTCCAAGGCTTTTTGATCTGCCTAGTTGCGACGTTTGCTGGCGTAGGTGTGTTCGAGGCAGCAGCTGGGGTATTGCTAGGTGGTGTATTGGCATTACCAGCGACCACAGTAAGTTTGCTGTTTATCTTGCCGATCCCGGGTTACTTGGTGGGTGCGGGCTTATCTAGCTACATCGCGCAGCGTCGCTCTGAGCGTCGTGCTTTAAATGTGGGCTTGGTATCGATTTTTGTTGGCTCTGCTATTGTGCTCATCCCTGGCTTGTTTGGTTTAACCACGGCGTTAACGCTGGTTGGTGGCGCAACCGTGTACTTTTTGGGTGCGGGTATCCTATTCCCAGCAGCAACAACCGGAGCAATTGCGCCATTCCCATATCATGCAGGAACAGCTGGCGCGACTCTGGGTGGCATGCAGAACTTGGGCGCCGGTATTGCAACCTTGCTTGCATCGCTATTCCCAGCGCATAACCAAATGCCGCTTGGTGTTTTGATGATGGCAATGTCGGTAATTGCAATGCTTGGGCTCATGTGGGTAAATAGAGCGCACAACCACTCAAACGAAGTGCCGCAAGTCATCTGATCATTATCGACTAACGTTCAAAATCCAAAAGGGACACACTAAACTAGTGTGTCCCTTTTTTCATATCACACTATATCGTTTTACCGATGAGAATGATTTAACTTTCGAATTGATATTTGTTAAAAATAACAGCTGCTTACACAATGTGTTTTCAGCTCCCTTCAAATTGAGTAGCCAACTCGGAAATATTGAGAATTCTCACTTTTTCGGCACACCCCATAACAAAGAATGGACAACTGAAAACCACTAACGAAATGAAAGCCCAGCCCTCAGGATGAGGCCACTTGGGTGTACAATAAGGATAAAAACAGATGCGTTTCACTTTAACTACGTTGGCCGTCTCGGTCGCGCTTGTCGCCGGATGCAGCAATCAAGGAACTCCCAGCATGACTCAATACTCCCAATCACAGATCGTTGCTCAACAAACTCAAGCTCCGGTTGCGAAGAAAGTCCCTCACGCGATGACTACTCATGGTGATACTCGCGTTGATAACTACTACTGGATGCGTGACGACGAGCGTAAAGATCCGGAAATTTTGCAGCACCTAGAGCAAGAAAATCAGTATGCGGAAACCGTTCTCAAGCACACTGAAGCTCTTCAAAATGAGCTATTTGAAGAAATTAAAGGTCGTATAGCAAAAGACGACAACTCCGTTCCTGTGCGTAAAGGCAACTACTTCTACTCAAGTGAAGTGACCGGAGATAACGAATACGAAGTTCATCTTCGAGCGAAAGACTTTGCAGGCAAAGACAAGCAAGTCATTTTAGATGTCAATGAACTTGCAAAAGAACATGAGTTCTTCAGCATTGGCGGCTTGTACGTTAGTCCGAATGAAAACTTACTAGCGTATGGCGAAGATACATTAAGCCGCCGCGTTTACACTCTTAAGATCAAAGACCTGAAGACAGGCAATTACCTACAAGATGAAATCGAAGGCGCCTCAAGCGCGATTGCATGGCAGAACGATAACAACGCCTTTTACTACATCAAAAAAGATCCACAGACCTTGCTGGGCTACCAAGTGTATCGTCATGTTTTAGGCACGCCACAAAGCAGCGATGAGTTGATTTTTGAAGAAACCGACAGCGCCTATTACACCTCACTAAGCAAAAGCAAAGATGGCGAAGATATTTATATCTGGCATTCCAGTACAGAAACCAGCGGCGTCTCCATCATCGATGCGAACAACCCTAAAGCAAAGGCGAAGCCTTTTTATCCTCGTGAAAATGGCATTGAATACAGCATTTCTAGGCTAGGCGATTGGTATTACATTTATACCAACTATCAAGCCGTGAACTTCCGTTTGATGAAAGTTAAGCAAGAAGAGATGCACGATCGCTCTAAGTGGCAAGACGTGATCGCCGCAGACGACAACACTCAACTTGTCGACTTCGAGCTATTCGATGATCACCTCGTCTATGAGCAGCGCTCTAACGGCTTAGCAAGCGTCACTGTACGTCAACTCTCAACAGGAAAAGAATTCCCCCTCACATTTAATGACGATGCGTTTGCTGCCTATTTGACAGGCAACCTAGAGCTGGATAACGAGAAAGTTCGTATTTATTACAGCAGTTTAACCACTCCAGGAACCTACTACGATTTCGATCTAAAAACGGGCGAGTCAGAAATCATGAAGCAAACACCTGTACTTGGTGATTTTAATCCTGACAATTACCAATCAGAACGCATTATGATCACAGCCCGTGACGGTAAAGAAGTACCCGTTTCTTTGGTGTATCGTAAAGACTTATTTAAGAAGGATGGTACGAATCCAGTCTACCAATATGGTTATGGCTCTTATGGAGCAACCATTGAGCCAACTTTCCGCTCGGCACGTTTAAGTCTATTGGATCGCGGCTTTGTTTACGCCATCGCTCATATCCGTGGATCTGAAATGCTTGGCCGTCCTTGGTATGAAGATGGTAAAAAACTCACCAAGCAAAACACATTCAACGACTTTATTGATGTGACTAAAGGTTTGGTTGAACAAGGCTATGGCGCGAAAGATAAAGTCTTCGCTGTTGGTGGCTCTGCAGGTGGTCTCTTAATGGGGGCTGTCATCAACCAAGCACCAGAACTGTATCGCGGTATCGGCGCTCATGTTCCGTTTGTGGACGTGGTAACCACTATGCTCGATGAATCAATTCCATTGACCACCAATGAATATGATGAATGGGGTAACCCAAATAACAAAACATACTATGACTATATGTTGAGTTACTCGCCTTACGACAACATCAAGGCACAAAACTACCCGAACATGTTGGTAACGACTGGCTTGCACGACTCTCAAGTGCAGTACTTTGAACCAATGAAGTGGGTCGCCAAACTTCGTGAAATGAAGACTGACGATAACGTTTTGTTGTTCAAAACCGATATGGAAGCCGGACACGGCGGCGCATCTGGTCGATTTAAACGCTTAAAAGAAGATGCGCTAGAGTATGCGTTCTTTCTCGATTTACTCGATAAAAAATAATCGTTTCAATTGAACTGTATCTCTAACAACAAAAATGCCCGCAACTTGCGGGCATTTTTTATAGACGCGCTATCTAAACAGAGACTTGGGTTACCTAAGCACATCATTACCAGTGTCTCTTATAGCCAAAGGATAGCAGAAAGAAAAACGCCTACTCACAACGAGTAGGCGTTAACACAATAAATGTGTTTAGGCAGTAGAAACTGGCCTATTTATTAGAAGTAGTAACGAGCACCTAGAGTCCAGTAGTCGTTCTCTTCGCTAGTGTAATCGTTACCTAGGTCAAACTGGTAAGCAGCAAACGTTACGAAAGCAGGAGTTACTGCGTACTCTGCTTGTAGCGCAGTTTCGCTTGAAACTGTCTTGTTGTCTTCTTCGTCTTCTACGCCTTCGTAGTTAACGCTGAATGTCCAATCGTTTACGCCGTATGCCAAAAGAGCTTCAAGTTGAGAAGTGTCTTTACGCATTTGGTAGAAGTACTCGTTCATACCGTATACTACCGCTGCGTAAAGGCCTGAACCGTATTGACCGTAGTTTACAGAGAATAAGTGTGATTCAGCTGTCTTAGTACCTATAGAAGAGTTCTCAACATCACCGCCGCTGTATACGTAGCCAAGACCGAAGCCCGCAACAGAACCGCTTAGTGCGATTTGACCACGATCTTCAAATACTGTTTCAGGCTTAAGTTGGTCTGTTACTTTGTATTCGCTAGTTTGCTTACCCTGCCAACCTAGACCAAGGTTGAAAGCAAAACCTTCACCAAATTCAAAACCTTTACGGTAGCTAAGCATTTTATCAGCACGAGCTGAACCTAGGCTACCGTGGTTGCTGTACAAGAAATCGTTCGCAAACGCGATTGGTAGATCCGCAACGCCAGCTACATCGTAGTACGGTGACCATTGAGTACCCGCAACAAGGCGACCGTACTGCTCATGAGTTGCACCGATGTAACCTAGACGCGTAGAAAATGACTGATCACCACCGTCAAGGTAGTTAAGTGCCCATTCGCCTTTAGCGTCGATAGTGATACCATTGCCAATGTCTTTCTTACCCGCAACGTTAATACGTGGAGATACTTGGTGAACTTTTACTTCTTCTTCGAGCGTGCCCAACCGCTTCGGAGAAAAAAGCCAGTCGCTTGGCGATGACTAATGTACCAAGGCCACCAAGTAATGGTCCTAATATCAGCGCTGCCACAATTGCGTTCACCATGAAGGCATAAGAAAAGCTATCGCTTAACCATCCAGCTTCAACGCCGCTAACCGCTAACTCTCGTAACCAATTCATTATGCAGCCTCCACTTTTGCTGTGTAGTGCTTGAATAATGTTTCTATACGATCGGGACTTAATACATCTGAATGGTGCCCTGACGCCACAATTTGACGATTTACGACATGGACCTGCGCATCTAAACGGCGCACTGCGGTCACGTCATGGTGTACTGCCAGTACCGTTTTGCCTTCTCCAACGACTTCATGAATCAAACCTTCAAGGTACCGAACACCTTGCTCGTCCATCCCAGTTGTAGGTTCATCTAAAACCAATAAATTGGGCTCATCCAGTAAAGCTTGCGCAAACAAAACACGCTGTTGCTCTCCGCCAGAGAGTTGCCCCATACGACGATCGCAACGCGTTGCCATGCCCACACGATCAAGCTGGGCCAGAGCATGTTGAGTTTGCTTTGTTTTACGTCGCCAAAATAGAGGAATACGGGTTTGATTAAGCAGCACAAAATCCATCACGGTTAACGGGAGGCTTGCTTCAAACATCGCTTTTTGTGGCACATACCCTATCTTCCCCGAGGCAGCTGATTGCTCTGGCCAATTGAGTGCAATGTTTCCCGAAAATGGTGTTAGCCCAAGTATCGAACGAAGCAAAGAGGTTTTCCCACCACCATTCGGCCCCATGATAACGTGGCATTTCGCGCTCTCGAATTCAGCGCTGATGTTCTGCAAAATAATATTGTCGGCGTATTTTAGGCCCACGTTACTTAAGGAAACGGAAGGTCCAGTCATTACGCCTTTTCCCCTGCTCGCTTGCTCGCAACAAACTTCATTGCCTCAATGAGCGTTTCCACGTTATCTCGCATCTCAACCTCGACTTTATCAGCCTCATACTCACCGTGAGTCATGTGAGAAAAGCGATAAAGCTGCACCCCAGTAGCCTCTTCGATGGTATCAACAAAACGGTTCGGCATATTGAGCTCATAAAACAGCACATCAATACCCGATTCACGAATTTTCTCAATCGTTTCCTGCAACTGACTGGCACTTGGTTCAACACCATGAGCAGGCTCAATGACAGCGGCAACGTCAACACCAAACTCCTGAAGGATATAGCCGTAAGCATTGTGGGTTGTCGCCACCTTCATACCAGCCGTGTCCAACTCACCAAGAGACAACATTGCATCACGCTTCATCAGGCGGAAAGTTTTCGCATATTTACGAGCATTTTGGCGATAAAAAGTAGCGTTGTCTGGGTCCAGTTTACTTAGCTCACTCGCGATGGTGTAAACCTTTTGAATAGTGGTCGATAGACCAACAAAGGTGTGAGGGTTCACTGCACCTTGACCAACTGACTGCCCCATCGCCGGTAACAGAGGCACTTCTTTGTTCGCTTCGATAACCACGAGATCATCACGCTGAGAGGCTTTGATCACTTTCAGTGCAAAATCGTCATGACCAATACCATTGATCACTATCGCATCCATTTCATTCAAACGCTTAAGATCATTGGGTTGCGGCAAATAGTTATGAGGGTTAAAACCAGCATCGACCAGAGGAATGATGTTCGCCTTGTCATCAACAACAGCTTTGACATAGCTGTAATAAGGTTGAAGCGTAATACCAATACTGAGTTTATCGGCAGCAAAGCCAGTAGAAGACACCGTCAATAACACGGTGGCTGTAAGAATACGACGTAAAAGAGAGCGTTTGATCATAGTACTTATCAATTATGTTGTCTTAATGAGCGTGAGAATGGGAAGAAGAGGAATCTGACAGAACGATTTGTTGCCAGCCATGCTGGCGGCGTTTTGCTAGATCGCTTAGTACCTCCGCATTTAACGATCGGCTAGAATCACTAAACCAAATATCAGCTTGAGAGCCACGGCTATCCAGAAGCATAGAGGCAGAACCTTGGGCATTTTTCTTCATGCCAATGTAGACTCCGTCATCGATTCGTTTCCACTGATGAGACCCTTTGCGCTTCCAATTTTGGTCTTTTACGAATGGAGCAATCCAAAGCGCCTCCATGTCAGAGACCTCAGGCCAAGTTCCAGTTTCTAGCTGCAAATCACGAATCTCTTCATGAGCAAGCTTAAGTTCAGCGATCAAACCCAACTCGTTTTGATG
Organism: Vibrio sp. Y51_MX_L26; assembly: GCF_024181935.1. Taxonomy (NCBI): domain Bacteria; kingdom Pseudomonadati; phylum Pseudomonadota; class Gammaproteobacteria; order Vibrionales; family Vibrionaceae; genus Vibrio; species Vibrio sp. Y51_MX_L26. The sequence continues at coordinate 1,388,318 of NZ_JAMZAS010000001.1, forward strand.
TAAGTCCGTGATTAAAACTTGATGAGCCTGTATGTCTGACTTTTCAGTCGCAACCTGATGATGGGGCATAAGTATGGCTGCAAAACCGAGAATCGCTGCGATAGTCAGTGCGACCCACTTTCCTTCTCGGTTACCATCATCGGGACGAACTTTCTGTACACTCATTTCTCTTTCAGCTCAACGATATCCACTTCCACCGGGCTTTCATGTCCGGCATCAAATACCAAATAGAAATCTGTTTCAGGGTGAGTAAATTCTGCGATGGAACGCTTATCTGTTTTTTCTTTGGCGATCAGATTGTCGTCGTAATCGTACATTTCGACATCGTAGTCGACCGCTGTCGATCCATCCGAGTAGCCCGCTTCACAAATCACTTTATCTTGCGCCAAGTGACAACTCATCAGAGGGAAGTGTGCAGCAGCGTGAAAAGAAGCAAATCCAGAAAAAAGCAAAGCAGCTTTTAGAAGAGAAGTGTTATTCATGATGATTCCAAAATGGCCCAGCGATTGCTGAGCCTAATTCGATTAGTTAAGTTGAGTTTCAAACGTAAGGTGAACATTGGCACTCGCTTTATCCGCCAATGGATTATCTTTTAATTCACCTTTGTAGTTCGCTTTCATTAAGTAGCGCCCTGCGACCTCTGGCGTGAAGATCACTTTGCCATCTTTATCACTCACCACATCGATTTGTTCTTGATGATTTCGGTACATGGTGCCTTCTCGTGTAATCTCCGCTGTGACGCCCTCTTGTGGCTCACCATTGAAGAAAAACTGGAAAGTGACTGGTTCACCTTCAATGATGTCCGATGGATGCGTGACCGGCTTCATCTCCAGCATTTTGCCTTCAATCTCCAACGCTTTGTCCGTTGGCATACCAACCGTAATGTAGCTTTCTGCTCGGGTGTAGCTTAGTTGAGTAACCACATCACGCGCCTGTTCTGGAAGAACATCATGACGCTCAGCTTTGTTTGCTCGCGCCCATTTCACCGTATCACGACGACCCGCTTTGTATTGGGTGTAGTAGCTCGGCTGATTATTGATCGCGACTTTGTGCGTGCCTTCTCCCGTAAAAAAGAAATCAAACATAGAACGACGTTTACCACGAACAACAAAGTTAGGACGCTCAGAACGGCCATCCGGCATCACCACGAACGCTTGGTCACTACCCGCAGGCTTATCAAAAACAAACGTCCCGTGAGAAGCAGTAACATCAAATGTCAGCCAGTCACCTCCTTCTTTTGAAACCGTAAAGTGAGAAGGCAGAACCCAACGTGGATGCGCTTGTGCGGTGGTTGTTGCAGCCAATCCCATTGCCATTACACTCGCCAATGCCACTGCTTTCATTTTGGTTTTCATTGTTGTGTCCTTTAATCACTTAACTTGATAATTGACGGTGATGACACCCGTCTCTTGAGTTGGTTTAAGCTCATAGCGCACTTCACTGTCCGCTAGCGTTATTTTTTGACGTAAGTAGTTTCGCCCACCATGTTCACGAACAACTTCGACGTACAACGTGTAATTTCCTTGCTCCAAACGCTTTCCTGCATCATTGGTTCCGTCCCAGACAAAACGGTACTGTCCAGCAGGGCGCGTTGCAGACGTCACCGCATCAACAAGTTCACGATCATAACGACCCGCTTTTCTCCACCAGCTGCGCAGGTCTTTTAGCCATTCGTCTTTTCCTACCCATAGCTGAATGGTTTTAACCGGTTTACGCTGGTCGTTTTCAACCCAAACCGCCACATAAGGGCGTGCGTACATTGAAGTGTCTATCTTTGGAAGTTCGAATTCGAAATCGATCTTCGCGTTATCTGGTAGAGGAGCCGCAGAAAGAGAGAAAGGAGCAAAAGCCGCGATCAAAGCGGCTTTACAAAAGTGATTACGGCGGAAAAATCTTCCTGTGTTCAACATAAGTGTTCTCTAAAAAAGCTGTTATGGAACAGCAACAAAATAAATCACGAGCGACAGTAACGTACCAAAGCTCATCCATTGCATTGACGTTCTAAGCGTCTTCTTCTTAGGCAGTAATAAGCACACACCTGTTAGAACAAAAAACACCATCAAAAGCGCAGTGACGTCGATAAACCACTTCCAAATCCCACCACTGTTGCGTCCTTTATGTAGATCGTTCAGCAGCGCAACAATACCGTAGTGCGTCGTTTCAACCTCTGCCGCACCGGTGGTCATATCAATAAAGACCGTAGCGTTATAACCTGGGCCTTTAAAATCCATAGACAGCTCTCCGAGTAACAACTCACCTTGCTCAACTTCGGTATACACATCTAGTGCGGAGGGAGTGCCGCGAAGCTCGGTTTCTTTAGTCAAGAAAGCCACCAGCCCTTCACGATTAGGTTGAAAGGTATCTGAATGTGAGAATAGAACTGAGTGTGGAACCGTAAGAGTATGTTGTTGAATGATAGGTTCACTGCGTTCAAATAATTCGGGGCGATTGAGGGTAATTCCAGTTATTGCAAAAAACAGCGTAACTAAGAGAAGAGCCATCGAAATATAGATATGTAGGCGGCGAGCCCAAGTTTGAACACCTTTGCTTTTAAGCAACATAGAAACAATCATCACCAATAAATGTGGGGCATAATTTAGGTGATAATCATTCGTATTGGCATTTAATTTACATTGTTTACCTTTTCAATTCAGCTTGGCTGGCGCATGTTGTAACTATTTGAGCCAATGTGAGTTACCGATTGCTTACCCTCTAGATAATAACCCTATCAATTTTAATGACTCTAAATTTAATGATATTTCCAATACTAAAAAGTGGGATAGACTCCACCAAAATGCGCCTTTATGTATATTTAATGAAAAACTTAAAAGCTATCGATAAGCTAGATTAAAAAGGTAAGCTAAGAAGTTAGTGTTGGGTTAGATAGAGAAGATTTTCTGATGCTAGCCAAACGTTATGGTGCAGTTCAGAAGGAAAAATATGAACAAGAATGTTGTAATAATACTCTTATCACTTTTCTCAAGTGCCACTTTAGCAAGTGAAAAATTTGAAGCCAGTTTGTTTAAAAACGTAAGCCAATCTATTGATAATTATGGTGCTAAGATAAAGCTGTGCGAATCTATGGCAGACCAGAATACACCTGACAAACAAACCCTAGAGTATTCAAAGAAGCATATAGAAGCATTAACTCCTGTTCTGCCGTTTTTAAGCGAGAAAGCTTTTGAGGCTTGTGTATTAAAAGAGAAGCAAGAGCTAGCATATTATCTATTAATAGCAAAAAATAACGCTTCAAGAACCTCAACATTAAAGCTTGTAGAATCGACTGAAAGCCTTACTTTTCATATCGAACCTACATCGAGAGAAAAGTTTGAAACACTGAGCAAGGTACATCAAGAATATATAGAGAAAAGCCCTTTTTTCTCCCGACCATTTGATGCATTAGCTTTTTATGAAAAGCTCATACAGTAAATAGCCTTTATGACTTTAGACAAAAAATACCCGAGACTGAGCTCGGGTATTTAATAAAAATGTTCGCTATGAGTTTTGCGTCGATTCTACTTTGCGTAGCTGAGATAGATACTTAACCCAACTTTTTGCCTGATTCGACGGTTTTATCTCATCCGCTCTTTTGGCATTAGCAAGTGCATCGTCAAACCGCTTAAGCTTGTAGTAAGCGCGAGTTTTGATAAGTGCGACATCCGCTTTACGACCGCTGACCTTATCGAGCGCGGCAAGGGCATCTTTATAGTGGCCTTCTTGCACCAATAATTGAGAGTAGTTCCAGTAATACTGTCGGTCTAACTGAGCAGCAACACGCCAACTATCGATAGACTCTTCCCACTCTTTTGCCATTTGCCAATACGTCGCTTGCTGAGCTTTCAGTTTACTATTCGAGTTTACATCCTCTAGCTCGTTCATCACCAACGCAGCTCTCTCAGGAATACCTCGTTTCGCGTACAATTGTGCCAGAAGCTTTAAGTCATCTTGGCTAAGTTGTAACCCTTTCAGTTTTGCCAAGGCCAAAGAGTCCAGAGCACGTTTGTTGTCATCAACACGCAGGTAAAGAGCAACAAGCTGACGCCACCATTCAATTCGCTCAGGTTCAATCGCGATCAAGCGTTTGATGGTCGAGATTGCCGGCTTCCACTTTTTCAGTTCTAGCTCAGCAGAAAGCTTTATCGACAATGCGCCAAGCTTGTCTGGCTGACCAAACTTCTCATAACGAGCCATTGCTGAAAGCACTTTCTGCCACTGACTCAGTTGATAATGAGATTGGGAAATACGCAGCCATAGCTCATGCGCTTTTTGACCTTTAGGAATGTTTTTGCTCAAGGCATAGTAATGAGGTAACGCCTTAGAAAAGCGTTGCTCGTTCAGCAGTATATCTGCCAACATTTTTCGGGTTTGCCATGCTTGCTCATCTTGTAGCAAACCACTATTGACTGCCAACTCAAGTTGCTTAATTGCTGCTTGAGTTTGTTCATTCTGCCAGTAAAAAATACCCAACATTCGAGCGACATAAGCTTGGTCATATCCACGAGAAAGCTCCATAGCTTCAAGAGATGAAATCGCTTCTTTTAGTTTCTCCTCTTGAGCCAAGTTGTGTGCTCGTTGAACTCTCGCGGCAGTGTATTGGCTTAACTCACTGGCAATGGTTGAAAGTGCACTCAGGCTTAATACCGTACCGATTAAGAATTTTTTCATCATTTGGCTAACTTGAACTCCACTTTAGCGGTTTGTCCATACTGCTCAATTGACACACCATCCTCAACTTTTGGCTGATACTTCCATTTTTTAAGCGCACGGATTGCTTCCCTCTCGAACATACGCTGTGGCTCAGCCTCGATCACTTCAATATCTTTTGGTCGTCCTGTTGCATCGATCGTGAAACGCATAATGACATAGCCTTCAACTCTACGTTTCAGCGCCTTACTAGGATAGCGAGGATCAACACGATACAACGGCAGTGCTTGTTGGTTGCCCATTGTTCCCTTCAAGTTTGGCGCACTGATCGCGATACCTTCAAGGGCAGTGTTCAAACCTAAAGCACTGACTGGCGTCATCTGGCTCATTGGCTCCATTTGGTTGTCAGCTTGAGACAGATCCATTGGCTCCGGCGCTTGGGGTGGTTCTGGTTGCTCCGGCACTGAACGTTGACGACGCTGCACGTCTGCTTCATTCTCTACCATCACCATATCAAAACGAACCGCTTCCGAAGCTTCTGGCGCACGCTGGTTGCCTTTATCAACCATCCACGCCATAAAGCTAAACAGGCTCACAGAAATTAACAATGATGCTGGTAGTGCAAGTAACAGCCTGCCCATTAAGGTTTCTCCGCCGCCAATGCGATGTTTTTCACGCCCGCCGCTTTTGCAGCGTCCATCACTTTCACGACAGTGCCATTGTAAGCATGCTCGTCAGCTTGGATAACTAACGAAGCATCAGGCTGATCAAGTAACAAGTGCTCAATAGAGGCCTCAACACGCTCAATATCAACCACTCGTTTGTCGATGTACACGTCATTTGCTGCCGTTACCGCGATAAAAATGCCCGCATCTTTTTGGCTTACCACATTAGAAGCCTGAGGGCGGTTCACTTCTACACCGGATTCACGTACAAACGAACTGGTCACAATGAAGAAGATCAACATGATGAAGACGATATCAAGCATCGACGTTAAATCGACTTGAGCTTCATCTTGTTGGTTAGGTCTGCGTCCGAGTCTCACTTTTGACTCCTTAAAGATTGTTCTAACTGGATAGCTTTTCGTTCACACACTTTGCTAAGGCGAGCATGAATAAACATGCCCGCCAGCGCTGCTACCATACCCGCCATGGTTGGCAGCGTAGCAAGTGAGATACCAGAAGCCATCAATTTCGGATTGCTGCTGCCTTGCGATGCCATTACGTCAAACACCGTAATCATGCCCGTCACCGTCCCTAACAACCCTAACATTGGGCAAACCGCCACAAGTAGTTTAATAGTCGATAGGTTTTGGCGCAGTTCGATTTGCGCTTTTGCAATCCATCCTTCACGGATTTGATGCGCGTACCAAGAGTGGTGCTCTGATCTTGCTTGCCACTGCTCACAAAGCTGTTTCTTTACCCCAGGGAAAACCGTTGTGAGATAAATAACTCGCTCCATAACCAACAGCCAACACACCGCCACGACGGCAGCCAGCCACCATAGGATTTGACCACCTTGCTGCATAAAGCTCATCAAGGTTGTGGCCCAATCCTCACTGATCAAACCCAATGTGTTGAGTAGGATCTGCTCCATTACGCTGCGTTCTCCGCTAAGGTGTTAGAGTGACTTTTGTTGCTCGGCATATCACGCTCAGCTTGTTCTGCAACTAAACCGATACCTTGCTTTTCTAAGATACTGCGAATATTTTCTGCTTGAGAGCTCAATACATTGTGCGCCAATAACAATGGCATGGCTGAAACAAGGCCAAGTACAGTAGTTACAAGCGCCATCGAAATACCACCCGCCATTACTTTCGGATCACCATTACCAAATTGAGTGATGACTTGGAAGGTTTCGATCATACCCGTTACCGTGCCCAGTAGACCAAGCATAGGGGCCAGCGCAGCAAGAAGCTTCAGCATCGACAACCCTTTTTCTAGGTGGGTTTGCTCATCAACAACGGCTTCCAAAAGACGTAGCTCTAACGCTTCTACGCTGCGATGCTTATCTTTCTGATACACCGCAAGCACACGACCCAAAGGGTTGTCTCCTGGCTGTGCTGGAGTTTTCAGTTGCTTCATGATTTTCTGGCGCGAAATCATCAGAGATGCACCACGAACGAGAGCAATCAATAGGCCGATAGCTAATAAACCAAGGATGATTTTACCGACAACGCCGCCTGCATTTAGGCGATCAGCCAAAGTCGGTGAGTTTGCGAGCTGCTCAAGAAGAATGCCGCGTGACGGGTCAATGACAAGCGCATCAATGTCACCAGAGGAAATAGTATTCGCTGTTGGACCGCTTTCAGGCTGACGAAGATAGTTTACCGCATCTCCGCGTTGACCATTCCACTTAACGTAGCCAGTGTCATCCAGCAGCGCCATAGAACCAAGACGAACACCATTAACCGTTTGTTCACGACCTTCGCCATTTAGCAGTGTGAAAGAGACGTTTGCCATCTCACCACTTGCTTTGATTTGTTCTTCCATGCTGCGCCACATCGCCTGAAGTTGGGTCAACGTTGGCAGTGATTTAGCTGCAACAATTGCATCGATATCTTTCTGATATGAGTTTGCATCAACACCCGTTACTGAGCTCTTGAGCTCTGACTCTAGCTCTTTTGCGTTCTGGCGAACGACGCCAAATAGCTCACCTAAGCTCCCGGTTTCTAGACGTAGCTTTTCTTCTAGCTGCGCCAGTTCCGCTTCGTTTTCACCGAAAGTAACACTTAATGAGTCCGCTTCTTCTTGAAGAGCCGCTCGCTCTGCGGCCAATTTATTCTTTATAGCCTGTAGCTCTTGCTCTGTTTTCTTAAAACCTGATTCGCGCGCGACATTGTGCGATTGCTGTTGACGATTTTCTTGCTGCGCCTTTTGTAACAACGCATCACTAGCAAAAGTTGTATGAGGCATTAATGCGGCTGTCGAGATTAATGCAACCGATAACCATTTTTTCATCATTTATTTGCCCTCCGCAGCGGTTAACGACACTGGCAGAGTTAACATACTCGGCGCGATCTGTTTATTCGCCATAGCGAACGCTTTATCTAGCTCTGATTTTTGCTCAGAACCCACTTGTTGCCATGCTTGTTGTTGCTGTGACCAGCTCCAGAATGTCTCACCAGATAAGCTACGTGCTACCAAAGACAAACGCCCTAAATAGAGAATGTCCGCCTCCACAGCTTCATTGTCACCCAGGTTAATCTTGCCTTGGTAAACGCCAAGCTTGGTGCCGTAATCCATTTCAATTTGGTACGCTTCTAAAATACGACGAAACTTCTCTGCATCCGCAACGTCTGCACGCGTCATCATGGAATCCAGCTTTGCAATTCGCTCCTCACGTTGCGCTTTGCGTATAGGCTTGTCGTTAGCGACGAGCACTTTTAAGCCCTCAAGCATGTGATACATCAAAGGCACGACACCTTGACGAGTTTGAGCAATCTGCTCAATTTGCTCGTTCAAGCTATCAACTTCTTGATTTTGGCTCTCAACAAGGCTTGCAAGATGATCGCGATAAATCTTCAAGTTACCGACTTCCTCTTGCAGCTGCTCAATTTCAGCTTCTAGAGTAAGTGATTTTTCTGCGCTTGCATCAATACGTTTTTGGCTTACCGCCGACGACTGGTTTGTTTTACTCTGCACAGCTTGTGCATCGTTTAAGTTCGCCGCGTGAGCGGGAATCAAAACCGATGATATCAACAGAGCGATACTTGATTTCATTAGATTCATACGAGTTATATTTCTGTGTTCCAAAAACGACCAAAGGGGAAGACTACCCTTCCCCTTTAATAATCAAATTGTTATCAGTACTTGAACTGGATTGTTGCCATGTAGTTGCGGTTTTCTCCAACCACAACCCCACTCGCACCTTTTTGCTCGCTATTCGTGCTACCGCCACCTGCGAAGTAGTCGGTATCGAATAAGTTCTCGACATTGAATCGAGCAATGATATCCAAGTTTTCATCGTACTTATGTTTGTATGACACGCCCATATCAACGCGAGCGTAGCCATCTTTCTTGAAGGTGTTCTTTGCATCACCGTAGCGATCACCTTCATAAATCAAACCGAGGTTTAGGTTCGTATTGTCCTGAACCTTGTAGCTAGACCATAGACTTGCCGAGAACTCTGGCACATCTACAGGGCGGTTACCCTCGAATTTTTTATCCGCTTTCGTCAACTCTGCATCCAAATACATTGCAGAAGCGGTTAGCGACAACTCTGGGGTCACAAAACCTTGAGCCATTAACTCAGCACCTTTGTGAACTTGCTCACCACCTTGCGTTTTCTTGTGTAGGAGATTACCGCCCGCGTCTTTGCCGCTTTCAACATCCAGCGAGATGTTCTCTAATGTGATATCAAACACTGCACCGGATACAAATAAGCGCTGATCAAACAGTTCCCACTTAGTTCCGATCTCGTAAGAAATACCACGCTCTGCGTCTAGCTTCTCGCCATCGTTCACGTAAGTTTTGCCACGACCACTGCTGACTTCACCTTGCGGCATAAAGCTTTCAGAGTACTGAACGTAAACCGAGCCATTTGTCGCTGGGTGGAAAATCACACCAAACTTAGGAGAAACTTGATTCTCTGTCAGGTCATCATCACGCTTTTCATCATAACGAACCCCTGCAAGTACTTGCCAAGACTCGTTAATGGTCATCATGTTTTGCGCGTAGATACCCCAAGTATCGTACTCAGTTGTTGGTGATTTCTTCGAACTACGATAGCCAGGCTTAGGCACCGTTTCTCCTGGCGCAATACTCGCCTCATTATGAAATGCCATAAAGCGATCATAACTGTAATCTAAGTAGTTAGCGCCCACTAACAACGTGTTTTCTGTACCGAACAAAGTAAAGTCCGTCGTCACATCTATATATGCAGTATCAAATACCCAATTATCGGAGCGATCATTCCCTTTGTGTCGAATCACACCGTCTTTGTCATAATTGTCAAACTTAGGGTAAGACTCCACATCAAAACGCTTAAAGTCTTGGCGGTTGTAACCCGCTTTTACGTTTACATTGTCAGTCACTTGAGCATTAATATCGATACCGTAGTTTTCTACTTCGTTGTCAATCTTTGACCACTGGGCATCCCAGATGTGCTTGTCACCGCGAACCGCTTTACCATCCACAATGTAAGCACCAGAATCCACGCTACCATCGTCTTTCGTGCGATCGTAATGCGCTGACACCATAAAGTTGTCGGTGATGTCGTACTCAACCACTAGGCCCGCAACCGTACGATCCGTTTCTGGCTCGGTACCATCGCCGTAGCTGCGCCAAGAGCCGTAGCTTTCTTTGGCAAAAATTGCGCGCGCGCGCAGTGTCTCTGCATCATTTAGCGCGCCACTCACATCAAGCACAGTACGTGAGTGATCATTCGAACCTAGATCTTGACTCAAACTAGCTTGTGTTTGAGTTGTTGGTTTTTTCGAAACCATGTTTACTAAGCCACCCGGCTCAGATTTACCGTATAGCAGGCCTGATGGACCTTTAAGCACTTCAACACGCTCTAAAAGCTCAATTGGCTGACGGTAGTGTGACCAGTGTTGACGGCCATCACGAAGAAAACCGTCTGAACTGCTAAGCTCAAAACCACGTAGAGAGAAACGTTCGCGGTTACGGCTTGTACCACCCGCGCTAACACTTGCATCGTTACGTAGCACTTCACCAAGTGTACTTGCACGCTGCTCATCAATTACCGTTTCATCGATAACCGCTACTTGTCCTGGCGTTTCCAGCTGCGTCATTTCCATGCGCATTGCTGTACTGTTTGTATCCGCCTTGTAGCCGAACTCTCGACCTTCTACAACTACATGTTCGTCTGTTTGAACGTCCGCCACTGCAGGTGTTGCTAACACCGCACCGATCACTAGCGCCAAATGGCTCTTAGTAAACATATCCTTTCACTCCGATTATTATTTTTCGGGTCACATGCTTGTTGAATGCGATTCCCTCTTAATTATTTCGCGGGTGAATATAAGTGATAAGTATTACCATTTGCATTAAATTTACATTCTTTGCATTTGCAAACTTTTGTAAAGTACTCTCTGATGACGAGCCACAATAACGTGATCAACATCACGGTTAATAAGACTTAACCATACTTACTGCTTGAACACCAAAGTAACACTCAGACCTCCTTGTTCACGATTTTTCGCCGTAACGGATCCACCCATAATGCGCATGGATTCTTTGACAATCGCGAGACCTAAGCCGTAGCCGCCAAGCTTCTTATCTCTTGATGCATCTAAGCGAGTAAATGGGTCAAAAATATCGACCAACTTGTTCTCTGGAATACCAGGCCCATCGTCGGATACAGACATGGAAATCAATTGCTGCCCATCTTTGACATGATTAGCCAGAGAAACTTCTATCTGAGATGCTTGCCCTGAATATTTGATGGCATTTCCAACAAGGTTATTCAAACAACGAATGATGAGCGTTTCTTCGCAAAAAGCTTTGGCGCATGTTGCTTCTGAACGGAATGACAATGTTTGTTCTGGTTTTAAATCGATTTTGCACCGCTCTACTTGCGGTGCGAGCAATACCTCTAAATCACGGCGCTTCGCACCTTTGTCGAAACGCGCATTTTCCAAGCGACTGAACTCCAAGATATCGCTTATCAAATGGTTTAGCTCTTTAGCTTCGTCTTCTAGCCTGGTCACCAAGCTTTGCTCGTTCTCCCCAACTCGCTTCCGTAAAAGGTGTAGAACTAAATTCTGTCTTGCTAACGGCGTTCGGAGCTCGTGGGAGACATCTCTTATAAGCAATCGCTGCTTTTCGGCAAGAGAATGAATTTGCTGTGTCATGTGGTCGAAGTCTTGCGCCAGCTCGTTAAACTCGCGCGTATTCGATTTTAACTCTTTCACCACACTGACATTAAAGTCTCCGTTAGATAGCTTTTTGCTTGCTTCTCTTAAGCGATCAAGCGGCTGTTGTAAGTTGCGTGCCATTAGCAATGAGAACAACGCCAAAATAACTACCGCAATCACCACTTTGAGAATAGAGAAATATAAAATGAAGTCATGTGCGGGATGCAGTCGATGTGGCAGTTGAATCACCAAGCTATTATCTCTAACCAAAGGGATATTGATAATCGGGCGATTTACCTTTCCCTCAAGTTGATCATCAATACTTCTTTTAAATTGAAGTTTGAACTCGAAGTGTGGATGCATTAAACGGTGAGTGACGGGTTGCTGGTGCTCATTCAGCACAAACAGATAAAAGTTTTGCGCGTTCGCCCAATCCGCAAGTTCGTCCATATCTCCGTGCTCAATCAGCACATTGGCTTGATGTGCAAGATCGAGCATTTCTTCTCGCACACTGTCCGGCACTTTTAGCATGGCTTTCACGAGAGCTTGCTCAGCCATTGCTTGTACGACCAAAATACTTATCACAATTGCAGTCATATAACTAAACAACTTAAACGCTAAGCTATCTTTACGTTTCGCGATAAAAAGTGGGCACGTGAGCTTCATTAATTGTTTACAGACTCTAGGTAGCTGTAACCTTTGCCACGGAAGGTTTTGATATGTTGCTTAGAGAGCCCTGCTTCTACTAGCTTGCGACGTATATTACTGATGTGCATATCAAGGTTGCGGTCAAAAGGGCTTAGCTCTTTCTTTAATACTTCGGTTTGGAGTTCCGCTTTTGAAATCACCACACCTTGGTTTTTGACTAAATAGCTCAGTAATTCGGCTTCCGTGCTTGTGAGTGGTAAGCTATTGAGCTGAGCACTGATCGTTTGAACGGTACTGCACATCGCCTGACGTTGGCGCTCTAAACCAACACGACGAAGAATCGCTTTGATGCGCATCAGAAGCTCAGCAACATTAAAAGGCTTTCCTATGTACTGATCGGCTCCCGCTTGGTAGCCATCAAGCATCGAGTTTTCATCATTAAGAGCAGTAAGCATTAGAATAGGTGTCGCGAAGCGTTGACAGATTCTACGGGCAACTTGCATGCCGTTAAGGTTTGGTAACATGACATCAAGCAGTACAAGATCTACCGGCGTTTTTTCCATATATTGCAAAGCACTTTCACCGCAATGTACAGAAGAGGCAATATAGCCCTCCTCTTGCAAAACTGCTTCTAATAGCTCACACAAAGGAACGTCATCATCCACTATCAAAACTCGAGACATTACCACTCACCATTCAAATAAAAATGGTTCGCATTCTATTACTCATTTACAAATTAAACAACTACACACCCTAGGGCTTTAGTACAAATAGCTCTATAGCAGTAGACCGGAGTGCTAAGCTAACTATCACCTGATAATGAGGGTAGATCAGGGCTTTAGCTTCGTCTCCTTAGCGACATTTTCGACGATGTGTTTTAAGTGGGCGCTAATCGTTTTTAATGTGACAAGCTCCTCTTCAGTGAAGGGATGCATCAGAACTGAATTTGCTCCGTTTTTTCCAATAACCGTAGGTAGGCTGAGAACAACATCATGCAAACCATATTGCCCCGACATCATCGTACCGACGGGCAACACCGATCGTTCGTTAATCGTCACGGCTTGAATGATTCGAAAGACACTGGCGGCAATGCCATGAACGGTGTTCTGCTTACGCCGAAAGATTTCGTATCCCGCCTGTTTCACCGCCTCAAGAAGTGCGTGCGGATCAATTCTCTCAATGTTATGGGTATCGCAGTAATAGTCGGCCGGTTGCCCAGCGATAGAAATTAAGCTCTTAGGAGTAAAGCAATGGCTACCATGCTCTCCTAATACATAACCAAACACGTTCTTCGGGTCTAGGTCTACACGGCCAGCAACAATACTCATTAAACGAGCGGTATCAACTACACAGCCACTGCTAATAACTTTACTCGGCTCAAAACCGGTGTTGGTGACAATAAAGTGCGCCACGATATCGCATGGGTTTGACACAACAATCAACACCGCATTTGGCGCTACACGTTCTATTTGACGCGCAATATCAACTCCAATTTGAGCATTAACCTCAGCAATATCCAAACGAGTTTGTCCTTGTTTAATCTGCGTACCAGCGGTGATAACAACAAGAGAGGCTTCGAGTAAATCTAAGTAATCATCCGACGGCATAATGCGTGTGTTTTTTGAAAAAGTCAGTGCCATCGTGTGACGAAAATCAAACACTTCACCCTCGGCACGTTCTAAATTTTTATCAAGTAGAACAAGCTCGCTAAAACCACCCAGAGTGAGTAAGTAATTACATACTCCCACACCAACAGCACCTGCACCAATAACACCGATCTTCATATTTCTCTCTCCCGATAACCATGATGCATTCGCAACTACCTTGCTCTTTAAAAATGAGCGGCAGGAGAATAAAAGTCCAACTTTGGTTCATGATTCGACAGGAGTGCTTCCAACGACCTACCTTGACGAATGGGCGATTTGGCTTTTATTAAGACGTTCTGACAACATGCACCTTGAGGTATATCTTCAAAGCAAAAAACGAGTACAATCTGCTCAACACAAAGCAGAAGATGAAGAACATGGAAACATTAGTAATTGGTCATCGTGGTGTTGCTGGCTCATACCCAGAAAATACAAAAGTGAGCGTTCAGGCCGCCATTGACCTCGGATTAAATTGGGTTGAAGTTGATGTACAACCGACCAAAGATAATGTTTTAGTGGTTTGCCATGATCACACCATAAATCGATGCAGTAATGGACAAGGGCGTGTCGATGAACTGACTCTGGAAGAGTTAAAGGCGTTGGATTTTGGTAGCTGGTTCAGCGCAGATTTTTCAGGTGAGAAAATCATGACATTAGATGAGCTGCTCACTTTAGCTACTGAGCACAAGCTTAACTTGAATATTGAAGTTAAGGTAGATCGCCACCCAGCAGAAGAAGTGGCACAAGCTCTCGCCAACGTACTAGCAAAAAGTCCCATGCCGCAAGAGAAGGTACTACTCTCCAGTTTTAGTCATGATGTCATTAGAGCGCTGCATAAATACTGCAATGAGTATCGATTAGGTGTATTGAGTGAATTCTTAACGAGAAAAGATAAACGCCTTTTGGAAGAAGTTAACGCCTATAGCTGCAACCTAAACATTAACTGGGTTCGCTCGCGCCAAATAAACAAACTCCAGCAGGCGGGTTACAAAGTGATGTGTTATACAGTGAACAATCCAAACAAACTGAAGTACCTACCTCAGTTAGACGGTATATTCAGTGATCATCCACAACGCTTTATGCCATAGCACATACCACCTTGAGCTTCAGAGGCACCATTTCGTTACCACTCAATCTGAATTGGTGTCCCCATCTCTACAAGCTGGATAAATTCATCCATCTCTTCATTGGTAATCGCAATACACCCATTGGTCCAATCAAAGCTTTGGATATAAATCGGCAACTGACTCTCACCGTTTTTTAAACCATGAATTTTGATGTTCCCTCCTGGGGACACACCTCGGCGCTTCGCTTCCAACGTATCAATCGCATCAGGGTAGCTAATATGCACAGAACGATAAAAAGCCGAGTCTTCTATGACGTAATCTAAGGTGTATTCGCCCTCAGGTGTACGATTGTCTCCCTCTTCTTGTTTATGCCCTTTAGGGTTCGCTCCTAAAGCAATGCGGTATTCTTTTAGTATTGTGCCTTGTTCCATTAAATACATTCGACGCTTTGACTTGTCGACTTTAACAAAATCTACAGCTGCATGGACGCCAGAAGCCAACACACAACACAAGAACATAGAGCACCATTTCACTGACATTGCCGGAACGCCTAACCTAACTAAAGTGAACAAGAAAAGAGCGATTATGCTAGTCAGTTAGCGCCCGTAAAGCAAACAGTATCTAGGGTAGACCCTGTATTACCCCAGGAGCTAATGGAATGAACGCACAAGTGCAGAATCGTAAGATAATACTCATTGAAAGGCGTGATCGTTATCGTTGTTTGATATGGCAAAAGTTAAAGAGAAGATTTCTCTATTCATTCCGCCTAAGTTGCATTACTTTATAAGTATATTTATTTATAAAATCCGCACTTTTTGAGAGGGAACCATGATTAATATTGCTTTTTTTAGTGCAAAATCCTACGACGAGGCCTCTTTTAATAAAATTAAAAATAACCGAGATTTTCAATTCCACTATCACGACTTCCGGCTAACCGAAAAAACCGCCAAAATGGCACATGGTTGCGATGTCGTGTGTGCTTTCGTCAATGATGACCTTTCAGCTCCCGTTCTTAAACAGCTTTCTCTGGGCGGAACTAAGCTTATTGCCATGCGCTGCGCGGGTTTTGATAAAGTGGATCAACAAGCCGCTAAAGAACTTGGCTTACAAGTGGTTCGAGTTCCTGCTTACTCACCAGAAGCGGTGGCTGAACACACAGTCGGTTTGATGATGTGCCTAAATCGTCGCCTCCACAAAGCCTACCAACGCACACGTGACGCCAACTTCTCGCTAGAGGGCCTAGTTGGCTTTAACTTTTACGGAAAAACCGTTGGTGTCATTGGTACAGGTAAGATTGGTATCGCGACGATGCGTATCTTCAAAGGGCTTGGCATGGAGCTGCTTTGCTATGACCCTTACGAAAATCCATTAGCACTAGAAATGGGAGCGCGTTACTGTTCGCTTGAAGAAATCTACGCTAATGCGGATATTATCTCTCTCCATTGTCCAATGAGTGAAGAAAACTATCACCTATTGAACGAAAAAGCCTTCGCGCAAATGAAAGATGGTGTGATGATCATTAACACTAGTCGAGGCGAGTTGCTGGATTCACTAGCGGCGATAGAAGCCTTGAAACAAGGTAAGATTGGAGCGCTTGGTCTAGACGTGTATGACAATGAAAAAGACTTGTTCTTCCAAGATAAATCTAACGATGTCATCGTAGACGATGTTTTCCGTCGCTTATCGGCTTGTCATAACGTGCTGTTTACTGGCCACCAAGCATTCTTGACTCACGAAGCACTTAATAATATTGCCTCAGTTACGCTCGATAACGTCGAAGCCTTTTTCTCTGGTAACGTATCGGGCAATGAACTGATTAACTAAAGCCAGACTATCGAGAAGTATAGTAGAGCGTGTGATCTCAGCTATGCTATACTTCTCGACTATTTAAAATTTGAGCCAAATTACCATGAGCATAAAAACTGATATTCAAAAGCTGCACAACCGTTTAGATACATGCCAACGTAAACTTGATGCGGCACGTTCTCGTGGTGATCACGAAATGATTACAAAGTTCACGGATGAAGTAGAACAGCTAACCAAAAAGCTTAACCAGTTAAAGCATAAGCAAAACTATGAGCTGAACAAAGAACGTAAAAGCTTACTTGATATGCCATTCTCTCGTGAAATCACCAAAGCAGAACAAGCGGACATCGGCAAACTGAAAAAACGCGTACGCGGCTTAGTAATCGTTCACCCACTAACAAAAGTTGGTAAAGAGCTTCGCCTCGATGTCATGACAGGCTTTGCGCCAAAAGAGTTTTAAACTCATATTAATACTCGTTGAGCCTAAGCATTTGCTTGGGCTTTTTATTTTGTACTGCTTCATTAAATGTCATCGAAATATCAACCCATAAGCTCCTAAAAAGGCCAGCGACAAAAGCCACGGACCTATTTTCAACCAATACCGTCTGCATTACATCTCAACGCTACGACAGTTGCTGCAACTTGTGCTCCACAACGGGGTCATTCGGAACTAACTGCTGAGCCACTTCCAAAAGTTGTACTGCATCTTGCGGATTGTCATGCTCATGCTTCATCGCAATATCAACAAGTGGCTGAATATCGATTTGCGCTTGATGCTCCTTCACATGTTCTTTCTTTTCTTCAATTAGCACATTATGAGCGGTACTCAGTAGGCTCAAACGATGTTGTGAACTCGCATTCGCCTTGTTAAGACACTGATAGTAATCTTCTTTTAATCGCAGCGTTTTAGTCTGATGACGAAACTGCGCTATATCTATCTTCTGATAACGTATAAAGTCTACAGCCACTTGCTTATAAAAACCGAATTTATTCAAATACGTCGCGTGTGTACCATGTCCCATACCGAAGACTCTCAAGTGAGTGAGCTCTGGGTAGCGTTTGGCGTGAAGACGATCGATTTCATTGGTTGGATCATAAATGATGTAACCTTTTGCATCTCCAAGGTCGAGGTCGTGGTACTTTCCTTCCCAATCAAATTGTTGGGCAAGTTCAGTACTTGGCCTGTCATCCCATGGCACTAGCACTTTGTTTTTTGTACTGACCGGGTGAAACATCAATACTTGATCCAACTTTAATAGATTGGAAAAAGCGCCAATAGCAAAACCACCGCGGCTAAGGCCATAACCTAAACGGCATTCAAAAGGCTCAAGTAATGTCGATAACTGCTCTAGAAAGAAAATCAAATTACGGCTGCGAAACCAGTTACTTTTCCCAAGGTGCTGAAAAGAAATAATATTTACTTTTTGTTTCTGGGCTAATCGATAGCCCCAAGGCGCAAAGTCTGAGTGTAAGTCCTGTACTTGTAGATTCGTACCAGCAGGGGAAAAGGTGAACAACAGCGGTTTATTTCGGTCGACAAACTCATACTTAACAAACACATCATCAAGTAAGTCCTCCCCGGACATCGGTAGCCTGGTTTGCTGTTCTTCACGAGAAAGAGCCAGCCATTCATCCAACCAGTACAGTAACTTCATTAATCCTCCATCTAAATTGCGCCTAGCAATTGTGTTAAAAATCTAGTTTTTAGTGTGTGATCATCTCCCCCTGGTTACAGGGGACTCTGATATCAGTCCTCTTTTAAAACAAAGCGTGAATTTGCTTATTAAATTGGTCAATATCTATGGTTTGATGACGAACAAACTCCTTCGCCACCAGATTAAAAAATTCTAATTTATCTAATTGTGTGGATTGAGTGCCGTGCCCCATACCGACGACTTTTAAATGAGTTAGCTCTGGGTAACGTTCAGCATGAAGACGATCAATACGATTGGATGGGTCATAAATAATATAACCTTTGGCATTGCCCAAATCTCGATCATGGTAGCCGCTTTCCCAAGCAAACTGCTGAGCAAGCTCAGTGCTGGGCCGATCATCCCAAGGCACTAAAGCTTTATTTTTTGTGCTCACAGGATAAAACAACAAAAGATGTTCTAATTTCAGCAAGTTAGCGAACGCGCCAATTGCAAAGCCACCTCGACTTTGCCCATAACCCAAACGACATTGGAAGGGATGAAGCAACTCAGACAGCTGCTCCAGAAAGAAAATCAAATTCCGACTACGGAACCAATTACTTTGTCCTAAATGTTGAAAGGCAATAATGTTTACTTTTTGTTGTATTCCGAGCTCGTAGCCCCAAGGAGAAAAATTCGGAGTTAAATCTTGTACCTGCACATCAGTGCCGGAAGGAGAAAATGTGAACAACAATGGCTTGTTAAGATCGACGAGTTCATACTTCACAAATACATCATCAAGTAAATCGTAGCCAGAGATAGGTAAAGCAGCATTTTGCTCTTTTTGAGTAAGCGCTTGCCATTCATCTAACCAGTAAAGTAGCTTCATTTTTTCTCCAAGTACATCAGCAGTATTTAGACTGAAACTCTATCAAAATGCTTTTAAGCATCCCACGTTGAGACTTAACAAAGCTCTACTTAAAGCCCAAATGACCTATGGAAATGTCTTCGATTGAAGATATTACTGCGTAAACTACACCCAAAGTGAGTACGCTAAAGAACTTAGAGAAAGGGCCGGAGAAAAGCCAATTAGAAGTTTTCGATAACAGCTGTTAAAAAACAGCAGATACAAAAAAACCGCTGTAAGAACAGCGGTTTTTTAAAGGTGGCGGAGAGATAGGGATTTGAACCCTAGATACGCTATTAACGTATGCCGGTTTTCAAGACCGGTGCTTTCAACCACTCAGCCATCTCTCCACAAATTGTCACTAAAACTTAGTCTTATACTATCGATGCTAATTTTTAGTTTTGCCTTCAGTTATCTTAATTAAAAAGAAAACTTGAAAGCGATGTTTAAAGCCTGGCGATGTCCTACTCTCACATGGGGAAGCCCCACACTACCATCGGCGCTATTTCGTTTCACTTCTGAGTTCGGCATGGAAGTCAGGTGGGTCCAAAACGCTATGGTCGCCAAGCAAATTCTTTAATTCGGAAAGCTGTTTTCGTTCTTACACATTCAATGTTCTTTCATTGAGCCCATCAAAACCCCTTGGGTGTTGTATGGTTAAGCCTCACGGGCAATTAGTACAGGTTAGCTCAACGCCTCACAACGCTTACACACCCTGCCTATCAACGTCGTAGTCTACGACAACCCTTT
>NZ_JAMZAS010000020.1:0-30668 GCF_024181935.1 Vibrio sp. Y51_MX_L26
TCTACTTCCGTACAACTGACGTAACTGGTGACATCCAGCTACCAGAAGGCGTAGAAATGGTAATGCCAGGTGACAACGTACAGATGACTGTTGAGCTAATCGCACCAATCGCAATGGACGAGGGTCTACGTTTCGCGATCCGTGAAGGTGGCCGTACAGTAGGTGCTGGTGTTGTTGCTAAGATCTTCGACTAATTCATAGCGAATTAGCGATGCTTTCGGAAAATCTTGAATTAGATTTGACGAACCAGTAGCAAAAAGGGCATCATTTGATGCCCTTTTTCTGCACTCAACATTATTTTTGCTGTTTTCTTGTTCAGAAGTGGGTTGGGCGCAGAGCAAGATTAAGCAAAGATGCTTAATCTTAAGAAGAGTACGCTGATTTTTTCAGCGATATGGAGTTTGCCCTGCAACAGCGGGGTTGTTGTCGTCTATATTAAGACTTGTAACAGGTTGGTTTTATGAAAGCAAATAATGCTGAAACTCCTGATAGCTCAAACGCAGCAGATACGTTTAAGTGGTTAGCCGCTTTCGTATTGGCAGCTGCCGCTGTTGTGGGTAATTACCTGTATGGTGAAATGTCTGTAGTGGTTCGTGCTGCAGGCGTTGTTGTTCTTATTGCAGCTGCCTTAGGCGTTGCAGCAACAACGACTAAAGGTAAAGCAGCGATCAGTTTTGCAAAAGAATCGCGTATGGAAGTACGTAAAGTTGTTTGGCCTACTCGCCAAGAAACCATGCAAACAACACTGATCGTTTTAGCTGTAAGTATTGTAATGGCTCTAGTGCTATGGGGTATTGACGGAATTATGGTTCGTCTAGTAGCTCTAGCAACTGGGGTATAGAGGGTTTTTATTCATGAGTGAAGCTCCAAAAAAACGCTGGTATGTGGTTCAAGCCTTCTCTGGATTTGAAGGTCGTGTAGCTCAATCTCTGCGCGAGCATATCAAAATGCACGGCATGGAAGAGCTATTCGGTGAAGTACTGGTTCCTACTGAAGAAGTAGTGGAAATGCGCGCGGGTCAGCGTCGCAAATCTGAGCGTAAGTTCTTCCCAGGTTACGTCCTTGTTCAGATGATTATGAACGATGAATCATGGCACCTAGTACGCAGTGTGCCGCGTGTCATGGGCTTCATTGGTGGTACCTCAGACCGTCCGGCACCTATCACGGATAAAGAGGCTGACGCGATTCTTAATCGTCTTGAGAAAGCGAGTGAAGCGCCTCGTCCACGTACAATGTACGAAGCGGGTGAAGTGGTACGTGTTAACGAAGGTCCATTTGCTGACTTCAACGGTACTGTTGAAGAAGTGGATTACGAGAAGAGCCGCCTGAAAGTGTCTGTCTCGATCTTTGGTCGTGCGACACCAGTTGAGCTTGAATTTGGTCAGGTTGAAAAGCTGGACTAAGACTCTTCGTTAAAGAGTATAAAAAATCACCTTTTTAGGGTTGTATAAGGCGCGGATTATGACTATAATTTCGCGCCTTTTTACTTCAAGTGAAGTAAAAAGTTTCTTACACAAACGGGGAGCTGATCCGCGATTAGCGTTTGTACCCAAACTTAGGAATTATCATGGCTAAGAAAGTTGAAGCTTACATCAAGCTACAAGTTGCTGCTGGTATGGCTAACCCTAGTCCACCAGTAGGTCCTGCACTAGGTCAACACGGTGTGAACATCATGGAATTCTGTAAAGCGTTCAACGCAAAAACAGAATCTATTGAGAAAGGTCTACCAACTCCAGTAGTTATCACAGTATACAGCGACCGTTCTTTCACGTTCGTAACTAAGACTCCACCTGCTGCTGTTCTTCTTAAGAAAGCTGCTGGCGTTAAGTCTGGTTCAGGTCGTCCAAACACTGAAAAAGTTGGTACTGTAACTGACGCTCAAATCCAAGAAATCGCAGAAACTAAAGCTGCTGATATGACTGGTGCTGACATCGAAGCGATGAAGCGTTCTATCGCTGGTACTGCTCGTTCAATGGGCCTAGTGGTAGAGGGTTAATAAGATGGCAAAACTAACTAAGCGCATGCGCGTAATCCGCGAAAAAGTTGACGTAACTAAAGAATACGAAATCAACGAAGCTGTTGCTCTTCTTCAAGAACTAGCGACTGCGAAATTCGTTGAGTCTGTAGACGTTGCTGTTAACCTAGGCATTGATGCTCGTAAATCTGACCAGAACGTACGTGGTGCAACTGTACTACCTCACGGTACTGGCCGCGAAATCCGCGTTGCAGTGTTCACTCAAGGTGCTAACGCTGAAGCAGCTAAAGAAGCTGGCGCAGACATCGTAGGTATGGAAGATCTTGCTGAGCAAGTTAAGAAAGGCGAAATGAACTTTGACGTAGTTGTTGCTTCTCCAGATGCAATGCGCGTTGTAGGTCAACTAGGTACTATCCTAGGTCCTCGCGGTCTTATGCCAAACCCTAAAGTTGGTACTGTAACTCCTAACGTTGCTGAAGCGGTTAAAAACGCTAAAGCTGGTCAGGTTCGTTACCGTAACGACAAAAACGGCATCATCCACACTACTATCGGTAAAGCAAACTTCTCTGCTGAGCAGATCAAAGAGAACCTAGAAGCACTTCTAGTTGCTCTGAAGAAAGCTAAACCATCTTCAGCGAAAGGTACTTTCCTGAAGAAAGTAAGCATCTCTACTACTATGGGTGCTGGTGTTGCTGTTGATCAGGCTAGCCTGAACACTCAAGCATAATTTATTTGCTTAGGCGCAAAATTAGTGTATAATTTTGCGCCTAATATTTGTGGTTGGGGCTGAACTTTGGTTCTTTGAACTGTCTCCTAGTTCGAAATGAATTAAGACCCAGTCTCCGTCCAAGACCGTAGGTGTTTGTGTAAAAGCAAACTTAATTATCCTACGTAGATGGTGCCCGAACTGACAGAAAGCTCTATGTAATATAGTTAACTTTCTTCTGGGGAAGCACCTCAATAGCTCTCACTGTCGTGATGATAGTGAGTGGTGTAACGACAACCAGGAGTAAATCCAAGATGGCTTTAAACCTTCAAGACAAAAAAGCAATTGTTGCTGAAGTCAACGAAGCTGCCAGTGGTGCACTTTCTGCAGTTGTAGCTGATTCTCGTGGCGTTCAAGTTGGCGCGATGACTTCTCTACGTAAACAAGCTCGTGAAGCTGGCGTTTACATGAGAGTTGTTCGTAACACTCTTGCTCGTCGTGCGGTTGAAGGTACTGAGTACGAGTGTCTAACTGACACTTTCACTGGTCCTACACTAATCGCATTCTCTAATGAGCACCCAGGTGCTGCAGCGCGTCTTTTCAAAGACTTCGCTAAAGAGAACAAAGATTTCGAGATCAAAGCTGCTGCTTATGAAGGCGCTTTAACTGACGCTGAAGTACTAGCAACACTACCAACTTACGACGAAGCAATTGCACGCCTAATGATGTGCATGAAAGAAGCTTCGGCTGGCAAGCTGGCGCGTACTATCGCAGCTATCCGCGATCAAAAACAAGAAGCAGCGGCATAAGCCTTGCTTTTTACTGGTTGCTTAATAAACTTATTGTTGACTTAAAAGAGAATTGTTATGTCTATTACTAACGAGCAAATCCTAGACGCAGTTGCAGAAATGTCTGTAATGCAAGTTGTTGAACTAATCGAAGCAATGGAAGAGAAATTCGGTGTTTCTGCTGCTGCTGCTGTTGTAGCTGGCGGCGCTGCTGGCGGCGAAGCTGCTGCTGAGCAAACTGAATTCGACGTAATCCTAGAAGCTGCTGGCGGTAACAAAGTTGCTGTAATCAAAGCAGTACGTGGCGCAACTGGCCTAGGTCTTAAAGAAGCTAAAGCTCTTGTAGACGGCGCTCCAGCACCTCTTAAAGAAGGTGTTGAGAAAGCAGAAGCTGAAGCTCTTAAAGCTCAGCTAGAAGAAGCTGGTGCAACTGTTGCTGTTAAGTAATTATTGCATAGTTTCTTAGCCTAACGGCTAATTGGCTGGTGGTTTTTTAACCACCGGCCTTTTTGCGCTGTAGGGTATAGGCGAATTTTCCCGCTGTTTAAGCGCCTGATATCCATGCAAAAAACATTTCATTCTTACGAAATGAAATGTCACTACAGTAAACAGCTATATTAGTCACTGTCCCTTACCCCCCTTAAGTAACTAGGAGCGGGCGGACAGTTTGGGTCACTTATCAGCGAGCTGAGGAACCCCATGGTTTACTCTTATACCGAGAAAAAGCGCATCCGTAAGGACTTTGGTACTCGTCCACAAGTTTTGGACATTCCATACCTGCTATCGATCCAGCTCGATTCGTTCGACAAATTCATCGAACAGGATCCTGAAGGTCAATACGGTCTTGAAGCCGCTTTCCGTTCTGTATTCCCGATTCAGAGCTACAACGGCAATTCTGAGCTGCAATACGTTAGCTACCGTCTTGGTGAGCCAGTTTTTGACGTTAAAGAATGTCAAATCCGCGGTGTAACTTACTCAAAGCCACTACGTGTAAAACTACGCCTAGTTATCTTTGATAAAGACGCGCCAGCAGGTACTGTAAAAGACATTAAAGAACAAGAAGTCTACATGGGTGAAATTCCACTCATGACAGACAATGGTACCTTCGTAATTAACGGTACCGAGAGGGTTATCGTATCCCAGCTGCACCGAAGCCCAGGCGTGTTCTTCGACAGCGATAAGGGTAAGACCCACTCTTCAGGTAAAGTTTTATACAACGCACGTGTTATTCCTTACCGTGGTTCATGGCTTGATTTCGAGTTTGATCCTAAGGATAACTTGTACGTTCGTATCGACCGCCGTCGTAAGCTACCAGCATCGATCATTCTTCGTGCACTAGGTAAGTCGACAGAAGAAATCCTAGATCTCTTCTTCGAGAAAGTGAACTTCGAAGTGAAAGACCAAACTCTATTGATGGAGTTGGTTCCAGATCGTCTACGTGGTGAAACTGCGTCATTCGACATCGAAGCGAATGGTAAAGTTTACGTTGAGCAAGGTCGTCGCGTAACAGCTCGTCATATCCGCCAACTAGAAAAAGATGGTGTTGATCACATCGAAGTACCAGTTGAGTACATCGTAGGTAAAGTTGCATCAAAAGATTACATTAATGAAGCAACTGGCGAGATCATTGTTAACGCTAACCAGGAAATCAGCCTGGAAGCACTAGCGAACCTATCTCAGGCTGGTCACAAAGCGCTAGAAGTTCTATTTACGAACGATCTAGACCACGGTCCATTCATGTCAGAAACACTACGTATCGACAGCACGGTTGATCGTATTTCTGCATTGGTAGAAATCTACCGCATGATGCGCCCTGGTGAGCCGCCAACAAAAGAAGCTGCAGAAGCTCTATTCGAAAGCCTATTCTTCTCTGAAGAGCGTTACGATCTATCGACTGTTGGTCGTATGAAGTTCAACAGCTCTATCGGCCGTGAAGATGCTCAAGAGCAAGGTACACTTGATGAAACTGATATCATCGAAGTGATGAAGAAGCTGATCGCGATCCGTAACGGTAAGGGCGAAGTGGACGATATCGACCACCTAGGCAACCGTCGTATCCGTTCTGTAGGCGAAATGGCTGAGAACCAGTTCCGTGTAGGTCTAGTACGTGTTGAGCGTGCAGTTAAAGAGCGTCTAAGCCTAGGCGATCTTGACGCAATCATGCCTCAAGACTTGATCAACGCGAAGCCAATTTCTGCGGCAGTTAAAGAATTCTTTGGCTCTTCACAGCTTTCACAGTTCATGGACCAAAACAACCCGCTATCAGAAGTAACGCACAAGCGTCGTATTTCTGCATTGGGTCCTGGCGGTCTAACTCGTGAACGTGCTGGCTTCGAAGTACGTGACGTACACGTAACGCACTACGGTCGTCTATGTCCTATCGAAACGCCTGAAGGTCCAAACATCGGTCTGATCAACTCTCTATCTGCGTTTGCACGTTGTAACGAGTACGGTTTCCTAGAGACACCATACCGTCGCGTTGTAGATGGCGTAGTAACAGACGAAGTAGATTACCTGTCTGCAATCGAAGAAGGCCAATTTGTTATCGCTCAGGCGAACGCTAAGCTAAACGAAGATGGTACTTTTGCAGATGAGCTGATCACAGCTCGTCAGAAAGGTGAATCTGGTCTACACCCTCGTGAGCACGCTCAGTACATGGACGTTGCGACAAACCAGGTTGTATCTATCGCTGCATCGCTTATCCCGTTCCTAGAACACGATGATGCGAACCGTGCATTGATGGGTGCGAACATGCAACGTCAGGCAGTTCCGACACTGAAAGCTGACAAACCGCTTGTTGGTACTGGTATTGAACGTAACGTAGCCGTTGACTCAGGTGTAACTGCAGTTGCGAAACGTGGTGGTGTAATCCAGTCAGTAGATGCTTCTCGTATCGTTGTTAAAGTAAACGAAGAAGAGCTAGTACCAGGTGAAGCTGGTATCGATATCTACAACCTGACTAAATACACACGTTCTAACCAGAACACATGTATTAACCAACGCCCATGTGTGATGCCAGGTGAACCTGTATCACGCGGTGACGTGCTTGCTGATGGTCCTTCGACAGACCTAGGTGAGCTAGCGCTTGGTCAAAACATGCGTATCGCGTTCATGCCTTGGAACGGTTACAACTTCGAAGACTCGATCTTAGTATCTGAGCGCGTAGTTCAAGAAGACCGCTTCACGACAATCCACATTCAAGAACTTACTTGTGTGGCGCGTGATACTAAGCTGGGCTCTGAAGAGATTACAGCTGATATTCCAAACGTAGGTGAATCTGCTCTGTCTAAACTAGACGAGTCAGGTATCGTTTACATCGGTGCTGAAGTTAAGGGTGGCGACATCCTGGTTGGTAAAGTAACACCTAAAGGTGAAACTCAGCTAACGCCTGAAGAGAAGCTACTACGTGCTATCTTCGGTGAAAAAGCATCTGATGTTAAAGATACTTCACTACGTGTACCTAACTCTGTATCAGGTACGATCATCGACGTTCAAGTCTTCACTCGCGATGGCGTAGAGAAAGACAAGCGTGCGCTTGAAATCGAACAGATGCAGCTTAAAGAAGCGAAGAAAGACCTAACTGAAGAATTCCAGATTCTTGAGGGTGGCCTTCTAAACCGTGTTAAAGCTGTATTGATTGAAGGCGGTTACTCTGAAGCGAAACTAGACACGACTGATCGTAAGAAGTGGCTAGAGCTAACGCTAGAAGATGACGCACTACAAACTCAGCTTGAGCAACTTGCTGAGCAGTGGGACGAGCTAAAAGCTGACTTCGATAAGAAGTTCGAAACTAAACGTCGTAAGATCACTCAAGGTGATGATTTAGCACCTGGCGTACTGAAGATCGTTAAGGTTTACCTAGCGGTTAAACGTCGCATTCAGCCTGGTGATAAGATGGCGGGTCGTCACGGTAACAAGGGTGTAATCTCTAAGATCAACCCTGTTGAAGACATGCCATACGATGAAAAAGGTCAGCCTGTAGACATCGTACTTAACCCACTGGGTGTACCTTCGCGTATGAACATCGGTCAGATCCTAGAAGTACACTTAGGTCTGGCAGCGAAAGGTATCGGTGACAAGATCAACCAGATGGTTAAAGAGCAGCAAGAACTAGCGAAATTCCGTGAGTTCCTACAAAAAGTTTACGACCTAGGCGACACTCGCCAGAAAGTAGACATTGCTTCTCTATCTGATGATGAAGTACGTACACTGATCAAGAACTTGCGTGGCGGTCTACCAATCGCGACTCCTGTATTTGATGGTGCTCCAGAAGAGTCAATCAAAGCACTTCTTGAGCTAGCAGATCTACCAACATCAGGTCAGCTAACGCTATTTGATGGTCGCACAGGTGATGCGTTTGAGCGTCCTGTAACTGTTGGTTACATGTACATGCTGAAACTGAACCACCTTGTTGATGACAAGATGCACGCTCGTTCAACTGGTTCGTACAGCCTAGTAACTCAGCAGCCACTAGGTGGTAAAGCTCAGTTCGGTGGTCAGCGTTTCGGTGAGATGGAAGTATGGGCACTAGAAGCATACGGTGCTGCTTACACGCTACAAGAAATGCTAACGGTTAAGTCGGATGACGTTAACGGCCGTACTAAGATGTACAAGAACATCGTAGACGGTAACCACAGCATGGAACCTGGCATGCCAGAATCGTTCAACGTACTGTTGAAAGAGATCCGCTCGCTAGGTATCAACATCGAGCTAGAAGACGAAGAGTAATCCTTTCTCTCTTGATGAAAGTCGAGAGAATCAAAGCGATTATTTGGAAGAAGGTGCTCACTTTAGCGAGTGAGCTCCTTTTAACTCCTTACAGGAGCTGATTGTGAAAGACTTATTAAACTTTCTAAAAGCACAGCATAAGACCGAAGAATTTGATGCAATCAAAATCGGTCTATCTTCACCAGACATGATCCGTTCATGGTCTTTTGGTGAAGTTAAAAAACCTGAAACGATCAACTATCGTACGTTCAAACCTGAACGCGATGGTCTGTTCTGTGCGCGTATCTTTGGTCCAGTTAAAGACTACGAATGTCTTTGTGGTAAGTACAAGCGCCTGAAGCACCGTGGTGTTATCTGTGAGAAGTGTGGTGTAGAAGTTACACAAACTAAAGTTCGTCGTGACCGTATGGGCCACATTGAACTGGCTTCACCAGTAGCTCACATCTGGTTCCTAAAATCGCTACCGTCTCGTATCGGTCTACTGATGGATATCCCTCTACGTGATATCGAACGTGTTCTTTACTTCGAAATGTACGTAGTAACAGAACCAGGTATGACTGATCTAGAAAAAGGTCAGATGCTTACGGAAGAAGAGTATCTAGATCGTCTAGAAGAGTGGGGCGACGAGTTCACTGCTAAGATGGGTGCGGAAGCTATCAAGGACCTACTAGGTTCTATGGATATGCACGCTGAAGCAGAACAAATGCGTGAAGAGTTAGAGACAACAAACTCTGAAACTAAGCGTAAGAAAGTAACTAAGCGTCTTAAGCTGGTAGAAGCGTTCATCGCATCGGGTAACAACCCAGAGTGGATGATCCTAACAGTACTTCCAGTACTTCCGCCAGATCTACGTCCTCTAGTACCTCTAGATGGCGGTCGCTTTGCGACTTCTGATCTTAACGATCTATACCGTCGTGTGATCAACCGTAACAACCGTTTGAAGCGTCTTCTAGAGCTAGCTGCTCCGGACATCATCGTACGTAACGAAAAACGTATGCTGCAAGAGTCTGTTGATGCGCTACTAGATAACGGTCGTCGTGGTCGTGCGATCACAGGTTCTAACAAGCGTCCTCTGAAATCTCTTGCTGATATGATCAAGGGTAAACAAGGTCGTTTCCGTCAGAACCTTCTAGGTAAACGTGTAGACTACTCTGGCCGTTCTGTAATCACAGTAGGTCCATACCTTCGTCTGCACCAGTGTGGTCTTCCTAAGAAGATGGCACTTGAGCTATTCAAACCATTCATCTACAGCAAGCTAGAGACTCGTGGTCTTGCGACTACAATCAAAGCTGCTAAGAAAATGGTAGAGCGTGAAGAAGCGGTCGTTTGGGATATCCTAGACGAAGTAATCCGTGAACACCCAGTACTATTGAACCGTGCACCGACACTTCACCGTCTCGGTATCCAGGCGTTCGAACCAGTACTAATCGAAGGTAAAGCGATTCAGCTACACCCACTTGTATGTGCGGCGTACAACGCGGACTTCGATGGTGACCAAATGGCGGTTCACGTACCTCTAACTCTAGAGGCACAGCTTGAAGCTCGTACTCTGATGATGTCGACAAACAACATTCTGTCGCCAGCGTCAGGTGATCCGATCATCGTACCTTCTCAGGACGTTGTATTGGGTCTGTACTACATGACTCGTGAAAAGATCAACGTGAAAGGTGAAGGCATGTACCTTTCTGGCCCAGAAGAGGCTGAGAAAGCATACCGCACTAAACAAGCTGAGCTTCATGCACGCGTTAAAGTACGTATTACAGAAACCGTTGTAGACGAAGACGGCAACAGCACTACTGAAACTAAGATGGTAGATACCACTGTTGGTCGTGCAATGCTATGGCAAATCGTGCCAGCTGGTCTACCGTACAGCATCGTTAACCAAAAGCTAGGTAAGAAGCAAATCTCTAACCTACTTAACGAGGCGTACCGTAAACTAGGTCTGAAAGACACAGTAATCTTCGCTGACCAAATCATGTACACCGGTTTTGCGTACGCGGCACTTTCTGGTGTATCTGTTGGTATCGACGATATGGTTGTACCAGCAGCTAAGTACACTGAAATCGCAGAAGCGGAAGAAGAAGTACGTGAAATCCAGGAACAGTACCAATCAGGTCTTGTTACTGCGGGCGAACGCTACAACAAAGTTATCGATATCTGGGCATCGACCAACGACCGTGTTGCGAAAGCAATGATGGAAAACCTTTCATCTGAAACGGTAGTTAACCGTGACGGTGAAGAGGAACAGCAAGAGTCATTCAACAGCATCTACATGATGGCGGACTCGGGCGCT
This sequence comes from Vibrio sp. Y51_MX_L26, assembly GCF_024181935.1. NCBI lineage: Bacteria > Pseudomonadati > Pseudomonadota > Gammaproteobacteria > Vibrionales > Vibrionaceae > Vibrio > Vibrio sp. Y51_MX_L26. Next base: position 10,491 of record NZ_JAMZAS010000020.1, read on the forward strand.
CGTGGTTCTGCAGCACAGATTCGTCAGCTTGCGGGTATGCGTGGTCTGATGGCGCGTCCAGATGGTTCAATCATCGAAACGCCGATCACAGCGAACTTTAAAGAAGGTCTAAACGTACTTCAGTACTTTATCTCAACGCACGGTGCTCGTAAGGGTCTTGCGGATACGGCACTGAAAACAGCGAACTCGGGTTACCTAACTCGTCGTCTGGTAGACGTTGCTCAAGATGTTGTTGTAACTGAACATGACTGTGGCACTCACGAGGGTGTTGACATGATGCCTCACATCGAGGGTGGTGATGTTAAAGTTGCACTTTCTGAGCTTGCTCTTGGTCGTGTTGTTGCTGAAGACGTACTAAAACCTGGCACTGAAGACGTTCTTATTCCACGTAACACCCTGATCGATGAGAAGTGGTGTCAAATCATGGAAGAGAACTCAGTAGACAGCATGAAAGTGCGCTCTGTAGTAACGTGTGATTCTGACTTCGGTTGTTGTGCACAGTGTTACGGTCGTGACCTAGCACGTGGCCACCTAGTGAACCAAGGTGAAGCAGTAGGTGTTATCGCTGCTCAGTCTATCGGTGAACCAGGTACACAGCTTACCATGCGTACGTTCCACATCGGTGGTGCGGCATCGACAGCAGCGGCAGAGAACAGTGTTCAAGTTAAGAACAACGGTTCTATCAAGCTACACAACGCTAAATCTGTACTAGCAGATGACGGTAAGATCGTTATCACTTCTCGTGCGACAGAGCTAACTATTATTGATGAGTTTGGTCGTACGAAAGAGAAACACAAACTGCCTTACGGTACGCTACTAAGCAAAGGCGATGGCGATACAGTTCAAGCTGGCGAAACAGTTGCAAACTGGGAAGCGCACACACTACCTATCATTACTGAGGTAGCAGGTCGCATCCAGTTCGTAGATATGATCGACGGCGTAACAGTATCTCGTCAAACTGATGACCTAACTGGTCTATCTTCAAGCGAAGTAACTGACCCAGCAGCTCGCCCTTCAGCAGGTAAAGATATGCGTCCAGCTATCAAACTTGTTGACGAGCAAGGTAACGATGTAATGATCCCTGGTACTGATATGCCAGCTCACTACTTCCTACCTGGTAAAGCGATTGTAAACATCGAAGATGGCGCAGCAGTAGGTGTTGGTGCGACACTAGCACGTATTCCTCAGAAGTCTGGCGGTAACAAAGATATCACTGGTGGTCTTCCACGAGTTGCTGACCTATTTGAAGCACGTAAGCCGAAAGAGCCTGCAATCCTTGCTGAGCACACAGGTACTGTGAGCTTCGGTAAAGAGACCAAAGGTAAACGTCGCCTAGTGATCACACGTGAAAGCGGTGAAGCTTACGAAGAGATGATTCCTAAGCATCGTCAGTTGAACGTATTCGAAGGTGAAAAAGTTGAACGTGGTGACGTGATTGCAGATGGTCCAGAGTCTCCACACGACATCCTACGTCTACGTGGCGTACACGCGGTAACGCAGTACATTGCTAACGAAGTACAGGAAGTTTACCGTCTACAAGGCGTTAAGATTAACGATAAGCACATTGAAACTATCGTTCGTCAGATGCTACGTAAGTGTACTATTACTCACTCTGGTGACTCTGAGTTCCTACCTGGTGAGCAGATTGAATACTCACAAGTTAAGATTGCTAACCGTAACCTAGAAGCTGAAGGCAAAGAGCCTGCACGTTTCGAACGTGAACTACTAGGTATTACTAAAGCATCTCTAGCGACTGAGTCGTTCATCTCTGCGGCATCGTTCCAGGAGACAACTCGCGTACTAACAGAAGCAGCGGTTTCTGGTAAGCGTGATGACCTACGTGGTCTGAAAGAGAACGTAATTGTTGGTCGTCTGATCCCAGCTGGTACTGGTTTCGCATACCACCAAGAGCGTCAAGCTAAACGTTCTGAAGCGCAAGATGGTCCTTCTGCTGAGCAAGCAACAGACAACCTAGCGGCACTTCTAAACGCTGGTTTCTCTTCTGAAGAGTAAGCCATTTAACGAGTAATCGTTAGAAGCTTAAGAAAAAAGGCACCTTCGGGTGCCTTTTTAGTTTTTATCCTGCCTTTTTCTTCGAGAGGGTTCTTAGAGAAGGTAATAGTGATAAGGCTAGAAACAAAAAAGACCGACGATGATCGTCAGTCTTTTCTATTCTTCAGTCTCTGAATGTTCGCAAACACTAAGCCCCTGGGGGCATAGACAGACTTTCTGCGATCTGCTGTATCAGATAGTCCTCGACTTCAAATCGAGTCTCAAGAATTTCGCCAATGAGACACATATCAGAATCGAAATCATCTAATTCATCATCTTCAGTAACTTCTGAGTACTTATCGTTAAAGTTCAATAGTGGTTCAGTTGTCAGGACTATTTGACCATAAGTTTGATTGATTTCATTGGTCACGACAAAGCCAGTCGCTTTCCAGCGATCCATAACCATGTCGTAGATTTTAAAATGGCCCTCGGAGATGTAATCAACGAGATGCTGACAGAAATCCTGCAATTCGGAAGGAGATGGGAGTTCAATAACATTGGTTTTCGAACAAGGTTGCAGTGCTGCAAGCTTACAATATTCAACAATCAGGGATTGTCTTGTCTCTAACCAGTGATCAATGACATCACTTGAGCCACCCCACTGGTCTTGTGTTTGTTTGAATTTTTTTAGCATGACCATGCCCTCATGATCTGATCGCCTGTTGGCGAACGTATCCTTTGCAAAGCAAAGTTAGTAAAGTTATTACAAACTCTTGTCCTTACTAGAATTTAGAGTGCAAATTTACTTAACGACAAACTCTAGTATGAAATTAGATTGCCAGTAAAATGAACGAACTTCAAGCAAAGGGATGGTGTAATGTTAAGAAAAGGTGATGTTAACCGCGCGATAAATGCATACTGGTGTGTTGTTGCAGGAAGTGAAATTTGGCTGGTGGATGGTGCTGTGCCTTTCGGGTCTGCAGAGCAGTTATCACTGCCTGAAGTGAGTGCAAGACCCATTGGTGAGTATTCTGGTTCGCCCGTCATGTGGCTTAATTTGTCTGATCTGGAGCATGATCTACCATTAGTCTCACTGCGCGACTGCCTGCATTTTCCTGAGCCATTATTTATGTTGTTAAGTAAAGCGGTCCAGTATGGGCATATGACGCAAAGTCTGCGTTTTTGCCCACAGTGCGGTGGAAGAAACTTTCTTAATAATAACCAGTTAGCTATGCAGTGTGGCGAATGCCGTACTCTCCATTATCCTCGAATATTTCCGTGTATTATAGTTGCTGTGCGTAAAGAGAATCAGATCTTATTGGCTCAACATCCAAGGCATCGAAATGGTATGTATACCGTTATTGCCGGCTTCTTAGAAGTTGGTGAGACATTAGAAGAGTGTGTGGCTCGAGAAATTCATGAAGAAACAGGAATTCTCGTTAAAAATATTCGTTACTTTGGCAGCCAGCCTTGGGCTTTCCCATCGAGTATGATGATGGGGTTTTTAGCTGACTATGAATCGGGAGAGTTAAGTCCAGACTACACTGAGCTGTCTGATGCACAATGGTTTGGTATTGACGAGATGCCGCCTGTTGCGCCTAAAGGAACGATTGCAAGAGCGCTTATCGAACAAACGCTACAAGATATTGATTCTAATTATCTGATAAATAGATAAAAAAAACCCTCCGAGAGGGAGGGGGTAAGTAAGATGTCGTTATGAGATGCTGAGTACTGGGTACTCAGTTTATAATTGTAGTTTTCGCTAGCGAACAAATTTTTAACACTGATACCGATTGGGTGCAAATTAAGCATTGATTTAAAAGTTAATAACTTGATCCAGGTTGCAAAGCACACAGCTATTGGACTTAAATCAGTGATAGAATACCCCCTTTCACAGAAAGCCTAACAGTTGGAATTACGGAATGACTGAATTAAAAAATGATCGTTATCTGCGTGCGCTTTTAAAAGAGCCGGTAGATTACACGCCAGTATGGATGATGCGCCAGGCAGGTCGTTACCTACCAGAATACAAAGCGACTCGTGCAGAAGCGGGTGATTTCATGTCTTTGTGTCGAAATGCAGAATTAGCATCCGAAGTGACACTTCAACCATTACGCCGTTTTCCTCTTGATGCCGCGATCTTATTCTCGGACATCTTAACGATTCCAGATGCAATGGGGCTTGGTTTACGTTTTGCTGCGGGCGAAGGACCTGTTTTTGATAACCCAATTACATGCAAAGCTGACGTGGAAAAAATTGGTTTGCCAGATCCAGAAGGTGAACTGCAATATGTAATGAACGCAGTACGTCAGATCCGTAAAGACCTTAAGGGTGAAGTGCCGTTAATTGGCTTCTCTGGTAGCCCGTGGACTCTTGCTACGTACATGATCGAAGGTGGCAGTTCTAAAGCCTTCACCAAGATCAAGAAAATGATGTACGCGGAACCACAAACTCTGCACTTACTTCTAGATAAGCTGGCAGACAGCGTTATCGAGTACCTAAACGCGCAAATTAAAGCAGGCGCGCAGTCGGTAATGGTATTTGACACATGGGGTGGCGTGCTGACGCCTCGTGACTACAACCTGTTCTCACTGCAATACATGCACAAGATTGTAGATGGTCTGATTCGTGAAAACGATGGTCGTCGCGTGCCAGTCACACTGTTTACTAAGAATGGCGGTATGTGGCTTGAGCAAATCGCAGCAACGGGCTGTGATGCGGTTGGTCTAGACTGGACAATCAACATTGCAGACGCGAAAGCACGTATCGGTGATAAGGTGGCGCTGCAAGGTAACATGGACCCATCAATGCTTTACGCTTCGCCAGAGCGCATCCGTGAAGAAGTAGCGGATATCCTAGAAGGATTTGGTGATACGGGGACTGGTCATGTGTTCAACCTAGGCCATGGTATCCACTTGGATGTGCCGCCAGAAAACGCGGGCGTATTTGTGGAAGCGGTACACGAGCTATCTAAGCCATACCACAAGTAAGTTAGATTTTTTTGAAATCAAATGCCGGCATTCAGTGCCGGTATTTTTTACCTAAAACTCAAGGCCGTACAGCTCTGGTAGTATTTGGTCTACTATGATCTAATTACTACTCTAGCTGTACACTAGATGTTAAAGTTTAATATAAACAAACACTTATGATTTCGGGTTTTATGTTCTAATTTTCTTGTACAGATAAGCAAGCAATTAGATCATGGGTAACCTAAAGCATCGAGTGAACGCGTTTTTTAAGGTACGGCACGACGTCAGATTCAAACCAAGGATTCTTCTTTAGCCATAATGTATTGCGTGGAGACGGGTGAGGAAGCGGGATAAAGTCCGGTTCCCAATCCTGCCATTGTTGAACGGTTTGCGTTAGTGTCTTTGGTTTGTTGGTGAGATAGTACTGCTGCGAGTACTGACCAATTAGTAGAGTGAGCTCTATATTGGGCAGCTGCTCAAGAATCTTTTTATGCCAAGTGGGCGCACATTCTTTACGAGGCGGTAAATCACCAGAGTTCCCTTTGCCTGGATAACAGAATCCCATTGGGACAATGGCAATTTTATTTGGGTCGTAGAAAACGTCTTTGTCGATATCGAGCCATTGGCGTAATCGATCACCACTTGGGTCATTCCAAGGTATCGAGGTTTTGTGTACACGTGTGCCTGGGGCCTGACCGATGATTAGGATGCGTGCGTCTTTTGCGGCTTGTACGACAGGGTTTGCACCCAAAGGTAAATTATCCGCGCAAATCTGACAGGCCCTCACTTGCTGCAATAGCTCGTCTAACGACATTCTTAGTAACCCTTTTCGAAATCCACTTGATAATTTAATGAAAACCCATCGCGCCAGCGTAGATAGTTGTCAGCAAAAATCTCGATGACTTGCTCGGGAAAACTCAGCGCAGCAATGTGTGGAGTGATGGTGACTTGCGGAAGTTTCCAAAACGGATGTTCTACCGATAGCGGTTCTTGCTCAAACACATCTAAGAAGGCGTGTTCTACCCAACGGTTTTTCAGAGCGAAGAGCAACCCTGCCTCATCCAGTACGTCGCCGCGACCCACGTTGAATAATAACGCCTTGTTTAGATGGCTGAGTGTTTGACGATTAAGTAACTGTTGCGTCTCCGGTGTACTTGGTAGGGTATTCACAACAATGTCGGCTTGTTCAAATGCCTTACTTAGTTCACTGATATGAAAGGTCTGATTAAATTCACCACCTGAGGTCGGAATACCTGTGCGGTTCATACCGATGGTTTTTATTCCCATTGCTTTAGCTGCGTTGCCCAAATAACACCCAATGCTACCAGTACCGAGAATCACCATGGTTTTACTTTGTAATGATGCATAGAGATGAGGCTGCCATCGTTTGTTTTGTTGTTGCTGGTGGTATCGGTTGAAGTGGCGGTAATGGGCAATACTGTACCCCAGCACATATTCGGCAATCAGTGGGCCAAAGATGCCTCGAACATTGGTCAGGGTGTAGTCCTGACGAAGGCTAGGGGATGTTAAGGCGTTGACACCAGCAAATGTGGATTGCACCCACTCAAGCTGTGAAAACTCGTCTAACCTTTGTGATAGTAATGGTGGATCCGCCAGTACGATCTGAGCTTCTTCAGGTTGGTCGGTGAGGCAAAGATCGGGCAGATTTTTCTCTGCCAGTAACGTTTCGTAGGTGTCACGATGCTCTGAGAGCAGGAAAATCTGATTTGAATGCGGCATTAACTTTTTTCCCTGTGATGAATCAAGTACACTTTCGCTGTTTTTTTCTTCAATGATTGAGTGACTATGCTTAAGAATCCTCTTCAGGTTCGTTTAGAAAAACTAGAACCTTGGCAACAAATTACCTTTATGGCGTGTCTGTGTGAACGCATGTATCCAAACTATGCGATGTTTTGTGAGAACACAGAATTTGCTGACCCGCGTGCTTACCGAGCGATTCTTGATAGTGTATGGGAAATTTTGACAGTTAAGAACGCGAAAATTAACTTCGAACGTCAATTAGAGAAGTTAGAAGAGTTGTTCCCAAGTGCGGATGAGTTCGATTTTTACGGGGTTTATCCAGCGATGGACGCGTGTCAGGGTTTGTCTACGTTACTGCATGGCCTATTGGACCGCGACTACCTTTTCGATTCAATGCTTAAAGTGAGCCAACAGTCGGTACAAACCGTTGCTGATCTAGAGCAAGCGCAAGGTGCAGAGCCAATCACCAACGACAATCAGAAAGAAAATGAAGCCGTATGTGAAGAATGGGACGTGCAGTGGGCTATTTTCCGTCCACTGCGTGAAGCGGTAGAGCGTGACATCAGCTTGATTAAAGATTTACGTGAAGAGTTACGTGAAGAAGGTGTGAGCAATATCGGTATCGCACTTTAGTCGTTGAGTAGATAGAAAAAGGCATCCTAAACGGATGCCTTTTTGTTTGCGACGTTTGAGCGGTTATGCCCAATGCTGATTACGATTCTTTAGAGTCTGGTTTTATCACTTCTTGAGTTTCTGGCTCCTTGTGATGCTTCTCCAGTTCTTCCTCTTCTTCATCGTCATCGCGGCTTTCGATTACGCCGTGCATTTCTTTCCAGCTTTCCCAGCGTTGGTAAGCCAGCTCTTGCATGTCGGTACTTTTATCTGCTTCATCGATGATTTCTTCACCCACGAGGTGTTCAAAAATATCCTCCAACGTCACCAAGCCTTGCACAGTACCGTATTCGTCAACGACAAGGGCTAGCTGTAGGCGATGAGTCATCATCTGGTCAAACACTTTCGGTAAAGTCGTGTTGTTTAGCACCACTTGAATCGGGCGCATGATTGCTCCCAGTTGTTTCTGTCCACAACCTGATTGTTGGAGTTTGAACAACTCAAGGCGGTGCACAAAACCAATGATGTTGTCTTTCTGCTCGCTATAAACCAATGGGCGGGAGAAAGGTGTATCCTTGTGTTTTTCTAGGAACTCATTGATGGTCATCGTGGCATCAATACGGAATACCACAGGACGTGGCGTCATAACCTGAGTTACAGGTACATCTTGGATGCCAAGCAAGTTGCTTAATATTTTTGATTCACCCTCGGCAAATTCACCGCTTTCACGTGCCAGAATCGCCATTGCAGACAGTTCATCACGCATTTTCGGAGCTTCGTGGTTACGAGCAAGACGCTTGGTGATTTGCTCTGAAAACCATACGAATGGTGTTAGCGCCCATACCATCCAGCGTAATGCGACTGCCGCGGTTGGCGCCAATTGACGCCAGTAAGTTGCGCCAATTGTTTTCGGTACGATCTCTGAAAGCACCAAGATCGCCAGTGTGAGCACTGCCGAAAAGATACCTAACGCTTCGCTACCAAATACCACCGCAGCTTGTGCACCAGCAGTGGCCGCGCCGATGGTATGAGCGATGGTATTTAGAGTTAGAATGGATGCCAATGGTCGGTCGATATCTGATTTTAGCTTAGCCAGTTGCCCAGCTGCGGGATGCCCCTGTTGATTGAGCTGCGCAATGTAGCTCGGACTGATACTCAGCAGTACCGCCTCCAGCACCGAACAGATAAACGAAATGCCGATTGCAATAGAGATATAAATGGATAACAGCAGCATAGTTGCCCTTGAATGTAGTTTGATAGTGGTTATTTGCAGCTATTATAACCGCAAAAGTGCCTTATAAATTGGTCCAAATACCTTGGAAAGCAAGGGTTTTCAGGGGGTATGTGGTAACAAATTGTGAGTTATTACTCATATTATGGCTAAAAGTACGTCAGAAAATCGAAAGATCGCTTACAAACCTTTGCCAGATGGGGCATTTATGTTTTAGAGTGAGACGAATTCGATAACCTATGAGAAGGGAAACCTAATGAACAAGACCCAATTAATCGACTTTATCGCAGAGAAAGCAGACCTATCAAAAGCACAAGCAAAAGCTGCTCTTGAAGCGACTCTTGATGGTGTAACTGGTGCACTTAAAGAGGGTGACCAAGTTCAACTAATTGGTTTTGGTACATTCAAAGTAAACCACCGCGCTGCACGTACTGGTCGTAACCCTAAGACTGGTGACGAGATTCAAATCGCAGCAGCTAACGTACCTGCATTCGTAGCAGGTAAAGCGCTGAAAGAATCAGTAAACTAAGTTAGAATGCACCGAGGTATCCTGCCTCGGTGCAACTTCATGAAAAAACATCTACTCGCTTCACTTCTCTTATCTAGTTTTACCCTTTTTGGCTGTTCGTCGGTTGAAACTCCTAATTTAGAACAATTCACTCACTTCTCTGGCGGCAAAGTTGCTGGAGACGCAAGTAGCTTGTACTGGATGACCGAGAAACTCACTCGCGTGAGTACGGCTGCTGATTACGTAACGATGGGGGATAATGGCTGGTTTCAAAGTGACTACCGTTGGGATGAAGGTGAGCTTCGAGAGTTGATTCGAAAAGGTGAGCAAGTTGATACCAAGCAAGAGTTGGTGCCTTTTCAAATCCACATCCGTTTTAATAAAGATGGCGAAGCGGTTTACCAACAATATCGCGTTAATCGTAAAGTCTTACCACTTCAGCATGAACAATTAGAACGTTACAAGACAGAAGCGAATGATGTAGTCGCGTCGGTTAAGGCGCAGTCTCGTAACAGTCAGAGCCTCATTCAAGGTTATTGGAATGGCCAATCGTTTGAAACCTGCAAAGGTAAAGCGTTCTCGACACTCGAGTTTAATCAGACGTTGCCAAAATTTATTATCGAGCGTCTCTCATCTGTAGACAGTTACGTGGCTTTTGTCGGCAAGCAGTCACGAAATAAAGCAACGGTTGATGAACTGTTGATGCTCAATGATGATGACTTTGATTGTGTACCACGACCAGCATTACTCGCTGAGTAAGCTTGGTGAGACTTACTAACAGACAGAGTAATAAAAAAGGCGCTGAATGCGCCTTTTGTTTTTTAGCCAACTTAAGTTGTTTTTATTTTTCTTGCTCACGTGCAATCGCACGGTAGCCGATGTCACTGCGATGGAACATGCCGTCCCAACTGATCTGTTTCGCAAGCTCGTAAGCGCGTTGCTGCGCTTCTGATACGCTGTTGCCCAATGCAGTTGCACACAATACGCGACCACCATTTGTCACGATGTCGCCATCTTTATTGTCTGTACCCGCGTGGAAGACTTTCTCGCCTTCAATTTCAACGTGTGGCAGACCAGAGATCACATCGCCTTTGTTGTACGCTGCTGGGTAACCACCGGCTGCGAGTACGATACCAATCGATGCGCGCGGATCCCATTTAGATTCCTCTTGATCAAGCTTCTCGTCGATTGCAGCTAAGCATAGATCAACCAGATCTGACTCCATGCGCATCATGATTGGTTGTGTCTCTGGATCACCGAATCGGCAGTTGTACTCGATCACTTTCGGCGTACCATCTTTGTCGATCATCAGACCCGCGTATAGGAAACCTGTGTATGGGTTACCTTCAGAAGCCATGCCACGTACCGTTGGGTAAATGACTTCTTCCATGATGCGGTTGTGAATTTCTGGTGTTACCACAGGAGCTGGCGAGTACGCGCCCATGCCACCAGTGTTAGGACCTGTATCTTTGTCACCGACACGTTTGTGATCTTGGCTGGTGGCCATTGGCAGAACGTTCTCGCCATCGACCATCACGATGAAGCTTGCTTCTTCACCATCTAGGAACTCTTCGATAACTACACGACTACCAGCATCACCAAATGCGTTGCCCGCTAGCATGTCTTTGATTGCGTCTTCCGCTTCTTCTAGCGTCATTGCCACAATCACGCCTTTACCAGCCGCAAGGCCGTCGGCTTTCACCACAATCGGCGCACCTTGTTCACGCACGTAAGCAAGCGCTGGTTCAATTTCTGTAAAGTTTGCGTATGCACCGGTTGGGATTTGGTGACGAGCAAGGAAGTCTTTAGTAAACGCTTTAGAGCCTTCAAGCTGCGCTGCGGCTTGTGTAGGGCCAAAGATTGGTAAGCCCGCTTCGCGGAACGCATCAACCACACCAATAACCAATGGTGCTTCTGGGCCAACGATAGTCAGTTCAATCGCCTTCTCTTTGGCGAAAGCAACAAGGCCAGCGATGTCTTCTACATCGATGTTTACGTTCTCTAGTTTTGGCTCTAGTGCTGTACCTGCGTTGCCTGGAGCAATGAAAATAGTCTCAACATTTGGGTTTTGCGCTGCTTTCCAGCCTAGCGCATGTTCACGACCGCCTGAACCAATGATTAAAACTCGCATATGAAAATCCTTAATCTTATAAATACTGTTTACTCAAAGTAGTTGGTGATGTAGCTAGGCAACAATTGAGCCCATCCCCGGGAGCATAGCCCGCTATGTGACCGGGGTGGGCGAAAGCAGCTAACGACGCCACAGTGCCAAATACGAAGAGGAAATTAGTGGCGGAAGTGACGCATACCGGTAAAGATCATCGCCATGCCGTGTTCGTCTGCCGCTGCGATAACTTCGTCATCACGCATAGAACCACCTGGTTGGATCACACACTTGATGCCCGCTTCTGCAGCCGCGTCGATGCCGTCACGGAATGGGAAGAATGCATCTGATGCCATTACACAACCTTCAACCTGTAGACCTTCGTCTGCAGCTTTGATGCCTGCGATTTTCGCGGAGTAAACGCGGCTCATTTGGCCTGCGCCTACACCGATAGTCATGTCGCCTTTCGAGTAAACGATCGCGTTAGATTTCACGTATTTCGCTACTTTCCAGCAAAACAGTGCATCTTTCAGCTCTTCTTCTGTTGGCTGGCGCTTAGAAACCACTTTTAGATCGTCTAGGCTCACCATGCCTTGGTCACGGTCTTGAACCAGTAGACCGCCATTCACGCGTTTCACGTCAAAGCCAGTTGTCTTAGTTGTCCATTCGCCACACTCAAGTAGACGCACGTTCTTCTTCGCTGCAACCACTTCAATCGCTTCAGCAGAAACAGAAGGTGCGATGATCACTTCAACGAATTGACGCTCAACAATAGCGGCTGCTGTTTCAGCATCTAGCTCTTGGTTGAATGCAATGATGCCGCCGAATGCAGATGTTGGGTCAGTTTGGTAAGCGCGGTTGTACGCTTCTAGAATGTCCTTACCTAGAGCTACACCACATGGGTTCGCGTGTTTTACGATCACACATGCTGGCTCGTTGAACTCTTTCACACACTCAAGTGCGGCGTCCGTGTCTGCGATGTTGTTGTAAGAAAGAGCTTTACCTTGGATTTGGCGAGCAGTAGAAACAGACGCTTCTTGTGGATTGGCTTCCACGTAGAAAGCTGCGGCTTGGTGGCTGTTCTCACCGTAGCGCATGTCTTGCTTCTTCTCGAATTGCTGATTGAAAGTACGTGGGAATTTAGACTCTTCATCACCTTCTTTGTTCTCACCGTAAGATGGAACCATGGTGCCGAAGTAGTTTGCGATCATGCCATCGTAAGCCGCAGTGTGTTCAAATGCTGCGATAGCAAGGTCGAAACGAGTCTCTAGTGTTAGAGATTTCTCGTTCTCGTCCATTTCAGCGATAACGCGGTCGTAATCATGAGCGTTCACAATGATAGTCACGTCTTTGTGGTTTTTCGCTGCAGAGCGAACCATCGTTGGGCCGCCGATATCGATGTTTTCAACCGCGTCAGCTAGTGTACAGCCTTCTTTTGCAACGGTTTCTGCGAATGGGTATAGGTTAACAACGACCATGTCGATTGGATTGATGCCATGTTTTGCCATCACGTCGTCATCTTGACCACGACGACCAAGCACACCACCGTGAACTTTCGGGTGAAGCGTTTTAACGCGGCCGTCCATCATTTCTGGGAAACCTGTGTAGTCAGAGACTTCTGTTACTGCGATGCCTTGTTCGGCAAGTAGGCGTGCTGTACCACCAGTAGATAGGATATCGACACCGCGCTCAGCAAGAGCTTGTGCAAACTCAACAATACCTGTTTTGTCTGATACGCTGATAAGCGCACGGCGAATAGGACGAGCGTTATTCATGCTTCCATTTTCCTCAAATTCACGGAGTTAAAGATGTTTGCCAAAAATGAACTTGTTTTTACCTCTTGGGGTAAAATATTGGCCAGTTTTGGTAAAGACCTTTGCCGGATGTTTTCTGGTTAGAAAACAGTCTCCACATTTGATGGCGCGTATTCTAACCAATTTATTACAAAAAAGCTCGCGCAATCGTTTGGCATCTCAAAAATAATTGTGAAAAAGAGGTTCTTTAGCTTTAAAAGTAACGAGATAGTTAATAGGGAGAGTTATGTTTCAGATAGGTGAACTGGCAAAACGTTGTGGTGTGACGGCAGATACGCTGCGTTTTTATGAGAAAAACGCGCTGATAAAGCCCGCAGGTCGAAGTGAATCAGGTTATCGTCTCTATAATGAAGAGAATCAAAAGCAGGTACACTTCATCCTTAAAGGTAAAGAGCTGGGCCTGAGCTTGGATGAGATTAAAGAGCTACTAGAAATCAAACTAGAAGCGACAGAACACAGCTGTGCAGAGGTTAAAGCTATTACTTCTGCTAAGTTAGAGCTGATTGATGGAAAAATTAACGAGCTAACGAAAATTCGCCGAGCTTTGAAGAAGATTAATGATGCTTGCTGTGGTCATACGGACGATGATGCTACTCATTGTTCTATCCTTGCAGCACTTGAGTAGTCTCATTTCTGCATCACTTAACTTAAGTTTGCATTTTTGGCGGCTTGCTTTTCTAGGTGCACGCCGTTTTCCCACCTATAATCTCGCCTTTAGTTACCTGTAGGAATTGACCATTGTTTGATTCCTGCCGTAGCGCTGTCTGTAGATACGAGAGTTTTCATACATGGTTGGAGTCTATTTTCAAATCAATGACTGGGTTTTAAGCGTTGATGAAAATAAGCTGTATCGACAAGATAGGGAAGTTACTGTTGAGCCACGCTTAATTAATCTTCTGCATTTCCTAGCGGAGCATGCGAATGAGGTGTTCAATCGTGAGGAATTGATCCAATACGTTTGGGCAGGGGCGATTGTGACCGATCAAGTGGTGACTCAGTCCATTTTTGAGTTGCGTAAATTACTGCGGGACGGTCGGGAAGAAAATACCAGCTACGTCATTACAGTGCCGAAACGTGGTTACAAGCTGGTGGCGAATGTGACCCCAATGACACTCGAGGAATTCCTCGCAAGTCGTCATTGTGATTCAGAAACTCTTCCTCCTATTGTTGAAGAATCAGAAGAAGATACTCTACCTATCGCACCTGCCGTCACCTTTCCTGCTGGCCCTCTGACTCGCGCGGTCTGTGAGATGTCTAAAGAGAAAAAGGCCCCTCAGAAAAAAAATAAAATCAGTCCGTGGCGCCTGGGGATCATGAACTTCATCTGGATCAGTGTCTTGGTTGTGGTGATGGGCGTGTTTACCTACAAGCAATCGGAAGTGCGTATTACTCAAGCCATCGATACTCACCTTATCGAATTCAAGTTTCAAGATAACTTCACGAGCGAAGGGTTAAGCTACGACTTGGCAGACGGGTTTGCCCAAAAGTTGATGTCCGACATTGCTCAAGTGAGCGATTACCGAGTCATGCTAAAGAAGGCGTCGTTTACTTCGGGTATTGTGCCGGGCAAATCGGTTGTGGTGCGGGTTCGTGAAAATGAGGGTGGTAGCTTTTTAGAGGTGGAATATCGCAATAACTCATCTGAAAAGGTGTTGTTTAGTCGTCAATACGCGTTAACCAGCAGCCATTTAAAGACAGTGCTTCAACAAGCGTCGTTAGACTTGATGCAAGTCCTGAAAGTACCGGATGCCAAGCTGAAATCCACGATGCTGGTGGCGGGAATGCCAATTAACCCAGATGCTGTGGAGCTGTTTGTTCAAGCTAACCATTATCTCAATGTCTCGGATGCCAAGCAGTTTCGCCAAGGCGTCAACTTGATGGAAAACATTTTAGAAATTGAGCCAGATAACGCTTACGTTCAGGCAGAGTTATTAATTGCTTACCACGTGCAGAAGGTGCTCGATTTTTCACAGGAGTTGAAGAAAGGGCGAGTGCAGCAGTTGAGTGACGCACTAGAAACTAACGTAAAAATGATGGTTGGGCCAATTCAACCGCGAATTTATGAAGCTTTGGCCCTGCACGAAACCATTATTGGTGACATGGCCTCAGCCAAGCAGCATCTTGGGCAGGCTTTGAGGTTACGTGATTCGGTGCTGTCTTATGTGATTCGTGGTAAGCACGCTGAATTGGATGGTGATCTGGATTTGGCCAGTGAGTCTTACAGCGAAGCTTTCTATATTGATACGTCGGTTGAGACGTACCTGCTGTGCGAAAACTTGGTCTTCCCAAGTAACATGAAGGCGATTGATTACGCCATGTATCGCGCTGTTCACCCTTCTGTCGTTCGAATGCTTTAATTCTCTCGCACTCAACGTCAGTCAAATACTAGCCCCTCATTTCGGTGAGGGGCTTTTTTGTAGCTGTCGAAAAGTGAAAAGGGTGGGCGGTGGGGTAATGACTTACGAAGGAGCCAGTAACGCAAGCTTGCAACGGGAAGACATATCCGGTTTTCTTCTCTATCTCTATCTCTATCTCTATCTCTATCTCTATCTCTATCTCTATTGATTGTATGGAGTGTCTGGCTGAGTTATGTGGCGAGAATGATTCTGATGCTTTCTTGCAGGCGAGATGAATATTGATGTGGGTCAAAAAGCGCGATCAGGGAGAGATTTATGGAATCAACAGGTTCAGGGAATCAACCCTTCGGGGCGGGGAAGTTGATAGAGGTTGATAACTTTTGCCGCGATTACCAACGAGTTGATGAGAGTTTATCTATCGGTAGAAGGTTTGATGTTTTTCTTATAACTGTATGAATAATATAGTTTTATGTTTTTGTGTTTATCATGTTTATCTCAACTTGATGTTGATTAACTAATCATTTTATTGATAACGCCAAGTTTATTTTTTTCCCGATTTTTGGGCGTAGTCTTCACTTCGAAATTTAGCGAGGTCGAGCAGGTATCTACTTCATAGCATCTCGCTAATAACCGTTCAGTTTGAGTCACGTTGACTTGAGTAGAATAGATTTGGAGATGTTATGTCA
This sequence comes from Vibrio sp. Y51_MX_L26, assembly GCF_024181935.1. Lineage (NCBI taxonomy): Bacteria > Pseudomonadati > Pseudomonadota > Gammaproteobacteria > Vibrionales > Vibrionaceae > Vibrio > Vibrio sp. Y51_MX_L26. Next base: position 26,525 of record NZ_JAMZAS010000020.1, read on the forward strand.
TCGAATACGAAAAAAATCGGCCTAATTGCCTGTACGGGTGTAGTAGCCGGTAACATGATGGGTAGTGGTATTGCACTGTTACCTTCTAGCCTAGCTTCAGTAGGCTCTGTTTCAATTTTCAGTTGGCTGATCTGTTTGATCGGTGCTCTGAGCCTTGCGTTTGTTTACGCTCGTCTGGCAACCAAAAACCCACAAGAAGGTGGTCCTATCGCTTATGCTGGTGAAGTGTCTCCGGTATTTGGTTTCCAAACGGGCGTTCTTTATTACCACGCGAACTGGATTGGTAACCTGGCTATTGCCATTACAGGTGTTTCTTACCTTTCAGTATTCTTCCCTGTGCTTAATAACCCAATCCCAGCAGGTATTGCGACGATTGCATCGGTATGGATCTTCACTTTCGTTAACCTACTTGGTGGTAGCTGGGTAAGCCGTCTATGTACGCTTGGTCTTGTTCTAATCCTCATTCCTGTTGTTGGTACAGCGGCGTTTGGTTGGACGCACTTCGACACTGCGCTATACAGCCAAAACTGGAACGTATCTGCGGGTACGGATAGCCATGCGATTGTGACTGCGGTTCTTATCTGTCTATGGTCATTTGTTGGTGTGGAATCAGCAGCAGTATCGACAGGTATGGTAGAAAATCCTAAACGTACTGTACCGCTAGCAACCATGCTGGGTACTGGTATCGCAGGTGTGATTTACATCCTATCAACTCAAATGATCAGCGGCATGTTCCCTGCTTCTGAAGTTGCGGCATCAGGTGCGCCATTTGCACTAGCAACCACTGAGCTATTCGGTAGCTGGACTGCACCATTCGTATCAGCATTCACAGCACTAGCATGTTTCACTTCGCTAGGTTCTTGGATGATGCTGGTGGGCGAGGCTGGTAAACGTGCAGCAAGCGATGGCAACTTCCCTAAAATCTACGGCGAAACTGACAAAAACGGTGTGCCTAAGAAAGGTCTAATCCTTGCGTCAATCAAGATGACAGCATTAATGGTTGTACTGATGTTCTTCAGCTCTAAAACAGCACACGCATCAGACCTGTTCAACCAGCTAACGACTGATGCAGTTCTACTAACTATGCTGCCTTACTTCTACTCAAGCATTAACTTGATTCGCTTCGAAGGTATGACAACACGCAACGGCTTCGTAATGCTGTTCTCTGGTGTGGCTTGTCTGTTCTGCTTCATCGCACTAGCAGGTGCAGAGGGCGGTACGCTAACAGCAACCTTCATCGTGTCTCTCGTTATCTTGATGTTCTACAGCAAAAAAGCAGGTCTTGCTCAGTACGTGAAAATGCACGCTGACGACATGCCTGCCCAAGCAAGCAACTAATCCCCAAAACGCTGGCACTACGGTGCCAGCCCATAAAACCCAAATTCACGCGGCGCTCACCTTACTCATTGCCTGTAAATGGCAAAGAGCGCCCTCATTCGCCTTGGAGATGTCCAAATGAATATATTCGCTATCTTGAACCACATGGGTGTGTTCTTTAAAGAAGAGCCAGTTCGTCAACTTCACGCTGCTCTTGAGAAAGCGGGCTACGAAGTGGTTTACCCAGTAGATGATAAAGACTTGATCAAAATGATTGAGATGAACCCACGCATTTGCGGTGTGCTGTTCGACTGGGATAAATACTCACTAGAGCTATGTGAACGTATCAGCCAAATCAACGAAAAACTGCCTGTTCACGCATTTGCTAACGAACAGTCTACTCTCGATATTTCACTAACAGACCTACGTCTAAACGTGAGCTTCTTCGAGTACGCTTTAGGTATGGCTGACGACATCGCTATCAAAATCAACCAAGCGACTGAGGCATACAAAGATGCCATCATGCCTCCATTCACTAAAGCGCTATTCAAATACGTAGAAGAGGGTAAATACACCTTCTGTACTCCAGGTCACATGGGCGGTACTGCATTCCAGAAAAGCCCTGCTGGTAGCATCTTCTACGATTTTTACGGTCCAAACACATTTAAAGCGGACGTATCAATCTCAATGCCTGAACTAGGCTCTCTGCTAGACCACTCAGGTCCACATAAAGATGCAGAAGAATACATTGCACGTACATTCAATGCAGACAGCTCGTACATCGTAACGAACGGTACGTCTACATCGAACAAAATCGTTGGTATGTACTCAGCACCTGCGGGCAGCACAGTACTGATTGACCGTAACTGTCACAAATCTCTGACTCACCTAATGATGATGAGCGACGTTACTCCAATCTACTTCCGCCCAACCCGTAACGCATACGGCATCCTTGGTGGTATTCCACAAAGCGAATTCAGCCGAGATGTCATTGCAGAGAAAGTGGCGAAAACACCAGGTGCAACAGCGCCAAGTTACGCAGTAGTGACTAACTCAACTTACGATGGCTTGTTGTACAACACACAATTCATCAAAGAGTCGCTAGACTGTAAACACATCCACTTCGACAGTGCTTGGGTGCCTTACACTAACTTCAACCCAATTTACGAAGGTAAATGTGGTATGAGTGGTGAAGCGATGCCAGGCAAAGTGTTCTACGAAACACAATCAACACACAAACTGTTGGCAGCGTTCTCACAAGCTTCAATGATTCACGTGAAAGGTGACTTTGATAAAGAGTCTTTCAACGAAGCATTCATGATGCACACTTCAACTTCACCTCAGTACGGCATTGTGGCTTCTACTGAAACTGCAGCGGCAATGATGCGCGGCAACACTGGTAAGAAGTTGATGCAAGACTCTATCGATCGCGCAATCCGCTTCCGTAAAGAGATCAAACGTCTAGAAGCAGAAAGCGACAGCTGGTTCTTCGATGTATGGCAACCAGAAAACATCGATACCACAGAATGTTGGAAACTAGACCCTAGCGACACATGGCACGGCTTCAAGAACATGGATGACAACCACATGTATCTTGACCCAATCAAAGTAACGCTACTGACTCCAGGGATGAATAAAGAAGGCGAACTAGAAGAATCAGGTATTCCTGCTTCGCTGGTGGCTAAATTCCTAGACGAGCGCGGTATCGTGGTTGAGAAAACAGGCCCATACAACTTGTTGTTCCTATTCTCAATCGGTATCGACAAATCAAAAGCAATGCAATTGCTACGCGGTCTAACTGAATTTAAACGTGGCTACGACTTGAACCTAACCATCAAGAGCTTCCTACCTTCGCTATACAACGAAGACCCAAGCTTTTATGAAGGCATGCGCGTTCAAGAACTAGCACAAGCAATTCATGACCTAACTAAGAAATACAACCTACCTGAGCTAATGTACAAAGCGTTCGATGTTCTTCCAGAAATGAAAGTGACACCACACGCAGCATGGCAAGAAGAGCTTCGCGGTAACGTAGAAGAAATCAAACTGGAAGAAATGGTTGGCCGCGTAAGTGCGAACATGATCCTTCCTTATCCTCCAGGTGTGCCACTAGTACTTCCTGGTGAAATGGTGACTCAAGAGTCTCGCCCTGTGCTGGACTTCCTAGAGATGCTTTGTGAGATCGGTGCGCATTACCCAGGTTTCGAAACCGACATCCATGGTCTGTACCAACAAAAAGATGGTAGCTACACCGTAAAAGTATTGAAGAACTAAGTTCCTCTCGAAGATGACGCCATTGGGAATGCAAGCATGCTCCACTCTTACGAGCTCAATGTGTCATCGAACAACCACGACATTTAGATATACCCCTAGCTAATCTGTCGTAAAAGAGAAGGGCAAGGATGCTCTGATCTTTTCTTCTATATATAGAAGAAACACTTTTCCAAGACTTCACCTGAAGTACCCCAAATAAAAAGCAAAGACCAAAAGAGCAGTTCGTCATCGTTCTGCTCTTTTTTTTCGTCTTTATATCGATAGAAAGAGAAAAAAGAACCAAGAGAAATAAGATCAGCAACAGAAATCACAAAGAAACCGGCGATCTTTTAATGTAGAAGTAAGGTGTTTCATCATGAAAAGATCCTCTGCAACCCGAAATATTAGACAAGATCGTTGAGTATCTATGCAGAATGCTCGTTATTTGTGCGGTTGAAAGTTTTTTTGCAAAAAACGCTTGTACTAATTTCTCAACTCCCTATACTGCGCATCCACCGACACGGAGTGAGACGAAAGTCACACAGCGAGTCGGAAGTGAGAGAAAAAGAAATTT
>NZ_JAMZAS010000021.1:0-13692 GCF_024181935.1 Vibrio sp. Y51_MX_L26
AGCATGGAAATGACAAATATTCGCCCTTTTCGCCGCTTTTCCACCCTATTACCCCGCCACTTTCACTCTTAGGCTACAACCACGTACATTCAGCCTGAGAGATCCGTTGCGGAAATAACGCCGCGTTAAGGGGTGAACAACGCAAGCCACCAAACCTAAATTATTGTGCCATAAACACAAAAGCTAAACTTAGAACCAAAATTGCCAAGCGTTGAGAATCCCTCTTGAACGCTTTGTTATGTTCGTAGCTATTTGAAGCCACTGATATTTACAAAACTATGTCTGGTCGATGCAACAGACTTGCTCACGCTAGGTGCTGCAACACTTCAATTTGAATCTCTCTCAGTAAATTTTGAGTATGCTCCGACTGTAAATTAAGTTCGCACCAGCCATCAGTTCCCATATATTCAGCAGAAATATAGCTGATATTTTTAATACCACTTTCATTGTTGAGGATTCCAGATAGTCGGAAAATACCTAACTTTGTGTGGATTCTGCTAATTTTGAAGTTTTCCATAAACCTCCAAGAACATAACGCCCTGTTAAGGTGTGAGCAACGCAATACCAATGCTACCGCATACCACCTTAAACACTAAAACTAACGCATAGTAAAAATACCACGCGTTGCGAATCACTCTTAAACAGTTTGTTAGCCGCTCATTCCCAAAGGTTACTGCTTACTCAACAGGAACTTACGCAAATCTCTCTCTGCACGCATAACAAACAGAATAAACACTTTGTCACCGTCTTGTTTATAGAAAACACGACATGGATTAACGACAACTTCACGATAACTTAGATGTTCTAGCTCGGGTGGAATACGACCTGACTCTGGGAAAGTTTGTAGGCGTTCGACTTTGGAGAAGATCGTTTGCACTAACTGCTTTGCAGCTACGATATTTTCAAGTGCGATGTATTCAGCGATATCGTTGAGGTCAGATAACGCTGGTTCAGTCCAGATTATTTCAGCCATTTTGACATTTTGTCCTTCGCTTCATCATGGCTTACCACTTTACCGTCAGCTAGTGCACGCTCTCCTCGTGCAATACCCTCAAGAATAGCTAAACGATTTTGCATAAACTCGTAGTCATCAACATCAATGAGATAAGCGGATGGCTTACCATGCTCAGTAATTAACACTGGCTCTTTGGTGTCGTGGAGATCGGCGAGGATCTTAGTTGCTTGACGTTTGAGTGATGTAACTAGTTCTACTTTCATGAGAGCTGCTCCAAAGGAATACTAAAGTGATACTATTCTATCACTTTGAGTATAGCAAGCTCCATGACGGCTAACGCCGCATTAAGGTGTGAGCAACGCTGCCACCTTACCTAAACCATGCACCTTAAACACGAAACCCAACGCAGAGACGAAAATGCCAAGCGTTGGGAATCACTCTTAAATGCTTTGTTAGCAGACTATTCAGTCTTGCGCACGTTCATACATATCTAGCAAGTCAAATGGAGCAAGGCTTTTACCTAATTCCGTTAGAGTTAATTGTTTTTCATTGGGTAAATTTTGAAACTTTAATTCAAAGCGTAAATCGACTTTAGTAAAAAGTAACTTTTTGATCTCATTTACTCTTAACTTTGTTAATGGATATTCTTCTTTTTCAGAATTTTCAACCAATAAGAATAACTTCATCAAAGTACTTAACTCATGAAGTGAACACTGATACAAAGAGTTTTTATATAAGTACCCAATACTTATCGATAGATCAGTCTCAACTTGCTTAACCTTTTGGATTAAGTCATCACTTACAGATTGCATTTTTGATGATGCAATACATTGACTATTCTTACTTTCATACTCGATTAATGATTTGTTTACCACATTGAGCATAAGCTCATCGGTAGCAGATGCTAAACGAGGTAATAAAAGAAAAAGTACTAGGATTATAATTTTTTTCATTCAGACACCTTACATCCGTAATGCACAGCTTTCCAAAACTGGCGTTCTTTATGACTAATCTTACCTCGTATCATTTGTAAACCTGCAATTGTACTGATTTGGTTTTTAGCATGGCGTTCTAATGCCCCAAAAGATCTAAAAAAGTACTCCCAGTTCGTTTGATATATACTCCAAGAAGTGGTGGCGACATCGTTAGACACTAGTTGAAATCCCAATGTTTTCTCTATAGGTCCGGCAGACGCTGGAGCTTTTACGGTTAAGCCACCAAAAATCACAGCCAAATGTCCCAAAGCTATAGCAACCCAACCATCATCAATCTTGGCATTCATTTCGTTTATAGCATTTAGCGCTTCTTGGCTTTCCTCATCAAATGTCAATCCAATTAATACTGGACACGGTTTGTTTTGCATTTCAAATACTCCTAGTAAAATCTAACTATAATTTTTTGGAGCGAGTTTTTTTAAAAAAATCAGAATATTTGCGTATCAGTTTTACTTATCCTGAAAATGATAGATCTCATTGTTACTTGTTTTGGCTGCTAACGCCCTGTTAAGGGGTGAGCAACGCAATACAGATGCTGCCGCATACCACCTTAAACACTAAACGCAACGCATAGTAAAAATGCCACGCGTTGCGAATCACTCTTAAACAGTTTGTTAGCCGCTCACTCCCAAAGGTTATTGCTTGCTCAATAGGAACTTACGCAAGTCTCTCTCAGCACGCATAACAAACAGAATAAATACTTTGTCGCCGTCTCGTTTATAGAAAACACGGCACGGATTAACTACAACTTCACGATAACTTAGATGTTCTAGTTCAGGCGGAATGCGACCCGATTCAGGGAAAGCCCCTAAGCGCCCGACTTTAGAAAAGATCGTTTGAACCAATTGTTTTGCAGCTACGATATTTTCAAGTGCGATGTATTCAGCGATATCATTGAGGTCGGATAGCGCTGGCTCAGTCCAGATTATTTCAGCCATTTTGACATTTTGTCCTTGGCTTCATCGTGACTCACCACTTTACCGTCAGCTAATGCACGTTCACCTCGTGCAATCCCCTCCAGAATCGCCAAACGATTTTGCATAAACTCGTAATCATCAACATCAACCAGATATGCCGATGGCTTACCATGTTCAGTAATTAACACTGGTTCTTTAGTGTCGTGGAGATCGGCAAGGATCTTTGTTGCTTGACGTTTCAGTGATGTAACTAGTTCTACTTTCATGAGAGCTGCTCCAAAGGAATACTAAAGTGATACTATTCTATCACTTTGAGTATAGCAAGCTTCATGACGGCTAACGCCCTGTTAAGGGGTGAGCAACGCAATACCGATGCAGCCGCATACCGCCTTAAACAATAAAACCAACGCATAGTAAAAATGCCACGCGTTGCGAATCCCTCTTGAACAGTTTGTTAACTGGATTTGCAAAGGCGGAGCGCTTGCTCTCCAGATTTTGCGATAATTACACGCTTATTTCTTGTAAGCGTCTTGAGTTTGTCCATTATTAGGGGTTTCGACTTTTTGGGATAGTCCCATAAGAATTTGATGAACTCGATATCAAACCTTTCATCGCAACCTTCAGCTAAATCTGGACGCTTACTACTTAATAATGTTCTCTTTAGTGCTCGATAGATACAGGTATATCGGTTTACATCTAAGAATATTACTGTGTCACAAGCTTCAAATCTTATATCAAGGGTGCTCTGATAATTACCATCGATAATCCAACACTCGCTTTCACAAAGACCTTTTTGAATTTTGATCCAGTCATCTTTTGGAGTTTTAACCCAATTTGGTTTCCAATATAGCTGATCGAGATGATGAACAGGCAAATTCAACTCTGTACCTAATAGTGCCGAAAATGTGGATTTACCCGAACCGCCAGAACCAATGACCGCAATTCTTTTCATCGGACTTACCTCGTCATCAATCCAGTTAACGCCTTGTTAAGGTGTGAGGCGCGCAATACCGAAGCCTCCGCATACCGCCTTAACCACTAAAACCAACGCATAGTAAAAATGCCACGCGTGCCGAATCACTCTTGAACAATTTGTTATACGAATTTCTCCTTCAGTGCCAGCACTTGTTGTTCAAATAACTCACAATCTGACTTTGAGTATGACTTAGCGACATTAACCCATTGAACGCCCGTTTCATCTATATGGCGAAACTCGACTTGAAGCGCATATTTAGAACAACGAAGAAGAGCAAAAACGAAACCTACAGCCGTCAAACTAAGAACTAAAACTTGTAGCCATTGCGGTGCCTCTTCAAAGCTTGGAATGGCTAACCAAACAGCCCCTGAAAAAATAAACACCCAGAATAACACTTGACCTAAATTATCAAGAAAACTTAACTTTTTAACCCTAGCATTGTTTATCTTAGACAAAGCATATGAGTCTTTCTTAAACCTGAACTCTTTTGAATCCAAGCTAAAATCAGTACTCTTGTACATAAATTCCCTCTATTCGTATAACGCCCTGCTAAGGGGTGAGCAACGCAATACCAAAGTCGCCGCAAACCACCTTAATCACTAAATTCAACGCATAGTAAAAATGCCACGCGTTGCGAATCCCTCTTGAGCAGTTTGTTAGTCGCGAGGCACCGAGCGACAATTTTAAGCCGAACTAAACTTTGCGAACAACAAACTTTATGTGCTTTGATGCACTTAAGTCAGGCGTAGTCGCAAAGCAGCTATTCATGAAACCACTTGGAACAAACAACGCCGTAGAAAACGGACTGACAACACCAAAAAGCGTTTTTGGAAAGCCAATTTCACAGTGCGGACTTTCAACAAAGTCACTGAAACCACGTGGAACTTACAACACCAGAGAAAACGTCCTTTCAGCAAGTAAATAAGCTTTTAAACCAACAAACTCACCGGGCAGATTTGCAACCAAAAACAGATTTTCGATTGCCCCGCCCTATCACCACCAAAGAACGAAACAACCGCTTGGAAAATAGCAATGCATTGACTTAGAACCGATGAAACTGAGCTTTGACCGTCGAAGATGGAACTATGAATCAAACAGCCAGTAGCCAAGTTTTGAGCTTAAAAACATGATTTTGACTGCTAGCTTTTTCTGGCGACTAACGCCGCGTTAAGTGGTTAACAACGCCAACCACCAAACCTAAACCATTGTACCTTAAACACTTAACCTGACTGGTACTCAAATCGCCAAGCGTTGTGAATCCGTCTTAAACGCCTTGTTATGTTTGTGGTTCTTATACCCACGAAACAGACATTTTTAAGTACGCTACATTTGATTTGTAAAACTCTTCGCCTTCAACACGCAACCCAAATTTCTGATAGAAAGACAGTGCTGAAGTTCTCGCGTCACACCAGAAATACCTAACATTTTCTCGCTTCAAATCACGCACCAGTCTCTCGATAACCTTAGTGCCAATTCCTTGCCCTTGGTATTCTGGCAGGGTAGCAAATTTTCTGAGCCTAGCTTCATGACCATCGTTATAAACAGATGCCACACAAACCAGCTTCCCACCAATAAATGCACCATAGTGAGTAGCAGAGTCATCCCCTTCGACTTCGCAGAATGAAGGCAATTTACTAGGCCATAAAACAAGATGCCTAATAGGTAAAACCTCTGCTGTGCTAACCTTTCGTATATCCATTTTTCCTCAAAAAACATAACGCCGCGTTAAGGGGTGAACAACGCAGACCACCCAACCTAAACCATTGTGCCGTAATCACTAAAGCTGAATCAAACCCAAAATACCGAGCGTTGGGAATCCCTCTTGAACGCTTTGTTATGTGAATTTTTCACACGCCTAAAAGATGTAAATGTTTCCGCTGTTGATAGGTTAAAGTTAACTCTAAACAGGACTTGATTGCTGTTTCTGGTAACACTTGCGATAAGGACAGAACTATTGCTCTGTTTCCCTGAAACACTAGTTCTTCACCATACAATTCTCTAAATGTATCGACTAACTTAGTTTGGCAATTAAAGAACAGGTAATAATTATTAGGAGATTTCAGCTTCCAGTCCATTCTTAGCGGGCTGCCTGTTTTTACACTGTAGCTAGGTTCTCCCCACTTTAGAGTTTCATCGACTTCACCCAGCTCCAAATCAGATGCGATTTGAAAGACTAGATTTCGTAGCTCCTCTAGCCTAATACGAGCATTTTCCGGATATTCATCGAAGCGTTCTTTGACTACCTTGTTCACTGGAACCTCCTATTCACATAACGCCCTGTTAAGGTGTGAGCAACGCAATACCGATGCCTCCGCATACCGCCTTAACCACAAAACCTAACGCATAGTAAAAATGCCACGCGTTGCGAATCACTCTTAAACAGTTTGTTATGTTTGTTCTAAATTTTATGGAACATACTGTCGAAATAGTCATAATCTCGATAACCATCCACCCAACTAAAGCCAGCCAATATCTCCCAAAGCAACCGAGAGAGTTGCTTCAAGCTATCATCTTCAATACTGACGCCTTTTAGTGTAATAGATATAGTGTTTATCCTATGCAGAAATGAGAACACCTCATCGTCATCAACCTGCACGTTACCGAGCAAATAAGACGTAGCTTCTTTAAACGCCTCAAATTCATTGAGAATGTCAGCCAAGAGATCTTTATCGAGATTATTTAGAAAAACGTGCCAACGATCTTGGTCTACTGTTACTTTTTCTTTGAAATAGTCTTTAAATGCCTGAGGCTCCATCAAGTTACTGAGCAAGTCACCCTTACATGCACCTACGATATGCATAATTAAATGACGTTTAAACTCTGTATATTGCGATATAAAATGACTTTTTACCCGCTTCTTGTTCTTTTTCTCTGGCAGCCAAACAACCAAAAAATAGAACCAAATGCTGATGAGCATCCCACATGACAAGTTAAAAATAATCTCATTCCCCAGCTTAAATTGCTGAAAAATGAATCCAGCACTTTCAAAAAGGAGCCTTTCTTCGCTACTTTTCAGCACTAAGAAGAGACAAAGAAAGCTAAGGACTAGCAAACCTTTGTTCAAATATTTCACTTACCATTTCCTCGAAAAACATAACGCCGCATTAAGGGGTGAACAACGCCACCACTCAACCTAAGCTATTGTGCCGTAAACACTAAAGTTGATTCAAACCAAAACTGCCAAGCGTTGTGAATCCCTCTTGAATGCTTTGTTAGTTGCCAAACCTAAAGCTTTGATTTGATGTTAATTGCCGCTTTGCCAACACTGTCTTTGCGTATTTTGGAAAACTCAAATCAGGCGCAGTTTCAAAGCGCCTGTCACTGAAACCACTTGGAATATACAACGCCGTAGAAAACGAGCTAACAACACCAAAAAGCGCCTTTGGATAAACAATGTTACAGAGCTAACTTTCAACATATAAATCGGTTTCTGAAATAGAGAATACAACCACAAAAGAAACCAACGCACAATTTTACAAACCTAAATAACTAGAAATTGAAATACGAAAACTGAGCCAAAAACACACGGACCTTAGCCCTAAATATTTTGTTTTAGCTGCGTTTATCTCGTTGGCAACTAACGCCCTGTTAAGGTGTGAGCAACGCAATACCGAAGTTCCCTGCATACCACCTTAAACACTAAGACCAACGCATAGTAAAAATGCCACTCGTTGCGAATCACTCTTAAACAGTTTGTTATACGCTGCTACGCAAAATTTTCAAAATAGACCTGTATATCTTCGTCTAGTTTTGTAAACGCTAAAATCAACACAACAGAGTGCTTTACAAACAAAGTCGTTTTTTCAGGATCATTCCACGTCTTTTCACCATATTTACCACCATGGAACAAGTTGTTTCTTATTGTTAAAACTACATCACATGCTTTTTTAAGTTCTGGAGCGCCTGCATCTAAGTTAAATTTATCCCAATAAGTATTGAAAACTTCCTCACCATTTTGATTAGTCTTATTAGTTTTTTGTTTATTTGGCCGTGTTTCTTCCGATGTTAAGTAAATATAGCTTTCTTGAATATCTTCATTAACACTAAATTCAGTTTTGTATTTCGTTACGAACTTATCCCAACTTGGTTCGGCTACTTTTTTATCCTTTAGGTAGCCAGACTCTTTTAGAGCGAACTCAAATCTAGAAAAAACAACAAAGAAGTTAAAAATGTCATCTTTTAGCCTTTGTTGTTTACGAGCATCCTGCGAAAACATCTGAAGAAATTGTTCTATTTTTTTCAATTTTTGCATAATTTTCCTAAAGCGTATAACGCCCTGTTAAGGGGTGAGCAACGCAATACCGAAGCCGCCGCATACCACCTTAAACACTTAAACCAACGCATAGTGAAAATGCCACGCGTTGCGAATCCCTCTTGAACAGTTTGTTAGTACTAAAATTCCTCGCGAGTATCACGCTCTTCATATTCTGGGAAATCAATTTCGATGAAGCCGTCATCATTAAGGACAAACAATATGCTTTCATGTTCGATATCAGCTTCATTCATATCAGAGCAACCACGATAGACTTCCCAATCGTATGAATAATCGAGTTGATATTGATTACCGCCCACAAAAGAAATGTTTTCGACTTCTATACCATTAACATTGTGAGCCATATGATCTATATGAGATAGATCCGGGATAAGTTTCTGTTCAAAGTCACTTTTGTTTTCAGATAGAAATCTAGTTAACTCTTCGCACAAGTGAGCGCCGTTAACTAAGGGTTGAGATGAACTAGAAAAGAACATTTTCAAATACTCCGAAACCTAATTTAATTTTGGTACTAACGCCCTGTTAAGGTGTGAGCAACGCAATGCCGAAGCTCCCGCATACCACCTTAAACACTAAACGCAACGCATAGTAAAAATGCCACGCGTTGCGAATCACTCTTAAACAGTTTGTTAGTCGCGAGGCACCGAGCGACAATTTTAAGCCGAACTAAACTTTGCGAACAACAAACTTTATGTGCTTTGATGCATTTAAGTCAGGCGTAGTCTCAAAGCGGCTACTCAATGAAACCACTTGGAACAAACAACGCCGCAGAAAACGAACTGACAACACCAAAAGGCGCTTTTGAAAAGCTAATCTCACAGTGCGGACTTTCAACGAAGTCACTGAAACCACGTGGGATTTACAACACCAGAGAAAACGTCATTTCAGCGAGTAAATCGGCTTTTGTACCGACAAACTCACCGAGCGGAGTTGCAACCAAAAACAAACTCTCGATTGCCCTACTCTGTAAGCACCAAAGAACAAAACAACCGCTAGGACAGGTACAAAACTTTGGACTTAAAACGGCTAGAACTAAGCTCTGATGATCTACGATTAATCGGTGTACCAAGCAAACAGCTGCTAAATTCTAAGCTCAGAAACATGATTTTGATTGCTAGCTTTTTCTGGCGACTAACGCCCTGTTAAGGTGTGAGCAACGCAATACCAAAGCTACCGCATACCACCTTAAACACCAAACGCAACGCATAGCAAAAATGCCACGCGTTGCGAATCACTCTTAAACAGATTGTTAGCTAGCTAAAGGTAGGCACGCTTACTAAGTTCAGTCTTGCTATCTGTCAGCTTTTCGTCCAACTCAATCAATCTATTAACAAATTTAACCTTCTCTTCATCCTTGTTAATAAGGTCGCAAGCATCGATCTTTTTTTGCAACTCTTCTATTTGATTCTCCAAATCTTCAGCGCGCTTCTGAATCTCATAGTTTCTTTGATTATGCTTTTTTTGAGCGGACAAAACGAAACCAGTAGACATTAAGCCACCACCAAGAGCTGCCAGTGAAACTGTGATAATGTTCTTAACAAACTCAGTTGTCCGATCATTAAGCAAGTTGACTTCCTTACTTGATAACAATAATGCAAGATCAATAAACAAAACTGAAATCAAACAAACAGCAAAGCCCAGTACGATAAAAAACTTTGGTTTGTGATAAGTATTTTCACCAATAAAACCATAAACAAGAACTACAATGACGATAATTAAGAATACAAGTTGATACATAATTTCACTAAATTAAAAAAGAGGTAATTTTAAGGAAATTAATAGGTTATGTCTAGCCACTTGCAAGCTAACGCCCTGTTAAGGTGTGAGCAACGCAATACTGAAGCTCCCGCATACCACCTTAATCACTAAAACCAACGCATAGTGAAAATGCCACGCGTTGCGAATCACTCTTAAACAGATTGTTATAACTCTGATTTTGCCTTTGAGTACAGCTTATGCACGACGTCCGAATTAGAGAAATCGATACAATAGGCTAACTCTATCACGCTACCATTTTTTGATTTGTAAGCTGTAGTATTTCCGCTTTCCAATAACTCACTTAGATCAAAGAATACCTCCAAAGGCAAATCTGAGAACTCTCGATAACCTTGCATTGCTGTGAGCGCATCTTTAGCCACATAAGAGCCCTTGTATTTGGTTGCGATACAAGATGAAAGAGCAAAATTTTTGAACAATCGTTCATCACTTTGAGTGCTTAGAGGGCTTGCGTTGAGCCCCAAACTAAAAACAGCAACCCAAATGGTACCGACTAATATTCTAGTTTTCATAGGTTAGCCCTCTTTGCTTCTGAGAGGTAATGATGAAATGACAAAAGAGTTATAACGCCCTGTTAAGGGGTGAGCAACGCTAGCCACCCAACCTAAAATTTACACCGTAAACACTTTTACCAAAAATAGCATTAAACCGCCAAGCGTTGAGAATCCCTCTTGAACAGTTTGTTAGTTGCCAGACCCACGGCTTTGATTTGAAGTTTATGAGCACTTTGCCAACACGACCTTTACGTATTTTGTAAAACTCAAATCAGGCGCAGTTTCAAAGCGCATGTTACTGAAACCACTTGGAACATACAACGCCGTAGAAAACGGGCTAACAACACCAAAAAGCTCCTTTGGACAGACAGTGTTACACAGCTAACTTTCAACATATAAATCGGTTTCTGAAATAGAAAATCCAACCACAAAAGAAACCAACGACCGATTTTCACAAACCCAAACAACTAGAAGTTGAAATACGAAAACCGAGCCAAAAAGCACTGGACCTTAGCCCTAAACATTTTGTTTTAGCTCCGTTTTTCTCGTTGGCAACTAACGCCCTGTTAAGGGGTGAACAACGCAATACCGATGCCGCCGCATACCACCTTAATCACTTAAACCAACGCATAGTGAAAATGCCACGCGTTGTGAATCCCTCTTGAACAGTTTGTTATATGCGTACTGGCACCCATCACCACACATACAACTTAAAGTAAACCAAGAAAGATGCTATGAGAATAAGACCACACCAAGCGAAAAATACGAAGGCTTTCGCCTCAGTTTCTGCTTCTTCCATATAGGGAAGTAAAGCCATGAAATAGCATCCGATTGGAACTAATTCGTACATTTTACCTGCATATTGGTTATTCATGCCTAAAAAAGGCGGAACATACAAATACAGAGCTGAATAGCTGGCAAAAAAGATAGTAACTAAAATTCTATTCCAACCGATCTCTTCGCCTTCTTGGTATAGCTTAAATAACAGGTAAATAGCACCCAATATTGCTAGTATTAAAAACATCCTGTTCAGAAATCCCTAAAGCATATAACGCCCTGTTAAGGTGTGAGCAACGCAATACTGATGTCGCTGCATACCACCTTAATCACTTAAACCAACGCATGATGAAAATGCCACGCGTTGCGAATCACTCTTTAACAGTTTGTTATACGCGCTTTCTCCGCATTACTCCTAACAACTCTTTCTTGTTTGAAGATGCTACTAACCACCTAATTTCGAAGTAATAGATAGGTGAGGCTAAAAGCACAGTCAACCACATATTAATATTGAACAACTCTTTGATCGGACTATCCATAAAGAGATACAAATAAAACAATATTGATATGCAAAACATTATGAAGTAAGTATTACACTTTGCGATTTCATCTTGAACAATTGGGTAAATATTTCTATTGCGTCGAATCCTTTTTAATCGCTTAAACTTTCGTTCACGCTTCCAAGCACTTAGTCCTCGAAATAGAGCGATACTCTTAACAGAGGAAAGAGCTCTTTCAAATCTCGGTTCACACCGCTTTAAAACGTAAGGTCCAAAGAGTCCAATGATGACTGCCATTTCATTTGTAATAGCAAAAGGTAGGATTTGTTCCATATTTGCATTGATCTTCCATAAACTGATTAGAACACATAAGCGTATAACGCCGCATTAAGGGGTGAACAACGCAAACCACCCGACCTAAGCCATTGTGCCGTAAACACTAAAGTTGATTCAAACCAAAACTGCCAAGCGTTGTGAATCCCTCTTGAATGCTTTGTTAGTTGCCAAACCTAAAGCTTTGATTTGAAGTTAATTACCGCTTTGCCAACACTTGCTTTACGTATGTTGGAAAACTCAAGTCAGGCACAGTTTCAAAGCGCCTGTCACTGAAACCACTTGGAACACACAACGCCGTAGAAAACGGACTGACTAAACCTAAGAGCTCTTTTGGAAACACAATACTACAGAGCTAACTTTCAACAAGTAAATCGGCTTCTGAAACAGAAAACCCAAACCACACAAGAAACCAAAGCACGATTTTCACTAACCCAAAAGCTTAAAACTGAATTGAAAAAACAAGCCAAAAACACATGGACATTAGCCTTAAACATTCTGCTTTAGTACGTTTTACTCGTTGGCAACTAACGCCCTGTTAAGGTGTGAGCAACGCAATACCGAAGCTCCTGCATACCACCTTAACCATTAGACCTAACGCATAGTAAAAATGCCACGCGTTGCGAATCACTCTTAAACAGTTTGTTATGCCTTTAACTGATAGGTCGCTTTTGATACGTATTCTGCCACACCTAAAATGCAAAACACGCCACCTATGGTTGTAAAGTTGCACGCTCCCTCTTTTGCACAAGCAGAAAGGTTGTTATTAAACCAAGTTCTTGTTAAATAGCCTGATTCTCTTAAATGTGAATAAGCCAGTTGGAATTCTGATAGCGTCACTCCTTTTTCATAAAAAGGGGCTTTCTCCGAATGAGAGGGAATACGATAGATCAACGCTTCTTCACCTCTTCGCCTACCAATACCTTTGATTACGAAGTCTGCTTTCGCTTCTGGTTTCGGAATAACTAGACCAACTTCTTTAGCTAATTCTCGGATGGACTTTTCCATTTTTCCTCCTGAGGCATAACGCCGCGTTAAGTGGTGAACAACGCGACCACCAAACCTAAACCCCTGTACCTTAAACACTAAACCTGACTGGAACTGAGACCGCCAAGCGTTGTGAATCCGCCTTAAACGCCTTGTTAGGCGAAGTTTCCCACCTGTGTTTAAGTTATTTTTAAAGCAGATTACCCGAAACCCAATAAGCAACCAAACACCCACTAACTTTTTGTGATTCAAGAACCACAAATATCACTATGTTTCAGCCAAGATTCCAACGACCACGGAATGCAGACCTTCAACAACAAAGTAGGTTTTGAGCCCGAAAAACCCAAAGTTGCAAACTTAAAGCGAGAACGAAAGCCTCGATTAACCTGCCATTTTCACACTTTGAGCCAGTGAAACCTACCACCAACCTGCACCAAAAACCAATGAGGTAACCCGCGAACTTTGGCATGTTTTACGGTTGGAGATATTCAAGAATTTGAGCCGACAACGCTGAATTGCCGACATAGAAAAACGAACTGCCGAATAGAACTAAGAAGATGAGAACAAAGAACTTTCCTGCCCGTCGCCTAACGCGCAGTTAAGGTGTGAGAGACGCACATGCACCCTAACCTAAAATAAACTCTGATAAATCCGTGCCTATTTGGGCACTAAAACCCCAATGCGTTTCGAATCGCCTTGAACGTCTTGT
>NZ_JAMZAS010000022.1:0-12748 GCF_024181935.1 Vibrio sp. Y51_MX_L26
TGCTGATAATTCATGGTAGTACTGCTTGTTTCTTTGGCGAGAAGAGCGTACCACTTTCAGCAGTTGGCTTCCTCTTCTACACCTTTCCATGAATGTCGCACTTATTATCTGAAATCGGGTCCCACAATTTCCGCTAAGAGAAACTGCACCACAAAAACAGGTGGATTTGACGCAAAGTAAATCGAGGCTGCCATCATCAGTCTCAGGAGACCACCACTGAGAGACGTATTCACGTTTCGGCTTTCGACTTGAGTTTTAACATTATAACGTACTGAACTAAAAAGAAATATAACGCTCTGTTAAGGTGTGAGCAACGCAATACCGAAGCCACTGCATACCACCTTAACCACAAAACGCAACGCATAGTACAAATGCCACGCGTAGCGAATCACTCTTAAACAGTTTGTTATAAATCATTACCAGTGTTTTTGTACGAGTCTTTTGACGACTAGCATTAAAAAAGCGAGCACAATTAAGCAAACAAAGACAAATAAAAACCAGCTACCCCACACCATAAAGATATAACCCAAATCATATCTACAAGTGCTTAGAGCTAGAGACTTGGCAGTACAAAACTCTCCCATTGAGTTATGTTTGACTGCAACATACAGGGGAACGCAAGCAAGAATACCAGAAACAACAATAGACGCGACAAGCAGTTTTAAACGGCGCATTTGGCTGGGCTCCATGGCTGCTCTAGATATAACTTGGCTACACGTGCACCGTAATCGCTAACTACTTCGGCCCCCAAGAAATTATAGATCGTAGCTATTTTTCTTATTGTCGGATTTTCGATACGTGCCTGTATTCTAGATAATAGAATAATCCCGAACTCAATATTGTAGTAAGGACAACCTAGCGCTTCTTTAGTTACGCCAATGTCTTTCCAATATGAATAATGTAGATTCATAGGCAATATTGTTTTTCTCAAAGGATAAACTTTATCATACCAACCATGAGTGGTTTCCATATACATTATTGCTGCTACTAGACGCGGGTCTACACCATGCTTTTTTGACTGCTGAACTATTAAACCGCACCACTTGCCAACTTCACTGAAGCTATCTATTTCATACAATGGCTTTCTACCAACTGCGCTCTCGCTATCAGCGATAGTAAATATTGCAGGTGTGTCATCAATAATGCTTAACTTTCTATCCGCTGACTTATTCAGAACAGGTATGTCGTTCATGTCTTATCCCCCCCACCAAAATCAATATGATACAAATTACATAACAATAAAATCATATTTATATTCACTTTTCAGACACGAATCTCAATCTTGATTTATAACGCACGCTTAAGTGGTGAGCAACGCAATACGATGCTTCCGCATACCACCTAAATCACTAAATTTACCGCAAATTACAAATGCCACGCGTTGTGAATCCGTCTTAAAGCGCTTGTTATAGCCCTATACCTGCTCCTATCGCACCAATTACCAAACCAACAATTGCTCCTAATAGATGGTCTTTAAGTTTGCTCTTTAGAGTATTAGATTCGGCTAACTCAGCAGTAAGCTGCTCGATTTTTTTTGTCTGTGTTTCAAGAACCTCCGAGATCTTACTTAATGAAGTGTCATCTGGTGAGAGCTTTCTTTGTATTTCATAATGATTCATCGCTTTAGTTTGGCCATTAACCCTATGATAAGCACCATCACTACAAAGAACTAATGACGACGAAGCCTGAACAGTTATGACACATATGTTCAGCAAAACCCTAAAACTAATATTTTCAACCTCAAATATGTCAGGTTCGCTAAGTAATTCCTTGGCCTTCAAAGTTAGTAATTGAGCTTCCTCTATTTTAATACCCGGAGCGAAAGTTGAGTCACGGACCCCAAGCAAAACTTTTCCACCACCAGAGTTAGCGAATGAAGCAATTGTTTTGGCCAGACGCATTGGCTCTATTTCAGGTAGCAAAAACTCGACTGTTGCACTCTCACCTTGTTCTAATAATTCTATAATGTCTGAACTCAAAAAGAATTCTCCCAATTTATTGACATGATGGGCTATAACGCCCTGTTAAGGGGTGAGCAACGCAATACCGAAGCTCCCGCATGCCACCTTAAACACAAAACGCAACGCATAACAAAAGTGCCACGCGTTGCGAATCACTCTTAAACAGATTGTTAGCAAGTTACTTAAACGATACGTCGTTTGTCAGAACCCAACCGACAGAACCTGAATTAGTGCCGGCTAGTATTCGTACTTTTGACCACTGGACCTTCGTACCTTGAACATCTTCAACGTAATTAGATTGCAGGAGCTCAACTGGTGTCTTATTCAATAGCTGCTTCGAGAGGTCACCACTAAGTATACGTTCAGTACGTTTTTGAAAACTTGGTTGAGCAAGCAATACAACAGCCCCATCCTGGGCGTTTATAACGTATGAGCTTTTAACTGGCGCTGTGCTTTGTTGAACTACTCTGCTTTTTTCCAATAATGCAAAAGCCAAGTCCTTTTTACAGTTTCTTGAGTCCAGCATTTGCACTGATAACTCTTCATAAGGAATTCCTTCATATTCACTGTTATTTATCAGAATACTGCCATTAGCAGTAACCTTTGCACCAATTAACCTCGAAATTGTTCCTGCATTTCCATGCAGAGCTGCTTCAATTTGCGAAGATGACACCGAGCCCTTTGCTTCGATTTTGTCACATATCTCAGTCGCAAACTGAGATATATCAGAAAGCGAACTTGCGCTTGCATGCAATGGCGTTAACAGTAGACTAGCAATCATGAGTTTTTTCATCGAGCTCTCCAAGCAATTAAATGCATACATTCTCAATTTCATATTGAGCTGTCAACTTGACTTGCTAACGCCGCGTTAAGGGGTGAACAACGCGATGCCACCCAACTTAAACCATTGTGCCATAAAAACAAAAGCTAAACTTTGAACCAAAACTGCCAAGCGTTGTGAATCCCTCTTAAACGCTTTGTTAAGTGCAATTTTCACCCACTTCAGCTGAACAAGTGATATCGATCGTAGGGCTCAACATAAGACAAACATGACAATGCTTTTCCACCGTTTCTTGAGCTACTCGCAAAATGTCAGACTCCTTAAAACCACGGCCATTTACTGTAAAGTGTAAGTTTGCCGATTTATATAAACGAGGTTCTGATTCCGTTAGGGCGAAAGTAACCGTATTTTCTAGGCCTTTAACTTCAAAACCTTGATCTTGCAGTAACAAGACGACATCCGTAGCACTGCATGAACCTAAAGCCGACAATAGAGTTTCCGTTGGGCAAGGGGCTTTCTCAGTTGTAGCGTCAACATTAAACGTAAAGCCGTCTTCAGTTGACACTTTAAAACGACAATCACCATCCCACTTTATATTGATACTCATACTTCCCTACTTTTTGATGTCACTATTGTTGATTGCACTTAACGCCCAATTAAGGTGTGAAGCACGCGACCACGGTCCTTCATTTTACCACCGTAAACACTAAGCTAAACCCAAACCAAAAATGCCAAGCGTGCTGAATCACTCTTAAATTGTTTGTTATGTGTTTTTGTTTTGATGAAGCAATATTGAACTCATCAATTCAGCAGATTGACTGGGCTTCCAATTTTTTTCCAAAAGCACTTTCCAAAGCCTGTTTAATATATCTTCAACTTGTTCCGTAGCCCCCGTGAAACCGAATATCTTCATCGCTTTTATCTTCTTTTGCGCACCAGATAAGTCACCATGAGCTATACATGACCTTACATGATAAAGGTCTTTAATTTTATTTCTGAAACTCTCACTCTCTTGAAGAAGCACTGTTACGTAAAGAGAGATTCTAAATACAACCTCTGAATTAACATCCGCAAAAAACGATTCAATTACAAAGAATAGCAATGGTATTCTGAGATGCAATGGGGATGAAAAGACCATGTTATACATTTGGCAACTGTGAGACATACTCATCATCGGAGTGATATTCTCATCAATAAAAGTGGCAAAATCCTGACTCTCAGACTTTTTGATAAAATACTGTCGCCAAGCATCACCTCTGACAGATGGCGCATTTTCGTAGTAATCTAACTCACTATATGAGCTTTGGTAATTGACATAAATATCACCTCGAATTAGGTGGTGTGCTTCCTGAGCAATCAGCTTATACCTGACATCCCCATTTTTAAATAATCTTAGCAACGTGGAAAGTACAGGAATTAACTCCTTATTGTTAAGAACCGTTTCACTGATCTCAAATGCACTGTAAACTCTTGACCACTTCCTTTCTGTATCATATCTATCCGCTAGCTTATCATTTACCTCATTCTTGCTGAGTTTTATTAGATTGATATCCTCATTTATTCGTATATCTTCTTCGATCTGTATATTTTCAAAAACTAATAGGTACTTTCTATGTCTCTCGATACAAGTGCCTGAAGTTACAGCATTGAGAATTGCATGAGAAAGCCGTTCCTCATCTAAATTCAAGATTGATAAGTCTTTGCCATTAGTAAATATATACGTGGCTTGTGGTGGATTAACACAATTCGCAACCTCAGAAAAAATGTAAGTAAATAACCCATACTTAGTTTTCTCTACCTCTTCTTCTGTTACCTCTTGGATCATAGATGTCAACTTTACAAGCCTTTGGTAACTCGGTAAGGATGAAAGGGTATCTAAGGCTTTTTCAATCCCTCCCATTGCTTGGAAAGTAAACTGAAAATCTATTGTCGGTTTTCCATCATTCACGAGTAATACGCGATTTGAAAGCCCTGTTTTATTTAAATAGTCTATAAATTCATTATATAAAGACTTAAATACTTCAGATAATGAGTCTTTTTGTTCGACTTCCATATACACTCCAAAAACACATAACGCCGCATTAAGGTGTGAGCAACGCTACCACCTAACCTAATCCATACCACCGTAAACACGAAACCCAACAATGGAATGAAAAATGCCATGCGTTGGGAATCACTCTTAAATGCTTTGTTAGGGCTATATTGCCTGTCTGAGTTTCCGATATTCACTAAACAATACAGGCAAAATACTTTCTCTAGTGTGTACACGTCTACTTTGCCGTTCTTTCTTTTTGACTTCACTAAAAAAGTAGTCCGTACAACTTTTAAGCCCAGCGTTCTCAAAATAGTCGGAGGAGTTGCATTCAGGAATAGACAGCGAGTCTCCACTATCTTTGTCGTATATAACAAGCTTGACCTGAAAAGACTCCAACATATGCTTAAGATCCTCATCAAATGTCATAAAAATGGGGATGAAATAGTCAGTTTTTGCCCCTAAACCAGAAGACATCAGGCGCTCCATTAATCTAGGGGTTATCATATCCCAAGCAATGTTATCCAATTTCTTTAAAAGTTTCTTTTTATTACCACCTTTTTGGATTTTCTTTAGTATCGGCAGCGACTTTGAATCACAGAAATACTCATGTGCTAATATCGCTTCTCGCTCCATATAAATTCCCACTTCACTGTGCATGAAGTCGAAAAATTCGAGCATTTTATTTCTGCCACTCTTGTTAGATGATAAATTTATCCGTAGCATTCCGATAAGACTCAGCAGGGCTACTCTTTGAAAATCAGCAAACTGCGATAGGTAGTTTTTACCCTCACTTGACATGTATAACCCAAATGTAGCATCAATAGCACGTCGAGCAGACTGTCTATAAGATAGAAGGAAACTAGGTCTTAATGTCCGACTATATTCTTTACTGTCAATACTTGAAAAGTAATGAAGGCTAACAAGGTTTTTCCTAAAGTTAATATTCAGACTTTTCCAAAACTCCAGTTTACTTTTTGCAGAAAAATTAGCAGATGGAAGAACGTGCTTAATATTTTCAATCATATAGAAAAGAAAATCAAAGTTAAGACCATCACGCAAAAGATCATCAATTATAGGTAATAGCTTGGGTCCGACAGTACCTAGAGGCTTCCCTCTAACAAGACTGTCGATATAGGAACAGATATTTGAGTCCATCATTACTGAGTGATCTATTGGAAATACATTAGTACCTTTAATAAATATACTCTTAATCATTTCATCATCGATGAAATATAGATTATCTGACTTAAAATAAGGGATTAAGTAATTATCTGGCCTCTTTGTGTGTTTTTGGACACATTGAGGTAATACATTTCTATCGTAGTTATCGAGCTGAATTACACTACTCAAATTAGGGTACTGACCATTAAGCTTCCTCCAAGCCTCTAGGACATCAACAGGCTTGTCTGATATTGATAGCCCCCCAATACACATGTTAACTTCGGAATTATTAAAGATGTTCAATATCTGCACTCCAATTTTGTAGCCCTAACGCCGCGTTAAGTAGTGAGCAACGCTTACGCCTAAACTAAACCATTACACCTTAAACACAAAACTCAATTTGAGCTGAGAATGCCACGCGTTGCGAATCTGCCTTAAACGCTTTGTTATAGCGGTCTTACAACACCTACAAAACTTGTCGATGTTTCAGTCAAAGGCGTCTTTTTCCAATCCGCGTAGTATTCTACTAGCTGCAAACCATTACGTTCCAAGCCCTTAACTATCTCGTCAATTGAACGATACTTTAGCTCGATATAACTATGATATTGCTCACCATTTTCATATTCTCGTTTTACATGGTGCAACATCGTATTATTTAATTTTGGGTGCCTGCTGTCCAAACCGGAGACATTGACGTTTTCGCCTGTTGGACTTTTGTAAGAATACCAATGTTCATAACTACTTGTTGTCTCGAAATGTTCAGAACATGGAAGCCGAGAATCAAATACAAAAAGGCTTTCAGTATGCATATGACTATTAATGTTTTTTAGCATCGATGAAAAGTCTGCGTCTGAAATAAATGCTTGAAAGGCATTGCCCGTCATAGTTATTAGATCAAAAACGGTTTCTAAGTTGAAATCAGCTGCGTCCATTTCGTAAAACGCAACATCGCTTATGCTTGATGACTTGTATTTAGCAAAATCAATCATTGAACGAGAAAAATCAATACCCACTACATGGGATAAATTCCTTGTTAATGGAATTGTAACTAGACCAGTTCCGCAGCAGACATCTAGTAACGATGAAGCCTTTTGATGAGATATAAGATTTTGAAAGAAAGATATTTCACCTGCATAAGAATTACAGTATTGCGCGTCGTATTCCTCGCCTGACCAAAACTCACTTTTACTCTGTTTCAACGACTCTCCTCCTTGAGGTCGAATAAGCTATAACGCCCAGTTAAGGGGTGAAGCACGCAATACTGATGTTCCTGCATGGCACTTCAACACCAAAGCCAACGCATACCAAAAATGCCACGCGTGCTGAATCCCTCTTGAACTGTTTGTTATGTGTTTTTTGCCTCGATTACTAAGCTAAGCAAGTTCCCCCCCTTTGGCTTCAATATACCCTCCATCGAGATAATAACAGAACAGTTCTGAATCACGCGTTGAGTCGATAAAAATAGGATTTCCATTATCTTGTCCGATCGTGATACATGTGTTGCATTGCTCAATAGTTAAAGGAGAGCTACCTGACATTTCTAATTGAGTTTTAATGAATGCAGACAGCTGATTAAAGGCTTTGACTGTATTCCTATCTATTGTGATTTCATCAATAAGCTCTCGCTCTGATAGTAGATAAAACTCACTACCTCGATAAGAGACTTCTACATCGGTATCAATACTATCAAGCCACTTTTTGTAATAACTGGGTAAAATCATAAATACTCCAAAACACATAACGCCGCGTTAAGTAGTGAGCAACGCTACCACTGAACCTAAACCATTGCGCCGTAAACACGAAAGCTGATTCAAGCCAAAATTGCCAAGCGTTGCGAATCTGCCTTAAACGCATTGTTATGTACGTTTGACGGCAACCACCGAATAAATGTGCCAATGCTTTGATTCACCAACCATTGTTGTGCAATCTTCATCCCTTTCATTGAACTCGACGATTTCAAAGTTAGAGAATAAATTTAGCAACTCATCTTTAACGAGTGCTGTTATAGGTGTATAGAAGTCACTAGCCCAAGAGTCGTTTTTACCCATGAAATCACCAGCAAAAACACCACCCTTTACGAGACTAGCATCTATGCTTGTCCATACCTCTAGAAACTGCTCAGGGTTTACAAAGAATAAACTCGCGTTAGCGACGATTAAGCTGGCATCAATATACTCAAACTCACAAAATGATGATTGAACTACATTTACACTCGACTCATCACCAAACCTATCTCGGCATATTGCTACTGAGTCAGGATTGATGTCAAAGCCGAAGACTTTATAGCCTTGTGCGGTTAAATACTTTATATCGCTGCCCGTTCCACAACCACAATCTATTGCTACTTTAATTGAAGAAGCATCTAGATTTACGGCTCGTTCAGTTCTTATAGAATGTGGTCGATTTATTGCCTTTTCATAAAACTTTCGCCAGTTTTCTCTATGTTTCTGATCATCCATAATCTTCGTTTTACCTCAAAGTACATAACGCCCTGTTAAGGGGTGAGCAACGCAATACCGAAGCCACCGCACACCACCTTAATCACTAAAATCAACGCATAGTGAAAATGCCACGCGTTGCGAATCCCTCTTGAACAGTTTGTTAGCTCACTTTTAGGTACCAATACGCCATTGAGGAGCAGCCCAATCTGTAGTCCAGTCTAACTTTTCTGACATGGCTGCAATTTGACCATACTCCTTGAAATATGCATCGACTATATCTGGCTCAGTTATATACAGTGCATTTTCTAAAGACATTGAAGCATTTTTAGTGAGATTGAACGAACCTGTCCAAACACCATAAGGAGTAACTTTATAGTGTGTATGACCAAAAGAGTTCTGAATTTCTTGAACGTTTGCAAAAATGAGGAATTTATTATGCATTCTTGGAAATGCTGGCACCTTATCTCTGTTATGGTTTCCCACACACCTAACAGCATCAATAGTCGGATCTGACGCGACTGAGGCACTACTTAGAATGTTACCAAACTCGTACCTCGTTAGATCACACTGTAAGTGCATCATATTTCGAACGTAACTTTGACTTCCAATTCGTCCGGGAATATACATCCGGTCTGAGAAAATCTTCTTTTTGAACGAAAATTTGTACATTTTTAACACACGCAAGCGCATCTAGTATTGCGTCACTGGTTAGCCAAGCTACGGCTCCAATAACTAAATCAGCATTGTTAATATGACCGATCAGATGCTTTTCTAAATCACGAAAGTAGACATTAATACCATTTGAAGAATGCATACTATTGTCAATGAACCCACTGTCGAAATTCCCATCATTATCTAACTGATATTCATTTAAATTCATTTTAACTTTTTTACCTTTAATGACTATGCTGATGAAAAGTGAGCTAACGCCTTGTTAAGGTGTGAGGCACGCAATACCGAAGCTTCTGCATACCACCTTAACCGCTAAAACCAACGCATAGTCAAAATGCCACACGTGCCGAATCACTCTTGAACAATTTGTTAGCATACTTTTTCAACGCTCATAAATCTTTAAGTGATTCTCTAAGTTTATCCATAGTTTGAATCCCAAGTTCACTACTAACCCAACCATACTGGTCGCCATGGAACCTAGGGAAAATATGCAAATGGTAATGGTCGAGCTCGTTGAAATGAGGTGCCTCTCCGTTGTTTTGCATAAAGCCGATACCATCGGGATTGAACTTAGCTTATATACGCTTATATAAATCTCTTGCGACGTCGGTGATCTCTAAAAACACAGACTCGGGCAAGTCAATGAAAGTGCGGTATTGAGTCTTGGGACAAATTAAAATATGTCCAAAGTTGATTGGGTCATGGTCTGCAAAAGCTATAACTTGGTCAGATTCGTACACGATGACCGAGTCAATTTCACGATTAACAATTTGTTCGACTATCGTAGTCATCTAAACTCCTATCAAAGTATGCTAACGCCCTGTTAAGGTGTGAGCAACGCAATACCGATGCCGCCGCATACCACCTTAAACACTAAACACAACGCATAGTAAAAATGCCACGCGTGCCGAATCACTCTTGAACAATTTGTTATGTTGAGATGTTAAGCAACGCGTTCATGACTATCTAGCATCTTCACAGGCAACTGGTTTTCAACTAGAAAATGGTAAAATCTTAGATCTTCAATTAAGTCAGGAGAAGCTAGTTCAAAGTCTTGATATGTCTGATTTTTGAAACGAAACCTTACCGTATGTTCAAACCTTTTGGTTTGCGCATACAAAATTTCATTAATATCAGCAGTATTTATACTTGTACCTAAAAGAGATAAACTATTACCATCAAGCACAACATCTAGCGACTGTTTCGGTTTGGATGTTAAATACTCAGCAGCTAAAGATACAGCACAAAAAAATGCGATGTATCCTAATTGTGTTAAAAATGGAGCCTTAGATATCTCGACTAAGTAGTAAGCAAACATGCCACAAATCAATACTCTAGTGACAAAGCTATACATTAATTTAAAACTGACCAATTTACTTTGTTTCAATAAAGTTTTCATAACTCCCTTCTCAACATAACGCCCTGTTAAGGGGTGAGCAACGCAATACCAAAGCCGCCGCATACAACCTTAAACACTTAAACCAACGCATAGTAAAAATGCCACGCGTTGCGAATCCCTCTTAAACAGTTTGTTAGCTGTTTCGTATTAGGAGACTGAACTATTAACGTAAAAATATCCAACCAGACCAACCGTGCCGTATAAAAGTGCCTTCAGAGAAGCTAGCCAGTTACTTTTAATATTAAGTAAAGTCACCACAATTGAAGATACCATCGCACAACACCACATCAATACAACTAAACTAGCAAACAATAAATCTATAACGTCACCTAACCCATAAGGTTCACCTGGTGAGACCGCAATATGCCCATAAATTTGAGATTTATATAGTAGCCCAGAGAAAGCAAAAAAATGGACTAAAACAATACTGAACGCTAATAACTTATTAAATCTTGCTTCCATTTAGTTTCACTCTCCAATACCACATTGCACAAACAGCTAACGCCCAATTAAGGGGTGAGCAACGCTCCCCCCCAAACCTAAAGCATTGTGCCATAAACACTAAATTTGAAGTAGAAACAAAAATGCCAAGCGTTGGGAATCCCTCTTAAATTGTTTGTTATGTGTAATTTTCTATGTACTTCCTTAATGACTTAGTCGATTCAAACAAGGGACTAATTGGAAGGTTAAGATTTAGCTTTTCAATTTCGACTGCCAAAGAACCATGGCATTTCTCAAAGTCACTCCAACTGCTCTTGTGAACCTGCTTTACTATTTGAAAGTCTAGTAGCAACTGGGAAAATGCTTCAGGATTATACCCCCTCAGCCTCAGCGATAACGTGTTGTTTAGCCGGACGTTTACCTTGAACCAGTGCCAAATAAAATCGAGCGATGTCATTTACATGGATATATTGATTATAACCTTGAGATGGTATTGCTACTTGGAGCGTTTGGTCAGATAAGGCATCTACAATTCGCTTTAGCTGACAGTTTTCACCACCATAAACCAAACTAGGACAGTAAACGACATGCCACTTCTTTTTGATAGCGTAGCCTATTGTAACTGTGTCCGGTTTTACCGCTTCTAGAGGCTTAAGCCTAAATTCTTTGAGGTCATTGTGAGAAGCATTGCCAAATAACCAAACACCCGACGTGTGGATTTTTGTCGCGCCTTCAGCCGCTAGTCTATCCAACTGCGTTAGTAGCTTGGACTCTATATCAGCTATTTCCTCCGGCGAAAATTCTGACCAATGTGGGCGAGCACAATTTATAACGATATCAAAGTAACCAGAGAGATCTGATGGCACATTGGTAAGCTTCCGAGCAGGAGGTAAGACACCGCTAGTCCTGCTGTAAGTCGAAACTTCAAAGCCACTTTCGACAAACATCTTAGTCACGTGGCTACCAATATACCCATTGGATCCTGATATAAGTACTTTCATTCTTTCCCTGAACTCTCGATTACACATAACGCTCTGTTAAGGGGTGAGCAACGCAATACCGAAACCACCGCATACCGCCTTAAACACTAAAACCAACGCATAGTAAAAATGCCACGCGTTGCGAATCCCTCTTGAACAGCTTGTTAGCTTAAAGTTTTGATTTGCTTCCAGGTTTCACAACCAATTTCATTCATAGCATTGAAAAAATTGTTTTTTATCTCACCGTACCTAACATCGTCAAAGCTTTGAGCCTCCAAAGTAGCTTCACGAACACACTCTAGAATAAATCTTTGAACATCTTGTATTGAGTTAAAAACTTCAGATTGTACGGGATCATTCTTGTTTAACATTAAGATAATATCGTTAGATTGCTTCATGATTTTTGTAGAAATTTCATCTAACTGATTCTGAAACTGCTCACTAGGGACATCGATCTTTCGCTTGAGCAGATCATATTGAAGATCAATATACACATAATTACTGCCTGCTAAATCACGCAGGTCTTTCAACCATCTCATTCTTTCGCGAGTAATTACATCAGCCATTAATTTTTTATGTTCTAAATTATTATTCTTTGACTGTATATAGACGGTCGAACCTACTGTAATAAGCGCGGTTAAAATAGCCGTACCACCCGTTATTGCTGCTACCCAAACAGGATCGATACTGGAAGCAGTGTTTTCTGCTATTTTTTCTAGGACTTCCATTACTTTAGACATACTTTCCTCTTTTAAGCTAACGCGCAGTTAAGGTGTGAGAGACGCACATGCACCCTAACCTAAAATAAACTCTGATAAATCCGTGCCTATTTGGGCACTAAAACCCCAATGCGTTTCGAATCGCCTTGAACGTCTTG
>NZ_JAMZAS010000023.1:0-12556 GCF_024181935.1 Vibrio sp. Y51_MX_L26
CAAGACGTTCAAGGCGATTCGAAACGCATTGGGGTTTTAGTGCCCAAATAGGCACGGATTTATCAGAGTTTATTTTAGGTTAGGGTGCATGTGCGTCTCTCACACCTTAACTGCGCGTTAGTAGGTCAGGATGAATAAACAAAAACTAAAGCATCTAATTCAGCAAGTTCCAGAATTGATCGAAACAGCTGAGATGTGCCAAGAAGTAGGGCTGCCAAACTTCTATATTGCAGGCGGTGCTATTACCCAAATCATCTGGAATAGTATCGACAGGAAACCGCTTCTTGCTCAAGTTAAAGACTTTGATGTTGTCTACTTCGATAGATCTAACCTTGAAACTGAAGACGAGTTCAAAAATCGCATTGGCTCGCGGTTAAGTCATAGTGTTGACGTTGATGTGAAAAACCAAGCATTAATACATGAGCGCTATTCTAAGAAGTTTGGTTGTTCCATTCAGGCATATGAGCGAGTTGAACAAGGCATCGAGTCTTGGCTTTCTGCCTTTGCTATTGGTTTCACTCTAGATAGTGCAGGAAACATTAAATTGTTCACCCCCTATGGCTTAGATGATGCATTTAATATGTTGATTAAACCTAACAAAAAGGCAATGACAGAAACTAACTACAACAAAATGACCGATGGCTATAAGGCTAGGTGGCAGAAAGTACAGGTGCTCCCTTGGAGTTGACCTACTAACAAAGCGTTTAAGTCGGATTCCCAACGCTTGGCATTTTCGGTTTGCTTTGAAATTAGTGTTTACGGCACAATAGTTTAGGTAGGGTGGTAACGTTGCTCACCACTTAACGCGGCGTTATTGCGCAGAGGCAAAAATGAAGCATAAACAAAGAGAGCTGTTAGCATATATTGAGTTGGAAAGTGGTACAGTTTTGATTGATATCGTCAAACTGACTCGAAACGGTCGCTCTTATTATTTTCAAGGTAAAAGATGGTTACGCAATCAATATGGATTAGGTTGCGATGATTGGACATCAGAATCTGGGGATAAGCTAAATATTTCCATTTTAAATCGAAAACATGCTCCTAAGTGGATTGAAGGCAAAGTGTTGCGTGTATCTGAAAGGGCAAAAGAACGGTATGAATTTTGGCTATCAAATGGACGCTGATAGTGGCGCCGTTAGCTCAGCGCAATAACAAACTGTTCAAGAGGGATTCACAACGCGTGGCATTTTTACTATGCGTTGGTTTTAGTGTTTACGGTGATATGCAGTAGCTTTAGTATTGCGTTGTTCACCCCTTAACAGAGCGTTATACAAATGAGGGAAATATGTCAATAGAGCATAAACTAGAATATTTTAAGAGTATCCAATTGGGCTTGGACACCACGATAAAATGGGCATTCACTTTGAATGGTGCAGCCGCAGCTGGGCTTATGACGTTTCTTGGTGGTGCGATTGATAAGCAAGATAAGTTTTCTGATTGGAGTTTGTTCGGTACAGCTATGACACTCTTTGTATCTGGAATGGTTGTTGCTGTCATTTGCTACGCGCTAAGGGTGTTATCTCTTCAATTTGCTTCGCAGTTGCAGCTACATGAATCAAGAGAGTTTGTTATGGAGCCTGGAGATTATCTTCAGATGAGCAACCGTTGGATTTACTCCCTTATTGCTAGTTTGTTGGGGTTTGTAAGTTCACTGATTTTGTTCACGTGTGGGGTATTACATGCGAAGTGGGCAATATTTGTATAACAAAGCATTTAAGAGTGATTCTCAACGCTTGGCATTTTCCATTTCATCGTTGAGTTCGGTGTTTACGGTGGTGTCGTTTAGTTCAGTGGACGCGTTGTTCACACCTTAATGCGGCGTTAGGCGCAGTGAGAAATTTCGTGGGTCATATCTCTAATTTCTCTCCGGCCATTCGCTCCAGTTTTTCGGCAATCTGGCTTTATCTTCCCAAGTTCTTGAATCACTCAATCCGTAAAACATGCCAAGTTTCGCAGGTTGCCTCATTCGGTTTTCTGGTCGGTTTGTTGTCAGTTTCTTTGGCTCAAATCGCTTTAAGTTTGTCTGCCTTCGAAACAGGTTTATTGGCTGGAATTTCGTTCCGATAGTCAGCCTTTCCAAATTTCATTTCTATGTGTTGAATTGCCAATTTCTTTGGTGGTTCTGGTTGCAGTGGGTTTCAGAAACTTAGTCGCTTTAGCCTTTGGGTCTTAACCAAATTCAGTGGGTTACGTGCGTTCTTTTTTCCAAAAGGTGGTTTTCTAAATCCCATTTTAACTATTTGCGTGAAGCGCCTAACAAAGCATTTAAGAGTGACTCACAACGCTTGGCGATCTCAGTTTAAACTTGGTTTTAGTGTTTAAGGTGCAATGGTTTGGGTTAGGTATTTAGCGTTGTTCGCACCTTAATGCGGCGTTAAACGTTTTCTTAGCTTAAACATGAGCAGAAATTTAAAGGATCATAAATGAGTCAGAGCGTTATTTCAGATAACTGGTCATTACAAAATATTGGTGGGTTACTGACAGGTGGCATTGATGAAAGTAAATCGCACTACATTGCAATCGACAAAGAGAACGATCGTTACTCTTATGAAGATAGCTTGAGTGCCATTATCAATACAGAAGCACTGTTTGATTTACTCACTGATATTATTTTACGTGATCAGATTTTAGTCGAAGAGAACTTTATTAGTGCTTGGAACTGTGAAGGAAACCCATTTCAAGAGGCGGTTTCTAAGGGGGTTATACGACCTTACCCATTTTTAGTCGACTATAAGAGGCTACAAGGACCGCGTGACGAGTTTATTGAACGCCTTAGTCTGACATCAGACTTAAAGAAAGATCATGAAGAAAACCGAGTAGGTTTTATTCAGAATAAATATGCTCCGCATGGGTACTTATCACAAACTCTATGGGGTGGTGCAGGCATGTTAGCTAGAGGTTTTGTTTACGAAAAAGGATATACGCCTCACCCAGTTAGAAAGCGCTTTTTTACTGATGCTGGAATAATGGTTTCTAACGAAGATTCAGTACTGAGGCTAAACAACCTAGTTTCAGAGAAAAGAGCTTCTATAGCTGCGCTACATAACGCAGGTAGTGAACTATATGCACTAAATGTAAATATGCTTCCTTTACCGATACGAGTTATACAAGAGTCAAATTCTGCAAGCGATATGATTAAGGTAGCTCTTCAGTTGAGAGAAGAGTACCAAGAACTAAGAGATTGGTTAAACTGCTACCAGCAAGCATTAAGCGATGGTAGCTATAAAGATATGAATAAATTTTCCAAAATTCTTCAATCTATCTCTTTATACGTCGATTCGACAATAGGTTCTGTAGACTCAAATGCTCCTACGTTCACAGCAGGCATTGGTGTGCTTAAGGTTGCTATAAAAGGGCAGCCTTTAAACTCGCTCGTAAATCAGTTTGGTATTCGCTCTATGGTGAATAAGCTAATTCTTAGTCGTAGTGGTACATCAGATTTGAAGAAATATTTAGGTTTCTTTGACCATAAAAATACAGTTGTTGGTATGAAGGTTGTTGAGCACTTCTCACAAAAAAACGTTTAACAAACTGTTTAAGAGTGATTCGCAACGCGTGGCATTTTTGCTATGCGTTGGTTTTAGTGGTTAAGGTGGTATGCGGCGGCTTCGGTATTGCGTTGCTCACACCTTAACAGGGCGTTAGTTTGCAAGAGGAAAAGCGCAGCTATATCGCAAGATCTAGTGGTAAAAGCTCAAAGTTGAAATTGTCGTATCGGCGTTAAACTTCAGTGTTAACTAGCGTGGTTAAAATTCAAAAATTGGCATCGTTTCAACGGTTGATTTGTTTTTTGGTGCGGCGACTTTTGGGGTTAACTGAGTTGAGCTTTTTTGCTGAAACTCTGCTCGTTTAGTTTGTTGGTACAAAAGCCGATTTACTCGCTGAAATGACGTTTTCTCTGGTGTGGAAAGTTCACGTGGTTTCATTGAGTAGCTGCTTTGAGACTACGCCTGACTTAAGTGCATCAAAATACATAAAGTTTATTGTTTGCAAAGTTTAAAGTAACGTAAAATCAACGCTTTGGGTTTGCAAACTAACAAACTGCTCAAGAGGGATTCGCAACGCGTGGCATTTTTACTATGCGTTGGTTTAAGTGATTAAGGTGGTATGCGGCGGCTTTGGTATTGCGTTGCTCACCCCTTAGCAGGGCGTTAGTTGCCAACGAGGAAAAACGTACCTAAGAAGAATGTTTAGGGCCAATGTCGTGTGTTTTTGGCTAGGTTTTTGTATTTCAATTTCTAGTTATTTGGGTTTGTGAAAGTTGTGCTTTGGTTTCTTGTGTGGTTTAGTTCTTCTGTTTCAGATATCGATTAGCTTGTTGAAAACCTGCTCTGCTGCATTGTCGTTTCAAAAGGTTTGCTTGGTGTAAAAAGTCCGTTTTCTACGGCGTTGTATGTTCCAAGTGGTTTCAGTGACAAACGCTTTGAAACTGCGCCTGATTTGAGTTTCACAAAACACGTAAAGCTAGTGTTGGCAAAGCGGTAATCAACTCCAAATCAAAGCCTTGGGTTTGGCAACTAACAAAGCATTCAAGAGGGATTCACAACGCTTGGCGGTTTTGGTTTGAATTAGCTTAAGTGTTTACGGCACAATGGTTTAGGTTTGGTGGTGGCGTTGTTCACCCCTTAATGCGGCGTTAGTTGCCAACGAGGAAATCGCAGCTAAAACAGAGTGTTTAGGTCTAATCGTTCGTGTGCTTTGCTCTATTCTGCACTTCGAACTTCGGGATCTTGGCTCGCGGAATTGAGTTTCGATCTTTTCCTAGTTTGGTTTGCCGTTTAAGAAGCCGATTTACTTGTTGAAAGTCAGCTTTGTGGCATTGTTTTTCCAAAAAGTCTTTTTGGTGTTGTCAGTTAGTTTTCTACGGCGTTGCGTGTTCCAAGTGGTTTCAGTGACAAACGCTTTGAAACTGCGCCTGATTTTAGTTTTTTAAAGCACGTAAAAACAGTGTTGGCAAAGCGGTAATAAACTCCAAATCCTAGTTTGGGCTTGGCAACTAACAAAGCATTCAAGAGGGATTCACAACGCTTGGCAGTTTTGGTTTGAATTGGCTTTAGTGTTTACGGCACAATGGTTTAGTTTGGGTGGAATGCGTTGTTCACCCCTTAATGCGGCGTTAGGGTTCAGGACAAATCGGAGTGAATATTGCCTTTTTCAAATAGTGATTTAATTGCCATTTCAGCAGTGCTAATAGCTTCTGCGAGCTTTATCGTTTCATTTTGGCAAGGGTATCTTCTGCGCAAGCATAATGTGTTGTCGGTAAAACCTCACCTTACTTTAGAATCAGTGATGAGCACGAATGAAGATATCCATTTCTACATTCGAAATGATGGTTTAGGTACTGCGATAATTAAAAACTTTAAAGTCGAAGTAAATGGTGCCACACATGAAATAGTTAGTGCTCAAGACTTGTGTAGAATACTTGCCAATGAAAAATTTCATAGTGATAAGCTTGATATAGGGTTTGAGAATATAGACAAAAACTCTGCTATACGGGCTGGAGCATCGCGAACTATCGTCCATTATGGAGGCAGTGCGAAGGATGTTTTAGTTGCTAGTGATATTGTATTGGAGTTGTCTTCAATTTACTTCATTGTTGAATATGAATGCATGTACGGGAAAAAGTATAAACTGAGGTCAAGGCAGTCTTTTGAACCCTAACAAAGCATTCAAGAGGGACAGTCAACGCGTGGCGAGTTTGGTTTAAATCTTGGCATCCGTGTCTACGGTGGTAAATTGAAGTTGGGTGGCTGTGCGTTGCTGCCCCTTAATGCGGCGTTATGTGCAAGTGAGGGATGATGAAGAGGCTTAGTCTTAGATTTAGGTTGTTGTTTGTTGGTTTCGCTATATCGTTGATGATAGCAAAATCATATTATTCAGACATCGTGTCAGAACGAAAAAATGATGAGTTCAAGGCACAACTTCAAGAGTTGTTCTTTGAAAACGATAGTAAAGTGACCGTTAGTGAGGTAACAATTTATAAAAAAGTTATCTCCGTGGAAATCAACATTCCCAATATATTGATAACGTCAGAAATGAAGTCCAAATTTTCTGATAATTCACATAAGATACTCCCTCAAAAAGTATGTAGCAGTGTAGGCTTGCAGGACTGGTTGTCGCAAGGAAAGTGGATATCAATAGACGTGATAGCCAATAGTAATAAGCGAGTGACTAATATCAGAGTTACAAAAGATAATTGCACATAACAAAGCGTTCAAGACGGATTCACAACGCTTGGCAGTTTTGGTTTGATTCAGCTTAAGTGTTTACGGCACAATGCTTTAGGTTGGGTGGTCGCGTTGTTCACCACTTAACGCGGCGTTAGGGCTACCCGAAAATAAATGAGGTGAAGATGTTTAGTAATTTTGACTTTAGTATCTTGGATGATCCTGACTTCAAAGAAGATGCAGTCAGAGAAGAATTGGTGTTACCAATCATCAAAGCGCTAGGATATTCTGTCACCGGTGACTCAAGAATCATACGCTCGAAATCTTTAGTTCATCCGTACGTTGCAATCGGATCGCAACAGAGGAAGGTATCTATAGTTCCTGATTACGTGTTTACGTCTGACTCAAGTCCATATTGGATACTAGATGCGAAATCTCCAAATGAAAGTATCCTGAAAAGTAAACATGTAGAACAAGCTTATAGCTATGCTATTCATCCAGAAGTTAGAGCTCCTTTGTATGCTCTTTGTAATGGACGTGAGTTTGTGCTGTTCGATGTCAAAAAATTCGACCCTATTTTACATTTCAAACTCGCTGATATTGAAACGTATTGGGAGCATCTTTTCCGTATACTTAATCTGGACGTGAAAGCTAACCCAGAGCTATTAGATTATCATCCAGATTATGGGATTTTTGTTCGTAAATTGGGTGCTATTGATGGATTCAAATTTATTGCTACATCTGTTCATACGAACTTCATGTGTAAATTAGCCGATGATGAATACACGACTATGAGTGTTGTGACTGGTGATATTGACTGCTTAGCTTCGTTATATTTTAACAAAGCACAATATGAACAATTGCTGTCTGTACAAGAGTCTACCGTTCGTCAAATTGTTGAGGAATCATTAAATCAGTTCCCATATTATGTTTCCCTCGAAAATTTAGGAAAAGAAATTAAGTTTGGCGTGGCATCAACATTGTCAAACCAGGTTTTGTCTAATGCTGAAGAGTCTTACATTCCTTTTATAGTTGATGAATTCATGCCATACGTGGGTCCGTAGCCCTAACAAACTGTTTAAGAGTGATTCGCAACGCGTGGCATTTTTACTATGCGTTGTTTTTAGTGTTTAAGGTGGTATGCGGTGGCTTTTGTATTGCGTTGCTCACACCTTAACAGGGCGTTAGCTTAACATTTAAGTTCATGAACAAGGTAGTCAGGCAATTATGCTATTTATAAATTGCAATGTTGTGTGAAACTAAACAAAAAAGTAGTAAGCATATTTGTGCTCAAGTTCCAATAAGTGTATTAAGCATTATCAAAATCTATATTGGAGGCTTTATGAGAGTGCACAAATCAAAAATTGCCGCAGATCCAGTTAAGTACTACACGCATTTGATTGGTATGGACAAGTACGAAGCTCGTATGAGACAGGAGCCTAATGCAATTACAATTATTACAGGAATTGTACTTTATAGAGAGTTACCTAAGAACAAACAGTCCGAAGTTTTGAAGCTAATATTGGCTTTGAACGATGGCCAGTTGAAAGCTTCACTATATGGTTTAGTTTCTCAAGTGGTTGCAAATCCATACTGGTTCTCATGGTCACTTTCTGATCGGGAGCTCAGAGAATTTTTTGATACCAATAAGGATGTGACTAATATATTGAAAGGTCTTGGCATAGACTTCTCGCTCCCTCTCACAGCAGCAGGTATATCAGCATTTTTGCTTTCATCAGCGCAACAAGGGGTAAAAAGTGCTTCCAAAGAGGTTGCGACTCAGTTGAAAAAGCAAGTTACAAGCTCACCAGTTGCGCAGATTGCAAATAGACTGGGAGTGACCAAACAAGTTGCAGGCAAAGCATCGGCAATCTTGGTCGTAATGGTCAGTGTAATTGCTTATCAAACACACTTAAATGCAAAAGATGCGCGGAAGGAGCTTCTTCGCAGAGGTCTACTTCAACCGGAAGATTTGTAATGCTAGTTTTAATACTAATAGTGATATTGTCATTGGCAACAATTCATTTCTCGCATGTGCTATTGATGCAGTATATGTTCTCTGAAGAAAAGTTATCGCCGAGTACTACTTTTCTTCGTCCATTATCTTTGTGTGTTATGGCTGCATGTGCCCAGTACTATATTCTTTCAATGATAACAGGCTACAATTTACCCGAGGTTGCGGGATTGGCTCTCGTGGCTACGAATGCATTCTTCTTCGTTGGTTTTTATTTTGCGTACAAAGCAAGAGTAAAAAGCCTGGAAAGTAAAAAGCACTCCTGAGTCTATATTAAGCTAACAAAGCATTTAAGAGTGATTCCCAACGCATGGCATTTTTCATTCCATCGTTGGGTTTTGTGTTTACGGTGGTAAGGTTTAGTTTCGTGGTAGCGTTGCTCACACCTTAATGCGGCGTTAACTGTTTCTAGAATTTGGAGTTTAAATGACACGAAGCGAATTGGTACAAGAAGTCCTTTATATGGCTGAAAATATAACTCAGAACTTCAAACCTGTAGATGGCAGCTGTCTGTATATGAGCGCAATGTTAGCTGCGATGATGAATGATC
Organism: Vibrio sp. Y51_MX_L26; assembly: GCF_024181935.1. Lineage (NCBI taxonomy): Bacteria > Pseudomonadati > Pseudomonadota > Gammaproteobacteria > Vibrionales > Vibrionaceae > Vibrio > Vibrio sp. Y51_MX_L26. Next base: position 8,732 of record NZ_JAMZAS010000023.1, read on the forward strand.
ACTTGCCTGTCGATACTTGCTTTGTGACAGGAAGTTTATCAGTTGCTGAATCCAAGATATTTGCCCATCAACCAATTAAACCAATACTAAGTCAAAAGGAAGGTGTAATTGGCGAATGGGACGGTCACGCTTGGGTTGAGGTTGATGACTTAATCATTGATTTATCGCTATTTCGAACTGTATTTTCAAAAGCAGCTTCACCTCGTATTCAGAGCCTTTTTGAGGCGAGGTTTGAGCGTGGCACTGTCTACCTAGTTGGGCAAAAACATAAATTGATCGAAATGGGCGTTGTGTACACGCCACTTGAACTATTGTCGGACGACGACGCGACAATCTTTATACAAAATGCGAGTAGAATGGGGCTCATAAACAGTTAACAAAGCGTTTAAGACAGATTCCCAACGCTTGGCATTTTCAGTTTAAGTTGAGTTTTGTGTTTACAGTGCAATGGTTTAAATTAGGTGGCAGCGTTGCTCACTACTTAACGCGGCGTTAGTACGGGTTTGACATCAAAGGTCATAAGTTTTGGTGTTTATCTGTTTTGGCGCTTGTCTTTACACCTTTCAGTTTGTACCTTTCACGTTCTTTCCGGTGGCACTATATGCGGAGTGTTTGCTTTGATTTCACCGTTTACGGCTTCTAACTCTTAGTCTATTTCTTTAGCGCTTCTTCATTTTCGTGGTGGCTTTTGAGAGAACCTTGATTACTTTTGGTGTGGCTGTTGAAGTACGAGGAAAGAATCCTTTTCTAATTTTAATCAAATAAAAGTAGGGGAGTTCAGTACGTTTTTCTTCTAACCAACTCTCGTCTCTCAACCGAGTTTAAGTTTTGTAGCTGCCCGTCTCACTTCAGTGTTCAAAGCCTTTCATATCATCCCAATTTTCAATATCTTGGAGCGCATAAATAGAAGTAGCGCATGTACTAACAAATTGCTTAAGAGTGATTCGTAACGCGTGGCATTTTTACTTTGCGGTGGCTTATGTGATTAGGGCGCTGTGCGGTAGCTTTTGTATTGCGTTACTCACACCTTAGCAAGGCGTTATGTTGTCAAAGATTAAGTATGAAGATTTTAATATTATTTATAGCGGCATTATTGTCTGGCTGCGCTGGTTTAATTGAAAGTGCTAGTTCCCCAAATTATCGAGAACACAAAGCTCGGGACAGTGTATCGCCTAGGAATCATAAAGGTTCAAGGAAAAACAAATTAGTCGGTACTGTTGTACTCACGTTTAATATTAATAGTCAGGGTGATGTGATTGACATAATGGTTACTGATTCTGTACCTAAAGGAGTATTCGATGCTGAAGCTGTGCGAATATTATCAAAACGGAAGTATGCGCCTTCCGAAAAAGGGGAAACTGGCCCTAAAAAAGCTAAGTTCGAGTTTAAAATTTGACACATAACAAACTGCTTAAGAGGGATTCGCAACGCGTGGCATTTTTGCTATGCGTTGATTTTAGTGCTTAAGGTGGTATGCGGCGGCTTTTGTATTGCGTTGCTCACCCCTTAGCAGGGCGTTATGTGAATTTGGTAAGCCCTATCCAAAATGGAAACTGTAGAAAAGGAAAAATAGTGAATAAAATAAGGAAAGAGCCTTTGTTGGCAGAGGTTGAACGTCGACTAGCTAAGCCTACTTTTGGTGAGCGTAATAAAAATTGTGTTGTTGTACGACTAAATGATGACCTGACAGAGAAAAATAGTATTCAAGAAAGCACATTTAAGCTGAGAGCTCATGGTTTTAAAGCCAGTATTAGTAATGCTAGAGATTCTTCTTTTGTGGTACTAACGAATGCCAAAGGTGTTGCTTTAATAGGGAGTATTGTTGATGTTGAGCCACATGAAGAGCTTGAAGGACGAATTAATATCTATTTCAGGGATCCTTGCCATATTGATTCCGATGAGTTGGCTAAATTCGTAACATGGAATAATAGCAACCCAGTTCGCACAATACGTCTGTAAAAATTCACATAACAAGCTGTTTAAGAGTGATTCGCAACGCGTGGCATTTTTACTATGCGTTGTGTTCAGTGTTTAAGGTGGTATGCGGCAGCATCGGTATTGCGTTGCTCACACCTTAACAGGACGTTAGGTGCTTGAAAGAAAAGGTAAGTATGGAAATTGCTTTTCGGCAGATAAGCATTGATGATTTCGAATTATGCGTTGCTGCGAGAAAAGATGCATACTTTTGTAGTTTTGGGCATTACGATGGTTTCGACGACTTCATCAGCGGTTATCGTGAACGAGTCTCAGGCAGGTTAGCAACATCAGAATGGTTCTATATCCATGTATTTGTGGATGGTCAGTTTGCAGGGCAGTTAGAGTTTCGCAGTTTTTCACCTGAGCCGGAGACTGGCTATGTGCATCTCATTTACTTAAAGCCGAATTTTCGTGGTTCAGAGCTCGCTCCAAAAGTGCAGGATTATATTGTAAGCACTTTGAGTAAAGCGGGTTGTTTGCGTGCTTTACTTTCAGTAAGCCGAACTAACCATCGAGCTCTCACATTCTATAAGCGAAATGGTTGGGAGTTCGTGCGTAATAACCCCAAGCACGATGAAACAGACTTTTACCAACTTCGGCTACGCACCTAACAAGGCGTTTAAGACGGATTCACAACGCTTGGCATTTTAGGTTTGCTTTGAATTTAGTGTTTACGGCACAATGGTTTAGTTGTGGTGGTCTGCGTTGCTCACCACTTAACGCGGCGTTATACGTAATGAGAGTATGAAGATATTTTTAATAGTAGCCACACTGGTTCAATTGACTCTCCTGAGTTTCTCGAAATATTATCGTTCAATTGCGAATGATGTGCTTAGAAACGCGGTGGAAACGAAAGAGGCTGATCTTTTATCTTCACTTGATAAGTTTGATTATTACAGTGACTTAGATAATGATTTATTTCTTGCTGCTGTTACGGTCTGGGTTATGGTCTTGGTCGTAACAAAATTGAAAAGTATATCAAGCACTGATATGGCTAATTTAGCGATTTGTTTGCCGCTGTTCTTTAATATGATTTTGATGTCGATTTAGGCGCCATAGCCATGGAAGGGCAATCACGTATAACAAACAATTTAAGAGTGATTCAGCACGCGTGGCATTTTTGGCATGCGTTGGTTTTTGGTGTTGAAGTGCCATGCAGCGGCTTGGTCATTACGTGCTTCACACCTTAATTGGGCGTTATACGAATAGAGGGAAATTATGTACAAAAGTACTGATTTTAACTTGGATTCAAAAGAGTTCAGGTTTAAGAAAGACTCATATCCTTTGTCTAAGATAAACAATGTTAGGGTTAAAAAGTTAAGTTTTCTTGATAATTTAGGTCAAGTTTTATTCTGGGTGTGTGTTTTTTCAGGGGCAGTTTGGTTAGTTATTCCAAGGTTGGAAGAGGTGCCACAATGGCTACTCGTTTTAGTTCTTAGTCTGACGGTTGTAGGTTTGGTTTTTGCTCTTTTTCGTTGTTCTAAATATGCACTTCAAGTCGAGTTTCGCCACATAGATGAAACGGGCGTTCAATGGGTTAATGTCGCTAAGTCATACTCAAAGTCAGATTGTGAGTTATTTGAACAGCAAGTGTTGGCACTGAAGAAATTCGTATAACAAATTGTTCAAGAGTGATTCGGCACGCGTGGCATTTTTACCATGCGTTGGTTTTAGTGGTTAAGGTGTTATGCGGAACCTTCGGTATTGCGTGCCTCACACCTTAACAAGGCGTTATTTCCGCAACGGATCTCTCAGGCTGAATGTACGTGGTTGTAGCCTAAGAGTGAAAGTGGCGGGGTAATAGGGTGGAAAAGCGGCGAAAAGGGCGAATATTTGTCATTTCCATGC
>NZ_JAMZAS010000024.1:0-7876 GCF_024181935.1 Vibrio sp. Y51_MX_L26
GTTGCAACGTACTTTTGGACAGAAGTGTTTCAGGGGCTTTGTTAATTTAGAAACATACGAATAATTTTAGGTATAGGAAAGTTACTTGGTAAGGTGCTCTGGCTTACGGGGCTTAGCTCACTCGACAGTAGGCAGTGGTTAGCTTCTATATGTGTTTACTGTAAGCAACTTTGACGGTGTTTTTTTTTGATAGAATGAAATAAATAGCTTGGTGTTCAATTATTTTGGCTGCGGGCGCAGCCAAGGTAATTGGTATTGCCTATTGATGCGAGGTAGGCTTATATGTGTATTAAGTGTTTATGATTTAGGGCGAGTAAACATTACAAACAAGCCCAGAATGATGTCACCAAATACCCACAAACCAAAGAGCATTCCTGTTCCAATTGTTCCACCAATTACAGCTCCGGCTTTTTCTGCGTCACTGGTAATGGTGTTGCTCATGTCACCGATAGAGCCCCAATATGTAACCAACCATACCAACATAAGGATATTAAATAGAATAAAGCTCCACTTAAATAGTTGGCCAAATAATCCTCTCTTTGCTTTCCGAAGCTGTACACCACATTTAGGACATTTAAGTGCAGAATCACTCACTTCAGTTTCACATTCTGGGCAATTAATTAGTGCCATTTTTATCTCCTATCAATAATGGTCATTTTATTTAACTAATAAAAAATCACTTATATAACAAGATGATGAGCTTGCTTGGTCATGTATAAAACCCATATTGAAGTTCTTGAATGACCGTTTTGAGTTAGCCTTGATCACGTCATATATTGTTCTACTATTGGAATCTATTTTCGTTCCACTTTTTGCGAAATGATCGCACTGAATTCTTATATCTTTGATGTCTTCTTCACTGTTGTTGATGATTTTAAAATCAGCCTCCATTACGGAGCCAAATCCTTCTTTTCGCCACTTAAAATCTAGATCCAACTTACTGGCAATATCACTCTTTGCATTTTTAAAAGAGATCGGGGTAGCTGTTTTTCGGGGGGCATCATTCGGTGAGTTAATTAATCCAATCAACAACAAGCAACCCAAAACTATCCCTATCCAATGTGCGATGCTAAGTTTCCTTACTGATTTACCGCAACTCGGACACTTTCTTTGTGATTTAGATACTTGCTTCCCACAGTGCTTGCAAGTGGTAAATAAACTTTCGCTTGGCATGTTGTTATTCCTTTTTCTCACCTTACGCTTTGCCTATTGAGTATAACAACCATTGCTTAGTTAAACTCGACTCAGTACAACGGATTTCACATTAAGAGTGGAGTGGACTTTATTTTGTAAAACCAAACCGGAGCAATAAGCCACAGATAGCATACTAATCGGATAAAGAAACCTAATCCATGCGCTACAGCACAAGATGAGGCAGATTTAAGGGTCTAGGGGGGAGCTCAGCCAGCATCCACGCTCTAGCTTTATGACTACCAGACGATTCAGTCACGAGTCCTCGCCCACCCCTTTATCCCCTCCAACCCTAGTCAGCGGGGTTGGCAGGGTTGAGCGAGGGAACGAGTTCCCCCCTTTCGATGTCAAGCTAATACGTTTCCTTGTCTTCGTCCTAGCTATGCCGCTTCCTGCTGCTCAGCCACTAACCCCAAGAATATAGAGTTCTTTGGTGCAACTCGCTCTACTCGGATACCTGCCATACCCAGTGAACTCATTAAGCCATCGACTCTGAGACCAAACTGTATCGGGTTCTCCGGGAACTCTCCCTTCTGCTCGTGGAAAGGTGTTACCCGTACTAACTCTTCATAGAGTTCTGTAGGCGTATATTTTTTTCCCTGTACACCCGCTTTCTGAGCAAGTTGGATTAGTGGCTTAGCCAGCTTATTCAGGTATAGGGACTCAAGAGCGCTTTCCTGCTGATTTTTCAAGTACAAGTTTTGAAGGTAACCCTCTGGAGCTTTTGTAACAACTTCAAATGCAGCTAGAAAGCGAGAGAACTCATTTAAGCGACCGGCTTTCTTAATTGAAACTGTTGGCAGTACATCAAGTATTTTTGCCAAGAGTTCAAGAAGGCCAGTGTAAATCTCTGACAGCTCCCCCTCCAAGCTCTGAAGCATCGCTTTACCGTTTACACGCTGCTCCGCCGATAGCTGTTTCATCGAGATATAAATAGAGCGCGAAGCCAAATCAGGCTCTTCAATGAAGTCATGTATACCATTGAGGACTAAGCTACCGTGAAGGTCGAACTTAACGCTATCACCATCAGAATAAAGCTTACGCTTCTCCTCCACACCATAAGTAGCAACGATGCACAGATAGTCCGACCAACTTTTCGTCAGCGAACGCATGTTATCGTAAATTGAGGTGAACTCATTTTGTAAAGCAATGGCAAGATTTTCCTTTTTGGTAGGAAAGCTCTTTATTTTAGCGGCTCTTGGGTCAAGCAAGGCTCGAATGATTCGCTTACAAAACGTCGACTTACCTGTTCCCTGACCGCCGTAGATCACCAGAATGGGGTAAGCAGTATCAGGGTCTCGAACCAAAGTCATGGTATGAAGCAGCCAGGCGATAAATAGGAACTGGTGCTTCTTCTCCATGTTGAGGTAAGGCAACAGCTTTTTCCAATCTCCCTGTTCTGCTAACGGGGGCAACGCCTCTGCATCGCCGGAACTGATGAACAGTTGATCGGAGCCTTCAGATATCACCGATACTTTTCCATCTTTAAGCTGATATTGGGTGCCTGCTTCGTCACCGACATCAAGTATACGTCCGTTGCCGCACTCTGTTGCCGCCACTCTTAGGTGGGTAAACGATACATGTTTCGCAATACCAGCAATGCCATTCAGCTTTTCTGCAATCTCATCTATCTGCGATTTATCAAGTGCAAGGCCCTCTGTGATCATCATTTCCTCACGTAGAATCTGAGCAAATCTCGGACTTCTTGAAAGGTATGTCAGGCGGTTTTTTCCTTCCTCTTTTCGAGACAAAATAGCCACGCCATATCCATTTCTGCCAATATCAAACGTATTGATCACATGATGCAGAGTTTTACCCACGACACTGTCGCCAAAGTCTGCCTTCTCAAGTTTTTCTTTTTCAATAAAGTATCCAGTTTTCATCGCCATAATCGTTACCTAATCTCATGTTTATTCTTGTGTTACAAAGTCGATGGTGGTTTTAAGTCGAAAGCCATTCAGCATCGTTTCGGAAGCCATACCCATCACTTCTTTCAATGTTGTTATCTCTTGCTCAAAGCGCCCGCGTTCACTCTCGATATAGACGCAATCATGAACAGCCCCAACCACCTTCAGCATCTGTTGATCGGCTAACAGGCAAGCTCTGTTAATGATTTCCATCCCTGCCATCTGGATCGGCCAGTTTCTCACTTGAGGTGGTCTTGCTTCCGGCGTAACGTGGATCTGCCATGTATGTGATTGCAAAATCTTCGCGTGGTACGCAGAAACTGTCTGTTGCTCTAACCACTTAAACGCTGCTGGGTAATGTCCCATGACGCCCTTCAGAAGAGCTTGAGCTTTCAACTCAGTCAGTCTTAGCTTGGAAGCTATTGTTGAAGGGGATGCACCGTAGATTGACATGAGAAGTAAGCCTTTGAGCTGCTTTCTCTCTAGCTGCAAGCCACAAGCGGCATGCATAGGGGAGAGCAATGCCTCATATAGATCATCGCTGTTCATATAGTCACTGCGTAGGCGCACATCACCCGATAGGGCTGCTAAGATCCCTACTTCACAAGCGACATAGTCCACTGAGGCAACCGAGCAACCAACCGGAGCTGCTAGTAGCTTCTCTCGGAAGATTTTGTAGCCATTAATTGGAGTCGTTCCGAGTAAGCCAGCACGCCCCGTAATGCTGTGGTATGGTCTGATTGGGGTTCTTAACTTACCGTCATCATCTACCTGTAAGCGGCTTAACCACTCTAGGGCCTTGTATTCTTTTTGGGAAAAAGGGTCGTCCCGTAATCGCTCCTTATAGTCCTGAATCAAGTCAGCCAATGCTGTACGATCCACTAAAAGGCCCTGACAACTGATCTTGTGGTAGAGCGATATGACATCCTGGCGGATGTTCTCGTTACGGTTGCCACTACAATGCTCAAGCATGCGTTCCAGACCAAATCCAACCCACTCTAAAGGGGCTAGAGTGCTCAGATATCTTGCTTGTCTCTGTTCGCAATTTAGCTGCTCATCTGGCAAGCCATTACATACAAATCGAGCTTCCACCTGACGTTGGTAGACATTTAACGATGTATCAATAGTCACGATACCTTTCCTCTTAGACACACTCTTTCCATACGTGGCCGCCACTCCCACAACAGCCACGCCATAGTTACTCTCTCTGCCAGCTATCAGCCCAGCAGATCTTCGAGTGGGTCGTTCGGAACTGAGCCATCTGTACCACCATCAACTCCGCCATCCTTGGTTGTAGGGGTTGGTGAGGTTGACTGGGTTGATGGAGTTGCAGGAGTTTCTTCTTTCGGTACTGATGTTGAGCTGAAGGTTTTACCTAAACGCACCAGTACTTCTTCGTTGCCATACTTAACGGTCGCGTTTTCGTACTCTTTGCTCAAAACCTCTTCTAGTGACGGAAACTCGCCTTCAAATGGTGGAAGATCAGACTCTTCCAGACGGTAACATTGGTTCGCCTGATCGTTGACCAGACGGCCATAGCCCTTCTGTAGTTCAGGAATATAATGCTGAGTGGTTTCGTAGTAGCCACACGTAAAACCGTTTGGACTTGGCGCATTGAAGATAGCAATGAACACTTCACCGTATTGGTTAACAGCAGGAACGAATGTTTTCGTCTTAAGATCGTTGAATAGCGCCTTTTGTGCTTCTTCACCCAGCACTAAGTAGTAGCTTTCGGTGGCATACATTTGGCCCATTTGCATCGTTTTTTCCGCGATGACCATAAGATCTAATGTCTCTTCACTAAGAAAAAGGTACTCATCTTTTTTAGGGCGGCGTACCTGAACTGCGGATTTGTTGCCAGCGAACGCTTGTTGAATTGCTGAACTTGCTTGTGCTTGTTTGATATTTAGCATGGTTGGAATCCTCTGAGTTATTAGGGAGGCTTCAGCGCCGAGACTACACCTGTAGTCATTTCCCTGTAGAGGAGTCCTATACTAATCAGATTTTTTTTAGAATCACGAGGTTGAAAGGGTCACGAGGTCCCTTTGTGTTTCATCAACAGATCATCGTGGACGTTATTTACCGCTCAATCAGGTAGGAAGGTTCAAGGCAATATGCAAGAAATGTTAGGAAGTACAATAGAGAGAGACACGATAACGGCAGCTATGCCCGCCTCTCTTCCTTAATTTAACTGATGTGTACTTTTAACATGAGTCGACGGAGCAATGTCGGGTTCAGTAGATGTGCTTCATTGGTCCGCTTATCAACCAACATTTGGTGGAAGTAATCCTCTGCTCTGAACTTCTTGAGCAATCTCTTCATCACACTATCTGATAGGTTAAGATCAGCGAAATGTTCTTCCAAGATTCTTATCAGTTGCTTCTGGCTAGAAATAGCGCCTGGATTTTCTTTGTCGTATAGGTAGACCCAATTCTTAAGATATAGGTCCCTAGTCACTGTTTTTAACTCAGATATGTTTTTGCCCTTCGAGTTTTTAAGCCATAGAAAATCATCTGGTGTCTGAACACTATCTTCACCCAATGCTAGCGTTAGAAAATAATGAGCCATTAGTAAACGTCCCACGATATCAACACCAGTATCTTTAGCTTTTCCGCCATAGAACGTATCAATTACTGGCTGACTTTCTTTGCACCGATTGGAAAACCTTAAAACATGCATAGACAGGGCAGCATATAAGTGTTTTCGATGGATATTATTCTTACCTATCTTATTTGATTCTTTGATCTCTCTAATACTAAGCAATTCATTTAGATTACAACCATCAATCAAATGATCTACGAGAGATACCCATGATCTTTTGAAGTGTTTCGTTTCTTCTTTCTCTGGCAACTCAGCAAGAATGTGGTCTTCACGATCCAGATGTATAAAGTCCACCTGAGATTCGCTAATCAACTTAATATAGTTTTTAGTCGAATGATCAACGTCATTAATTAGCTCACTATCAACATGCTCGATACTGTGCTTCATAAACGCCATAATCTTCGCTGTATTTTCATCACTCCAATGACTAACCAGCGCCTTGGCTGTTTCTATAAGATAAACAAGGTAGCTTTTAAATCCATCGTCATTAAAAAAACAAACGATATTAAATGGGTTTCTTTCCTTACTGTTGGGAGTAGTCTGACCTTTTGTACTCAAATCAAATCTATTGCCTTCAATAACATTTTGATAATGAATTAAGTCAGGATCAGAATCTTTAATATCTAAGTGGAACTTTCTAGGCATTAATCCGTTTCCATAACGTCGTCTTGATGTGCACCAAAAAATAAAGCCCTAGCAACCCTGTCAACCCCACCATCCTAGTTAACCTAGTTGGTATAGTTCAGGGGCTCATAACTAAGCTCGTTTTCAGCCCTATCTTATCCTCTGATGGCCGATTCTAACATCTAGGTTCTCAACGATTGAGTGCCCTCTATGGTAAGAGAAAGCTGGGCTCCCCGCTTCCCCTAGTTTGCAGTCCAGCGAGCTGATCCCTTAGCATTGCATCAACAATGGCCCCGGCATTTTGCATACGAATAAGGGGGACATCACTACTGATATCCCCCCTTTTTTCATGTGTCAGGTAGCTTCTCCAACTAGCAAGCTTTCCATCTTTTATATTCAATCAGATCCTCAGAAGCCAAATCGAGAGCTAACTTGATAACAAGCGCATCATCGAGATACCCAACCACAGGGATAAAATCGGGGATCACATCTATTGGCGATGCGAAATACACAATCGCACCTGTAATGGCTGCGATTACTCGCCAAGGCACTTCCGTGTAATCACCTTTCACATAATCGGTGATTAGATTCACCATTAACTTGATGTCATTCCAAAGCTTAGACAGTGCGCCAGGAGGGTTACTATCAAGCTGATCTAACTTCTTATTCCCTTTTTTAGATGCGTATTCAACATCAGCATCATCCACGTCTTTTATATCTTCGTAGAACTGCTTGCGAGCCTTTTCTTCTTGCTCTTTACTAATTCCCATATCTAGCCTCTATTTATTGATACTTTTAATACATCCACTAAATACTACTTGAGCGGCAATGCGCAAAACTTGATGATTATCATAGTGTTGCACATGCATTGTAAATGCTCACCTGATTGTTCAAAAATACAACCACCAACAGCCTAGCGCTGGAAACTACTTCTCTAGAGCTAATAACTCGGCTTTTACTCCCTCGTAATCTTTTGATTTAGTGTGCATGTAGATAGAGGACTCTGCTTTCGCTGCTAAATTAAGACCACGAGCAATTGCCGCGCAGAAACCTTGGTTGTTGGCAGAGCCTGAAGAATAGAGAGATTTATACAGCTGACTTTTCCACGGTTTGTCTCCCTGTGATTCGATGAGATCTAGTAGCCGACTGAGAAGAATCCACTGTTTTGAATGCAATCCAGCCCCACCACTTTGTCCGGAAATTCGAAAATATAGTTGTTTATCCTCACTATTCTGGGCAATTTCGTAGAGAACTTTGCCACTCGACGTTGCGCCTAGCTTGTCTGCTTCACCTGATTTGAGGACAGAGGAGAATGGATCACTTTCTGACATGGTTTTAGGTGTGTCAGCCTCTTTATTCTTCCTGCTGTTTTTAGGTTGGTTCATGGGAACTCCTTTAATTGTTGAACTGGAAATAAGAAAGCCCCTACCGGGCGAATCCGGTAAGGGCTCTTACAATTCAATAATATAAATTCGTTTTGCTGCTTGTTACGCCTAGGAATTTTTTTCCTGTCTTTTCCGGTACTGTTCCGGTCCCCACTTACACCCTATCAA
>NZ_JAMZAS010000025.1:0-6277 GCF_024181935.1 Vibrio sp. Y51_MX_L26
CCGTAAACTTTAGCAAGAGTAGTACAGATAGCTGCAGTTAGAGTTGTTTTACCGTGGTCAACGTGGCCGATAGTACCAACGTTAACGTGCGGTTTCGTACGTTCAAATTTTTCTTTAGACATGAGTGGTCCCTCTAGGTACGGATTTAGGTGGCCCAAATTGACCACGCAACCAAAAAAAGATAATTGGTAAATCTAATATCAAAAGGAAATAAACTTGAGAGCTGGTGCTGATAGGCAGACTCGAACTGCCGACCTCATCCTTACCAAGGATGCGCTCTACCACCTGAGCTATATCAGCACTCAAATTAGAGTGGAGCGGGCAGCGGGAATCGAACCCGCATCATCAGCTTGGAAGGCTGAGGTAATAGCCATTATACGATGCCCGCAACACGTAACTCTGAGAGCTATTTCCTAAAGAATATGGTGGAGGGGGACGGATTCGAACCATCGAAGGCAGTGCCGGCAGATTTACAGTCTGCTCCCTTTGGCCACTCGGGAACCCCTCCAAATTTTCAAGCCATTCAGACTACTAAAGGAAAGAATGGTGCCGACTACCGGAATCGAACTGGTGACCTACTGATTACAAGTCAGTTGCTCTACCTACTGAGCTAAGTCGGCATAAGTGGTGCGCATTCTATTGAATGATTTTCGAGGTTGCAATAGTAATTTTAAAAAAAATCATAAAATTCGATTTTTTAGATTCGTTTGCTGCAAATTCGTACAAACTTGGCTTTTTTAAAGTAAACTTCGACCTTTGTCGTTTGCTTTGAAGTTCGCTTGATGTATGTTCTTGCTTCTACTAAACCAAGGATAAAAGAGACCCATGAGTCCATTTTTGTCATTTGACCGTGCAAATTGGGCCGAGTTAAGAAACTCTGTACCGATGACACTTTCTGAAGACGACTTGACTGCGCTTCAGGGCATTAATGAAAACCTAACCATGGAGGAAGCGGTAGAAATCTACCTTCCTTTGTCTCGTCTTTTGAATCTGTATGTCCAAGCGCGTCAAAGCCGCAACTCTGTATTACAACAATTCTTGAATACGGAAGAACATGCCCCTCCTTTTGTGATTGGTATCGCCGGCAGTGTCGCTGTAGGCAAAAGTACGACAGCTCGTATTCTGACCGCATTGCTTTCTCGTTGGGAGAATCATCCCAAAGTGTCCTTGGTCACTACAGATGGTTTTCTATATCCGAAAAAGGTACTAGAAGAACGCGGTATCATGCATCGTAAAGGGTTTCCTGAGTCCTATGATATCAAGCGTTTAGTCGAGTTCATGTCTGACGTAAAGGCGGGAAAACCCGATCTTGAAGTACCCATCTATTCTCACATCACGTATGACATTACTGATGAACTAAGAAAAGTGGATAGACCGGATGTTCTTATCATTGAAGGTTTAAACGTTCTACAAAGTGGAATGGATTATCCGCATGATCCACATCGCGTCTTTGTCTCTGATTTTTTGGATTTTTCGATCTATGTCGATGCTGAAACAGAGACAATTGAACAGTGGTATGTGGAACGATTTTTAAAGTTTCGCCAAGGGGCTTTTACTAAACCCGGTTCTTATTTTAGTCACTACACGCAACTGTCAGTCGATGAAGCAAAGCAAAAAGCGAAACAAATTTGGCATGATATTAATGGGCTCAACTTGGAGCTGAATATTCTTCCAACCCGAGAAAGAGCCCATTTGATTCTACACAAAGGCGTCAACCACTTGGTTGATAAGGTATCTTTGCGAAAGTAATTGAACGTCAATCGCTTTTACGCAACGAGATTTCACCACCAATGTAAGTCTCTGGCCCTTGCGAGGTTTCGAGTAATATCCCGCCTTGATGATCAATGCCGCGTACGACGCCGTGCACCTCTCTAGGTCCGATGAGCAGCTTGACTTGACGATTGAGAAAGTTATCTAATCGATTCCAACGTTCGACAAAGCTGGTAAGTCCTTTCAGTTCATACTCGATAAGTGCGGAATTCCAATGCTGGATAAGCGTCGTCGCTAGGACATTTCTATCGATCACGAGACTCTCGTTTACCTGATTCAATGTTGTCCATGGTTGATCAATCTCAGGTTGCTCATCAGGCATTCCAATATTGAGCCCCATCCCAATCACAAGATGAGCAGCACCACCGGCCTGCCCTGACATCTCCACTAAGATTCCTGCCAGTTTTTTATCTTGATAATACAGGTCATTTGGCCACTTGAGTTTAACGCCTTGTATGCCCATTTCTTCTAGTGCTTCCACTGCGGCAATACCAATAACAAGGCTTAAGCCCATTGCCGCGGCCATTCCCGCATCTAATCGCCAGTACATGGATAGGTATAAGTTAGAGCCAAATGGAGAGATCCATTGTCTACCGCGGCGACCACGTCCTTGTGCTTGATACTCAGCTATACAAACACGGCCCTTTTCTGACTCTGCAACTCTATCAAGCAAATACTGGTTGGTTGAGTTAATCACAGGAACAAGCTCAACAAGAGACTCCGCACTAGCAGTAAGGAGAGCTTCATCTAGCAACTGCAATGGTGATGCCAACTGGTAACCGCGCCCTTGCACTCGATAAATATCAATGCCCCACTCACTAAGACCTTTAATATGCTTAGCTATTGCCGCTCTGGATACATTCAGGGCTTCGCCCAGCGCCTCTCCAGAATGAAACTCGCCGTTACTTAATGACTTTAAGATATGAAGTTTCGTAGAGTGATCTTTTCTCATCTTAACGCCTCGATCTGAGCCAAGTTGGTTTCCCCGGTACGGTTCAGAAATCGCACTTCATGCTCAAGTTCTATTTGGTATTTATCCCACACTGCCTGCTTCACTAGGGAAGCAAGTGCGACAACATCATCGGCACTGCAGTTGTCCATGTTGGTCAAAACCAAGGCTTGCATAGGGTTGACCTGTGCTCCATGCACAGACTTCCCCTTTAATCCGCACTGATCAATCAGCCAACCAGCCGCGACTTTCATTCCGCCAGGAGTTGGATAGGCCACGATATTAGTATGTTGCTTCATGAGCCGATCATAATGATCTTGAGTGATCACTGGGTTTTTAAAGAAACTCCCTGCGTTACCTACTTTGGCTGGATCCGGCAGTTTCTCCGTTCGCACTTGGCAAACTCGCTCGAAGATTGTTGCTGGGCTAAGTTGTTCTTCCGGAATATCTTTTAAAGGACCATATTGATTAATCGGTTGCCATTGCTTAGCCAACTTAAGCCCTAGTGCGGTAATAAAGCACTTTTCATGCAAAGCGTGTTTAAAAATGGAGTCTCGGTAGCCAAATTCACAGTCTCTGGCGCTCATTCTTCTATTTTCAAACGTAGTTAGATCAAGAACATCCACGTAGTCACAAATGTCTTTTAGCTCTAGCCCATAGGCTCCAATGTTTTGAATAGGAGCCGAGCCTGCACAGCCAGGGATCAGGGCTAGGTTTTCTAACCCACCAATTCCCTGACTCACACACCAGGAAACCAATTCAGGCCAGTCTTCACCACCTGCAATATGCAATAGGTATTGGTCATCCGTTTCCGTCACATTTTTACCCATGATTCGATTAACGATCACTAACCCGTCAAAATGCTCAGTGAAAAGAACATTACTTCCTTTACCTAAAAAAAGTTTCGGTAAATGGGTGAATCTCGGGTCTTGAAATAGTTGGGTAACCTCCTCGAGCGACTCGATGGTCGCTAAATAGGAACACGACTGTTCAATCCCAAAAGTATGGTAAGCCTTAAGGCTTGCATTTGTTTTAATTTGCATAGTAGGTTTGCAACGTCAGATAAGATTCTCTTAAACTGTCGACATTCTACATTAGTTATCTTTTAACCGCAGTGACAATACCTGACTCATTAATCATAGAAGTGTTAAATCCTATCAAGCTCCCTCTCATTAAGAGGTTGTACAAAGCGCATTACCCTTCGGGTCGAGCAAAAAAGGATGAACTGATCATTACAGCGAGCCATAAAGGTGAAATCGTTGCGTTACTACGCTTAAAAACCGTAGATAGATCTCGATTGCTGACGGGAATGCTGGTCACTCCAACACTTAGGGGAACTGGCATTGGAAAAGAACTACTAACTCATTGTAAAAACAATGTTTTCACTGATGGCGATTATTGCTTCGCGTTTACACATCTCGAATCCTATTATTCCAAGCATGGATTCAAAACCATTGATTGCTCTGAGCTACCACACCCGTTAAAAATGGCATTTCAACGCTATGTAGATAGCGGTAAAGATCTCATTCCAATGCAATTCATCTCTTCAACGACATCAAAACGCGCGCTTTTGTAGCCAGGTAAATCATATCTTTGATAAAATGGCAGGTTCGCAATATTGCACTAAACTAAGGTACTCATACCGATATGATAGTAAGTAGGAATCCATTCGAACAGTTGCCAAGTCTCGCTGTCAATCCGGAAGACTTTGATGTTCTGTATTCAGCAGAATCATTCAGGACTCGTCTTTTGGATGCAATCAGCAAAGCAACGTCGCGAATTTACCTAGTCGCTCTATATCTGGAAGATGATGAAGCTGGACGTGAAATTCTCACTGCGCTTTATGAAGCGAAACAGCGCAATCCTGGGTTGGACATCAATATCTGTGTCGACTGGCATCGAGCGCAGCGTGGCCTGATTGGTGCGGAAACATCTGAGGGTAATTCTGCGCTTTACAAAGCGTATGCCAATAAGTACCAACACCCGATCCCTGTCTATGGCATACCTGTGCGTGGCAGAGAGGTTTTTGGGGTACTACATTTAAAAGGCTTCATTGTCGATGATACTGTCATCTACAGTGGGGCAAGCTTAAATAACGTTTATCTGCACTATCACGAACGCTATCGCTTTGATCGTTACCATGTGATTCGACATGAGTCTTTAGCTAATTCAATGGTGCAATTCATTCAGGAAGAGATGATTGCTCACCCAGCTGTCAATGATCTTGCTGGAAAAGATAAGCCAGAAACCAAAGAAATTAAGTCGGCGATTCGTCAACTGAGAGCTTCACTTGCTCAAGCTAATTATCAGTTTGAAGACCAACCTGCAACAGAGGAAAGTGTAAAAATCACCCCGCTAGTTGGTCTAGGCAAACGCCGCAATCTGCTCAATCAACAGATTGTAAAGTTACTAGCGGCCGCCCAAAACGAAATTTTTATCTGTACTCCTTACTTTAACTTCCCTAAAGCGCTGCATCGTGAAGTGAAGCGAGCCATGAAACGCGGTGTGAAAGTAACTATTGTTGTGGGCGACAAGACAGCAAACGACTTTTATATTGCCCCTGAGGAAGACTTTAAAACCATTGGCGGACTTCCATATCTCTATGAAGTAAACCTACGCCGCTTTGCAAAAGCAAATGAAGCGAATATCGCTGCGCGTAAACTGTCAATTCACCTCTGGAAGCATGACAATAATAGCTTCCATCTCAAAGGCATTTGGGTTGATAAACGCTATATGCTACTGACGGGGAATAACTTAAATCCTCGGGCTTGGTCACTTGATCTAGAAAATGGGCTTCTCATCCAAGACAATTATGCGAAGCTCACTGAGAAGTTCGAAGATGAAGTTTCGCGTATCCTTGAGCATACCCATCTTATCTGTACTTATAAACAGTTAGAAAAAGTGGAAGATTATCCGATAGGGGTGCAGCGGTTAGTAAGAAAAATAACCCGCCTAAAAGCCGATGGGGTTTTAAAACGCATCCTGTAAGCATAATTAACTTCAAAGCTCAGCATTTTCCTGCTGGGCTTTTTTATTATTCCTAGATCCAACAGCTTAATACTCTATTAGACCTCTGTTAGTAGGCTTCAGTAAATAAACTTGCGAGACACAACTGAACCCAAAACGCAACAACCTAGAATCTAGAAAGGTAATACATGCGTAAGTGGCTAGGTGCTTAATAACTCAGTCTTCCGATCTTACTCTTTCTTACACTACGCTAGTGAATAAGCTTTCTAACACGTAAGTCAGCACAGGGGCTCAAAACTAGTCCTCGATACTGGGACCCGGTTCAGTAGAAACCGCACAGAGTTGCGCATCAACTCGTCATGGCAGGGCTTAGAAAGTATCGCGAGAGAAGAGCCTGCCTCTCGATGCAAGGTTTCAATATGGAAATGGGGTTAAGGTAAGTATGGAAATGGGGTTAAGGTAAGTCGGGTAACCAAAACGAAAAAAGCCCCAGTCTTTCGACTGAGGCTTAATATAAGTGGCGGAGTGGACGGGACTCGAACCCGCGACCCCCGGCGTGACAGGCCGGTATTCTAACCAACTGAACTACCA
>NZ_JAMZAS010000026.1:0-4208 GCF_024181935.1 Vibrio sp. Y51_MX_L26
ACTGGTAGAAGAAATCTTTGCCAAAAACCTGCAATTCGCAGTTTTTTATTGACATGATGCGATTGGCAGCTTTATAGTTATAAAGCTGCGAATGGCAGTGTTTATTTAAAGGAAAGATAGAATGAATATCTTTGAATGTGCAGAACAGCACCTTGGTAACAACAAAGCTCTAATTACTCGTCTAATCAATGAAGAGGTTGAGGGAAACATCGCTCCTACAACTATCTCACGTATTTATGAGGGGAACGCAAAAGAGTCCATTACTGCGTTAGTAAA
Source organism: Vibrio sp. Y51_MX_L26 (assembly GCF_024181935.1). NCBI lineage: Bacteria > Pseudomonadati > Pseudomonadota > Gammaproteobacteria > Vibrionales > Vibrionaceae > Vibrio > Vibrio sp. Y51_MX_L26. The sequence continues at coordinate 277 of NZ_JAMZAS010000026.1, forward strand.
ATATGCTCTACTCAATATTCTAACTCTAGAGGCTATGAATCATGATTCCTCTGAGTGTGTTAACCAAGAGCGGAATATCTATGTTGAATGCACTAAAGAACCAGAACTAGAGCACAAGCTAAATACTTATTTTCAGAAACTTAGTGATGATCAAGTTGCAGACTATATAAGTAGATATTTAGCAAGTTTACTCCTCGATGATTACAGTGGGTTAGAGCGTGTAATCGGAGTCATGATTCGTGATTATTGCCATGACCACAATTACCCTCAAGGATATGAGCCATCATTCGAGGTATATGTTGATGCTAAGATTGCCAAATTTGAGCTTGTAAGAAAGCATCTCAAAGAATGGTTAATTTAACGTATTTACCTAGCCGTATTAACCCAAGTAGTAGACACATATTAACTCTATGATACTGATAATCATGGAGTTAATTATGATTAAGCTAACTACCCTTCAACAAATCTCAACCCTGCCAATCACCACCACCCTACAAGAACAAGTCAAAGCCATACTCACCGAACCATTCCACGATGAAGCAGAAACCCAACAGACATGGGATGAACTGCAATGTGAACTCTGGTTCCTAACCTCAATTTCCGAACTCACTGCCGTCGTCGTCGACGATATCGAAAGGCTAAAACGAGCACTGACCTATACCGAATTCGAAGACGATCTGGATTACAGAGCAGTACTCACACTGAGCATTGTCGAGGACTCTGGCAAGGGCATTTATCTACTGATGCCTAAGACACTACTTACCGAATTACGCCAGTATTTCTCAATCGAGAATGACTAAGGAGGCTGAGATGCAATCCCGAAAATTCAAATTCAATAAGCGCCAACTCGATACACTTCCACCGACGCCGCCGTCGAGCAAAAGTAAGGAAACCGAATATACCGACGAGTTATGTAGCGGTTTAAAATTAATCGTCAACCGTCAGGGGAGGAAGCGTTTCCTCTTTAGGTACACCTATAATCGGGTCAAAAAATCTATACAACTAGGTGAATACCCAGCGCTAGATATCGCAACTGCTCGTCAGATTTCCAATGACCATAAACGGGAAATTGCTCTAGGTAATGATCCCAAGGCTATTCGTGATGAGAAGCGCAACGTCCTTACGTTCCAAGAGTTCTCTGAGCTGCATTACTTGCCCTATGCAATGATGAACAAGCTCACCGCTAAAAGTGATGCGGGTAGTCTCAAGCTTCATTTCTATCCGAAATGGGGTAAGAAACCTCTCACTGATATCGGTCAGCAGGATATTCAGAAATTACTTGATGGATTACTAGAAGGGAGAAAGCCAGCCACGGTCAACCGTCTGCGGTCCTTGATCCTGAGAATGTTCAGACTCGCAATGGAATGGGGTTATGTCGATTCTAATCCGGGGCAGTACATACGGAAACTTAAGGAAAACAATGTAAGACAGCGATTCCTGTCACGAGCTGAGGTTTCATCCTTCATCAAGGCATGTAACGAAGAACCCAATCGCACTCAATCTAACGCATTGAAATTCGCTCTGCTTACCGGGATGCGAATCGGGGAAATTACCAGTTCGAAATGGGAGTGCCTTACCGTCGACGACGACGGCAATTGGAGCCTATTTCTACCACACACGAAATCGGGGCTGTCGAGAACGGTCCTTCTCAACCACCTAGCTAAGGAAGTGATCCATGATCAACGACGATTTCAACAACCTAAGAACCCCTATATCTTTGCCGGAGATGCACCCGGTAGACCTATCGCTCATCCGAAGAAAGCATTCGCCCGAATCAAGAAAGCTGCCGGGATTACTGACAACTTCCGAATTCATGATTTAAGGCATAGCTTCGCATCGATCCTCATAAACAGCGGAAATGCCACGCTCTATGATGTCCAGCATTTATTAGGACATCAGAGTCCACAAACCTCGACACGGTATGCTCATTTGGCTAGCTCAAGACTGAGAGAGGTCAGTGCTAATGTGGCGGAGTTGGTTGGGGACGCTTCAAATTCCATCAAGTTCAATTAAAAATTCCAAATGTCCTTGTTATGCATTAATATGATATGCGCAACATAAGGATTTGTTGAAGTCTGCGGTAATCCCAACCAATGTAGGCGTGGTCAAGACATTAGTTATAAAAGCTTATTGATTGCGGTTGCTTCGATTCAGATGCTTGCTTTTGCACAGCAGATGAAAGAAGTAAACGGCGGCTAAAAAGAGATTTTTAGTCCTAAGGTAGCGAAATTCCTTAGTAGGTTAGAGTTCCTTGTCGGGTAACTCTGTATCTATGACGGGTCAATCAGCTTTTTTTCCTAAACATAAAAGGGGTAACTATGAAACTAACCATTGAAATCGATCCATCAATCATGGCGTTAGCATTGAGATTGACTTTTTCATCAACAGTAATGCTCGTGCTCGGCTCACTTACGAGTTGTGTACCAATTGGTTAACGGTGGTGACTCAGGCGTAGGCGACAAGGAATGTAGAGTTGCCAAAACCTGAACTTAAAATAGGCAGTGTTATTCTGAGTTCTTTATAATTGTAGGATACCCGTCATAACGGAATACCTCACCTTAGTCAAAAAAAACAGATTTTGGGAGTGAAACTTTCCGCCGCTATAATAGCAATACTTAACTATTTATGAAGTTATTAACCCATCTAGCTATAGATATTCGAATTAGTCGATAACTTTCCCTAAATAACATATCTCTAACCCTCGACTCAACACTTTGAAATCTTATAACTGAGTTTCTTTCATAGTTATATTCGCCGCCGGTAAACTTTCCACTATGAAAATGAGCTGAGCGTACTTCACCATGCATAAAATCTAGAATATTTTCAACTTTTATCTCATCTTTCGCATAGTGACGTATAAAGTTACTAAAATGTTTATTCTTACCATTTTCACACTGAGCTAGAGATTCTATAGCTGCAACTAGATATGATAACCTAACAGTTGGTGAATATTTCCCTGAGGTAGATGCTATTTGATACATAAAGCAACAGTTATTGAATGCCTCTTTTGTTTCAGCAGCAGCGCATTCAAGTTTTGAAAACAACTTTCTTGTTTCACACGGTAAGAATAATAGTTCACCTACATATCGCATGTGAGGAAAAACACTGTTTTTAAACTGTCCACATGCCATCAGCTCTTTTTTCTTAGGCATGCGCGTCAAATCATGGCCGAAGCCATAATAACCAGTTTGGTATATTTTACTTTTAGCATTCGTAGAGTCGCTGACATCTATACACCACTTATGCTCTGTTAACGGGGCGCTGATCCCTACATCAAGTAGTAATGATAATCTAGCAGCTATAATATCTGATTCTACGTTTCCTTTGGCATCAGCATCGGGCCCATCGATGGCATCCACATTTAACTCTATAGAAAAATATCTTTCTATATTACCCCATGTTTTATTACTCGTATCATCGGAAATTGGAGCAATTCTAGTCCCCTTTATCCAATACTCGCCATCTAATTGTGGTCCAGTATATGTGTAATGATATCTTCGGTAAAAAGTTTCCTTTTTATCATCTAATGACTTCATAAGTGAGTCGATGATTAATTTATTTATTTTCTCCTTGTATGCTCCATTTTTATTGTCATCAAACTCTAAGTATTGTAAGTTACCATCTAAATCTGAAGATATTCTTATAAATAAACTATCTTCTTGACCATCTATTTCTCCTGTAATACTGGTTTCGTTGAAATAACTATTACCTTCAAAGTAAGACGAGCCAAAAGACTTTTTTCTAAAATCTTGAAAAAAAACATCTAAGTAATTAAGAAATAATCGAGACCGTTCTTTGTCTGAGATAATTGATAAATCTAATCGTTCCATGATTTTTTTGCCCATAATAATTTTTACATAGAATAAACTTATCAATAAAAGCATATTATGTGTAGTGTTTGATATCACTCCCACAAAAAAAAAGTTACAGAA
>NZ_JAMZAS010000027.1:0-1293 GCF_024181935.1 Vibrio sp. Y51_MX_L26
ACAAGACGTTCAAGGCGATTCGAAACGCATTGGGGTTTTAGTGCCCAAATAGGCACGGATTTATCAGAGTTTATTTTAGGTTAGGGTGCATGTGCGTCTCTCACACCTTAACTGCGCGTTATGTGCTTGGAGGAAATATGGAAATTCAGAAGGTCCAAAAATCGGATTTAGACGCAGTAATAAGACAGGTGTCAGAGGTTTCTGCCAAGGATGTACTTCCACTGCTTAAAGCACAAGGAAAGCAAGAGTATAAGGACAGAGTATTGCCTGACCTAGCGACTACTTTCAATGATGAGAAGTTTTCATCAATTAAGGCTGTATCGGATGGGGAAATACTTGGTTTTGCTGCTTTGCGTGATGGGAATTATTTAACACATTTGTTTGTTGCAAATTCACAGCAGGGATCAGGTTTAGGCCGTACCTTATTGCATCATTTGCTCAATCAGACAGATGCTCGTGAAGTTAGCCTGCGTTCATCGGTGGGTTCTACAATCGGAATGGTTTCGTAGCAACAGGTGAAGAAGCTGAGTTCAATGGAATTAGGTTTGTACCAATGTCTTTAGTACGCACATAACAAAGCGTTCAAGACGGATTCACAACGCTTGGCAGTTTTGGTTTACTTTTAATTTTGTGTTTGCGGCCTAATAGTTTAGGTCTGGTGGTAGCGTTGTTCACCACTTAACGCGGCGTTAGTTGCCAACGAGAAAAAACGTTCCTAAAGCAGAATGTTTGGGGCTAATGTCCGTATGTTTTTGGCTAGGTTTTCGTATTTCAATTTCCAGCTATTTGGGTTTGTGAAAATCGTGCTTTGATTTCTTGTACGGTTTGGTTTTTCTGTTTCAGACGCTGATTAGCTTGTTGAAAGTCAGCTCGGTTAAATTATCAGTCCAAAAGGGCTTTTTGGTGTTATAGACCGTTTTCTGCCGCGTTGCTTGTTCCAAGTGGTTTCAGTGACAGGCGATTTAAACTGCGCCTGATTTGAGTTTTACAAAATACGTAAAGGTCGTGTTGGCAAAGCGGAAATTAACTTCAAATCAAAGCCTTGGGTCTGGCAACTAACAAACTGTTCAAGAGGGATTCCCAACGCTTGGCGGTTTGGTGTTAAATTTGGTAAAAGTGTTTACGGTGTAAATGTTTAGGTTGGGTGGTTAGCGTTGGTCACCCCTTAACAGGGCGTTATTTCCGCAACGGATCTCTCAGGCTGAATGTACGTGGTTGTAGCCTAAGAGTGAAAGTGGCGGGGTAATAGGGTGGAAAAGCGGCGAAAAGGGCGAATATTTGTCATTTCCATGC
>NZ_JAMZAS010000028.1:0-1235 GCF_024181935.1 Vibrio sp. Y51_MX_L26
GGCTGCAAAAGAAGTAGGTAGTTTAACCTTCGGGGGGACGCTTACCACTTTGTGGTTCATGACTGGGGTGAAGTCGTAACAAGGTAGCGCTAGGGGAACCTGGCGCTGGATCACCTCCTTATACGATGATTATTGCGATGAGTGTTCACACAGATTGATACGGTTTATGAAGTTTAAGAGATAGAACATCCCCCAAGATGTTCAACTTAGTGTCCCGTTCGTCTAGAGGCCTAGGACACCGCCCTTTCACGGCGGTAACAGGGGTTCGACTCCCCTACGGGATACCATTGGGTCGTTAGCTCAGTTGGTAGAGCAGTTGACTTTTAATCAATTGGTCGCAGGTTCGAATCCTGCACGACCCACCATTCTTCTCCACGAAGAATTAAAACTTATGTGGGCGATTAGCTCAGTTGGGAGAGCACCTGCCTTACAAGCAGGGGGTCACTGGTTCGAGCCCGGTATCGCCCACCATTCTCTAAGTATTTTTGGAATAAAACGTCCAAACCAGAACAAGCAATTGATACTGGTTGGCATTTTTGACTCTGAAAGTCTTTAGAAAATGTAACTTCCTTGTGAAGAAACATAGCTCTTTAACAATTTGGAAAGCTGACAAAACAACAATTTATTGTTGTTTGTAAAGTTCTCAATGTTTATCGAAAGATAAACACCAAAAAACACATTCAAGTGTTCTTGGCTTTTTGTTTTCATTTTTTCTAAAAATGAAGGTAAAGAGATGAGTCCGGCAAAATCGAATGTCTCTCGCTCATTCAAATAATGAGAGACAACTTTGGTGATTTGATTATCAACTCGAAACTCCTTCGGGTTGTATGGTTAAGTGACTAAGCGTACACGGTGGATGCCTTGGCAGTCAGAGGCGATGAAGGACGTATTAACTTGCGATAAGCCCAGATTAGGTAGTAAAAACCACTTGAGTCTGGGATTTCCGAATGGGGAAACCCACTTACATAAGTAAGTATCGTTATGTGAATACATAGCATAACGAGGCGAACCGGGGGAACTGAAACATCTAAGTACCCCGAGGAAAAGAAATCAACCGAGATTCCGAAAGTAGCGGCGAGCGAAATTGGACTAGCCCTTAAGCTTTATAGGCGTCAGGTGAACAAGCTGGAAAGCTTGGCGATACAGGGTGATAGCCCCGTAACTGACGACGCATATTCAGTGAAATCGAGTAGGGCGGGACACGTGATATCCTGTCTGAATATGGGGGGACCATC
>NZ_JAMZAS010000029.1:0-1183 GCF_024181935.1 Vibrio sp. Y51_MX_L26
TCAGCCTACGCACTTGAACCTGGACAACCGTCGCCAGGCCCACCTAGCCTTCTCCGTCCCCCCATCGCAATTGTAAGAAGTACGGGAATATTAACCCGTTTCCCATCGACTACGCCTTTCGGCCTCGCCTTAGGGGTCGACTTACCCTGCCCCGATTAACGTTGGACAGGAACCCTTGGTCTTCCGGCGAGGAGGTTTTTCACCCCCTTTATCGTTACTCATGTCAGCATTCGCACTTCTGATACGTCCAGCATGCGTTACCACACACCTTCAACCGCTTACAGAACGCTCCCCTACCCAATATACAAAAGTATATTGCCGCAGCTTCGGTTTACTACTTAGCCCCGTTACATCTTCCGCGCAGGCCGACTCGACCAGTGAGCTATTACGCTTTCTTTAAATGATGGCTGCTTCTAAGCCAACATCCTGGCTGTCTGAGCCTTCCCACATCGTTTCCCACTTAGTAGTAATTTGGGACCTTAGCTGGCGGTCTGGGTTGTTTCCCTCTCCACGACGGACGTTAGCACCCGCCGTGTGTCTCCCGGATAGTACTTACTGGTATTCGGAGTTTGCAAAGGGTTGGTAAGTCGGGATGACCCCCTAGCCTTAACAGTGCTCTACCCCCAGTAGTATTCGTCCGAGGCGCTACCTAAATAGCTTTCGGGGAGAACCAGCTATCTCCAGGTTTGATTGGCCTTTCACCCCTAGCCACAAGTCATCCGCTAATTTTTCAACATTAGTCGGTTCGGTCCTCCAGTTGATGTTACTCAACCTTCAACCTGCCCATGGCTAGATCACCTGGTTTCGGGTCTATATCCAGAGACTGAACGCCCAGTTAAGACTCGGTTTCCCTACGGCTCCCCTAGATGGTTAACCTTGCCACTGAATATAAGTCGCTGACCCATTATACAAAAGGTACGCAGTCACAGGACAAAGCCTGCTCCTACTGCTTGTACGTACACGGTTTCAGGTTCTATTTCACTCCCCTCACAGGGGTTCTTTTCGCCTTTCCCTCACGGTACTGGTTCACTATCGGTCAGTCAGTAGTATTTAGCCTTGGAGGATGGTCCCCCCATATTCAGACAGGATATCACGTGTCCCGCCCTACTCGATTTCACTGAATATGCGTCGTCAGTTACGGGGCTATCACCCTGTATCGCCAAGCTTTCCAGCTTGTTCACCT